>NZ_JALLAN010000005.1 GCF_023062595.1 Arthrobacter rhizosphaerae
GGCCGCTCACCTTCCCAGGTGGGCGGCCGGCGTCGTACTTTTGTCATCGAGATCCCCACCGGCCCCCCCTCGCCTCGCAAGCTCGGCCAGGCAACCCTGCCGGCGTGGGCCCTGATGCCCTTTTCGACGCTCATAACGGCAGTTACGGAGCAACCGCCGCTAGGACGGGCAGCCGGTGTGCCACCGACGGTTGCCCGCACATGTGTGCTAGATAGGACTGGTGCCCAAATACGTAGATGCCGACCAGCGCCGGCAAGATGTGGTGGAAGCAGTATTCAGGATTATCGCGAGTGACGGCCTTGAGCGCGCATCGCTGAGGGAAGTGGCGGACGAAGCCGGCCTGGCAGTGGGTTCAGTCCGCCACTATTTTTCCAGCAGTGAAGAGCTGCTGGTGCATTCGTTTGGAGTGGTCGTGGACCGCATAACGCGGCGACTGGGTGAAGCAGCACAGGCCGTCGCAGCATGCACCCCTGCTACCAGCGAGCACCGGGAGGCCGTGTTAACCCTGTTGGGCCAAATCCTGCCTCTCGATGAGGAGCGCGCTGTGGATAGCTGTGTCTGGCTCGCTTTCAAGAACGCGGCCCGCATCAGGCCCTTCCTGTTGCCAGAAGCTGACCGGAGTCACCGTGCCGTTGCTGCCGCTATGGGCCAGTTGGTCATGCAGCTGACCGCACCAGCGTCGGACATGTTCGAGGACGCCACTGACAGCGACCCAGGGGGCCACACTGTCGATAGGCAGGCCCTCGTTACGGAGGCTGAGCGCTTGCTTGCCGTGCTTGAGGGCCTGAGCATGCACGCGCTGCTCCAGCCGGAGTGGATGACAGCCCAGATGTGCCACGACGTCCTCGAGTCCCATCTGCGGACCCTTGGCCCTCCCGCCAAAGACCATTAACGCCGCCCTGTATCGGGAATACACTGGGACGGGGGAGATCCAACATCAAGGGAGGCCATTCGGATGCACCAGACAGGCGGTTCCGCCTGGGGGATCACCATGGACACCTCAGGTCCCATGCTCATTGCCCTCTATGTACGGGACGCCGCAGGGCTTGATGGTGCCGGTCGGCCTGCCCTTTCGCATGCAGCCCCAAAGGTTCACCGGGCCAACCACAACCACCTCACTGCCGATGTCGGTGGGATCAGCGCGCTCAAGACCGAGTGGGAGGCCTGGTGGGAGAAGCTGCTGAGATCGCACCCGCAGATGACGCCGGACCTGACTCCTCCTTCCTTCGAGGCGTTCGCCAACTCACCTGCCCTCCAGCGTGTGCTGCAGGCACATTTTGGCGGTGCGCTCAGCTGGGCGCGTGAACGCAGGAGCGACTACGCCACCCTGGAAGCCGAACGGGAGGCGGGTGGCGCCTGCCAGCTTATCGGCGACATCGTGGAGGACAGGCTCATGGAGGTTGGCAGGGAGTCAAGGGATTTCAACCTGACCATTATTGAACTGCCCCTTGACGAGCCACGGGCGTGGTACCTGGAGCCCGACAAAATAGTGATGAGCCAGGACCTCTTGTCGCACCCGGAAACGTTCAGAAGCTATGTCCAGCCCGTGGTGGAGATGCTCGCCTGACTACGGCTGGACTGGTTACTGCCGGGTGGCTACGGGGAATCCCGGGGAGCAACGGTGATGGAAACCTGACCGTTTGGTGCGCCGCTTGGCTGCCAGCCATTCCGTGATTCCCTCAGCCAGCTGTAACCGCCGACATCGACTGCCGTCAGGGATCTCAGCTTGGCGTTGGCCACAGCCCACTGGGCGATGGCCCACGCCTGGCTGTCACTGGACTGGACCACAAGGACGGAACCCTCGAAGGACGCTGGAACGTCGCCGAACGTGGACGTCAGCTCGTCCAGCACAGCCTGGGGGTCACCTGCTTCTTCCGGTGCGCGCAGGGTGCAGTCCAGGGCAGCTGTGGACTGCCCCGTCAAAGCAGAAGCAAAGGCCCTCGCCATGCCCTCATGTTGGGCATAGGCCCGCGGGAAGGCTGAGCGCTGGACCTGCTGGGCGGCAGCAGTTATTTCCAACCCCTCATAGTCCGGGACCTTGACCAGGGCGGCGTAGAACGCGCCACTGGCGTAGTGCGGGTCCATGACTTGCTCTTCAGTTCCCCAACCTTGGGAGGGCCGTTGCTGGAAAAGCCCTCGGGAGTCCGGCCCTGCCTCGTCTCCATACCTGATGTTGCGCAGCTTGGATTCCTGCATTGCCGTAGCCAGGGCAATCGTTGCTGCACGTGGGGGAAGGCCGCGCCTGACAGCCTCCCCGGAAATCAACGCCGCGTTCGCTGCCTGGTCCGTTGCCAGTTCGGTGCGCTGGGAACCTGCAGTGGCAGTGCAGCGCTCAACGATCACATTTTCTGACCGCTGCACAATGGACACTGCGATGTAGATGCCGCCAACCACAAGGGCCATTGCCAGCACCAGCACTAATGCGCGGCGACGGCCACGTCTGTGTGCCACGGAGATGCTCCCTCAGGCCCTTGGGGCCGGTCCGGTGATGTGCGGTGAGTTGATGGCGTCCTGAGGCTGCCGCCTCAGTTGGCGTGTAGAGCCTCGTTAAGCTCTACAGTTTGTCCCTTGCGCGGGAGCACCTCCACGGCGCCTGTGGAAGAGTTCCGGCGGAACAGAAGGTTGGGGACTCCGGAAAGTTCCACTGCTTTGACAACCTTGCTGGTGTCCTCGCCGTCGGGGTCCTTGGGGCCAACTACAAGTACACGGGTTCCCGCGGTGACATAGAGGCCGGCTTCGACCACCGAGTCGCTGCCGATGCTGATCCCAACGCCGGAATTTGCACCCAGGAGGACCCGCTCACCCAAGGCGATCTTTTCCTTGCCGCCGCCCGAAAGGGTGCCCATGATGGACGCGCCGCCGCCAACATCGGTACCGTCTCCTGCGACCACTCCGGCTGATATGCGGCCCTCGACCATTGAGGTTCCCAGGGTGCCGGCATTAAAGTTCACGAAACCCTCATGCATAACAGTGGTGCCTTCCGCGAGGTGGGCGCCGAGGCGCACCCGGTCGGCGTCGGCTATGCGCACCCCACTGGGCACAACGTAGTCCACCATCCGCGGGAACTTGTCCACGCCGTAGACTGTCACGGCTCCACGCCGGCGGAGTTTGGCCCGCGTGAGCTCAAATCCATCCACTGCTGCAGGTCCGAAGTTGGTCCATACGACATTCGGCAGCTTGCCAAAGACGCCGTCGAGGTTGATCGTGTTCGGTTGCACCAGGCGGTGTGACAGCAGGTGCAGCCGCAGATACGCGTCTGCGGTGTCGGCAGGAGATTCGTCAAGGTCAATCTGGACGAAGACAACCTTCTGTTCGGTTCCGCGGTCCGGGTCGGTTCCGCTGGCAGCGATTTCCGCCAAGACACCATCTGCATTGGCCACATCGCGGAGATGCTCGGCTGCAACTCCCAAGGCAGGAGCGGGGAACCAGACGTCCAGCACAGTGGAATCACCGTTGCGTGTGAAGATGGTGGCCACTCCATAGCCATGGGCGGAACGGGTGGCAGAGGGCGCAGCGGAATCAGCAACGGTTTCAGTCATGGCCCCAGTGTATCGAGAGCTGGGCGCCGGACTCGAACTAGACTGTCACCGTGACTGCTCAAACCACTCCAGTGTCCTTGCCTGCTCCGTTGAACCTGCGCCAGGATGTTGCGCTCCTCACAGCGGCCCTGATCGACATCAACAGCGTCTCCGGCAATGAGACGGTTTTGGCTGACGCAGTTGAGGCCGCGCTGCAGAAGGTTCCCCAACTGCGGCTGGTCCGTGACGGAGATGCGATCATCGCCCGAACCGAGCTGGGCCGTTCTGAGCGCGTTATCCTCGCAGGTCACCTGGACACTGTTCCGCTCCCCATCACCGAGGGATCTTTGGGTACTGTTCCGTCCACGTGGGTATCCGGGTCACCGGGCCACGGCATCCTCTACGGGCGAGGGACCACTGACATGAAGGGCGGGGTTGCCGTGCAGCTCGCTCTCGCAGCGTCAATGTTCGACGACGGCGCGGAGCCCAACAAGGACGTGACGTTCGTTTTTTACGACCATGAAGAAGTGGAAGAGGCTAAGAGCGGCCTTGGAAGACTGGTCAGGAACCATGGCGATCTTCTCGACGGGGATTTTGCGATCCTCCTGGAACCAACTGATGGAACCGTGGAGGGCGGCTGCAACGGGACGTCCCGTTTCGAGGTGACCACCATAGGCGAGGCAGCCCACTCCGCGCGTGCCTGGATGGGTACTAACGCAATCCATGCTGCCGCACCCATTCTGGAGAGGCTCGCGGCGTATGAGCCGGCAACGGTTACGGTGGATGCCTTGGACTACAGGGAAAGCCTTAACGCAGTGCGGATCCATGGCGGCACCGCTGGCAATGTCATTCCCGATCGTTGTGTGGTGGAAATCAACTATCGGTTCGCGCCCGACAAATCCCTTGACCAGGCAGAGGCACACGTACGGGAGCTGTTGTCCGGCTTCAGTGTGGTCCGCACGGACGGGGCCCCCGGCGCCCGCCCGGGCCTAACGCACCCCGCTGCCGCGTCCTTCGTGGCTGCCGTGGGGGCTGAACCCAAGCCAAAGTATGGGTGGACCGACGTCGCCCGCTTTAGTGCACTGGGGATACCGGCGGTGAACTTTGGTCCCGGAGACGCACTGCTGGCGCACAAGAATAACGAGCACGTTCAGGCGGAGGCCATCCGCGAATGCCTTCGCGCGCTCAAGATCTGGCTGGCCTGACGGCTGGCAAGACTGCTTCAGCCCGGGATCGGCTTATGACAAAAGGAAGGGGATGAACCGCATTCATGCGGTCCATCCCCTTCCTTTTGAACGCCCTGAATCCTTGGTGTTCGGACCGTTGTTACTTTGCAGAGGCTTCGACTATTGCCGGCTCAGCCTTCGCGACGCCACCGGCGGCCTTTTTGGAGCCACGACGCTCGATCCCGATAGCGAGCCGAGACACTGAGAAGTTAATGGCAATGTAGATCGCGGCAGCCACGAAGAACACCGGGAACAGGAACTGGAAGCCCAGGACGTCAGCCATCAGCTGTACCTTCCTCAGCAATTCCTCGTAGGACACGATGTAGCCGAGCGAGGTGTCCTTAAGCAGAACCACCAGCTGCGCCACAAGAGAAGGCATCATTCGTCGGATCGCTTGCGGGAGCTCAATGATGAGTCGCGACTGGAAACTCGTCAGTCCTACTGTGAGTCCAGCCTCGCGCTGACCCTTGGGCAGCGACTGGATGCCGGCGCGGATGATTTCAGCAAAGACCGCTGAGTTGTAAAGCACCAGACCCGTGACCACCGCGACGAAAGGATTTGTAGCGAAGACGAGCAGCACAAAAAACATCATCAAGACGACGGGCATACCGCGCAGAAACTCCAGCACGACGCGGGTCGGGACTCTGATCCAGGCCACCTCCGAAATGCGGAGGAGGCACAGCAGCAGGCCCAAAGGGAACGCAATGACGGCGGCAACTGCCGCAGCGCTCAGAGTAGCAACTATGCCGTTACCAATCAGGGCCCAGACATCGGGTAGACCGAACACTGCCCAGCGTTGACCTTCGAAGATGCCCTGCTGCGCAAGGGTATAGATGGCGAAGCCCAATAACCCGGCAATAAGGACAATTCCGACCACCGAACCAAGGAGCGAAATGCGGCGGGCTTTTGGTCCGGGGACATCGTAGAGAACAGAAGTCATCGTGCGATCGCCACCTTTCGTTCGACGGTGCTGGCCACTATGCCCAACGGAACGGTAATAAGCAGATAGAAGAAGGCCACGCCGATCAACACCATCAAGACCTGGTCACCATTGGCGTTGGCGAGCTGACGCCCGTAGCCGAAAAGTTCGAGGACAAAGAAGGCGCCGGCAACAGAGGAGTTCTTGACAAGGGCGATCATGATGTTGATGAGCGGCGGCACCACGGAGCGAACCGCCTGGGGGAGGACGATCAACGAGAGTACCTGCGAGAACTTCATGCCGATGCTGCGGGCAGCCTCAGCCTGACCAAGCGGAACACTGTTCACGCCAGAGCGCACGGCTTCGGCAACGAAAGCGGCTGTGTAGGCACTGAGGGCGATAATGGCGGCCACTTCAAACTGCTGAAAGGTGACGCCAAGCCGGGGGAGCACAATGGCCGAGAAGAAAAATGCGATAGTGAGCGGAGTGTTTCGAACGACCTCAACATAGGCCATGCTGAATCCGCGGAGGGCTGCGATGGGGGAGACCCTGGCCGCGGCGAGGAGCGTGCCCACCGCCAAGGCGATCACTCCGGAGACTACGGACAGAAAGAGGGTTCTAAGAAAACCTTCCCAGTACAGCGGTAGGTTTTCGATAATGACGTCCATGGGATCCTTCAGCTGCGTCGGGGTAAATGGAACGAATCGTGCGAACGGCGGTTATCGGGACCCGGATGGAGGCCCCGATAACCGCCGGTTAGTGCTTAGTAGCGGTTCAGCTCAGGAAGTTCAGGGGCAGTCTTGATGACTGAGCCCGCAGTACCTTCCCAGGCCTTCTTGTAGGATCCGTCAGAGGCGAACGCTTCCAGCTGGTCGTTGATCCAGTTTCGGAACACCGTGTCGTCCTTCTTCAGGCCGATGCCGTAAGGCTCCTTGGTGAAGGTTTCGTCTGAAGCGAGCTTGAAGGCGTCCGGTTCCTTGTTGACGAAACCGGCGAGGATGACGTTGTCAGTGGTGATCGCTTCAACCTGCTTGTTGCGCAGAGGCTCCAGGCAAGCGGAGTACGTAGCGGCCGGCACCAGCTCTGCTCCGTACTTCTCCACGATGGTGGCGGCAGGAGTCGAGCCGGTCACCGAACAAACCTTCTTGCCCTTGACATCTTCCGGCTTGGTGATGGACGTGTTGTCCTTGTTGACCATCAGCGCCTGGCCGGCCTCGTAGTACGGGCCTGCAAAGCTGACAACCTGCTTGCGCTTGTCATTGATGGTGTAGGTGGCAACTACAATGTCCACGCGGCTCTGCTCGATGAACGGCTCGCGGTTAGCGGAGACCGTTTCGACCCACTCGATCTTGTCAGCGGCGATGCCCAGCTTGGCCGCGATCAGCTTACCGATCTCGACATCGAACCCGACCGGCTTGCCGTCCAGGCCCTTCTGGCCGAACAGCGGCTGGTCAAACTTGGTACCGATCTTGATGGCTCCGGCTGAAGAGAGCTTCTCCATGGTGGAGCCGGCCGCGAAGGTCGGCTTCTCTGCCACTGTCGGGTTGGTGGTGGCAGTGCCGCCGCCGCACGCGCTCAGGCTCAAGGCCAGGGCTGCGGAAGCTGCAACCAGCAAGGACTTCCGACGGGTCATAAATGCCTTCATGACATTCCTTTCATTGGGCGGCCGAAGCTAACGGCCAGGGTGCGAATTCAGTGGGTGTCAGTGAGTCAGGAGCTTGGACAGGAAGTCCTTGGCCCGGTTGCTCTGGGGGTTCGTGAAAAATTCTTCAGGGGTTGCGTCTTCAACAATCTGGCCATCGGCCATGAAGACGACCCGGTCTGCAGCCTTGCGGGCGAATCCCATTTCGTGAGTCACCACGACCATGGTCATGCCCTCCTTGGCCAGTTGGATCATGACGTCCAGGACCTCATTGATCATTTCCGGGTCAAGGGCAGAGGTGGGCTCGTCAAAAAGCATGACTTTCGGCTTCATGGCCAGAGCGCGTGCGATGGCCACACGTTGCTGCTGGCCACCGGAGAGCTGGGCCGGCAGTTTCGGTGCCTGATGACCGACGCCGACCCTGTCCAACAGCGCCATGGCTTCCTTGTCTGCCTCAGCCTTGGAGAGCCCTTTGACCTTGATGGGACCGAGGGTCACGTTTTCCAGGATGGTCTTATGGGCAAAAAGGTTGAACGACTGGAAGACCATACCGACGTCGGCACGAAGGCGCGCGAGTTCCTTGCCTTCTTCCGGGAGCTTTTTCCCATCGATGGAGATCTCGCCGGTATCAATAGTTTCAAGGCGGTTAATGGCCCTGCACAAAGTGGACTTGCCGGAGCCTGAGGGCCCGATGACTACGACTACTTCGCCCTTGCGGACGTTCATGTTGATGTCCTTGAGGACGTGCAACTGGCCGTAGTGCTTGTTGACAGCATTAAGGGAGACGAGGGCATCGCCGGGCACTTGAGTAGTCATAGGAATGAATCTAGCGAACATTGAACATTTATGACCCGAATCACTCCCACTTCCTGCAGATCGTAATTCAAGAGATACCTGCGGAGTCCGGGCGCGGGAAGGTAAGCGCGAATAGGGAATGGATAAGCGGTGGACACTCCGATCCGCGCTAGCCTTGGTGGATGAGTACCGATCCGCAGCCGCAGCCAGTCCCGGACATCACCGGAGAGTCTTTCCCAGCCCCCGAGCAGGGCGCAAACAACCATGTGGCGACACGGCATAAAGGTCCTCTGGAGTTGCGGCGCAAGCAGGCCGCCGTCGAGATGTCCGACCAGCATTTGCTGGATACCAAAGGTGCGGGCCAGTTCATTCACACTGATCCATGGCGGGTTCTGAGAATCCAAAGTGAATTTGTGGAGGGCTTCGGCGCGCTTGCGGACATCGGTCCGGCAGTCAGCGTATTCGGCTCGGCACGAACAAAACCCGGTACGTCCTACTACGACCTGGGTGTCGACGTCGGAAGGAAGCTGGCAGAAGCCGGCATTGCCGTCATCACCGGTGGCGGACCAGGGTCCATGGAGGCGGCCAACAAGGGAGCAGTGCAAGGCAACGGGCTTTCTGTCGGCTTGGGGATCGAGCTGCCTTTCGAGCAGGGTCTTAACCAGTGGGTGGACCTGGGGATCAATTTCCGTTACTTCTTCGCCCGCAAGACGATGTTCGTTAAGTACGCCCAGGGATTCATTGTGCTCCCAGGTGGCCTCGGCACCCTTGATGAACTCTTCGAAGCCATGGTGCTGGTCCAGACCCGGAAGGTCACGTCCTTTCCGATCGTCCTGCTGGGAACGGCCTTCTGGGGACCGATGATCGATTGGATCCGCGGGACGCTGGTCGAGGAAGGCATGGTGTCGGAGAAGGACCTGGACCTCATCCAGGTGGTTGACGACCCCAGTGATGCCGTTGACCTGGTTCTGAACGGTTCCGTGCCGGGCGCTTCAGGTAGCGGCCGTGCGAACGGCCGGCCCAACGGAGAGCAGCGGCCTGAATAGCAGTAGTTCCTGAACCGCCTCGCTCGGCGTTGTCAGGGTAAACGCAATTCTGTGCAGCCGGGAGAGACTTAGGCGGGCGCCCGATATCTGGCACGATGGGTGCTGTGAGTTTCTTCCTGGTTTTTCTCGCCGTCGCACTGCTCGGCGTCACAGTTTTCTTCGGCACAGGCGTCGGCACCAAGTTCCGCAGCAGGAGCGCCGTCAACGGCGTGCTTGAGGAGGGCTTTGATGAGCCGGTGGCATCGCTCCCCCCGGTTTTGCTGCCAGCGGATCCGAAACCGTCCGACGTCGACCACCTCCGTTTTGCCCTTGGCCTGCGGGGATACCGGATGGACCAGGTGGACCAGGTGCTGGATGAACTCCGTGACAAGCTCGCGGAGAAGGATGCCGAAATCGCCAGGCTCCGCGCAGCCGTTGTTTCCACCGGCTCCGCTGCTTCCCCCGGCTCCGCTGCTTCCCCCGGCTCCGCTGCTTCCCCCGGCTCCGGCATGCGAACGGTGCAGGAGGAAGGCTCTTGAGCGGACAGGAAACGGCTCCTGGCAGGAACTGGAGCTTTACTCGCCCGCGCTCCGGGAGGCGTCTGGACAGGATCATGGCTGATGCCCTTGCCGCGGCCGGCCGATGGCCGTGGTGGCTGCAAGTGGGCGCCGTGTACCTTGGGGCCAGGCTGATCAGTGCTTGCATTTTCATGGCAGCCGCCCTGCACCAAGGCACTAATCCTTGGTTTCCGGCCAAGCCGGATTACTGGAACTTCATCAATATCTGGGATGCCCGCTGGTACGGCGAGATTGCCACCAACGGCTATCCCTCCGAACTTCCCCTGGATGATTCGGGTAACGTCCAGGAAAACGCCTGGGCCTTTTATGCCCTCTTCCCGGTGCTTGGCCGGGCGGTCTCAGGGCTTACCGGGCTTCCACCGGCGGCATCGCTGACTGCAATCGCAATGACCGCAGGGCTTGGCGCTGCCTTGGTGACGTATCGGCTCTTCCGCCACAAGGCCTCCCATGTTGCTGCCCTGTGGGGGATCGTGTTCTTTTCCACGTTTCCCGTGGCTCCTGTGCTCCAGATTCCCTATGCGGAGTCCCTAAACCTGCTGTTGCTGGCTTCAGCCTTGCTGCTCCTGGTCCGGCGCCAGTACCTGTGGGCGATGCCCGTTGTCCTGCTGATGTGCCTCTCCCGGCCCACGGGAGTGCCGTTCGCGGCGACGGCTGGGCTCATCCTTTGCTACCACCTCTGGCAGCATTTCCGGCCTGCAGAGCGGAGAGGGGGCAGTAGTCACAGCGTCGCTGAATTGTGGAGCCTGGCGGGTCTTACCGTGGTCAGTTGCCTCGGGGCCCTGATGTGGCCCGGAATCGCCTGGCTGGTGACTGGTGACATCCGGGCGTATACCAAGACCGAGACAGTCTGGCGCGGGCATGACCTCGTACCCTTCATGCCGTGGTTCGACACAGGCACACTGCTGTTCGGGCCGGTCCTGGGGATTCTGGCCCCCTTCGTGTTCGTTGCAATTTTCGGCCTTGTGATGGTGACTCGGCCTGTGCGTGCACTCGGTGTCGAGCTGCGCCTCTGGTGTGTCTGTTACATGGGGTACCTGCTGGTGTTCCTGCATCCCCAGACCAGTACCTTCAGGATGCTCCTCCCTCTGTTTCCACTGGCACTCAGCGCCGCGCTGGTTTCGAGATCAGGCGCCTACCGGACTGTTGTTGCGATCATGTTCGTCCTCCTGCAAATCGTCTGGATAGTGTGGCTCTGGGCCTGGGCACAGTTGCCAGGAGGCGGAGATTACCCGCCCTGAGCCCTGATTCGCGGCTCTTCCCCGGCGTGTTTTGGACTGCGTGTCGAAAGTCCATCAATTAGCTGTGCGCGGTCAATTACGGGATAATAGAGGTAAGCAAGGACAAATGGCATTCGACAGTGTTCAGCCATGGCGGCTGCGGTAGCGGCCGTCATAGCGGCTTGTTTGACCATGCGGACACAGCCCGTCCGGGCTGGTATGTCCTGGGACTACTGGAGGGGATATTCCTCATGGCGGCTATGAAACCACGCACCGGCGACGGCCCGATGGAAGTAACCAAAGAAGGCCGCAGCCTCATCATGCGTGTGCCGCTCGAAGGCGGAGGACGGCTTGTAGTTGAGCTCAACGCTGCAGAGGCGGCGAACCTGAAGGAATGCCTGGTGGGCGTTACCGAATAGATTCTCCGGGGCGGGGCCGGTAGCCAAGTGGCTGGCGGCCCTGTCCTTTTTAATTCCCGGCCCTAGAGTTGCTCGACGGACCCCGCGCTATTTCTTGACGGCTACGAGCAATCCATCGCCAGTGGGCAACATTGCCGACACCAGACGTTCGTCGTCGCGGATTGCCTTGCCTACCTGGCGCAGGACCACGGTGCTGGCGTCCCGGGCTGCGGGGTTGGAGACCCTGTCCTTATCGAGTGCGTCGTTCACGATAAGGAGGCCACGGGACTTGAGCAGGCGGATCGCCTGTTCGACGTAGCCGGGAAGCCCTTGCTTGTCCGCATCCACAAACACAAGGTCGTAGGCAGCATCCGTCAGACGCGGGAGGACGTCGGCTGCGCGGCCGGAGATCGTGCGCGTGCGGTTGGCCGGGCTGCCGGCTTCCTGGAAGGCTTCGCGTGCTGCCTTGAGGTGTTCCACATCCACGTCGATGGTTGTCAGCACCGATTGCGGTCCCAACCCTCTGAGTATGCAGACACCGGAGACGCCGGCTCCCGTGCCTATCTCGACAGCAGTTTGTGCCTTTGACGCCGCTGCAAGCACGGTGAGGGCGGCACCGACACCGGGACCGATCGGCGTTACACCAAGTTCGAAGGAACGTTCACGAGCGTGCAGCAGCACCTCATCCTCAGCAGGCAGATCTTCTGCATAGGACCAGCTCGTGGACTTATCGGCGCTCATGGAGGATTCGCTTTCTGGGCGGCAGGGGGCGTTTGTAACAGAGTACTGTGTCTGACGCTGTTGACCGGGAAGGTGACGGCGTTGCAGCCTGGAGACTACGTTGTCTACCGGTTCGGGTGGGCGGAAACGGCGCTCTTGGCGAAGAGTGCTCTCATCGCAATTGCGCCTTGGGCTGAAGTGCTTTGGATTTCAGGAAACTCCCAGCCAAATTTGACATGATAATTATCCGGTCATCCAACAGATGGGCGGCACCGAATCATTGGTGTCAGAGCACCAATCGGCGTTAGTACCCATCCACGAGGGGAGTGGACGATGTCAGCATCAGTTGTGGCACCTGTCCCTGCAGTTGAAGATTCGGGAACCCCGGCGGACGCCGTATGGGTCAGGCCAACTTGGGAAGAAGTGGTCACCAACCACTCAGCCAAGGTATACCGCCTTGCGTTTCGCCTGACCGGCAACAAGTACGACGCCGAGGACCTTACCCAGGAAGTGTTCGTGCGGGTGTTCCGTTCCTTGGAAAACTTCAAGCCGGGCACCCTTGATGGCTGGCTGCACCGCATCACTACCAACCTTTTCCTCGACCAGGCGAGGCGCAAGAACCGGATCCGTTTCGATGCCCTTGCCGACGACGCCGAGTCCCGCTTGCCTGGCCGTGAACCCGGGCCGGAGCAGAGCTTTGAGCTCAACAACCTCGATCTCGATGTCCAGGCGGCTCTGGAAGAGTTGCCTCCCGACTTCCGGGCGGCCGTTGTGCTCTGCGATCTTGAGGGCCTTTCCTATGACGAGGTGGCTTTGGCGCTCGGCGTCAAACTGGGCACCGTGCGCTCCCGGATTCACCGAGGACGCACCATGCTGCGGGAGAAGCTGGCGCACCGCGATCCGCGTCCGGCCCAAAGTTTGAAGCCTCGTCTCAACATGCCCCGCATCGCCGGCGTCCTCTGATCGGCCTTATGGGTCGGTCACGTCATCCTGGTCTGTTTCTACGGCTGGTTCAGTCCGTAAAGTCCGGCATCGGCAAGAAGCACGGTGCCTGCAGGGCAACCTTGGAAGCCTGCCCTGATTGCTCCTCTGCCGTGCATCGCGAACGGCAGTACCTGGAGCGGCTGCACAGCGCGGCTGTGCCTGCCGCGCCCGATGATCTCGTCGCCAGGCTTTTGTCCAGGACCCAGGAACTTGCCATGGCTGTCCCTGAACCGGTTTCCAGGATGCGCTCCAGAATGAAGCTGGTTCAGCTCTTGCTGGCCTGCACTGCGGCCGTGGCCGGATTGATGGGTGTGGCCGCGTTCATCGTGGGAGGCGATCCGGTTCCCCAGGCGGGAACAGCAGCCGCTGGCTCCCTGACAGACAAGGGCAACACCTTGGCGGCAGGAAGCGTGCAGGAGCTACGGAGCCAAGGATGGATTTGCCCTGAACTGTCCCGTGCGGGTTTCCACGTGGTTTCAGCCAAGGCCGACGTCATGGCGGGGGAACCGGCGATGGAGTTGCGCCTTTCGAATGGGACGAATCACGCGACCATCATTGAGCAGCACTCCTCTTCTGCCGGAGCGTCTCCGGGGCTTCCCGCGGGTCTACGCGAGCCTGTGAACCCTCTGACCGGGCATGCCGCTTCAGAGGACGGTTTTACCCAGGTGACCACCGGGGACGGTTTGGATGCTGGCAGCCTTTGGGTCTTTTCGGGTAACCCGCAACGAGCGATCTACCAGGTCAATGGCGTCACCTTCGCCTATGTGTCGGATCTGCCGCAGCAGCAGGCAGCGACCGCTTTGGCCGCGCTGACCCAGTCTGCTCCGGGCGCCTCCTTGACGGGTTCTTCAGCCGGACCCGGGTCCTTGGAGGAGCGTGCTGGGGACGAGGATCTGATGGCCCGGTTTCAAAGGGGGATAGGCCGCATCTTTGGCGGCATCACCCCCTCATGACGGACATTCACACCTGTATGCTTCTCTGCCTTTCGCAGGAATCGTCACCGGGCTCCCGGAGAGGGTAATCTTCCTAAAGTGTTTGGAATCAATGGCCCGGAGTTTTTACTTCTGCTGATCATCGGTGTGATGGTGATCGGTCCCCAGCGCCTGCCCGAATACACCCAGAAACTCGCGAACCTGGTGAAGGAAGTCCGCCGGATGGCGTCCGGCGCCCGGGAACAGATTAAAGACGAGGTGGGGATCGACATCGATGATGTCGACTGGAAGAAGTACGATCCCCGGCAGTACGATCCCCGCCGCATCATCAAAGAAGCGCTGTTGGAGGATGACACCAAAGCGGTCAGCGAAGGCGCTCCTGGAGCGGTTGCCGCCGCTGCAGCTGCAACTGCTTCGGAATCGCGCCCCGCACGCGTCGTCGAACGTCTTGCTGACGGTGCAGCCGCGCCTTTCGACTCTGAGGCCACTTAGGGGCAGATACCCTGACTTACCCGGTCAGCGGGGCTGTAGCCCCAGCGATAGACCCGTGAGTCCTCGTGGTCTCGCCGCCAGTTTGCCGGCGATGCTGTTCAAGGCGGATGCGGCAGGTGTCTCGGGGCGGTTGAGAACGATCGGAACACCTGCGTCTCCGCCTTCCCGCAGAAGAATGTCCAGCGGAATCTGTCCGAGCAAGGGGACGTCGGTACCGACGGTGGCAGAGAGACGCTCGGCCAGCACTGCACCGCCTCCGGTACCGAAGAGGTCCATCCGGCTGCCGTCGGGCATCTCCAAATACGACATGTTTTCCACGACGCCCGCCACCGACTGTCCTGTCTGGGTTGCGATGGCCCCGGCTCGCTCAGCGACGTCAGCAGCGGCAACCTGAGGAGTGGTCACCACCAGGATCTCGGCCTTGGGCAGCAGTTGGGCAACGGAGATGGCGATATCGCCGGTTCCGGGAGGCAGATCGAGGAAGAGTGCATCGAGGTCGCCGAAGTAGACGTCGGTGAGGAACTGTTCGAGTGCGCGGTGCAGCATGGGCCCCCGCCAAGCCACCGGCTGGTTGCCGGAAACGAACATCCCGATGGAGATCACTTTGACCCCGTAAGCCACCGGCGGCAGGATCATATCGTCCACCCGGGTGGGTGCCTGTTTGATGCCCATCAGCGCCGGGACAGAGAAGCCGTAAACATCGGCGTCGATGATGCCCACGCGCAGGCCTTGGGCCGCGAGGGAGCAAGCGAGGTTCACCGTTACGGATGACTTGCCCACCCCGCCCTTGCCGCTGGCTACCGCGTAGACCTTGGTCAATGAGCCGGGCTGGTTGAAGGGGATTCCGCGCTGGCCGCCTGGACCGCGCAGCTTCTCCTTCAGGGCATCCCGCTGCGACTGGGTCATCACCTTGAGCTCGACTTCGACGCCGGACACCCCCGGGACCGCTGCGAGGGCAGCTTCGGCGTCTGCGGTGATGGTTCCCCGGAGGGGGCATCCGGCGATGGTCAGCAGCACGGTGAGGCGAACCAACCCAGCCTCTGAAATATCGACTCCGCCCACCATGCCCAACTCCGTAATGGGTCGGCGCAGCTCGGGATCGATGACTGTGGCCAAAGCAGCGTCAACTGCCGGGGCCAATGAGCTACTCATGGAGCGGTACTCAGCTTTCAGGGTGGTTGGGGCTTTCCGGCGGGTTGAGATGCGCAGGCTTGCTGGAGGTTTCCGGCTTGATCTTGGGGATCTGCTGGGTCCGGGGATTGCGTTGCTTCTCCCGGCGTTCCTTCAGTTTTTCGCGGACCTTTTCCTTGGGCGACTCGTGGCTGCCGGCGCCCGAGGGATCGTGCTTCCGGAGTTCCTCCTGGGCTTCCAGCATGTCCTCCAGCAGGCTGCGGAGTTCGGCTCGAACGTAATCACGGGTAGCCACTTCACGCAAGGCAATTCGCAGCGATGCCAGTTCCCGGGTCAGGTACTCCGTGTCGGACAGGTTCCGCTCGGCACGCTGGCGATCCTGCTGCAGGGACACGCGGTCCCTGTCGTCCTGCCTGTTCTGGGCCAGCAACAGTAGCGGAGCAGCATATGAGGCCTGCAGGGACAGCATCAGGGTCAGCAAGGTATAGCCAAGGGCGCGGGAGTCGAATTGCCACTCCACTGGGGCCCAGGTGTTCCAGACGAGCCAGACGACAACGAACACCGTCATGTAGACAAGGAACTGGGGAGTACCCATAAAGCGGGCAAAGCCCTCAGTGCTCTGGCCAAAAGCGTCCGGGTTGGGCGAGAACTTCGGGAGAATCCGCTGACGCCCGCTTAGGGGTGTATCCAGGCCGCCTGTGACGCTTTGCCTGCCGACCAGCCGGCCATTGAGCTTCCGGGGGGCGTTCTGATCAGCCAATGCGGCCTCCAAGTTTCCTTATCGGGACGTCATCCTCGTGGGCACGCCAGTCATCAGGCAACAGGTGATCAAGCACGTCATCAACAGTCACCGCCCCCACGAGCCGGCCGTCGTCATTGACCACGGGAAGCGAGTTCAGGTTGTACGTGGCAAGCGCGCGGGCAACTTCACTGATGTGCGCCTGGTCCGACAACGGTTCAAGGTTTTTGTCCACAAGATTGCCCAGGGGCTCCGGGGGAGGATAGCGCAGCAACTGCTGAATGTGCACAACACCCAGGAACCGGCCTGTGGGTGTTTCCAGCGGAGGCCTGGTGATAAAGATGGACGATGCCAGAGCAGGAGAAAGTTCCTCGCGGCGGACATGGGCCAACGCCTCTGCGACAGTCGCTTCCGGCGGAAGGATCACCGGGACGGGAGTCATGAGCCCGCCTGCAGTGTCCTCGTCGTATTCCAGCAGGCGCCGGACGTCCTCTGCCCCCTCGGGCTCCATCAGCTGCAGCAGCTCCTCGGCCTGCGCTGAAGGCAGTTCGGCGAGCAGGTCCGCGGCGTCGTCGGGATCCATCTCCTCCAGAACGTCAGCAGCACGCTCGACATCGAGGGCGGAGAGGATTTCCACCTGATCGCCCTCGGGCATCTCCTGCAGGACGTCCGCCAGCCGTTCGTCCTGGAGTTCACTTGCCACTTCAAAGCGGCGCTTGTCGCTCATCTCCTGGAGTGCTTCGGCGAAGTCGGCCGGCTTCAGGTCTTCGTGTGTAGCCACGAACTGGGTTGCGGCCTGGGGCTCCGTTTTGGCTACCTGCAAAGCATCGGCCCAGTCGATGATCATGGTCTCATTGCGGCGGAGCCTGCTCAGTGGGGACAGTGAATGACCTCGACGGACAAACAATTTGCTGACGAACCAGTCGCCGGAGCGGTGCCGGTCCATTGCGATGTCCTCGATGGTGGCGTCGCCGCTGCCGTCAGCGAGGGTTACCCGGCGGTCGAACATTTCGGCCACCACGAGCGTTTCTGCACCGCGCTGCTCGAAGCGGCGCAGGTTCACCAGCCCCGTGCAGATGATCTGGGTCTGGTCGATCGAGGTGATGCGCGTCATCGGTACAAAGACCCGTTTCTTTCCCGGAACTTCGACGACGATGCCCACCACGTGGGGGGCGCCGCGGCTGCCGCGGGACAGCACCACGACATCGCGCAACCTGCCCAGACGATCGCCCAAGGGGTCGAAGACGTCCAGTCCAAGTAAGCGCGCGACAAATACCCGCGAATGATTGGTGCTCACTTGTACAGGCTACCGAGTCTGCTCTCTTTTAGCTGAATTTACAGCCGCCACACATGATCATGGGCAAGAATGGGGGTATGTCAAATATTTTTGGTGCTCCTAAGTCGGGCGTTCCGGGGTCCGAAGAGTCCCGCACTGTCCCCACCGGGGACACCGTCGGGTCATATAACTCCTATCTGGATGCCCAAAAGGCGGTGGACTACCTCGCCGACCAGCAGTTTCCGGTGCAGGTTGTATCCATCGTGGGCAACGACCTGAAGATGGTGGAACGCGTCACCGGGAGGCTGAGCTACCCCAGGGTCGCGTTGTCCGGTGCCCTGAGCGGTATGTGGTTCGGCCTGTTCGTGGGCGTCATGCTCTCCTTTTTCTCCCCGACGGGCGGTTACTTCTCCATCGTTGCCTCGGTCCTGATGGGTGCTGCGTTCTTCATGCTGTTCGGCATCGTCACTTATGCGATGCAGCGCGGGAAGCGTGACTTCACGTCCACCAGCCAGGTCGTGGCCACCAACTACGACGTCGTGGTCGCCGTCGAAGCCTCAGGTGAGGCGCGCCGGCTGCTGCAGCAACTGCCCATGACGCCGTCGGACGCTTCTTCCGGCGCACCTCGCTACAACGCACCCCAAGGGCAGGCTCCGCAGCGTCCGGCCAGCTGGAACGATCCTTATGGTCAGGCTCCGGGAGCAGGGCAGCAGCAAGCCCCCGGCGCCACCCAGGAGCCCGGCCAGGCGCCTGCCATTTCACAGGAGGAAGGGCAGAAGATGCCTGCCGGGACCAGGCCTGCGGCGGTCCGCTACCCGGACCTTCCCGACGGGCGTCCCCAGTACGGCGTCCGCGTTAACGGCCCGCAGCCGCAGCAGCAAGTGGCGCAACAGCAGAGCCAGCCGCAGGCGCCGCAGGACAACACTGAGGGCAAGTCCTAGCCACCAAGGATTCAGCGCCAAAGACAGGACGCACGAAGGCCCGTCGGATCTGAGCAGTTCAGATCCGACGGGCCTTCCTTCGTCAGTTCCTGCAGTCAGTCCGTTGTTGCCGACTGGGCTTCCACGTCCTGGTAGATCCCGGCCATCCAGGCCTCCACGTCAGCGGAGCCGCGGGGAAGGGCTGCACTCAGGTTCACAGGGCCGTCAGCCGTCATCAGGACATCGTCCTCGATGCGGACGCCGATTCCCCGATACTCCTCCGGGATGCCGAGGTCTTCATTCTTGAAGTAGAGGCCAGGCTCAATGGTGAACACCATTCCCGGCGTGAGCACGCCATCCAGATAGAGCTCCCGTTTGGCCTGTGCACAATCGTGGACATCAAGGCCAAGGTGGTGGCTGGTGCCGTGCGGCATCCAGCGCCGGTGCTGCTGCCCCTCGGGACTGATGGCCTCCTCAACAGAAACGGGGAGCAGACCCCACTCCGCAAGCCGCTGGGCCAGAACAGTGGTGGCGGCAGTATGGATGTCGCGGAATTTCGTGCCGGGCCGGGCGGCGGCAAATCCGGCATCTGCGGCCTCCAGGACTGCTTCGTAGACTTTGCGCTGGATGTCGGAGAAAACACCGTTGACAGGAAGGGTGCGCGTGATGTCGGCCGTGTAAAGGGACTCTGCTTCCACCCCCGCGTCCAGCAGCAGGAGTTCACCGGCATTGATCTTGCCGGTGTTCCTGGTCCAGTGCAGCACGGTGGCGTTGTTCCCTGAAGCCGCGATGGTGTCGTAGCCGAGTTCGTTGCCCTCTTCACGGGCGCGCGCAAAGAAGGCTCCCTCCACAACGCGCTCGCCGCGGTGATGGGTCAGGGCGCGGGGAAGCGACTTGACCACTTCGGTGAAGCCTTCAACTGTGGCTGCCACGGCGATTTTCATCTGCGCGATTTCCCACTCGTCTTTGATCAGCCGCAATTCCGACAGCGCCTCAGCAAGCTTGTCATCCAAGGCATCCAGGACTCCAAGATCGAGCGTGTCCGGATCCTTGGCAGTGTTGTAGCGGGCGGTGTCCACGAGGGCATCAATGTTCTCGTCCACCTTGCGGACCAGCCGGACGGATACCCCACCGATTTCCGGAGCGCCCACGTTTTTGGTGATGGCTGTCTCGAGTTCATCTATGTGCGCCGTGGCGATCCCTAAGCGGGCTTTGAATTCCGCCAGGGTGGGACGCGGTCCGATCCAGAATTCTCCCGAACGGGAGTCCGCGTAGAACTGTTCCGTGTCCCGGCCGGCCAGCGGCCGGAAGTAGAGGGTGGCGTGGTGGTGACCGCCGTCGTCGCCCTTGCCTTCTTCTACCGGCTCCATAATCAGGACGGCGTCCGGCTCGTGGTCCACGCCAAGGCCGGTCAGGTGCGCGAACGCTGAGTGCGGGCGAAAGCGGTAGTCCGTGTCGTTGGAGCGGACCTTCAAAGGCCCAGCCGGAATGACCAGGCGCTCGCCTTTGAACTGGCCTGAGATGGCGTGTCGCCTGGTAGCCGCATAGCCCGCCACTGCTTCACGCTCAGGGCTGTGTTCAGGGGTGGGGGCCCAATTACTGGCCATAAAGGCCTTGAAGGCATCGGAACTTGGCCGTTGAGAGCGGTTGTTGACACGCTCCTCAAGTGGCTGGGAAGCAGAGTTTTGGGTGGTTTCAGCATCGTTCACGGTCCCATCGTCTCACCAGCGGACCCGGGGTTGGCAACCGTGCCGTCCCTTTGTCCCGCCCGCTGAAGTTGCGAGGACCGGCGGCGCTGGAGTCATCTACTAGGCTGGGCTGGTGAGGATAGACCTGCATGCCCACTCGAACGTTTCCGACGGCACCGAAACCCCTGCTGTGGTGATGCAGGCGGCGGCAGCTGCAAAGCTGGATGCCATCGCCTTGACCGACCATGATTCGACCGACGGCTGGGCACAAGCCTCCGAGGCTGCCCTCGTGGCCGGGGTTGCTTTCGTGCCAGGAATTGAAATCTCGTGCCGGACTGCTAAAGGAATCAGCGTTCACCTGCTGAGCTATCTCCATGACCCCGCGCACCCTGGCCTGTTGGAAGAGATTACCAAGGCAAAGGACGCGCGCCTCACCCGTGCAGAACACATGGTGACGTTGCTTGCGGAGGACTATCCGCTGACCTGGGATGACGTTATTCACCATGTCGCTCCCGGGGCAACCCTCGGCCGCCCGCATATCGCAGACGCCCTGGTGGCCGCCGGAGTCGTTTCAGACCGCTCAGAGGCCTTTTCCTCGATCCTGACATCCCGTTCCCGGTACTTCGTCCAGCACTATGCGCCGGACCCTGCCGTCGCCGTCGAACTCGTCCGGGCAGCCGGCGGCGTACCGGTATTCGCTCATCCGGTGGCATCAGCACGGGGCAGGATCGTGGGGGAGCAGACGTACCAGGAAATGATTGACGCCGGGCTGGCCGGGCTCGAGATCGAGCACCGGGACAATCCGGAGGAGGGCAGACGGTTCCTTCGGCGGCTGGCGGAACGCCACGATTTGCTCGTGACAGGCTCCTCTGACTATCACGGAACGGGAAAGCCGAACCTGCTCGGTGAAAACCTTACGGCCCCCGAAGTTCTGGTCCGGATCGAGGAAATGGGCACGGGGTGCACCGTGGTCCGTACCTGAATCGGGTCTGCTGGGTACCTGAATCTTCCCAACAGATACTCACCTCTATTGACTGCCGGAATCGCCTGAGTAACCCTGCGCATGGGGGAGCGCCGCGATCTGTGGTGGGTTTTCGTTCCTCCGGGAACGGTGCCTGAAGAATTTATCCCCGGTCATAGAGGCAACTTTCAAAATGGGGAAGGCTTTGCCTTGCTCGTCAATGCAATTTGTGACTCGCAAGGATCTGTTCTTGCCCATCGGCAGATGGCTCACGGCATACAGCTGATGGAAAGCTGCTGACAGCACCAGAGGTGCAAGACTGGTCGGTCCCGTGGCGTTGCCGCCGGGACTTCGCCTGCCGGGCAGGACCTCGCTTACCCGCTACTGTGCCGGTTCCGGTGTCAACGCCGGTTCCGGCGTCAACGGGTAAGAAGTGAAAACGGCGGAGCTACCGAACCGCTTGGTCATAACGTCGATGGCCGGAAGGTTCTGGTCCACGCACACGAATTTCCGGTTCAGCTTCGCAGCTACCGCTCCGAGGGTCCCGGAACCAGCGAAGAAATCAAGGCACCAGTCGCCCGGACGGCTGGATGCGGCTACTACGCGACGCAGGAGCCCTTCCGGTTTTTGCGTGGGGTAGCCCGTTTTTTCCTTACCAGTCGGAGAGACGATGGTGTGCCACCAGACGTCAGTCGGCAGCTTCCCAAGTTCCCTCTTCGCCGGCGTGACCAGGCCCGGCGCCATATACGGCTCCCGGTCCACTTCCGCGCTGTCGAAATGGTACTTCGCAGGATTTTTTACGTAGACGAGGATGTTGTCGTGCTTTGTGGGCCAACGGAATTTGGCCCGCGCCCCGTAGTCGTAGGCCCAAATGATCTCGTTGAGGAAGCACTCCCGGCCGAAAATGGCATCCAGCATGACCTTGGCATAGTGCACTTCCCTGTAGTCCAGATGCAGATACAGGGTTCCATCGTCCGCCAGGAGCCGCCAGGCTTCCACCAGCCGCGGTTCAAGGAAGGACCAGTAGTCGCTGAACGCATCGTCGTAGCTGTGCAGTGCGCCCTTGATGGTGTCGTAGGACCTGCCCTTGAAACCCACGCGGTCCCCGGCACCATCGGGATTCACCACCATCTTCGTTTCCTGTCGCCGCTGGGAGCGGCCGGTGTTGAAGGGTGGATCCACGTAGATGAGTGTGAAGGCGCCGTCCGGCAGCGTGGGGAGGAAAGCTGCGTTATCCGCGTGTACCACCAGGTTGCTGCCGTCCGGCGCCCAGACAGTGTCAGTCATTGAGGGGTTTAGGCCTCAGTGGTGTTGGACTGCGCGTCGCCGCCAGCCACCACTTCACCGTTACGGCGACGGGTGCGGGTCCGGGTGCGCCGCGCACGTGCGGGACGGTCCGTGTCAGCCTGCGCCGGTGCTTCGGCTGCCGCCGGGGCAGCAGCGCCGCTGGCTGCTTCGTTTTCGGGAGAACGACGACGGCGGTCACCTGTGCGTCCGCCTGTATCGCCGCCGCTGCGCCGGCTGCCTGAACGGGCGCCGTCGCGGTTTCCGGAACGTGCGCCGTCCCGGCCGCCACCGTCCCTGCCACCGGAGCGGCTGTTCTTCTTGCCGGTTTCGCCCAGGTCCTCCAGGACCTCGGCATCCACACCGGCAAGGGTCCGCTTGCTGCGAGGCAACCTTCCCTTGGTGCCCTCGGGGATGTCGAGTTCCTCGAACAGGTGCGGCGAGGACGAGTAGGTTTCCACCGGTTCCGGAACGCTCAGGCCGAGGGCCTTATTGATCAGGCCCCAGCGGGGCATGTCATCCCAGTCCACGAACGTAACGGCCGTGCCCTTGTTGCCGGCGCGGCCTGTGCGTCCAACACGGTGCAGGTAGATCTTCTCGTCTTCAACACACTGGTAGTTGATGACGTGGGTGACGTCGTCGACGTCGATGCCGCGGGCGGCGACATCCGTGGCGACAAGGACGTCTACCTTGTTGTTGCGGAAAGCCCGCAGCGCCTGCTCGCGGGCACCCTGACCGAGATCGCCGTGAATCGCGGCGGACGCGAAGCCGCGGTCCACGAGTTCCTCGGCGACTTTCGCGGCGGTGCGCTTGGTTTTAGTGAAGATGATGGTACGGCCACGGCCCCGGGCCTGCAGGATGCGGGCCACAACCTCAATCTTGTCCATGCTGTGGGCACGGTAGATCAACTGGCGGATATCGCGCTTGGTCAGGCCTTCATCGTCCGGGTCTGCAGCGCGGATGTGCGTGGGCTGCGTCATGTAGCGGCGGGCCATGGCGATGACCGGACCGGGCATGGTGGCGGAGAACAGGAGGGTTTGCCGCACTGCCGGGGTACCTGCAATGAGGGTTTCAACGTCCGGCAGGAAGCCCAGGTCAAGCATTTCGTCGGCCTCGTCGAGGATCACGATTTTGACGTTCTTGAGGCTGAGGTGCTTCTGCTTGTAGAGATCGATCAGGCGACCCGGCGTGCCTACAACCAACTCGACGCCCTTCTGCAGCGCGTCAACCTGGGGCTCATAGGCACGGCCGCCATAAATGGTGGCGATACGGGCGTTGCGTTTCCGGGAGGCGTTCTGGAGGTCATTGGCCACCTGGACTGCGAGTTCGCGCGTCGGGACGATGACCAGTGCCTGGGGTGCTCCCGGAACCGCGAGCTTGTCAAAGCCGGGATCGTCCCTGCCCACGATGCGCTGCAGGGCTGGAATACCAAAGCCCAGGGTTTTGCCGGTACCTGTCTTGGCCTGACCGATGATGTCGTGGCCGGAAAGGGCCACCGGCAGCGTCATGGCCTGGATAGGGAACGGATGGGTAATCCCGGCGTCGGCGAGGGATTCGACGATGTCGGCGCGGACGTTAAAATCAGCGAAGGACTTTTCTTCGATCTCGTGCGGTTTCTCGTCCGAGATGATGGTTTCTTCGGGCTCGATCGATTCCGTTCCGGTGTCGTCGATAAGAAGTTGGTGCGTGTGCAATTCACTCACAGTGGAGTTTCCTTATTCATTTGGGCTTAGGCGCTGCCTGCTCAACGGGGCGGTTTGATGAGCCGTTCCGGAGCACGCTCGGGCGCGCTAGCAAATCCAGTGGAAGCCGATCGCGGGCTATCTATGCTGGCACTGGTGACCAACTGGTGTGTCTCAAGATCGCGTAGGGGCGGGCTTGTTGATTCATTAAAAGGAAGGAAATCAACGACCGGGCATCCATTACTACACACTCAGTCTAGCTGTTGAGACGAAAAGCACCGGACGCGACCCGATTTGGTCAGCCCACGAGCTCCAGCAGGACCTCCGGAGCGGAGATGTCGCAGGCCACGAGCCGGACCCGGACGTTGGTGCCGGGTTCAAGCTCTCCCGTACATCTGGCCGTGACCGCAGGCTCTGCAATCTGCACGATTCCGGAAGGCCCTGACCCGTTTAAGTTGCCGTTGCCGTTACTGCCATTCCCGTTGCCGCCATTGCCGTTGAGTTTGCCTTGCCTGGATGCGGAGATAACCACGGCCTCGAATTCCTGTCCGATGTGGTTGACCAGCAGGGCGGCCTCAACAGTGTTGAGGGCGAGGCGTTCCATGCGGCCTGCGAGTTGGTCGGAAGCGGCCATGATGGCCGGCAGCGACGGAAGGGCTTCGCGCGCCCAGCGGGGGACGTCAGCGCCGTTGCTCAGCGCTTCGCAGATGACCAGGACGAACCGGTCCACGAGCCTGCGCAGCGGTGCAGTGGTGTGCGCATAACTGGCACCGATGGCCGACTGAACGGCGTTCTGCGGGACAGTTCCATCAAAGGGAGTGTAGTTTGCGCCGCGGAACAACATCCCCGCCGAGTGCAGGATGGCCAGTTGCTTGGGATCCTGGGGATCGAGGGTGCGCAGGTATTCCCCGTAACTGAATTGACCGTCCCAGGGCTTGCCCAGAGCCTGCGTTTGAGTCCGGAAATTATCAAGGGACCGCTCGTCGGGGGCTGGCATGGTCCGGAGAATACCCACCTTGCCGGCCAGCATGAGTTTCGCGGCTGCCATCCCTGTCATGAGGGAGATCTGTGCGTTCCAGTCCTCCACTGGAAGCTGGGGTGTTGCAATGATCCGGTAGCCGCCGTCGGGAAGCTGTTGGATTTCCTGTTCGGGCATGTTCAGGCTTGCACCCTCTCTGCCCCGCTC
Source organism: Arthrobacter rhizosphaerae (assembly GCF_023062595.1). Taxonomy (GTDB): domain Bacteria; phylum Actinomycetota; class Actinomycetes; order Actinomycetales; family Micrococcaceae; genus Arthrobacter; species Arthrobacter rhizosphaerae. Next base: position 25,314 of record NZ_JALLAN010000005.1, read on the forward strand.
CAGCTCGACCCTCTTGATCCCCACCTCCTTGAGAAGCTGCAACATGGGTGGCGCGGTTCCTGTATCAAGCTGTGTCTGGGCCTGCCTGTAGCTGAGCTTCGACCGGCTCCGGACTGTTGCCCGCCGCACCACTACGTTTGAAACTTCAGCCGCGTGGTCGAGGTCGAATTCCCAAACGAAGGCCGAGCAAAGCTGACCTTCCAGCAGGCTGCCGGCCTGCTCGCTGATTACCTCGGGATGCAACGGGATACGGCCGTCGGGTGCGTAAAACGTCTGGCCTCGCCGTCGGGTTTCTGCGTCAAGGGGACCGCCCGGCTCCACAAAGGACGGCACGTCGGCGATGGCGTAATAGACCTTGTAGCCTTCACCGGCCCTATCTATAAAAACAGCCTGGTCAAGATCAGTCGACGACGCCGGGTCAATGGTGATGAATTCGATGCCGGTGAAATCCAGGTCCGGCAGGCGGTGGTCCGCGACAGCCTGTTCGGCTTCCTTGAGGGCCTCGTCCGGGAACGCTCCGGGCAGCTCCAGGCGGACGCGCAAGGCACTGAGCGCCGCGGCCAACTGGTTGCCCTGAGCATGAACACTTGGAGCCAGACGATGATGTGACACGAAAATCAGGTTAGCCCGATTTGCCCCATTAGTCTTGGATCATGAGCACTTCCCCCACAGACAACGCTCGCCGGGACCGCTTCCTAACGGATCTCTTCGGAGTCATGGCCTACGGGGAGCTTTCCGCCTTTGAGAGATACTCTGCGGACGCGCGTTACTCGCCCACCCTCCATGACCGGGCCGTTCTGGGCAGGATCGCCGTGCTGGAATTCGAGCACTACGAACTGGTCAGTGCACGGCTTGCGGGGATGGGAGTCGATGCTGAGGAAGCCATGTTGCCCTTCCAGCCCGCCATTGACCATTTCCACGACCGTACGCGCCCTGCTGACTGGTACGAATCCCTGATGAAGGCGTATGTGATTGACACAGTTTCGGCTGACTTCTACCGTGCAGTGTCCGAGTATGTTGAGCCGGAAAGCCGGCAGCTGATCCAGCAGGTCCAGTCGACGGAAGAGATCACGGAGATCCTTCGTGCACGGCTCAAGAAAGCGTTGTCCGATGATCCCAGGTTGGCGTCGAGGCTGGCGTTGTGGGGCAGACGGTTGCTGGGGGAGGCTCTCACCCAGGCTCAGCGGGTGGGTTTCGAACGTGCTTTCCTGTCAGGCCTCATGGTCAGCCCTGGCAATGAGGCAATAGATGCGGACTCCCCAGCGGTCAAGGACGAGGCAGAAGCCAAACTCATGGTTGCTGCCTTAATGAAGGAGCTGGCAGGGAACCACTCCCGACGCATGACCCAACTTGGCCTCACAGGCTAGTTGAGGGGCTTCGGATGATCAGACCGTCAGTCGGATCAGGCTGCGGCGTCGAGCACTTGGAGAATAGCCTTGGCGGCGGCCGCAGGATCGTCAGCCTCGGTAATGGCCCGGACCACCACAACACGCGAGGCCCCGGCCTCCACCACCTGCTCCACGTTTGCGAGGTCGATGCCGCCAATGGCGAACCACGGCAGGAGTATGCCGTCAACAGTCATTCGGTCGGCTGCGCGGATCGCGTCTGCGGCATAACTGACGAGCTCAAGCCCGACGGCGGCCCGTCCGGGTTTAGTAGGAGTGGACCAGATCGGCCCGACACAAAAGTAGTCCAGGCCGCTTCTGCCTGGTGAAGCGGCGATGGCGGCATCGATTTCCCCTGGGGTGTGAGTGGAAAGGCCCATCACTGTTTCACTGCCGACGAACGTCCTTGCCGAATGCAGCGGCAGGTCCTTCTGGCCAAGGTGCAAGACCGGGGCGCCGGACAGTGACGCGATGTCAGCCCTGTCGTTGACTGCCCACAACCGTCCGTGCCGATGGGCGGCGGCTTGGAGTACTTCCAGCAGTTCCAGTTCCTCCGCCGCCTCCAGCTGCTTGTCCCGCAACTGGATGATGTCGACGCCCCCTGCGTAGGCGGCGTCGATGAAGTCCTCAAAGTCCCCCCGACCCTGGCGGGAGTCGGTGCAGAGGTACAAGCGGGCGGTGGTGTGGACGGCATGCTCGGTCATGGCACCAGCCTAGTTCCTCTAAACTGGGGGAGTACCGCGGGAGCCCGCCGCAGCTGTCACAAACTGCCGGGCTGAGAGGGCGTCAGAGCCGACCGCTTGACCTGATCCGGTTAGTACCGGCGTAGGGAAGGAATCCAGTGCTCTCCCACCCAGCACTCCCGCCGTCGTCCACTGGCACGATTTCCAGCAGCTCAAAGTCCAGCAGCTCAGAGTCCAGCAGCTCAATGCGTGAGCCCGCCTCCGGAACGGATATCAGCGTGGATGTCGCAGTCATTGGTGGCGGAGTGGTGGGCCACGCCATCGCATGGGAAGCGGCAAGGAGCGGGCGCTCCGTGGCCCTGGTTGACGATGCGCCCGGTTGTGGCGCAAGTTGGGCCGCCGCCGGGATGCTTGCCCCGGTCAGTGAACTGCACTACCAGGAAGAAGACCTGCTGGAACTCATGCTCGAGGCCTCGTCCCTCTGGCCGGAGTTCGCGGCCGGGCTTGCCCCTGACGTCGATCGCACCGATGAGGCGGCTGAAACGGCCGCAGGTACCGGATACATCACCACTCCCACGCTGGCCATCGGTGTTGATCCTGCAGACCGCCGGGCGCTGGACGATCTCAGGCGGGTCCAAGCAGCGAACGGGCTCTCGGTCGAGCAACTGACAGTTCGGGAGGCGCGCTCCATTGAGCCGTTGCTCAGTCCGGGGGTCTCCTGTGCCTATCGAATTGCCGCCGACCATCAGGTGGACCCTCGAAGGCTCCTGGCCCGGATTGCTGCAGCTCTTGTCAATGCCGAGCGCGCCGGGGGAACCTGCAAAATGATCCCGGCGAGGGCCTCCGGCCTGCAATGGGAAAGTGATCGCGTAGCCGGCGTCGTCCTGGACAACGGGATAGCCATTCATGCCGGCGAGACTGTCCTGGCCAACGGACTTGGAACCGGAAACCTGAATGGCCTTCCGCCGGGGCTAAATCTTCCCTTGCGGCCTGTGTACGGGGATATTATCCGGCTCCGCGTTCCGGCTCACCTCCAGCCGCTGTTGAGCTCCACTGTCCGGGGCCTGGTTCACGGCGTGCCGGTGTACATCGTTCCCAGGGATGACGGGACTGTAGTGATCGGAGCCACGCAACGGGAGGTAGCCCTGGAAGAAGATGCGGCAGAGGCAGTCTCCGCCGGAGGAATATACCAGCTGTTGCGGGACGCGCAGGCGCTTCTTCCGGCAGTAGCCGAATTGGAGCTGCTGGAATGCACCGCCCGGGGGAGGCCGGGAACTCCTGACAACGCGCCGCTGCTCGGCAGGGTGCAGGACCGGACAGGCGACTCCGACGTCCTGGGCCTTATTGTTGCGACAGGATTCTTCCGCCACGGCATACTGCTGGCTCCCGCCGCCGCGTCAATCTGCCTGCAGCTGATGGAGGGCAGGTCCGATCCCCGCTGGGCAGTTTTCCAACCCGGGCGATTCTCCCCGGGCTTCTCCGCCAGCCACATCCCGCGCCACCCCGATCCGGCAACAGCCGCTACCCCTCTCTGTAGTAAGGAACAGCATGAATATCACCCTTAATGGTGCGGAGCGTGCCATCGATGAAGGCACCTCGGTGACCACCCTGGTAGCCCTCGTAACAGGCAAAAGTCTTGGCCCCGACGGCCAGGCAGCTGACGGCCAGAAACTTGGCGTTGCGGTTGCCCGCAATTCCGAGGTGGTTCCCCGGAGCCGGTGGTCACTGACGGCGCTCGCTGACGGCGACGACGTCGAACTGGTCACTGCAGTTCAGGGAGGCTAGGCACGTGCACGAAGGCCCTACTCCAACAGGAAATGCAGGAAACATGACGCTGGCCACCACTTCCAGTCCGGCCGACAAGGCGACCGACGAGCTGACCATCGACGGCGTCGCGTTCAGTTCACGGCTCATCATGGGGACAGGCGGCGCTCCAAGCCTTGACGGGCTCGGCGCCGCCTTGCTGGCCTCGGGAACGGAACTGACCACAGTGGCAATGCGCCGGTACTCACCGGCGCAAACGGGTTCCCTCTTCCAGCTCCTCGTCGACCACAACATTCGGGTGCTGCCCAATACGGCGGGCTGCTTCACTGCCAGGGACGCCGTCATGACGGCCGAACTGGCCCGCGAGGCCCTTGAAACGGACTGGGTCAAACTGGAGGTCATAGCCGACGAACACACCCTCCTGCCCGACGCCGTGGAACTGGTCGAAGCGACTGAGCAGTTGGTAAATCGGGGGTTCAAAGTGTTTGCCTACACGAATGACGACCCCGTGCTTGCGCTGCGCCTCGAGAACCTCGGCGCCGTGGCAGTGATGCCTTTGGGCTCGCCGATCGGGACCGGACTGGGCATCCTGAATCCGCACAACATAGAGCTGATTGTTGCCAGAGCCTCCGTCCCGGTAGTGCTCGACGCCGGAATCGGCACCGCCTCGGATGCCGCACTGGCCATGGAGCTCGGCTGTGACGCCGTGCTGTTGGCTACCGCCGTCACGCGTGCCCAGAACCCGGTCCGGATGGGTGAGGCCTTCAAACACGCCGTCATCGCCGGTAGGCTGGCGAAAACCGCCGGCCGGATTCCGCGCCGTGAGCACGCCTTGGCGTCATCTGCCATGGAAGGCCGGGCCGAGTTCCTCTAGCCCGTTCTTCCGGGCCCGGCCGCCTGGCTCCGCTTTCCGGCACGGTCGACGGCGGACCTGTCCGCCTGCTATCAGTTCCAGGAGCGCGTCATGCCTGAACCAGTCGTACCCGAAAAGCCGGCCGTGCTGACCCGGCCGCAGATCGACGAAGCACTTGCCGGGTTGCCTGACTGGCGATACCGCCTCGGCGGCTTGGTGACGGTCTACAAACTGCCCACCGCCGCCAAAGCGCTGGACCTCATCGCCGCCGTCGGACGTTCCGCGGAGGAGCAGAACCATCACCCTGACCTCGATTGGCGGTTCAACAGGGTATTCATCCGCTTCACCTCCCATGACGCGGGAACCGAAGTCACCCAGCGGGATATCACCGCCGCAAAATCGGCGAGCTCAGAGGCGGAAGCGGCAGGCGCAACCCCCGAACCGGGCCTCTACAGAACCATCGAAGTCGCCATAGACACAGCCGATCCGGCCGAAATCTCTGAGGTGTGGCGCGTCGCGCTCGGTTACAAAAAGGGCCGCTACGGAGACCTGGTGGACCCCTATGGAAGGGGGCCCAGCCTCTGGTTCCAGAAGACGTCCACGCCAAGCCCGAACAGGCTTCATCTGGACATTCACCGGAGCAAGGAGGAATCCGGTGGTGTGCTGGAGAAGACCGCGGGGACCGGTGCCCTGATGGACTACGGCCACGCCCCTCATTGGGTTGTTGTGACTGACAGCCAGGGTAACCGGCTGTGCCTGTGCACGGAAGAGGGCCACGAGCCGGACCTGTGAGGCCGGCTGCAGCCCTACCCGTTGAGGGCATGAGCCCTCAAAGCCTGTTCCCTCAGAGCCTCAGAGCCTCAGTGCGGCAGTGAGGCGTGCGGTGTCGTGCCGGGCCCGGGTCTTCCCCAGGTAGATGGCAGCAGCCAGGGCGGCCGCCGTCCCCAGAACCATCGGAAGGATCCAGGGAATCCACGTGAGGCCCGGCTGGAAGCCGAAACCGGCAGTAATGAACAATATCCAGCTCAAAAGCCCTACCGCCGTTGCCACTCCCGCCGGCATCAGAATGCCGTATTTGGCATGCCTGCGGTCATTCGCCCAGATGATGAAGCCTGCAGCTACCGTCACGAAGGAGACGATGACGAGAGAAAGCATGTGGAACTCCTGCCAGGTTAGAGTGCGCCGAATCCGACCCTGCGGACTTCTTCCGCTCCGATTTCTACATAGCCAAGGGTGTTGGAGGGAATGATGACCAAACGGCCCTTGTCGTCTTTCAGCCTGAGCTCAGTGCCTTTGGAAATGGCTTCTGCAACAACCTTGGCGACCTCGTCAGCATCCTGAGCCGATTCCAGCACAATTTCCCGGCCGATGTTCTGAATGCCGATCTTTACTTCCACGCGAGGCCTCCCAGCCAATCAAAGTTAAAAAATTCCGAAGACAATTTCTATTTGTAGTCTAGGTCTCTTTGGGGAAGCGACTGATTCCGCGCCAAGCTAAACGGTAAATCAGGTCGCTGGCAACATCGAGGTCCAGGTTGCCGTCTGTTTCGAGCCAATAGCGTGCGCTGACCTGGGCCATTCCAGCAAGTGCACGGCCGAGCAGCTGTGCTTCAAGTGGCGGAAGTTTCGTGTCCTCGGCGATGACACGGGCAACGGCGTCGGCAAAGGTCTTGTTGAAGGTTTCAAGCCTGGAACTGACATCCGGATCATTGATGAGGTCGGATTCGAAAACCAAGCGGTGAGCCTGGTCATCATTCGCAATAAACCGGAAGTAGGCTCGCATCACTGCCTGGACACGTTCGTCGTTGTCCGTGGTGGAGTTCAGGGCGCCGAGCAGCAGTTCTGTCAGTGCGGTCAGGTGGCTGTCCAGCAGGGCGAGATACAGTTCCCGCTTGGAAGGGAAGTGTTGGTAGAGCACCGGCTTGCTGACGCGGGCCGTCTCGGCGATCTCGTCCATGGCAGCCCCGTGGTAGCCGTTGGCAACAAAGACCTCCTGGGCTGCAGACAGCAACTGGGCCCGGCGTTCATCACGGGGTAGCCGCGCCGAGCGGGAACCGGAAGTACGCGCCTGCCCGCCAAGGGGCTTTCCGTCCTGAACCCGGTCGACGGGTGCATGATGAGCCACTTTTTGGCCTTCCTTCCCTTGCAGTTACCTCTACTTTACGCGGGGGTAACATGACCTGACGGCATCTTCGGCATACATTGAAGTATGGCTTCCATGATCTCCACAACAGCTGCCCCTACGGCCATCGGACCTTTGGTGGAACCGGCGGAAGGGCTGAGCCCCCAGGAGGTGGAGAGATACTCCCGGCATCTCATCATTCCCGAGATCGGGACAATGGGCCAACGGCGGCTCAAAAACGCAAAAGTGCTGGTCATAGGTGCCGGAGGACTTGGTTCGCCTGCCCTGCTGTATCTGGCTGCTGCCGGGGTGGGGACGCTGGGGATCGTTGACGACGACGTCGTGGATCTCAGCAATCTTCAACGCCAGGTCATCCATGGAGTAGCGGACGTCGGCAGGCCGAAGATTGAGTCGGCGCGGGATGCTGTCGCGGCCCTGAATCCTCTGGTTGATGTCAGGCTCCACAACGTCCGGCTGGATGCGTCCAACGCCCTTGAACTTTTCGCGGACTACGACCTCATCCTGGACGGTGCCGATAACTTCGCCACGCGTTACCTCGTCAATGACGCTGCCGCCATCCTCGGCAAGCCTTATGTTTGGGGCTCCATTTTCAGGTTTGACGGCCAGGTCAGCGTCTTCTGGGAAAAATATGGCCCCACCTACCGTGATCTCTATCCGGAGGCGCCGCCTGCCGGATCTGTTCCCTCCTGCGCGGAGGGGGGAGTGTTCGGCATGCTGTGCGCGGCTGTGGGCTCCCTGATGGTGACGGAGGCAGTGAAGCTCATCACCGGCGTCGGACGTTCCCTGCTGGGGCGGGTGGCCCTCTTTGACGCCCTGGGTGGAAGCTGGCGCGAGATCAAGGTTTCCAAGGATCCTGCGGCCGAGCCCATCACGGGGCTGACTGACTATGAGGCCTTCTGCGGGATCCTCCCGGCGTCATCCACAGCGAACGAGAACACTGTCACCGCCAAGCAGCTGGCCACAATGCTGGCCGCACGCAAGGCCGGCCTTAAGGAGTTCGACCTCGTGGACGTCCGCGAATCAGGGGAGCACGACATCGTCAGCATCGATGGATCAGTGCTCATCCCGCAGGGCAGGATCCTCGCCGGTGAGGCGTGGTCAGAACTGCCCCAGGACCGTGACATTGTGTTCCACTGCAAAGCCGGAAGCCGCTCAGCCGCTGTACTGGCTGCAGCGAAAAAGGCGGGGTACGAACGGGTAAGCCATCTCGACGGCGGCATTCTCGCCTGGGTTAAGGACGTGGAGCCGGGTAAGCCCGTCTACTAGGCGGACTGGCGGCTGTCAGGCGGACTCGCGCCTGTCCTCGATGGAGATATTAGTGTGGTCCACCGGGCACTCTGCCTCGGCGTCTGAAGCCTGCAGTGGGGCTGGCACTGGTCCCTGGACCGGTGCGGCTGGCTGGTCCACGCTGATGCCGTAGAGGGCTTCGAGGGCGGCAACATACTCGTCCTGTTGGCCGTTGGCAGCGAGTTCGCGGGCCCGGACCGTGGGGACGTGGAGCAACTGCTTGACCATGCGGCGGAGGGCAAACTCCACCTCTTCGGCAGCTGCCGTACAGCCGTGGCGGGCGCGTACCTTTTCCATCTCGGCGTCGAGGACGTTCATCGTGTGGCGGCGCAGCGCAACGATGGCTGAATCGACCGACCGGGCCTCGCGCTCCTGCTCGAATGCTTTGGCTGCTGCCGTAACGATGCTGCTGGCCTGTGAGAGTGACTCGGCCTGCTCCTGCGGGGCTGCGAGTCTTACGGATTCAAGCGTCAGCAGTTCCACGCCGTCGAGCTCTCCCACGGCAGGGTCAAAATCATGGGTCAGGGCGAGGTCGATCGCAATCAGCGGCTGTGGAGAGTCAGCACGGACACGCGCCAGCTCCTCGGCTTCCACCCGGGTATCTGATCCGCTGCAGCCGATCATGACGTCCGCGGCGGCGACCGCCACAGGAAGGGATTCCTCGTCCAACGCCACACCCCCGCGAGTGGCGACAAAACCTGCGGCACGGCCTGAGGAGGAAAAGACGGAAACGTCTGTGCAGCCGCGCTCACGCAAAAGGGACATCGTGGCTCCCGCGTAGGCGCCGGTTCCGAAGATTACGGCCTTCTTGGTTGCCCAATCAGCGTTTTCGGAAAGATCCGCAGCCAGGTCGAGGGCAACGGAAACGATGGATAGCCCCCGCGATCCGAGTGCGGTCTGGGCACCGACGTCCTTGGCGGTTTTGGAGGCGGCCTGGAACAAGCGGACCAGCCCTGAGCTTGCGGTTCCCTCATGCTGCGCCTGGATGAGGGCACGGCGGACCTGGCCGGCAATTTCGCGTTCTCCCACGACGGCGGAATCCAGTCCGGAGCTGACCGCAAAGAGGTGCTTGGTCACTTCAGTTCCGGTGCGTGTGCTGAATGACCTGGACACGAGTTGCTCACTGAGTCCGCTGCTTCCGCTGATCTGTGCCACGAGGGCAGCACGGGCGGCCTCAACATCATCCGCATGGACGGCTTCGCCATAAATCTCGAAGCGGTTGCAGGTGGCAAGGACTATCGCACCCGTGACTTCCGGCGATCCGGAGAGTGCGGATGTAGCGAGCTCTGAAGCGCCGGTGCTCAACTGAGCAACGGTTTCAAGGTCGATGTCGGCGTGTGTAGCCACCAATGAAAAAAGAACCACAGCAGCACAATCATAGCTTTTTCGTGCCCGTGTAGAACAACTCCGTGAAGTGGAGTGCAGCACCGCCCCTTGTGATCCCCGCCACCATGTATTGCCGGCGTCAACAGATGACAAGCTGTCGTTATCTTTTAGGACGGAATTTGGGCACAATCGAAGGCATGATCTCTAGCGCTGCAACTTCAGACGGCACGGCATCCAACGGTACGGTGGGCAACACCCACCCGGGCAGCCTCGACTCAGGCCACCCCTTAATGGATGGGCGCACATCGGACTCGCCCCTCATTACCGCCTACCGCGGCGGGAAGCCGTCGAGGCGCCCCGTGTGGTTCATGCGCCAGGCTGGCCGGTCGCTGCCCGAATACCTGAAAGTCCGCGAGGGCGTCGCGATGCTTGAGTCCTGCCTGCGGCCAGAGCTTGCCTCTGAAATCACACTGCAGCCGGTGCGGCGCCATGACGTGGATGCCGCCATTTTCTTTTCGGACATCGTCATTCCCCTCAAGCTTGCCGGCGTCGGCGTCGATATTGTCCCGGGGGTTGGCCCCGTGCTGGACAAGCCGGTACGGACGGCAGCGGACGTAGCTGCGCTGCCCAAGCTGACCTGGGAATCGCTGGAGCCGATCCGGGAAGCAGTACGCCTTACGGTGGCCCAGTTGGGCAAGACCCCTCTGATCGGATTCGCAGGTGCGCCGTTCACGCTCGCTGCCTACATGGTGGAGGGCAAGCCGTCCCGGGATCACCTGGGCCCGCGCACCATGATGCACGCTGACCCGGAAACGTGGCAGGCTCTGGCCAACTGGGCAGCCGACGCCTCGGGCCTTTTCCTGAGGGCGCAGTTGGAAGCCGGGGCTTCCGCCGGCCAGCTCTTCGATTCCTGGGCCGGTTCCCTTGGCCTTGCCGACTACCAACGTTTTGTTGCTCCGGCCTCCGCCCGCGCCCTGGACCACGTGCGGCATCTTGGCGCACCCCTCATCCACTTCGGCACCGGAACCTCCGAACTCCTGGTGGCCATGCGCGACGTCGGCGTCGACGTCGTCGGGGTGGACTACCGCCTGCCGCTGGACGAGGCAAACCGCCGCCTGGGCGGAACAGTACCTTTGCAGGGCAACATCGACCCTGCGCTTCTCTCGGCTCCGTGGCCCGTGCTGGAAGCCCACGTCCGCGAAGTCATCGATGCCGGTTCGGCCGCACCTGGCCACGTGCTGAATCTGGGACACGGCGTACCGCCGGAAACCGATCCCGCCGTCCTGACCCGCGTCGTCGAACTTATTCATTCGATTTCCCCTGAATAAGGCCGTGGCAGCAGCTCAAGTAATCCGTTCCAACCGGACTGCGGTGGTGGTAGGCGGTGGAATGTCCGGGCTCCTGGCCGCGCGCGAACTCGCCGGGGCGGGCTTCCAGGTGACAGTGCTGGAAGCCAGTGATTCATGGGGTGGTTGTGTCGGCAGCCATGTTGTCTCAGGGCTGAAACTGGACAGCGGCGCGGAATCATTTGCTACCCGTTCCTCGGCGGTGGCAGACCTGGCCGCAGAGCTGGGCTTGGCCGGAAACATTGTTTCGCCTGATCCGTCGGGTGCCTGGGTGCAGTTGCCCGATGGTCCTCGCGAACTTCCAAAGACGGGGATCCTCGGCATTCCGGCGTCCCCTTGGGATCCGGAGGTCCGGAGGTCCCTTGGATTGCTTGGCGCCATCCGTGCATCTTTGGACAGGTGGCTGCCTGCGACAGTGGGAACCTCGAAGGACGTTGCCAGTGTCTCCTCCTTGGTGCGGGCGCGGATGGGCCGTAGAGTACTGCGACGGCTGGTGGAGCCTGTCGTGGGAGGCGTCCACTCCGCGGATCCAGGGTTGCTCGACGTCGATGTGGTGGCCCCAGGCCTCCGCGAAGGTGTCCGCAAACACGGTTCGCTGGCGGCTGCTGTGGCTGCCCAGCGCAAGTCAGGCCCTACAGGGGGCCGCGTGAAAGCCGGGTCCGCCGTGGCAGGGCTCAAAGACGGAATGCATACCCTGGTGGCGGCTCTTGTCGAGGATCTTCAAGGCAGGGGCGTGCACCTGGAAGCCGGCGTGCGCGCTGATGCAGTGACACGCACTTCGGTGGGTTGGTTCGTTTCCGGGTCGGGCCGCGCCTTTGACTGCGAAGTCCTCGTGGTTGCCCTTGATGGTCCGTCGGCAGTGTCACTCCTGGAAGATGCTCTTCCTGCCTTGGCAAGCCACAGGCCTGCGAAGGGCCCGGACATCCGGCTGGTGTCCTTGGTGCTTGATTTTCCCGAACTGGACAGCAAACCCAGGGGCACCGGCATCCTGGTGGCACCGCAGACACCCGGAATTCAAGCCAAGGCGCTCACGCATGCAACCGCTAAATGGGAGTGGCTGGCAGCCAAGGCCGGTCCCGGGACCCATGTTCTCAGGTTGTCCTATGGCCGCAGCGGGGATGCGTCTGACGATGCTGCCCTGGATGCGTCTGATGGCAGGGGGGAGGCCGGAACCGATCAACAGTTGTTGAAGGCAGCCCTTGCTGATGCGTCTGCCCTGCTGGAGGTACACCTCAGCGAAACTGACGTGGTGGGCTGGGACGTCGTGCGTTGGCCCGGCTCGCTGCCGTTCGCTTCGGTGGGCCACAAGCAGAGGGTTGACGCCATCAGGTCCATCTGTGCCGCAACCGGGAACCTGGCCGTTGTTGGCGGCTGGCTTTCAGGCAACGGCCTTGCGGCGGTTGTTGCGGATACTCCCAGGCAGGTCCGGGCCCTGCTGTCCTGAAGCAAGGGGTGTGCTGAAGCAGGGAAAGTCCCTCGCTGCGAGGTTGGAATCCCGCCGTCTCCCATGATTATCGGATCACTCCCGATTCCCATAGTCCAGCTTCAGTCGTTAGGGTCGTTAACTATGGTTATTCAGAGGTCCATCATTTTCAGGACGCTGACTGGTTTCCATGGGGGTCTTCGACGCGGTACGGCAGCAGCCTCGCTCGGAGCGGTTCTGGTTTTCGTCGCAGGCACGCCTGCCTCCAACGCGGTCGTCGCGGTCCCGGCGACCCAGTCTTCGGCAATATCTTCTGCTCCAACCGAGTCGCCCACACTGACGACTGATTCCTCGGACACTCAGCTTCCGGCCGACGCCAAGGGTACTCCCGCGCCGCCATCTTCACAGGAGCCGAAGCGTGGCAAACCCGTGACGGTACCGGCTGAATCCCCGACGGCGGAGCCTGCCCCTCCGGCCGCTGAACCTGTTCAACCTGACCCTGACGGTGCCGCCGCTGTTTCTGGCGCTACTGAGGAGGCCATGTCCTCCCCGTCGCCTGCTGATTCCGTTTACGGCCAGGCCTCTCAGAATCGTTCTTATGGAGAGGTCCAGGCACAAGGCAACAGCGTAAAGCAGCCCATGAAGCAGGTCTCCAACGTTGACCAGGCCGAAGCTTCCCGACTGCTTTGGTGTGGCGTTGCGCTGGTTCTTTTAGCCGGCGTTTCGGCTGTCATTTATTACAGGTTACGCAGGGCATAAAAGCGCAAAAAGCGGCCAGTTTGTGATTTGCGCCACTTCTACACGCCGTAGAAGTAATCGGTTTCGACTTAGGCGGCAGCAGGGGGCAGACTTGTACCCATGAGCCACACTTCTGCCGAATCTGTCACCAAAACCGAAGAATCAACAGAGCAGTTTTTCACTCTCTGGACGGTATTCAAGCGCTCTGCGGACGTCCTGCGCAGCGGTGACGCTGCCTCCGACTTCGAAGCTCTTGTTGCGCGACTTGGTGAAGACGGTGTGACGCTGCGCGGAAGCTACGATGTGTCCGCCATGCGCGCAGAAGCAGACGTTATGGTGTGGCTCCATGGGTCCAGTCCCGAAGCGCTGCAGCAGGGCGTGCGGGCAATCCGTCGCAGCAAGCTCTTCGCCGGTACGGAAATCGCCTGGTCGGCCATGGGTGTGCACCGTGAAGCTGAATTCGCCAAAAATCACACCCCTGCTTTCTCCCGTGGTGTGGAGCCTGCTGAGTGGCTCTGCGTCTACCCGTTCGTCCGCTCCTACGAGTGGTACCTGCTGCCCGACGCCGAGCGCGGCAAGATGCTGCGGGACCACGGAATGCTCGGACGTGAATTTCCGCAGGTCATCTCCAACACGGTCTCCTCCTTCGCTCTAGGTGACTGGGAATGGATTCTCGGCCTCGAGGCTCCGGAGCTTGTTGACCTCGTGGACCTTATGCGCCACTTGCGCGCTACTGAAGCACGTAATCACGTCCGCGAGGAAATCCCCTTCTACACCGGACGGCGGATTTCCCCTGCAGAGATTGCCGAGGTCCTTTCGTGAACCCGCTTGATCCCCGGGATGAGTTGACGGCAGTGAATGTTGTTACTGAAGCGGGCCGGATGGGACCCAAAGAGTACGACGGCGTACTGCTCGCCTCGTTCGGTGGCCCTGAAGGGCAAGACGACGTCATCCCGTTCCTTCGCAATGTCACGCGTGGACGCGGAATTCCCGACGAGCGGCTCGAGGAAGTGTCACATCATTACCGGGCCAACGGCGGAATCAGCCCGATCAACCAGCAAAACCGTGAACTCAAAGCCGCATTGGAGGCGGAACTGGCTGCCCGAGGCATCAGCCTTCCGGTGATCTGGGGGAACCGAAACTGGGATCCGTACATTCCGGAGACTCTGCAGAATGCGTACGACGCCGGCCACCGCCGGCTGCTGATGATCACCACCAGCGCCTACTCGTCTTACTCGAGCTGCCGCCAGTACCGTGAGGACATCGGCATCGCCCTGACGGAATCCGGCCTGGACGGCAAGCTTGAAGTGGATAAGGTCCGCCAGTACTTTGACCACCCAGGGTTTGTTGAACCTTTTATCGAAGGAACAGCCGCCGGGCTCGCAGATGTCCAGGCGCAGCTGGCTGCCGCCGGAACCCCGGACGCTCCCATCCATATCCTGTTCGCCACGCACTCCATCCCCACCCGCGACGCCGAGGCTTCCGGCCGCTCTGTCGACGAGCCCCGTCACTTTGCCGAAGATTCCGCCTATGTGGCGCAGCACCTGGCAACGGGTGCAGAAGTGATGCGCCGGATGGAATCGCAGAGCGCACAAACGGCGACCTGGTCGCTCGTCTATCAGTCCCGCTCAGGCGCTCCCCATGTTCCCTGGCTGGAGCCTGACATCAACGACGCCATCGAAGAACTCGCCGCACAGGGAGTCAAGGGCGTAGTGATCGTGCCTCTTGGCTTCGTGAGTGACCACATGGAAGTGGTCTGGGACCTCGACACTGAAGCCTTGGAGACATGTTCCAATCTGGGGATAGCGGCCAAGCGTGTTCCGACGCCGGGTACCCACCGGAAGTTCGTCACAGGTCTCGTTGATCTGATTTGTGAGCGAACTGCACGCAACAACATCAAGGACCGTCCCGCCCTCACGCAGCTGGGCCCCTGGTACGACGTATGCCGGCCTGGCTGCTGTGCCAACTTCCGCGGCGAGAAGCCGACCATCGCGGGAGCTGACACCAGAGTGGGTATGGGACACGACCCTTACCCTTCAGAGCGGGTTGCCCCATGACAGTACGGATTGGTACAAGGGCCAGCAAACTGGCCCTCACCCAGACGCAGCAGACAGCAGACCAGCTCGCCGCCGTCGGGGGATTTACCGTGGAGCTCGTGCACATCAAGACCGAGGGCGACGTCCTGACGGGCTCGCTGTCCCAGATGGGTGGAACCGGTGTCTTCGTAGCCGCCTTGCGTGATGCCCTCCTCCGGGAAGCCTGCGATGTGGCCGTGCACTCCCTCAAGGACCTGCCCACGGGAGGCACTCCCGGGCTGGCTCTCGCTGCCACTCCCAAGCGCGTGGACGTCCGGGATGTCCTGTGCGCCCGCGACGGTCTCAAACTGGCTGATCTGCCCAGGGGGGCCAGCGTCGGAACAGGCTCCCCTCGTCGAGCCGCCCAACTTCGCGTTGCCCGGCCTGATCTTCAGATCGTGGACATCCGCGGCAACGTCGATACCCGTTTGGGTCGTGTTCCGGGCTTGCCGGGAAACACCACTGACGCCGTCGTCAGTGGGAAGTCCTGCGATCTCGACGCCGTCGTCCTGGCTGCCGCGGGCCTGGAAAGAATCGGCAGGCTGGACGCGGTCAGTGAATTCCTCGAGACGGACGTTATGCTTCCAGCCGCAGGGCAGGGGGCGCTGGCCATTGAATGCCGTATCGCCGACGCTCCACCAAGGCCGGGCTCCAACGATGGATCGCGAGGGGTGCTGGCCCAGTCACTCGCGGCACTCGACGACGTCGACACGCGCCTTGCGGTGACGGCCGAACGTGCCCTGCTCGCCCGGCTGGAAGCCGGTTGTGCGGCTCCAGTAGGGGCCTACGCCTACCGCAAGGGAAGCATGCTGTACCTGGAGGCTGTGGTGTGCGCCGTGGACGGCACCGCAACAGTACGGGATCAACGGGCCACCGATGGATTGACTGAAGTAGGAGCCACGCTCCTGGGCATCGAACTCGCCGAAATACTGCTGGGCCGGGGCGCAGCCGATATCGCCGATCTGGCTGCTTCCTGAGCCGGACGGCATCCAGCAGAATGGGACGGCACAGCGCGGAGTCCACGCCAGGCAGCGTACTTGGCGCGGGTTCGGGCCCACGGCTGCTCGAAGGAGCGCGGATCCTGATTACCCGCAGCGCAGAGCGTGCGGAACCCCTGGCCGCCGCCCTGCGGGATCTTGGTGCCGAGCCTCTGGTGCTGCCCCTGATTGATTTTGAACTGGCCAGCGACCAGCACTCACTTGACGTAGCGTTCGACGCGCTGGGCGCCGGAGCTTACCAATGGCTTGTTATCACGAGCACGACGACAGTATGGGCCCTGGAGATCAAGGCCGCGGAGCGTGGGACCGACCTTCGTCGCTGGCTTCCGGGGTCCGTGCGGGTTGCCACTGTCGGTACCCGGTCCCGCGACGTCCTGCGCGCCAGCGGGCTCCACGTGGATCTCTGGCCAGAGGAGGATCAGCAGTCCGCGTCAGGGCTGTTGGACATCTGGCCTCCGAACCAAGGCATGGTGTTCCTGCCGCAGGCTGACCTTGCCGATCCGGGACTTTCCCGGGGGATACAGTCGCGGGGGGCGAGTGTGCAGGCAGTGACTGCATACCGGACCGTAAACTACCCTGCAGACCCCAGCCGTTCCCTGGCGGCAAGGGTTGGCATAGACGCAAGGCTTGGCTCAGAAAGGTTCGGCCCGGACGTAGGCGTTGGCGCACGTGCAGGGGAATCCGGACCGCCTTCAGCCGCCGCACTGACCCCGGCTGCGGCCAAAGCCCAGTTGGCCGCGGGCAGGCTCCACGTGGTGGTAGCTGCTTCGCCGAGCGCCGTGGAGCGCATCCACTCAATCCTGCGGCCGCTGGGTGATTGCCGTCTGGTAGCGATTGGACAGTCCACAGCCGCCCAGGCGGACTCTATGGGGCTGCCCGTCGCAGCCACGGCAAGTACCCCTACCACCGAGGGCCTGGTTCAAGCCATCATGGATGCCCTCTCCCCAGACTTCCCCCACTGACCGTTCTCCCATGACATCGCACTCCATGACATTGCACCATCAGACCGCCCGCAGCCAGGACACGTGAAGGACCACACCATGAGCTTCCCGAATCAACGACCACGTCGGCTGCGCACCACACCCGCCATGCGAAGGATGACGGCTGAACACCGTCTCGCGCCGGCCGAACTCATCCTTCCGGCGTTCATCAGGGAGGGGCTGTCAGAGCCCAACCCCATCGCGTCCATGCCGGGAGTGGTGCAGCACACCACCGACTCCCTCAAACGGGCAGCGGCCGAAGCAGCAGACCTGGGGCTGGGAGGCATCATGCTCTTCGGTATCCCATCGGTACGGGACGCAGAGGGAAGTGCGTCGCTGGACCCGGACGGCGTCCTCAACAAGGCGATCCGTGATGTCAGGTCTGAAGTGGGCGACGAACTGGTGGTCATGAGCGACGTCTGCCTTGACGAATTTACCGACCACGGACATTGCGGTGTCCTGGACGCCGACGGCTATGTCGATAATGACGCAACGCTGGACATCTACGCCAGGATGGCGGTGGCCCAGGCCGACGCCGGCGCCCACATGCTCGGGCCCTCGGGAATGATGGACGGGCAGGTTGCGGCCATCCGCGAGGCTCTGGAGACGGCCGGACACAGCAATACTGCTGTAGTGGCCTATGCTGCCAAATATGCCTCCGCCTTCTACGGGCCGTTCCGCGAGGCGGTGGACTCGCAGCTCAAGGGAGACCGCCGAACGTACCAGATGGATGCGGCCAACCGCCGGGAAGCCATCCGCGAGGTGGAGCTGGACCTGGCTGAAGGGGCTGACATCGTGATGGTGAAGCCCGCCATGAGCTACTTGGACATCCTTGCCGACGTGGCTGCAATGAGCCCGGTGCCCGTCGCCGCCTATCAGATCTCGGGGGAGTACTCGATGATTGAAGCGGCAGCAGCGAATGGCTGGATCGACCGGCAGGCGGCCATCCTGGAGTCAGTGCTGGGTATCAAGCGCGCCGGAGCAAACATGGTTTTGACCTACTGGGCGGCGGAGCTCGCAGGCTGGCTGAAGGAATCACGATGACCACCGACAAGGCTGATCCGACGGCCCCTGTCGGGCCGGAGCGGATTCTCCTGGGGCTGAACACCTTCGGTGATGTTGGGGCCTACCCCGACGGTCACCCGGTTCCGCACGCACAAGTGCTGCGGCAGGTGCTGGAACAAGCGGAACTCGCGGACGCCGTCGGACTTCATGCCTTCGGAGTGGGAGAGCACCACCGCAAGGATTTCGCTGTCTCGGCCCCCGAAGTCTTCCTTGCCGCCGCTGCTGCCCGAACGAAGCAGATCAGGCTTGGATCGGCCGTGACCGTCCTGAGCTCTGATGACCCGATCAGGGTCTTCCAGCGTTTCTCGACAGTAGACGCCATCTCCAACGGGCGGGCTGAAGTGATGTTGGGCCGGGGCTCCTTCATCGAGTCCTTCCCCCTCTTCGGACTGGATCTTGCTGACTACGACATCCTCTTCGAAGAAAAAGTGGGGCTCTTCGACAAGGTCCGTTCACAGGAACCGGTTCACTGGGAGGGGCGGACCAGGCCTCCTGTTAAGGGCCTCAGCGTCTACCCACCGCTTGAGCATCATCTCCTGCCGACCTGGATCGGGGTCGGTGGCACACCCGAATCCGTCCTTCGCTGCGCAGAATACGGTTATCCGATCATCTTCGCCATCATTGGCGGTGAGCCCCGTTCATTCGCTCCGCTGGTTGGCCTATACCGGGAGGCAATGGCCAAGTACGGGCATCCCATGCGGCAAATCGCCACGCACTCGCCCGGCCACGTCGCCGGCACAGATGAAGAAGCGCGGGACGAGTACTTTCCGCACTGGCTGGAACTCCGTAACCGCATTGGCTCAGAGCGTGGCTGGGGACCGGGAAGCCGCCGGGAGTTTGACGCCATGTGTACGCCCGAAGGTGCCTTGTATGTGGGCTCTCCCGAGACCGTGGCCCAGAAGATCGCCCTGCTGAAAAGGAACCTTGGGGTGGACCGCTTCGACCTCAAGTACAGCAGCGGTTCTTTGCCGCACCCGGCCATGATGCGCTCGATTGAACTGTTCGGCACAGTTGTGGCTCCCAGAGTGGCCGAACTCCTTACCAAGGCTGCAGCGGCAAACTCTCCGGCTCCGCAGCAGACGAACCAGTAACGCCGAACCTGCTGCCCTGAACTGAAAGAATAGGACCCATGATTTCCAGCACTCCTCGCAACGAGGCACTCTTTGACCGCGCCCGGCAGCTCATGCCTGGCGGTGTGAATTCTCCTGTCCGGGCGTTTGGATCGGTGGGTGGCACACCGCGCTTTATGGTCTCGGCACAGGGTCCCTACCTGACCGACGCAGACGGCAACGAGTATGTGGACCTGGTCTGCTCCTGGGGACCGGCACTTCTGGGCCACGCCCACCCTGCGGTTCTCGAGGCCGTCCACGCCGCGGTGGACCGGGGACTGTCCTTCGGCGCATCGACGCCGGATGAAGCGAACCTCGCAGCGATCGTCAAGGAACGTGTGTCCGCGGTGGAGCGCGTGAGGATGGTGTCGACCGGCACCGAGGCCACCATGACTGCCATCCGGCTGGCCCGCGGATTTACAGGCCGCAACCTGGTGATCAAATTTGCGGGCTGCTACCACGGGCACCTTGACGGACTGCTGGCTGCGGCAGGTTCGGGACTGGCGACGCTCGCCCTGCCTGGATCAGCAGGCGTGACGGCCGCAACGGCAGCCGAAACCCTGGTCCTGCCGTACAACGATCTTGAAGCCGTCGAGGCTGCCTTTGCCAAGCACGGTCCGAACATCGCGGCTGTGATCACTGAGGCGGCGCCGGCCAACATGGGCGTGGTGACTCCCGGACCCGGATTCAATGAGGGTCTCTCCCGGATCACCACCCAACACGGGGCGCTGCTGATCCTCGATGAGGTCCTCACAGGCTTCCGCACCGGGTATTCCGGGTACTGGGGCCTTACCGGCGGCGCAGCGGGAGCGGTCGAGCCTTGGAGCCCGGACCTGCTGACCTTCGGAAAAGTGATCGGCGGAGGAATGCCGACGGCGGCGCTGGGCGGCCGCGCCGAGGTCATGGACTATCTCGCTCCTACAGGTCCCGTCTACCAGGCAGGTACGCTCTCCGGCAATCCCGTCGCGATGGCCGCGGGAGTTGCCACCCTGACCCACGCGACGGCAGACGTTTACTCCTTTGTGGATGCGCGCTCGCTGGAGCTTTCTGCGGCCCTGACCTCGGCCTTGGATGCGGCGGGAGTGGACCACTCCATACAACGCGCCGGGAATCTGTTCTCGCTGGCCTTTGGCACGTCAGCGAATGGAGTCAGCAACTACGAGGAGGCGCAGGCGCAGGAATCGTTCCGCTACGCCCCCTTCTTCCACTCAATGCTGGATTCGGGGGTCTACCTGCCGCCGTCAGTCTTTGAGGCTTGGTTCCTTTCAGCTGCGCATGACGACACAGCCATGAACAGGATCTTCGACGCGCTTCCTGCAGCTGCCCGGGCGGCTGCAGCAGCGAAGGCCCCCATCAGCCTCAACGTCTAGGTTCCGTCCGAAGTAGTGGCTCTTAAAAGCCTTTGGCACCCGCTGTAGCGGGTGCCAAAGGCTTTTAACGTGGGTAGCTCAAAGGCCAGCGCCTCAGAAGGCCGACGTCACGTCCCCGTTAGGCCATTCCTTCTCGATGAAGGCCTTCACCTCGGGGGAGTGCAGGAGTTCATCGAGCTTCTTGATGCGTGCGTCATCCTTGGACTCCGCGCGCCACGCGAGGAAGTTGGCGTACGGGTTGCTGTCCGTGGATTCGACAGCCAGGGCGTCCTTCGTGCTGAGCCCGGCCTTGAGGATGAAGTTGCCGTTGATCAGGGCCAGATCCACCGACGGATCCTTGAGGTCGTTGATCAGCAGTTCCGGCTGGTTTTCCGAGAACTTCAGCTTCTTCGGGTTCTGGGCATCCGTCAAAGTCAACACAGAGGAGTCGTCCTTGATGTCTTCGACCAAGCCGGCAACCTGCAGGACCTTGAGTGCGCGTACCTGGTTGGACGGGTCGTTGGTGATGGCAACCTTGGCGCCGTCGCCGACGTCCTTGACGTCCTTGACCTTTTCCGAGAAGGCGGCGTACGGCTCTATGTGGACGCCTTCACCGTGGGCGAAGTCATAACCCTTGGTTTTCACCTGGTCCTCGTACCACGGCAGGTGCTGGTAGAAGTTGGTGTCCAGGGAGCCATCGCTCAACGCGGTGTTGGGGGTCTGGTAGTCCTCGATTTCCTTGATGTCCAGCTTGAGGCCGGCCTTGGGAGCGAGTTCGGTATTCACGAATTCGAGGATCTTGGCGTGCGGGACGGGGCTTGCTCCGACCGTCAGCGTGACCGGGTTTGCCGGGTCAAGTTCCTTGACCTCGGAGCTGGAAGTGGTTGAACCGCCGCAAGCGGTCAACGCCAATGCTGTGGCGATCCCTGACGCCAGGAGGGTGAGTGACTTACGCATTTGATGCGTTCCTTTCGAATAGCTGGGAGCACGCAGGCAGGGCTGTTACCGACATGGCGCTCCGGCATAAATGCAGCCGGTGATTACCGCTGCAGTGATCTTGGAGGGCCTAGCGGTGATCGAGGCTGCGGGCGATCCATTCGCCCAGGAGCTGGATGATCTGCACCAGGACGATGATGAGGACGATAGTGACGACCATGACTGTGACGTCGAAGCGCTGGAAACCGTAGTTGTATGCCAGTTTGCCGAGTCCGCCGCCGCCTACCAGACCAGCCATCGCGGAATACCCCACGAGGGTGACAACAGTGGTGGTGGCCGCGGCCACGAGTGCCGGAAGCGATTCGCGCAGCATTACTTTGTTGATGACCTGCATGGTGGTGGATCCCATAACCTGGGCAGCATCAATTTTTCCGATGTGGACGTCGCGCAGGCAGGTTTCACCCAAGCGGGCAAAAAACGGAATCGTACCGATGGACAGAGACACGGATGCCGCCACCGGGCCCAGGCTGGTACCGGTCAGCAGCCGGGCAAGCGGGATAAGCGCCACCATCAGGATCGCGAACGGGATGGAACGTGTGATATTGACGATGACGTCACTCATGACCCGGTTCGTGACGGGCATGGGACGCAGGCCGCCCGGGGCGGTCACGTGCAGGAAGACACCAAGGGGCAGGCCAATCAGCACGGTGAAGAATGCTGAGATTCCCACCATCTGGAGTGTTTCCACGATGGCCTCCGGAAGTGCCTTCGCGAGTACAGGGTTGCCGAAGATTTCGTTCACTTCTTCTCTCCTGTCGCCAGGTACTGCACCGGGGATTCGGGAGCAGGGGCGTCGGAAGTGGCGCGCTTGGCGCTGATCCCGCGGGCGTGCAGATAGTCCAGTACGGCTTCGAAGTCAGCATTCCGGTCAAGCTGCACGCGGAGGTGCCCGAACTGCTGGCCTCCCAACGTCTCAACACTGCCGGCGAGGACGTTCAGGTCGATGTCGAAATGCCGTGCGACGCCGGTGATCACGGGTTCCTTGGCACTGTCTCCGGCGAAGAGGATTTCCAGTACAGGTCCATCCTCAAGGGAACCGTGGAGGGATTCCGACGGCGGCAGCGGCAGGAGCGCACGCGCCAGCTTGCTTTCCAGATCGCCGGCGACGTCCTGCAGGGCGCCATGCTCAATGATGCGGCCCTTGAAAAGCAATGACACTGAATCGCACACGCGCTTAACCACATTCATCTCGTGGGTGATGATCAGTACGGTCAGTTGCAGCCGCGTGGTGAGGTCCTGAATAAGGTCCAGAATCTCGTCCGTCGTGGCGGGATCGAGCGCAGAGGTTGGCTCATCGCACAATAGGACGTCGGGGTCCGAAGCCAGTGCGCGGGCGATGCCGACACGTTGGCGCTGGCCACCGGAAAGCTGCGACGGGTAGGCGTTCTCGAACCCCTCGAGCCCCACGAGCTTCAGGAGTCCGGCAACCTTGGCCTGGGCTTGGTCCTTGGGCGTCTTGACGAGCTCCAGGGGGTGCGCCACGTTGCCGGCCGCCGTGCGGGAGTCCATAAGGTTTGCATGTTGGAACACCATGCCGATCCGTCGTCGCGCCGTCCGGATCTCGGAGTCCTTTACGGAGCTCAACTCGGTGCCGTCAATGCTGACTGAGCCGGACGTTGGACGGTCCAGGAGGGTCAGGCAGCGCACAAGGGTTGATTTTCCGGCGCCGGAATGGCCAATGATGCCATGGATGGACCCTTTGGGAACGGAAAGGGTGACGCCGTCGAGGGCAACCACTTCCTTTTTCCCCTGGCGGTAGACCTTACGAAGGTCGGTAACTGTGATCATTTATCCTCAGGCGGTAGGGCTTGAGCAGGACATAGCACAAGCTCGCTTCTGCACTAAATTATGTCAGCGGGCCTGTAGGGGAGTCGATTCCGCATAAAATTCGGTGATGCAGGTCATTGCCCGCATAAGCGACGCCTACTCGGCTCATGCCACCTTGGAGGGTCCGTGGATTGCGACCATGGCTGAATTGTTGGGAGCCAAAACTGCTGTAGTCAGAGCAGCATGAGGCTGTGATATCTGTCCCATAGAAACCCCCCAGCTACCTGAAACCTGGCCTACGGTTGCGGGCTAGAAGTCCCCGCGGCTGGCATCCTCGGGCGGAAGAACGGGCCACTCGCCTTCAATGACTGCTGCCGGTTTTGTCTTCCGCAGGTAGGTCTGGAAGTCGGTCGCCTGAGTGGCTGCCCAGTCCACTTGGAGCTGATGCAGTTGACTGGCCGCCATCCTGAGTTTGGGAAACTTGCCCGCCATGGCATCGAGGACGCGGAGGGTAGCAAGGGCATCGGCTGCCGAGGTATGGGCATTGTCCAGGTTCACCCCGTACTCCTCGCAGAGGGCTGTCAGCGTGCGCTTACCCTTCCGGTAGCGGTCTACCTGCTTATTCATAATGAAGGGATCCAGCACCGGGAAACGCGTGAGTTGCGGAACGCCATAGCGTGCAGATTCTGCAGCAAGCACCGTGAAGTCGTAGCTGGCGTTGAAAGCGATGACCGGAACGCCGTCGTTAAAAAGCTCCCGAAGCACGGCCGCAAGCTCACGGGTGACTTCCGGTGCCGGCCGGCCCTCAGCCCGGGCGCGCTCCGTGGTAACACCGTGTACCTCGCTGGCCTCTGCCGGAATCTCCACACCAGGGTCAGCCAGCCATTCGTGCTCCCTGACGACTTCGCCATCGCCATCCACGAGCGTAACTGAGGCTGTCACAATCCTTGCCGCACGTGAGTTCCGACCAGTGGTTTCAAGATCGAAGGCGGCGCGGGGGCGGGTGTTCCAGGTGGTCATGCCATTACGCTACCTGCCGGCACCGACAATATTTGGCGTGCCGCGCCGGGCGACGGAACCCGATCCCGCAGCCGGCAGCAGCTAGTCTGGACGCCATGCGGACAGAGTATGTGGAGGCTGTCATCGCCCTCGTGGAACTCGTGCCGGCAGGCCGTGTGCTGGCATACGGTGATGTATCGGAGTTGCTGGGCTCAGGCGGTCCGCGACAAGTCGGAGCGGTGATGAGTCACCATGGCAACCCGGTTCCCTGGTGGAGGATCCTTCGGGCCAGCGGCGAAGCACCTCCCGGACTCGAAGGTAAAGCCCTCCGGCACTACGTCAAAGAGCGGACCCCGCTACGCGGGGATGTCGAGGAGTATCTGCGGACGGGTGAGGGACGCTGGCGGGTGGATCTCAAGGCCGCGCGCTGGGCGCCTTCCGACAATGACTTTGACCGAATAGACGACATTGCCCGGCGCCTTGAGAGCCGACTTCACGAATTGTCAGTGGCGGATGATGGAATGTCTGGGTGACGGCAACTATCCACGACCAGCAATCCGCCTCATCTCCCTCACCCGGACGTCAACCAACGGATGCCGGCATCCGGAGAGCGGAAGGCCCTTTGGCGGGACCGCGGGCAGCTGGAACGAGCTCATCCGAGGTCGAGGGTAAACGCCTCCGGCTCCTTGCGCCCAAGAAGGTCCATCAGCGCATCCCGGAACTCTCTCCTGATCAGCTTGCTGCCGTCGCCGTTCGTCAGGGCTCCGGGCCGGTCCTCCTGCCCGGAGCCCCGGGGACCGGAAAGACCACCGTCCTCGTGGAAGCCGCAGTCCGACGCGTGGAACAGGACGGAGTGGATCCCGAGAGGATCATGATCCTGGCACCTGGGCGGCTTGCCGCCGATTCCCTTCGTGATCGCTTCACTGCACGGCTGGACAGGAGCCTGAGTACGACGCCGTCACGCACCTGGGCCTCGTATGCCTTCGATGTGATCCGGCGGGCCAAGGCGGAAGGCATCCTTCCATTGCCAAGGCCACCCAAGCTTCTCTCGGGGCCGGAGCAGGACCTCATCATCAAGGAACTGTTGGAAGGCCACTCGGTGCCCGGCTTGGAGTTGCCATGGCCAGGGGATCTTGGCGCAGCGCTGGAAACCCGGGGATTCCGGCAGGAGGTGCGGCAACTTTTCGATCGCATCATCGAGTCGGGGCGGACTGCGGAAGATGTGGCTGACCTGGCGGTGCAATGCAACCGTCCTGACTGGACCGCGGCCGCAGCCCTCTACGGAGAGTATCGGGATGTGCTGGACTTGCGCATGCCTGAAGCCTTTGATCCTGCGGGGATCATCACGGCTGCGCGTCAGATTTTTCAGGACCATCCAGGCTTTCTTGCAGCCGAACGTGACCGTCTTCAGCTCATCCTGGTGGATGACATGCAAGAGGCCAACCCCGCCATTTTCGAACTGCTCACTGACATAGGTGCGGGGAAGGATGTCTACGTCGCATCGTCCCCGGACACAGTGGTGCAGGGGTTTCGAGGCGCGCGCCCGGACCTTGTCGCAGAACTGCCTGAGCTGCTGGCGACGGACGGTCACAGTGTTTTGGAACGTCCTCTCAGCCGCATGCACCGGCACTGTCCCGGCGTTGCCCAGGCCTGGTTGTCGGTTGCTTCCCGGATATCCCGTCGTGCCGGTGGGGAGTCCGCACGGCGCCTGGAACCGGGCGACAGCCGAAAAACCGGTGGACGGGTGGAGGCGCACCTCTTGCCATCCCCTGTTCATGAGCTCCGTTATGTGGCGCAACGCATCCTCGAAGCACAGCTGAAAGACGGGCGCGAACTCGGCGATATCGCTGTAATTGTCAGGAACGGCGGGCAGCTCAGCCAGCTTCAGCGCTATTTGTCAGGGCAGGGGATTCCGGTGCGGGTCCCCGTCGCCGAGTCAGCGGTACGTGACGAGGTGGCTGTCCGTCCTCTGTTGGACGCCTATGCGGTTGCGCTGGAGCCAGATGACCTCACTCCGGAGTCGGCTGTGTCGTTGCTTACTTCACGCATCGGCGGCTCCACCCCGATTGAGCTGAGGCGTCTCCGTCAGGCCCTTCGCTCCGAGGAGCTTCTGGGGGGAGGAGGTCGTTCCAGCGACGCACTCCTGGTCGAAGCCTTGTTGGAACCGGGCTCACTGGGAAGTCTTGGTATCGAGGGGCAGTCTGCCCGCCGGGTGGCGCGCATGATCCAGGCCGGTAAGGAGGCTGCCGGGCAACCGGGGGCGAATGCCGAAACGGTTCTTTGGGCGCTCTGGAGCTCGACGGGACTGGCGTCGAGGTGGACCGAGGCCGCCTTGAACGGAGGGGCGGCGGGTGCCCGCGCGGATCGGGATCTTGATGCCATGATGGCGCTGTTCCATACGGCTGAACGTTTTGTTGACCAGCTGCCAGGCTCAGGTCCCGAACAGTTCCTGGAATACCTGTTGAACCAGGAGCTGCCCATGGACACCCTGGCTGCCCGCGCCCAACTTGAGGACGCAGTTGAGCTTATGACTCCCGCCAGTGCTGCGGGCAGGGAATGGCCAATGGTCATCATTGCAGGCCTGCAGGAAGGCGTCTGGCCCAATACCCGACTACGCGGCGAACTGCTGGGTAGCACCCTTTTTGCCGATGCAGTGGAGCACGGAGTGGACTATGCGCTGCAGCTTGGCCCGTTGAGCAGACTGCATGAGATCAGGTACGACGAACTGCGAAGCTTTTCAACTGCCGTATCCCGGGCACGGAATTTGTTGATTTGCACTGCCGTTTCCTCTGAAGACGAACAGCCTTCCTCCTTTCTGGACTATGTTTCGCCCTTGCGCCCAGGGCAGGAGCGGCGGGGCTTTACCACGGTGGAGCGGCCCCTGACACTGCGCGCCCTGGTGGCGGAACTCCGGCAGTACGTACAGTTGCAGGGCAGGTTTGCGCCCGAAGCCGATGAAGCAGCCAGAATCCTCGCCAAACTCGCCTCGGCGGAACCGCCTGTCCCCGGTGCTCACCCCGATACCTGGTGGGGCCTGGCTCCGCTGTCGTCTGATCGACCGGTAGTGCCGGAGGGCGGGACAGTTTCGGTGTCGCCGTCAAAGGTCGAAACGGTCCATAAATCGCCCTTGGACTGGTTCATCCAGGCTGCTGGAGGCGAGCCTGCTACGGACTTTGCCCGCAGTCTTGGAACCCTCGTGCACGCGATCGCTCAGGATTTGCCTGATGCTTCAGGGGGTGAGTACCTGGCCGAACTGGTGCGCCGCTGGCCCAGGCTGGGCATGAAGGAGAACTGGGAAGGCAAGCTTGACTTCCAGCGGGCTGAATCGATGGTACGCAAACTTGCCCAGTATGTGCTGCTCATGCGGAGCGAAGGCCGGAGCCTGGTGGGCGTCGAAGAGAATTTTGAAGTCAAGCTTCCGGACGTGGTGGGCGCGGTTCCTGGCGAAAAGGTTCGTGGAGACAACGGTGCTGGGGAGAACGTCCTTGGCGACAACTGCGCTGTGGTGGGCGAAGCCTCCGAAGCGGTGCGTTATGCCATTCTCCGTGGCCAGGTGGACCGGTTGGAGATCGACGCCGAGGGGCAGTTGGTGGTGGTCGATCTGAAAACCGGTAAACGGCAACCGGCCAAGGCGGAAGTCGGGCGACATCCCCAGCTGGGTGCCTATCAGGCAGCCGTGCTCGCCGGTGGATTCGACTCCGTTAACACCTCGGCAGATGGAGTTGCGAGGCCTTCCTTCCAGCCCGGGGGAGCGGTTCTCGCGCAGCTGGGAACCAGCAGCAAGAGCCCTTCCGTTCAGCAGCAGGACGCCTTGGATCCCGCTGGCAACTGGGCGTTGGATCTGGTGATGGAGGCTGCCCGGGCCATGTCCGGCAGCACGTTTGAAGCGCGCCACGATCCTTCCAAGGGCGGGCACGGCGGCCACGGCTGCAGGTTGCCCGAGGTTTGTCCGCTGTGTCTCCGCGGAAAGCAGGTCACCCAATGAGCATCCAAACGATCCCCGCAACGTCTCCGTCGGCCCCGGAACCTTCAACAACGCCGGAACCACGCTTTACCCCGGAGGAACTGTCGGCCCTCCTGGGGGAAAGGAACAGTCCTACGCCGGAACAGTCGGCCATCATCTCCTCCCCGCTCTCGCCACGACTCGTGATTGCGGGGGCTGGTTCCGGAAAGACGGCCACGATGGCGGACAGGGTGGTCTGGCTGGTCGCAAACGGCTGGGTAAGTCCCGAGGAAATACTCGGTGTGACCTTCACCCGCAAGGCCGCGGGGGAACTGGCCAGCAGAATCCGGGCCAAGTTATCGGTGCTGCAACGCATGGCCACGGAGGACAAGCAACAGCGGATTTTCCCGGCGGGTCTGGTGAACACCGATGCCCTTGAACCCAAAGTCTCGACCTACCATTCCTACGCCAGTGGCATCGTGTCGGACTACGGACTTCGCCTGGGCGTCGAACGGGATGTTGTGCTTCTTGGCGGTGCACAGGCCTGGCAGCTCGCCAGTGAAGTGGTGGAGGCTTACGACGGCGAATACGCACACTTCCGTGCCGCCAAGTCCACCCTGGTGAAGGCCGTCATCCAGCTGGCGGGAGAATGCGCGGAACACCTCCAGGAGCCCGCGCACGTTCAGGAGTGGCTGATGGCCCGCGTGGCCGAATTTGCAGCTTTGCCGTACGTCGAAGGCGCGAAGAAAAATGCCACACAGGCAGCAGCGGAGCTTGAGGCCATGCTGCGGACGAGGGCGAGCGTGGCGGACATGGTGGCACGCTACTCTCAGGCGAAGCGGGCAAAGGGTGCTTTGGACTTCGGAGATCTGGTCGCGCTTGCGGCCCGGGTGGCGAGCGACATTCCCCTCGCAGCCGCCCTGGAGCGGGAGCGATACAAAGTCGTCCTTCTCGACGAATTCCAAGACACATCACATGCGCAGTTGGTGCTGTTTTCACGCCTGTTCGGAAACGGCCATGCCGTAACGGCCGTGGGAGATCCCAACCAATCCATTTACGGGTTCAGGGGCGCCTCCGCAGGGCAACTGTTCCACTTCGTCCGGGAATTTCCGGTGCCTGCACCTGCCCCTGGGTCTTCTGGCCCCGGTCCAGGAGAAGCCAGCACTGGCGAGCCGGCGAAGGGGTGGACGCCGGCGCCGGTCTCATACTTGACTACAGCCTGGCGCAACGGCAAGAACATACTCGCTGCTGCCAACGTTATTTCAGCACCCCTCAGTGCTGCTGCCGCGCATAAGGGGCCAGCGGGTCAACGTGGTACCGGTGCAGCGATTGAGGTGCCCCCGCTGCAGCCCAGCCCTGCTGCCGTTTCCGGACAAGTGGTCATCGGGCGCTTCGCGACCGATGAAGACGAGGCTGTGGCTATCGCCGGGGACGTTTTGAGATATCGGGTAACCGACTTTGAAGAGAAAGTGCAGGAGGACAGAGTGCCGCCATCCATGGCTGTGCTCTGCAGGCGGCGGGCACAGATGGAATGTGTCCGCCGGGAATTTGACGTGCGTGGGATACCCTACGAAATCATTGGTCTTGGCGGACTCCTTGATACTCCGGAAATCGTGGACCTTGTATCCACGCTGAGAGTTCTCGCCGACCCGGGGCGTTCCGATTCCCTCATGCGTTTGCTGGCCGGCGCCCGCTGGCGGATTGGCCCGGCAGACCTCATGGCTTTCCGGGATTGGTCCGGATTCCTCGCACGGCGCAGGTCTCACGAAGGCTCCATTGCTCCCGAAGACACTGAATCAGATGACTCGGTAACGGTGATCGAGAGCGACCTTACCGATGCTGCCAGTCTCGTCGAAGCGCTGGACCGATTACCAAGGGAAGGTTGGGTGTCAGCCCAAGGACGAGTGATCAGCAATGACGGGTTGCACC
Source organism: Arthrobacter rhizosphaerae (assembly GCF_023062595.1). Lineage (GTDB taxonomy): Bacteria > Actinomycetota > Actinomycetes > Actinomycetales > Micrococcaceae > Arthrobacter > Arthrobacter rhizosphaerae. Next base: position 55,471 of record NZ_JALLAN010000005.1, read on the forward strand.
GGCTTAGGCGGCTCTCGGCTGAGCTGAGGCAATTGCGTGGCTTCATGGGTGATGACCTCACCACCCTGCTCGGAGAAGTGGAGCGAGCGATGTTGCTCGATATCGAGGTCGCTGCCCGTCCCGGAATCAGTATCCATCAGGCCCGCCGGAATCTGGATGCCTTCCATGATGCCGCCGTTGGATTTCTGCACACCTCCCAGCGGGTAGATGTCCTCGCCTTCCTTGCCTGGCTGGAAGCCGCCGCCGCAGAGGAGGGAGGATTGGACGCCGCCCCGCCGGACGTGAACCACGAGGCCGTGCAACTCCTGACCGTTCATGCATCCAAGGGGCTCGAATGGGATGTCGTTTTCGTCCCGGGCCTGAACGCCGGTTCATTTCCCAGCAACCGTGATTCGAGATGGAGCAGCGGGAGCGCCGCCCTCCCTTGGCCCTTGCGGGGCGACCATGCAGACCTGCCGCAGTGGGATCTCGACCAGCCGGATCAGAAGGGGTGGCTTGAGGCTGAAAAAGACTTCAAGGCAGCCGTCCAGACGCACTCCGAGGCGGAGGAGCGAAGGTTGGCTTATGTTGCCTATACACGCGCAAAATTTGTCTTGTGGGTATCAAGTGCCGCTTGGGTGGGGTCCCGCTCGGGTTTGGCGGAGATGTCGCCTTTCCTATCCGACCTTGCCCCTCTGACGACACTTACGCCGCCTGGCGCTGGGGATTCCGACGGCGGTGCGCACCGGAGGGAATCGCCACAGGGGCACGCTGTTGTGCACGTTTCCTCCATAGAGGAGGCGTCCGTGCCCGAACAAAGCCCGTTGACGCAGCAACTCGAGGTGGCGGAGTGGCCTTATGACCCGCTCGAAGGACCGATTGATCCACGTACCGGGACACGGCTCAGCCTGGTTCCAGGGCGCCGCGAGGTCATGGAGGCTGCCGCGGCCCGCATCTTGGCGGGTCTGGACAAAGGTGTAGGTTCCAGCAGCGAAGAACAGCCGCCAGGGACAGCGAAGCAGTACAGTTCTGACCTGAATCAGCACAGTGCTGACAAAGAGCTCAAGGGAGTTGCCGGTTCCTGGGCGAGGGAAGCCGCGATGCTGCTGGAGCGCCGCTTTAGACGGTCATCTGTGCAGGATGTGCACCTCCCCGGCCATATTTCTGCTTCGACTTTGGTGGATCTCAATGACGATCCGGGCGCCGTTCTTGCCCGGCTTCGACGGCCCGTCCCCCGAGAACCGGGGATGTCCGCACGGAAGGGCACGGCCTTCCACGCGTGGGTGGAGGAGTATTTCGGCACGGCGGGAATGCTGGATCTTGATGAGGCGGCTGGATCTGACGAACATATCGACGAGGCCTACGGGCTGGAGAGCATGGTGGAAACTTTCCGCTCCTCCGAGTGGGCGAACAGGGCACCTGTCCACGTGGAAATTCCCGTGGAAACCCGTATCGGCGATGTCGTGGTGCGGGGCCGGATTGACGCTGTGTTCAGGGATGCAGACGGACGCTGGGACCTCGTTGACTGGAAGACGGGCCGCCCACCGTCTGCCCGGCAACTTCAGACCAAGGCAGTCCAGTTGGCGGTCTATCGGCTCGCGTGGTCCCGTTTGAAGGGGGTGCCCCTCGAAGATGTCAGGGCTGCCTTTTACTACGTGTCAGAAAACCTGGTTGTCCGTCCGCACGACCTCGGTTCGGCCGGGCAGCTCGAAAAAATCATCACGGCGGCGATCAGCTCCGGCGACCCGGAGGGACAGCACTAAGAAGTCTTCAGGTCAACGATCTTCAGGGCCGCGGTGGAGGTGTCATCGGCGGAACCTGCCACGGCTGACGAAGGATAGGGGGTGCTTCCGTCGCGGTCGCCCCGGTCCTTTTCTGTGCTGCCGTTTGCCAGTACGTCTTCCTCAGCGCGAGCCGCAGCAGCTACATCTTTTTCAGAAGGGGCCGCGTCGCCAAGGCTTTCATCCGAAGGCGTAAGCAGCGGGGCATTGTTCTTCGACGGTGGTGCCTCACCAGCCGGGATCGGTGTCACGTGGACTGCCGGGAGGACCTTGTCCGCCCCAGCCCCATCGGGAGTGTCACAGGGGATAGGTGTGACCGTAAATCCGTTTCCCTCTGCGATTTCTACCCCGGCGGTGGTCCCAGTCGCGGGAGGCAGGGGCTCGACACTGATCGGTTGTCCGCCGTGTTCGACGATGTCCCCCGCCAAGGCGGACAGCATCTCTTCTGCTTCGGAAATCATGCTCTGGTCCCCTGAGGCCACGCCCTTAACCAGGAACTGCGCCAACGCGAATTCCGCTGACAATGCTGCCCGCCGGAGCAGATGGTTGTCCGGAGAGTCCCGCCGGGCGCTGGTGTAATGGCGAAGAACGGCGTCAACGAAACCCTGTTCATTGGAAGCTACGAGCCAAGCGATGTCATCCGCCGGGTCGCCGATGCGCAGGTCAGTCCAGCCTGTTACCGCCGTTACACGCTGTCCCTCGACCAGCAGATTGTCTTCGTGCAGATCGCCGTGCACCACGCAAGGGTTGAAGCGCCACAGCGAAACGTCTTCAAGTGCATGCTCCCACCGGCGCAGCAGGACGGCAGGAATTTTGCCTGTGGTCGCAGCCTGATCGAGTTCGTTGAGGCGACGCTGACGGAACTCATTGGGGGTGTAGCTCGGCAAATCAGCATTGCTGACCAGCGAGTGCGGCAGGTCATGGATCGCGCCCAGGGCCGCACCGATCTCCTGCGCCAACTCGTCGGAACCTGAACTGAGTTCCTCAACACTCCGGGTAGCTCCGGCGAGGTGTGAGTAGACGAAGGTCGTGAGCGCGCCTTGCCGCACCGTTCCTGCCACAGTCGGCATCAGGAAGGGGAGCTCTGCCCGGATACCGGGCGCAAAAGCCTTAAGTACCATAAACTCGGTCTCCAGCCGGGTGCTGGCCTCTGCATGCCGGGGGGAACGTACCCGCCAGCGTTTTCCCTCGGAGTCGAGGAGAAGAGCCGAGTCGAAGTCCGCGGGGTCGTCAGGGGCAGACGACACGGCAGTAGGAGTCAGTCCTGGGACTGCTGCAGTTGCTACGGCTGCCAGTTCGATCGGTTTTCTTCTCACGGTTCCACGGTAGATTGACCCGCGCCCGAGACAATGATGTGGTCCGGCGAGTCCTGAGATAAGGAATAAATCACAGAGTTCTGCGCCGCAGCTCAGTGAAGGGGCCGAAATATCAATTGTCAGCCCGAATCAGTACGGTAGGTACATGAGTCTTGCTGAGCCACCTGCACCGCAGCACGGACCCGCACCGCAGCATGGACCTGCGCCCCTCCAACACCGGGCGCCGGAATGGCAGGAGCCGGGCGGGCTTCCGGCAGACTCCAGCAGGGCCAACTACTTAACGGACAACGTTCTTCCCGTCCGCCCGGCCCTCATGGACCGTGGGTCCTCGGAGCGCCTCAAACCAGGAATGGTGCAGGCCCTCATCGAATCGGGAAACGCCCTGGCCATGATCCTCGCTGGCAGGAAAGCACTGGTACAGGCAAACCATCTTGTACTCCTCGATGCTGCCTCCCTGGCGCAAAGCCTGGCCCAGGCGGGCGTGCAGCCCGAGTACACCATTTATCTCGGATCCCCAGTGGAGGATGAACACATCGCCCCGGGCACCGGGATCGTCCTTTTTGTCCTGGCAGATACCGTGGCTCCTGGCAGCCCGGGTATCCCGAAGGAAGCGGAGTGGGCTGGGTTTCGGGATGTAGCGGCGCAGTTGGATGCGCTGCATACCTCGCTGTTCGTCGAGGCAAGCGCAATTGCCAACTGGCACAGCACCCATACACACTGTCCCCGCTGCGGAGCCATGACCATTGTTGAGGCCGGCGGCTGGGTCCGCCGGTGCCCTGCGGATGGCTCTGAGCATTATCCCCGGACAGATCCGGCGATCATCGTCACGGTGATTGGCCCGGACGACCGGCTGCTTCTTGGCGGCGGGGGTCCAGTGGATGCCAAAAACTACTCAACCCTCGCTGGGTTTGTGGAGCCGGGGGAATCCCTTGAACAGGCCGTGGTCCGGGAAATCTATGAAGAAGTAGGGGTCCGCGTAACTGCCTGCCAGTACCTCGGCTCACAGCCCTGGCCCTTCCCAGCCTCACTAATGCTGGGCTTTACTGCCTTAACCCAGGACGTCGAGCCACGGCCCGACGGCGTTGAAGTCACCAGGGCCCGCTGGTTTAACCGTGCAGAGCTCCAGGACGCAGTACTCCGGGGCGAGATCGTTATTTCGAGCAGGCTGTCCATCTCGAGGTCCCTCATTGAGCACTGGTACGGCGGATTGATCGAGGACCGCCCGGCCGATTCCTGAAAGGGCTGTACTCTTGAACGCGCCATTGAACCGCAGCTTCCCATGACATCAATGCGCACCACCGATCATCGCCCATCCATCAATTGAGCAGCAGAAGTGACAACAGAAAACCTGGACGGAACAGCGCCCCTCGATGGCGCAACCCTTGAGGAGCGTATCCTCAGCGGCCTGGATGACGAACAGCGTGAAGTCGCCAGCACCTTGAACGGACCCCTCTGCGTGCTTGCAGGTGCGGGAACGGGAAAGACAAGGGCGATCACACACAGAATCGCCTACGGCGTGCATTCCGGTGTTTACAGCCCCCAACGGCTGCTGGCAGTCACCTTTACCGCCCGGGCAGCGGCGGAAATGCGGAGCAGGCTCCGCGACCTCGGAGTCGGCAATGTCCAGGCCCGGACTTTCCACGCAGCCGCTTTGAGGCAACTCCAGTTTTTCTGGCCGCAGGCAGTGGGGGGAGCGTTGCCGAATCTGCTGGATCATAAGGCGCAGATGATTGCGGAGGCGGCGCGGCGCCTTCGGCTGAGCACGGACCGGGCGTCCATTCGTGACCTGGCATCTGAAATTGAATGGGCCAAAGTCTCAATGCTTACGCCCGCCAACTACCTGGAGAATGCGCAGGACAGAGGGGCCCCTGGCGGGTTCGACCTCACCGCCGTCGCACGGGTTTTCCAGTCCTATGAGGACGTAAAGACGGACCGGAATGTCATCGACTTCGAGGATGTCCTTCTCATCACTGTAGGGATCCTTCAGGAGGATCCGAAGGTGGCAGCGACCGTTCGCGAGCAATACCGGCATTTCGTGGTTGACGAGTACCAGGACGTCTCGCCGCTTCAGCAAAGACTCCTGGAGCTCTGGCTGGGCGGACGCGACGAATTGTGCGTTGTGGGAGACGCCAGCCAGACCATTTACTCCTTTACCGGCGCATCGCCGAAACACCTTTTGGGCTTCAAGACGATGTATCCGACGGCGAACGTGGTCAAGCTTATCCGCGACTACCGTTCCACGCCGCAGGTGGTGAAACTGGCGAACGACCTTCTTGCCAACCGTCGGAGCGGGGGACCGGCAGCAGATGCGGCTTGGGCTGCACCCCTGAAGCTCGTGGCCCAGCGGGCGCCGGGACCCGTTCCTCAGTTCACTGAATGCGCGGACGATGAAGCGGAGGCAGCCACTGTGGCCGGGAAGATCCGCGCACTCCTGGACTCCGGCGTGCCTGCAAGCCAGATCGCAGTCCTGTTCCGGACAAACGGGCAATCGGAGGCGTATGAGCAGGCGCTCGCCTCTGCAGGCATCGGTTACCAACTCAGAGGCGGGGAGCGGTTCTTTGCCCGCAAGGAAGTCCGCGACGCCATCCTCCAACTGCGCGCTGCCACCAGGGCCGCGGCGGAGTCGTCCGCAGCGGAACCGCTCGGCCAGCTCGTACGGGACATCGTGGCTTCCCTGGGGTACACAGACTCTGCACCGCACAGCGGCGGGGCTTTACGGGAACGCTGGGAATCGTTGGCTGCTTTGGTTGCGCTGGCCGACGAACTGGTGCTCAGCCGTGGGCCACAATTCAATCTTTCCGACTTCGTCAACGAGTTGCAGGAGCGTTCCCTCGCCCAGCATGCGCCTACGGTTCAGGGCGTCACGCTGGCGTCTTTGCACGCGGCCAAGGGCCTGGAATGGGACGCCGTGTTCCTTGTCGGTCTGAGCGAAGGGCTCATGCCGATTTCCTTCGCCGATACCCCGGAGGCGGTGGACGAGGAACGCCGCCTCCTCTACGTCGGCATCACCCGCGCACGCGAGCACCTGTCCCTGTCCTGGTCCTCTGCCAGGACGCCGGGCGGCCGGGCCAACCGCAAACCGTCCCGCTTTCTTGACGGTTTGAGGCCGGATTCCGTAGTCACTTCCTCAACCAGGGGCACAGGAGCAGCGCCGCGCCGGAAAGCCGCTGTACCGTCCATGTGCAGGGCGTGCGGAAGCATGCTGTCAACAGGAGCCGAACGTAAGGTGGGCCGTTGCAGCCAGTGCCCGCCCAGCTACGAGGAACAGACCTTCGAGGCACTACGGCAATGGCGGAAGGACGTTGCGCTGACCGCCGACGTACCGGCATTCGTCGTCTTCACGGATGCGACGCTGACGGCCATTGCTGAGGCACGCCCGTCGTCCTTGGAAGAACTGGCGCAACTTGCGGGTGTTGGTCCTTCCAAACTCGAACGCTATGGCCAGGCTGTCCTGGCGGTGCTGGTGGAAAGCAGCACCGCATGACTCCGAAAGGCCCGCGGGAAAAGCCGGAAACCCCCGGGGAAGCGGATTCGGAGATGACGCACGACGGCGCGCCGGTGGTCGTCCGCCGCTCGGCCCGCCGTCGTCGGACTGTCGCTGCTTTTTGGGAAGACGGCAAAGCCGTCGTGGCGATCCCGGCGCACTTCAGCCGGGCGCAGGAGAAGGAGTGGGTCGGCCGGATGCTGGACAAACTCCGACGCCAGGGTTTGCGTCGGTCGGAGGGCGCCGGGAAACGGAAGCCCGCCACAGACACCGCACTGGCGGCCCATGCTGCGGTTTTGTCTGCACGCTACTTGGCGGGACGTGCGGTTCCTACGTCTGTTCGCTGGGTCAGCAACCAGAACTCGAGGTGGGGCTCAGCGACTCCATCCGATGGCACCATCAGGTTGTCGGACAAGCTCCGACCGATGCCCCAATGGGTTATTGACTATGTCCTGCTCCATGAACTGGCCCACCTACTGGTTGCCGGACACAATGCCGCCTTCTGGCGGTTGTTGGAGTCCTATCCGGAGACGGGCCGAGCTAAAGCCTTCCTGGAGGGTGTTTCCTTTGCCACATCCCGCGGCATCGGGGCGCCCTCGGACGGGGAGCCGTCAGACGGCTGCGCACCGTCAGGCGCTGTGGATCCAGGCTTCGCCGACGCTGACTGAACAGCTGCGGACTAACCCGGGTCTTTTCGGGCTGCCCGGAAACCCGTCAGCTCTTGGCGTTGCCGGCGTCGTCGTTGGAGTCATCCCCGGTGTCGTCGTCGTTGACTTCAGCTTCAGCTGAACTTTCCGGCTTCCCCTGCTCATCCTTATCAAACCCGCCGCTCAGCAACTTTTGGAGCGCGTCGTCCACTTCCGTTTCACTGGCCTCTGCAAGTTTGCGGCGGCTGCTGAAGCCTTGCGGATCATCAAGGTCCTCGGCTGTGGGAAGCAAATCGGGGTGATGCCATATGGCGTCCCTGCCGGCAACGCCCCGCTCGGCCTTTAGGGAGGCCCAGAGGGTGGCAGCTTCACGGAGCCGGCGCGGACGCAACTCGAGTCCCACCAATGAGGAGAAGGCGTGTTCGGCGGGGCCTCCGGTTGCCCGCCGGCGCCGGACCGTCTCGCGAAGCGCAGAGGCTGACGGAAGCATCTTCTCCGTGGCCGCCGCAGTGAGCTCATCCACCCACCCTTCAACCAAGGCCAGAGCGGTTTCCAGCTTCTCAAGGGCCTGTTCCTGGGCAGGTGTCCGCTGGGGCATAAAGACTCCCTGGGAGAGTGCCTCCTGGATACCTTCAGGATTGCCGGGATCCAGTTCCCTCGCCAGCTCTTCAATCTTGGTCATGTCGATATGGATCCCGCGGGCGTAGGCCTCAATGGCTCCCAGGAGATGCCCACGAAGCCACGGCACCTGCACGAACAGCCGGGCATGGGCAGCCTCGCGGACCGCAAGGAATAGGCGGATGTCTCCCTCAGGCAGGCTGAGCCCCTCACCAAACTTTGCCACGTTGGCGGGCAGCAGTGCCATCTCCAGATCGGCCAGGGGAACCCCGATGTCGGTAGAGCTGACCACTTCGGCTGAGAGGGCGCCGATGGCCTGACCCAACTGCATGCCGAAGATTGCCCCGCCCATGTTCTGAAGCATCGAGGAAGCGCCACCCATCATGGACTTCATTTCCTCGGGAAGCTGACCGCTCAAAGCGTTCGTCAGGGCGTTGGCGATGCTGTTTGCCACGGGTTCCGTAAGCCGCTTCCACGTGCCGAGGGTTTCTTCAACCCACTCTGCGCGGGACCAGGCCCGGCCGATGAGCCCTGTAGCCGGAAGCTCAGTGACCTGGTCAAGCCACAGCTCGGCAAGGCGAAGAGCTTCATCGATTTCGCGGGACTGCTGCGAGGTTACTGACGGGTCTGAGCCGCTGGCCGCTACTCTACGGGCGTTCTCGTGAGCCAGTTGCCAGTTGACAGGACCTTCTGAGGAAGCGCTCATCATGGCCTGGACCTGCGAAAACATCTGGGCCAGCAGGTTCGGGTCCTCGGGAAGGCCTGCTGCTTTGGCAAGTTCCGCGGGATCGATATTGCCCATACCCTTGCCACCCATCAGGTTCTGCAGCATCTCTGCCAGCGGATCCTTCGGGTTCTCGTCGCCATTGGACGGATTGAGTGGGTTGGAGGTCATGATCCCGCCGATCGTCGGTGTGACTGTTGATCAAGTTCACGGTACCCCGGCCAACGACAGGCTGTCTGCCGAAAGCGTGCTTCGTTCGCTCTAGGCAAAGAGCCTCCCCGCAGATAGACCGCGTAATGTTAGAGGCTGGACATATAGGCACGCCTGTGATTGCGCGTGACCCTGTGATGAGTAGCGCTGACAGCGGCGCTCCCGAGGGTCGAAAGCCGGTAGGGGAGAGGTTCTTCATTGACGCTAACTGAGGGTGACCAACACGCGGGCTGGCCCGAATCCGGCCTCGAAGGCAGTACACCGCCAGAGGACAACAGGTTCACGGCGATGGCTGTCTCGGCCGTGCTGACACTCGTGCTGGGCATCGGGCTATTCACCCTTCCCGTGCCCTACGTGGTGGAAACTCCCGGCCCGACGTACAACACCATCGGTGTGGACAAGGCCGGGAAACCCGTCATTAGTGTTAAGGGACGCGAAACCTTCCCGGCGAATGGAAACCTCGATCTCACCACGGTCTACGTCGAGGGCGGTCCTGAAGGGTACGTCTCAGTGCTATCGGCATTTGCCGCCTGGGTGGACAAGTCGAAGGCCGTCTATCCCGTCGAAATGATCTACCCCGAGGGCGTCACCAAAGAACAGTCGGACCAGGAAAACGCCGTGGCGATGGCTACGTCCCAGGAGGACGCGGTGGCTGCAGCCTTGAACGAGCTCGACATCCCCTTTGACCAGAAGCTGAAGATAGCCGGCGTTCCGGAGTCCTCTCCCTCGCAAGGAAAACTGGAACCCGGCGACGTATTTGTGTCCGTCGGGGGAAAACCCGTGACGGCCTTGAAGGTTATTCAGGATGAACTGGCAGCAGAGGCAGGGCAGCCGGTCACCGTCGTCGTTGACCGTAACGGCAACAGTGTCACCGAAACGATCACCCCAGGTAAGAACGCCGCGGGACGCTACATCCTGGGCGTCCAACTGCAATACGATTTCACTTTTCCCGTTGAGGTAACCATCTCCCTGCAAGAGGTGGGAGGTTCGAGCGCCGGCATGATGTTCGCTTTGGGCATTGTGGACACCATGACTCCCGGCGACCTCACCGGCGGCCGGAAGATTGCCGGAACCGGGACCATTTCCCCCGATGGATCAGTGGGCCCGATTGGAGGCATAGGGCAAAAGATGGTGGGTGCACAACGTGCCGGCGCCACCGTCTTCCTTGCCCCGGCGGCAAATTGTGAGCAGGTTCTGGGCCATATTCCCGATGGCCTCCGGGTGGTGAAAATCGAGAATCTGGCCGAGGCGAAGAAAGCGGTCGAGTTGGTCGGCGCCGGACAGGACACGGCCGCCCTCCCGACGTGCACCACCGACTAGACTAAATCGAGGAACTTAGCTCCACTGCCACTCGTGGCATATATAACCAGTCAGCGCCAGTCTGAGGACGGGAGCCGGCACCTGCACCACTCCAGCAACACCCGCGATTCAGACGACCAGCTATGAGGTACAAAGTTTGTCCCGTCCCGCCAGCTCCATGCCGCCCACAACCACTCAGTCGAGGCGCAGCGCCCTGACACCCACCCTGATCGTTGTTGCCTTGGTTGTGGTCGGATTCATCTTCTTCGCCAACACCTGGACGGATGTCCTGTGGTACCAGCAGCTCGGATACTTTGAAGTCTTCCTGACGGAGAACCTGGCCCGCATCGGCATATTTGTTGCGGGATTCGCCGTCATGGCGGCTGCTATGTACTTCGCCATCCGGGTGGCCTACAACGCCAGGCCTGTTTACGCTCCTGACGCGGAAATACGGGACAACTTGAACCGCTATCAGGCGCAGCTTGAACCAGTGCGCCGGGTGGTGATGATCGGCCTCCCCATACTCTTTGGCCTTTTTGCCGGCAGTGCCGCTGCAAGCCAGTGGCAGAAAGTCCTCCTGTACTTCAACCAGGTTCAGTTCGGTCAAACTGATCCCGAATTTGGTCTGGACATCAGCTTCTACCTCATGACCTTGCCGTTCCTGGGATTCGTCACGGGTTTCCTGATCAGTGTGGCTGTTGTCGCAGGTATCGCTGGGATTCTGACTCACTACCTGTACGGCAGTATCCGCATCATGGAACGTGGCATCTTTACCAGCAGGGCAGCGCAGATCCATCTTGCTGTAACCGGCGGAACGTTCCTTCTGCTGCTGGGCGTGAACTTCTGGCTGGACAGGTATACCGCCCTCCAAAACAACGGCGGACGCTGGGCGGGAGCGCTCTACACCGACGTCAACGCGGTCATTCCCACAAAGGCGATCCTCGCCGTGGCAGCCGTCCTGGTTGCGATCCTCTTCATCGTCGCTGCGATCATCGGCAAGTGGCGGTTGCCTGTCATTGGCACTGCAATGTTGGTTATCACTTCCATTCTTGCGGGTGGAGTTTATCCGTGGGTGATCCAGCAATTCCAGGTCCGGCCATCCGAACAGACCCTCGAGAAGGAATTCATCGAGCGGAACATCGGAATGACCAGGACAGCCTACGGTCTGGACAAGATTCAGGTGGAACGGTACAACGCCACCAATACGGCAACATCAGGTGCTTTGGCCCCGGACGCCCAGACAACGCAGAACATCCGCCTCCTCGATCCAAACCTGATCTCGGACGCATTTGCGCAGCTGGAGCAGTACAGGCCGTACTACACATTCCCTGAGACATTGAACGTGGACCGCTATGAGGTGGACGGCAAAGTCCAGGACACCGTTATTGCGGTCCGCGAACTCAATCCAGGCGGGCTGAGCGCAAACCAGCAGTCGTGGCTGAACACGCATGCCGTTTACACCCACGGTTACGGCGTGGTTGCCGCCAAGGGCAACAAGTTCACAGTGGACGGAAAGCCGGACTTCCTGCAGGCAGGTATCCCTTCCACGGGCGTGCTTGGGGATGACTCCACATACGAGCCGCGTATCTACTTCGGCGAGAACTCCCCTGAATACTCCATTGTCGGGGCGCCGGACGGCTCACCGCATCGTGAACAGGACCGTCCCTCGGCGAGAGAAGGCGGTGGGGACACCCAGTACACCTTCACAGGCAACGGCGGCCCAAACGTGGGCAATTTCTTGAACAGGATCCTCTACTCAATAAAGTTCCAGTCCTCTGACCTCCTGCTGTCCGACGCTGTGAACTCCGAGTCGCAGATTCTGTACGAACGTAGTCCCCGTGAGCGGGTCGAAAAAGTAGCGCCCTACCTGACGGTGGATGGGAACGCTTATCCTGCGGTTGTAGATGGACGAGTGAAGTGGATCGTTGACGGGTACACCACCAGCCAGTACTACCCGTATTCACAGCAGGAGCAGCTTTCTGAAGCAACTGCGGACTCGCAGACGGTGGCCGGAAGGTCTGTAGCGTTGCCCAACAGCTCTGTGAACTACATCCGCAACTCGGTGAAGGCAACTGTCGACGCCTACGACGGCTCGGTGGAGCTATACGCGTGGGACGACCAGGATCCGGTCTTGAAGGCCTGGCAGAAGGTCTTCCCAGCATCACTGAAGCCCTACTCCGAAATGTCCGGAGACGTGATGAGTCACGTTAGGTACCCGGAGGACCTATTCAAGGTTCAACGTGAGCTTCTAGGCCGCTACCACGTCACCCAGCCCGATAGCTTTTACCAAGGCGATGACGTATGGAGCGTGCCCAATGATCCAACCGTGGAGCGCGAGGTGAAGCAGCCTCCGTTCTACATGTCGCTCCAGATGCCGGATCAGGAAAATTCAGCATTCCAGCTCACATCCTCGTTCATTCCCCAGATCGTTGATGGCAGTGCAAGGAATGTGCTTTATGGCTTCTTGGCCGCTGACTCGGATGCCGGCAAAGAGAAGGGCGTCAAGGCGGAGAGCTATGGCAAGTTGAGGTTGCTGGAGATTCCGCCGGAAACTCAGGTGCCCGGTCCGGGACAGGCGCAGAATAAGTTCAACTCTGATCCAACTGTGTCGCAAGCCCTTAACCTGTTGCGTCAAGGCGCTTCTGATGTGCTCAATGGAAACTTGCTGACGTTGCCTGTGGGCGGCGGTATCCTCTACGTCCAGCCGGTTTACCTCAAGTCCACGGGCGAGACCTCCTACCCCACGCTTCAGCGCGTGCTCGTAGCCTTCGGTGACAAGATAGGCTTTGCTCCCACCTTGGACGCAGCCCTGAAGCAGCTGTTCGGAGGCGATTCAGGTGCTGCTGCAGGCGACTCCGCCAACAATGGCCAGGCTCCTCCTGCTCCGGGCGGTACAACCCCTCCGGCGCCGGGCACCACGGATGCCAAGGCAGAGCTGAAGGCGGCACTGGAGGCAGCGAATGCCGCCATCACAGCCGGCCAGGCAGCACTGGCTGACGGCGATTTTGCGGCCTATGGCGAGCAGCAGAAGAAACTGTCCGAAGCGTTGAAGAGGGCAATCGATGCGGAGGCTAAGTTGGCTGTTCCCGGAGCAGCGCCCGCTACTTCGCCAACAGCATCTGCGACAGCCACAGCGACGCCGACACCCTCACCCAGCCCCACCGGCTGACCCCGCATGCCCTAGCGGGCTGTAGCGACGCGGCACTAACAGAAGGCCGGTTCTCCCTCCACAACGTGGTGGCAGAGCCGGCCTTCATCGTCCCGGCTACGGGTGTTCCCAGCCTCGGGCGTTCCGGGCCTCAACACGAGCAGTCCCTGGGCGGAGACGTACATCACCCCGCTTCGATTTGGCCTCCCGTTGGGCGCCGGGTAGAGTTGATCTTGCGACGCGGGGTGGAGCAGTTCGGTAGCTCGCTGGGCTCATAACCCAGAGGTCACAGGTTCAAATCCTGTCCCCGCAACTGAAAAGGAAGGTCCGGAATGCTTGAAAAAGCATTCCGGACTTTCTGCTTTAACAACCCGATTGAAGAATTCGGGCCAGTGCGGGAGCGGTGCCTGCCGCTGGAGTGGGCTCATCTCCGACGTGGACTTTCCGGCCCTAAATCTAGGGTAGGCTTGATCTTGCGACGCGGGGTGGAGCAGTTCGGTAGCTCGCTGGGCTCATAACCCAGAGGTCACAGGTTCAAATCCTGTCCCCGCAACCACTAGAGGCCCTGACCGGCAATACGACCGGTCGGGGCCTCTCCTTTGGATCCCTCATTTAGTAGCATTTCCTAGTATTCTCGATCGCAGGATGCCGGGGAAGAATATGTTGCGGGGCATGACTGAAGCACTCGCCATATTTCGCTCCGACGACCTTTGATGATCCAAGCTATTAAGGCGGTCAGCATAGACCGTGCGCTCCTGCCGCCGGCGGAAGCAAGCAGCAATTACTATCGGTCGATCATTCTCGAGAGGAATGCTTTTCGATGTCAGTGCCAACGAAGAAGTCCGGAACCGCGAAGAGCAAGTGGGTGCAGCGCTATTGGGCCGTACCGGCAGCGTTGGTTGCCTTGCTCTTGATCGTGCTTCTGACGAAGTGGCTGACGGGGCTGCCCGGGGTCAAAGACTTTCTTGAGCAGTACCCCGGCCATTCAGAGCTCCCGAGCGGGGCTCCGGTTGGCTTTCCTGCCTGGCTCGCCTGGCAGCATTTCCTGAACGGCTTCTTCCTCCTTCTCATCATCCGTACGGGGTGGCAGGTCCGCACCACAGCGAGGCCCGCTGCACACTGGACCAGGAACAACAAGGGGTTCATCAGGACCAAGAACCCCCCGAGCAAAATCAGCCTGGATCTATGGTTCCACCTCACCTTGGACGTCCTGTGGATCCTGAACGGCGTAGTCTTCGCCATCCTTCTGTTCGCTACGGGTCAGTGGATGCGGATTGTTCCTACATCATGGGACGTCTTCCCCAACGCGCTTTCGGCTGCGCTCCAGTATGCGTCGCTGAACTGGCCCACTGAGAACGGCTGGATAAACTACAACGCACTTCAGCTGCTGACGTACTTTGCCACAGTCTTTATCGCAGCACCGCTTGCCTTCGTCACGGGTTTGAGGATGTCGTCGGTCTGGCCGAAAAAAGCGCCCACGCTCAACAGGCTTTTCCCGATCGAGGCGGCAAGGGCAGTGCACTTCCCCGTCATGATCTACTTCGTTGCCTTTATCGCGGTCCATGTTTTCCTGGTTCTGGCCACAGGGGCGTTGCGGAACCTGAACCACATGTACGGCGGGAGCGACGACGAGAACTGGGTGGGCTTCTGGATATTCGCAGTCTCTGTAGCCGTCATGGTCGGCGCCTGGTTCCTCGCCAGGCCGCTCTTCCTGCGCCCGATAGCTTCCCTTATGGGCAAGGTCACCCGCTAGCGCATTTTCCAAGACTGAAGACCGGGATTCCGTTGGAACCCCGGCCTTCACTTTGCCTTTACTTCGCAGGCGGACAGCCGCGAGACATTTTCTAGAGCTTGTCGAAGTCTGCTTCCTCGACAGTTGATTCGGATGCACTGGAGCCGTTTCCGGCGGCGATGGCAGGCTTCGCGCCGCCGGATTTCAGAGCGGCCAGGCGCGCTTCGATCTCGGTCTGTTCGCCGAGGTCCTCAAGCTGGTTGAACTGTGAGTCCAGGCTGGATTCTGCCAGTTCCTGCTGGCCACGGACCTTGGCTTCTTCCCGACGGATCTTTTGTTCAAAGCGACCCACTTCACTGGTGGGGTCCATGATATCGATGCTCTTAAGAGCGTCGTGGACCTGGGACTGTGCGGCGGCAGTCCTGGACCGGGCAACCAGCTCGTTGCGCTTGCTGGTGAGCTCGTTGAGCTTGCCCTTCATCATGTCCAGGCCGGACTTGAGCTTGTCCACAACTTCAGTTTGGGACGCAATGCTGGGCTCCGCAGACTTCGCTTCGTTCTCTGAGGAGATCTGGCGCTGCAGTGCTACCTTGGCGAGGTTATCGAATTTCTGGGCATCAGCAGCATTGCCGGCGCTTCGGTACTCATCCGCCTTGCGTGAAGCGGCCAAGGCTTTGTTGCCCCAGTCCTGAGCGTTCTTGACGTCTTCGTTGTAGTCGTCTTGGAGCATCCGCAGGTTGCCAATAGTTTGCGCAACCGCAGATTCAGCCTCGGCGATGTTGTTGGAGTAGTCCCTGACCATCTGGTCCAGCATCTTCTGCGGATCCTCGGCCTGGTCCAACAGGGAGTTGATATTCGCCTTCGCAAGCTGCGCCATGCGGCCGAAAATGGACTGCTTAACCATGGTGTTACCTTTCGTCCTGCTCGGTTGTTCTCACTGATTTCAGTGAACAGTTGATGTACCGCTCTATCCGCCTCAAGGAGCAAGCCCATTCGGCGCCTAGTCATTCAGGGCTAGAAATCTCCACCGCCGCCAGAGTCTCCTCCCCAGCCACCGCCGGAGTCTCCGCCGAAGCCGCCGGAATCTCCGCCCCACCCTCCACCATCGCTGTGGCCGCCGCCCCAGCCGCCGCCTCCGCCGTTGAGGATGGAGTTGATGAGGATTCCACCGAGAATGGCGCCACCCAAGCCGCCGCCTCCTCCTCCGCCGAACATCCCGCCACCCCCGTAGCCCTGATTCGCGTAACCACCGAAATGGTCGACGTCGGTCTGGGCCAGCTGGGCTGCCTGGGCAGCCAAAGCGTGGGCTTGCTGGGCGTAGGTCAGGGCGGTGACGGGATCGTTCCTGGAGATGGACAGGGCATAGTCAAGGTTCCGCTGTGCCTCAGCCAGGCGCGTACGCGCCTCGGTCCCCACTCCTCCACGGCGCGCCGTGATGTAGTCCGACGTAGCGCTGATCTGGGCCTGGGCGGACATGATGGTTTGCTGAAGGGAAGCCTGTGCCCGGCGGGCCTGTTCCTGCTGGTCCCTGATGCCGCTGAGCGACTGGTCCAAGGACTGATGGGCAGCCTCCACGCGCTCCAAGGTTGCGATGGGATCGATCTTGCCCCCTTGGATTTCCTCTTTCACCTGAGCCAGTGAAGCTTCGACACGCGCTACAGGTCCAGCCAGCTCCGAATGGGCCCCCTGCTGAATCATCGCCTTGGCCTGGGCCAGATCCTGGGAGATGTCCACGACGGCGGCTTCCAGTCCGTTACGGGCCTCGTCGAGGCTGCCGGACACCTTGGATATGGCATCGATCAGAACATTCGTCTGGTGTAGGCCCTCTTCGGCAGCACGTACTGCCGCAGCCGCGAGGCTTCCTTCACCGACGCCAAGCTTCTCCTGGGCCGTCTCGGTGGCATTCTGAACGAAGGCGAGGCGTTCCTTGGCCTGGGTGATGTTATCCGAGACCTGCACCAGGGCGCTGTCTGCGTACTTGGCCCTGAGGCCCGCCAAGGTCTGTTCGGAGTTGGCGATTTTCGCCTCTGCTTCTCGGGCTCCTGCATTCACCGCGGCAAGAGCCTGAGGTGCGGTCTTCTCCAATTCCCGCAGCAAATCGAAGTCTGCCTTCTGTTCCCGGAGAGAAGCCAGAGCAGCTTCGGAGCGGCGGATGATCTCGCCCAGCCAGGTGCGCTGCTGCTCCTCGGTGTCCGGAATGTGGTCATCCAGTTGCTGCTGCAGTTTGAAGGACTCGGACATGTGGCCCTTGGCGTCCTGCAAGGCCTTGGTGAAATTGCCAACTGCCGACTCGCCGTACTGGGCCTCGGCGAAACCGAGTTCCTGCTCGCTGGACTTAATGGCGTCATCAGCCTCGATCAGGAGGGAACCGCTCTTTCGGCGCAACTCCTCGACGGTCAGCGAAGCCAGGGGGTCAAGCTCGGCACCCTGGGGGCCGTAGCTGGCGCTGGATGCCTGGGAAGCTTTTTTCCGTCGATTGCGGAGATACAGGTACGTTCCTACGCCACCGGCCGCAACCACTCCGGTTCCAACGAGGACAGCCGTTCCGGCGCCGCCGCCGGACGGAACTGTACCGCTTCCACCACCGGCCGCATCACCGATGGCTGCCGCTGCGTTAACGGCCGCTTGAGCATAGTCACCGTTCTGAACCTGCGGGTAGACGGCGGAATCAAGTACCTTCTGACGCTGCTCGTTGGTTATCTTGCTGGCACTGTGTTTGGTCAGCTGGTATTTGCGTGCATCGGTAGCTATGGAGAGGACCAGCGAGTTGGAGCTCAGCTTCGCTTTCTCTGCGACTGCCTGGCCCCAAAGGGCCGAGTCGTCCGGGTTGGTGAAGGACTTGACGTAAACCACGTAGAGGTTCAACTGATGGTCGGTCCCCAGTTTCTTAATGGCTTCCTCGACATCAGCCTTGCGGTTCCCCAACACGCCGGCAGAATCTGCAACCTTCGACGCCGGATTCAGCGTCACCGGATCTTCGGCCCAGGCTGCGGTGGCGGGAAGCGCCAGCAAGCCGGCCAGACCGATCACGGCGAGAACACGTCTATAGTTTGACCGCATGTGCAACCCTTCAGCACTTCCGCGGCCGGTCCAGGCTGAACCAGCCGTCACAGAAAGCACCAGCGCCCCCACGCATGTCTAGCCGCAGGGTCGCTGAGGCATTTCCATTTGATTCTATGGTGCACCTATTGGGCCGTCCACATGAGGGAATATGCCACCAGCGAAACGCGCTTAAAGCCTTGTGGCAGCAGTGAGAGAGTCTTTCAGGAACCTCCCAGCAAACGTCCGCATTAGTTTCAGTCGCAGCATCCATAGTTAATGTAGACACGGATGAAAGGAAGTCCAATGACTGAGAACCCACAAGGCGGTTCGCCCGAGAATCGGGAACCGCTGGAACCGGGCGTCGAGGACGCCAGGTACCGCAAGGCAGCAGGAGAACCGGGTGCCCCTGACGCCGGAGCTGTGGCCTCAGGCGAAGAGCGTTCAGTCGGAGGTCCTGCACACTCTCGCGACATTGCCGGCCCCGCCAGCCAGCAGCCGCCCTACGCCATAGGCCACGCGGCCGATGCGAATGTGCCGACTGGCGGCGAGGGGCAGAGTGCCCCCACTGAGAAGTTCGCCCCGCCGGCGGGTCCCGCACAGGACGCGCCCACTGCGCAGTTCGCCTCTCCGACCCGCGAGCCGGAAACCCCCGAGTCAAGCGGCCAGTCAACTGGGCAGCACGCTGGTCACCACACGCCGAACAGCCAGACTTTTGGCCACCAAAGCCCCACGCCCGGCCACCAAAGCCACGACCCCGCGCACGGAGGCAACGGATCCCCGTATGGGCAGCCCACGCCGTTCTACGGTTCCCAGAGCGGATCACATGGAAGCGGTGCCCAGCCTCCTTACGGCCCGGCCCACGTATCCCACCCCGCAAACGCCCCTAAGCGCAAGGCAACCTTCGGCGTCGGCACTCTGGTTGCCAGCATCTTGGCTGCCGGCCTTGTGGGCGGCGGCGTTGTAGCGGCCAGTGACGCTTTCCTTGACGAGAACTCTCCTGCAGCGGTCAGCAGCAGCCAGCAGGGCACCGTGATCGTCAATAACAAGGATGACGTCAACGTTATTACTGCGGCGGCGCAGAAGGCTTCCCCTAGCGTCGTGACCATCAAAGCCACCGGTGGCGGAGAAGGCGGAACGGGATCTGGCATCATTCTTGACACCGAGGGCCATATCCTGACCAATACCCATGTCGTGACGCTTGACGGCAAGGCCGCCAATGCCACTGTGGAAGTGCGTACGAGCGACGGACGGGTCTTGCCGGCCAGCATCGTCGGTACCGATCCGTTGTCCGACCTCGCCGTCATCAAAGTGGACAACGCTTCCGGCCTGATCCCGGCTACGCTGGGCGACTCGGCAAAGCTCAACGTGGGGGACACCGCCGTCGCAATTGGATCCCCGCTGGGCCTGACCGGCACCGTCACGGACGGCATCGTCTCCACCCTGAACCGCACCATCAGCGTCGCCTCGTCTGCCGCACCCAAGGATGGCGGCGACGATTCCCAGGGCGACGACGAAGGCGGCTTCAAGTTCGCACCACCGGACGGCGGGCAGGGCCAGAGCAGTGCTGACCAGGGCTCCATCTCCCTCAACGTGATCCAAACGGACGCGGCTATCAACCCGGGGAACTCCGGCGGGGCGTTGGTCAACAGCAAGGGTGAAGTCATCGGCGTGAACGTGGCCATCGCTTCCGCAGGGGGCGACTCCAGCAGCAGCGGCAACATCGGCGTCGGCTTCAGTGTTCCGATCAACCACGCCAAACGAGTTGCGCAGGAGATCATTGACACCGGCAAGGCCAGCCATGGCCAGTTCGGCGTCAGCGTCAAGGCAAAGTCAGCAAGTAGTGCAGCATCAGCGTTTTCAGTAGGCGCTGAGGTGGCCACCGTGGAGTCCGGTTCGGCCGCAGCCAAGGCCGGGATCAAGGTCGGAGATGTGGTCACCAAGTTCAATGACCTTGCCATCAGTGATCCGAACCAGCTGACGGCGGCGGTGCGCGAACAGCCGGCGGGAGCCTCAGTCAAGGTCACCATCCTTCGAGGCGGCCAGGAGCAGCAGCTGGACGTGACGCTCGGAGCAGCGGCTGAACAATAGAAAACCGAGCAGGAACAACGGCGGGGCGCCCATTGGTGCCCCGCCGTCGCTTTGTCCGCGGCTGCTCGCGGGCGCTCGATTTGTGGGGAACCAGGCCGGGACGGCAAATGGGTCTGAAACAGGCGTTAACGCAGGCCGTGGGTATGAGCCGCTATATGGTTAGCTAGGATTTACCCGCACCCCTGGGAAATCCGCGGACATGACCCCACCCGGCTGGCGTTCCATGGACATGGAGTGCCGCTGAACAGAAAGTGGAAGAGACATTGAAGATCATCGTGCTGGTCAAGCATGTTCCTGACGCCCAATTGGACCGTCACCTCAACGGCGCGGACTACACAACAGACCGTGCTGAGAGCATCCTGTCCGAACTGGACGAATATGCGCTCGAAGCCGCCCTGCAACTGACAGAGGCCCAAGGCGGCAAGGGAGCCGGCCACCAGGTCATCGCCTTGAGTATGGGCCCGGCAGGGGCAGCCAACGCCATCAAGAAGTCGCTGCAGATTGGCGCCACTGAGGGCGTCCACCTCAAGGACGACGCTCTCGCGGGCTCGGATGCTGCGGCCACGTCGTTGGCACTGGCCGCAACTGTCCGGTATTTGAGTGCTGGCAGCCCCGTCGACCTGATCCTTACCGGTATGGCTTCCACAGACGGCGAAACTTCCCTCGTGCCCGCGCAGCTGGCCGAACGCCTGGGCCTCCCGCAGGTGACTTTCGCGTCGGAGCTTGAGATTTCCGCCGGCCGGATTACCGCCCGGCGCGACAGCGACACCCACTACGACACCATTGAGGCCCCTTTGCCTGCCGTGGTGTCCGTGACGGACCAGATCAACGAGCCGCGATTCCCCAACTTCAAGGGCATCATCGCTGCGAAGCGGAAAACCATCATCACCTTGTCCCTCGCGGATATCGGCGTCAATCCCGCTGAGGTGGGCCTGTCCGGTTCCTGGACAGCAGTGCAGAATGCCGAACCGCGTCCACCGCGCACCGCCGGCACCATCATCACCGACGAGGGCGACGCCGGCATCCAGCTGGTTGACTTCCTGGCCGCCCAGAAGCTGCTCTAAGGGGAATCCACGAATATGGCAAATGTACTTGTATTCATTGACAATCAGAGCCCCACTCTCAAGAAGAGCAGCCTCGAGCTGCTCACCATTGCCCGGACGCTCGGCGAGCCGGTTGCGGCATTTAACGGCGAATTCAACGACGACGTCGCGGCTGCATTAAGTTCCTACGGGGTCACTGCTGTGTACCGTCCGGGGAGTGCAGACCTCGATGACTACCTCGTAGCTCCGAAGGCCGCCTACCTGGCCGAAGCTGTTGCCGCAACCGGTGCAGGCACAGTGCTCATCGAGAACTCATCGGACGGCAAGGAGATCGCCGCGAGGCTGGGCATCAAGCTCGGAGCAGGCGTAGTCACCGACGTCGTAGGAGTTGAAGCAGACGGCGGGGCTCACAAATCAGTGCTGGCTGGCTCCTATAAAACGGTATGCCGCGCCACCACGCCGGTTTCGATTCTGACAGTCAAAGCGAACTCGGTGACCCCTGAACCTGCTCCCACGGCAACGACGCCAGAGTCCGTCACCATCGAGGTTCCGGCCGCAGCCACGGCGAACGCAGCGCGCATCACCGGACGAAGCAACAAGGCAACCAGCGGGCGTCCTGACCTTCTGGACGCACGTATTGTGGTGGCCGGCGGCCGTGGCGTGGACGGCGATTTTGGCCCGGTGGAGGAACTGGCGGACGCACTGGGCGCAGCAGTGGGAGCTTCCCGCGCCGCTACCGACGCCGGTTGGATCAGCCACGACGCCCAAGTGGGTCAAACCGGAAAGACGGTTTCTCCCGAGCTTTACATTTCCGCCGGAATTTCGGGGGCCGTGCAGCAGAAGGCCGGCATGCAAACGGCCAAGGTTATCGTGGCAATCAACAACGACGCCGAGTCTCCTGTTTTCGAGATCGCGGACTTCGGGATTGTGGGGGATCTCTTCGAGGTCCTGCCGCAGGCAACCGCGGAAATCAAGAAACGCAAAGGCTGATGATTGAGCACTGATCCTGGATCAGCGCAGAGCCCGTTCAACCCTGCTGTCCGGGTTGAACGGGTCCTCTGTTTTGGAGCCCACCCCGATGACATCGACTTCGGTGCTGCGGGCACGGTCGCTGCGTGGACCGCGACAGGTGTAGAGGTCAGTTACTGCATCATGACCGACGGCGACGCTGGAGGGTTCGACCCTTCCCAACGTGAAGCGATTGTGGCCCTTCGCGCGGAGGAGCAACGCCGGGCGGCTGCCTTGGTCGGAGTCTCTAAGATCCACTACCTCCACGAGCGTGACGGTTTCCTGGAACCCTCGCATGACGTGATGCGGGGAGTGGTAAAAGTGATCCGGGAAGTCCGCCCCGACGTCGTACTCTCCATGCACCCCGAGCGTAACTGGAACCGGATCCAGAAGAGCCACCCGGATCATCTGGCGGTCGGGGAAGCCGTGACCCGCGCCGTGTACCCGGCCCTCGAAAACCCGTTCGCCTATCCTGAATTGGCCGAGGCCGGGCTTGAGGCGTACAAATTGCCGTGGCTATGGCTTTTCGCGGGACCCGAGGAGCGGGAGAACCACTTTGTGGACATCACAGACCACGTTGAGGACAAGCTCGCCGCCATTCATGTCCACACCAGCCAGCATCCCGATGTTCAGGCCATGGACAGAACCGTGCGCGGAATGATGTTGCAGAACGGTCAGCGCGGAGGCATGAAAGAAGGTCGCAGCGCTGAGGCCTTCCACGTGGTCAGAATCAACGGCGACAGTACCATCGCCGGCTTCTGAGGGAGTCAGGCTCCCAAAGTAGCTTCGGCGACTGGTTGGGTGCTGGGGGACCCGGACCCGCCCAGCGGTTCCACAGTAATACCCAGCGACGCAGCCGCCTGAATGCCGTCAACCACCGCGGGCTTCGATAAGGCTTCCGCGTCCATGAGTCCCTTTGAGACCGGCGCAGAACCATCCTTCGGGATCAGCCACATCTGGTAGACCTTGCCCTCGGGAGGCGCAGGAACGCCGTCCATGGTGACCACCAGGGCGTTCTTCGACGGCGAGATAGCCAGGTTGGCCGTGCCACCGCCTGTTACACCCACGCTCGCCTTACGGAGATCCTGGGCCTGGAGTACCTGGTTGAGGGGATCGTTCTGGTATGCGTTATAAGCTCCGATCCCCACTCCGCCCAAAGCCAGCGCGGCGGCAGCCGCCACGCCGATGATCCAGTTCCTCATTGAGCCGGGCCGGCGCCGTTCCTCACGCCGTTGGCGCGCGGCGGCCAAGGCGTCGGGGATGGCGGCAGCTTCCTGCTGTGCAGGCACCTGAGCCATGATGCGGCCAAAGAGGTCGGACGGCGGCTCCTCCTCCACGGTAAAACTTATGGCGAGCGTCTCGCGTGCCTGGCGCACACGATCGTTGAAGGCCTGGCGCTCTTCGGGCGTCGCTGCCGCTATGTGCCTGTCCACCACCGCCCGCTCCTCCTCGCTGAGGGCGTCCAGTGCGTAGAGTTCAGCCAGTTCCGCTGCACGTCCGGTAGCCAGGTCGGTGGCAATGTCTACGGAAAAGATCATCGGATCACGATCGCTGTTGTTTTCAGTCATCTCAACTCACACCCAAACAGGTCTTCAGCCGGATCAGTCCGTCACGGATGCGGGATTTGATGGTAGGCACGGCGGCGTTCAGCCTTTCGGCTACTTCGCGGTACGTCAGTCCGCCGTAATAGGCAAGGCGCACGGACTCCTGCTGGGTTTCAGTCAAAGTGCCCAGGCATCGCACTACGGCCTCTGCCTCCATCCGGCTGTCCACTTCGTCCGAAACGGAGTCGTGGTCAATGTCCTGGCTGCGGGCTCCGTACCTGGCTTCCCTGTCGGTGGCGGACTGGGTGGAGCGCACCTTGTCCACCGCGCGGCGATGGGAAATGGTCATCAGCCAAGCCAGGGGGCTTCCAGCTTCATCGTTGAACTTCGACGCATTTTGCCAAACCTGCAGAAAGACCTCTTGAGTGGTGTCCTCGCTGAGCTCCGCATCGATCAGCACCCTCCGCGCCATTCCATACACACGCCTCGAGGTGAGCTCATAAAACTCCGCGAAGGCGGGCTGGCTTCCGGCCGCTATCTGGGCGAGCAGGGAGCTCAGACGGCGGTTCAGTTCAACACTGGTGCCAGCCGAGGCTGTGGCCTCAGGGTTTGGCGCGTTGGGAGTGTCCATCACCGTCAAGCATATGTCGGCCGGAGACGGTGCGGGAGCGCGGAGGCTGACGGAAGATTTGCCGTGAGGTGCGGTTTCGGTATCCCCGCCAGGGAGTGCTGTCAGTATTCTCACCTTCCGCTATCACGTTCCCTCCGCTCGCTTTCGTACTAGGGATTCGGCGCCGGCGGAAGTTCGGATGGGAAGAAGGCAGTTGCTGTTTCCTACAGCTTGGCTCCCGCGAATCCATTCTGTCGCCATGCCTCATAGACGGCGATGGACGCAGCGTTGGCCAGGTTCAGCGAGCGCAGGGATGGGAGCATCGGCAGGCGGACACGCGAGGTTACATGGGGATCGGACTTGATGGATTCCGGAAGTCCCACGGATTCCTTGCCGAACAGCAGGACGTCGCCCGGGCGGTAGCTGATGTCTGCATAGGACGCCTCGCCGTCGGAGGTGAACGCGAAAACCCGCTCCGGCTCAAGGGCCTTCCACGCGGCGTCGAGGTCCTGATGGATGGTGACAACGGCGAGGTCATGGTAATCCAGCCCGGCCCTGCGAAGTTTGGCGTCGGAAAAATCGAACCCGAGAGGCTCAATGAGGTGCAACTCTGCGCCGGTTATGGCAGCCAGGCGGATGGCGTTGCCGGTATTGCCGGGAATTTCAGGGGTATGGAAGAGGATGCGGAACACTGTCCCATAGTAGCTACCCCTGCCGCCGGTGTTGGCCGGACAGGTGTACGCCGCGTCAGTGCATTCCGCGGAGCAGCCTGGCCAGTACCGGCACGTTCACGGTGTTGGGAGCCGGTCCTGAACTCAAGAACTGCTTGAGCCCCCGTGCCAGCCCGGCAGCGTTGACCACCTGCACCATGTCCAGGCTGCTGCGGGACCGCCGGTGGTGGTCGATGACGGGCTCATGGAGGTTACCGTCGGGGCTGTGTATGACTGTCCAGCCTGTGACGTTCAATTCAGGGAAAATGTCCTGCATGCGCCTTACCACATGCGCCAGCTGTGGTGGCGCGATGGAGCGGCCGCCGTGGTTGAGGGTACTGCCGTTCCACGCATAGGCACCTTTTGGAAGCAGCATGGATCCGATGATCGCAAGCCGGTATCCGGAGAGGACAGCGTGATCGATGTGGCTGTTGTCAGCGGGGGACTGAAGGCCGTTGATGAGCCTGGCGGCGGGAATGGCAGGAAGGATCTGGCGGGTGACCAGCTGGACGGTACGCATTTCACGCTGGATACGGGCCTCGGCTCCGAAGATCCCACGTTTCCGGGGCATCCCATGCACCTGTTGGCGGGCCAATTCAAAGGGTATGAGGGGAACGTATCCCTCTTGGTCGGGGGAGTCGAACGGCGGAATATAGACGGCGGGGTCACCTGCCGTGTTCCGGGGAGTGTTGGGGCGCCGGACGGTGGACGCGGCATGGCTGCCTGCCGCTGGAGCGTCGAAGTGCGCGCCGTCGTCGTCCTCTGACGTTCCCATCGCATAGGCGCGGTCGTATGCTGAACGGCGTTTGGGATCCATGAGAGTCTCGTATGCGAGAGTAACCCGGCGGAAAGCGGCGGCGTCACCGCCCTGGTCAGGATGGGACAGGCGTGCGGCCTTCCGGTAAGCCACCTTGATCTCCTTCTCCGTTGCCGTGACGGCTATACGGAGAACCTGATAGTGGGAGCTGCTGCCCTGGGTCAACCACGGATCCTTTTCTTGATGGTGCCAGCCCGCTCAGGCAGTCCGGTCCGGCCAGTTTAACCGGCTAGGAACACAACGACTGCACGGTCGCTCTTGGTTCCCGCGTGGCGGCGGGACCAGGCTGCGGGGTCAGGCGGCATTGGAAGAGGTGGCGGGGCGGCCGAGGCAGACCGACTGCGGTGGCGAGGCTGGTCCGTGCGAATCGGTTGTGGCGGCGACGGAGATTAGACTTTTGCGGAGGCCCGTGCAGGACGGCGTCTTCGGCAGGGCAGCGGGGGGACTGGGTGCAGGACATGAACGGCAAGACGCGCCGGGAGATGCAGCGGGATAAATCGGCCAAGCGGGCTGGCCGCCTGGCGGGGCCTCGGGGGAGTGTTCTTCGAGCTGTCCTGCTCTCAGCCGGTGTGGCGTTGACAGTGGCGGGCTGCAGCCTGGACGTACCGGACCCTGCTGCTCCCAAGATTGTTCCCCCCACCCCGGTAGTAGCCACACCGACCATAACTCCGGGATACGATGCCGCTGCCGTGGCCGGTAAGGACATGCCCTTCGCGGCAGGCGATACGCTGCCTGCAGGGGTTCCTGTAGGGATTTCTGACGGGCTGGCCAAAGCCCCGGGTTGGAAGCCCGGGAAGCAGGATGTGGCGGGCGAAAATCAGTACATCAAAGCCGACGGCTGTCTTGTGGCCGCTAAAGTGCGGACAAACCAGTGGCCCCTGACCTCCAGCGGCAATGACAAAACGTCCACGGCCGAGCTCTTCACCTACCTCGATTCCACCATCCTGCCGGACTACCTGACGCCGGCCAATCTGCGCTGGGGAGGCGAACCGGACAAGCCTGCTCCCAAGGTGGAGGTCCTGGTCCTTGAAAGCCGGCCAACTTCCGGGGCCAAGGCCACCTCGATAATGGCGAGAATGTTCGCCAAGACCGGCTCTTCCGTCTATATCTCCATTTCCTGTCCGGATCAGGCGACGTTGTCAGCTGCGAAGGCCGATGTGGTCCAAAGCGTGGCCGTTGTGCCGCCATCGAACTGACGCCACCTTCCATAAGGCTCCCCCTGAGCTGCCTCCAGCCGAAGCGGCGGGGCCCCAACGCTAGAATTGGTATGTGCCTGCCTACCTTGATCATGCCGCTACTACGCCCTTGTCCCCGGAGGCGTTGGCTGCACTGACGCGGGAACTTTCCCGCACCGGCAACCCCTCTTCGCTGCACGGCTCCGGGCGCCGGGCCCGTCGCTCAGTCGAGGATGCCCGTGAAGCGCTTGCCGCAGCGGCCGGAGCGCACCCCTCAGAAGTCATCTTTACCTCGGGAGGTACCGAGGCGGACAACCTTGCAGGTAAGGGACTGTATTGGGCCCGCCACGGCGAAGATCCTTCGCGCACGCGCATACTGTGCTCCGCCGTCGAGCATCCCGCAGTCCTGGATACGGTGGAATGGCTGGAAAAACATGAGGGAGCCGAGGCCTGCTGGCTTCCGGTGGACAGTGACGGCGTGGTCCGGTTGGATGCTTTGAGGTCCGAGCTAGCGCGCGATCCAGGTTCCATTGCCTTGGTCACGGTGATGTGGGCCAACAACGAGGTAGGAACAATCCAGCCGATTGCGGAGATCGTGGAGCTGGCGCACGCCGCAGGTGTTCCGGTGCATTCCGACGCTGTCCAGGCATTTGGCTCCCTGCCAGTGGCCTTCAGGGATGTCGGCCTGGATGCCATGTCGATTTCAGGACACAAGATAGGTGGCCCGGTGGGTGTCGGGGCCCTGCTGTTGGGGAGATCGGTGAAGCTGACCCCCGTGCAGCACGGCGGAGGCCAGGAGCGGGACGTCCGCTCGGGAACGTTGGACACGGCGTCCATCGCAGCCTTCGCCGCAGCTGCCGAAACCGTCACCCGGAACATTTCGGCCGAATCCGCACGCATCGCGGGCCTCCGCGACCGCCTTATTGCAGGAGTGCAGGCAGCGATACCGGCGGCAGTCCTGCGAGGGGCGCCTGGCATCGGCCGCCTGCCGGGTAACGCGCACTTCACTTTCCCCGGATGTGAAGGGGACTCTCTGCTGTTCCTGCTGGATCTGGCGGGAGTGGAATCGTCCACAGGTTCGGCCTGCACTGCCGGTGTTCCGCGTCCCTCCCATGTGCTCCTTGCCATGGGCCTGGACGAAGAGACTGCCAGGGGAGCGCAGCGCTTCACCTTGGGGCATGCGTCCACGGACGCGGATGTCGATGTGTTGCTGAAGGCATTGCCTGATGCTTACAATCGCGCCGCCCAGGCCGGTATGGCGGGACATGTATCCTCCATCCAGACGGCCGCGACTGTAGCCCGTCAGGGTTCAGCAAGCAGCTGATCCAAGGGCACTCCGGCATCGGCCAGGGTATCGGCTGCCAGCTGCCTCCGTGAACTGATCAGTTCTTTAATCACCTTTTGGGCGGAGGGCTTGGGTTTGGCTGCCTTTGGCCAGTTGACGCTCATGCCCGCGACCACCCGCCCTTCACGTTGCCAAAATGCTATGAACTCCTTGGTTTCGAGCGAGCCGCGCAGCACGGGACTTTCTTGGGCCAGCGACGGGAATCCCGAATACTCCATGCTGACGTCGAACTGGTCGGTATAGAAATAAGGAATTGTGTCGAACACCGCGTCCTGCCCCAGCATGGCTTTGGCTACAGTTTTGCCACCGTTCAACGCATTGGACCAGTGCTCGCTGCGGTGGTGCTGGCCGGTGAACGGGTGGAGGGCATTGGCGACGTCCCCGGCTGCATAAATGTCCGGAGCCGAAGTCCGCAGCGACGCGTCAGTCAAAATGCCGTTGTCCAGCTCCAGGCCTGCTTCCTTGGCAAGTTCCACGTCCGGGACTACTCCGACGGCGATCACGACAGTGTCTGCCGGAAGGAACTCCCCGGAGTCGGTTAGCACGCCCGTTGCCTTGCCTGAGCTTCCTCGTATTTCTACAGCGGATGCCCCAAGCCTGAAACCTACGCCGTTGGCCTCGTGGAGGCTGTGGAAGAATTTGCCCAGATCCGTCCCGATCGCAGCAGACAGCGGAATGTCCTCAAGCCCGATCAGGGTCACCTGGTTGCCGTAGGTGCTCGCGGCCGCGGCCAACTCCATTCCTATCCAGCCTGAGCCGATCATCACAACATTCCTGCCGCCGTCGGACAGCCTGTCCCGGAGCCGACGGCTGTCATCGACAGTCCGGAAGGTAGTTACGCCGTCAAGCCCGCTACCTGGCAGCGGTATGGTCCGGGGTTGGGCGCCACTGGCGAGGAGCAGCGAGTCGAACTGAAGGCTGCTGCCATTGGCCAGGGTTACGCCATGACCGGACGGGTCGATTTCAGTGACCGTGACGCCCAGGCGGAGGTCGACGTCGTTCTCCCGGTACCAGGACTCCGGCACCACGGGAAGGGCTTCTTCGCCCTCTTTACCCAGGAGGTATTCCTTCGAGAGCGGCGGCCGCAGGTACGGATGATGCTTCTCTGCGCCAATGAGCGTGAGGGAACCGGCGAAGCCTTCGCCTCGGAGTGTCTTTGCCGCCGTTGCCCCCGCCAGCCCTCCTCCCACGATAACGATGCGTCCGGCAACCATGATGCGCCTCGATTCCGGCTGCAACACGGCAGCCTTCGTATGCTGATTTCTAAAACTATTACTTTTGACTTTAGAAGGACGGGCAGCCGACGGTCAAGAGACTTTGGGCCCTGATTCGCAAGGACAGTAGAATAAGTAAGCGGGCTCTGTACCTACCGGTATATCAAACCGGAAAGCCGCCCCGAAATCCCCGAATTTTTCCTGGAGAAAGCCAGTATGCGAGTTCTTGCAGCCATGAGCGGTGGAGTAGATTCCGCCGTTGCCGCCGCCCGCGCCGTTGAGGCCGGGCACGACGTCGTCGGTGTGCACCTGGCGCTCTCCCGCATGCCGGGAACCCTCCGCACTGGCAGCCGGGGCTGCTGCACGATCGAAGACTCGCGCGATGCCTGGCGGGCTTGTGACGTCCTCGGGATCCCCTATTATGTCTGGGACTTCTCCGAGCGCTTCAAAGAAGACGTCGTGCAGGACTTCATTGATGAATACGCCGCCGGCCGCACGCCAAATCCGTGCATGCGCTGCAACGAGCGCATTAAGTTCGCCGCATTGCTGGAAAAGGCCATCGCCTTGGGTTTTGACGCCGTCTGCACCGGGCACTACGCCAAGGTGATTGAGGATTCGAACGGCAACCGGGAGCTTCACCGCGCTGCAGACTGGGCCAAAGATCAAAGCTATGTGCTGGGTGTGCTGACGCACGAACAGCTGAAGCATTCGATGTTCCCGCTGGCAGATACGCCCTCGAAGGCCGAGGTCCGCGCCGAAGCTGAGCGGCGGGGCCTGTCTGTGGCAAACAAGCCGGACAGCCATGACATCTGCTTCATTCCGGACGGCGACACCGCTGGCTGGCTGGCTGAGAAAATCGAAATGACTACAGGGGACATCGTTGATGAAACCGGCTCTAAAGTAGGCGAACACCCTGGCGCCAACGCCTTCACCGTCGGCCAGCGCCGCGGACTGAAGCTGGGCACTCCCGCTGCCGACGGCAAGCCGCGCTTTGTCCTGGAGATCCGCCCCAAGGAAAACAAAGTGGTTGTGGGGCCGGAGGCGCTGCTTGCCATTGACGAAATCCGGGGTATCAAGGTGTCCTGGGCCGGCCTCCCCATCGACGAGGTCAATACAGGTGAGCACTTTGACTGCCACGCCCAGGTCCGTGCCCACGGTGACCCCGTACCTGCGCGCGCATGGATGGAGCGCTCTACCAACGAGGATGGTCGCAGCCAGGAAAACCTCGTGGTCACCCTCATCAACCCCCTGCGGGGAGTTGCGCCCGGGCAGACGGTGGTTCTGTACCAGGGGAGCCGGGTCCTTGGTCAGGCGACCATTGATACGGCCCGTTCCCTGCAGCGCGCAGCCCTCTAAGCCGCGGGATATCCTGCCGGTCAACCTTCAGGCCGAAGAAAACGATAGTCATGCATCAATCCGGTAAATATTGTGTTTCAAATCACGTGATCTGACCTTTCGGTACCGGATTCTCTGATTGAATCAAGGCATCAGCACGGCGCGCCGTAATACGGAGTAACTTTCGAGCAAGAAAGTACTTCCGCCGTACCTCAGGCGGCGCGCGGTAGTCATCGAACAGAAAGTTCAAAGATGCCAACAACTAAGAAAGCCCTGCGGAGTGCTATCGCGCTTGCGGGCGTTTCCGCACTCGCCTTGACTGCCTGCACGGGCCCGTCAGGCGGCGGAACAAACACCGGCGGAGCGGGAGGTGGAACCATTACGTATGGCACCACTGACAAGGTGGTCACTCTGGACCCCGCAGGCTCCTACGATGCCGGTTCATTCATGGTGATGAACCAGATCTACCCGTTCCTGATGAACGCCAAGCCCGGAACCGCTGACTCCACCCCTGACATCGCTGAGTCAGCAGAATTCACGAGCCCCACGGAATACACCGTCAAGCTGAAGTCGGATCTCAAATTTGCGAACGGCCACGCGTTGACGTCGTCGGACGTGAAGTTCTCCTTCGACCGCGTCGTCAAAATCGCTGACCCCAACGGCCCGGCCTCCCTTCTGGGGAACCTCGCCTCCGTGGCCACCCCTGACGACCAGACAGTCGTCTTTACGCTGGAGGACGGTAACGACCAGGTCTTCCCCGGTGTACTCGCTGCCAACTCGGGACCCATCGTCGATGAAGAGGTATTCCCGGCCGACAAGGTCATGACCGACGACGAAATCGTCAAAGGCAAGCCCTTTGCCGGTCCCTACACCATCGAAAGCTACAAGAAAAACGAACTGATCAGCCTCAAACCCAATCCCGATTACAAGGGCCTCTTGGGCAAGCCGGCCAATGACGGCGCCAACATCAAGTACTACGCGGACGCCAACAACCTCAAGCTGGAAGTGCAGCAGGGCGGGATCGACGTCGCGGGCCGCAGCCTGACAGCCACTGATGTCGCTGACCTTGAGAAGGATTCCAAAGTCAAGGTTCACAAGGGGCCCGGTGGCGAGCTCCGGTACATCGTTTTCAACTTTGACACCATGCCGTTCGGCGCCAAAGCACCTGATGCGGATCCTGCCAAGGCGCTCGCAGTCCGGCAGGCAATGGCTCACATCGTAGACCGGGAAGCGCTTGCTACGCAGGTTTACAAGGGAACGTACCTGCCGGCGTACTCGGTTGTTCCGGACGGCTTTGTCGGCGCTACCCAACCGCTCAAGGAAATGTATGGTGACGGCACCGGCAAGCCCAGCCTTGACAAGGGGAAGAAGGCCTTCTCGGATGCTGGCGTCACCGCTCCCGTGACTATCAAGCTCCAGTACAACCCTGACCACTACGGCGAGTCCTCAGGCGACGAATACGCCATGATCAAGGAGCAACTGGAGAAGTCGGGGCTGTTCAAGGTGGACCTGCAGTCGACTGAATGGGTCACGTACTCCAAGGACAGGACGGCCGACGCCTATCCCGTTTACCAGCTGGGCTGGTTCCCGGATTACTCAGACGCCGACAACTACCTGACGCCGTTCTTCGTCCCGGGCAACTTCCTGGGCAACCACTACGAGAACCCGGCTGTGACCGAGCTGATCGGCAAGCAGCTGACCACCGTTGATAAGGCCGAACGCGAGAAAGTCCTGGGTGAAGCCCAGGAGGCCGTTGCCAAGGATCTCTCCACCTTGCCGCTCCTGCAGGGTGCACAACTGATGGTGGCCGGTGCGAATGTCAAGGGCGTTGATACCACCCTTGATGCTTCCTTCAAGACCCGTCTTGGCGTGATTTCCAAGTAAGAGTCCCATCAGGTCCTGACCAGCCACGGAGGCGGGGCGCCACCACGGCGTCCCGCCTTTTGCTGGTCGCCCGGTCCCCAACAACGCCGGGAATCTCTAGATTTTAGGTACGAATGACAACCCTTATTGATGCGCCGCCAAGCGACGCCGACGGCATCCTCCCGTCGAAAAAGAAGTCATCGGGTGGCGGTCTTGGCCAGTACATACTGGTCAGGTTTCTCCTGATCTTCCCCACGATCTTTATCCTCGTCACCATGGTTTTCTTCCTGATGCGGATCACCGGTGACCCCATAACGTCAGCCCTGGGCGGCAGGCTTCCCCCTGATCAACTGCAGGAGCGGATCCACGCCGCAGGCTACGACAGGCCAATTCTGGTGCAGTATCTGGAATATCTTGGCCAACTCATCACCGGGAATTTCGGCACTACGTTGTCGGACAACCGCAAGGTTTCTGAGATGCTGACCACCTATGGCGCGGCCACCCTGGAACTGTCCATTAACGCGGTGCTCGTTGCCCTGGTAGTGGGGATTCCCCTGGGAATGATCGCCGCTCACCGGCGTGACAAGGCACCGGATGCCGTGCTCCGCATTTTCGCCATCCTTTGCTATTCGACTCCCGTGTTCTTCTCCGGACTACTCTTCAAACTGACGTTCTCAGTCTGGCTGGGCTGGCTGCCCGTGGCAGGTCGCGCCACGACCTCCAGTGAGCTTTCGCTGACTGCCCTGTCCGCCCCTTCCGGAATCTACTGGCTCGATGCCCTCCGCAGCGGGAACATGGCAGCCCTTGGCGACGTCGTGGCCCACGCCGTTCTTCCCGCCATCGCCCTGGGCCTCCTGACAGCCGGAATCTTCCTTCGGCTCGTCCGGACCAACGTCATCGGCACACTGGGCAAGGACTACATCGAAGCCGGACGCTCACGTGGCGTCAGCGAATTCAGACTGGTGACCAAACACGCCTACAAGCCTGCCCTGATCCCCATCATTACCGTTATGGGGCTTCAGATCGCAGTGCTGCTTGGGGGAGCGGTGCTGACTGAGACCACCTTCGAATGGAAGGGGCTGGGCTTCCAGCTGGCTTCATACCTGACTGCCCGTGATTTTGTGGCTGTCCAAGGCATCGTGGTCCTGCTGGCAATCATCGTGGCCGTCACCAACTTCATCGTGGACATCGCGGCCGCGCTGATCGACCCCCGTGTGAGGTACTGACATGAGCACAGTTTCCCCCCTGCCGATCGCGGCGGATCCCAGGCAACCCCTGTTCAAGCGGCTGCCGGTAATTTCGCATTTCAACAAGAGTGTCGGCCTCCAGCGCGGAATGCTGGTGGCCGGACTCGTGCTGACGGGAATTTTTGTCCTGACGGCGATCCTTGCCCCCCTGATTGCGCCCTTCGGTTTTTCACAGATCTCCGACGCCGACGGCAGCTTCCCTACGCAGGAACCGCCAGGCGGCAAGCACCTCTGGGGTACCACCGTGGGTGGATACGACGTTTTCTCACGGGTTGTTTGGGGCACGCAGACGGCAATCATGGTGATCATCGTCGCCGTCGTGATGTCCCTCTTTGTCGGGGTCATTCTCGGACTGGTGAGCGGCTACTTCGGGGGCTGGCTGGACCGGGTACTCGTTGTGGTCGCGGACGCTGTCTACGCTTTTCCCTCCCTCCTCGTGGCTATCGTCATGGCTATCGTCATCAGCGGGGGAAGGTCCAGCCTCATCGGCGGAATCCTTGCTGCGGCGATCTCCATAACCGTTGTGTTCATTCCTCAGTATTTCCGCGTAATCCGGGCGGAGACCATTCGCTTGAAGGCCGAGCCATTTGTGGAATCAGCCAAGGTTGTGGGCGCCTCGAATGTTCGGATCATGACTCGGCACATCTACGGGAACGCCACACGTACACTGCCGCTCATCTTCACCCTTAACGCTTCAGAGGCCATCCTCACCCTTGCGGCCCTGGGCTTCCTGGGCTTCGGCATCGAGCCGACGTCGGCCGCTGAGTGGGGGTTCGACCTGAACAAGGCCCTGGCTGATACAACGTCGGGAATTTGGTGGACGGGCGTATTCCCTGGCCTCGCCATTGTCCTCACAGTCCTGGGCCTGACCCTTGTGGGCGAAAGCATCAATGATCTCAACGATCCCCGTCTACGGGGACGCAAGCGCGCCGGCGGCAAGGGTGGAGCAGATGCTCCCACCGCTTCCCAGGCTGCGTTTGAAGACGAAGCGAGGACGTTATGACCATCAACATCGATCCCATAAAGGACGACGCCGGCGGCTCCGGACCGGTGCTTGATATCGACCATCTGAAGGTTACCTTTGCCACCGACGGGGGTGACGTGCATGCGGTAAAGGACGTCAGCCTGCAGGTAAAGCAGGGCGAGGTCCTGGCCATTGTGGGGGAGTCCGGGTCCGGTAAGACCGTGACAGCCAAGACGATCCTTGGGCTCCTCCCGGAAACCGCCACCAGTTCAGGGGCTGTGCTTATCAATGGCAACAACGTCATCAGCGTGAGCGCCGCGCGTTTGCGCCAGATCCGTGGCAACGACGTCGCTATGGTTTTCCAGGAACCGTCGACTGCCCTTAACCCGGTCTTTACCGTCGGCTGGCAGATAGCGGAGGGTCTTCGCGCCCATGCCGGCAGGGGAGAGGGCGGTCACCGCATCAGCAAGCGGGAGGCGAAACTGCTGGCGATCGATGCGCTGCGCAGGGTGGGCATCCCTGATCCTGAAAACAGGGTCAACTACTACCCTCACCAGTTTTCGGGCGGTCAGAAACAACGGGTTGTCATCGCGGCAGCCCTGGCCTTGAACCCGGGACTCATTGTTGCGGACGAACCCACAACCGCCCTTGATGTAACCGTGCAGGCTGAGATACTGCAGTTGCTGAGGGACCTTAGGGACATCTATGGCACATCAATTGTCCTGATTACCCACAACATGGGAGTCGTGGCTGACCTTGCCGACCGCGTGGTGGTCATGTATCAGGGCGATGTGGTGGAGGAAGCTCCTTCCAGGGTCCTCTTCGCCCAACCAAAACAGGAGTACACGCAGAAGCTGCTCGCGGCTGTTCCCCATCTCGGCAGGAATTCTGCGTCCGAGGGCATGAAGGAACGGGCGCACCAACATGGCAAGGTGCTGGTTGAGGCCAAGGACCTGACCATTGAATATCCCGGCAGGCTTGGCAGCCCGGGATTCAAGGCGGTGGACCGTGTCAGCTTCACCCTGTCCGAGGGCGAAGTTTTTGGCCTGGTGGGTGAATCAGGATCCGGCAAAACGACTATCGGCAGGGCGATCGCGGGGCTGAACCGGGCCACCGGAGGCAGCCTGAAAGTCCTTGGCTACGAAATGCTCAACCTCAAGGAGCGCACTTTCAAGCCGCACCGCAAGGATATTGGCTTTGTTTTCCAGGATCCTGCCGCCTCGTTCAACCCGCATCTCACCATTGGCGATTGCGTTGCTGAGCCACTCATCATCCATGGTGACCCGACGCCTGCCCAGGTACGCCAGCGGGTTCGCGAGCTGCTCGAATCGGTGCAGTTGCCGGCGTCGTACGCAGGCAGGTATCCGCATGAGCTCTCCGGAGGGCAACGGCAGCGGGCTTCCTTGGCCCGTGCCCTCATCCTGAACCCCAAGCTGCTCATTGCAGACGAGCCGACGTCAGCCTTGGACGTCTCAGTCCAGGCCAAAGTGCTGGAGCTCTTCAAAGAGATCCAGCAGGAGTTCGGCTTTGCGGCCTTGTTCATCAGTCACGACCTTGCGGTCGTTGACATCCTGTCCCACTGGGTAGGTGTGCTCTACAAAGGCAGGCTGGTGGAACAAGGTCTGGGCCACGTGGTGATGGGCGCCCCGCAGCATGACTACACCAGGCGGCTCATCGCGTCCTTGCCTGTGCCTGATCCTGAAGAACAGGCCCGGCGACGGGAAGAGAACCGGGCACTGCTCGCAACGTAGTCCCGGCGCAGGCAGGAAACCGCCGCCGTTCCGGACCAGTTCTTTGCCGGACGGCGGCGGGGTAGGGCGTACCCCTAGACTGGAACCATGAGCGAGCAGAACCATGACCACCCCGACGCTGAATCCTACGATCCTTCGGCCAGTTCCCTCGCCGGCCAGGTGGATAGCTCGGTGATGGCGGAACTTTTGTCCATCAGGTCCAGCATCGACAACATAGATGCGACGCTTGTGTTCCTCCTGGCCGAACGCTTTAAGGCCACGCAAAAGGTGGGCTTTCTCAAGGCAACGCATAAACTGCCCGCGGGCGATCCCGGGCGGGAACTGGCCCAGATCGCAAGGCTCAGGCGCCTGGCGGAAGAGGCCCATTTGGATCCTGCCTTCGCGGAGAAGTTCCTTAATTTCATCATTGGCGAGGTCATCCGCCATCACGAAGCGATTGCCGAGGACCATGAAGCGGCCACGAACGGCGCCCTGAACTCATCACAGCAGGTAGACGCCTAAATGCCGCTCGACAAACCACAGCAGGAAAGCCAGGTCACCGCAACAGCCCTCGGCCCATGGCCGGGGGAGGACCCCCTGGAAGCCAGCCGTATCGTCCGCGGCGAACTCGGTTCCCCGCACTTGCCGTTTCTGGTTGAGCTCCCGGAACGCGGGGTTGGTTCCGATTCATTGGGACGCACTGCCTCCGTTCTTGTGGATTTGGCCGTTGACGCGCAGCCCTACGGCTGGAGAATCGTGGACCGGCCCGGCAAGGACATGCGCAGGGCGGAATCGGCCCTTTCGACCGATATCAATGTGCTCGCAGATGTAGCCGGGTCAGAAGAGGCCCCGGCCGAAGAATTCAAGGTCCAGCTCATTGGTCCGCTCACCCTGGCCGCCGGGCTCCATCTGCACAATGGCGAGCGGGCCCTGTTGGACTACGGGGCACGACGCGATATTGCTGACTCGTTGGCAGCAGGCGTCCACGAATTGCTCGCGCGGATCTCGACGGCGGTCCCCGGTGCCCGTTTGGTGGTCCAGATCGACGAGCCGGATGTTGCTGCAATCATGGCCGGGACCATCCCGACGTCCAGTGGTTACCGGACCCTCCGTTCCGTCCCCGGGCATGAAGTTACTGAATCGTGGCGCTCGCTGATTGAGGCCCTGCGTGTTGCGGGTGCCGTGGAGATTGTCGTGGCAGTTCCGGAAGTCGAAGCACCGTTTGACCGCATCATCGCTGCCGGAGCCGATGGTATTTCCGTTCCTCTTAAAGCGCTCACATCCCGCCAGTGGGAGCAGTTGGCGGCTGCCGTGGAATCCGGTAAGCGGTTATGGGCGGGAGTCCTGCCCGTTGAAATCCACTCGGGACGTCTCCCTCGCGTGCCGGAGGTGGTGGAGAACGTCTGGCGGCCATGGCGGCAGCTCGGGCTTCCGGCCCATAGCCTCAGATCGCTCCGCGTCACGCCGTCGGCAGGCTTGGCCGGGCACACCCCATCAAGCGCAACAGCGGTCCTCACCCGCCTCACCCAAGTGGCAGACGGCCTCAACCAGCTGGCCTTGGGCTAGGTTCGGCTTTCCCACTTGTCCGGCTGGGCATAGGCCGGGAGGAACCCGGGAGTGCTGCCGCGCCCAGGATAGCTGAGCAGACGGTAGTCGAAATGCCCCGCGTAAACCAGGACGAGGCCAACCTGGGGCTGGATCACTTTGACCTGGATCCGGTGCTTCTGCTCAGAGGCATCCCACCATTGTTCTGCATAGGCTTTTGCATCGAGGGCCTTGGGAAGCGGAATCCGCAGAGGGCCCAGGAACAGCCGGGAGTTTCCGGAAATCCCACGCAGCCGGCCGTCCTCGGTGACTCCGAGGTCCAGATCCGTTACGAGTCTCCGGTAGCGGCCAACGTAGTCAACAAGCCGGGGATTCCGGGGCGGACCCATCGGTGCATCCTGTGGTGATGCAGCGAGGGAATCAGCCTGTGCTCCCTGAGGGGATTCAACCAGGCTCGTAGTGTCATGGAAGAGACGCGTGATTCCAGGAAAAAAGATCTCTCGCCGCGCAGTAAGGCTTGATCGCCCAAAGGGGTCAAGGTGGGCGTGGTTTTCGATCCGGAACCGGATGCCTTCCCCGTACTCGGGGAAGAAGGCCTCCTCGCTGCCGGTTAGCTTCAAGAGTGGCCGGAGCCAGGACTGGCGGCAACCAACAATCTCGAACACCCCTTCGCCTATGCCATACTTGCCCATTCCGGGGGCAAGCGTGAAGTATTCCTGCAGCTCCGGCTGCAGGCGTTCAAAGTCGCTGCCCATGGCACGCCGGTAAATCGGGGTTGTCACGCTGGCCTCCTGATAGTTCTGATTCTTGTCTTTCAAACACTCAAAGACTGGTTCACACTTGCCCTCATCAAGCCGGGCTAGAGACGTCCTGCCGCTTTGAGCCTGATGTACATATCGGCCAACGCAGGCGGCAGTTGATGTGGTTCAGCATCCACCACCTCCACACCGAGGTGGCGGAGTTGGTTCGCCACGGCCTCCCGTTCCAAAAGCGCGCGTTCGGCGGCAGCCGCACGGAAGACGTGGGCCGCCGTCGTGCGTTCGTTCTGCATCTCAGCCAGCATCGGATCGCGCACTGAGGCAACCACAACAACGTGCTGCTGCATCAGCTGCGCAGCCATGGGCAGCAGTCCTTCTTCGGGTGCGCCGCCATCGAGCGCCGTCAGGAGCACCACCATGGAGCGGTGCGCCGACACCGCCCGGACCTGGCCGGGAATCTGGCTCCAGTCCAGTTCGATGAGTTCCGCTTCCAGTGGCGCCATGGCTTGGACCAACTGTTCGAGAAGATTGCCCCTCGACGCAGACGCAGCCCTTCCCCTGACTCTCCGGTCAAAGGCGAAGAAGTCCACTCTGTCGCCGCCACGTT
The DNA here is from genome assembly GCF_023062595.1 of Arthrobacter rhizosphaerae. GTDB lineage: Bacteria > Actinomycetota > Actinomycetes > Actinomycetales > Micrococcaceae > Arthrobacter > Arthrobacter rhizosphaerae. The sequence continues at coordinate 95,054 of NZ_JALLAN010000005.1, forward strand.
CCGCCAGGACAGCCAACAGGAGGGCTGCTTCGATGCCGGTATCGAGGCGCGGCTCGTCCTCGATACGTGCCGCTGCGGTCCGGGACGTGTCCAGCATGATGACGACACGGCGATCCCTTTCGGGGCGCCAGGTGCGTACCACGACGGCGGATCGTCGTGCCGTAGCGCGCCAGTCGATGGAACGCACGTCATCGCCGCGAACGTAGTCCCGGAGGGAGTCAAATTCCGTTCCCGCGCCGCGGATCTGCACCGCTGCCTTGCCATCAAGTTCCCGAAGCTTTCTCAGTTTGGACGGCAGATGCCTGCGCGAGTGGAACGGCGGGAGCACACGAAGTGAAGCGGAGGACGGGAATGTTCTTTGCCGGGCGGCCAGGCCCAATGATCCGAACGACCGTACGGTGACGTTGTCGGCCTTCAGGTCCCCGCGCCTGGTCGGGTGCAGACTTACGGTCATCCGCCGTCGTTCTCCGGAAGGTATGTCCAGTCTTTGAACCGGGTTTTGGGCTCCAGCGGATGGTTGCCATGCGTCGCGCACGGTCGCGCGGAGACGGCGTGGACCGGAATTTGTGATGGTGAGCGTGGAATCTGTGCCTGTGAGGAGCGTGACGCTGCCAGCGACGGAACGTTCGAACGAGATGCTGCGCGGGGATGCTGCGGTCACCAGATCAAAAACGAGGACTGCGCAAAGCACAAGGCATACCAGTAAGACCGTTCCCCAGTCCGGATACATCAGCACAGGAACAACGCCCAGCAATGCCAGGAGAACAAAACGTCCGGAAATCGCCATGAGGATCAGCGGGGAACTGGCACAGAAGCAAGGATGCTGCCCAGCACCCCATCAACGTGGACTCCATCCATCTGCGCTTCCGGGCGAAGCGCCACCCGGTGCCGCAGGCACGGGAGCGCAAGGGCCTTGACGTCGTCGGGCGTGACGAACTGCCGTCCCGAAAGCCACGCCCAGGCGCGGGATGTGCTTAACAAGGCCGTGGCACCTCGAGGGGATACGCCCAGCTGGAAGGACGGCGCGGACCTCGTCGCACGGACGATGTCAACGACGTAGGCGAGCACTTCCGGTGCGACAGTTACCTCGGCGACGGCCCGCCGGGCAAGTTCCAGCTCTTCGATCCCGGCAACCGCACGGACTCCCGCGGCAGCCAGATTTTTCGGGTCGAAGCCTGCAGCGTGTCGCCGGATGACCTCTATTTCGTCGTCGCGCCCGGGCAGCGGCATGGTGAGTTTCAGGAGGAACCGGTCAAGCTGGGCTTCAGGCAGGGGATAGGTGCCTTCGTACTCCACGGGGTTCTGCGTGGCGGCAACAATGAACGGCACGGGAAGCTGGCGCGAGACCCCGTCCACAGATACCTGACGTTCCTCCATGGCCTCCAGCAGCGACGCCTGTGTTTTGGGAGGTGTCCTGTTGATTTCGTCAGCCAGCAGGATATTGGTGAAGACGGGTCCTTCCCTGAAGGTGAATTCAGATGAATGGGCGTCGTACACCAGCGATCCCGTGACGTCGCCAGGCATGAGGTCGGGGGTGAACTGGATACGTTTGGTATCAAGATTCAAGGCTGCGGATAACGTGCGGACCAAGAGCGTTTTTGCCACGCCGGGAACACCCTCAAGCAACACATGACCGCGCGACAAAAGGGCGATCAGCATGCCGGTGACGGTGGAGTCCTGACCAACCACTGCTTTAGCTACTTCATGCCGGACGTCCAACAGTGACTGACGAACGGGATCACCCAGACGAGCGTGCTCCTCATCCCGGGGAGCCGCATGCTGTCCTGAGGGCCATGGGGCTACTGTCTGTGACGCTCCGGTCATACCGCTGGCAGGATACCCCGCACGCTGCTCACTCATTGTTCGATTACCTCTTTCTCTAGTCCTTGAAGTTGTTGTGCCCAGTGCACCAGCTGGCCTTCAGTACGCGGACGGCCGTTGAGTGTTTCAGCCACGCTTTCCGGGCTCCGTCCCAGTTTGCGGGCCGCGGCGGCGATGACGTCGTCCGGTTCTGCGTCCGCGCCAAGCCTCAGGGACTTGGCCAGCCGTACCAGGGTCCCGGCGCGGAGGCTTTCAGAGGCTGTGTCCACTGCCCGGGCGTCATGGTAGAGACGGGCACGGCCCTCCGCTGTTTCGGCCGCCTTCACCACCACGGGAAGGGGCTCCGTTACGAGCGGTCCTTGGCGTCGTCCGCGCCAGAACATGGACAGAAGGGCCACCAGGGCCAGCCATGGACCCAGAAACCCCACCCATTTCGGGGCGAGCTCATTGAGCGTTGGCGGCGAGTCCGTAGGTGAGATGTCTGAGAGGCCGGGAAGATACCAGACGAGGGTGTCGCTAGCTCCCAGCGTTCGCAATACCAAGGCCGCATTGCCATGCTCCTCGAGCAGGTCATTGCTGATGATCCCGGTACTCCCCAGCACGATGAGCCGTTCGTCCTCGGTTGTGGCGTAGATCCCTCCGTCGGACTCAACGGCCCGGTAGCAGGTCCAGCCCCCGCCGTCGCCGGTGTAGAGGAAGGCGGATTCAGCGGAGATGTCTCCGGCAGCCCGGGGATCGGCCGCATCGCAATCAGGCTCCACAGTATCCAGGGCTTCGGGTGCGACTCCGGCCTGTCGGATTTCACCACCGAGGCCCCGCAACGTTTGAAAATGCGGGGTCACCGCAACCACACGGTCAGAGGACTCAAGGAGCTCCTGCAACCGGTCCTCCTCCAGGAAGCCGTTGGGATCGTAGAGGAGAACGGTACTGCCTCCCTCGCCCCTGTCGGCCGAACTGTCCAACACCGAAAGCGTGGATTGGAACGAATCGGTCTGCTGGATGACAACGCCGTGGTCCTCAAGGATCCCTGCTGCCGCCATCCCCCCGTGAGGGGCGGCATTACGGATGGAGAGGACAGCACCGTCAGCTTTTGGCGACAGCTGAGCCACGATGGTCCACACCATGGCGGCAACGACCACGAGGCTGATCAGAATGAGGCCCCGATGCCGGCGCAGACGGTTGGAAATGACTCCCGCCAGCCGAGGGGAGGACGCGTCGGAAATATTGCTTGCCTGGGGGTTCGAAGCCGGCGAATCGGGAGAGCCGCCCTCAAGATCAAGGCTCACAGCGGACGCGCCAGCGTATGGGACGGTGAACCCTTGAAGTCCGGTTGGAGGCCGGAGATGGACTCGTCCAATGTCACGATGTCTGCAAAATCCTGCTGGTCCACGTGTGCATGTCCATAGCGGACTGCGTCGAAGACATTTGCTGCCCGCTCCAGCCGCCACACGACGGGGCTGAAGGCCGCTCCAAGACTTGCTGCAACTTCGTCAGCCGTTCGACCGGGCAGCGGATCAATAATGGTCCGTTCTTCGGCGGAGCGTACCACTGCCCGGAATTGCTCGACAACAGCCGTTCCCCAATCGGCGACGGCGGCTGCAGCTGCCGCCCTCTGGCGGTACGTGTCAGGGCTGACGGAAGGGTCGGCGTCGAAAACGGCCTTGCTGCTGTTCTTCCGGCGCGCGTTCAGGCGGGGACGAACCAGCACGATCGCCACGGCAATCACGATGACCGCCGCAACCGTGATGAGGGGCAGCGCTCCGGTGTCGGTGCCATCACTGCTGCCCAGCGAGTCCAGCCAGCGCAGGAAATTCCGCCAGGCATCTTCTATCCAACCAGGAGCTGATTCCGCATATTTAGGCTTGGACAGTTCCTCCTCGGCCCTACGACGGGCCTCATCCCGGTCGGGAAGCACCGGCGGCTCTGCCTGGTACGGACCAAGGGAAGGGAATGCCCCAGCCAGGTGTGCGGCAGCCATAATGATCATCCGTACATCGGGGGAGAGCCGCCCGCGGATTGGGGTCCGGTGCCTGGGTAGCCGGACCGGCCCGCAGAATAGACCGCTGCTCCTCGTCCGGGCACGCCGTCAGGGTCCTCGCCCGATTCGAGCGAACGGATCAGCACCAGGTCCAGTCCGTCTTTGCGCATCCGAAGATCCAGGTACAGCAAAGCCATGACTGATGTCTGGAAGGCATATCCCACCGCCCCAACCAAGGCGGAAACGATGGTCGAAGCAATGAGGATACCCACGCCGGCCGCAGCCGCTTCTTCTGCGCCTGCATGAGGCGTGAGAAAACCGGTGCCACCAGAAATGAGACCCAACGGCATCGTAACTATCTGACTGATGATGCTGATGAGAATGGAAATCACCAGCGAGATGCCCAGGATCCGCCACCAGTTGTTGCGTGTCAGCGTCCAGGAACGGCCTAGACCACCCAAGACACCGAGTTCCTCAATCACAATGGCGGCGGGGGCGACCATAAAACGGATGTAAACCCAGACCATTGCAACGATCAGTCCAATAAAAAGGGGAACGGAAATCGCCGCCGATACACCCCCCATCGTCTCCGCCAAGACAATGGCGAGGATCACGAGGAGAGCAATTGCTCCCAGGTATCCGACGAGGAGGAGTGCGGCCAGCCCGATCAAGGCCCCGACGCGTCCCTTGGCCAACTGCCACATCTGACGAAAGGTGGTGCGCCTGTTGAGCAGTGCCCGCGCTACCGGGATCACCATGACACCCTGAAGCACAGCGCTAAGGAACACGCTCAAGAGGACCAGCAGCAGACCGCCGGCTGCTATGCCTATAAACATGCCGACGATTTCGGATTGGTTCTGTCCCGACATCCAGGAAGGCATGGATTCTTCCCCAAGCGAACCGAAACCGAAAAAGCCCACAAAAGCGGCGGCGATGATGGTGAGGGATTGTCCCAGCAGGGCAGCGCCGAACATTGCCTGCGGGTTGCGGCGCACCGTCTGGAAGGAACCATCCATGATTTCCCCGAACATCAGGGGCCGCAGGGGCACCACTCCGGGCTTCGGCGGAGCAATGTACATCGGCCTCCCATAGGACCCCGCCGGGGAACCATACGGTCCTGGTTGTCCTTGCCAGGGATGCTGCCCCTGTTGTGAGGGCCAAGGTTGTCCAGGCCCCTGTTGTGAGGGCCAAGGTTGTCCAGGCCACTGTTGTGCGGACTGTGGGCCTTGCTGCCACGGCTGTTGCCCCTGTGGCGCGGGCCACGGCTGTTGGCCCTGTGGTGCGGGCCCTTGTGGTGGCGCCCAGGGTTGTTGACCTTGTTGCCATGCCGGCGGACCCCATTGAGGCTGGGATCCCCACGCAGGCTTATTTCCCGTAGGATGCTGCTCCCTCGGCGCCGAAGCGTTCCGTTCCTCTTCTGACAAGCTGTTCCTCCCCAAGCGGCCGCGTCCCCAGGCACCGCGCCATCCAAGGTCCCGGTTCCGGTTCCAGGTCAAGGTCATCCGGCCAGACCCGGCCTGTCCCCAGCCTATAGTTCCAGCGGGCAGCGTCATAGCACCACGGCCAAGCCTGCGGGTCCAAATTAGCCGCGGTGTCCCGGTGTACGAAAGGGACCGGAGCAGACAGCCGAGGCACCCGCGCCATGCCGTCCCAGCCACCCAACAGGACAAAGCCAATACAATAAGGGAATATGTAACTATGAAGGCACGCATTCTGGTAGTGGACGATGACGAGGCGTTGGCCGAGATGATTGGCATTGTGTTGCGCAATGACGGCTTCGAGCCGGTATTTTGTGCCGACGGCGGTCAGGCTCTGGAAATTTTCCGCTCCTCCAAGCCGGACCTCGTGCTGCTCGATCTCATGCTCCCCGGAGTCGATGGAATAGAGGTATGCCGTCAGATCCGGGGTGAGTCCGACGTTCCGATTGTGATGCTAACGGCTAAATCCGACACCTCTGACGTGGTCCGTGGACTGGAGTCAGGGGCCGATGACTATGTGCCTAAGCCCTTCAAACCCGCTGAACTCGTGGCCCGCGTGCGGGCCCGGCTGCGGCCGGGCGACCAGAAGGCGCCCGAAACCTTGCGCATCGCGGACATCACCATCGACGTTGCAGGCCATCTGGTGAGCCGAGGCAGCGAACGGATCTCGTTGACTCCATTGGAGTTCGACTTGCTGGTGGCCCTTGCCCGCAAACCCTGGCAGGTCTTTACCCGTGAACTCCTTCTGGAACAGGTGTGGGGCTACCGCCATGCAGCCGACACACGACTGGTCAACGTCCATGTCCAGCGGTTGAGGTCAAAGATTGAGCGTGACCCTGAAGCCCCCGAAGTAGTATTGACGGTCCGTGGTGTCGGCTATAAAGCAGGTTCCTGAGCCTCGCAAGGGACGCTCCGGCGAAACGGACCCCCAGCCGCCACCGGCTGAAGCTGCCGAGCCAAGCGCCACCAAACCAATTTTGCATCCGGAGACCGAAAGATCGCCGGTGCCTGAGCATGCCCCTGAACATACGGATGCGTTGGCCAATGTGGCCGGGCTGTCTTTCCGTGCCAGGCTCTGGGGGCGGCGGGCACAAATCGTCGTGCTGCGTATTCTCCGGCTCGTTCGAACCACGCTAAGCCGGGCCTTGCCCGCGTTCCGGTTCCTGCTTCGCTCGCTGCGCCGGCGATGGCGTCGTTCCCTGCAACTGCGAACGGTCCTTACCACGCTGTTGCTTTCGATCAGCTCTTTTGCCGTTGTGGGTGCCTATTTGTCGAATCAAATCGCGAACAACCTGTTCCAGGAACGGCTGACCCAGGCAGAGTCCGAGACCCTGTACAACGTGAAGCAGGTCCAGGAAACGTTCGACGGCGCGCAGGTAACCAATCAGTCCAGTGTCATCACACTCGTCTACGACACACTGAATGCCGTCGAAGGCCGTGGCAACGTGATTCAGAGGCGCTACGTCTTTGAAGCAAAGCCGGAGCAGACCAAGCCCCGAAACCGGTGGGTGGAATCGCGGGCATCGGACCAGCTGACCATAAACGTCATTCCTCCGGAACTTCGAAGGGCGGTGCAGGAGTCCGGAAAGGAGCAGTTCTGGGCGTCGATGGAGTTTCCGGTCGGTACCGAGGACCGGCCAGGTATTGCGGTCGGAAACCTGGTGACATTCAACGGTACGGCGTACGAGCTGTACCTGATCTACGACCTTAACTCGGCACAGAAGACTCTCGATGAGATCCAAAACGTACTGTGGGCAGGCGGGGCAGTCCTGGTTCTGATGATTGGTGCCATCGCCTGGTATGTCACGCGGAATGTGGTGAGCCCGGTCAGTCATGCAGCCCTCGTATCCGAAAAGCTGGCCGCCGGCCAACTGCAGGAGCGGATGGTGGTCAAAGGCGAGGACGAAGTCGCGCGCCTGGGAGCTTCCTTCAATCACATGGCAGCCAGCCTTCAGGAACAGATCACCCAGCTGGCGACGCTTTCCCAGATGCAGCAGAGATTCGTATCAGACGTGTCGCACGAACTCCGTACACCCCTGACAACAGTCCGGATGGCTGCTGAAGTCCTGTACGACGCCCGCCACGACTTCGATCCCATTAATAAGAGATCCGCTGAGCTTCTTTACAACCAGGTGGAAAGATTCCAGTCACTGTTGGCGGACCTGCTGGAGATCTCGCGCTTCGATGCCGGAGTGGCCAGGCTTGATGCCGAGCCAACTGATATCTTGCCGCTGGTAACCCATGTGCTGGACGGGGTGGCTCCCGTGGCCGCAGAATACGGCTCTGAAATAGTGGTCATTTGCCGGGAAAAAAGCATCGTTGCGGAGATGGACGCTCGCCGGATCGACCGCATACTTCGTAACCTTGTCCTCAATGCGCTCGAACATGGTGAGGGCAAACCCATCCACATCTCCGTAGCGGCGAATGAGTCTGCCGTCGCAATCGCGGTGCGGGACCATGGAATTGGAATGAGTCCAACAGAGGCCGCCCGGGTCTTCGATAGATTTTGGCGTGCGGACCCGGCCCGGGCGCGCACCACCGGTGGCAGCGGACTGGGGCTGTCAATCGCAGCTGAGGACACAAAGCTGCATGACGGCTGGCTTCAGGCCTGGGGCAACAAGGGGTCAGGATCCAACTTCAGGTTGACGCTCCCCCTCCGGCAGGGCGAAGCCATTGTAAAGTCGCCTCTCCAACTGGAGCCGGCCGACGTCGAACTTTCCGGGCGTGCCGGTGAACGCTCCACACTGATCCTCAACTCTGCTGCCCCGGCGGGTCCCACAGCCGCTGTGGAGGCCCCCGTACGGGGAAACGCCGTCGGTAAAGAAAACAGCCGGGAGGATTCTCGTGAGTACTGAGAATCCCGGGTGGCGTGCCATCCGTCCCATTGTGGCGTCGCTGACGGTCCTGCTGTTGCTCTTCGTCACCGCCTGCGCGCAAATTCCCCGGTCCGGGCCAGTAGGAAAAAGCACAGACGAAAGCGCGGGCAATCCGGACGCACCGGTGTTTTTTCCAGCGGGACCTCTTGAGGGCGCCAGCCCGGAATCCATCCTTGAGGGCTTCTTCAGTGCCGGCAGCGGCTACGAGTCCGACTACGCGGTGGCCCGCCAGTTCCTCACACAGGCATCGGCCGTCTCCTGGAAACCCGACCAGAAGACTCTCGTTTTCAGGTCGGCCCGAGTGGTGAAAACAGCCGTTGAGAATGTCTACAACTATGAGCTTGACCTGTCCTACACAGTAGACGCCGACGGCGTGGCCACGCCCCTTCCCGAAGGGACCAAGGAAAATATTCCAGCTACATTGACACAGGTCGACGGCGAATGGCGGGTTTCGGCGATACCGGACGGTACGGCTATCCCGGAAGAGAATTTCAGAATCATCTATGGCGCCTACCCCATCTACTTCTATGATCACAGCTTCACTTACGCGGTTCCGGACATGCGTTGGTTCATCAAAAAGAAGACGGTTAAGGCCATGACCAGTGCGCTCTTGGCCGGCCCGGCACCGTACCTCCGGGGTGCGGTGGTGAGTGCATTTCCTTCCGGTATGCGGCTCGCACGTGAGTCTGTACCTGTCGTTTCCGGTGCTGCGCAGGTGGATCTGACGGCCAAGGAACTGAGGGAGTCTTCGCCCGAGGACAGGTTGCGGATGCAGACGCAGTTGGCGTTGACCTTCCGCGGCCAACCAGATGTCATCAATGTGGAACTGCGGGCGGATCAGGATCTGGTGCGGGTCGAAGACAACGGGTCCGTTCTTCCGCCGATTCGTGACGTGAATGTTCCTGCCCGCCAGATCGCCGTCAACGGCAATGAGCTCGTCCGCTATGAAAACAACAGGGTCTCGCCGCTGCCTGATATGCAGTCTGTCAGTGGGCTGGGGCCACGGTCACCTGCAGAGTCGCCGGTATCCCAGACGGCAGCGTTCCTCAACGGGGGCAGAACCACGCTGTATTCCATCCTTCCAGGACAACCTGCCAGGGCACTGACCACACGCAGCACCCTCACCCATCCATCCTTCGGGCGGAGCGACTGGGTGTGGACCGCCGGCCCCGGTGCCAACGGCTCCAGCGAGGTGGTGGCATTCCGGCCCGTGAATGTTGCCGAAGGTGGTGCGGTTCCGACCGTTACCCTGGCGCCATCCTGGCTTGCAGGCAGGAATGTGAAGGAGTTCAGGCTGTCCCGTGAAGGCGTCCGTGCCCTCGTAATCTCGGAGCAGAACGGGAAAACACGCGTGCAGATTACGGGCATCGTCCGCAATGCAGACGGGACTCCCCGTGACCTGACCGCACCGATCACCTTGGTCAACTCAAAGGAAGCGGACCAAGGAGTCTGGGTGAACGAGACCACGGTGGCAGTCATGAAGACCGCAGTGAATGCGAATGACGCTGTGGCGCCCGAGCTGCTGTCGTTGACGTCCTCGCCCCCGCAGCAGCTTGCACCGTGGCCGGGACTGACCGCCATCAGCGCAGGGAACGGAGCCGATGAGATCTTTGGCCAGTCTCCGGAAGGCATTTTCCAACGACTCGGAAACGGCTGGTCGCCACAGCTGAAAGGACCGGTGGACCCCTCCTTCCCAGGCTGACGTCAACCGTGCTGGACATGTCGCGGAGGGTAGCTGACCCGGCTCTGAAGAGGGTTTTCCACACAGGAGCAGTTCTCCCTGTCATCCGATCCCTCTGGGAAGAACACTGGGACGATGAAGTCGCCTACGGTTTGCGCCGACCCGGATCTGGCGTCCTCAGTGATGACGGCCGCAAAGCATCGGGGTAGTTACTCCAACCGGTTCTGGAGGTGGGGGGAGGCGCTGGCTGCTTCTTTCGCAGAACTGCTGGCTCTCATATCGCCAATTGACTGTGTCTGTTGTGGTGCTGAAGACAGCTCCCTCTGTGCGGTATGCGGGCGGCAAATCCTTCGGCTTACCCGCACCCCATTCAGGGCTGAAGGCCAAGCTCCGGCGCTGATGGATGTGGATGGCTCGGTCATTTTGCCGGTAGTGGCAGCGGCGGTTTATCGGGAGGAGATGGCCCAGGCCGTCCTGTCCTTCAAAAGACATGGCCAGTATCAACTGGAGAACGCTCTCGCCAAAGGCCTCGGCCGGGCCATCCGTGCGAGCTTGGGAAATGGCGCCAACGTGAGGCTGGTCCCTGTCCCGAGCAGCGCATCGGCATATAGGAAGCGCGGCTTCAGTCCCGTCCACCTCCTGCTGCGCAACCTGTGGCTGCATGGGGAGTTGGGGGGCTTCGTCGTCGTCGATGCCCTGAGAAAATCAAGCAGAATCAACAGAGGAAGCACGACGCCGGGGGGAATCCGTGGAGCAGCCGGAATGGCAAATCACAGCGGGCAAAAAGGCCTGGGCCGGGGGCAGCGGGCGCGGCGGGTGAGAGGCTCCATGATGTCCCGGACCCCCCGCCGTCGGCTGATCCGGGGGCAGCCCTGCATCATTGTCGACGACGTCCTCACCACTGGTGCAACACTGGCCGAAGCAGCCCGGGCACTGCATGCCGCGGGGGGTATCGTAGTGGGCGCAGTGGTCCTTTCCGCGACACGAGCGCCCGATGCCGGCGGCGTGGTTTCTGAGGCCCCTCAGGTCAGCGATAGCCACAAGGACTTAGAAAAAAATAAACGGCGAAAAGATGAATAACGGGTAGCTATGAACTAACGTCGGTTGTGGGTACCAAGATCAGTTGTACCTGTCGATAGCGGCTCGAAAGGGGGCTCGACTGTCAATCAGATCGGCCCCCGGAAGTGCCGCCGTCGTGTCACCGAAGTCATTTGGAGGGCACCATGGAGTTCATGATCAGCGGACGGAATTTGACGGTTTCAGACCGCTTCCGCGAATATGCCGGCGAGAAGATTTCAAAGATTGAGTCGTTGGGGGACAAGGTCCAGAGGGTAGACGCAAAGGTCTCGAAAGAGACCGGCACGCGGCAGACCGGCGATCAGCTCACAGTTGAAGTCACAGTTTTGGGACGAGGTCCCGTGATCCGCGCCGAAGCCAGCGCCGCGGACAAATTCGCTGCATTCGACTTGGCTTACAACAAACTCCTTGAACGGTTACGGAGGGCAAAGGACCGGAAGAAGGTCCACCACGGACGGCACACGCCCAAGGCTGTCCGGGAAGCTACTGCAGCACTGGAACCCGCAAGCCCCAGCGGTCCGCTCTATGCGGAGACCAGCGACCGCAAGCCCCCTGTCACGCCTACGGTCGAAAAGTCACCGTACGACGTCGACAACGACATTCCGGCCGGTGATTCGCCGGTGCTGATCAGGCGCAAGGTCTTCCCTGCGGCCTCCCTGAGTCTCGACGACGCTGTCGACAATATGGAGCTGGTCGGCCATGACTTTTATCTCTTCGTCGATAAGGCGACCAACGCCCCTTCAGTGGTTTACCGGCGTCGCGGCTGGACTTATGGCGTCATCACCCTGGATCAGTTCTGCGAACCGGGCGAAAACCTGCTCGAAGACAAGATCATCGCGTACCGCTCTGATGATCAGGCAGCGAACGCGTAAGGCAGCGGTAACCCAGGCTGCAGGAAGCCTCCAAAGAAAGGACTGATGTGAGTGCATCGCTGAGCCTGATCCAGGCCAGGCGGATTGCACTTGCAGCTCAGCAATTGGACAAAGGACGGCCCACCGGCCCCGTGACATCACGGGCCGTGGGCCGTACCTTTGCCCGGCTGCATCTAGTGCAGATTGACTCGGTCAACGTGCTGGCCCGCAGTCACTTCCTGCCGTTTTTCTCCCGACTCGGAAACTATGACCGGAAAATACTGCAGCATATGGCCGGAACCCATCCTCGACGGATGATGGAGTACTGGGCGCACGAGGCCTGCTTGATCCTGCCTGATCATTTCCACGACCTCGTACTCTGGCAAAACCGGAAATGGGTAGGCGCCGGAGGCATGGACCCCTTGCTCCGTGAGGATGTGGCGAACCAGGTGCTGGCAGTGCTTTCGAAGGGTAAACCCCTGACAGCTGGGGAACTCACTGCCCGGATCGGCCATGTGGAGGACCGTCGCCAGGACAACTGGGGGTGGAACTGGAACGCCGTCAAGAGGGTACTCGAGCACCTGTTTGAGGAAGGAGTGGTCTCGGCTGCGTCCCGGACAGAACAATTTGAACGCCGCTACACACTGACCTCAAAGATCCTGCCGGCAGCATCCCTTGAACCGTCGGCTGATCGTGACCCCGATACCGCAATGGACAGGCTCATTGAAGCTGCTGCAAGGGCTCACGGCATCGGAACTGTACGCTGTTTCGCGGACTACTTCCGGACACCATTGCGTGCCGGAGCCATCTCAGTGGAGCGTCTTGTCGAGCAGGGTCGTCTGCAACCTGTCAGCGTGGAAGGCTGGGATAAGCCCGTGTACAGGCATGCCGAGGCCAAGCTTCCACGTGCCGTTACGGGCCGGGCGCTCCTGAGCCCCTTCGATTCGCTTGTGTTTGAGCGCCAACGGCTGGAGGCCTTGTTCGGGTTCCACTACAGGATCGAAATCTATACTCCCGAGGCCAAGAGGAGGTTCGGGTACTACGTCCTGCCGTTCCTGCTTCGCGACGGAATCGTGGCACGTGTTGACCTGAAGGCGGACCGCACAACAGGAAGACTGCTGGCGAGAGCAGCTTATGCAGAGCCGAATGCGCCTGATGACACTGCTGCCGAACTTGCCGACGAGCTGAGGCTCATGGCGGAGTGGCTCGAACTGGAGGAGGTGGTCGTCTTCCCTGTTGGGGATCTGGGACCTGCTTTGGCAGATGAAATGGCGCGGCCCCGGATTGGGTATCAGCTCTCAGGGAACACTAACAGCGTGGCCAGTGTCTCTCACGTAGACTGAACACGCCAGAATTCGGCAGCTTGAGACTGGGAGCAACTTCACGTGGCATCACTTATCGAAAAACTTCTCCGTACGGGTGACAAAAAAACCCTGAGGCAACTGCGGAACTATGCCGATTCCATTAATGCCCTGGAAGACTCATTCAAAACCTTCACGGATGCTGAACTGCGGGAAGAAACCGATCGTCTCAGGGAGCGTCACCAGGACGGGCAGAAGCTGGATGAGCTTCTCCCCGAAGCCTTCGCCGCCGTACGCGAAGCCTCGTCCCGGACGCTGGGCCTACGCCACTTCGATGTGCAGCTCATGGGCGGGGCTGCCCTGCACCTGGGCAACATCGCCGAAATGAAAACCGGTGAAGGCAAGACCCTCGTGGCCACAGCTCCGGCCTACCTGAATGCTTTGACCGGCAATGGCGTCCACGTCGTCACGGTCAACGACTACCTGGCCGAATACCAGTCTGACCTGATGGGCCGCGTATACCGCTTCCTGGGCTTGAGCAGCGGATGCATCCTTTCGAACCAGGATCCCTCCGTACGCCGCGAGCAGTACGCCGCTGACATCACCTACGGCACCAATAATGAATTCGGCTTCGACTACCTGCGCGACAACATGGCGTGGGACCAGTCGGAACTGGTCCAGCGCGGACACAACTTCGCCATCGTCGACGAGGTCGACTCCATCCTCATTGACGAGGCCCGTACCCCGCTTATCATTTCGGGGCCGGCACAGGGCGACACGAACCGCTGGTACAGCGAGTTCGCCAAAGTAGTGACGCGCCTCCAGCCCGAACGGGACTATGAGGTAGACGAGAAGAAGCGCACCGTCGGTGTTCTTGAGGCTGGCATCGAAAAGGTCGAAGACTATCTCGGTATCCAGAACCTCTACGAGTCAGCCAACACGCCCTTGATCGGCTTCCTGAACAATGCCATCAAGGCCAAAGAACTTTTCAAGCGGGACAAGGACTACGTCATCCTCGACGGCGAAGTCCTGATCGTTGACGAACACACCGGCCGCATCCTGGCCGGACGCCGCTACAACGAAGGCATGCACCAGGCCATCGAAGCCAAGGAAGGCGTCGAAATCAAGGCCGAGAACCAGACCTTGGCCACGGTGACGCTGCAGAACTACTTCCGTATGTACAGCAAGCTCTCCGGCATGACGGGCACGGCCGAAACCGAAGCCGCAGAATTCATGGGCACCTACAAGCTCGGCGTTGTTGCCATTCCGACCAACAGGGACATGCAGCGGATCGACCAGTCCGACCTCGTGTACAAGAACGAGACGGTGAAGTTCGACGCCGTCGTCAAGGACATAGCCGATCGCCACGAAAAGGGGCAGCCGATCCTGGTCGGCACCACCAGCGTCGAAAAGAGCGAGTACCTTTCGCGTCTCCTGGCCAAGGAGGGCATCCGGCATGAGGTTCTGAACGCCAAGAACCACGCCCGTGAAGCCGCCATTGTTGCGCAGGCCGGACGCAAGGGGGCCGTCACCGTGGCCACCAACATGGCCGGTCGCGGTACCGACATCATGCTCGGCGGCAACGCCGAATTCACGGCAGTGGCCGAACTGGCGAAGAGGGGACTGGACCCCGAAGAAAACTCAGAGGAGTACGAATCTGCATGGCCAGCTGCCTTTGAAGCTGCCCAGCAGGCAGTCAAGGACGAGCACGAAGAGGTTTTGAACCTCGGGGGCCTCTATGTGCTGGGCACAGAGCGCCATGAATCGCGACGGATCGATAATCAGTTGCGCGGCCGTTCCGGGCGTCAGGGAGACCCCGGCGAATCGCGGTTCTACCTTTCCCTCACGGACGACCTCATGCGACTCTTCAACTCCGGTGCCGCAGAGCGCCTGATGAACAGTTCTGTCCCTGACGACGTTGCCCTCGAATCCAAGCTCGTCTCCCGTGCCATCGCCTCTGCCCAGGGGCAGGTGGAGGGCCGCAATGCGGAGCAGCGCAAGAACGTGCTCAAGTACGACGACGTCCTCAACCGCCAGCGTGAAGCGATCTATGGCGATCGGCGTCGGATCCTGGAGGGTGACGACCTCCACGAAAAGGTGCAGTACTTCCTCGAAGACACCATCAACTCCTTCATCGATGAAGCTACCGCCGAAGGGAACGGTGACGACTGGGATTTCAACCAGTTGTGGACCAACCTGAAGACGCTTTATCCCGTCAGCGTCACTCCTCACGACATCATCGATGAAGCCGGTGGGAAGTCACGAATCACAGCAGAATTCCTTCGGGAGGAAATTCTTTCCGATGCCCGACTGGTGTACCAGGCACGGGAAGAATCCATTGGTTCCGAGAGCATGCGGGAACTCGAGCGCAGGGTTGTCCTTTCGGTGATTGGGCGCAAATGGCAGGAACACCTCTACGAGATGGACTATCTGAAGGAGGGCATTGGCCTCCGGGCGATGGCCCAGCGCGATCCGCTCGTTGAGTACCAGCGCGAAGGGTTCATCATGTTCCAGGCCATGATGGAAGCCATCCGGGAAGAAAGCATCGGATTCCTGTTCAACCTTGAGGTCGAAGTAACGCCAGCCGAAGATGTGGTCGTCGCGGATGCCGACGGGGAGCATACAGAACATCACACACCGCAGATAAAGGCTGCAGGCCTGCAAGCTCCCGAGAAACCGGCCCAACTGCAGTACACGGCGCCGAGCGAGGACGGATCCAGCCAGACCCGTGTGGAGAGCAAGTCAACCGGCCGGTCAGGTAACCCCGCGAAGGCTGCCGCTCAGGATATCGGAAGACGGAGCACCAAGAAGAAGCGTCGCTGACCTGACAGTCAGGTCGCTGACCTGACAATCAGGGAAATCAGCCGATCTCCAAAACGGTGATCCGCCAAACCTTATTGTTCCGTTCCAGCCGCAATGCCACCGCGCGTGCCCGCGTCTCATCCACGACAACGGCGCTGGCCTCGTATATATCGCACGTCACTTCTGAGGCGCGTACGGAGCGCACTGCAGGATTTCGGTAGACACCGGTGGCGGACGGGGAGATGTTCTGCCTGTTGAGCCGGATGAGGGCGGCCCGGTGTTGAAGGGCCGCCAGGCACTGCTGGTCCAGGCGCCGGGCCAGCTGGTGGACAGGACGGGTGCCGGCAAGCACCTCAATGGCGGCCTGGACGGTTCCTCGGGCAATGGCGCAGACCTCGCGATGGTCGGTGGCCGCCTTTAGACTGCTCACCGGGCTGTTGATGATTTCCTTGGCAGGCTTCGGCCACGAAGCCTGTTGACCGGCTGGGTTGATGACTGAAGAGAGACGCTGGACAGCCGGGTCGCTGTTGGCTACTGGTTCCTGCTTGCTCCGAACAACCGTTACTGCACTCATAGTGTTCCTTCAATTGATGGTGGATTGGCCAGCGCCGGTCAGGCCGCACCGGGAGGCGTGAGCAGTTGCCCGGGTCTAAGAAAGTCAGGGTTCTCGCCGATAACGGCACGATTGACTTGATACCAGCGCGGCCACTCCCGGGCGACGTCTACATCAGAGGCGAGCGGACCAAGATAGTTGGCAACAATGGTCCAGAGGGAATCGCCGTCCACAACTGCTACCGGCGCGGTGCCGGTTTCCTGCCCATGGTGGACCGCCCGAAGCGGAGTGGCAGCGAGCGGGCCCGGATCCACAACTGGCTTGCGCGGCTGCCATCGGGGATCCAACGGCTGACTGTGGTTGCCGTCTGGCGGTGCAGCCTTCCAGACAGCTGATACTGACGACCCCTGGCTGGCCGTCAAACCTGAATCGGGGGATGTTGCGGCATTTGCCAGAGGCGCAGTGACCAACTGGAGGCCAATCGCGGCAAGTGCCAGCCTGCGCATATAGAGGGGAGTGAAACTACCCGTGATGGCCGCGGCCCGACGGCTCCCGGAATGCTCAAGAGCAGCTGCAACAAAAGCGATCAGTACGGAAAGTACCCACCACGAAACCAGGACCAAGCCAAGTATGTTGGCACTGAACCCCAACATGTCGTCAAAGCCCATCGACTGGTTCCGGGCAGCGGAATGTTGCCAGCGGCCCGTCATGGCATCCCCTGTCGCTGCAAGGAATACACCCAGCAGCAAAATCAGAAGTGCCCAGGCAGCATCCGCACGCAGAGGCCTGTGATCCGTGGATTTCAATGAGTGCCCCTGCCGTTCGTTAGATGTCATTTGATGCAGTTTGATGTCATTTGGTGCTGTTGGATCAGTCTGATGTAGAAGGCGCTGTTTTGTCCAGTCATTTTTCTTCTGGATCCTTGCGAATTGACCAGTTGACCAGGGACACCTACGCTGACGGCATGCGTTGGGATGCTCTGTTCGAAGACATGGAGGCCCAGTTCGCTGCCGAGAACCGGCTTCTGCAGGAATCCGAAATTGCTGAGCGCGTCCGGATAGACGCGGCAGGAGTGGGCATGGCTGACCGGCTCCGGGCGTCAATTAACCTCAGGGTCATGGTGCATCTGGTGTCCGGATCCACTCTTGCCGGGTTGCTGAGCCATGCAGGCAGCCAGTTGCTCGTTTTGAATGAACAGCAGCATCAGGTGCTTGTTCCCTACGCGGCTATTGGCCGTTGCAGCGGCCTTGCCCGGCATGCTCTGACGGAACCGTCCGTAGTACGGCAGAGGCCAGATCTAGGACGTGCGCTCAGGGCACTTTCACGGGATCGGTCCAATCTTGCGCTGACGTTGGCTGGCGGATCCCAAGGCGAAGTAACACTTCACGGGGTTATAGACCGCGTGGGCCGGGACTACGTGGACTTCGCCGTGACCGGCCCAGGGGAAGCCAGGCGTGCGGCAAACGTCATTGAGATGGCGGCCGTTCCCTTCACAGTTTTAAGGGCCATCAGGTCCACCCAACCCGCGATGGCCTGAGGGTTGAGTGGTGACCTGAAGACTAAGACCCAGGTCCCTGGCCTGTGTGCCGGAACTGAGCCTGCCGAAATCGAGGGAGCGAGTAGTCAGACCGACTTCGACTTTGACTCCTGGATCATGCGGCTTGCCTCGGCGTACCGCTCCTCTATGTACTGCTCCAGCATCTTTTCCTCGACCCGCCACTGACCCCGGCCGCCCACCTGGATAGCCTTGAGTTCACCGCTTCGTACAAGGGCGTAGGCTGCCGGGGAATTGATTTGCAGCTGTTCGGCAACGTCAGCGAGCGTCAGGAATCTGGGCATGTACTTATTTTGCCATCGATGTGGCGAAGAGCGTGCGTTATCCACAGTTTGATGCAGTTTGATGCAGTGACTTTCAGATCCGCCTCTTTCCAATGACAATGAGGGATGTCTGGCGCACGATCCACCGATCCGGTAGCGCCCAAAGGGGGAAGCGGTACACATGAGCGTGAGCACAACATCCGCTGGAGCACGTCTGAAGAAACCGTCGTGGAAGGATCCCCGGCTGCTCGTCGGATTGCTGCTGGTGCTTGCATCTGTGGTCGGAGTCGTTTCACTGGTAGGTGCTGCCGACAGGACGACTGACGTCTACGTCGCGAGAGAGGCTATCGCCGTCGGAGAGAGACTGACATCGGACAACACTGCCAGGGCTAAAGTACGTCTGGGAGAATTGGAGGAGCACTACATCACTGGCGAAGCCGGACTCCCCGAAGGGCTTGTGGCTGTCCAGAGGATCGGCAAGGACCAGCTTTTGCCCAAGGAGAGCTTGG
The DNA here is from genome assembly GCF_023062595.1 of Arthrobacter rhizosphaerae. GTDB lineage: Bacteria > Actinomycetota > Actinomycetes > Actinomycetales > Micrococcaceae > Arthrobacter > Arthrobacter rhizosphaerae. The sequence goes on from NZ_JALLAN010000005.1 coordinate 113,799, forward strand.
GGAAGCCGGATGAGCTGGACCGCAAACCTGTAGCCATCACCATCGATGAACCACTTCCTGACCAGGCGCGGGCCGGCTCAAGGGTTGATGTATGGGTGGCCCAGCCGGATACCCGGAATGGTTTCAGCGAGCCTGCAATGCTGCTGCCCGGTGCTGAAATCGCGCAGGTGACGCCAGGATCAACTGCTCTCGGATCCTCCCGATCTACTGTCCTGATGGTGCTGGTCAGAGACGACCAGATGCCGAAGCTCTTGGGTTCACAAGCAAACAAGGCGAAGATCTCGGTTGTGTGGAATCCAAGCGGTGTTGCCAAGTGAGCATCCCGGTCGTAACAGTTGGTGATGCAGAGGAAGACCTGGTCGGTGGTCTTGAGCGGCTACATGGTCCGGTATCAGTTGTCAGGCGGTGCTCAGAGCTGACAGAGCTGTTGGCAGCATGTCAGGGCGGGCTGGCCAGGGCAGCCGTTGTGGCAGGAGGCAGCGAGGAGCTTGCGGCCTCGTTGGTTGACCGACTCAGGGCCGTGGGGGTGGCAATAGTCGCCTTGGCCGACGATCCGCTCGAGGTCACCAGGCTGCGCGGAATGGGTGTGTTGAGTGCGGCGCCGGATGTGGACCCCGCGGTGCTGGCAGCAAAGATCTCGGAAGCAGTAGCTCTGTTGTCCGGGACGGGATCCGTGACCCAGTTCAGGCAAGACAGCGGGATATCTGATCCGGGCGCCTCCAACCGAATCAGGATGGATGAGGGCGCCGACGTCCCTCCGGCGTCGGGGACAGGACAGATCATAGCTGTTTGGGGTCCTGCGGGGTCACCTGGACGGACTCTTGTCGCTATCAACATCGCCGGAGAGTTGGCGGCTGAGGGCAAGTCCGTGCTGCTGGTCGACGCAGACAGCTATGGCGCCAGCGTCGCGGCCATGCTGGGATTGCTTGACGAAACGGCCGGGCTCGCACAGGCGTGCCGACTGGCTGACCAAGGGATCCTCGATAGCGATGCCCTTCTTCGCATAGCCACGCGGGTAGTCACAAAGGGTGGCACATTTCGTGTACTAACCGGAATTACGCGGGCCGACCGCTGGACAGAGTTGCGCGCCGCTGCACTCTCCATTGTGCTTGAGAAGTCCAGGGAGATTGCCGACGTCATCGTCATTGATGCCGGGTTCTGTCTGGAGGCCGACGAAGAACTCAGCTTTGACACGGTTGCGCCCAGGCGGAACGCGGCCACGCTGCGCAGCCTTGAGTTGGCAGATACTGTCTTTGCGATTGGAGCCGCAGACCCTGTAGGAGTGCCCCGGCTGGTGCGCGCGTTATCCGACCTCGAGCACGCAGTGCCGAATGCCTCCCCGAAAGTGGTGCTGAACAAGGTGAGGGCCTCAGTGGTTGGCAGGTCTCCGGAGCGCCAACTACGGGAAGCCTGGGACAGATACGGTCCGTCTCTGCGGATAGAAGCCTTTCTTCCAGCGGATGCGGGAGCCGGAGATGCAGCGCTCCTTTCGGGGGCCCTGCTGCTTGAGGCCGCTCCAGAATCGGCACTTCGCCACTCGATCGCTGAATTGGTTTGTGCACGAGTCCAGGGAAAACGCCGTTCGTCTGTATTTTCTTCCACAGCAAGGGGAAGGGTTAAGGATTAGGCTCGGCTTGAGGGCTGCAAAGGTGCAGCCGTGAACTTCTGATGGAGGCGTTTCATATATGTCGTCTGGATCCAGTGTGGAGGATCAATCCTTGACCGTCGCGGCCTTGGAAGGATACCTGGGGGACTACTACGAGCACTTGGCAGAAGAGGATTTCAAGGCTTACCAGCCAGAAGTCCTCTCAACCCGGGCGGAGACGCACCGGGCCGTGGCGCAAAGCCGACGGCCGGGCCACGTGAACGTCTCTATCCATGATGAGGGTGACAACTGCGTCGTCTACATCGTGACTGATGACATGCCGTTTCTGGTGGACTCTGTGAATGCCGAAATTGTCCGTCAAAAGTCCGCCATCCATTTGGTGGTCCATCCGCTGTTCGTCGTCACACGCAACCGGGTTACCGGTGAGCTGGTTAAGGTAGACAAAGTTCCTTCGACAGTTGGTCTCTCCAGCGGGGATACGGCTACTATGCCGAGTCTTTCCCATCTCATTGCAGAAGGCGACAACGCCTCGCACATGGAGTCCTGGATTGCCGTCGAGATTGACAGGCTGGGGGAGGAGAGCCGGGTTCTTCTGGAAGATGGGCTCAGGCGCATCCTTGGAAACGTCCGGGCCGCGGTTGAAGACTGGCCCAAGATGCGGAACAAAGCACTCCAGATAGCTGCCGATTTGGACAAGGTAGCCAATCCGGCCCAAATCACCGAACTCCGACAGGCTCAGGATCTTCTGCGCTGGTTGGACGAGGGGAACTTCACCTTCCTGGGCTACCGCGAATACGACCTCGTCGACGAGGACGGCGAGGATGTGCTTGAACTTCGGGAAGACAGCGGGCTTGGCCTTCTGCGCGCCAGTTCCGACAGCCGGCAGGTCCAGCACCTGACGGATGCCGGCCGGAAAAAGGCCCGGGAGAAGCGTGCCCTTGTGATCACTAAGGCCAACTCCAGGTCAACCGTGCACCGCCCCGCGTACCTTGACTACATCGGCGTCAAGAGTTTCGATGCCGCCGGCAACGTCAATGGCGAGCAGCGCTTCATCGGCCTTTTCGCCACCAGCGCCTATGCAGGGTCAGTCAGGGATATCCCAATCGTGCGGGAGAAGGTTGAGGCAGTCCTTCGCATCGCAGGTTTTCCACCCGATTCGCACTCTGGCAAGGACCTCCTTGGGATCCTTGAAACTTACCCCCGTGACGAACTGTTCCAGATCGAGGTTCCCGATCTCGCTGCGACTGCAATCAGCATCCAGCGCCTGCAGGAACGGCGCCGGACCCGTCTTTTCCTCAGGCCCGACATCTACGGCAGGTTCATGTCTGCGGTCGTATTCCTTCCGCGCGACAGGTACACCACCAACGTCCGGCTCCGTATCGAAGATGAGCTCCGCGAGACATTCCACGCCGAGTCGATTGACTATGAAGCCCGCATGACGGAATCTGCGCTTGCCCGGCTTTTCTTCCGGATCCGTTTGCCCAAGGACGCCGATGTCACGAACGTCAACTCCCAGGAACTGGAAAAACGTCTTGTACGCGCAACCCGCTCATGGAGCGAAGGAATCACTGAAGTGCTTCGTGATTCCTCACCGGATGGAGGGGGCAAGGAACTCGCTGAACTCTGGGCCGAGGCCTTCCCGGCGACCTACCGCGTCGACTACGAGGTCGAAGACGCGCTGCAGGATATTGCAAGGTTCGAGAAGTACAGCGCGGCAGCCAAAGAGACTGGCGGGCCGGAACGTCCCGGCGTCCACGTCTACCTTCCTGATGGCGCCGGAGCGACTCTGGAGGAGGACGCACGCGTCAAGCTTTACATGCTTGATCCGAAGAGCCTGAGCCAGATCCTTCCGTACTTCCACAACCTGGGCCTGGAAGTGCTGGATGAACGGCCGTTCGAGATCGAGACGGCCGACAAACGCGACTTCTTCCTCTACGACCTCGGGCTCAAATACCCTCAGCGGGTGGATCCTCTGGCCACAGGAGAGCTTCTTGCCGAATCCTTCGGCGCAGCCGTTTCCGGTTCAGCCGAATCTGACAGCTTTGACCGACTCGTCCTCCGGGAAGGCATGCCGTGGCGCCAGATCGTGGTTCTTCGCTCGTACGCCAGATACATGAGGCAAATGGGTAACACCAACTCCTTCGAATTCATGGCTGACACACTCCTGGCGAACCCCGAAGTTACACGAGCGTTGAGTGCCCTGTTTACTGCCCGGTTCGACCCCTCATTGACGGAGGAAGAGCGCGGGACAAGACAGGAACAGCTGCGCGGGGAACTGGCTGCCTCCATTGAGCAGGTGGCCACCCTGGACGCGGACCGGGTGCTGCGGACCTTTAAGAACCTGATCGAGTCGACCCTGAGGACCAACTTCTTCCAGAACAAGCCGTACCTGAGCTTCAAGCTCAATCCGGCCGGCATCGAGGGTCTGCCGTTTCCCCGGCCGATGTTTGAAATCTGGGTGTACTCCCCGCGTGTCGAGGGCGTACATCTCCGGTTCGGGAAGGTTGCACGAGGCGGTCTCCGCTGGTCCGATCGCCGGGAGGACTTCCGCACTGAAATCCTCGGCCTCGTCAAGGCACAGACGGTCAAGAACGCAGTCATTGTTCCCACTGGAGCGAAGGGTGGCTTCTACGCCAAACAACTGCCCAACCCGGCCGAAGACCGGGCCGCCTGGATGACTGAGGGTGTGGAGAGCTACAAGACATTCATCCGCGGCCTGTTGGACATCACAGACAATCTCGTTGCCACCCCTGCGGGCGAGGAATTGGTGCCGCCCGCCGGGGTAGTGCGCCATGACGGTGATGACTCCTACTTGGTGGTCGCGGCGGATAAGGGCACAGCGACCTTCTCCGACATTGCCAACGGACTTGCCGCCGAATACGGCTTCTGGCTGGGGGATGCCTTCGCCTCCGGTGGTTCTGTGGGCTACGACCACAAGGCCATGGGAATTACGGCGAGAGGCGCCTGGGAATCAGTTAAGCGTCACTTCAGCGAACTGGACCTGGATACACAATCCGAGCCATTTACCGTCGTCGGAGTGGGTGATATGTCGGGGGATGTCTTTGGCAACGGGATGCTGCTTTCCCGGCACATCCGACTCCTGGCGGCCTTTGATCACCGGCATATTTTCCTCGATCCGAACCCTGACGAATCTGTTTCATTCGATGAACGGCAACGGCTGTTCGCGCTGCCGCGTTCATCCTGGGAGGACTACGACAAATCGCTGATCAGTGAAGGCGGCGGGGTCTATCCCCGCCAGCTGAAATCCATCCCGGTTTCGGAGCAAGTGCGGGTTGCACTGGGCATTCCGGAGGGCATTACCCAAATGAGCCCCCCGGAGCTGCTGCGTGCGATCCTGCTGGCTCCGGCCGACCTTCTGTACAACGGCGGAATCGGAACGTACGTCAAGGCCAGCACCGAGACGAATGCTGAAGTTGGCGACAAAGCCAATGACTCCATCCGTGTTGACGGACGTGAGTTGCGTGTCAAGGTGGTGGGTGAAGGCGGCAATCTGGGGTTGACCCAGCGCGGCCGTATTGAGGCTGCTTTGCAGGGGGTCATCCTCAACACGGATGCGATCGATAACTCGGCGGGAGTAGACTGCTCAGACCACGAGGTCAACATCAAGATCTTTGTCGACAGAATGGTAGCGGCAGGCAAACTCACCTCCGGCGAGCGCGCCGAATTCCTGGCAAGCATGACGGAGGAAGTCGGCCGGCTGGTTCTTGAGGACAACATTGACCAGAACATTCTGCTGCTCAACGACAGAATCCGCGTAGCGGAGTGGAGCCCTAGCTACGAGCGGCTGATGGACTGGATGGAGAAATCCGGTTACCTGAAGCGGAAGCTCGAAGCCCTTCCCACGACACAAACACTCCGGGAGCGGCTGGAGCAGGGCCAGGGACTTACTTCTCCTGAGCTCTCGGTGCTCTCGGCGTACGCCAAGATCGAACTGGCTACGGCTCTGCGGGAAAGTGATCTCGCAGACGATCCATGGTTCCGCAGGACCTTGCGGGAGTACTTCCCCCGTCAGTTGCGGGAAAGGTTCGACGCCGAGCTGGACAGCCACCCGCTGCGCCGGGAGATCATAGCGACAGTAATCGCCAATGACATGATCAACATGGGCGGAATCACGTTCGCCTTCCGGGTGATGGAGGAGACTTCCGCCAGCGAGGTCAATGTGGCAAAGGCCTTTGTAGCCTTGAGGGAAGTATACGAACTGGACAATATGGTGGCGGAGCTCAACGCCCTTCCGGCATCGTTCCCCACGGAACACTGGAGTGCTGTCCACCTGGATATCCGAAGGTTGCTCGACAGGGCTGTCCGCTGGGTATTGACCCAGGGGAACGCCACCAGGCCGATTGCTGACACCGTCGCGGAGTTCAAGCCTCTTATGGATCCGATGCGCGCGCGCCTGCTCGATTATTTGCGTGGTGATGATCACGCACGGGTGGCTGCATGGCTTGAAAAGGCCCGCGCATGGGGACTTCCTGAAGACCTGTCTCACAGGTGGGCTGAACTGTTCGAGAGCTTTGTATTGCTGGACATTGCAAAAATCGCCCATGGCAATCCGGAGCCGGTGGAGAGCATCGCACACGTCTACTACACGGTTTTCAACCGGTTCCACATCGATTCGCTGCTCGAGCGGATCACGAAGCTGCCCAGGGAAGACCGTTGGCAGGCCCTTGCCCGCGCCGCCCTGCGTGACGATCTTTATTCAACAGTCTCAGACATGACGACGGCTGTGCTGGAATCCACTGCCAGTGGTGTTCCTGCTGAAGACCGCCTGAAGACGTGGGAAGGACTGAACGCCGAGCAGTTGGGGAGGGCAAAGAGCATGTTCGACGAGGTCAATGCCCTTGAAGCCGACGATATGGCCTCCCTGTCGGTAGCATTGAGGCTCTTGAGGTCAATCGTCCGACGCTAGGGCAGCAGCCAGAGCGTCGCAAAATGGAGGTGCAGTGGCAATCTTTACGGACCCTATCAGGGAGCATGCTGATTTTGGGCCGGGAGATGCCGAGTGGCTGCACCTCCTGGTGGGCGACTGGCAGATGGTTGCCGACTTGGCCTTCGCTGACCTTGCATTGTGGTTTCCGCATCCCGAACACGGATACATTGCGCTTGCGCATGTACGCCCCTCCACCACGCATACGGTGTTTCACGCCGACTTCGTGGGGGAGGGGATCCGGTCGGATTTGCAGCCGCTGGTGGATAAGGCGTGGGAGAGTCGGACAATTGAGCGCTCCAGCGAGACCAACTGGAGCAGCGACATGGCCCTCCGTGTCGAGGCCGTCCCGATGGTCCGCAATGGCCGAACACTCGCCGTGGTCACCTCCCACATGGATCTGTCCAGTTCCAGAATGCCCTCAAGGCTGGAACTGACCTACCGCCAGTGTGCCTACGACCTGCTGAGGATGGGTACCTTGGGTCTCTGGCCCGATTTCGCGTCGCCCACTGGTTCCCGTCGCGGCGCGCCCAGAGTTGGTGACGGCCTCATCAGGCTGGATGCGGACGGAATCGTCCAGTACGCCAGTCCGAACGGGGTGTCCGCCTTCCGGCGTCTGGGCGATGGCGAATCCTTGGAAGGGCGATCGCTCGCAGAGGTAACGGCGGGCTTGCTCAAGGACCGTCGGATGGTGGATGAAACCTTGCCCCTGGTCGTTACGGGGCGCATGCCTTGGCGCAGTGAGATTGAATCCCGCGGAGTGAGTCTTTCGCTCCGGGCCATCCCGCTGCGGGACGAACAGCAGAGGTTCGGAGCCCTCGTCCTGTGCCGCGACGTGTCCGAATTGCGCCGCCGTGAAATGGAGCTTGTCACCAAGGACGCGACGATCCGTGAGATCCATCACCGGGTCAAGAATAATCTGCAGACTGTTGCTGCCCTCCTCAGGATGCAATCCCGTCGAATGGTCAGTGACGAGGCTAAGCAGGGGCTTGAACAGGCGATGCGCCGGGTAGCCACCATCGCCCTCGTCCACGAGACGTTGTCCCAAGGCCTAACGCAGAGTGTCGACTTCGACGAATTGATCGGTCGCCAATTCCGGCTCTCGGCCGAAGTGGCTTCGCCTTCCCAGCAGGTACGCACCGAACGCGCTGGCATGTTTGGTGAATTGCCGAGCGACTTCGCGACACCCTTGGCCTTGGTAATCAACGAACTTGTCACCAACGCGGTCGAACATGGACTGGAGGGGAGAACGGGCACCGTATGGTTGCTCGCCGATCGCTCAGAAGGGGACGACGGTGAGGAATTGCTGACCGTAACCGTCGCGGACGACGGTGTGGGTCTACCGGAAACGCCCCATACCGAAGGCTTGGGCCTGCAGATAGTCAGAACCCTCGTGATGAGTGAGTTGGGAGGCACAATCCAATGGCAACGACGTGATGGTGGGGGTACTGCGGTCCAGATTGTGCTCAGCCTTATCCGGCGATAGGGCGCTTTTGCCTGATGCTGCCAGCCGATGGTGGCGTGCCGGCCCCGGTTGCGGGGGATGAACGGGGTCGCAGGGGATTAACGAGAGAGGCCGCGGACGGTGACGTCCGCGGCCTCTCTTATTTTGCTTGTGCTGCTAGGAAGCCCGGCGAGCGCGCGCAGCACGTCGTTTGAGCGCGCGGCGCTCATCTTCACTCATCCCACCCCAGACACCGGCGTCCTGACCCGACTCCAAGGCCCACTGGAGACAGGTGTCCACCACGGGGCACCGGCGGCAGACACTCTTGGCCTCCTCGATCTGCAGGAGGGCAGGGCCGGTGTTGCCTACGGGGAAAAACAGCTCCGGGTCCTTATCGAGGCACGCTGCGCGGTTACGCCAATCCATGCTGATCAGTCACTCCATTCCTGGGAAACTCGTTGAGTGCGCTTTGTGAAAATATTCACTAAAGGCAACAAAGGAAAGGGGCCCAATCGGGCCCCCTTGGTCATCTCGAATAAGCCTGTCATGTTAACGCTGTGTAAACAAGGGGGTTTGATGACGGAAGTGCCTGTTCGGCGTGAGCGATGCATCACATTGTTCAGGGGCCCTCACAGTTAGTGACTATGTCCGGTATTGTGCCAATGTGTCAAGACCTCCACTGGAACCACCAGAAGATGCTTCCGGGGACGCCCGCGATGCCGGCATGAACAGCAAGCCCGGCATGAACAGCAACGCCGGAATCCACCGCCGCCCCGTGAGCAACGACGGCGCTGCAGCCGGCAGCAGGCTCACGCGCCCGGTGGGGATCGCCATCCTCAGCAGCATACTGGCTGCAGAGGCAACTGCCCTGCTGGTGGCGGCAGTCTGGTTCATCATAGGGTTGGTCAGTGGAGCCCCCACCGGCTCCTTCTGGAGCGCTGTGTTCCTCCTTGTCCTCCTACTCGTTTTTTCAGCCTGGCTCTACGCCATGGCCTACTTTCTGTTCCGCGCTTTTCGCTGGCCGAGGGCAGGTGCGTTCCTTGCCCAACTCTTCGTCCTTACCCTTGGATTTCCCGCTTTGACCGGCGGCCTCACGGTGGTTGGACTTCTGATGCTGGTCCCGGCTGCCACAGCTATTGTGCTGCTGTTCGACAAACGCGTGGTCAGCTTTGCTTCACGTACCGGCGGGGGACCTCCCGCTTTATAGTCGGGGAGCCAAAGCTCCGAGTTGAGTCAGGACCGCATTACCGCCGGAGATGACTGCGGCACGGCCTGCTGGCGGGCGCGCCTCCAGATCGAAACGCACGCCGAAGAAGTCACCGTCAAGAACGCTCCTGGGACAAATCAGTACCCCTGAGCCGTGGCTGCGTGCCTGCAGCATTAGGGGCACGCGTTGGGCGATGGTTGAGCTGAAGCCAGCAGCCAGGATTATTGTCACGCCCAGTGTGTTTAGGTCCAGCAGGCTGTTGTGTGCTGCCGGCGACAACCGGTCCGCGTCATCTACAAGGGCTATAGCACCGGGGGTGAGTCCTCCCGATGTAGCCTCCGCGGCCAGACTGGACCAGTAAGAACCCAAATCTGCATCCCGCTCCGGGCATAGCCAGGCGGCTTCCCCCGGGTTCATTTCAGGGAGAGCCTGCAGAAATGTACTTTTGCCGGCCGATGGGCCACCCAGCACGGCGAGGACGCCGCCCTTGGGAAGATCCAGGGTTATGGGCTCCAGCTCATCTCCACCTACTCCTATCAGGAGCGTATGGTTCCGTCGCCTTGGCGCAGGTCCGGTGGGAGCGCTTCGCCGGGATGCAGCGGCCTCATACCGGTCTCTGATGGCTCTCCCATCAACGGAGACAGGGAGGCGCTCCACTCTGAACGGTGTTGTTTTTGGGGTTGGAACCGGTGCTTGAAGCCTCAGGGCATTCTCCGGTGGAGCGAAGAATTGGACCATGGACGGACTCCCCTTAACAAGGGACCCAAAAGCGATGGCTCTGCCTTTTACCGGGGGCACAGCAGGGAGGCGCGGCCATGCGAGGCGGCCTTCCTCGCTGGAACCTGTAGGGAAGAAGCACCTGTTCGGAAGTGATGAAAAAAACCGCGCTGTCACGAGTTCGCGATCTCCGGAAATGAGGACCGTGACATTGGCTTTCATGCCGTCCCTGACGATGTTCTCCAGCAGGTCTTCAGCCCAGACCAGCGGACCGGCGCGGAGCGCGGAGACCCAGGAGCCCCAACCTGAGACGACGAGGATAAGAGGAGGATTTGCGCCGTCGCCCTGATTGCTCAAGCGGACAGACATCTCGTGGGCAACGCGTTCCAGCACGCGGACTCCGCGACGAAGTTCATGAAGGCCGGCCACTGCACCCACGCATGGCAGCTCGGACATTTCACTCAATGAGCCGGCGGAGTCCAGAACGTAAAAATGCGCTTCCCTTGGGATCTCCAGCATTTGTCGCAGGATCAGGTGCATCGCATCGTCCGTACCTGCTGACGTCGTTCCCACCAGCCCAAGATGACCGTCAACCGAGGGATCCCATTTCAGGGCTGTAACTATCTGCTGTTCGGGAAAGTCAACCCACCCGAGCTCCACCAGGCAGCCGGGGTCCGGACCCGGGAACGGAAGAAATTCAGGTAGCGCCGGCATCACCGGTGCACGGACGGGCGCACCACCAAGATTTGTCCAGAGGGAACAAGCCTGGCGGATGAGTGGAGCGGCGGCGTCCGCCGGAGTGATCGATACTTTTGCAGTATCGCGCTGCCCTGGAACCGAGCCGGGCGCGGCTAGGACATCAAGGGTTGTTGCGACAGTCAGGTCGCAGCCAACCGGAGCTGTCGTTCCCGTCAGCGCAGCCGTCTGGAATTCTTCGGGTGGGTCAGTTCCGCGGGCAAGGAAGGCCCGGCCAGGGTGCCCCACCGGGATCCTGGCAGCCGCACCTGAGTTGATGATGTCGGCTGATTCCAGTTCTGACTGCACCCGCAGAGCGATGCTGGTGGTTACATTCGCGCGGATATCAGCTGTAATCGCACCTTGTGGGCGCTGGGTGGCCATGATGAGGTGCAGGCCGAGGGACCGGCCGATGGCAGCAATTCTCATGAGTTCGCGAAGTGCTTCCGGAGCGTCCTCGACCAGCATTCTGAACTCGTCAATAACCAGCACCAGATGGGGTAAGTCCTGCATCTTTCCGGTGGTTGCGGCCCGGTAGCTTGCGAGATCAGGGGTTTCAGCCCGGGCGAGGAGTTCTTCACGGCGGCGAATTTCCGCACGCATGGAGACTAGAAATCGATGAAGTTCATGCTGAGACAGATCCGTCAGCAAGCCGACGCAATGCGGCAACCCGGTCAGTGGCCCGAGCCCGGAACCGCCCTTAAAATCCACGAAGAGGAAGTTGACGCGTTCGGGCGGAAACGACAAGGCAAGGGAAACCGTCAGGCTGCGGAGCAGTTCGGACTTACCTGAACCGGTGGTACCGGCTACCAGCAGGTGCGGGCCGTCTGCCTGCAGGTCAAAGAGGCGCGGACCGAAGGCTCCCACGCCAAGGCTGACGGGGAGACCTGGCTTTCCCCGGGATTCGTCCCAGCGCCGGGCAAGTTCGGCATCCGAGAGCGTAAGCACATCTCCCAGCGAACACGTTTCCGGTACACGTTGCCGGGCAGCATTATCCCGTGGCTGGCTGGAGGCGAGCTGTCGGCAGAAGTTATCGAAAACCACAGCAGAAACGCGGTCCGCTACAAAATCAAAGCTGCCTGCGGCACTCGTCAACCGAGCCATGCCTCCGCTTAAATCGATATGCGGGCCATCCATGTCCTTCGAAAGTTCGCTGCCTGCGCCGGAACACTGAAAAACTTGCCAACCGTTAGTCACTGCCACGGAAACGACTGTGTCAATGTCGCCTGAACAGCGGATATCTTCCAGAATGATCAGCACTCCATGAAGGAATCCCTGACCTGGACCATCAGAAAGACGGGCCAAACAGGCAGCAGCCCCCGTCATCAGGGAGACCTGTGCGAGAAACCGGGCAGCGAGGGGGAGTTCCCTGGCTGCACCCAGGATCAGCACGCGGGTTCCGCTGCCAAGGGGAAAGGCTGCGAGCTGCATGATCACGGACCTGACAAGACCCGCCACGGCTTCGTCAGGCCCTTGCACACGGCGCGTTCCGGGACCCGGTTCAAGCCTTACCGCGACAGCTTCCAGTAGGGGCGGGCGAAATCCGGGGTCAATTGGGTCAGTCCGTACATTTGCGGGTTGAGTGGCCAGTCCAAGCCGTAGCCAGATGCCGTCATTCCCGACCGGTGCGGGCATTACCTGGGGACTGGAGAACCGTGTTTGGAGAACAAGGTCGGCAGCTGAAGGCGCGGACCGCCGTCGTCGGTCCTGGTCTTCTTTCACGGCAGCATGAACTGCCCTTTGCAGCTCGCGGCGCTGACTCCTGCCGGACATGAGGGGCACCAGGACGGAAACGGCTGAGACTGCAGTAAATGCCAGAAACATCCACATACCTGTAATCAAGGCGAGGCCTACTCCGATGGCAATTGGGAGGCCGGCAGAGAGGATCAACGTCCCGCGGCTTCCGGTTTCGGCTTTCCTTCCTACAATCAAGGGCTCGGCAACATTGCTGCCAGCTGCTGCAGCATCAATGCGTTGTTCCGTAAGGGAGCCGCCGAAGACGATGCTTAGCGTTGAGTGGCCGCAGCGTATTACCGAGTCGGTGGAAACCGGCGAGCTCTTCACCCTCTTGTCATCGACGGTTGTTCCGTTCACACTGCCGAGGTCGGTGATGGTGACGTTTGCCTCTGACACCTCCAACCGGGCATGCTCCCGGGACATCTCGGCATCGGCGATGAGGATCTCTGTGCCGCTACGGCCAATGCGGACGGAACCCCGGCCCAGCGGCACAACAGCGCCTGCACCGGGGCCGCCATGGATCGCCAGCATCAAACCGGAGGACGACCTTTCCGGGTTCCTGGAAAAGGGCGGTGAGATAGTTCCGTCCACCAGGACAACCCCCGAGACAAGTGGCGGAACACCAACGATCATGCCTGCAATTGGAGACCCTCCAGCAGTGAGGGCAAGCGTGCCATACTTCCGGGAGACGGCGTCCTGCAGCTCCAGTCCGCTGCATCCCGGCGGTGCTGAGATTGTCAGTTCTACACAGTCTCCGTCCTCACCGGGCCGCGTCCCGGGGTCCGGGGACCGGGCCAATGTACATTCGAACCTCATGGTCTCCCTCGCTTATATAACGATGATGTGATCCACGTTATGGGCCCTGAGCAGGAGAGATGAGGCGCCGGCTGCCCTATGTGGACAACCACTTGAAAACAGGACGATGAAGCTGGCCGGTTCGGCGTCCTGAGAATATTCTGCCCTGCAGCCCGGTAGCCCTGCTGCTCCGGGACCTTGCGCTCAACACGACTACTGTTCCGCCCTCGGGTAGGCTAGAGCAGCAGCCAATGCACCGCTTTGGGCTGCCCGCTTTCGAACCAGGAGATTTTGTGACCGCTGACCTCGTCATCGTTGGCTCCGGCTTTTTCGGACTGACTATCGCAGAACGGGCCGCTACGGAGCTGGGCTTGAAGGTCGCTGTAATCGACCGCCGCCACCATATTGGCGGCAATGCGTACAGCGAGAAAGATCCTGAGACAGGCATCGAGGTCCACCGTTATGGCGCGCACCTTTTCCACACCTCAAATGAGCGGGTGTGGGAGTATGTGAATCGCTTTACGTCTTTCACAAACTATGTTCATAAGGTCTACGGCGTCCATAATGGGGAGGTATATTCCCTCCCCATCAACCTGGCAACGATCAACCAGTTTTTCCGGTCGAACCTCACCCCAGGGCAGGCAAGGGACCTTATCCGGGAACAAGCAGGCGAGCTCGCAGGCACCAACCCCAAGAACCTCAATGACAAGGGCATCCAGCTCATCGGACGCCCCCTGTATGAAGCATTCATCAAGCATTACACCGGCAAGCAATGGCAGACGGATCCCAAGGACCTGCCCGCCGGGATCATTTCGCGGCTTCCGGTCCGGTACAACTACGACAACCGGTACTTCAATGACACCTATGAGGGTCTGCCGACGGACGGCTATACAGCTTGGATTGAGAAAATGGCTGATCACCCGAACATCGATGTCCTGCTTAACACTGACTTTTTTGATGAATCGCAGGAGTACAACAAGAAAGGGGTAGTTGGCACTACCCCGGTTGTTTATACAGGCCCTGTCGACCGATACTTCGACTACTCCGAGGGTGACCTCTCGTGGCGGACCATCGACTTCGAGGAGGAAGTGCTCGACGTCGGCGATTTCCAAGGAACGTCGGTGGTCAACTACAACGACGACGACGTCGCATTCACCCGTATCATCGAGCCGCGCCATTTTCACCCCGAGCGTGAGTACCAGACAGAAAAAACAGTCATTATGAGGGAGTTTTCCCGTGCGGCTGAAAAGGGCGATGAACCCTATTACCCCATCAACACGGCGGCGGACCGGGACAGGTTGCTGAAGTACCGTGACCTCGCCGCAGCCGAACCTGGAGTCCTTTTCGGCGGCCGTCTTGGTACCTACAAGTACTTGGATATGCACATGGCCATCGGGTCGGCGCTCAGCATGTTTGACAACCAGATCCGGCCGCACTTTGAAGCCGGGACCAAGTTTGAAAGCGGAGGAGTGGACGCATGAGCAACGCAGACTTGGAAGGCTGGAACACTCTTCAGCGGGTAATCCTTCCTTCCGCTGACCAGATGGACACTGCCCCTCTGTACGTAGACGCGGGAAGCGCAAGCGGCATCCGGCTGCGGGAGAATGACGAGCTGGCGCGTTCCCCCAAATTGCTTGAAGACAAACTGCAGATGATCAGTTCGGGTGGGCCACAAGCGCACTTTGAAGACTTCCTGACCCGTCGTTCAGTCCGCGTGCGGGTAGGGGAGCAGCTGTCTTTTGGAACATACTTCAATGCGTTCCCCGCGAGCTATTGGCGACGCTGGACTTCTGTTCGGGACATCCGCCTCAAGGTGGAGACCAGTGGGACCGGTACCGTTACGGTCTACAAATCCAACGCCCGGGGCTCCCTGCAGCGGGTCGATGGCAAGCACGTGGAGGGGTCTTCCACCTCCGTATTTGACCTTTCGTTGAAGCCGTTCGGCGACGGCGGCTGGTACTGGTTCGATTTGGCCTCAAGCTCCAGTGAACTCGTTCTCGAAAGTGCCGAGTGGCAGGGTGCGGGGGAGGTGGCGCGCCCGGGGCAGGTCACGCTCCAGATTACTACCATGAATAAGCCTGATTTCTGCCTCAACAATGCGCGGATCCTGGCGGAAAACCGTGACGTCCTGCAGAACGTCAAGGAGATTCTTATTGTCGACCAAGGCACGCAAAAGGTTCAGGATCAGGAAGGCTTCGCGGAGGTAAGGGACGCCCTTGGCAGCCAGCTGCGCGTTATCAATCAGGCAAATCTGGGTGGTTCCGGGGGTTTCGCCCGCGGCATGTACGAAGCCGTGGACAACGGGAGCGACTACGTCCTCCTCCTCGATGACGACATTGTGGTGGAACCGGAGAGCATCGTCCGGCTCTTGGCATTTGCTGACCGCTGCCGCAAGCCGACGATTGTTGGCGGACACATGTTCGATCTTTACAGCCGCAGCGTCCTGCACACCTTTGGTGAAGTTGTGGACCCGTTCCGCTTCGTTCCCGCAGCGCCCCATGCGGACATGGAAGTGCGGCACGACTTCAGCGTAGGCAATCTCCGCCAGACAGCCTGGCTCCATCGGCGTGTGGATGTGGACTATAACGGCTGGTGGATGTGCCTCATCCCGACGCAGGTCATTAAGGAGATAGGCCTCTCACTTCCTTTCTTCATCAAATGGGACGATGCCGAATACGGCCTGCGCGCGAGGGAAGCGGGATTTGCCACTGTTTCATTTCCGGGGGCAGCCGTTTGGCATGTTTCGTGGCTCGACAAAGACGATCTTGTCGGCTGGCAAGCGTACTTCCATGAACGGAACAGGCTTATCACCACGCTGATCCACAGTCCCTACAAGAAGGGCGGGCGGCTTCTTAGGGAGTCTGTACAGGCTGACGTCAAGCACCTCGTATCCATGCAGTACTTCACCCAGCATGGACGGATTGAGGCCCTCAGGGACATCTTCAAGGGACCGCAGGATCTTCACAAGGTATTGGGCACGAAACTGCCGGAAATTAACGCGCTGAAGTCGCAGTACACCGACGCGCAGCTGAAAGAAGACGTTGATGATTTCCCGGCGCCAAAAATCGGCAGGGGTCCCTTGGGTGGGGCTCCCATTGGAATGCCGAGCAAGAAGGACCTTGTTCCCTGGGCCATCAAGACCGTGGCCCGTCAGTTGGTCAAGGCGCCGGATCCGGAAAGCGCAGCGACACCCCAGGGCTTCCTCGCCCATCGTGACAACCGATGGTTCCGCTTGGCGCACTACGACAGCGTAGTAGTATCCAACGCAGAGGGCACAGGTGCTTCCTGGTACCGGCGGGACCCGAAGAAACTCAAATCAATGCTCACAGAGGCAACAGCACTTCACGCCAGGATTTACCGGGAGTGGGACCGGCTTGCTGATCAGTACAGGAATGCTGTCGCTGACGTCACTTCAATCGAATCATGGAAAAAAACGTTCGAGGCCGGCGCCGAGGATATGAAGTAGATGGCGGTCACCATGGTGGATATCCCCGATGAACTGACGCGGCCTGGAAAGGGCCGGGGGTTGCTTGACGTTTATGATCACCGCTTCCTGCTAAAGCTGTTGGTGCGGAAGGAAATCAAGGTCCGTTACCGGGGATCGGTGCTGGGGCTGCTGTGGTCCTATGTCAAGCCGCTGATGCAGTTTTTGATCTATTTTGTGGCTTTGGGCATCTTCCTGAACCTTCAGCGCGGCACCCCGAATTACGCCATCTACCTCTTCGCCGGAATCGTGCTGGTGAATTTCTTCACGGAGTCTCTGGGAAATGCGACCAGGTCCATTGTGGATAACCGGGATCTCATCCGGAAAATCTATCTTCCGCGGGAGCTGTTCCCGGTTGCGACAGTTTGGGTGTCCGCCGCGCATTTCCTGCCCCAGCTTGTAGTGCTTGTTGGAGCCTGCCTTATAGGCGGCTGGTCACCATCCATTCTGCAGCTGACTGCCGCCCTCCTCGCTTTTATCCTCGTCGCTGTTTTGGCCACAGGGCTTGGACTCGTCTTCGGGGCAGCGAACGTCTACTTCCGGGACTCGGAAAACATTGTGGACATGATCCTCATGGTTGTCACCTGGGCATCCCCGGTGCTTTACGTATGGACCATGGTGGAGCGTGTTATGGGTCCCTGGTACTGGATCTATCAGCTCAATCCCATGACGGTTGCAGTGGAAGCCTTCCACTATGCCTTCTGGTATCCGACATTGAAGGACGATCAGATGGCCACGGCCTCCATGCCCCCCGATCTGGTTACCATCTGGCTTCCCCTAGCGTTTCTGATTTCGTTCATTGTGCTGTTCATCGGACAGTTCATGTTCCGCCGCCTCGCCGTCCACTTTGCTCAGGAGCTTTGATATGACTGCACTGGGCCACGTCGCCATCAGTTGTTCCAATCTGCGCAAACAGTTCGTACTGCGCCACACGCGCTCCATGAAAGAGGCCGTGGTTTGGCTGATCAAGGGCAGGAAAGGGGACCTATCCAAGAAGTTCCTTGCGCTGGACGAAGTGTCCTTGGAAGTCCGGCAGGGCGAGACGGTTGCCCTCCTTGGACTGAACGGATCAGGAAAGTCAACGCTGCTCAAGCTGATTTCAGGTGTTCTTCAACCGGACGGCGGCTCCGTGCTGACGCGCGGTCGCGTGGCCGGCCTCATCGAGGTGGGCGCCGGATTCCATCATGACCTCAGCGGCCGGGATAATGTGTACCTCAACGGTGCCATTCTCGGCATGACCGAGAAGCAGATTGACGAAATGTTCGATTCCATCGTTGAGTTCTCAGAGATCGGGGAATTCATCGATACGGAGGTCAAGTTCTATTCCTCGGGTATGTACTTGCGCCTGGCCTTTTCCATCGCCGTGCACACCGATCCGGAAGTGTTTCTCATCGATGAAATTCTGGCCGTCGGAGACGAACCGTTCCAAAGAAAGTGCATCGCAAAAATCAAGGAGCTCGCCGAGAAGGGCAAAACGCTCTTTGTCGTGAGCCACGACCTTGATCTTGTTTCGACCGTCTGCGAACGCGGTGTGCTTCTGGAGCATGGCAAGATCATCCTGGACGGTGAAGTGCACGACGTCGTAGCGGAGCTCAGGAGCCGTTCGGCTGAGCCTCACTGATCCCCAGTTTGGGAACTGACCGACACACCCGACCAAAAGGAGTTACGTTGCTGGGAGGGCTGCTCAGAGCACTCGGCAAGCGGAAAGCTATCGTGTGGCTGTGCGGAGCAGCGGCCATTTTGGTCGCCGTCGCCTTGATTGCCGGCATGCTGGTGGACGTCAAATCCCTGCACGTCGTTTCCCTAAGGACCAACGGCTCTGCCTTGCCGCTTGGCATCCCGATGAAGGACGCTGCCCTGAGCTGGCAAAGTGAAGCGTCCTCCCGGAACACTGTCCAATCGGCTTATGAGGTGCGGGTTGCAACCACCGAAGATCGTCTGGAAAGCGCTGACCAGTGGAAGTCCGGCCGAATCGAATCTTCAGAACAGGTCAACATCGCATACGCCGGACCCGAGTTGGCATCGCAGCACCGCTACTACTGGCAGGTGCGGATCTGGGACTCCGCCGGCCGCCAGAGCGGTTGGAGCGAAGCTGCCTGGTTTGAAACGGCATTGCCGGCCGACGGCTGGAATGGGCAGTGGATTGGGGGTGCGGACCCAGGCGCGGACCTGTCCCAATGGCGGGATTACCGGGTCAGCGTTGACTTCAGACTGGACGATATTGCCATGGGGTTGTACCTGCGCTCAAAGGATCTGAACAACGGATACATGTGGCAGCTTTCGGTAGCCGACGGAACTCCCAAGCTTCGTGCCCATATCAAGAAATACAGTTCCTACTCAGTTCTGCGGGAGAAGGACATCTCACAATTCGTGACGAGCGAATCGCTTCGCTTGTCCTTTCACAATTTAACAGTTGAAGCAAAAGGCAGTTCGTTTGTCACGAAGCTTGACGGTACTGAAATTGACCGTCTTGAGGATGCTTCCTACGGCGAGGGATACGTCGGGTTTCGGCAGGCCACGCTGCATCAGGGACCGGAGACTGCGTCCATCCGCAACATCGTGGTCACGTCCGACAACGGGAATACTTTGTTGGAATCGGACTTCAATTCGGGCCCTGCCCCCTTCACTGAAGCAACTACGGAAGGCGGTCTGCTCAAACTCGCGGCACCGCTGGACGTCCTGCATGATCCCCGGCCGCCCCTGCCACTGCTCCGGAAAGAGTTCAACGCCGGCCAACGGGTGGTGTCCGCCAGATTGTATGCCACGGCACGTGGCCTTTACGAGGTCAGCATCAACGGACAGGTAGTGGGGGACCGCAGGCTGGCGCCTGGCTGGACGGACTATTCCAAACGGATTCACTATCAGACCTATGACGTCACAGGCCTGGTCAAAGAAGGCGGCAATGTCCTGTCCGCAATGTTGGGTGATGGGTGGTACAGCGGGAACGTTGGCGGATTCGGATCGATGCTTTACGGTTCGAGGCCCTCTTTCCTGGGCCAACTCCGAATTGATTTCGCTGATGGGACGCATCAGACTCTTTCCACAGATTCCACCTGGCAGATGCTTCCCGGACCATTGGTTCAGGCTGATCTGATCATGGGCGAGACCTTTGACGAACGCAGAATGCCCCAAGGCTGGCAAGACGTGGGCTTCAACAACCCCACGGTCCGAGCAGCAGAAATCGTGGCCTCACCAGCAGGCGCAGCACTGGAACCCCAGCCCGACGCACCGGTACAGAATGTCCAGGAACTGCAGCCCATCGGACGCACGGAGCCGGCACCGGGTCAGTGGATTTATGACATGGGGCAGAACATGGTGGGTGTGCTTACCACCAAGCTGCGTGGCAAGCCCGGTCAGACAATCCGGATTCGCTATGGTGAAATGCTGAACAAGGACGGGACGCTGTACACAGCAAATCTCCGCAGCGCGAAGGCCACGGACCGATACACTTTCGGGCCGGACGGCGAGGTGGATTTCACCCCGAAGTTCACCTTTCATGGGTTCAGATATGCCGAGATCACCGGGACTGATGAGCCGCCGTCGGCAGATCAGGTTTCCGGCCAGGTGTGGAGCAGCATTCCGTCAGACACGGGTTCGCTTTCAACTTCCAGCGGGATGCTGAACCAACTCCAGAGCAATATCACCTGGAGCCAGCGCGGGAACTTCCTGTCGATTCCCATGGACACACCAGCAAGGGACGAGAGGCTTGGCTGGACTGGGGACATTGGGGTATTTGCCCCCACGGCGACATACAACACCAATGCGCTGAACTTCCTCAGCAAGTGGCTGGGCGACCTTCGTGATGCTCAACTGCCCGGTGGAGACTTTCCTGGCACAGCACCTAGCCTCTGTGGCTGCTTCGCAGGAGGTGCCGGATGGTCCGACGCCGCTGTGACAGTTCCCTATTCCCTCTGGCAAACCTACGGGAATCTGAACGTCATCCGCGACAACTACGCGATGATGAAGAAGTTCATGGAGTACCGGCTGAATTCCGTCAATCCATCAGGGGCAGTTGTACACGGTCCGTACGGGGACTGGCTTAATCTGGACGATCCGACCGACGCGGGATTGATTGGCACGGCTTATTTCGCCTACACTGCGAGGTTGCTGGGGGAGATGGCGGAGGCAATCGGTGAGACGCAGGATAGTCTTTCGTTTGCTTCTGAGGCCGAGAAGGCCAAGAGCAACTTCGTGCGTCTGTATGTCAAGGGCGACGGCTCCCTGGTCCACGAGAGCCAGGGCGCATATGCCATCGCTATCGGGATGGACCTGATGCCGGAAGAACTTCTGGCGCCAGCAGGCAGTCGCCTGGTATCCCTGGTGAAGCTGCGTGACGATCACCTCTCCACCGGATTCCTGGGAACGCCGTGGCTGCTGGAGGCACTGAGCAGGTCCGGACACCAGGACATTGCCTATAGAGTCCTTAACCAGACCACCTATCCCTCGTGGGGATATGAAGTCGAACAGGGTGCCACGACCATGTGGGAGCGTTGGGATGGGGTGAAACCCAACGGTGACTTGGGCGATCCCCGCTTGAACTCCTATAACCACTACGCATACGGCGCCGTTGGGGCCTGGATGTACCAAAATATCGCTGGCATATCCCCATCCTCCCCTGGGTACAAACGTTTTGTTATAGCGCCAAAAGTTGGAGGCGGGCTTAGCCAGGCATCGGCTCATTTTGACTCTGTTTACGGACGGATTGAGTCGAGCTGGCGTCTGGCGGGGGATGTGCTGGATATGTCTGTCTCTGTACCGGCGAATACCACGGCCACGGTACATCTGCCTGCCGATAGGGCAGCGGAAGTTACCGAAGGCGGATCCGAGCTGCCAGACACGGACGTAAAGGTGCTTTCCGAAGTGGGTGCCGAGGTCATAGTGGAGCTTGGATCCGGGCACTACGAGTTCAAGATCGTAAGCCAGTGAAGTCTTCGCGCCATCCGGACCGCCTGGGTGGTGAGGCAGTCTGTCTGTGATCAGATATCGGCTTTCCGGGCGAGGGATTCGACGGCGGCCTTGCCTGAGGTTCTGTCCCAATCAGGGGCAGAGGCAGGGACGGCAATAAGAAAGCGGAACACCTTGTTTCCGGACACGACTGCCAGGACATACTCGTTGGTGCCGCTGAGGCTGTTCATCGCGAATTTGGCCCGATCACCGAGACCAGTCACGTCTTCCGGCTCCATCATCAATTCGAAGTGGTAGCTGCCCGCCAGCAACTCAGCCGACGGGTATGTGGAAACTTCAGCGACAACGGCGTTGGTCGTGTTGCCGCTCTGATCAAGGGGGTAGATGCAAGATTCCTTTGTGACTCCGGCTGAATCCTGAACGCCAGAGGGCTGTCCTGGCTGCAGCGTGGAGGCACGGGCGCCCAGCGCCTCTCCTATTTCCGGCGGCCCGATGACCTCGCAGGCGGTCACTTTTGAACTGGGCACCACGGTTCGACCGTCACGCGCGACATCCGGAGGCTTCGTAGAGGCCGAGGATGAGGGTGTCTGGGGAATTTGGGTCGGGTCGGTGCAGGAAGTCAGGCATATCAGAGCCGCCAGTAGGGCGGGGGGCGTTGCATGCATCCAGCCATGCGTTGGCCTACCGAAAGACATCTGCGACAACTCCCATAACGATACGGTCACCTGGAACGGAGCGTGTCATGAAACGAACGACGTCACCCTCATTCATGGCGATGCAGCCCCAGCTCGGTGCCCGGTTGGCATGGAGAAAAATGGCAAAACCAGCGTCCATCACGATTGCGGAATCCGGCGGCCGGTTGTAATTAATGACCACGCCCTGCCGGTAGTCGTGGGATGGCCTTGTTGCGTAATACCACATGTTCTCATCCGGGAAAATGTCCGCGCTCGACTCAAAGTACTTGTTGTAATTAGCGTTCAGTCGACCGCCCCACCGTGAGAACTGATTGAGCGTCTGATAATTGAGCGCTGTTCCAGGATTGCCCAAGCCGAAGGCATCTGTCACGGTATACGAACCGGTTGGAGAATACTTGTTAATCGTCGGGCCGGAGGGGACGCCGGGGCGGGCGAAGCCGGACTCACCTGCCTGGGCCCACGTGGACCATTCGTAAACATAGCGGCCGCCTGAGTTAACACACGTAACGGACGTTACTGGGCTAACAGCATAACCCTCTGCAATCGCGAAGGTGACGCGCTGGGCCCCGCCCGTTCCATAGTTCACCGATCCGCGGTTGATGGCTTCGCAGTAGCCGCTGGGCGAGATGTAGATCTTTGCTCCCGCAGTGGGACTCCAGCCCATTGAGCCATTTTCGAACCACTGCTGGCAGCCGGTTGCCCAGCACTTCTCTGTCTCGGTGGGATAACCCAACGAGCCAGCGGGGCCGCCACGGGCAAGCCAGGTCCCTCCGATCGCCCCCCAGATGGGGTGGGAGCCGGCGGCGGGTGACCAGAACAGTTTTCCGCCTTGGAAGGACTGGGTGCAGCCCCCGTTGCGGAGTCCGCAGGTTTCGGCGCCGGTGGGGTAGCGCAGTCCGCCTGCCTGGGCGCCGTGGTTGAGGTATGCGACCCGGTTGGCGCCCCAGACAGGGACGGATCCTGTGGCGGGTGACCAGTAGAGCTGGCCGCCTTGGAAGCTCTGGGTGCAGCCGCCGTCGCGGAGGGCGCAGGTTTCGGCGCCGGTGGGGTAGCGCAGTCCGCCTGCCTGGGCGCCGTGGTTGAGGTATGCGACCCGGTTGGCGCCCCAGACAGGGACGGATCCTGTGGCGGGTGACCAGAAGAGCTGGCCGCCTTGGAACGTCTGGGTGCAGCCGCCGTCGCGGAGGCCGCAGGTTTCGGCGCCGGTGGGGTAGCGCAGTCCGCCTGCCTGGGCGCCGTGGTTGAGGTATGCGACCCGGTTGGCGCCCCAGACAGGGACGGATCCCGTGGCGGGTGACCAGAAGAGCTGGCCGCCTTGGAACGTCTGGGTGCAGCCGCCGTCGCGGAGGCCGCAGGTTTCGGCGCCGGTGGGGTAGCGCAGTCCGCCTGCCTGGGCGCCGTGGCTCAGGTACGCGACCCGGTTGGCACCCCAGACAGGATTGGCGCCCACAGCTGAGACCCAATAGATGTCGCCCTTTTGGAACGTCCGGAGGCAGCCGTCGTCGGCCAAGCCACACTGGATTTCGGCCGTTGCGGGGCCCAGGGTTCCTGCCGCTCCACCGAGCGAGGACCACAATGACTCAATGCTGGATTCCGAGCCTGGTGGCGGCGCCACGTCCGCAGCCTGTGTTGTCAGTGGTTCCCCGGCGTCCGATGTTGTCTTTTCGGGTGCGGCAGTAGGCGTGACGACCGGCGCTGCGAAGGTACCCGGGACAGCTGTCGGATCAGCCGAAAGCATTGGCGCTGGAGTCTTCGTCACGGGCTCAGTCGCCGTCGGGTCGGCCGATGGTGTCGCTGAAGGCGCAGCGGGCGTCGTGGCAGACAATTCGTCTTTTGACAGTTTCGGTTCAGGTGGTGCCTGGTTCGCTTCAGCGAAACCCATGGACGTGCACATCAGACCCAGCACAAACAACAAACTGAAGGCGGACCTTGCAGTAATGCTTCCTAAATTTGCCAAAATCTCCCCCAAAAGACTTACACGCGTAGGGCGCCTACTGCTGATTCAACTTCCGTCGGGAGCCGACGCAGCAATTCATAGTGTAACGGCGGAAAGGGCTTTATGGACCCTCAATTTTCCGCGCCATGCATTCTCTTTGGCGAAATGTTTTCGGGCCATCACGTTCTATTCGTCGCAGGCCGAAACCCGGTAAAGAATTGCCTTGCCAACCCTGGCGACTTGCTCAATCCCCGGAGCCGCATCGAGGTTTTCCAAGCCGGGGTACTTGTGCGCGCCGCCGTGCACCTCATTGTCGCCGAAGTCGAGCACATGCCTGCTGTTTATTCTCCGCAGCGCTTCACACACGGCGGGATCTGAATCCACCCTGTTTAATCGCTTCATAACGATTTCAGCGTCTGGTCCGGGAGTGCCTTGGGTGTGGGGCAGGAGGGCAGGGCGACCTGTGTAGGCATAAACAAGGGAAGCCCCTGTCCAAGGGGAGCCTATGACCGTTTCACCCTCTGGAACAAACTGCGGGACCTGCAGGAGCAAGTCGTGTTCGTCGGTTGAAAGCAGCGGCGAATCGGTTCTGAGCTGAAAGTTCCGGGCGGCGTTCCCGACCTCAATACCTACGGTGCGGAACTGGGTTACTGCGACAGTGCCAGCCAGCAGAACGAGCGGGAGCAGCAGGCTCGCTCCATGTGTACGATCTAAGCGGAGCAGCCGGAGCCTCTTGTCGCGCAAAGCGTATGAACGCAGTTGTGACAGCAGCCAGAGCCCCCCGACTACTGCCAGAGGCAGGGTCACAATGGGCATGAGGGCAGCGATACGGTAGCTGTCGTTGTACCACCCGCCGGCAACGAATGAGCGGAATCGGCCAAAGGCCATTCCACTGACAACGACATAAAGCCCAATGCCGATGACAAAGCTCGCCGTTGCCCGGCCAAACTTGCGATCCCGATAGGCTGAATAAAGCCCGACAATCACCAGAACCGAAAAGAAGATGGGCATGGGGCGGCCCATTGCTGCACCCGTGAGCGCCTCGCCGAATGCCCTTGCGAGGGTTTGATGTGCCGCCCACGTCGCGCTTGCCGGGTCGGGCCGCATGTACTTCCAAATGAAATAAATGGAGATGGCAGAACCAAGTGCGGCAAGGAGGGGATAAAGCATGCCCCGGAATCCGTCGGCGCGGTTGGCACTGAACCAGCGGAACCATCGAACCGCAAGCCACGGAAGACCAAACGCCAGGAGTGCGAGCAGCGAGGAGGGGTGGGCCATCATCAATCCGGTCAGGGCTACAGCGAAGAGCATCCACGGCCGTATCGCCTTTCCGTCCCGGCCTTGGTCATTTCGTATCGCCGTTATCAGAACGGCAAGGACAGCGGGAAGAGCAGCCGTCGCCAACAATGTGGGGTACAAGACACCGAAGTCGACCATGAGGTAGGGGAACTGACTGAAACCTGCCGCCCCTACCGCTGTAAGGGCACGGGCGGCGGTCCTCACGCCGACGATGCTGTCCACGAGGAATACCGCCCCGGCGGGCCACAGTACACAACAAATTACGAGGTTGGCAGCATTAATGGCCTCAGGAATCGCAGATCCGGCCAGCTGCGACACCAAAGCAACGTAATCGTGCCATGCAGCCGGATACATAGCCCACTGGTTTTGGGGATCCACGAGTTGGCCCACCGTCAGAGATGATCCATTTCCTGAGTCCACTATGTAACGAACCGAATTCAGGTGATAAATGTCATCGAAGGTCTGGGAGATACTTCCAGGGTTCCCGAAGATAGTGATCATCCGCCAGAAAATCACCGCCCCCGCAAGAAGGAGGAAACCGAGGGTCCATAGCCCACGCGGATTTCTTGCCAGCAGCTTTAATGCAGCACGTCCACGTGCAGGCTCGGTGGCTACATTGCTGACACCCCGTTTGCGGTTCCGAAAAGCCAGCGACAAGAGGCAGGCCGCCGCACTGGCGACTAAGAGCGCCCACAGAGAGAACTCGAGCTGGAGGAGACCGGCAATGACAGCTGAACCGGAAATTAACGTTATGCCGACCGGGCCGGCCAAGGCCCACGCAGCCATGCCTCTGGCACCAAGGAGCAATGAAACAAGCAGACCTGGAACTACTGCCAGCAGAAGGGCTGATGCAATCGTCGGGAGAAAGCCGATCCAGATCATTTAATAAAGTTTCCTGCCTGAGGTCTGATCACCAGCATGCTTTCACCTCGTAGAGGCTTGCTATTCCCACAGATGCCACCCTTGAGAACCCCTTAGAGGAGGGGATATATCGCAGGCCGTCATATTGCCCGTCCCGCGGATAGCCGAAATCAAATACCGGTTGATAGGAATAGATGACGTAGCGAACGTTCAGCCTGCGGACCGCCGGACAAACCTCCGGATTGACCGCCGCTTCGTTCAGGTGCCTCGCTATTAGCTCCCTGTCAGGATTCATGGGAACGAACATGTGCCCAAAAACCATCTTCGTGCCGGAAACGTAGTAAGCAAGGGCACTTCCGTCCCAGGGATCGCCTGCGACAGCGGTGCCGGCGGGAACTATGCTTGGCAGCTTCTCGAACAGAGCCTGCTCGTCAGCGGACATCATGCGGGCATTCCTGTCGATATTGAAGTTGGCGCCTGCTGACCGGATACCTGCCGCAACGGTAAATGCCTGGGACCCGGCGAAAGTCACGCCAAGTAGTACAACAGCGCCCAGAACCATCAGCTGCTTGGAGCGAGTGTCGTTGGAACGCACGAATGTGATTTTTTCTGCTGCTGCATCCGTGAGGAAATCCAGCGCTTTGACTGCACCAATGGCTGCCAATGGAGCCCAAGTCAGCACGAGCGAGGCGGCCACCCTGTTGTAGTCGTCGTACCAGGAACCTGTCAGGAACGTGCGCAGCAGCCCCGTCGGAAAGCTGGCGGAGGCGAGGAAGAGCAAAGAGACGATGATGTGCGAGACAGCAAACCACCTCTGGCGTTTGTTGCGCAGCAGTGACAGGAAACCGATCGCGATCAGGATCGCGACGAAGAAGGAAGGAAAACTGTTCAGGGGAGCCGCCCACAGCAGCTCCCCGATTGCTTGCGCGGGGGTTTCAGTTGGCACGGTGAACTCGACCTCGGTCAATGGCACCGGCCGCAGGAGCGCCCATACCCCTGCAGCGCTGCAAACCAGCAGGATATTAGCGGGCAGCCTTGCCTGCAGAATCGAAAGAGGGAACCGCTGGGGTTTCCGGAGTGCTCGCGGAATGTCGAACAGCCTGTTCTCCGCCGAGAGGATGAGCGGCAGGGCGATTGCCAGAATCATCAGCATTCCGCTTGGCTGGGTGAGGAAGATGCCGGGAACGCAGCAGAGCAGGAGCCACACAGCCAGGGGTGTGCGTAGAGTGTCGCCGCTGTTGGAACGCTTGAAATAGATCATGATCAGTCCCACGGCGGGAAGCGTCGTGGCTATGGAGAGGAAACTGGGGTACAGGACCCCCCAATCGAGCATGCGGAAGGGAAAGATGCCGAAGCACGATGTGAGAATTCCACCAGCAATGAGGACCAACCGGCCATTGCCCGTAAGTTGCCTCAGGAAAAAGATGACGCCGCTTGGCCACACCAACCCGCCAATCACCAGGTTCACGGCATTCACGGATTCAGCTATGCCGGCTCCGCTGCTGCCTGCAACCATGGCGACGACAGAATGCCATGATGCCGGGTAGATGGATGGAGCACCATTAAGACCTATTGACGGTGCGAACGCCGAACCGTTGCCGCTCTCAAGCATGTAGCGAACGGCATTCAGGTGGAAAACACCATCGGTTGTCTGGGAGATCATTGTGGGCGAGTGGAATACATTGATCAGTTGGATGCTAATGATGACGGCTGGTATGGCCGTAGCCAAGGCGATCCAGAGACCGTTCTTCCGCACGCCGGCTTTAGCCAGGGGCGGAATGCCCTTGGGGCGGAAGACCCGGCTC
This sequence comes from Arthrobacter rhizosphaerae, assembly GCF_023062595.1. GTDB lineage: Bacteria > Actinomycetota > Actinomycetes > Actinomycetales > Micrococcaceae > Arthrobacter > Arthrobacter rhizosphaerae. The sequence goes on from NZ_JALLAN010000005.1 coordinate 141,970, forward strand.
AGGCCGAAGGTGGCTGCTGCAACTGCCACCGCTACAAAGAGAAGAGACCACCACGCCCAAGGAATGCCTGCGTACGAGAGAGCGAGAGCACCAATGTCCACGATTGACAGGGTCAGGAGGGGCCCCAGCCCCCACGCCAGCGCTTTGGAACCACCTGCCATTCGGGCCGTGAGGTATCCCGGCCCAAACATCACGGCTATCGCAACAAGCGCGGGAAGTAAGACCGCCAGCCAGCTGGAATTCATTTTTTAGTGATCTGTCCTGTTGCTAGAAGTATCCCCGCTGCCGAGTTGACGCCTGTTTTACTGCAGGGACACTACCGGATGAGCGAAAGCAAGTATTCTCCATACCCGCTCTTTATCAAGGGTTTGGCCCGCACGGCGAGCTCTTCGTCCGTCAGGAAACCTTGCCGCCAGGCGATCTCTTCCGGTGCCCCGACCTTGAGTCCCTGACGCGACTCGATCGTCCGGACGAAATTAGAGGCGTCGTTCAAGTCGCTGACCGTCCCAGTGTCCAGCCATGCGGTCCCGCGCGGCAGAATTTCCACGCGGAGCCTGTCCTGCTCCATGTAGATCCGGTTCACGTCAGTAATTTCCAGTTCACCCCGGCTGGAGGGTTTCAGGGATTTCGCTATTTCAATAACGTCGTTGTCATAGAAATACAGGCCTGGCACGGCGAAGCTGCTCTTCGGAACGCTTGGCTTTTCCTCCAAGGAAAGCACTTTTCCGTCCGGACTGAATTCGACCACACCATAGGCGGACGCATCCCGTACCTGATAACCAAAAATCGCTCCGCCGTCGATGTCATGGAACCGTGAGAGCCGCTGGCCCATTCCAGGGCCGTAGAAGATGTTGTCACCGAGCACCAAGGCCACGGAGTCATCCTGTATATGTTCGCTGCCGAGGATGAAGGCCTGGGCAAGGCCGTCCGGCGACGGCTGCACTGCGTAGCTGATGTTGACACCGAACTGGTCTCCGTCGCCGAGGACCCGGTGGAACGCCTCGGCATCATGGGGAGTGGTAATGACCAGGATGTCCCTGATCCCTGCCAGCATCAACGTGGAGAGGGGGTAGTAGATCATCGGTTTGTCATACACCGGCACCAATTGTTTGCTGACGCCAAGGGTGATCGGGTGCAGCCGGGAGCCGGTGCCACCGGCCAGGATTATTCCACGCATGCCCTCTATCATCGTCTGCAATCCCGGCTACGCCAAACCAGTGGGTAGGCTTAGCCCATGCAGAAACTCCTTGTCACAGGCGGCGCCGGCTTCATCGGTTCCAATTTTGTCCACTACGTTATGGCCCACACAGACAGCTTCGTCACAGTGCTGGACAAAATTACGTATGCAGGCAATGTGGAATCCATCAAGCATCTTCCGGCCTCCCGCTTTCGGTTCGTGAAAGGTGACATCGCGGACGCAGCACTTGTGGACCAATTGGTGGCGGAACACGACGTTGTTGTGCACTATGCCGCCGAATCGCATAATGACAACTCATTGCATGATCCCCGGCCCTTTCTGGATACGAACATTATCGGGACGTACACTCTGATCGAGGCAGCACGGAAGCACGACAAGCGGTTCCATCACATTTCCACAGACGAGGTCTATGGGGACCTTGAGCTGGACGATCCTGAACGCTTCAACGAGGACACTCCCTATAATCCGTCCAGCCCGTACTCCTCCACGAAGGCCGGATCGGATCTCCTGGTCCGCGCTTGGGTCAGGTCCTTTGGACTACGGGCCACCATCAGTAACTGCTCAAACAATTACGGCCCCTACCAGCACGTCGAGAAGTTCATTCCCCGCCAAATCACGAACGTGATTGATGGAATACGCCCGAAGCTCTATGGCAAGGGTGAGAACGTTCGCGACTGGATCCACGCCGATGATCACTCGTCAGCCGTGCTGGCCATCATTGACAAAGGCGTCATCGGCGACACATACCTCATCGGTGCGGATGGGGAAAAGAACAACCTGGAGGTTGTTGCGCTGATCCTGCAGCACATGGGGCAGGCCCCTGATGCTTATGATCACGTGGTCGACCGCGCGGGTCATGATCTCCGCTACGCTATCGACTCAAGCAAGCTGAGGCGTGAACTCGGCTGGAGCCCCCAATTTTCGGATTTCGAGTCGGGGCTGGAGGACACCATCCGGTGGTATCGGGACAACGAGACGTGGTGGCGTCCACAGAAGGCCGCTACCGAAGCCAAATACAGGCAGCAGGGCCAATAAGATGACGTTGGAGTTTTCAAAACCACTCAAGGCAACCCCAACACCCATCCCCGGCGTTGTTGTTTATGACCTTCCCGTGCACGGCGACAACCGTGGCTGGTTCAAGGAGAACTGGCAGCGGGAAAAGATGCTGGCCCTGGGGTTACCCGATTTTTCGCCGGTCCAGAACAACATCTCCTTCAATGAGAAGACCGGAACGACGCGCGGCATCCATGCGGAGCCCTGGGACAAGTTCATTTCCGTGGCGGCAGGACGCATATTCGGTGCATGGGTGGACTTGCGCGAAGGACCGAGCTTCGGCAAGGTCTTCTGCACGGAACTTGATCCCAGCCGCGCGATCTTTGTTCCACGGGGAGTTGGCAATTCATTCCAAACTCTCGAAGACAAGACTGCCTATACCTATCTGGTGAACGATCATTGGAGCGAGGCGGCCCAGAGCCAGTACACGTTCCTCAATCTGGCTGATGCTACAGCCGATATTCCCTGGCCCATTCCCCTCGAGCGGGCTGAGCTGTCCGAAAAGGACAAGAACCATCCCTTCCTGGATGAGGTCAAGCCCATGGCTGGACAAAAGATCCTCGTCCTGGGGTCGGACGGACAATTGGGGAAGGCGCTGCGGGAACTTTACGACGGCGACCCCCGGGTTGAGTTTGCAACGCGCAAGGACCTGGATATCTCCAATGAATCGGCGCTGAAGTCACGGAATTGGAAGGGCTACTCGACCATCATCAACGCAGCTGCCTACACGGCAGTTGATCTGGCGGAAACGCCGGCTGGCCGGGCCGCGGCCTGGCAAACGAACGTCAGCAGCGTCGCCAGGCTGGCCGCCGTCGCGATTGAATACGGATTGACGCTTGTTCATATTTCTTCAGATTATGTTTTCGACGGTTCGAAGGAAGTGCACTCCGAGGACGAGGTTCCCAGTCCTCTGGGTGTTTATGGCCAGACCAAGGCAGCGGGCGACGCAGCAGCAGGCATGGTCCCGCGTCACTACATCATCCGAACCAGCTGGGTCATCGGCGAGGGAAGCAATTTCGTGCGGACGATGGCCACCCTCGCAGAACGCGGTGTGGAACCGCGCGTTGTAAATGATCAGTTCGGCAGGCTCAGCTTCACGCAGGACATCGCCGCCGGCATCAGGCACCTTCTCGACACGGAGTCCGAATTCGGAACCTACAACCTCAGCAGTGATGGTCCACCGCAGAGTTGGGCTGATATTGCCGGTGACGTCTTCGAGTTCTGCGGCCGAAGCCGGGACAGCATCACCGGAGTGAGCAGCGACGACTATCTCAAAGGCTCAAAAGCCGCTCCTCGCCCCCGCAACAGTACGCTGTCGCTGGACCGCATCCAGTCCACAGGCTTCTTCCCCGGGGAGGGTGCAAAGCGCCTGAGGGAGTACCTGGCGGCCGACAGATAGGCGCGCACCGCGAAAAGTGGTCTCAGAAGTCATGCAATAATTGGACCCGTGAGTCGAACCTGGATACTTATACCAATGTACAACGAGGCCACGGTGGTCGGATCCGTAATCGAGGGCCTTCTGCCGGTTTTCCCGAACGTCGTCTGCATCGATGACGGAAGCTCTGACGGCTCACCCGAGGTTGCGGCGGCGGCCGGGGCGACTGTCGTTCAGCACCCCATAAACCTGGGTCAGGGCGCCGCGCTTCAGACAGGTATCTCCTACGCACTCCAGGATCCGCAGATGGAGACTGTTGTAACGTTCGACGCGGATGGACAACACCGTGTCTCTGACGCCCAGCTGATGGTGGAACGGATCCAGAATGGTGAAGCGGACATTGTCCTGGGATCCCGGTTCCTCGATGACCGGACAAAGCTGACGCCTGCGAAACGCCTGGTCCTCAGGACAGCAGCTGCCCAGATGCGCATCTCCACCGGGATGGACCTGTCCGATGCCCATAACGGCCTCCGGGCTTTCAACAGGCACGTGGCATCTCGAATAGATCTGACACAGAACCGGATGGCGCACGCTTCCGAATTCGTGCATCAGATCGCCAAGATGCAACCTCGTTACGTCGAGCATCCAGTCGAAATAATCTACACGGACTACTCCAAAGCCAAGGGGCAGTCGCTGCTGAACTCCGTAAACATACTGGCCGAACTGCTGCTGAAGTAAAGTGAGATTTCCTTGATTATCGTAGTTCAGATCGTCCTTGTTCTTTCGGTTATACTCGCGTCGCTGGTGTTGATGCGCGGTGGTTCAAATGCACGGCATTTGGCCATACGACGGATTCTCCTTCTCACGTTCGCCGTCGCAGCTGCATTATCAATTTTCTTTCCGGAAATTCTTACTAACGTCGCCCACGCATTCGGGGTCGGCCGTGGCACTGACTTGGTTCTCTACGCCACCATTGTCAGCTTCTTCGTCTTTATGTCGACGACGTATCAACGGTTCCGCCATCAGGAAACCGCTCTTACCAAGCTCGCTCGCCGGATCGCCATCGACGAAGCTGAAAAGCCTTGGGAGAAAAAAACCGCCGTATGATTACAGTTGCTTCCTATGGCCCCAGCGGCAGCAGCGCCCGGGTACGCATTCATGACTGGTTAACATATCTGGGGATTTCACCCTCCCGGAACTTTGACTATGTCGGGGGAGCGAACAACAGCTTCACTACCCTCGCCCAGAATATTCCTGCTGTTGTCCGTGCAGAGTTGGAGCTCAGGAAGCTGGCGGGGTGCGCCTCCACCGATACCCTGCTACTGAGCCGGGAGGCGTCACCGCTGAGCAACGGTGGCATCGAAACCAAGCTTCTTCGAAACGCCGCACTTTCGGTGTACGACTTCGACGATGCCATTTTCCACAACGCGGCCCCGTTCCCTTACAACCTTTATCCCAAAGACAAGATCTGGGTTCGATCAGTCACGGCCGCCGACCGCGTCATTGCAGGCAACGATTGGCTGGCTGAGGAGTCCGCGAAGCACAATTCCTCCGTGACCATGATTCCGAGCTGTGTCAATCCGGACGACTATGCCCGGAAGACCAGTTACGCGCTCAATGAGGTGCCGGTTCTCCTCTGGATGGGCTCACCGGCAACGGAGCCGTTCTTGCAGGAACTCGCGGAGCCCTTGTTGGACGTCAACCGGAAAATCCCGATCAAGCTTCAGGTGGTCAGCGCAGGGGACCGCAGTTTTGGTCCGTTGGATGCGATCATAGAGCGGATTCCGTGGTCTGCGGCCACCTTCGGAAAGCACATGGCCTCGGCGGACCTGGGAATTATGCCCTTGCCCGACAACGCGTTCACCCGCGGTAAGTGCGCGTACAAGATCCTGCAATATGGTGCGGCAGCATTGCCGGTTATGGGAAGCCCTGTCGGCACGAATCGCCTCGTTTTGAATCAAATGGGAGCCGCGGCGCCGAGCAGCCAGGAGCAGTGGAAGTCAGACATCCTGGACTTCATTCGTTCCAGTGAGACCGAGCGCAAGGACCTTGGAAACCGTGCGCATGAGGTCGTTGTGGAGAAGTACAGCTTCGCCGCCTGGGCCAGCGTCTGGCGCGAAACGATCGGCCTCAAGCCCTAGAAGGCGCAGCCTCTGCCACACTTCCATCGCGAGCCACCAGCCCGGCGAGGCGCAGCCAGAGCAGGCCGGAACACAACGCTGCTATTGCAAAACCCCAAATCGCTCCCGCCAGGCCAAGTGCCGCCAGCCCTGCGAACGGCAGTGCAATAGAGACAATCGTTTGGAAGATTCTCCCTTGGAGCAACCTTCGGTGACTGGCATGGGATCGGGCTGAGATGTAGTAAAAGTGGCCGATGAAGTTCGCTAGTACGAAGACGGACGTGGGCGTCGCGAATTCGACGAGAGCAACGAGAGTCTCTCCGCCGATCTTGAGCGGGCCAACCACCAGGACCAGAACTGACCAGCAAACCGCAGCCATAAACGTGCCGGCAAGCAGGACGGAGACGATCCATCTGCCGCTGGACGTGCGCCTCGGAGAGAGGACTGAGAGGGCCGGCCTCAGGGGATCCAGAACGAATTGCACGGGTGTGGCCACGCTCGAAACAGCACGGTAGGTGGCATACGACGTGACGCTCATGAATGGTGCAATCGCTAGTGGCGCCCAGCTCGCTCCGGCGTCCATCAGCAGTGAGTCGCCCAGCAACGGCTTGATGGTCTCACGCCTCACTTTGACCCACGTGAGTAGGCCGTAGCTGGCTGAACGCGGGCGGAGGCCGTAAAACGCGCTTCCGGCCAGACCACTGAGGGCCCAAGCGTACGTGATGGCAGGAGTCCAGTCGAGAAGGGCCAGCCTAAAGATGACTACGCCTGCCACAAGCGTAACGACTGTCGTGGCGTCCGACATCAGGGATTTCGCGGCTCCGCCCAAAACCGTCTCCTGATAGCGGCTGCCCACCCTGTAGAGCGTGGCGAGGACTGCAACACCAGCCACAAAGCCCAGCCAGCCGTCCTGGAAGAGCCCGCCCGCAACTGTTCCACCGACGAGTCCAACGAGGATTGCCAACTGCAACTGGACCCAGCGGAATGTGTCCCGGTCAGCGCCTTGATCCTTGGTGCGGGACCAAGAGTCACAAACGAGGGAGAGCGCGAGGGACCATCCGAGAGCGAAGATCAGGTAGACGATAGAAAAAATACCAAAATCCGCGCGGCTCATCAGGAGGAGTGCGCTGATGGGAACCGCCGAATTGCTGACGGCGCCAAAAAATACCGAAGCCAGCACTGAGAGCTTGGATCGCATGGGTTCCTACCTCGATCCCTGGGCCAGCTCCGATGCCAAAGTCTGGTACTCCCGGGCCCTCTCACCCCAGTCGAATTTTTCCAGAAGTGAGTCGTCTATCCGGGGTGCGGGGCTCCCGAGCAATTGCTTGACGGCATCAGCCCAGCCTGCTTCGTCAGCAGCATCGCGCAGGATGACGGGGGCACCCAGTGAGGCTAAGAACTCCGCAGCGGCCTGACGTGTGCTGACAACGGATGCTCCCGCCGCAATTGCCTCAAGGAGCGTCGTTTGGAACCCTTCAGCCAAGGTCGTCGGATTTAGGAGAATACTGTCTTTGAGGATTTCCCGGAACTGGCTGGAATTCATGAAACCGTGAACGGTAATACTGTCCCCTGCTGCGGAGGCACGCGCATACTGTTCTACTCGTTCCCGATCGGTTCCGTCGCCGACAATGTGCGTCTCAAGGTCCGGATATTTATCGGCAAGTTCCGAGGCAACGTCTATCACGCGCTCCCAGCCTTTTCCGGGGACGAGCCGGCCGAGAAAAACGAGCTTCCGCGGCGCCTCCAAGGATTGTTCGGCAGGGCGGAAGACCTTAGTGTGAATAGCGTTGAAGAACAAGGTGCTGGGTACGTTCGCCAAGCGCCTGACAAAAGGCTCCGTAGCTGATGATATGGCCAGGACCAGGCTTGCGCGGCGCAGGCTGTATCGTCCGAACGTAACATCAACCAGCCGGCTGCCTGCTGCCACAAGTGGGGAGACACCGCGCACGAAATCTGAGCCGTGCTCTGTAAGGATTACAGGAGCCCCCAAGCGGCGGGCAATCCGGATTCCGATGAATGTGAAAGGAAAGAACCGGGTGTGGACGGAGATCACGTTCACTCCCTTGTCGCGGAAAAGACGTGTCATTTTGCGGGTTGCCCCGGGAAATGGCCATGACAAGACCCCGCCGATGGCTGGGGTTCCCGCCACTTCAATGATCTCCATACCGGGGAACGTCTCCCTGCCGTGGACAGGGCCGAGGGTGGCAACAGTGACCTTCGCACCGAGATTCACGAGCTCCTTGGCCAAGGCCAAAACGTGCTGTTCAACGCCCCCGACGTGCGGGGGAAAATTGTTGACCACAAATCCGACGTGAAGAGGGAACGGCTGATCAGCCAGTGGTTCGGTGTTCGTCAAAGCGTCGGTCCTTTCGGCTGCAGGAAAGCCTTGACCTGCAGCAGTTCTGGGTACGCTTCCAGCCTACTATCCGAAATAAGCCCCCGTAGACGGCGTCCAGCGGATGGATCCACCCTGGAACGACTGGGTGCACACCTCTCCGGAACACAGGAGGTCTGTTGTGGGATAGCCCAAACGGCCTGACTCCGCGCCATGTGCCCCCCACAGCGTCCCGATGGCGCCGCCGGTTGCATGCGTTCCTGCGGCAGGTGAATCGAAGATGGCCCCGGTCTGGAAGCTCTGTTTGCAACCGCTGCCGACCAGGCCGCACACCCTTGAGTCAACAGGCGAACCCAGGTAACTGTAGAGCCCGCCAAGCTTCTGCCACATGCTTCCGAAGCGCCCGGCAACAACGAATCGCCCGTCCTTCGCAGTCACTATCTGCCCGGTCTCAAAGTTCTGTTGGCAGGTTAACCCCGGGAGGCCGCACGCTTCATCCCCGGTCGGGTAGCCAAGTTCGCCACCCTGTCCGCCATTGGACCAGTAGAACGTTCTGGCCTGACCAAGGATGCGGCGCAATCCATTGCTCGGCGTCGCATATAGGCTTCCTCCTTGGAAGTCCTGCTGCATGCCGCCGCGGATCAGGCCGCCGCGCAGATCCGACGTCGGGAAACCAAGTGGGCCGGCATGGCCCCCGCTCTGCCAGAAGGTTGTCCTGACACTAAGCAGGACGGAATGCGTTCCAGAGGCGGCTGAGTAGTAAAGGCTTCCCCCGTCGAAATCCTGTTGGAGGCCGCCGGCGCTAAGGCCGATCTGTTCAGATGACGGGTAGCCCAAAACGCCCTTGGGGCCGCCCAAAGAGTCGTAGGCCCGGGAGATCTCTCCTGAGACTGCCAGCATCCTCCCGCCCGAAGTCTTGAGTATGGAACCGAACTGGAACTTCTGCTGGCAGCCGTCGCCCGGCAGCCCACATATTTCGGAACCGGCCGGAAATCCGAGCCGGCTCGCCGGTCCGCCCAGGGCCCAATAGGTGGATCGGGTCTGTCCCTTGACAGGAAAGGTGCCATCAACTGATGTGTAGATGCTTCCCCCCTGGAAGTCCTGGACACACCCTTGCCTGATCTGATTACAGGTGTAATCCGAGCTCGGGTATCCAAGGACCCCATTCTCGTTTCCAAGTGCTGCCCATACCCCTTTGGGCGGTCCCAGAACGGCGCGCGGTGAAGTAGCGGCGCTGCGGTAGATGTTCCCGGCTTCAAACTGTTGCGCGCATCCGTTGCCCGTCAGGCCGCAAATCTCATTCGCTAAGGGGTAGCCCACAGAATTCTGGCCGCCCAGGGACCAATATTTGTTGCGGACGGGCGTTGCAACAGGACGAACGGCGCCTGTTGGCGTGATGTACATCGACCCGAACTCAAAATCCTGCGTACAACCGGCCCTCACCAGCCCACACGTCTGAGGGGACACCGGATAGCCCAGCGGGCCTCCCTGACCTTGTATATTCCACCAGGCTTTCCTGATGGGGTCGGCGACTACCTTTATACCCCCCGCTTGGGATCGGTAGATAGTTGCGTAAGCATAGTCTTGCAGGCAGCCGTCCCTGACCAGGCCGCAAACGATTTTGCTGACAGGGGTGCCAAGCCCCCAGTACTCCGCGGTGGCGCGGAACTGTTCCTGGAAGTTCTGGGCGAAAGTCTGCAGATCCTGATACGACCCGTTCCAAACGTTGGAGTCCCCAGCCATCGGGCCGGTGCTGCTGTATTGCCAGATGCTGTAACTGCTCCAGCTGGAGGGAATGGGGCCGGCGTCGTTCGTTGGACTATTTGGATAGGCGGCTACCCACAGCGGATAGTCGCCGAACCCCTGCGCACCGCCAGTGCACTGATTCCACCAATTGGTGTTGGTGTAGATAACAGGAAGCCGGCCGGTCATGGAACGGACGGTGTTGCCGAATTCTTGGACCCAAGCTATGAGCTGCGCCGGCGACATGTCATAACAGGTGTTGCCAAAGTAGAACCCGCTGATGGTGCGGCCTTGGTAGGGGTTGAACTCGAAGTCAAGCACCGGCGGGAGAGTGTAGCCGTCGGGGGTCCAACCGCCACCGTTTCGCACGAAGTACCGTGCCTGGTCGGCCCCTGAAGACCAGTTGGGGATGGCGAAATGGTAGGCGCCCCGGATCATCCCTACGTTCCGTGATCCCGCGTATTGTGATCCGTACGTCTCACTGGCGTAGTAGTTGCCCTCAGTCGCTTTGACGTACGCGAATCGAGACCCCAGGTTCCATTGATGTTGCCAGTCGACGCTGGGCTGGTGGGCACTAACGTCCAGGCCCTGCACGCCAAAGGTCGGACTCCAGGTGCCCTGTGTGACCAATGATTCCGTCGATAAGGTACTTTTCGGGCCAGTCGGATCGACAACAGCGCCGGTTACGCGGGCAGAACGTTGTCCCATCTCAGCGCCGCCGTTGGCGACCACCTCGGCCAGGGTGGTTTGAGATGCATCGGGCGGGCCCGAAGCCGAAGGATCGCTCAGTGTCGCCGTGGATGTTGGACTTGGTGTTGGTGTCGGCGTGGCAGTTGCAGCTGAGGGTTCCGGTTCGACGGCGGCAGCCGGCTGCATGGTGAAGGCCCCGGCTAACAGCGCAATCGACAAGAGGAAGGCCGTTGTCGCTGCCCTGCGGTTATCCTGCGCCCTGACTGGGATCCATTTCATGCTTTACTCCGGATCAACGCCGTACTCTTCAGGCACGGATGCTGGATCCGGCCTCTAGTGTCTATCCCGGGCGAGTGATGTCCGGACGCTCACCCTAACACTGCTGTGCCCTATGGTGCCAGAGTTGCAGTTGGGGTTGGGGCCTATTCAGCTTTGTCATTTGCTGTCCGCCGAGAGGTTTTCGTGGCCGTCGACGGCGCCACCTATGCTAGTCACTATGAAGGTATTGGTTACCGGCGGCGCCGGGTACATAGGATCCCACACGACGCTCTGTCTTCTTGAGGAGGGCCATGAGGTCGTCGTGCTCGACAACCTTGTGAATTCGAATCCGGAGTCGATCAGGAGGGTTGAAAAGCTGACCGGAAAAACGGTCGACTTCAGGCAGATTGACTTGCTTGATGCGGGCGCCGTCGACCGGATCTTTGCTGAAGGCGCGTTCGACGCCGTTATCCACTTTGCGGGTCTGAAAGCCGTGGGCGAGTCTGTTGAGAAGCCGCTGATGTATTACCAAAACAACGTTGTGGGCACTCTCAACCTGCTCCACAGCATGGACGCCGCCGGAGTGCGTACCCTCGTTTTCAGCTCGTCAGCGACGGTTTACGGGGCCTCCGAGGATGTTCCGCTCGTTGAAAAGGCTCCGCTCGATGCGACAAATCCATATGGCCGCACAAAAGAGCAGATTGAGGATATCCTCGCTGATCTGGGCGCCGCGGACGGGAGATGGAGCATTGCCTTGCTCCGTTACTTCAATCCCGTTGGTGCGCATGAATCCGGGCTGATAGGGGAAGACCCGCAAGGTGTTCCAAACAATCTGCTGCCTTTTGTTGCCCAGGTCGCCGTTGGCCGCCGGGAGAAAGTGCTGGTATTCGGCAACGACTATTCAACACCGGATGGCACTGGAGTGCGGGATTATATTCATGTCATGGACCTGGCCGCCGGGCACCTGGCTGCCCTCGGTTACCTCGACGGAAAGAAGGGTGTTTTCCGCTGGAACCTCGGGACCGGCAAAGGCTCTTCTGTACTTGAGGTGATTGAGGCCTTCGGCCTGGCAGCCGGGCATCAGGTGCCTTACGAATTCGCCGCACGGCGCCCCGGTGATTCTGCCGTCAGCTATGCAGACCCGTCCGCAGCTCTGGCCGATCTGGGCTGGTCAGCGCGGCGCAATCTTCAAAATATGTGCGAAGACCACTGGCGCTGGCAAAGCAACAATCCTCAGGGCTATTCCGACGCCGGCTAACGCCCGAATCGACAAATCTTCTTCCTTCTGGGACTGCACCTTTCGAGGAGGTTTTCCACAGATGCGGCTTGTGACTTGGCTGACAGGTGTAGCCTCCTCTAGCTTTAAGCCAATTGCACTGCCTCAGCCGGGGGTGGCAGACGTATTGGGGAATATATGGACGCGGTCCAGATCGTCGAGGATGAAGTACGGGAGCTTATTCGCCGAAGGGGACTGGACCCGCTGCGGCAGGCGGGCGAAGTCCGCAGGCTCGTAGAGGCGGCTGTCTCTGATTATGACGAGCGGGCGCTCATGGGACCGTTGCCACCGATTGGGTCTCTGGATACGGCCAGGCGTTTTGTATTTGATGCAGTAGCCGGTTTCGGGACGTTGCAGCCATTGCTGGACGATCCCACCATCGAGGAAATCTGGCTCAATGCCCCTAACGAGATTTTCGTGGCGCGCAATGGTGAATCGGAGCTGACATCCCTCAGCCTCTCCGACCAGCAGGTCAAGGACCTTGTCGAGCGGATGTTGAAGAGCTCCGGCCGACGACTGGACATGTCGTCACCGTTTGTTGATGCCGCGCTTCCTGATGGATCCCGACTCCACGTCGTAATTCCTGACGTGACTCGAAGGCATTGGGCTATCAATATCCGAAAGTTCATCGTCAAGGCAAGCAGACTGGAGCATCTGGTTGATCTTGGCACCCTGACTCCCCAGTCAGCACGTTTTCTTGGCGCCGCAGTTTCAAGCGGCTTGAACATTCTCGTCTCGGGCGCAACGCAAGCGGGCAAGACAACTATGCTCAACTGTCTCGCTGCAAGCATTGGAACACGTGAACGCGTGATCACCGTGGAGGAGATCTTCGAGCTGCAGTTCCCGCTCCGGGATGTTGTTGGACTGCAATGCCGTCAACCGAACCTTGAAGGGGAGGGCGAAATTCCTTTGCGCCGTCTGGTAAAGGAAGCACTTCGTATGCGGCCGGACAGGCTGGTCGTCGGCGAGGTCAGGGAGGCAGAAAGCCTGGACATGCTCATAGCACTCAATTCAGGGCTTCCTGGAATGTGCACAGTCCATGCCAACTCAGCTCACGACGCTGTAACTAAGATCTGCACGCTGCCACTATTAGCGGGCGAAAACATTTCCAGCGCATTTGTGGTTCCGACAGTGGCGTCCTGTATCGACCTTGTTGTGCACTGCAGCCGCCAGGCCAATGGCCGGAGGCAGGTCACGGAGATATTGTCTTTGGGCCGGAGGGTGGAAAACGGAGTCATAGAGTCCTCCATGGTTTTCGCAGTGGTCGACGGCCAGCTTCAGCCGCGGCCCAACTCGATACCTTCTGCGGAAAAGTTTGCTCGTGCCGGCTACGATGTCTCGGCATTGTTGGAGGCGAGCTGATGGCACCGCTTCTGGGGGTGCTGGCCGGTGCTGGTTTGTTCCTTGTCTGGTGGTCTGCATGGGAAGAATCCGGAGGGCGGGCGGCACGTCTGCCCAGGGCCAGCCGTTTAGACGACCTGCTCAGAAATGCAGGGATTGAGAAGGTGTCAGGGCTTGGGCTGATAACGACCTGTTTTGGACTTGCGGTTTTCGTTGCTTTGGTGTTCTTCGTTGTGACGCGCTCGATGCCGATCTCGTGCTGCTTTGGCCTTTTCGGAGGATGGTTTCCCGTTGCCCTGGTCAGGTGGCGGGCGCTCAAGCGAACGGCTGTCCTGCGACAGCTTTGGCCGGATGTAGTTGACCACTTGCGCTCGGCCATCCGGGCAGGACTGTCGCTCCCCGAGGCCTTGATCCAGCTAGGCGATAAGGGACCCGAAGAACTCCGTCACCTTTTCCGTGACTTCGGAGCCGATTATCGTTCGGGTGGCCAGTTTGATCCTGCACTTAACCGGCTGAAAGACAGGCTCGCCGACCCGGTCGCAGATCGGATAGTTGAGGCCCTCAGGCTCACACGCGACGTGGGAGGATCGGACCTCGGCCGGCTCCTGGGGACTTTGTCCGAGTTCCTGCGTGAGAGTGCGCGAACGCGCAGCGAGCTGGAAGCCAGACAATCCTGGACTGTGAATGCGGCACGGTTGGCCGTGGCCGCACCCTGGATTGTTATGGTGCTGTTGGCAAGCCGGCCCGAAGCTGTCGCCGCCTACAACACGCCGCTCGGCGCGGCGGTGCTTTTAGGCGGCCTCGTCGTATCTGTGGTGTGTTATTCGATCATGCTGCGGATCGGGGCACTGCCTCAAGACGAACGCGTTCTGAGATGACGGTGCTGTCAGCGAGTGCGCTCGTTTGTGGATCGGTGCTTGGTGCCGGGCTGTGGTTGCTTTTGGCTCGTCTTCCCTTTATGCGGCCGCCGACGTTTCTGGAACGCATTGAGCCGCAGCTGAGATCCCAGAATGTCGAGTCCAGGCTTTTGCTGGCGGACAGCCAGCGCATCTCTCCGTTCGGATTATTGGATCGCATTTTCCGCCCGCTTGTTCATGATGGCCTGGCTTCTCTCAACAGGCTCAACATGGCTTCGTCCGTCTTGAGCCGTCGAATGACGCAGGCCGGTATCAATAAATCCACTGTGGACTTTCGGGCGGAGCAGGTGCTGTGGGCTATCTGCGGGTTCCTTATTGCCACAGGCCTTGTGGCCGCGGTGGCTGTGAATGGCAGCTTTTCTCCTTTCCTTTCCGTTGTTGCTGTTCTGGGAAGCGCTCTTTGCGCCTTCCTTTTTCGTGACTATTGGCTCGGCGTCCAAATCAAAAGCCGCGAGTCCCGCATGATGGCGGAATTTCCCAGCCTTGCAGAGTTGATGGCGCTTGCAGTGAGCGCTGGGGAGAGCGCTTCCGGAGCGCTCGACAGGGTTTGCCGCAGCTCCAGCGGGGAATTGTCCAAGGAATTCAGCCGGGTACTTGCCGAAACGAGGGCAGGCAAGCCCCTGGTCGAAGCGCTGCAGGAATTTTCGGCCCGAACCGATTTGGGGCCCCTCGTGCGGTTCGTGGATGGCATCGTGGTGGCGGTGGAGCGGGGCACGCCACTGGCTGATGTGCTGCGCGCCCAAGCCCAGGACGTACGCGACACTGCCAAACGCAACCTGATGGAGGCGGCAGGTAAAAAGGAGATCGCCATGATGGTCCCGGTGGTCTTCGGCGTGCTTCCGCTGACAGTGGTTTTTGCAGTTTTCCCAGGCCTCGCAGCAATCAGCCTGGGCCTTTGAGGATGTTTGGAAAAGAGCCGGATCCCCGGGTCAATCGGAGACAGCACAGAATGGAAACCTTATGAGCCTCGATAAAATGCGCCGGAATCTGCTGGTGGCAAGTTACGGCTTCAGCAACCGGAAACCATCCCGACGTCGGTCAGTTCCCGCCGTGGACAATCCGGAACGCGGCGACGTCCCTGGTTGGGTGATGATCACACTCATGTCTGCTGTCCTGGTGGCCGCGCTTTTGGCGCTCGCCGGACCCGCGCTTGAAGGCCTGTTCAATCAGGCGATGGACACGGTCGCCAAGTAGCGATGCCCGGGTTGAGGCTGCGGAGCCTGGTGCCTGCGGACGCTCCGCCCGGGGACGCCACCAGGAGCGCGGACAGTTCCTGGCGGGAACGGGGATCTGCTGTGATTGATTTCGTCCTGGTCGGTGGACTGCTGACGGTGTTTTTCCTGGCCATCATTCAACTGGCACTGATACTCCACGTTCGTAACACTCTCATCGATGCGGCCGCGTCGGGAGCAAGATACGGGACGCTCGCAGACAGAAACGCTGATGATGCACGAAACCGTACGGGGAGCCTTATCGAGGGCGCATTAAACGAGGATTTCGCGCAGGACGTGACGACGGCAGAAGTCACTTTCCAAGGGCTGCGGACACTTGAAGTCACGGTCAAGGCACCACTTCCGGTGATCGGTCTGATCGGACCCCGGGAAGCACTGGAGGTGAAAGGACATGCAGCCCTGCAGCCCTGAAACCAGCAATGACGTACGGAATTTCCTGAGGCGGAGCGACCGTGCGGTCCGGTACATCATGGACTGGTGCATTAAAGATTCGGCGCTCGACGGCGGACAAAATGACGACACCGAACGCGGGAGCGCGGTGGTCGAGTTCACGTTCCTCGCCGTACTTCTGATGGTGCCCCTGGTCTACTTCATCATCACGGTCGGCCAGATTCAGGGCGGATCCTTCGCCGTAGTGGGTGCTGCAGACCAGGCCGCGAAAGTGTTCGTCGCGCAGGCTGATCCGGAAAGCGGTCGCATTGCCGCTGAGCAAGCGGTGATGCTGGCGCTCGCAGATCATGGACATCCTGCGGCAAACGCCCACATGGAAACTGTTTGCCAACCAGCCGACTGTTCGGCCGCCGGATCTGCCGTTACGGTCACCGTCCATTTGAGCGTCCCGTTGCCTTTTGTTCCCTTCAACGACTCACTCGGGCTTACTGTCAGCGAGCTCAGTGGCTCTGCTACCCAAATCGTCGGCAGGTTCAGATGAATGGGCAGCGCCGGAAGCACCAGTGCACGCACCCCGTCTCCCCTGACCCTGAAGACGGTCAAATTACGGTGCTGACCATCGGCTACGTCCTGCTGGCGCTTCTCCTCACCTCGGTTGTCATGGCAGTGTCCACCGTTTACATCGAACACAAGAAACTGCTGTCCATGGCTGACGGGGCTTCGGTGGCGGCTGCGGACAGCTACACACTGGGCCAGATGGAAACCAAAGCGGGAACGCCGTCAGCCGTGCTGAACGGCGGAAGGGTGCGGACTGTCGTCATGGACTACCTGACACAAAATGACGCCTTCACCCGGTTTGACGGTCTTGCCATCGAGCCGCCAACCGGGAGCGCTGACGGGTCCACCGCCGTCGTCGTGCTGAGTGCTGCTGTCCATCCGCCCATAGTCAACTTCCTGGTTCCCGATGGCATTGCAATCCAGGCCGAATCCACTGCACGGGCAAGACTGGCCCGGTAAGCAGAGCAGAGCTGAGGCAACACAAAGCTGGTGGACGAGGCCGATAGCGTAGGCTGGAGGAACCATGGCTCAAATTGATTTTTCTGCAGAAATCCGCGCTCTTCGCGCCATTTACACGTCCATTGAGAATGTCACGGATATTGAAGCACTCAAGGAAGACATCGCTGAACTCAGTGAACGTGCAGGTGAGCCTGATCTGTGGGACGATCCCGCTGCAGCCCAGGTGATCACCTCAAAGCTTTCCCACCGGCAGTCCGAGCTGGAACGGTTGAACTCGCTGGCTTCCAGAATCGACGACCTTGAAGTCCTGGTAGAGCTGGGACAGGACGAGGACGACGCCGACTCGATGGGTGAAGCCGCCGCCGAACTCGAATCCATCCGCAAAGCACTCAAGGAACTCGAAGTGGTCACCCTCCTCTCGGGTGAGTACGACGAACGTGAAGCTGTTGTCACCATTCGCTCCGGCGCGGGGGGAGTGGACGCCGCAGACTTTGCCGAAATGCTCCTTCGCATGTACCTTCGCTGGGCGGAGCGCCACGGATACCCCACGACAGTCATGGACACGTCCTATGCGGAGGAAGCAGGCCTGAAGTCGGCCACCTTTGAAGTGAAGGCTCCCTATGCGTTTGGAACCCTGAGCGTGGAGGCCGGCACACACAGGCTGGTGCGCATCAGTCCCTTCGATAACCAGGGCCGCCGGCAGACCTCCTTTGCAGCAGTCGAAGTCATCCCCCTGATCGAGCAAACGGATTCGATCGAGATTCCGGACAACGAGATCCGCGTCGACGTCTTCCGGTCCTCTGGTCCAGGTGGGCAGTCAGTTAATACGACAGACTCAGCCGTTCGGCTCACTCACATTCCTACCGGCACCGTGGTTTCCATGCAGAACGAAAAGTCGCAGCTGCAGAACCGGGCAGCGGCCCTACGGGTTTTGCAGTCGCGGCTGCTCCTCTTGAAGAAGGTTCAGGAGGATGCGGAAAAGAAGGCCCTCGCCGGCGACGTCAAGGCCTCGTGGGGCGATCAGATGCGCTCCTATGTCCTGAACCCGTACCAGATGGTCAAAGACCTCCGGACCGAGCACGAGGTGGGCAACACCTCTGCCGTGTTCGACGGCGAGATCGACGATTTCATTGACGCCGGCATCCGTTGGCGTACCGACAACCGCAACGCAGAAAAGTAGGCTAACCGCCGTCAATCGGGGCCCTCCGCTTGTCGGAATCGAGCGACACGCCCCGCTATTCCCGGGAATTCCAGAATATCCGTGCGTATAGTCGAGAAGCCGGAGCCCTACTTCCCCCAAACCGAAAGCCCGTGCACCGGCGGCAGAAGTGAGCCGTGTGCCCACGCGCTGCGGGGCAATTAGGGCCATGATCCGATTCGAAAATGTCACCAAGGTGTACGACCAAAAGGCGCGACCCGCGCTGGATTCGATCACGCTCGAAATCGACCGCGGTGAATTTGCGTTCCTGGTAGGCGCCTCCGGATCGGGGAAATCGACGTTCCTGCGTCTTGTCCTCAAAGAGGACCGTGCGACGTCAGGAGCCGTCTACGTGGCGGGCCAGAACGTCGCCAACATCTCCAGCTGGCGCGTTCCCCGGCTTCGCCGCGGGATCGGTGTCGTTTTCCAGGATTTCCGGCTTCTGCCCCAGAAGAACGTCTTCGCCAATGTGGCGTTTGCCATGCAGGTCATCGGTAAGAGCAGGAGCGTCATCAGGGCGACTGTTCCCGAAGTGCTCAAGACTGTGGGCCTGGAAGGCAAAGAGCGCCGTATGCCCCACGAACTCTCCGGCGGTGAGCAGCAGCGCGTGGCCATCGCCCGCGCCGTCGTCAATCGCCCAGGGATCCTGCTGGCCGATGAGCCCACCGGAAACCTGGACCCTACGACGTCCATGGGAATCATGGGAGTTCTGGACAAGATCAACCAGAACGGCACAACGGTAGTGATGGCCACTCACGATGACGACATCGTCAACGAGATGCGTAAGCGTGTGGTGGAACTCCGGAACGGCGTGGTGATCCGTGATGAGGCCAAGGCGTTGTACACCTCCATGATTCCGATTGTCGGGCAATCGCGGCGGCTCAAGGACGCCAGCGGTATTGATGATCTGGCCGGACCCGGACGCGTAAGCCCGGATGGCACATCCTCAGGGGAGGCGATGCAGTGAGGCTCGCATTCATCCTCAGCGAAATCGGCAGCGGCCTCCGGCGTAACCTCACGATGGTCATTTCTGTCATCCTGGTGACCTTCATATCCCTGACTTTTGTTGGCGCCGCAGGCATGCTGCAACTACAGATCAACCAGATGAAGGGCTACTGGTACGACAAAGTCCAGGTGGCCATCTTTCTGTGTAACGAGGGTTCCGCCGCTGCGGGCTGTGCCTCCGGTCCAGTGACTGACGAGCAACAGAAAAACCTGGAAGCTTTGCTTCGGTCCCCGGCCGTAGCCCAGTACATCAATGAATTCCAGTTTGAATCTAAAGAAGACGCCTACGGGCATTTCAAAGAGCAGTTTTCCAACTCTCCCATCGTCGATTCAGTGGCTCCAGACCAGCTTCCTGCGTCTTTCCGGATCAATATGAAGGATCCGGAGAAATATCAAATTATCAGCGAGACATTTGCCTCCCAACCAGGGGTGGAAAGCGTCATCGATCAGCGTAAGATCCTCGAGCAGCTTTTCTCGGTCATGAACGGGGCATCCGTGGTTGCCGTCGTCATCGCGGCCGTTATGATCGTTTGCGCCATCCTGCTGATCGCCACCACTATCAGGCTGTCCGCCTTCAGCCGTCGCCGTGAAACGGGAATCATGCGGTTGGTTGGAGCTTCCAAGACAGTCATCCAACTTCCCTTCATTCTGGAGGGAGTCATCGCGGCCCTTATTGGGGCCGCGTTGGCTTCCGGGACGCTTTGGGCCGTCTCCTATTTCTTCCTTGGCGACTTATCAAAGCAATTTCAGGACACGCCTTTCATTTCACCGGGTCAGACCCTTGTCCTGGTTCCCGCGCTTTTCGCACTGGGTGTAATCTTGGCGGGAATTTCGTCTCTCTTGACCCTACGCAGATATTTGCGCGTTTAGGCTGTGCGTACTCCAAAGGAAAGCTCATGACGTCAATGAACAGAATCTCAATCCCGGCCAAGGCCCGATACCGAGCTCGCGTCATAAGCGCTGCCCTGGCCCTGGTACTGTGCTCGAGCCTGGCGACGTCTGCACCCGCAGCCTTGGCTGACAACCTTGAGGACCAGCAGGCAGCGTTGGAAGCTGAGGCGGCCCGTGTTCAACAATCGCTGGAGTTCGTTGACGCGCGCATAGCGCAGGCAGCTGGAGAACTGGTTATTTATCAAGGACAGCTTCCGGGGGCGCAGCAGGCCTTGCTTGAAGCACAGGGCAGGGTAGCAAGCGCGGTAAAAGAGGTTGAGGCACTTGCCGCGAGGGTGGATCTCGCCCAGCAAAACAAGGCGAAGATCACTGAGCAACTGGAGAGCGATAAGAAAAAGATCGCCGACACAAAGAAGCTCATCGGACAGATCGCAACGCAGGCCTATAAATCGGGCGGTGTGCCCTCAAACCTCACCCTGCTGTTGGGCGCGAACAGCGGGACAAGCCTGACCGACACGATCGACCTGGCCGACCAGGCCATGCGGAGTCAAAACTCCGCTATGGACAAGCTCAGCCAGCAGAACGCCACCAACGTGAATTCGCAAGCGCGCCTGCAAGCGGTCGAAGCTGAGATCAAAGATCTTAAAGCCAAGGCAGACGCTGCCCTGGAGCGGGAAAAAGCTGCCCGTGACGAGGCTGCCGCCAAGAAGGAACAGGTGGACAAGCTCATCGCTGACACCACGCGGCTCAATGCTGAGCTGCAGGCGGCAAAGCCAGGTATCCAGCAGCAGTTGTCGAAGGTACAGGCCCAACAGAACGCAGTAGCCAACGAAATCGCCGAGCGGGACCGGAAGCTGCGCGAGGCCTGGGAGGCTGAACAGCGCCGGATCGCCGAAGCCGCTGCCGCTGCTGCGCGGGCCCAGGGTCAGGTAGTCCAGCCCTACGTCCCCGTCCAGGGATCACCGTCAGCCTTTGGTCTCAGGTCTCCTTTCTCCGGGGGAGTACCCATCACCTCAGGATTTGGTTGGCGGGCCACTCCTCCTGGAACGGTCGACTTCTACGGAACCGGCGGCTATATGCACACCGGAATCGACTTCGGGGCCGGCTGCGGCACCCCCGTGTACGCAGCGGCTGGCGGTACAGTTTTTGCAGCCGGCTGGGGAAACGACGGCGGCGGCAATCACGTCAAGATTTCGCATGGTGTGGTGCAGGGCAACTCACTAACAACGATCTATTACCACAACAGCAGCGTGGTTGTGTCAGAAGGCCAGCAAGTCAGCCAGGGTCAGCTCATTGCTTACTCGGGCACCACAGGCAATTCAACCGGCTGCCATTCGCACTTCGAAACGTGGTTGAACGGCGCAGCAGTGGACCCCATGAACCTGCTCTAGGCTCAAATCCCGTCACCTGAAATGCCCGTCCGCTCTGCCGTACACTGGAAGGACTTCACGCCCGCTACGCAGCCGGTGCCCGGGCCGCAGCCCACCCCGTGAAGTTTGTGCAAAATACTAGATCTGAGGAGTTCTACCGTGCCTAAAGAAAGTGGCCGCAAGATAGTGGCCACCAACCGCAAGGCCCGGCACGATTACCATGTCCTGGATACCTATGAGGCCGGGATTGCCCTGATGGGAACAGAGGTTAAGTCCCTACGGGAGGGCCATGCCTCCATGGTGGACGGGTTCTGTACGTTCTATAACGACGAACTCTGGATGGAGGGCATCCACATCCCGGAGTACCACCAGGGCAGCTGGACCAACCATGCCGCGCGCAGGCGCCGTAAGCTCCTGTTGCATCGCGAGGAACTCGTCAAGATCTCCCACAAGATCCGCGAGTCGGGGTTCACCATTGTGCCGCTCCAGCTGTACTTCCTGGACGGCCGGGCAAAGGTGGAGATTGCTATCGCCAAGGGTAAAAAGGAATACGACAAGCGTCAGACCCTCCGCGAACAGCAGGACACGCGTGAGGCACTGCGGGAAATGCGCTCCAGGAACCGCCGCTAGTCCTGGTCTTGGATGCTTCGTCCGAGGCAGTGGTGCGTTGCACCGCCGTCGGGAATCATTCGGACGAAAGGTGCGTTACTATTGGTAGTCCGGGAAGATCGGAGCGGATTCCGCGAAGAACCTGACCGGGTTTGAAAACAAAATATGGGGATGATCGGTTTCGACGATGTTAGTCGCGACAGGTGAAGCGGGCCGAGGATGCAGAATTATCTCGTAAACGCTGTCTGCAAACCAATAAGTGCCGAATCAAAACGCACTGACTTCGCTCTTGCTGCCTAAGCAGTAAGACAGTCCGTCAGCCCGAGGTTGCTATTGCCCCGGATGCTGGCGTCATTTAGATAGCCACTGCTGTTTGCCTCCGTCATCGGGGTAAACGGGACTCTTAGATGACTGGGCCCGGATCAGCTACTTGTTTGCAAGAGAGCTGGGGCCGAGAAAATCCGCCGCAAACTGCGCCCGGAGAAGCCCTGACAACACGACATCGGACGGGGGTTCAATTCCCCCCATCTCCACATATGTGATGAGTCGAGACGTTCTTTACGGACGTCGGGTCATCGCTAACACCCCGGTCTTCGGACCGGGGTGTTTTTGTTTGCCCGGATAGCAGACATACATGCTGCGGATGGTCGCGCGCCGGTGAGAGCGCCCACTTCGGAGAGTTTCACTTTGGGCGTAGAACGGGCTGGACTACGCAAGCCCTGATCGTCGTTGAATTAGATAAGGCGAGTCTTAGGGAGGTGCGCTGTGGCATCGGTTATCCATCCAAATCCGGACACGGGCGAGGGATCGGAGGATCCGCTCGATTCCTACTCCGCCACTGTGATCCGCGTGGCAGAGACAGTGACACCCCATGTGGCCGCCATTGAAATGACAGGTAAAGGAAGATCCGGCAGGTTCCGGGTCGGTGCCGGTTCTGCAGTCCTCTTCACCTCGGACGGGTATTTGCTAACCAATGCCCATGTGGTCAGCGGCACGCAGACTGGCCAGGCAGTCTTTACGGATGGCAGCAAAACGGAGATCGAAATAGTGGGAGCAGACCGTCTCTCCGACCTCGCCATCGTGAGAGGCAGGGCGCCGGCCGCTCCACCGGCGGATTTCGGGGATGCAGAGACCTTGAAGGTCGGACAGCTCGTAGTGGCTGTCGGAAACCCGTTGGGTTTGGCAGGCTCCGTGACTGCAGGGGTCGTGAGCGGACTGGGACGGTCCATACCCATCTGGGCGGGGCGCAACCGCCGAGTGATTGAAGATGTCATTCAGACAGATGCCGCACTCAACTCCGGAAGTTCGGGAGGCGCGCTGGCTGACGCGCACAGCAGGATTGTGGGCATCAATACCGCCGTAGCCGGTGCGGGCCTGGGACTGGCGATCCCGATCAACGCCACGTCCCGGCGCATCATTTCGTCCCTGCTCACGGATGGCCGGGTTCGCCGCGCATACCTGGGCCTGGTCAGCACGCCCGTACAGCTTCCCGTGAGCGCGGTCATGAGGACCGGTAAACGGGAAGGCTTGCGAATCGTCGAAGTACTCCCGGACTCACCGGCCGAACGCGCGGGGGTGCAGCCCTCTGACGTGCTCCTCAGTGTGGGCAAGAAGTCTGTGTCCAATGCCGAAAGCCTTCAAAAGCTGATGTTTGCTGAGGCGATCGGGGCGCCGCTGGACCTGGTGGTACTCCGGGATGGAAGGGAACAGCATCTCGTTGCGGTGCCAGAGGAAATGACCGACGCCGGCTGATGCCGTTCGGTTCTATTCAGACGGGTTGACGTCGGCAATGCCGACGAAGCGCGTCCCGATGCCATCGAACTCGCTCCTTACGAAACCGGGCGCGGGTGGCGGCACCTCACCCGGGCTGTGGTGGGCGCAGCTGACGTATGTGAAGTCCGGCCACCATTTCTTGGGCCGCGCGGCCTCGGAATATCCACAGACATCGCACTGAAGATGAACCCACACCGGCCGCTTTCCTGTTCGGTTGGCTCGGGATTGCACCAGCCACGGCGGCGGGTTGTCGAGTATTTCACGCAGCTCCGCCTCCGAAAGCCGGGAGGGAATGCCGTGGCGCTGGGCCATTTCAAGGGGAACGTCCAGGGCTATTGCGGCGTCGCGTCTGCTCATCATCACAGTCAACTTTACGTGAGTCCGGGGTGTCCCGATCACTTCTCAGCCAGCCAGGACAATCCCGACCCCGGCAGCAGCCAGTCCGGCGAGCAGATTGGCGGTTATGTTCAGGAAAGCAGCTCCAAAGCGCTGTTCGCTCACCAACCGGACGGTCGCCGTCGTCCATGAACTGAAAGTGGTCAAGCCCCCTGCAAGGCCAGTGGCCAAGCCTGTCTGCAGCTCGGGACCCAACCCCAGCCGGCCGCTGATTCCCAGGGACAGGCCGATGATGAGGGAGCCCGTCACATTTACCAGGAAGGTAGCCCAGGGCCAATGGGAGCGGGAAGCGGCGCGGTGGGCAAACAAAGTGTCAACAGCGAAGCGGAGAAGGGCGCCCGCTACACCGAAAAACCCAACGAGCAGCGCAGCGGTCATTGCGCCCCTCCGGTGAAGTCAGCGGCGGCCTTACCGGCCTTCCATCCGGCCGCGGCGGCGCCAAGCCCGAGGATAAGGGACAGCCCGAGGTAGAGAACCCACAGTGAATGCTGCCCGTCGCGGATCTGCCTGTCGAGGGCGAAAACAACAGCGGAGAACGTGGTGAAGGAACCCAGGATGCCCGGACCTAGCCCTGCCCTGAGCCAAAAAGATGTCCGCGGACGGGCTATCCACAATGTAGTCAGGAGGGCCAGGATAAAGCTGCCGCCTACATTGATGGCCAGGGTTGTCCAAGGAAGGGATCCCGGGTGCTCGGGGAACAGCAGACCCAGCCCGTACCGGAGTTCAGTTCCTGCCAGGCCTCCGACAGCGACTGCGAGCCATGCTTTCCAACCCGGAGCCTTGAGGGCGTTTATCCAATAGGAACCCATTCAGAGGACCGGGAGCCGGCAGCCGGCGTGAGCGGTCTCGCTGTGGACCCACAGGGCCGAGGTGATTTCGTCGGCGAGGTCAAACTCGCGGCGCACGTCACCGGAACCTATCCTCACGACGAGCGGCCCGCCGAAGGGTTTCCGGCCGACTACTTCGACGTTGGCGTCAAGATCAATCTCCTCAGCAGAGAGATAGCGCAGGAGGTCAGGGTTTTCATCGCTGATCCTGGTAATTTTCCCGGTGTGGCCCTCGTCCAGCTCACTCAGCCGGTGGGCTGGCGGCATTTTGACCGAACCGTCCGCAGCGGGAATGGGATCTCCGTGGGGATCGCGGAGCGGGTTCCCTAACTTCTCGGCCATGCGCTCGATAAAGGTGTCCGAAACCGCGTGTTCCAGGTGCTCCGCTTCATCATGGACTTCGTCCCAGCTGTAGCCCAGCTCCTGCACGAGGTAGGTTTCGATCAGCCGGTGCCGCCGGACCATGGAAAGGGCCAGGCGGATCCCATCGTCTGTCAAGGTGATGGCGCTATAGGGCTTATGGTCAACCAGCCCTTGTTCCTTGAGCTTCCGGACCATCTCCGAAACGGAGGAGTTTGCAACGCCCAGGCGCTGGGCCAGTTGCGAGGAAGTGATGGGCTTGTCCTGCCACTCCGTAAAGGAGTAGATGACCTTGACGTAGTCCTCGATGGAGGAGGATGGCGCGCTGGTCTTCACGGAACCAAGCCTACCGCTATGTCCCCTAGCCTCACGCCTTAAAAGCCTTCCAGGACTGGGTCAGATAGGGGAGACCGACGGCCGCGCCAGGGCGGTGGCCCAGGTGCTCATGAAGGTACCACTCGAGATTTGCTGTGACTTTCGCACGGACAGCACTCGAGGCGGCAAGGTAATAGCTGCGGGACTTGGTGAGTTCGAGGATGTCTTCGGGCGTCAGCCGGTCTTCCCAGCGCGTGAGATGGCTTTCCAGCCCGACGAATTCGGGCCCCACCACGGGCCGAAAGTGCGGTTTGAGGACGTCGCCGGCATGCATGATGCGGGAAAGCCTGTGCACCCAAGGCACTGAGGTGTCCAGTTGGTTCCAGATGAGCCCCAGCACTCCCTCCGGACGGAGGATCCGGGCAGCCTCTGTGCTGGCGCGCAGGGGATCGCACCAGTGCCATGCCTGGGCGACAGTTACGACGTCGAACGCGGCGTCCCCGAGGCCGGTGGACTCCGCGGCGGCCTCAATTGCAGTGACTCCCGGCAGCGCCGTGCGCAGCTGCTCAAGCATGTCCGGGGAAGGATCGACGGCGGTCACCTGCAGCCCGCGTTGGACCAGCAGCGCGGTGTACTTCCCCGTTCCGGCCCCGACGTCGGCAACGTCACGCGCCGTGGCCGGCACCAGCCAGTCCACGGAGTCGAGAGGGTAATCCGGGCGGACACGGTCATAGTGCTCGCCGCCGTCCTGGAAAGCCATTCCCAGTTCGCGGCGGCGTTGCTGATGAAGTTTGGGGCCTCCCCGCGCCACGCGTACTCTCCTCTGGCCGGCTGTTGGTTACCCCTTGAATTTACCTCTTCAGCGCCGGTCAGTCTTCCGTGCAGGGCGCGGCTCCGGCGGTCCCCGGAGTGTTTGGTGCCCATTCCGGGTAGGTGCGGGTGTCGTTTGCCGGCACCCAGCGTCCGGCATCCACTACGTAGTCCCAGCCGAGGCCCGTACGACGAAGCTCCTCGATGCCCGCCAGCAGACGCTGGGCATCCTCGAGACGGGAGCCCAAGCCGAAGCTCGCCCGCAACGATCCTGAGGGCAGGCCCAGACGTTTGAGGAGCGGATGGGCGCAGAAACGGCCGTCGCGGAGCCCGACGCCGTGCTCCGCGGACAAGTACGCCGCCACAAGGCCCGCGTCGTAGCCCTCCACCGAGAAGTTCACGACCCCGATGGTGCCCGTGGAGGAATCGGTGTCACTGAAGATCTGGTGAACGGTGACGCCTTCAATTTTCTGCAACCCTTCGACCAGGAAGGAGCGGATGGCGGACTCGTGGGCGTGCCACAGGTCCTGGTCCAGAGCAGCAATGACCTGGGTGGCCCTGGCAAGCGTCGCGGCGCCCAGAACGTTCGGGGAGCCGCCCTCATGGCGCGCCGGGCCAGTTGTCCAGCTGACGCTGTCCAGCCTGGCTTCGCGGACCGCGCCGCCGCCGGCGAGGTGGGGTGTGCCGGCGTCGAGCCAGTCAGGGCGGCCCACCAGAACGCCGGAACCAAACGGCGCATAGAGCTTGTGACCCGAAAAGGCGAGGTAATCGACGTCGTCCGCTGCGATGTTGATGCGGCGGTGCGGAGCAAGCTGGGCTGCGTCAACGACGATCCGGGCGCCGAATTCGTGCGCCAGCGCGGCCAGTTCGCGAATGGGCAGGATTTCACCGGTGACGTTTGAAGCTCCGGTGACGGCAAGCAGGCTGATATCACCTTGCTCCAGCTCTGCGCGAAGGTTCGCGATGGTGCCGGCGAGGGTGCCCTCTGCGACGACACTGCGGTGCGGGACTCCCTGCCACGGCAGAAGGTTGGCGTGGTGTTCGATGTCGAGGTACAGCACCTCACCGATGTGCTGGCCAGCTGCTACGGGGAGGCATCCGGCCAGGAGATTCAGGGAATCAGTGGTGTTGCGCGTAAAAATCACGGAATCGTCGGAGCGGCCGCCTACGAAGTCGCGCACAATGCTGCGTGAGTTCTCATAAACGGAGGTGCTGATCTGTGAGGCGTAACCAGCGCCGCGGTGGACACTCGCGTAATACGGCAGGATCTCGTTCAGGTAGGCCGAGACAACCGAGAGAGCCGGAGCCGACGCGCCATAGTCGAGGTTGGCGTAGCGGATGTGTCCGCCCTGGATGAGGGGTGCCTGGATTTCCGCACCCGTAACGGCTGCAAGCGGACGACGGGAAACGGAGAGGCCGGCGTGCGGTTCGCCAAAAGAAGCGTCAGGGGCGGCATCGGGGGAGTAAATGGCAGTAGTCAAGAGGACCTCACTGGGACAGGACCCCTTAGCAGGGATCCGCGCTTGCCGGGTCCGTTCCGGACCGGCCTGGTCGTCACCCGGGGCACCCCACCGCGAATGGAGGGTTGCCGGCCAGCAAACCGGGGTTTAGCGCTGGCACTCGTGACCTGTTATCGAGCTTAAGACATTCAGTGAGTCATGAAAAAGTTGATCCGAATGTTAAGCCGATTGTTACGGCGGGTAGAGAAAAGGCCGTTTGGTCGAACAAAACGACGGCGGAACACCCGTGGTGGGATGTTCCGCCGTCAATAATTCGTCAGCTGGCTTAGCCTACAAGAGGTCGTCCAAATCGGGGTTGAGCCGCTTGAGCACTTCGGAGTGGAGGATCGAGTTGGTTGCCAGGGCATTGCCTCCGAAGGGACCGTCGGCCCCCTCCAGCGACGTGAACCGTCCGCCCGCCTCGGTCACGATGGGAACCAGCGCTGCCATGTCGTAAAGATTCAGTTCGGGTTCGCAGGCTATATCCACTGCCCCCTCTGCAACGAGGCAATAGGACCAGAAATCTCCGTATGCCCGCGTCCTCCAGACCTCTTCAGTCAGTCCCAGGAACTCATTGAGGTTCCCACGCTCCTTCCAGCCACCAAGGCTGGAGTAGGACAACGAAGCGTCCGAGAGTTCCGAAACGTTTGAGACCCGCAGCCTGGTGGCCGCAGCCAGGGACCGGCCCATGTATGCCCCGGCACCTTTGGCCGCCCACCAACGTTTGCCCAGCGCGGGCGCACTGACAAGGCCAACGACGGGTTCGCCTTCATCCACGAGGGCGATGAGGGTGGCCCACACCGGCACACCTCTAACGAAGTTTTTGGTTCCGTCGATGGGATCGATGATCCAGCGACGGGAACCGTGCCCTGAGCTTCCGAACTCCTCACCGAGGACGGCGTCACGGGGGCGCGAGCGGGACAGCTGTCCTCGGATGGATTCCTCGGCAGCCTTGTCAGCGTCTGTAACCGGTGTCAGATCAGGCTTCGTTTCGATCTGAAGGTCAAGCGCCTTAAAGCGGCTCATGGTCTGGTCGTCCACGGAGTCTGCCAGGACGTGGGCGAGGCGCAGGTCATCGTTGTAGCTCGAAGCGGGTTGGGTCATGGTTCCAAACTACCGTCTCGGCGGCCTTCAGGCCGGGAAGCCGTGTGGCAACGCCGCCAATATGACCGCAGCGGGTCCTTAGGAGACGCTGCCGAGCTCCTTGGTCTCTTGGGCTTCCATGCGCGGATCTGTGCCGAGGAGGCGTCGGAGCGAAGCGAGCCGTGCGGCGCCCGAAGCACCGGCATGCCCTTCGGCCACCCAGGCATCCACTCCGCAGTTGACGGCTGTGGTGTCGTGCTTGCAGCCGCGTTCACAAGCCTCGGTCCCAGGCTCTAGGTCCGGGAAGGAGTGCAGGATCCTGTCCGGATCCACGTGGGCGAGGCCGAAGGACCGGATTCCGGGTGTGTCGATGATCCAGCTCCCCGTGGGAGCGCCGGTGACTTTCAAGGCAAGGGCCGACGACGACGTGTGGCGGCCGCGGCCCGTCACCGCATTCACTCCTCCCGTCGCCCGCTCAGCGCCGGTGAGGGCGTTCACCATCGTGGACTTGCCGACGCCCGAGTGACCGAGCATAACGGTGACCTTGCCATCAAGGTGATGGCGCAGCTGCGCGACTGCTTCGCGGTCCAGCCGGGCCGACAGTCCATCATCCGAGCGGGCATCAATACCTGAGGCCGCTGAGTCCGCGGTTCGACTGATAATGACGGGAAAATCCAGATGGCGGTAGTTGGCCAGCAGTTCTGCCGGGTCCTTGACGTCCGCCTTGGTTACCAGCAGCAGGGGGTCGATGCCGGCGTCGTACGCTGCAACGAGCGCGCGATCAATGAAACCAGTCCGCGGCTCCGGATTGGCCGCTGCAACCACGATGACAAGCTGATCCGCATTGGCCACCACGGCGCGCTCAATAGGATCGGTGTCGTCCGCACTCCGGCGCAGCAGGGTTTTGCGGTCTTGAATCCTGACGAGTCGTGCAAGCGTATCCGGCTCTCCTGAAACGTCTCCCACGAGGGAGACAAAGTCGCCAGCCACCACCGGGGAGCGGCGAAGCTCCCTGGCGCGGGCGGCCACCACTGTCCGTTCATCCCCGGAATCTTCGCCCACGACTGCCGTGTACCTGCCCCGGTCTACAGTGATGATCCTCCCGGTCACGGCGTCGTCGTGGCTGGGACGGTCCTTGGTGCGGGGGCGGGAGCCCTTTTTGGACGGACGGATCCGGACATCGGACTCATCCCAGGACTCAGTGCTGCGTGCCACCGTTGGAAGCCTCTTCTCGGGCGTGCCGTGGTCGACGGCTCGCGCCGGAGCCGGAGTCAGGTCCCTGTGCCAGCATATCGGTCCACATCTGCGGAAATTCAGGCATGGTCTTTGCCGTGGTGGCTATATCTTCGACTTCCACACCACGTACTGCGAGGCCCAAAATTGCCCCGGCCGTCGCCATGCGGTGGTCAGCGTAACTGTGGAAGACACCCGGATGGAGCGGGACGGGCCGGATGAGCAGACCGTCCGGTGTTTCCTCTACGTCCCCACCAAGGCGGTTAATCTCGCTGACCAGGGCAGCAAGGCGATCCGTTTCATGGCCCCGCAGGTGAGCGATGCCGCTGAGCCTGGACGGACCCGTCGCAAGTGCGCACAGCGCTGCAACTGTCGGGGCAAGTTCGCTCGTGTCGCTGAATTCGACGCCGTTGATCTCCGTCCCGCCGGTGACGGTCAAGGTTCCGTCCTCGAGACTGACAGTCGCCCCGAATGCCGGGAGGATGCTGCGCCACATATCGCCAACCTGCGTGGTGCCTTCAGGCCAGTTGGGAATCCGTACCGTTCCACCCGTGGCGACGGCGGCCGCGAGGAAAGGCCCGGCGTTGGACAGGTCCTGTTCGATCCGCTGGTCGAAGGCACTGATGGGGCCGGGGGAGACCACCCAGTGATGGGGTCGGGAATCGTCTACGGAGACGCCAACGCCGCGAAGTGCCGCCACCGTCATATTGATGTGGTCAAGGCTGGGGACAGGCGGGCCGACGTGTTCCAGGTGCAGGCCTTCGGTAAAGCGCGCTCCCACCAGCAGCAGGGCAGATACAAACTGCGATGAGGCGCTGGCATCAATGACCAGGTGCCCGCCGCGAACCTGACCGGTTCCTTCAACCTTAAACGGCAGGGACGACGTCGGGCCCTCTGCTTCTCCGCTGACTGTCACTCCGAGTGAGGTAAGAGCCGTGATGATTGTGCCCATGGGACGCAACCGTGCGTGCGGATCGCCGTCGAAGAGTGTGCCGCCGTTGCGCAGCGCTGCGAGCGGAGGAACAAAACGCATCACTGTACCCGCCAGGCCGCAATCTATCGACGCTTCCACGGCAGCGTCGGATCCGGTGATGGGCGACACCTCAAGGTCGGGTCCGAACACGCTGTCGCCGGGGACCTCGGTAATCGTCGCTCCCAGTTGGCGCAGCGCCTGGATCATCAACGCGGAATCGCGAGAGTGGAGAGGGGCGCGGAGCCGTGAAGGCCCATCCGCAAGCGCCGCCAGGACAAGGTACCTGTTGGTCAGGGATTTTGATCCTGGAACCGCCACAGTGGCGTTAACAGGACGGGCTGCGTAGGGCGCCGGCCAGTGCTGGCCGGGCTCAGCCGAAAGGGGTGCTGCGTGCGTGGCTGAGGTGGTTCCAGTCATACGGCTTTATGCCCCCACTGCATGGTCAACGGCCTTGCGGACGGTTTTGTCTGCACGCTTCAGCTGCTTGCCTGTGCTTTTCTTGACGTCTGCGGCCAGATGTCCTGCGCTTTTCCGCGCATCTGCGGCCAGATGTTCGGCACGCCACGCCAGGCTCGGCTTGCCCGCGGTGTCCACTGAAGCCAAGAGGACCCCTCCGGTCAACGTCATGTTCTTCAGCAACTGATTGCGGCGTGTCTGGCGGCCTTCCTTGGTACTGATGTCGGCACTGCGCCATTCCACGAAGGCGTTCAAGGCAGAAATGACAGCCAGGACGCCGGCCGCCATCCGTGCCGACTTTCCGAGGGCGAAGCAGAGCCCTGCTCCGATCTGGGTACCGCCGATGAGTCGGGCCAGGAGTTTTTCGTCCGCGGGGAAGGGGAGGGATTCAGAAGCGCGCCGTAGCAGGGGAGACAACTGTGCGGCAGTATCGTCCGCGTTCTTGAGCTTATCCACGCCAGCAAGGACAAAACTGGATGCCAGCATGGGCCGGGCGAGAAAACGGACAAAGGACATGAATTTCCTCCTGGATGGACGAGCCGCGCAATCTCCGCGGGGGAACCGGTTCTAGTCTTGCACTTTTGTGGAATATTTGCCTGCCACCTGTCGTTGTGAAATGCAGGCCCGGGTCACTCCGGCCAGGCGCGGCTTGATGGTCTGGCGGTCTGACCGGAAGCAGGGACGTCCCGCAGATTTATTGACGTCCGCATACAGAGTGGAGATCAAGTTTGAGTTTGGTAAAGGACGACGTCAACCTGCTGAGTCCTCCGCAGGGGTGGGAAGCACGCGCTGGCACCTCCCCTGCCGCATACCCGGGCAAACGGAAGGTGACAGTAGACTTGACTGCAATGAGCACCCTGGATCCGGCCGTAACGGCCATGTATGAGGCAGCCGGAAACGATGCCACGCCCGCCTCCCTGGCCGCGGCAGAAGCAGGGCCTTCAATTACCCATGTTGAAGATCCTGAAGCCATCGCTGGTGACGAGGCCGGGCAGCCGTCCCCCGAAACCGAAGTGGATGTCGAATCCGAATCCGCTGAGGAGCGGCGGCTGCGTTTTGAGCGTGACGCCATGCAGTATGTGGATCAGCTGTACTCCGCCGCGATGAGGATGGCCCGGAACCCGGCCGATGCCGAGGATCTGGTCCAAGAGGCCTATACCAAGGCTTTTTCGGCGTTCCATCAGTACAAGCCGGGAACCAATCTGAAGGCCTGGTTGTACCGGATTCTGACGAACACCTACATCAACCTTTACCGCAAGAGGCAGCGCGAACCCCTGCAGTCCAATACGGACACCATCGAAGACTGGCAACTGGCAAGGGCTGGGTCCCACACCTCAACCGGCCTGCGGTCGGCCGAGGTTGAAGCACTTGACCACCTTCCGGATTCGGACGTGAAGCGGGCTCTTCAAGCCATACCCGAGGAGTTCAGGCTGGCCGTTTACTTCGCGGACGTCGAGGGCTTCGCGTACAAGGAAATCTCAGACATCATGAACACCCCCATCGGGACAGTTATGTCCCGGCTTCACCGCGGCCGGAAGATGCTGCGCGACATGCTCGCGGACTACGCCGCAGAGCGGGGATTTAAAGCTGCGGGTGAGTCCACCCCGGCGCCCGGAAGTGACACACAGGAGAACAGGAAATGAGCGACTGCCAAGGATTGGGCGACTGTGATGACGCCCGCATGGAACGCATCTACGAGTACCTCGATGGTGCCCTGACGCGTGATGACGTTGCAGAGATCAAGCACCACTTGGATGACTGCCCCGAGTGCCTTGAGCAGTATGACCTCGAGTGTGTCATCCGCAACATGGTGAAGCGTTCCTGCACGGAGTCGGCTCCTGAAAATCTCAAGAATGCCATCCTGGACCGTATCCACGGGATTCGTCCCGTGGACGCTTAGCGGCCCTCCAAAACAGCAAAAGCTTCGGGCCCTGGAAACCATGTGGTTTCCAGGGCCCGAAGCTTTAAGCTTGTTCCAAGCCGTGGCTTAGGTGTTGGGGCGCTTCCCGTGGTTCGCGCCGCCACGCTTACGGTCACGACGTTTACGTGCACGTTTGCTCATAGCTGGCCTCCTTACTATCGGTACTCAAAAGAGCTGCCCTCAAGTCTCCCATAAAGCGGGACATGCCGCGAACTGGCGGACACCCCAGGGCATTACCCCTGCAAAGAATTCTTTATGGCGATCTCTGCCTGGTCCAGGACTGTCCGGACGGTTTCCAAGGTCACCGGAGTAATGGGATTGGTGCTGGCATGAAGCCTGAGCTCCACCCTGAGTTCGTCCCTGAATGACTGGAGCATCATCTCGGCTTCTTTGAGAATGGGGTCATGTCCGGTTGGCCGGCGTTCAGCACGCGCGAACAGGTCGCCGGACCTGGCGCTGGAACGGGCTGCCTCCGCAGTAGCCGCAAGATCTGCCCTCAGCCCGCGCATGTTGTTGCGGATGTCCGCACGCAGGTTGTCCGCGAGACGCCGGACTGAGGCGGAAATGTCATTCTCCACATCGGCAAGCTTGTCGCGTCGGCCATTCAGCTCACCGATCCCGGCGATTGTGATGCTGTATTTGGTGCGACGGCCCTGCGTCTCTGTCGCCACCAGGCCCTCTTCCTCGAGCTTTGCCAGCCGCGGATAAATGGTCCCGGCGCTTGGCGAATAGGTACCGCCGAATCGGTCGCTTAGCGCCTTGATGAGCTCATAGCCATGTTTGGGGCCGGATTCCAGCAAGGCAAGGAGGTAGAGGCGCAACGCGCCGTGGGCGAAGACCGGAGGCACTAGACTGCTGCTTCTGAGTCTGCCGATGACAGGCTGTGCAGGATATAAAGACTGCCTGATACCGAATTGGTTCTGACGAGCATAAGCCGCGAATCAGGTCCCGCGATGGCCTCCACTTTCCCGGCTGGCTGGGAGTACTGCCGGTCATCGATAGTCACGGCTCCGCTGGCGGACTTGGCGATGATATCCACGCCAACATCCTGGGGCAGACGGACGGTCAGGTCACCGGAGACGGAGTTAGCGCCAAAATCGCTGGTGAACCCCTTAAGGTCGAAGCTCATGTCTCCGCTGACAGTGTTCGCACGGATGTGGCTGAAGTGCCCCGATGCTGTCACTTCCCCGGACACGCTCTTGGCAGTCAGGACGCCCGTGTGGTTCCGTGCGATCACCTCACCGCTGACAGTGTTGATATGCAGCTCGCCTGACGTGGCGTCAGCCATAACGGATCCGCCCACTGTCGCGAGCCGCGTTTGGTTTCCTGTCCCTGACACCAGGCCGTCGCCGCTGACAGTCCCGGCCTCCACCTGAACGCCCTCCGGCAGGGCAATACTGATAACCACTGAGTTGCTGCTGTTGTGGTTGACGGCGCCCATCAGGTTCTTGAACCAGCCTTGGGCGCCATGAAGCTGGTGCCTGACTTCCAGCCTGCCGTTCACGAGATTCACTGCGACAGGATCCCCATGAACCTCGGAAATCTCGATCCGGGTCACAGCTTCCTCGTGGCGAACCACGTCGAAACGCCCGCCGACGATTCCCAGCTTAAGGGAGGTGACGCCGTCGACGTCGATGGTTTGAGGGCCGGTAACGGCCCAGCTGTTCTCTGACATGACTCCTCCAAGTCGCGATATATCGTGTTAATTACGATATATCGCGACGTACCGGAGTGCAAGGGCAAACGGTCTGTTATTCAGGAGTGGGGAGCCCCAGCCACTGGAACCAGCCTCGGTGCAGCACGAGCCAAGCCATCAGTCCGTAACCCGACTGACCGGGCGTCCCTCCGTTGGCAGCAAGGTCCTGGCGCCACTGTTCGTGGTTCAGCAAGGGGGAGAACGTATCCACGTAGAGATGCTTACGCCGGGTTGTTACATCGGCGAAGGCAGTATTGAGGTCACTCAACCGCCTGTTCTGTCCAGGATCAAGCGAGGGCGGTGGTCCGACAACAAAGACTTCGATGTTGTTTTGCGTGGCGGCGTCCAGGATGTTGGCAAGATTGAGCCGACTTCTGGCAGTGGAAAGACCGAACTCCACATCGCGGCCGGATAAGCCAATGACGAGCCGGTTCTCATGGTGCTCGCTGAACCGGCGGGCCGCTTCCGCGAACCACCGCGATGCAAGGCCTTCAGTTCCTTCCTGGGGGCAGGGGAGGGAGTAGCACTCAACTGCCACGCCGTCTTGAGGAGTGCGGGCCAGAACCCGGCCCAGCCAACCAAGAGCCCTCGGGTCACCAAGGCCAGCCAGCAACTCATCTCCAACAGCCGCTATACGCAGCTTCCTGTCTTCCACTACTACCTCTTTACCTCGGCGACGACATCAGGATCTACCCTTGGTCCGACAGACAATTATCGGCCAACTACCAGTGACTCACAGCCGCGGCGGGCGGCGTGTCCATTAAACAGAACTGCCCGGCCGTGCGTCGGTTGTTTCGACGACCAGCCGGGCAGCAAGCGAACCTACTTGCGGGCGAAAGCCTGCTTGAGGAGTGTGTCCTGCTCCGCTGTGTGGCGTTTCATGGAACCCGCCGCGGTGGAAGCCGACGCGGGACGGGAGACCAGGCGTACCCTGCGGTCCAAAGCGTCAGGAAGGTTCAGGCCCATGAACGGCCACGGACCCTGGTTGGCGGGCTCATCCTGGGCCCACACCACTTCGGCGTTGGGGTACTTGGCGAGCTCAGCCGCGATCTCTGCATGGGGCAACGGATAAAGCTGCTCTACGCGGATGATAGCCGTCGTCGTATCTGCGGTCTTCTGCCGGGTGGCGAGGAGATCGTAGTACAGCCGGCCCGAGACCAGCAGCACGCGCTCGACGGCGTCGCCCTGGAGGTTTTCGTGGTCGCTGATGACAGGCCGGAAGGCTCCGGTGGTGAAGTCTTCCACGGCCGATGCAGCACCCTTCAAGCGAAGTAGCTGCTTCGGAGTGAAGATGATCAGCGGCTTGCGCGGCCTGCTGTAGGCCTGGCGGCGCAACAGGTGGAAGTGGGACGCTGCCGTGGTGGGGTTGGCGACGATCATGTTTTCTTCGGCACACATCTGCAGGAAGCGCTCGATGCGGGCAGAGGAGTGATCCGGTCCCTGGCCTTCGTAGCCGTGCGGCAGCATCAGCACGAGGGATGAACGCTGGCCCCACTTCTGCTCAGCAGAGGAAATGAATTCGTCAATGATGGTCTGGGCGCCGTTGACGAAGTCGCCGAACTGAGCCTCCCACAGCACCAGCGCATCCGGACGCTCAACTGAATAGCCGTATTCGAAGCCCATTGCGGCGTATTCGGACAGCAGGGAGTCGTAGATCCACAGCTTGGCCTGGTTGTCCGAGAGGTTGCCCAGCGGCAGCCACTCGTTGCCGTTTGCCCGGTCGTGGAAGACAGCGTGA
Source organism: Arthrobacter rhizosphaerae (assembly GCF_023062595.1). Taxonomy (GTDB): domain Bacteria; phylum Actinomycetota; class Actinomycetes; order Actinomycetales; family Micrococcaceae; genus Arthrobacter; species Arthrobacter rhizosphaerae. Next base: position 179,068 of record NZ_JALLAN010000005.1, read on the forward strand.
CGCTGGACAAAGGTGCCACGACGGGAGTCCTGGCCGGCCAGGCGGACAGGCACGCCCTCCATGATCAGCGAGCCAAAGGCCGCGATCTCGCCGAAGCCCCAGTCAATGCCGCCCTCACGGGACATCTGTTCGCGCTTCTCAAGCAGCTGCTTGAGCTTTGCGTGCACCGTGAAACCCTCGGGAATCTCCAGGTGGGCCTTGCCGATCCGTGCCAGCGTTTCCGGGGAAATCGCCGTCGACGCCGGGGCGTTGGTGCCGAAGTCGGCCTGCTGGGCCTGCGGCCGCTCGATGTCGGACACAGCGGCGGAGTCCGCAGTGATGATCGGGATAGGGGATGTCTGCGCTGCGTGGGTCTCAGCGAACACACGTTCAAGGCGTTCCTGGTAGTCGCGGAGCAGCTGCTCGGCTTCTTCCTCGGTGATGTCCCCACGGCCGATGAGCGACTCCGTGTAGAGCTTGCGCACGGAACGCTTGGCCTCGATCAGGTTGTACATCAGCGGCTGGGTCATTGAGGGGTCGTCACCCTCGTTGTGACCGCGGCGGCGGTAGCACACCATGTCGATCACGACGTCCTTGTGGAACCGCTGGCGGAACTCGTATGCGAGCTGGCCGATCCGGACCACGGCCTCGGGATCGTCACCGTTCACGTGGAACACCGGCGCCTGGATCATCTTGGCGACGTCTGTGGAGTAGGTGGAAGACCGCGAGGAGGACGGCGCCGTGGTGAAGCCGACCTGGTTGTTGACCACTACGTGGATGGTTCCGCCCGTGCGGTACCCACGGAGCTGGGACAGGTTGAGGGTTTCAGCCACGACACCCTGGCCGGCGAAGGCAGCGTCACCGTGGATCATGATGGGCAGCACTGGGAAGATCTCGCCCTGGTCCAGGCGGTCCTGCTTGGCACGGACGATGCCTTCCAGCACCGGGTCAACAGCTTCGAGGTGCGACGGGTTGGCGGCGAGGTAGACCTTGGTCTCCTTGCCGTTGTCGGAGGTGAACGTACCCTCGGTGCCCAGGTGGTACTTGACGTCGCCGGAGCCCTGTACGGACCGCGGGTCCTGGGTGCCTTCGAATTCGCGGAACACCTGGGCATAAGTCTTGCCGGCAATGTTGGTCAGCACGTTCAGGCGGCCACGGTGGGCCATGCCGATTGCCACTTCGTCCAGCTCGTCGTCAGCGGCATCGGAAATGATGGCGTCGAGCAGGGGGATCAGCGACTCGCCGCCTTCCAGCGAGAAGCGCTTCTGGCCAACGAACTTGGTCTGCAGGAAGGTCTCGAAGGCCTCGGCAGCATTCAGCTTCGAAACAATCCGGAGCTGCTCTTCGCGGCTGGGCTTGGAGTACGGGTGTTCGAGCTGGTCCTGGAACCACTTGCGCTCGGCAGGCTCCTGGATGTGCATGTATTCGATGCCGGTGGTGCGGCAGTAGGCGTCCCGGAGTACGCCCAGGATGTCACGGAATTTCAGCTGCGGCTTGCCGCCGAAGCCGCCAGTGGGCCATTCACGGTCCAGGTCCCAAAGCGTCAGCCCATAGGTCAGGACATCGAGGTCAGGGTGCTTGCGTTGCACGTACTCCAGCGGATCCGTGTCTGCCATCAGGTGGCCACGGACGCGGTAGGAGTGAATAAGCTGCTGGATCCTGGCGACCTTGTTGATCTGGTCGGCAGGGTCAATCTGCAGGTCCGGGCTCCAGCGCACCGGCTCGTAGGGGATGCGCAGGGCTTCAAAGATCTCGTCGTAGAAGTTCTGCGCGCCGAGGAGGAGGGAGTGGACCAGTTTGAGGAACTCACCGCTGCCAGCACCCTGGATAACCCGGTGGTCATAGGTGGACGTCAGCGTGAGTACCTTGCTGATGGCGTTGTGCGCAATGATCTTCTCGCTGGCACCCTGGAACTCGGCGGGGTAGTCAAGGGCGCCGACGCCGATGATGGCCGCCTGGCCCTTGGACAAACGCGGAACCGAGTGGACCGTTCCGATGCCACCGGGGTTGGTCAGTGAAACCGTAGTCCCGGAGTGGTCGTCGGCCGTGAGCTTGCCGGCGCGGGCGCGCTTGATGAGGTCTTCGTAGGTCTGCCAGAACTCCGAGAAGTTGAGGGTCTCAGCCTTCTTGATGTTCGGCACCATAAGGAGGCGGGTGCCGTCCGGTTTGGGCATGTCGATGGCGATGCCGAAGTTGACGTGCGCTGGCTGCACCGCTACAGGCTTGCCGTCCACCTCGTCGTAGTAGACGTTCATCGAGGGGAACTGGGACAGGGCGCGGATTACCGCGTACCCGATCAGGTGGGTGAAGGAGACCTTGCCGCCCCTGGCACGGGCCAGGTTGGAGTTGATAACCACACGGTTGTCGATCAGGAGCTTCGCGGGAATGGCACGGACGCTGGTGGCCGTGGGGACCTCAAGGCTCGTGACCATATTGGAGGCGATTGCCTTGGCCGGGCCCCGCAGGACGGAGACGACGTCTTCCTCCGGTGCGGTCGGAGCCTTGATGTTCTTGGGCAGCTGGGCCGGAATCGGCGCCGGGCCGCCGGTGGCCTCAGGCTTTTTGGAGCCGTCGCGGGCAATTGTTGCCGGAGCCTTCTTCGTGGCGGGTGTCGCCTGTGCGGTTTCCGCCTGCTGGGGGGCGGGCTGGGCGGTTCCTGCCGGCTGGGCGGGGGCACCAGGAGCGGGTGCAGCCGGCGCCGGTGCCGCTGCAGGGGGCGCTACAACTGGAAGTTCACGGGTTTCGGGGTGTGCCGGAGCAGTAGCTCCGGAGGTCCCGTTGGTGGAAGAACCTTCACCGGCGTCAAAGGATTCAAACAGAGGCCACCACTTGGCGTCGACCGCGTTTTTGTCCTGCTGGTAACGCTCGTACAGTTCGTCCACGAGCCACTCGTTTCCGCCAAATTCCTCTGGTAGACGGTGGCTAGGCTGCTCTGGCACTTGAAATACGCCTCTTCCATGAGTTTGATTTCCTCTGGTTTGCGACGTGCGGCAGCACAACACCACAGCACAACAATCGAACCAGTCTCTGCGTCCTATGAACCCAGACCTCTGCCAGTCTAGTGACGATTATTGGTTAACTGCCAATAAGGGTGATCCAAATCATGAAGTGACGGAATGATTGCTTCACATCCCCTCCAACGGGGATGCCAAAGCGCTTCCCGCCTCGCCTAGACTCGCACTGGGGATCCCCTTTAGAAGGAGCAACAGTGCGTTTTCTCAATGAGCCCTCTACTGACCTGACTTACTCCGACGTCTTCCTGGTACCGGCCCGTTCCACCGTCACCTCGAGGCTCGATGTGGACCTTGCCGCCGATGACGGGACAGGCTCCACCATTCCCCTGGTGGCTGCCAACATGACCGCGGTGACCGGGAAGCGCATGGCAGAAACCATGGCAAGGCGCGGGGGATTGGCCGTCCTGCCGCAGGATGTGCCCCTCAACGTCCTGCGTGAAGTCACCTCCTGGATCAAAACCCGCCACACAATTTTCGAAACTCCCGTGGTTCTCGCGCCGTCCGCAACTGTCATCGACGCGTTGCACCTGATGGGGAAACGCCCTCACGGGGCAGTGGTGGTAGTCGACGACGACGGCCGCGTCACCGGAGTTGTCAGGGCGTCTGACTGCGAGGGGCAGGACCGCTTCGCTTCCCTGGCTTCGGTGGCGCGGGTCCAGCCGGTTGTGCTCGACGCAGGGGACTTCCGCGAGGACCGCCAGCTTGCCCTGCGAAACGCTTTCGAGGCGATGGCGGCAGCGGGGACAGACTTCGCACCAGTCCACGACGGCGGTGTGTTGGCCGGTGCGCTGACACGCAAGGGTTCCCTGCGGTCCACCCTTTACCGGCCCTCCCTGGACAGTAAAGACAGGCTCAAGGTGGCTGCCGCCGTCGGAATTAATGGCGACGTGGCCGGCAGGGCTGCCGAACTGATTGGTGCCGGCGTCGATGTGATTGTCATTGATACTGCCCACGGCCATCAGGAGAAAATGTTTGATGCCCTGGCAGCCGTTCGGAGCGTCGCGTCCGATGTGCCCTTGGTGGCAGGCAACGTGGTGACCGCTGAGGCCACCAGGGAGTTGCTTGGCGCAGGGGCGGACATCGTGAAGGTAGGGGTGGGGCCCGGAGCCATGTGCACCACCCGGATGATGACCGCCGTCGGACGGCCCCAGTTCTCCACCGTCCTCGAATGTGCGGCTGCCGCGCGGGCTGCAGGCGGGCGGGTTTGGGCCGACGGCGGTGTGCGCTACCCGCGCGATGTGGCACTGGCGCTCGCCGCGGGAGCCAGCCAGGTGATGATTGGCTCCTGGTTCGCGGGAACGCACGAGAGCCCCGGCGACCTTCAACCCGACGCCAGCGGCAGGCTCTACAAGGAGAGCTTCGGCATGGCCTCCGCACGGGCTGTCCAGAACCGGAACCAGCGCGAAGGCGCCTTTGAGAAGGACCGGAAGGCGCTTTTCGAGGAAGGTATTTCCACCTCGCGAATGTATCTCGACCCGGTACGGCCCGGAGTTGAGGATCTCCTGGATTTGATCACCGCCGGCCTGAGGAGCTCAATGAGCTACGCGGGCGCTGCCGATCTCGAGGGCTTTCGGGAAAAGGCCGTGGCAGGTATCCAGTCAGCTGCCGGGTACGAGGAGGGGCGGCCCGTATCCCAGAGCTGGTGACGGCTGGCGACGCCGAGCGGGTTGCTGGGGCTCCTGTAGACTGAAATCCTTATGGACAGTAAATCTAGGTGCCGGCCTGGGGGCTGTCAGCGGAGCACGAATCACAACTCCGCCAACGCCACCCGAAGAGCCGGCAAACCCCGTTCACGCGCCCATCGATCTCCGCTGACCAAGTGTCTTGGCGGAATTCAGGAAACAGGCTCGGCTTCCGCTGACCATCCTCCGCCGGGCAGATTCGTCCGTTTCGATTCGCTGTCATTGCCAGTACCGGGCCGATTGTCGCGCCAAGCGTCACTGACAGGTACGGCCCAAAGCTTCCCACTCCGTCATGAGGCTGATTGCTGAATGGAGTGGTTACTTCTTGTCGCAGGCTTGCTCCTTATCCTCGGCACTGGTTTTTTTGTCGCCGTCGAATTCTCTCTGGTTGCCCTTGACCAGGCGACGGTCCAGCGGGCCGTGGACAGCGGCGATACCGGCGCTGTCCCGCTGCTGAAATGCCTCAAGTCCCTGTCCACCCAACTTTCCAGCTGCCAGCTGGGGATCACCCTCACCACCCTTCTTACGGGCTACGTGATGGAACCCTCGGTGGGAACCCTTCTTGAGGTCCCCTTGGCGGCGTTGGGGCTCGCCCCTGCCGCGGTTGCGTCGTTGTCCCTGGTCCTCGCGATGGCATTTGCCACCCTCCTCTCGATGCTGATCGGCGAGCTCGTCCCCAAGAACATGGCAATAGCCCTCTCTCTTCCGATCGGTAAGGCGCTGGCCCGCCCCCAGCTGGTTTTCACAGCCATTTTCAAACCGGCCATCATTGTGCTGAACGGGTTTTCCAATAGGGTCCTCAACATTTTCGGGCTCGAGGCGAAAGAGGAAATCTCCGGAGCCCGCACGCCCGCCGAGCTGGCATCCCTCGTTCGGCGTTCTGCTGACATGGGAACGCTGGATGCCGGGACAGCCAACTTCGTTGCCCGGACACTAAACTTTTCCGGGCGAACGGCTGCCGATGTCATGACTCCCCGAATCCGTGTTGAGACGATTGCAGCCGATCAGCCGGTCACCGACATCCTGGAAGCGGCCCGCCGCACGGGGTACTCGCGATTCCCCATCATCGGAGACTCCCCGGACGATATCCGTGGCCTTGTCCACGTCAAGAAGGCCATCGCCGTTCCGTCCACCCGGCGTAAGAAGCTCGAGGCCGGCGCCATCATGACCGACGTCCTGCGGGTCCCGGAGACCATACACCTGGATGCGTTGCTCGCTGAATTGCGCGAAGGAAACATGCAGCTCGCGGTGGTGCTGGATGAATACGGCGGAACCGCCGGCATCGCCACCCTTGAGGACCTGGTGGAAGAGATCGTTGGAGAAGTCTCCGACGAACACGACAAGGTCAGGCCGGGGCTGCTTCAAAGTGCTTCCGGTGACTGGTACTTCCCCGGTCTTTTGCGCCCGGACGAGCTCTCCGAGCAGATCCCGGGACTCTCTGTTCCGGATGAGTCGGCCTACGAAACCGTGGCCGGCTACGTCATGAGCCAACTCGGGCGTATCGCCTCCGTTGGGGACACCGTTGACGTCGACGGCGGGACGCTGACCGTGACGCGGATGGACGGCCGGCGGATCGACAGGATCTGCTTCAAACCCGAGCCCGTCCTGGACCGGGAACACGTGGCAGGGCAAGGGGGGACGGCATGAGCGACTGGGCAGGAATTCTGTGGCTGGTAGTGCTGCTCCTGGGCAACGCCTTCTTCGTTGCGGCTGAGTTCGCAGTCATGTCGGCCCGCCGCAGCCAGATAGAACCGCTGGCAGAGCAGGGGTCCAGGCGTGCCCAGACCACTCTGCGTGCCATGGAAAACGTCTCCCTGATGCTTGCCTGTGCCCAGTTGGGGATCACTGTGTGTTCGCTGCTGATCCTCCTGGTGGCCGAGCCTGCCATTCACCACCTGCTGGCCGAACCGCTGCACGCGCTGGGGGTTCCCGTGGAGGTCGCCGACGTCGGTGCCTTCACCGTTGCGCTGCTCGCTGTTACGTTCCTCCACGTGACCTTCGGCGAGATGGTGCCGAAGAACATTTCAGTTTCGGTGGCTGACAAAGCTGCGCTTCTGCTGGCTCCGCCGCTGATGTTTATTGCCCGTTTGGTAAATCCGGTCATCTGGGCTTTGAACTGGGCGGCAAACCACATCCTGAAGCTGCTCCGGATTGAGCCCAAGGACGAGGTCACGTCCTCCTTCACACTGGAGGAGGTCCAGTCGATTGTGCAGGAGTCCACACGGCATGGTCTGGTGGATGACAACGCGGGACTCATCACCGGAGCTTTGGAATTTTCTGAATACACTGCAGGCGACATCATGGTGCCCCTGGACAAGCTGGTAATGATGAAGCCCGCCGCCACCCCGGTGGACTTCGAGAAAGCTGTCAGCCGGACGGGCTTCTCGCGCTTTCCGATGGTGGATGACGACGGCATGCTGTCCGGCTATCTCCACATCAAAGACGTTCTGTCGATTCCCGAAGCAGGGTACCGGTATCCGATAGCGGAAGGCCGCATCAGATCTTTGGCCAACCTTTCTGCGGACGATGAGATTGAGAAGGCAATGTCGGTCATGCAACGGACGGGCTCGCATCTGGCCCGGGTGATCGGACCTGACGCGCAGACCCAGGGGGTGCTGTTCCTGGAGGACGTGATCGAACAGCTTGTGGGGGAGATCAGGGACGCGACCCAGGCAACCGGGATCCGGCGGCTGGGACAGTCGGAGGGCGGGTAGTTCCTCCGGCTCGGCTGGCCAGCCCACCCTAAATAGGAATCATTCCCATTTAGCGCTAGACTTTCCGGGTTGCTAATCCTCCTGACTCATCGACAAGATCCGAGGCCTACCTTGCGTCATTTCGTCCTTCGTCCCTCCCTGGCAGCCGCTGCTGGACTTGGTCTCCTGCTGACCGGGTGCGCCGGGGCGCCGTCGAGCGCTCCCTCCCCGTCCGCTAACGGGACCATCGAGGTAGTTGCTTCAACCAACGTGTACGGGGATATCGTCAGCGACATCGGCGGCGACAAAGTCCATGTCACGTCCATCATCACGCGCACCAGCCAGGACCCTCATTCCTACGAGGCCACCACGCAGGACAAGCTGGTCATCTCGAAGGCGCAGGTGGTTGTCCAGAACGGTGGCGGCTACGACGATTTCATCCATAAACTCGCCGAGGACAGCAAGATCGCCGAGGACAACATCATCACTGCGGTGGATGTCTCAGGCCTGGCACCGGAGGAAGAGGCCGCACCGGCTTCCGAAAGCCCGGCGGGAACGGCGACTGAGTCCGCTGATGAGCACGAACACGAGCACGGGGAGTTCAACGAGCACGTCTGGTACAGCTTTGACGCCATGTCCAAGCTGGCGGACGCCGTAGCTGCGAAGCTTTCAACCATCGATTCCGCGTCGGCAGCCACTTTCGAGGCGAACGCCGCGTCGTTCAAGAAGGAGCTCTCCGGGCTGCAGGAAAAACTGGGAACCGTCAAAGCCAGCGCAGGCGGGGAGCCCGTAGCTATCACCGAGCCTGTTCCCGGTTACCTGCTGGAAGAAGCCGGACTGGTGAACAAAACACCGGAAGAGTACAGCGCCGCGATTGAAGAAGGTACTGACGTTCCGGCGTCCGTCCTTCAGGAAGCCACCAAACTGGTATCTTCCGGTGAGGTCAAGCTGCTTGCCTACAACCTGCAGACTGAGGGACCGCAGACCGAGGTGCTGAAGAAGGCTGCCGAGGGCGCCGGGGTACCTGTGGTTGATTTCAGCGAGACGTTGCCCGACGGCAAGTCGTACCTGGAGTGGATGACCGATAACGTCGAAAACGTTTCCAAGGCGGTCAACAAGTAAGCTCCGGTACGTCCGGACCGCCGTCCGGCCATCACCGTCGTCAATACGTCCTAAGATAATCAGGACAGAGTCACCGCGTGCAGTGCCCGTTGAGTGCCCATCTGGCCAATGACAGGCTTTCGTCCATGGCGGACCCAGACTCACCCTGAATTGAGGAACAGACACGTTGAAACCGGTAGTGAGTCTGCGCGGCGCCTCCCTTGCCTTTGGAAAAAGGACGCTGTGGGAGAACCTCGACCTCGACATCAAGCCAGGCGAGTTCTTTGCTGTCCTGGGTCCCAACGGGAGTGGAAAGACCAGCTTCCTCAAGGTGCTGCTTGGACTGCAGCAGCTTCACTCCGGGACAGCCACCTTGGCGGGCAATCCTGTGGAACGCGGGAGCCGGATGATCGGATACATCCCGCAACAGAAGTCCTTCGCGCCGGACACCCCACTTCGGGCACGTGACCTTGTGGGGCTCGGCGTTGACGGTGACCGGTGGGGAGTGCGTCTGGGCGCAGCAAAGGTTAACCGCCGGATTGATCAGCTGCTGGATCAAGTTGGGGCGTCCGACTACGCCAATGTGCCGGTCGGACAACTGTCAGGCGGGGAGCAACAGCGCCTGAGGGTGGCCCAGGCGCTCGCCACTGAGCCCAAGGTGCTGCTCTGCGATGAACCGCTGCTTTCGCTGGACCTGCATCACCAGCAGGCAGTGAGCTCACTGATCAATGACCAGTGCCACGAGCAGGAGAGCGCCGTGGTGTTTGTCACCCACGAAATCAATCCCATCATCGATTACGTGGACAGGGTCCTTTACCTGGCTGGCGGACAGTTCAGGGTGGGCACTCCGCATGAAGTAATGACTACCGAAGTGCTTTCAGAGCTCTACGACAGCCACGTGGAAGTCATGCACCTGAATGGCAGGATCGTGGTGGTGGGGCTTCCCGATGCCACCACCCACCACCACGACGAGCATTCGATGGCCGGAGAGGGTGTCTGAGTGGATTTCCAGGAATTTCTCCGTTCGGTCTTCAACTTCGACAACTACGGTGAACTGCTCGCGCTGGTGCAGAACTCCATTTGGGCCGGTGCGGTCCTCGGACTGCTTGGCGGCCTGGTGGGAACCTTCGTGATGAAGAGGGATCTGGCTTTCGCCGTTCACGGTATTTCGGAGTTGTCCTTCGCCGGCGCTGCCTTCGCCTTGTTGATTGGCGCCGACATCGTTTTTGGATCCCTGATCGGGTCAGTAGCGGCCGCATTGCTGCTGGGACTGATGGGGGTAAGGGCGCGGGACAAGAACTCCATTATTGGCGTCATCATGCCCTTCGGGCTTGGCCTTGGAATTCTGTTCCTCGCACTCTACGAAGGCAGGGCCGCCAACAAATTCGGCCTGCTGACGGGCCAGATTGTCTCCGTCGACACGGTGCAGCTGCAGGCGCTCGCAGGCACGGCCGCCGTCGTGATGGTGGCCCTGGTGCTGATCTGGCGGCCGCTGACGTTTGCGAGTGTGGATCCGGAACTCGCTGAAGCGCGCGGTGTCCCTGTACGCGGACTCGCAATCGCCTTTATGGTCCTGCTGGGAATCAGCGTTGCCCTGTCCATCCAGGTAGTGGGGGCGCTGCTGGTACTGGCCCTCCTCATTACGCCTGCTGCCGCAGCCCTCCGCGTGACGTCGTCGCCGCGGATGGTTGTCATGCTCAGCGTGGCGTTCGCCGTCACGGCTACGGTCGGTGGCATCCTGCTGGCCCTCGGCGGGAGGATTCCCATCAGCCCGTATGTGACCACGTTGTCGTTCCTGATTTATGTGGCCTGCCGGATCATCGGCGGAGTACGGGCCCGGCGGGGACTGGTTGGGCGCCGTGTGCAATCGAACCCGGTACGTGGAGCTTCGCTCCAGGCCTAGTTTGCGGAGCCCTTCTGCGCGTTGGCTTTCGCCTTCGCGGCGGAGCAGTCAGGGCACAGACCGTAGATTTCCAAGGTGTGGGCCACCTCAGTGAACCCGTGTTCTTTCGCCGTCCGCGCGGCCCACGTCTCAACGGCCGGCGCCTCGATCTCCACAGCCTTGCCGCAGTTCCGGCAGAGCAAATGATGGTGGTGCTCGGTGACAGCGCACCGCCGGTACACGGCTTCCCCGTCACCGCTGCGCAACACATCCACCAGCCCCTCGTCAGCGAGTGACTGCAGGATGCGGTAGGCCGTGGCCAGTGAAACCGAGGTTCCCTGGTTCTGCAGGATCCGGTAGAGCTCCTGCGTGCTGACGAAGTCTGTGAGCTGATCCAGAGCGGCGCTGACCGCGAGGCGCTGCTTGGTCACTCGCTGTTCTTTTCCAGCTGTGGCGCCCTGTGGCATGGGTTGGACTCGCTTCCCTCAAGGGATGGTGGCAAAGTTCAAGATTACCAGCCGTGGGTTCGTGGACAGGGCGTTACCAAATACCTAGGCTGGCCCGATGAAGCTGACCAAATACTCCCACGCCTGTGTCCGCCTCGAAAAGGATGGACTGGCCTTGGTTCTTGACCCCGGAACCTACTCTGAATCGCAGCAGGCCTTGGCGGGCGCTCATGCCGTGCTTATCACCCACGAGCACCCGGACCACGTTGACGTCCCGGTGGTGGCAGCTGCCCTCAGCGACAATGATGCGCTGCAACTGCACGCGCCTGCTGGCGTGGCGGCGAGGCTGCGCGAGGAGGTCCCGGCAGCGGGCTCACGGATTCACACTTCCGAACCGGGCACCGATTTCCGTGCAGCGGGTTTTGACGTGAGGACCTTTGGTGGGCAGCATGCGCTCATCCATCCGCAGATCCCCATTGTGGCAAACGTGGGTTACCTCATCGATTCCAACGTCTACCATCCCGGCGATTCGTTCGTCATCCCGGATGGAGTCAGCGTGGGGACACTGCTCGTTCCGATTCACGCGCCGTGGAGCAAAACCGGGGAGGTAGTGGATTTTGTGGTGGGCGTCCGGGCTCCCAAAGCCTTTCCCGTCCATGATGCCCTGTTGAACGAAACGGGCCTCGGGTTGGTGGAGGGCCACGTGAAGCGAATTGGAGCCAAATACGGCACCGAATACGTTCATTTGGCAAGCGGCGAGTCTGTTGAGGTGTAGCCCTTCCGGTGGCCCGCGTCGGAAAAGTGGATCCGGTCAGCCGCTCCAAACTCCGGAATCGAAGAATTTCCTGAGAGTGGCTTCGTGGGCAGCCGGGTCAAGTCCTTGCCCAGCCAACCACTCCGGGTTGTAGTAGCTGCCCGCGTAGCGGTCACCGCCGTCGCACATCAATGACACAACACTGCCGGTGCGGCCTTCCTGGATCATGGCTGCGATGAGCTGCCATACGCCCCAGAGATTGGTGCCTGTAGATGGGCCGGCGTGCAGCCCTGCGAGCCAGTGCAAGTGGCGCATGGCGGCAACGGAAGCGGCGTCCGGCACCTGGATCATGTGATCGATGACGCCGGGAACGAAGCTCGGTTCCATTCGGGGCCGCCCGATCCCTTCGATCCGTGAGGGGAGGCCCGTCGCGTTCTCTCCTGAGCTGTCCCGCCAGGCCGGGTAAAACGCTGAGTTCTCGGGATCCACAACGGCCAGTCGGGTGTCGTGACAGTGATAGCGGAGATACCTGCCGATAGTGGCGCTGGTTCCACCGGTTCCTGCACCCACCACAATCCAGGCAGGGATGGGATGCTCCTCGAGCGCCAGCTGTCCGAATATGGACTCGGCAATGTTGTTGTTACCACGCCAGTCCGTCGCACGTTCGGCATACGTGAACTGATCCATGTAGTGGCCTTTGGCAGTGTGGGCCACTTCGGTGGCGGTTGCATAGACTTCGGAGGCGTGGTCGACGAGGAGGCAGGACCCGCCAAACTGTTCAATGAGGGCTATCTTCTCGGGGCTTGTGGTCCGTGCCATCACTGCGACGAAGGGAAGTCCCAGCAATTGGGCGAAGTATGCCTCCGAGACTGCAGTGCTGCCGCTTGAGGCTTCGACGATGGTGGTCTCTTCCTTGATCCAGCCATTGACGAGGCCGAACAGGAAGAGGGACCGTGCCAACCGGTGCTTGAGGCTCCCGGACCGGTGAGTGGATTCGTCCTTGAGGTACAACTGGACGCCCCAGTGCTCCGGCAGGGGCACCGAATACAGGTGGGTGTCGGCGGATCGGTTGTTCTCGGCGTTGATCCGTCGGACGGCTTCATCTGCCCACGTTCGGTCCAGGCTGTGCGGTTGTTTCACCGCTCCAGCCTACCGGGGCCGCGATGTGCTGCTGCGGTTAGAGTGGGTGACGGATACGGGATTCTGAACGAAGGAGATTCGATGAACACGCTGGTGGACGTGTCCTGGCTTAAGGAGCGGATGACTTCCGGGGACCCCCTTGTTCTGCTGGATGTGCGGTGGGCCCTGGGTGATCCGCACGGCCACGAACACTACCTCAAGGAGCACATCCCCGGTGCGCTGTATGTGGATCTGCCCACCGAACTGGCCGCTCCCGCTGACCCCAAGCGGGGACGCCACCCTTTACCTGCATTGACCCGGCTGCAGGAGTCCGCGCGCAATTGGGGTATCCGGAACAACGACGTTGTGGTGGCCTATGACGACAGCGGGAACATGGCTGCGGCCAGGCTCTGGTGGTTGCTCAGGTATGCCGGCTTTCCGAACGTATTCCTGCTCGACGGCGGCCTGGCGGCGTGGAAGGGGGCCGGATTCCCCCTCGAAGGGGGAGACAAGCAATCTCTACCCGGCGATGTCACGTTGGCGGACGGGGCCTTGCCGGTCATTGACGCCGCTGAGGCTTCCCGCTGGCACCAGTCGGGGGTCCTATTGGACGCCCGTGCGGGGGAGCGGTACCGGGGCGAGATTGAACCGGTTGATCCACGGGCAGGGCACATTCCCGGTGCGGTGAGCGCACCAGCCATGGGGAATCTGGACGGCGACGGGCGCTTCCTGTCCGCTGCCCGGCTAAAGGACCGCTTTGCCGGCCTTGGCGTGGGCCCAGGGTCACCTGTTGCGGTCTACTGCGGTTCAGGAGTTACGGCTGCACATGAGGTAGCGGCGCTGGAGATTGCCGGGATCACCGCCGCATTGTTTCCCGGGTCTTTTTCTGAATGGTCCAACAATCCCGACAACAAGGTGGCGACCGGCCCCGAGCCCGGTGAAACGGATGAAAGCCCGGCTGTTTGATGACCTTACTGTCGCCCGGTGATTGGAAATTGTGCCGGTGGCGGGAGTAGCGTCACACTATGACCCCAGGACGCCCCTCCCCGCCGCCTCTTGCCAAGCCGTTGCCATCCATTGATCTTTCCGCTTCCCCGGCAGGGTCCAGGCTAGCCGCCGGCTATGGTGCCCGCTCTAGCGACGGAGGACTTGTCCCGCTGACGCTCTCCCGGCGCGCACCCAAGGAAGACGACGTTGAAATTGCCATCGAGTTCTGCGGGCTGTGCCATTCGGATGTGCATGCCACAAGGGGAGAGTGGAGTGCACCGAAATATCCGCTGGTTCCAGGCCACGAGATCGTGGGACGTGTCAGCGGGGTGGGGCCCGCCGTCGACGACTTCTCCGTCGGGGACCTGGTGGGCGTCGGGTGCATAGTGGATTCCTGCCGCGAGTGTGAGAGCTGCCTCGACGGATTCGAGCAATACTGTGAGAAGGGTCCGGTTGGTACCTACGGCGCCATCGATCCACGGAACCCAGACGGAATCACCCAGGGCGGATACTCATCCTCGGTGGTGGTAGACCGACGCTATGTGCTGAGAGTGCCGGAGAATCTTGACCCTGCCGCCGTCGCGCCTCTTCTCTGCGCTGGCATAACCACCTACTCACCGCTCCGGCATTTCGATGTCGAGGAGGGCGACGTCGTGGGCGTAGTGGGCCTCGGCGGACTCGGGCACATGGCCGTCAAGCTCGCCAAAGCCATGGGTGCCCAAGTAAAGGTCTTCACCACTTCCGACGCCAAGGTTGCGCCGGCCAAGGAGTTGGGGGCAGACGAGGTCATTCTGTCCCGGGACGCCGTGGCGATGAAAGAGGCCGCCGGCAGCATTGACGTCATCATCGATACGGTTGCCGCACCTCACGACCTGGGACCGTACTTCCGGACCCTGCGTCTTGAAGGCGCACTGTTCCAGCTGGGCCTTCCCTCTGATCCCATGCCGCCGGTCAATCCCTGGCACCTGATCCGCCGCCGCATCGCCTACTCCGGTTCCTACATCGGCGGCATTGCCGAGACCCAGGAAATGCTGGACTTTTGTTCAGAGCACGGCGTTGTGTCCGATGTCGAAATCGTTTCAGCCGAACAACTCAACGAAGCATATGACCGGATGGTGGCCGGCGACGTCAAGTACCGCTTCGTCCTGGATAACAAGACCCTTCCGGCTCCCGCAGCAAAGGCAGAAGCATGAGCAGCATCTTCACCAAAATTATCAACGGCGAGATTCCCGGGCGGTTTGTCTGGCGTGACGAGGACGTGGTTGCCTTCCTGACTATGGGCCCGCTCGCCGACGGCCACACCCTGGTGGTCCCCGTGGAGGAGGTGGACCGTTGGACCGATGCGCGGCCGGAAGTTCTTTCCCGCACCATGGAGGTGGCACGGAAAATCGGCGCCGCCCAAGTGGATGTCTTCGGATCGGCCCGGGCGGGGCTGCTGATCGCAGGCTACGAAGTCCACCACATGCATGTGCACGTGTGGCCTTCGAACTCGATGGCGGACTATGATTTCGGGTCGGTGGACCAGAACCCTGATCCTGCCCAATTGGACGCGAACGCCGAAAAACTTCGTGAGGGTCTGCGGGCCGCCGGCCACTCCGGGAATGTTCCCGAATCCTAGGCCGGAGCCAGTGCCTTGTTCAGCACGGCGCGGATCCTTTTCTCAGAGACTGAATAGGCCGTTCCCAGTTCGACGGCGAAGAGGCTGACGCGCAGCTCTTCGATCATCCAGCGCACATGGGTGAGTTCCTCCCCGGCGCGTCGGCCCGGCAGCAAAGCCGAGACGGCGTCGTCGTAGTCATCTTCGAGTCCTTGGATCGCGCCCATATTCAACGCATCGCGCTGGACGTTACCCGGAAGCTTCTCCAGGCGCTTCTCAATGGCGGCCAGGTACCGCGGCAGCTGGCTGAGCTGGGCGTAGCCCGTTTTTGCCACAAAACCCGGGTAAACCAGTTGCTCAAGCTGGCTCCTGACATCGTTGAGCGAACTGATTAACGCCAGGCTGGTGGTGCCTTTCAGCTGCTTCCTGATACGAGCGGTGCTGGACAGGATACGCTCCACAATGGCGGTGACGCTGAAGACAGTGTCGATCAGCTCGGCCCGCACCTGCTCGTAAAGGGCCTTGAAGGTTGCTTCGTCCCACGGCAACTCCGCCGACGTCAGCTTGTCAATGGCAGCGAGCGCGCAGTCCGCGATGAGTGCTGACACCGAACCGTGCGGATTTTGGCTGAACGTCAGTTTTTCCGTGTTGCTCAAGTGCTCCAGGACGTAGCGGTCGGGGGAGGGGACTTTCAAGGCGAGGAGACGAATAACGCCGCCGCGCATGGCTTCCCTTTGCTCGGATTCAGTCTGGAACACCTTCAGCGCGACGGATGTTCCCTCGTCAACCAGTGCAGGGTAGCCGGTAACAGTGTGACCGTTGACGGTGCCCTTCACCTCCCGCGGCAGGGTCCCGATAGTCCAGTCAGTGAGGCCAGACTGCTCGGCAATGCCCTGCGCGCTTCCATCCCTGCGGCCGGCATCGTGGCCTGAGACACCCTGACCTGTGAGGCCTTGGCTGGACGCATTCTTGCCGTTGGGAGATCCACCGGGCGCGGGGCCACTCGACGCCGCATTAGTGGAGCGGGGAGCCGTAGTACGGGGCGTCGCGCCCAGGGATTCGGCAATGGCCCGCCGTGTTGCGGGGGCGAGACGCTCCTGCAGGACCTTGAGGTCCTTTCCCTCGTCAAGCACCTTGCCCTGCGAATCCACCACCCGGAAGCTCACCCGAAGATGGGATGGAACGACGTCCCAATTCCACGAACCCGGCGGAATGACCTGGCCCCTGACCCGCCGCAGAGCCAGCTCCAGCGAGGGCTCAAGCTCATCCGTGGCGGGGTCGAAGTCGCGCTCCAGTGCGGCGACGGCCTGCCGGGCGACATCTGGTGCAGGAACGAAATTCTTACGGATGTTTTTTGGCAGGGACTTGATCAGCGCCGTCACGAGTTCAACACGCTGGCCGGGAATGAGCCAGCGGAAGGGGCCGTCGTCGAGCTGGTTGAGGAAAAGGACCGGAACTTCGGCCGTAACGCCGTCTGAGGGATTGGGTGGGGAACCCGGTGCCACGGGGTGGAATTCGTAACTGAGCGGAAGCTCAAAGCCTTTGTGCTGCAATGTCTTCGGGTATGCGGATTCATCCAGCGCATCGGCGTCCTCGCTGATGAGCAGCGATTGGTCGAAGTCCAACAGATGGGGGTCCTGCTGCCTGGCGTCCTTCCACCATTTATCGAAGTGGCGCTCAGACACCACCTCCTTGCCGATCCGGGCGTCGTAGAACTCAAACAGTGTCTCGTCGTCGACCAGGATGTCCCGGCGACGCATCCGCGCCTCCAGTTCCTCGACTTCCTGGAGCAGCGCCCTGTTGCGGTGGAAGAACTTGTGGTGGGTCTGCCAGTCTCCCTCGACCAGGGCATGGCGGATAAACAGCTCCCTCGACAGCTCGGGATCCACCCTGCCGTAGTTGATCCGCCGGCTGGGAATGATGGGAACGCCGTACAGGGTCACCTTTTCATGGGCCATCACTGCGCCCATCTTCTTGGACCAGTGCGGCTCGCTGTAGCTTCGCTTAACCAGATCCGGGGCCACCTGTTCGGCCCACAGCGGATCGAATTTGGCAGCGACCCTTGCCCAAAGGCGGCTTGTCTCAACCAGTTCGGCGGCCATCACGAAGGTAGGTGACTTCTTGAACAGGGCCGATCCGGGGAAGATAGCGAAGCGGCTGCCGCGGGCGCCCGCGTATTCGCGCTTGCGTTCGTCCAGGATACCGATGTGGCTGAGCAACCCGGACAGCAGGCTGATGTGGATGCCCTCATGGTTGCCGACGGGATCGGCCAGCCGCTTGTTGTCGAGGCTGATTCCCAACGGCCTTGCGAGCTGGCGGAGCTGGGCAAACAGATCCTGCCATTCCCGGACGCGGAGATAGTTGATGAACTCCGTCCGGCAGAGCCGGCGGAACTGGGTGGAAGAAAGTTCCTGCTGCTTTTCCTGAAGGTAGTTCCACAAGTTCAGGAAGCCCGTGAAATCGGAGTTTTCGTCCCGGAAGCGGGCATGCTTCTCCGCCGCCAGCTGCTGCTTGTCGGTGGGGCGCTCGCGGGGATCCTGGATGGTGAGGGCCGCAGCGAGGATCATGACCTCACGGACGCAACCCCGCTTGCCTGCCTCGACGATCATGCGTCCCAGCCGCGGATCCACTGGAAGTTGCGCCAGTTTCTGCCCGACGGCGGTCAGCCCGCCACCCGTCCGAGCACGGCCGCCACGGCCGGCATCGCCGTCCCCATCACGGCCTTTTCCGTTGTTGACGGCAGGGCCGGTGTTCACGACAGGGTTGAGGGCGCCGAGCTCGCGGAGGAGGGTGACGCCGTCGTTGATGGCACGCGAGTCAGGCGGTTCCACGAACGGGAAGCTCTCGACATCCTTGGGTCCGCGGGCCACCCCCATGGCGGTCATCTGGAGGATAACCGCGGCGAGGTTGGTGCGCAGGATTTCCGGGTCAGTGAACAGCGGCCTGGATTCGAAGTCTTCCTCGGAGTACAGCCGTATGGCGATGCCGTCGGAGACACGGCCGCAGCGGCCGGAACGCTGGTTCGCGGACGCCTGGGAGACGCGCTCGATTGGCAGGCGCTGGACTTTGGTCCGGTGCGAGTATCGGGAAATACGGGCCGTTCCGGTGTCTATGACGTATTTGATACCGGGCACCGTCAGGGAAGTTTCTGCCACGTTGGTGGCGAGGACTATTCGCCGCTTACTGCCGGGATGGAAGACCTTGTGCTGCTCCTGCAGGCTCAGCCGTGCGAACAGCGGGAGAACCTCAGTTCCAGGCAGCCGCCTGTTCGTTTGGATCCTGGCGTTGAGGGCCTCGGCCGCATCACGGATCTCGCGTTCGCCGGAGAAGAAGATCAGAATGTCGCCGGGCGCTTCTGTAGCCAGTTCATCAACGGCATCGCAGACGGCGTCCAACGGATCACGGTCTTCCTCGAGTGCGTCATCCGAGGCGTTTTCTTCCGCTTCCCGCCCCGGAGGTTGGGACAACGGCCGGTAGCGGATTTCGACCGGAAAGGTCCGTCCGGATACCTCGATGATGGGGGAGGGCGCCTCATCTGTGCCAAAGTGCTTCGCGAAGCGCTCAGGATCAATCGTGGCAGAAGTGATGATGATCTTCAGATCCGGCCGCTGCGGGAGGATCCTCTTGAGGTAGCCCAGGATGAAGTCGATGTTGAGACTGCGCTCGTGGGCCTCGTCGATGATGATGGCGTTGTACTTGCGCAACAGCTTGTCACGCTGGATTTCAGCCAGCAGGATGCCATCGGTCATAAGCTTGACCTTCGTGGACCTGCTCACCTCACCCGTGAAGCGGACCTGGAAGCCTACCTCCTGGCCGATGTCGACGCCGAGCTCCTCGGCGATGCGCTCAGCAACGGTTCGGGCAGCCAATCGCCGCGGCTGGGTATGGCCGATCAGCCCATCCTCGCCGAGTCCCAACTCCAGGCACATCTTCGGAATCTGGGTGGTTTTTCCGGAGCCCGTCTCGCCGGCGATGATGGTTACCTGATTTGCGGCGATGGCCGCCATCAGGTCCTCGCGGCGCTCGGATACCGGCAGCTCGGCGGGGTAGGAGATATGAAAAGTCATGGCTGGAAACAGTCTACTGCTGAGCCGGGAGCCGTTCGTCTTCCCCTGCCGCCGGCGGTCCGCCGCCTGCTGCCTGGATCAGCCGCTGCGCTACTGTGCGTGCATGGTCCCGGAACTCCGGTGGGGCCAGGATTTCGAAGTCCATGCCTAAGGTGGCGAGATGGGCAGCAGGAGTGTCCAGCCTGTCCCAGCCTGCGCGGAGAATGGTCCTTTCCCCTTCTGCGCGCAGGCTTGCCGTTTGCGGTCCTACGATGGCGGCTACCTCGTGGAGCGGGGCGTGGAGCCGGACCACGACGTCGTATTTATACGGGGATCGGGTGATGGATTCCTGGACATAGGCGGCGATGTCCTTGGCGGGCAGTTGCCGTGGAACAAACCGCTTGCGCTCGGTGGGCATGGACGATATACGGTCGGCGCGGAATGTGCGCCAGTCCTCCCTGTCCGTATCCCATGCCACGAAGTACCAGCGCCGCCCTGTATCCACCAGCCGATAGGGCTCCACAAGACGGCGGCCTGTGCCGCCGTCGGCCTTTGTGTAGTCAAAACTCAATTCCCGGTGGTCCGTGATCGCTGCAGAAATCGCAGTCAGTTGCAGCGGATCGACAGGGGCCGCATCGCTGGGAAGGGTGGTGACGGTGTTTTTCAGGGCAGCGAACCGGCGTCGCAACCGCGAGGGAAGAACCTGCTCGAGCTTGGCCAATGCACGGACCGATGACTCGCCTATCCCGGCCACCGGGCCGGCTGCGACGGCACCGAGCCCCAAAGCGACAGCCAGGGCCTCGTCGTCGTCAAGCAGAAGGGGAGGCAGCTCGGCTCCGGCACCGAGTTGATATCCGCCTGCGATTCCCGGGGATGCGTGGATCGGATAACCGAGGGTCCGGAGTTTTCCGATATCGCGCCGGATGGTCCTCTCCGTCACCTGCATCCGCTCGGCCAAGGCGGGCCCGGTCCATTCCCTGCGGATCTGAAGCAGCGACAGCAACTGCAGGAGGCGGGCGGAGGTCTGGATCATGAGCCCAAATGTACTGCATCTGTAAAAGAGATGAGGACTGAATCCGTCCTCAAGCGGCCGTAGGCTCGGGTGTACGGACGCGTGATCAGAATGACGCGTGATCAGTAGGAAACTGCAGATTGAGGGCTGTCGCCGTGCCTGGCCATGGTTTCCTGGCCGGAATCACTTGGCTGGATTCTTTTGGCCGGGGGCCTCTGGCACAGGACAGCGGCAGCCCTTTCGATCAGAAATTGCGGAGTGTGTAGTTGGTGCTGGGCAGGTCCATTGCTTTCCAGTCAGGGTGGGACTGCTCGCGGGGAGTATGGCCCCGACCGTCACCCAGGATGCTTGTCAGGGTGGCGGGGAGTACGACGAGGAGAAGGACGATGAGTACAACAGCGATGATTTCCATGACTCAATCCTTCTCCTGCCATGCATCCCGGAACAGTGGCAGAAATGCCCAAAAAGCTATAATTCCTGCCAACCTTCTGCCATACTGAATTCATGCTTAAATCAGTGGCGGTAATCGTTGTCCCGCACTTCTCGCTCTTCGAGTTCGGTACGGCCTACGAGGTCTTCGGCATTGACAGATCGGCGCGTGAAGGGGGAGTGCCGGCCTTTGATTTCCGTGTCTGCGCCCCCGAGCCCGGAGACATACCGCTCAAGGGCGGCCTGTCAATGAACGTCACGCTGGGGCTGGAGGCCACAGCCGACGCCGATCTGGTGATTATGACTCCCTATGGCCGGGATGAAGACGTGCACGAAGACGTCCTGGATGCCTTGCGCGCGGCCCATGCCCGTGGAGCTTGGGTGATGTCCATCTGTTCAGGGGCCTTCGCGCTGGCCAGGGCGGGGCTGCTGGACGGGCGCCGCTGTACCACCCACTGGCACTATTCCAATGAGCTTGCCGCAAAGTTCCCGCAGGTGATCGTCGATGAAAATGTGCTGTACGTCCAGGACGGGAACCTCGTGACAAGTGCCGGTACTGCCGCCGGAATCGATGCGAGCCTGCACCTGGTCCGGGTAGAGCTTGGAGCAGGCGTGGCTGCCTCGATCGCCCGGGACATGGTGGTTCCCCCACATCGTGACGGCGGCCAGGCCCAGTTCATTGAGCGTCCTATGCCCACCTGCGGATCGGCCCCAATGGAGGAGCTGCTGCGGTGGATGGTGATGCATCTGGACGAGGAACATACTGTCAATGAGTTGGCGAACCGCCTGCACATGTCGCCCCGGACGTTCGCCCGCCGCTTCCGCTCTGAAACGGGAACCACTCCAGCGGCATGGCTGAACTCGCAGCGCGTGCTGAGAGCACAGGAATTGCTCGAATCCACTGACTTGAACATCGACGAGATTGCCCGTGAAGCAGGGTTCGGCCATTCCGTGCTGCTCCGTCACCATTTCGCCAAGGTTCTCGACACGAGCCCCCAGCTGTACAGGCGGACCTTCAGGGGACAGCTGGCCTCCGCCGTATAGTCCGCTTCAGCGCCGCCCGTCCTTGTTGCGGGAAGCCTCAGCGGCAGCCCGGGTATTGTCTACGAGAATGCGCCATGGCCCGGTGACAGCCCGCTCCGGAAGCGTCGCGCGATGCTGACCGGCGCGTATGGAGTACATGAAGCGGTCAGGCTGGTTGCCGCCGCCGTTGGCGTCGCGTCCAGGTACTGCATCCCAAGGACACGCCTCAATAAGGGGCTCCCAGCGGCTTTTGTCCGCAGGGGTCACAGCTTTCACGCTCCACTCACGGGTCAGCGCAGCAATGCCGCCGCTGCGCTGGACAGTGATTTTCATGGCCTGGTTCCTGTGCTCCCGGTACTGCCGGACCGCTTTTGTGGGCTTCCTTCAGAGGAATTCACTCATGCAGGCGGCGTATCTTATAGCTTTACTTTGACAGTTTCCCATGCCAACTTCACGGCGTCATGCTCCGGAGAAGCTGCTCCGAACAGTTCCTCTGCCGAGGCCAGAGTTACCTTGGCGAAGGCCCTGAAAGTGGTGTCGGCCTTAAGCGAGCCGCTCGTGAGGGTGTCGTACCAGATGCGGCCAGGCGAGTCCCATGCATAACCGCCCAATCTTGAAGCCACAAGGTAGAAAGCCCGGTTGGGTATGCCGGAGTTGATATGTACTCCGCCGTTGTCGGCGCTGGTCCGCACATAGGAATCCATCGAGTCCGGCTGCGGATCTTTGCCCAGCACGTCATCGTCGTATGCCGTTCCAGGAGCTTTCATTGAGCGCAGGGCAGAACCTTCAACCTGGGGCGTAAAAAGGCCTTCTCCGATGAGCCAGCTGGCTTCCGTGACGGTTTGCTGCCGGACAAACTGCTCCACAAGGGCGCCAAAAACGTCAGAGAGGGATTCATTGATTGCCCCGGCCTGGTTGCGGTAGGCAAGGCCGGCTGAATGCTGTGTGACTCCGTGGGTCAACTCGTGGCCGATAACACTGAGGGAAAGAGTGAACCGCTGAAAGATCTCCCCGTCCCCGTCGCCGAAAACCATTTGAGATCCGTCCCAGAAGGCGTTGTCGTACAGCTTTCCGAAGTGCACCGTCGCGTCAAGCGGGAGGCCCTGCGCGTCTATGGAATTGCGCCCGAACACGTCCGCGTAGAGCCGGTGGGTATGGCCGAGTCCGTCGTAGGCCTCGTCCGCGGCCGGATCACCGGTGGCCGGTTCGCCTTCCTTCCGCACTACTTTGCCGGGCAGTATTTCCGCTTCCTGGGCATCGCAAACGGTCCTTTGCGGTGGGCCGGGTTTCACTTGCCGAACACTGGGAGGAACGGCGGGGGAGGGCTGTGCCCGCGCAGCCTGGACGCTTTTGACGTGAAGCAGCGCTTCCTTGGCCGCCCTGGCCGCCGCCGAAAATTGTGGCGCGTCCTGGGCCGCCACCCGCTTGAGGATGTACGGCGGAATGATCGAACAGTACATGGAATACCCCTTGCCTCTAGACCCGCGCCTCTTGACCCGCTGTCTCTTTGAAATCAGCCTACGAGGGGGCAGCGACTTTTTTGCGGTGGCACAGCAAAAGCCCGCCAATTCGTTGAACTGACGGGCTTTCGGGTGTGCCCTCGATAGGATTCGAACCTACGACCTTCTGCTCCGGAGGCAGACGCTCTATCCCCTGAGCTACGAGGGCATTTCAGGGATCCAGCCTTACCGGCGGGACGTCCTAGAGCTTAGCAGGAACGTAGCCCTGAAGGGAAAACCGGCCGCTCCAACAGCCGGCGTCCCTCAATAGCCGGCAAAGGAATCGGTATGTACCCTTTTAGCCCCTGCCCGCCGTGCCGCGGAACGCAGGGATCGGACGCTGGCCGGCGAGCCGGAGATGTAAACCTCACGCTCTGAAATGTCCGGCACAAGCTCTTCCAGGGCGGGGCCGTCAAGCCGCGCGGAACGGCCGGGGCCGGCGCCTGCTACTGCCTGCACGGAACCCTCCAACCGTGAGCCACCGTCCGGCA
Organism: Arthrobacter rhizosphaerae; assembly: GCF_023062595.1. Taxonomy (GTDB): domain Bacteria; phylum Actinomycetota; class Actinomycetes; order Actinomycetales; family Micrococcaceae; genus Arthrobacter; species Arthrobacter rhizosphaerae. The sequence goes on from NZ_JALLAN010000005.1 coordinate 202,822, forward strand.
CCTGCCCAGCCAGGGCATTGTGGAACGACCGTGGCGGAGCGGATCCGTCTGAGAGCCGCACGATGACGCGCGCCCCTGACTTTTCAAGCTCATCCGCGTAGGCGAGTTCGGCGCCGTTCTTGGCGAGGTACAGCAGCACCACATCACGTTCGCGGGCGGCACCGGCATTAAGGTGTGCCAGGAACGGAGTGATACCGATCCCTGCGGCGATCAGCAGTACGGGAACGGAGGGCTCACGGGGCATGACAAAGTCCCCACCCACAGCCGTGGCGGTCACAGTGTCCCCGGGCTCCAACGACTGGAGCGCGCGCTTGGCAGCGGAGAGGGGTTCAGCGGTACCGACGCCGAAGGAAACATCCTGATCGTCAGGGGAGCTTGTGACGCTGAAGACGCGACGCCGGCCCTTCCCGTCGGAGCCGGTGTGCGGGAGATTCAGTTCCATGTATTGACCGGGGGTGAACTTCACGGAGCGTTCCGGACGGAAGGTGAATTCCGTCGTCGTGGGCGTGAGAGGGCGCGAGCCCTGGAAGTGGAGCCGGATGCCGCCGCGCTGACCCGCGAAGAAGGCGACCAGGTTGCCCAACAGCAGTGCCAGCTCCGGGGAATTCGCCACAAACCCCAGGTTGTAGGGCAAGGCAAAGACGACGCCCACGACGGCGGCAAGCCCCAACTGCTGCCACCGCCGCGGCGGCAACGTGAGTGGTTCGGTGAGCATAAAACCGACAAAAAACAATATGGGCCGCTGGGCAAGAGGCTGCCACAAGGCCGCTCCGGCGGACATCGCTGCACGCAATAGTTCAACTGCCACGATGGAGGTGGAGACGACAACAAACACAACGCCCATAAGCATCTTCCTGGTCCGGTATAGCACCAGCAGGATGCCCGGAACCAGGAGCAGGAGCATCGACGGGGTGGCCGCCCACCAGGTGGCGATATTGAGGCCGGTCAGTCCTGTGATGAAGGCGCCTGCCGCGGCAGGGTTGAAGATATGGCGGCCTCGCCAGGCAAGTGCATATTTGGAGGCGGACGCCAGGACACAGGCAAGTGCCACGCCCGCCATGTCGAGCGTTTTGAACGAGGGCCAGAACAGGAAGTACAGCAGGAGCCCGGTGATCAGGGACGATTCGGAGTGCGGCTGTACCCGGAAGAGGGCGGCCAGGCCGCGGTTGGATCCATAGGTCAGCCCGAGGCACAGCGCCAAGTGCGCCAACATTTCAGGTATGCCGAAGGTCAGCCATCCCAGGACATTCAACAAAAGGCTGTAGGCCACAAGAATCCCCAGAACCCACAGCACAAGGCGGTACATCGTGAGGCGGTTGAGGGCAGTGTCCAGGCGCATACCGATTGGGTTCAGCAAACTGATGGAACTCATGAGAAAAGTACTCCTTCGAAGTCTGCTGAGTATTCTGCGCTTCCGTCGGAGAAGACCGTAAGCCAGGAGAAATCGAAGTTCTCCTCGAGACGGTCCCCGGGAACCAGGAACAACGCGGTGGCCAGCGCATCAGCCACCATGGCGCTGGAAGCCACCGTCCAGGTGGCCACTGTGGTCTGCACCGGAACTCCCGTCAGGCCGTCCAGGACGTGGTGCAGCCCGTCGCCCCAGGTCCGTCTGTTGGAGGCCGACGCGCACAGTGCGCCCGCGCCCAGATTGATCGTCCCGATGGCACGTTCCGGATCGTAGGGGTGTTCGAGTCCTATGGACACAGGGTTGGGACCAGAGTTGAACAGATCACCGCTGGCATCGAGGAAGTATTCGGTGAACCCCTGAGCCAAGAGCTCCGTGGACAGCAGGTCTACGAGTTGTCCCTTGCCGGCCGCGCCAACGTCCAGCACGACAGGAGCCGACGTGGACAGGATGGAACCGTCCCATTGCAGAACGTCCTCCCAGCGTGGCGGCGCTACTGGTGACCCCTTTGGACGCAAGGAGTATCCGGCGTCGTAACCAAGGTGCTCCAGGCTCCCCCCGATCAGTGGTGTCATCGCGCCACCGCTGATCCGGTAGAGGTCCTGGTAGAGCCGGCCCAGCTCAGCAGCGTTCTCAGGCATCTCGAACCTGCCGGACTCCCTGGCGGCAGAAGCCACCAGGGAGTCCGGGCGGAAACGGGACCAGGCGGAGTCGTAGTCCTCCACGACGGCCAGCAACCTGTTTTGCTGCACGTCCGTCAGCTGAACGGGGGTGCAGATCTCCCAGCGGGTGCCTATCCCGTCAAAAGTGAATGCCGCCCAACCCGGATGGGGCACGTGCTCTCCTTAATAAATGCGGAAGTACTGCAGGTGATAATGCCTACTTGGCCTGGGACTTGATCTTTTCCACGGCCTCGTTGAACCCGCCGCTGGTCAGGGATGAACCGGCCACCTTGGAGACGCTGAGTTCATCGAGCTTCTTTCCCACGACCTGCGCCTGGATTCCGCCGGCGAACTCACCCTGGAATTTCTTGGTGTTGGGGTTGGTCGGATGCTCGGTGATTTTTACATCGGATACCGTCCCGCCCGCCAACGTCAGCTCGACGCCCACCGTCTCGGTGCCGTTGGGGGACACATAGTTACCGTCGGCGCTGTAGGTACCGTCTTTGTAACCGGCGGCTGTCCCGGAGGTTGCCAGCGAGCTCGAGGGGGCTGCGGAGGTGGTGGCGCTTGTGGCTGCGGGGGTGCTGGTTGTCGGGGAGGTGGCTGACGGCGCACATCCGGCCACGGTTCCTACCAGGGAGAGGCCGGCGACACCAACGAACAGACTTTTGCGGGCGGTTTTCATACAGGGCTCGATTCTCGTTCGGGGACTGTTACGGATGTGACAACGTCAGAATCAGCGTAATGGTTCACCATTTTCTTACGCTGTGAATTTCCTGTGAACGCTAATCCTTTCAAAAAGAAACCCGAAGAGCAGCCCCAACAGCATCCGGCACTGCGGCTCACGACGACTGCTGCCGCAACGCAAATTCCGCTGGATTGCAGGGCACCGGTAGGCTAGATGCGTGACTCCCGAAGAACTCTCCCTCGCCATATCCGCCTGCCTGAAAGACGCCGTCGCGGCCGGCGATGTCGCCCTCGAGGCTTCGGCTGTGCCTGACGAGGTCCGTGTGGAGCGTCCAAAGAACCGTGACCACGGCGATTGGGCCACCAATATCGCCTTGCAACTGTCCAAGCAGGCAGGCATGAATCCCCGTGAGTTTGCCGCTGTGCTGAGCACCAGGCTTAAGACCATTGACGGTGTCTCTTCGGTGGACATTGCCGGACCGGGGTTCCTGAATATCACGGTGGACGCTGCGACTGCAGGCGCACTGGCGAAGGCTATTGTGGAGGCCGGTCCCGGCTACGGAACCAATTCCGCGCTCGCGGGCCACGTGGTGAACATGGAGTTTGTCTCCGCCAATCCCACTGGTCCCTTGCATATTGGGCACACGCGGTGGGCTGCCCTTGGTGACGCGATCGCCAGGGTCCTCCGTGCCTCCGGCGCAAAAGTCACGGCCGAGTACTACATCAATGACGCCGGTTCCCAGATGAACGTCTTCGCAGAGTCGGTGCTGGCCCGTCTGCATGGCAGGGACGTACCGGAAGGCGGCTACCCCGGACAGTACATTGCCGACCTCGGCCGCCATGTGTTGACCCGCCATCCGGGAATCCGTGAACTTACTGATGTTGCCGCGCTGCCCGTCATCCGGGCCGCTGCCTATGAGGCGCAGCTTGAGGACATTAAGCACACGTTGGCGGATTTCGGTGTGGTGTTCGATACCTATTTCTCGGAAAAGGACCTGCACGACGGCGGTGCGATTGAAAGTGCCGTTGCCCGCCTTCGCGAACAGGGCCATGTGTTCGACGACGGCGGGGCAGTCTGGCTGCGCACCACCGACTTCGGCGACGACAAGGACCGGGTCATGATCCGCGCCAACGGAGAGCCCACCTATTTTGCCGCGGACGCCGCGTACTACTTGTCCAAGAAGGACCGTGGCTACGACCAGAAAATTTATCTCCTCGGCGCCGATCACCATGGCTACATCAACCGCCTCAAGGCCATTGCGGCGTGTGCCGGTGATGATCCTGAGGTCAACATCGAGGTCCTGATCGGCCAGCTTGTCTCCGTCAATGGAGCGAAGCTCTCCAAGCGTGCAGGCAACATCATCGAGCTCAAGGACCTCATCGATTGGCTGGGCAAAGACGCCGTCAGGTACTCCCTGGCCCGGTTCCCGGCAGATTCCCCGCTGACGCTCGATCCTGAGCTGCTGAAGAAGCACAGCAACGAGAACCCCGTCTTCTACGTCCAGTACGCTCACGCCCGTTCACGCGGTACCGCCCGTAACGCCGTCGCGGCCGGGGTTGACCGCAGCGCCTTTGACGCTTCGCTGCTGGAGCATGCCACTGAGAACGAGCTCCTGTCCTATCTCGGCAGCTATCCCTCGATTGTTGCCAAGGCTGCGGAACTTCGTGAGCCGCACCGGATTGCGCGCCACCTCGAAGTGATCGCCGGCGCGTACCACCGCTGGTATGACGCCTGCAGGGTGGCGCCACTGGGGGATGAACCCATCACCGACCTCAACCGCACCAGGCTGTGGCTCAACGACGCCACAAGCCAGGTGCTGGCCAACGGACTTGATCTGCTGGGCGTTTCGGCGCCGGAACGGATGTGAGACAGATGAACACCACCAAAACAGTGAATACGCATCAGGCCTCGCCACTGGCGCCTGAGTGGCTGCAGTTGCCTGCTGACCTGAACGTGTTGCACTCGCCGATGTGGGCCGGGGATGTGGAACGGAACGACGACGGCGAGTTGGCAATTAACGGCATCCCCGTCAGCCGCCTGCGGGAAGAGTTCGGTACGCCCCTTTTTGTGATGAGTGAAACTGATTTCCGCTCACGCGCCCGTGCATTCAAGGACGCCTTCGACGACGCCTTCGCTGATATCTGCGGGGGAGTGGACGTCTACTATGCCGGCAAGTCTTTCCTCTGCAGCGCAGTGGCCAGCTGGGTTGCTGACGAGGGCCTGCGGCTGGACACGTGTTCAGGCGGAGAACTTGCGGTCGCTGCCAAAGCCGGGATTGAAGGCCCGCATCTTGGACTCCATGGCAACAACAAGTCCGATGCCGAAATCAACCGCGCACTGGACATGAAGGTTGGCCGCATTGTGGTGGACAGTCTCGCCGAGCTGGAGCGCGTAGCCAAGATCGCCTCCGACCGCTCCGGGGTGGCCAAGGTAATGCTTAGGCTGACTCCTGGAGTGCACGCCCACACCCATGAGTTCATCGCCACCGCCCATGAGGATCAGAAGTTCGGCCTTTCAATGGCGGGCGATTCCACTGACGAGGCAGGTTTGTCTGCTGCGGAGGAAGCCGTGGCCGCTGCCACCAGCTACGCCAGCATTGAGCTTCTCGGTGTCCACTGCCACATCGGCTCGCAGATCTTCGAAGCCGACGGGTTCGCCCTGGCGGCGGCTAAGCTTCTGGACTTCCTTGCTGCAATGCAGGCCAAGTATTCGATTGTCTTGCCGGAACTGGATCTGGGCGGAGGCTATGGCATTGCCTACACTCCTGTGGACAGTCCCCGCCCGCCCGCTGAGATCGCGCAGGCAATGGCCGCCGTCGTGCGGTCAAAATGTGCCGAACTGAACATCCAGGCTCCGCGAATCTCTATCGAGCCGGGCCGCGCGATCGTCGGCCCGTCCACGTTCACCCTCTATGAGGTGGGGACATTGAAGACAGTCCGCGTAGACAGCCCCACTGTTTCCGGTGATTCTGCCGATTCAGGAACCGCAAACGTTACGCACCCCCGCCGCTATGTGTCAGTGGACGGCGGCATGAGCGACAACGCCCGTCCTGTGCTCTACGACGCTGATTATTCGGCAATCCTCGCCTCCCGGGCTTCCGCAGCGGCTCCGCAGTTGTCCCGAGTGGTGGGCAAACATTGCGAGAGCGGCGACATAGTTGTTAGAGATGTATATCTGCCCGAGGACGTGGCAGCCGGTGATCTTCTCGCTGTACCGGGTACCGGCGCCTACTGCTGGGCCCTGTCAAGCAACTACAACTATCTGGCCCGGCCGGGCGTTGTCGCTGTGCGCGACGGATCCACCCGGCTCATTGTCCGCGGGGAAACCGAAGAAGACCTGTTAAACCGTGACATGGGAGTGGCGAATGACTGAAGTGCGAACCCTGAAGGTAGCCCTGCTGGGCTGTGGCAACGTTGGGGCCCAGGTAGCGCGGATTCTCATTGAGGACGCCGACGCCCTTGCCGCCCGTACCGGCGCGCGTCTGGAACTCTCCGGCATCGCGGTGCGCAACGTCAATGCAAAGCGCGACGTCGAGCTTCCGCAGGAGCTCTTCACTACGGATGCCGATACTCTCGTCAAAGATGCAGATCTGGTCATCGAGCTCATGGGCGGCATCGAACCTGCCAGGTCTCTGATCCTCACAGCCATCCAGAACGGCGCCTGTGTGGTGACGGGAAACAAGGCCCTTCTGGCCCAGGATGGTCCCACGCTTTATGAAGAGGCGGACAAGGCCGGCGTGCAGCTGTCTTACGAAGCAGCTGTGGCTGGGGCAATCCCCATTCTCCGCCCTATCCGGGACAGCCTCTCCGGAGACCGGATCACGCGCGTGCTCGGCATTGTCAACGGCACCACCAACTTCATCCTTGACCAGATGGACTCCACGGGTGCCCAGTTCGCCGATGCCCTGGCAGAGGCCCAGAGGCTCGGCTATGCCGAAGCTGATCCCACTGCAGACGTTGAAGGACATGACGCCGCCGCGAAGGCCGCAATCCTTGCCTCATTGGCCTTCCACACGCGGTTTGCCCTCGAGAACGTGCACTGTGAAGGAATCAGCAACGTCAGCGCCGCGGACATCGCCGCTGCGAAGGACGCGGGATTCGTCATCAAACTTCTGGCCATTGCGGAGAAACTGACCGACGCCGATGGCGGAGAAGGTGTCTCCGTCAGGGTTCACCCCACGCTCCTCCCGCGTGAGCACCCGCTGGCAGCCGTCCGTGGTGCCTTCAACGCAGTGTTCATCGAAGCCGAAAATGCCGGCGAGCTGATGTTCTACGGCCAGGGAGCAGGCGGAACCCCCACAGCGTCGGCAATTCTGGGAGACCTTATTTCGGCAGCCCGCCGCCTGGTGCTAGGCGGGCCAGGACGCACGGAGACCACTACCGGCCACGTGCCCGCGCTGCCCATCGACGCCGCGCTAACCAGCTACTACATCGGCCTGGACGTTGCAGACCAGCCGGGCGTCCTGGCAAAAATCGCCCGTCTCTTCGCAGACCATGGCGTTTCCATCGAGATCATGCGACAGACCATCCACCGCGACGCCGAATCCAATGTGGAAACGGCTGAACTGAGGATAGTCACGCACCGCGCAAGCGAAGCTGCACTGGCAGCAACCGTTGAGGCCGTGAAGGGCCTTGACGTCATCAATTCCGTTACATCCGTACTGCGGGTAGAAGGAGTCTAAGTGGCTCACCAATGGCGTGGAGTAGTCCGCGAATACGCTGATCGTTTGCCTGTTACGGAAGCCACGAAGGTGATCTCCCTTGGTGAGGGCGGCACTCCGCTGGTCCACGCACGGCAGCTGTCCGAGCTCACTGGTTCCACCGTCTATCTGAAGGTGGAGGGCATGAACCCGACCGGTTCCTTCAAGGACCGCGGCATGACCATGGCTATGACGGCAGCTGTTGCGGCAGGGGCCAAGGCAGTGGTTTGTGCTTCCACTGGCAACACCTCTGCTTCCGCGGCGGCGTACGCAACGGCGGCAGGATTGAAGTGCGCGGTGCTGGTGCCTGAAGGCAAGATCTCGATGGGTAAGTTGAGCCAGGCCATCGCCCATGGCGCGACGCTGCTGCAGGTGGACGGGAACTTCGATGACTGCCTGGACATCGCCCGCAAGCTGGGTGACTCTTACCCGGTTTTCCTGGTGAACTCGGTCAACCCTGCCAGGATCGAAGGCCAAAAGACCGGTGCTTTTGAAATCGTTGACGCCCTCGGGGATGCCCCGGACTTCCATGTACTTCCTGTGGGGAATGCCGGCAACATCAGCGCGTACTGGAAGGGTTACAAGGAGTACTCGGCACCGTTCGAATCCTTGACCGCAGGCACGCTTCCGGCTGTCTCGACAAAAACACCCGTGATGTGGGGTTTCCAGGCCGCTGGTGCTGCACCGTTTGTGGCCGGCCATCCGATTACCGAACCGGACACCATTGCCACTGCCATCCGGATCGGCAACCCGGCCTCCTGGGATACTGCCGTTGCTGCCCGTGATGAGTCCGGCGGCGTGATTGAGGCTGTTACCGATGAGGAAATCCTGGACGCGCACCGCTGGCTGTCGGCCCGTGAAGGCGTCTTTGTGGAACCGGGCTCAGCAGCCGGAGTTGCAGGTCTGATCAAGAAGCACGCCGCGGGCCAGGTTCCCACCGGCAAGACCATAGTCATCACCGTTACCGGTCATGGCCTGAAGGATCCCCAGTGGGCGCTCAGGACCGAGGACGGCAGCGAAGTGCAGCCCGTCAAGGTTTCCAACGACGTCGTGACTGTTGCTTCTGAACTGGGACTGGAAGAAAAGTAGCGTTGGAAACGATGCTTAGGGCTGACGCGGAATCGCCCGCCATCGCTGCGGGACAGCAGGTCACTGTCCGGGTTCCTGCCACCAGCGCTAACCTGGGACCCGGCTACGACAGCCTGGGTTTGGCTCTGTCCTTGTACGACACTCTCACGGTGGAGACTCTGGACACCGGAGAACTTCTCTTCGAACTCGCGGGTGAGGGTGCTGAAACCCTTCCCCGCGATGCGAGCCACCTCGTGGTCAAGGCCATCACTGCAGCGCTCGCGCGCCTGGGGTTCCGTCATGCGGGCCTGAGGATCATTGCCAATAACGTCAATCCCCACGGCCGCGGGCTTGGCTCATCGGCCTGCGCCGTGGTTGCAGCTGTTGTTGCGGCCAACGCGCTCGTACCTGCTCCTTCCCAACGCGACCGCGCGTGGATTCTTCAGGTCACCAGCGAGATGGAAGGCCATCCCGACAACGTCGCTCCCGCCTTGTTCGGCGGACTGGCGTTGTCATGGCAGGACAGTGACCAGTACAGCAGCACCTGCGCCGAGGTGTCACCGCAGGTTGTACCGATCGTCGCCGTGCCCGACTATGAACTCTCAACCGAGGCGGCGCGGGCTTTGCTTCCTGCCTCGATCGGTCACCACGCGGCAGCTATGAACTCGGGGCGGGCAGCGTTGTTGATCCACGCATTAACACAGAAGCCGGAGTTCCTGCTGGCAGGGACTGAAGACTACCTGCACCAGAGCTATCGGGCGGAGGCAATGCGTCCCAGTGCGGGATTGCTTGGTGCCCTCCGGGCAGCAGGCCATGCCGCGGTTGTTTCCGGCGCGGGCCCCACGGTTCTGGTCCTGGCCAACGGCGAAGCCGAAGCCGAAGCCAGCCTGGAATTCATCAGACGCTACACGTCAGAGAACACGCCGGATGTCGCCTGGCGCGTGATGAAGCTGGCTGTGGACGTCGAAGGTGCTAAAGTGGACTTGCACCGGCGGTAATTCCGCAGGCAGTAAGCAGGCGGTAAGCAGGCAGTCAGGGACACCCGATGTTGGCCATGTTGCCTGTCTCGCATCTGCTGCTCCGATCTTCTACTGCGCTATATTTTCCGGTGCCACCTGCTTTGGTCTGTAGCAGGAATCTGCAGAACATCTCTGCACCCCTGACCAGTCCTTCGTTCCGCATATCCGGAACACTCCAGGTGAATCAGTATCCGGCCCTGCTGGCCGAAATCCATCCGGCAAGGCCGAAATCCCGGCTGCAGATCTGAACTGCAGCCCAGATCAATCATCGCGTCCAGCTCCCAGTCTGGACGCCGTCGAGGGGGAAGGATCCTTCGTGACCGAAACCACTGAGCTGTCGCCAGCTGTGGATACATCATCTTCTGCTGCTGCATCAACGGCCGCACCCAAGAGCAGTGGCCTTGCAGGCCTCAAGCTCGCCCAATTGCAGGCTCTCGCCAGTCAATTGGGCATCTCCGGCGGATCCCGCATGCGCAAGGGGGATCTGGTTACGGCCATTTCCGCCCACCGTGCAGGTTCTTCGGCGAGCAAGGCTCCGGCCCGTTCGGCCGAGAAAGCGCGGGACAACTCCGTAGCTTCCTCTGCCCCGGCCCCCGTTGCCGCAACCGAAGCACCCGCAGCACCAGCTCAGGAAAGCCCTGCCGCGGACACCACGAAAGCACGTGGACGCGGCCGCAGCCGTCGCGCCGGAAGCGACGGTGTGGTCAGCGCACCGGGTGCGGAAGCCCCGGCACCGGAGGCGGCACCTGTTGAGGTTCCGGCTGCAGCCAGGCAGGCCGCAACCGTAGAAGCGCCCTCCGTGGATGGTGCCAGCGAACGTCGTCAGCCGCGCACCCGCAATCGCCGCCGCGGAGAAGCAGCGGCTACGGCTCAACCTTCTGAAAGCCTGGAAGCTCCGTCTGAGCAGCCTGCGGTCGAGGATCGTGCAACTGAACAGCGTGCACCTGAGCAGCGCGGAACTGAACAGCGTGCACCTGAGCAGCGCGGAACTGAACAGCGCACTGCTGAGCAGGGCGAATCCGGCGAAGGCGCCCAGCGCAACGACCGTCGCGAAAACACCCGTGGCCGTGGCGCCCGCGACACAGGCGATTCTGCAGGCACCCGCGAAAACAACCGTCAGGACACACGTCCTGACACCCGCCGCGATGACAACCGCGACAACGATGATTCCGACGGCGGCAGCCGCAGGAACCGCCGCAACCGTCGCGACCGAAACGACCGATCCGACAACAGGGACAGCCGCGACAGCAGGGACAGCCGGGACAACAACTCCCGCAACGACCGCTTCCGCGACCGTAACGAACGCCGTCGCGGTCGCAGCCAGGGACCGGACGTCGACGACGTCGAGGTCACCGAGGACGATGTCCTGCTGCCCGTAGCCGGCATCCTGGACGTACTGGAGAACTACGCGTTCATCCGCACCTCGGGCTACCTCCCGGGCCCCAACGACGTCTACGTGTCTCTCGCCCAGGTCAAGAAGTACAGCCTGCGCAAAGGCGACGCAGTGGTCGGAGCCATCCGCGCCCCGCGTGACGGCGAGGATCGCAGCCAGCAGACTGCCCGTCAGAAGTTCAACGCACTGGTGCGCGTCACGTCCGTCAACGGCAAGACCCCGGAAGAGCTCAGGGATCGCGTCGAGTTCGCCAAGCTGGTTCCGCTCTACCCGTCCGAGCGTCTGCGCCTGGAGACGGACCCCAAGAAGATCGGCCCCCGTGTCATCGACTTGGTCGCTCCCATCGGCAAGGGCCAGCGCGGTCTCATTGTCTCGCCGCCCAAGGCCGGTAAGACGCTCATCCTCCAGTCGATCGCCAACGCCATCACCACCAACAATCCTGAGGTTCACCTCATGATGGTGCTTGTTGACGAACGTCCTGAAGAAGTCACCGACATGCAGCGCACCGTCAAGGGTGAGGTTATTGCCTCCACCTTCGACCGACCCGCCGACGACCACACCACTGTGGCCGAGCTGTCCATCGAGCGAGCCAAGCGCCTGGTTGAAATGGGCATGGACGTTGTGGTGCTCCTCGATTCCATGACACGCCTCGGCCGCGCTTACAACCTGGCAGCACCGGCCTCCGGCCGCATCCTGTCCGGTGGCGTGGATTCCGCCGCGCTCTACCCGCCGAAGCGCTTCTTTGGCGCCGCCCGCAACATCGAAAACGGCGGCTCGTTGACTATCCTGGCAACGGCCCTCGTGGAGACCGGATCCAAGATGGACGAGGTCATCTTCGAAGAGTTCAAGGGCACCGGCAACATGGAGCTCCGCCTGTCCCGCCAGCTGGCTGACAAGCGCATCTTCCCGGCGGTGGACGTCAATGCGTCCGGTACCCGTCGTGAAGAGAACCTGCTTTCCCCCGAGGAAGTCAAGATCATGTGGAAGCTGCGCCGCGTCCTCTCCGGACTCGAGACCCAGCAGAGCCTTGAACTGCTGACCAACAAGATCCGGGAAACTCAAAGCAACGTCGAGTTCCTCATGCAGGTTCAGAAGACGACGCTTGGCGCAAAGTCGGATAACGACAAGTAGTTGAGCTGGGGGTGGGGCCGTCGCATATTTTGCCGGCCCCGCCCCTTTGTCGTTCGGGGGCCGCCGGATATTTTACCGGCCCCGCCCCTTCGCGTTGTGGCTGAAGTACTGCGTACGTCAGCCACAACGCTCCGACAGGCCCGATGCCACTCCCTGGCCGGCAAAAATACCCGACGGCGGTCCCACCCGTCACTTACCGCTGTGAGCATCACTAGACTTGTACACACGGCGTCGAAAGAGGTTTTGAGAATGTTTGAGTCCGTACAGGGCCTGTTGGATGAGCATGATGCTATTCAGGCGCAGCTGGGGGATCCTGCTGTTTATGCTGACCCGCGGCTGGCACGGAAGCTGGGGCGGCGGTCTGCCCAGTTGAACGGCATTGTTGAGGCTTATCAGCGTTGGCATTCCATCCAGGATGATCTGGCCGCTGCGAAGGAAATGGCTGCGGAGGACCCCGAGTTCGCGGCAGAAGTACCGCAGCTTGAGGAAGCCCTGGAGTCAGCGGCCGCAAACCTGCGGCGGCTGCTCATACCCAGGGATCCGGACGATGCCCGCAACGTCATCCTGGAGGTCAAGGGCGGTGAAGGTGGCGACGAGGCTGCCCTGTTCGCCGGTGACCTGCTCCGTATGTACGTGCGCTACGCCGAATCCCGTGGCTGGAAGACAGAGCTTATCTCGGCAACTGAATCCGATTTGGGCGGTTACAAGGACGTCCAGATGGCGGTCAAGGGCAACTCCAATGATCCTGCCGAAGGGGTGTACGCCAGGCTCAAGTTCGAAGGCGGCGTCCACCGGGTCCAGCGTGTTCCCGTGACCGAATCCCAAGGCCGTATCCACACCTCCGCCGCAGGGGTGTTGGTGTTGCCTGAAGTTGACGAGCCCGAAGAGCTTGAGATCAGCCCCAACGACCTCAAGATCGACGTCTACCGGTCCTCAGGTCCGGGCGGACAGTCTGTTAACACCACCGACTCCGCCGTTCGCCTCACCCACCTGCCAACAGGGATCGTGGTGGCCATGCAGAATGAGAAATCGCAGCTGCAGAACCGTGAAGCAGGCATGCGGGTACTCCGTGCCCGGATCCTGGCCCATCAGCAGGAACAGATCGATGCGGAAAACTCTGCCCAGCGTAAGTCCCAGATCCGCACCATGGACCGCTCCGAGCGCATCCGTACCTATAACTATCCCGAGAACCGCATTGCAGATCACCGCACCGGGTACAAGGCGTACAACCTGGATCAGGTGATGAACGGCGATTTGGAGCCGGTCATCCAGTCGGCCATTGAGATGGACGAACAGGCACGCCTCGACGCTATCGGGGAATAACTTGAGTGAGGTCCCGGGGCCGATCGGCCCGGAGTTGTCCCTCGCGGAAGCCGTTCGTAAGGCCACGGCCATTCTTGCCGCCGCCGGTGTACCCAGCCCCCGGGTTGACGCCGAATTGCTGGCTGAGCACCTGCTTAATGTGGGGTTGGGACGGCTTCGTGCCCTGCTCCTCAGCGATTCCCGGGCCCCGGAAGGATACGCCGAGCTGGTAGCCGAGCGCGCGCAGCGTGTTCCGCTCCAGCACATCACCGGCGTTGCACATTTCCGCTACCTGCAGCTCGCCGTCGGGCCGGGCGTCTTTGTCCCCCGACCTGAAACGGAATCTGTGGTTCAGCTGGTGATCGACCGCCTTGAGGGGATGGCCCGGCCCAGGGTCGTCGATCTGGGAACAGGTTCCGGTGCAATTGCCGGATCAATTGCCCACGAAGTTCCGGGTGCTGAAGTTGTAGCCGTCGAGTTCAGCGAGTTCGCGCACGCCTGGGCCCAGAAGAATCTTGCCCCACTTGGCGTTGAACTCGTCAGGGGAGACCTGCGGGATGCGCTGCCGGAGCGCAGCGGGACATTCGACGTCGTCGTCTCCAACCCGCCGTACATCCCGTCGGAAGCCATCCCGAACGAACCCGAAGTGGCCCTTCATGATCCGCCGGAGGCTCTGTACGGCGGGGGAGTCGACGGCATGGAACTTCCGACGGCGGCCGCCGCCTCTGCCGCGAGGCTTCTGGTTCCCGGCGGCTACTTTGTCATGGAGCATGCGGAAGTCCAATCCGGCTGGATCGCCACCATGCTTAAAAGGACGGGACTGTGGTCAGAAATCACGTCCCACCGTGACCTCAACGGTAAGGAAAGGGCCACAAGCGCCGTCCTGGCGGAATCCACTCCGCCGCTGATGAAAGAATAGGGCCGTGACCACAACCTACAACTGCACCGCTTCCACTGAGCGCTACGAAGGACTGCAGCATGCCCAGCGTGCGATCCGGGAAAACAAATGCGTGGTGCTGCCCACCGACACCGTCTACGGGATCGCGGCCGATGCCTTTTCTCCGCAGGCTGTGACCATGCTCCTCGTATCCAAGGGCCGCGGCCGGCAGATGCCTCCGCCTGTCCTTATTCCACGGCTCAATGCCCTGGACGGCCTGGCAACTGATGTTCCAGCCGAGGCGCGGAAGCTTGCCGAGGCGTTCTGGCCCGGAGGACTGACTTTGATCCTCCACGCCCAGCCCTCACTTGACTGGGATCTCGGCGAAACCCAAGGCACCGTGGCGCTGAGGATACCGGCGGACGAACTTGCCAGGGATCTGCTGAACCTCACCGGGCCGTTAGCGGTTTCTTCGGCGAACAGGACTGGCCAGCCAGCGGCCCGCACAGCGGGAGAGGCCCGGGAGCAGTTGGCAGAGTCCGTAGAGGTCTACCTCGAGGACGGCCTTCGTCCCGAGGGCGCATCCGACGCGGTGCCATCCACCATTGTTGATGCAACCTCCCTTCCATTGCGGGTCGTCCGGGATGGGGCAGTCAGTTTGGAGCGGTTGCGCGAGGTTGTGCCCGGAGTCCTGGGGCTGGGGGAGGAAGCGCCGGAACAGAATGTTCCTGAGGCAGAGGCACCTGAGGCGGAGTTGCCTGCAGCAGAGGCTCCCGAGGCTGCGAGCCCGGAGGAAGCCTCCCCTGAAGCCGACGTTGTAGCAGCGGAGGCTCCCGAGCCTGTGAGTCCGGAGGAAGCCGCCCCTGAGACCGAGCCTGGAGCAGCAGATACCCCTGACGTTGAGGCGCAGCAAAGAGAGACTGACCCGGCAGAGAAGCAGGGGAGCGCGCCCACAAGTGGACGCGACGAGCGATGAACCTTGTCCGCGAACAGATCCCGGTGCTTGGCGTTGACGCTACGCCGCTGACCGTCGGCGAACTGATTGACGTCCTGGCCGCCTTCATCGACGACGGAACAACCCGGACCGTCGTCGGGCACAATCTGCACAGCGTCACTCTGACGCTTTCTGACTCCTGGTTCCGAGAGCTCTACGAGCGCAGCGACGTGGTGCTTCTGGACGGTGCTCCGCTCCTTTGGCTGTGGGGCAAGGGCCGGAAAGAGCGTCCGGAATCCGAAGCGTCCCTCATGTCCTACCGTCTGGGGTCCACTGACTGGATACCTGCACTGGGGACTGTTCCCGGGCTTGAACGGATTGCGGTCCTGGGGGCAGGGCAGCAGGCCAACGATGGTGCAGTAGCGCGGCTCAAGGCACTGGTTCCCGGTGCAGATGTAGCCGGCATGCCGGGGGAGGCGTGGAACCCTGCGAAGGAGGACGACGCCGTCGCCTGGCTCCAGACGTTCCGGCCGCAACTGGTTCTGGTCGGATTGGGGATGCCGCTGCAGGAGGCGGTACTGCAACGCACTTTGGAGTCCTTGCCTCCGGCGGTGTACTGCACCGTGGGCGGAGCCATTGAACAATTGGCCGGTATCCAGAAGCTCGCGCCGCGATGGCTTGGCCGGATGGGCCTGGAGTGGGCGTGGCGGCTCATGCTCCACCCGCGCCGCGTGGCTTACCGGGTGTTCGGCGAACCCTGGGTACTGCTGGCGCTTCTTGTCCGCAGGCGGCTGAGCCTCCGCCGCTAGAAGTTCTGATCCTCCAGGCGGGCGAAGCCTTTGCCCCGGAGGCCAAGGGAGAAGGCACGGAACCAGTCCCTCAGACCCCGAAGGTCACCCCTGCTCAGGAAATAGCCCAGATAGCCTCCGACGTCGGCCACGAGGGATTTCACCCTGAAGTATCGCCTGATGAGGTAGCCGCGGTTCCGGTAGTAGTAGTAGCGCTTGAAGGCGCCCTCGGGAACGATGACGTGCCAGCGAGGGCCAAAGACATGTTGTGTCTCGGAGAGGGCATGCGGGTGGGTGATGCTTGCTGTGGTCACGGTGCCGAAACGGATCCCGGCCTTGCGCAGCCTGATGGTGAAATCCACCTCGTCGCCCCGGATGAACAGTCTTATATCGGGCAGCCCGACCTTGAAGAACACATCCGACCGGATCAAGGCACCGTTGAAAAAGTGTCCGTTATTCGGGAGAAAGCCGATCTTTTCAACTTCAGCGCGGCTGTGGGTTACCTTGCCGTCGAGACGGAAGAAAAAGGAGAGCCAATCAGGCTCTCCCGGAGCCAGCACCAACGGGACCACCGCTTCGAGGTCACGCGACTCCGCCTCCTGAATCAGGGTTGCGAGGCATTCAGGGTCCCCCGGCTCGGCGTCGTCGTCCATCATCCAGATCCAGCGGGCACCGCTGGCCATCGCCTTGAGCACGGCGAGAGAAAATCCGCCGGCGCCGCCGAGGTTAGCCTCTGATCGGATGTAGTCAACGTTCTTATGGGACTCAGCCACATCCCTGGCCGGTATGGTGCCGCTGTCTACTAGGCAGATGCTCTCGACCGGTGCTGTCTGGCTGTTGATTGCGTTCAGAAGTACTGCGAGTTCCCCGGGCCGGTCAAACGTTACTGCGGCTACTGCAACCGACGAGGGCATCGCGGTTTCCTTTCGTCACGGCGTGGCGCTTAGGGCGTCACTCGGCCGTGTGACGCGAGCCATGCAGCCGTTGGCATTAGTATCTTGAATAGAGTCCACTGTATTACAGCCCTAAGTGGCATGACGCACCGCCTGCGCAGGCATGGCAACGGAGAACTTCCATTAATCAAGAATCAGACATACATCCATTGAGCCCGCGAATCCCAGGATGCCCCGCTGTGGCGCGCCCTCGGGCCGTGGATTCGTCATCGCCTGCGGCCGCATTGGCACTGCAGCCTGGAGCCGCCTCGTGATCATGTACCTGCTTATGGGGCTTACCGCTGCCATAGTTTCGTACTCGGCCACGTGGGGGGCGCGGTTCGTAGGCAATCGCCTTGAGCTGTTCATGCCCATCAGGAGCCGGGACATGCACTCGCATCAGGTTTCCAGGCTTGGCGGTGTGGGCATCTTTGCTGGCTGCCTGGTTGCCCTGATCGTGGCCAGTCAGTCCACCTTCGTCAAGGACATCTTCCGGAACAATGACGCCCCTTGGGGAGTCATCGCCGGAGCAATAGTCATCGTCTTCGTGGGAGTGGCCGATGACCTCCTGGACCTGCGCTGGTGGATCAAGCTCATTGGCCAAAGCGCCGCGGCACTGGTCGTGGCAGTGTGGGGTGTCCGCATGACGGTCATTCCGTTTATCTCCGAACAGCCCATCCACATCGGCTCCGAACTTGTCAGCATTATCCTGACGGCCGGATTGATCGTGACCACCATGAATGCCTTCAACTTCATCGACGGGTTGGACGGCCTGGCTGCCGGAGTGGCTATCATCGGCGGGGCAGCCTTCTTCCTGACGGCCTATTGGGTTCACAGAAACAATCCGCAGACTGACAACTCCGACCTGGCTACGCTTCTCACTGCGGTGCTTGTAGGAAGCTGCATCGGGTTCCTGCCCCACAACTGGTTCCCGTCCAAAATCTTCATGGGAGACTCCGGGGCGATGTTGATCGGACTCCTGATGGCATCGGCGGGCATCGTGGCAACAGGCCAGATCACCTCCGGGCTGTATGACCGGGCCAACGGTATCCCCACCATCATTCCCATCCTGCTTCCGTTCGCGGTGCTCTTCCTGCCGCTGCTGGACCTCGGCCTGGCGGTGGTGAGACGCACGGCGAACGGCCGTTCTCCGTGGTCTGCGGACCGTGGCCATCTGCACCACAGGCTGATGGACATTGGCTACGCTCACCGCACGACAGTCCTGCTGATGTACGTATGGACCTGCATTCTTGCCTTTGGGGGACTGGCCTTCGCAGTGTTCCCGTGGCAGATTGTCCTTGCGGTTGACCTGTTCCTCACGCTGGGAATGGCTCTCGTCACGGCATGGCCATATTTGAGCCGGCGCGGCAACGGGGCGTCTGTGTGACAGCGGTTCAGTAATAATTTCTATCTCGTGTAGAATTTGAGGGCAGCCAAAGCTGCCACTCCATCACGCCATCAGCAGGCACCGACGATTGGGATCTGATGACCTCCAACGCCGAGCACGGACGTTCGTCCGGCAAAGCCGCCGTTGGCGTCTCCGGCCCCGCAAGGTCTTTGTGGCTTCGCTTGTTAGTGCTGAGTTCTGCCGCAGCTGCTGCGGCCGTCCTCATCACAAGTCTGATCGCACTCGCTTTCAACGGCTCCAACGCACTGCTCTCGAGCAGTTTCGGTGGAGCGCTGGTCATGGTCTTTTTTGCAATCAGCCTTCTGATTGGCCATTTTGTTGGCCAGTCAAATCCTTCGGGAGCTGTCGGCCTTTTCGTAGCCACATATTTCGTCAAAGTGGTCGGCTTCGCGGTCGTCCTTTTTGTAGTCGGCGAGCCCGAATGGCTGCACGAACGCTGGTTCCTGATCGGTGCTGTCGTGGCTGTGGTGATCTGGCAAGCCGCAGAAATCCGTGGCTTCAGTAAAGCGCGCCTGCAAATCTATAATGACCCCTCATCCATCAAAGGCGGCAGTGATGACTAGTCGCAAATCAGGACGCAAACTTCGTCCCGCAACGCCCCGCAGAGGCACCGGTGCTCCCGGTGTATCAGCCGACGGTCGCGACGGCGGATACAACGCTGGAATTGCCGTCTTCAGCTACATAATTGGCGGAATCATCGTCTGGAGTTTGATAGGGTGGGGTCTGGATAATCTGTGGGGAACCCGCTGGATTGTGCTCGCTGGCGCTCTGCTTGGAGCCGCGGGAGGGTTCTATCTTTCCCATATGCATGGCCTTACCAGTTCACGAAAAACTACTGGTGAGAGCAATGCTTCCAGCGGCCCGTCCGATGATGGGAACAGTAATGCCAAATAATTTCACAACGGGGGACGCGGATACGAACTTCGCCGGACCCCTACCAACGCCCAATGACGGACACTGCAGAGAGGAAACGCGTTGATCGCGCTTGCGCTCCCGGCCCAAGATTCAGGAGAGTTCACTCCTCCTGGAATTAACGAAATGCATCTGCCGGCAATCCTGCCGTGGGGTGCGGCAGACGGATTCTCCAAGCAGATGCTGCTGGTTCTGTTGTCTGTAGTCATCATTGCCACCTTCTTTGTGCTTGCGGCCCGCAAGCAGCAGTTGGTTCCAGGCAAGCTTCAGTTCGCTGGCGAAATGGCCTACGGCTTCGTCCGCAACAGTATCGCCAAGGACATCATTGGCGGCAAAGACTTCATGAAGTACGTGCCGCTGTTGTTCAGCCTCTTCTTCTTCATCCTCGTGAACAACATCTACGGCGCAATCCCGCTGTTCCAGTTGCCCACGTTCTCCCACGTCGGCGGCGCTTACGTCCTCGCAGGCATTGTTTACATCACCTGGATTGCCATCGGCATCAAGAAGAACGGTGTCAAGTACTTCAAGCTGGCAACCGTTCCGTCAGGTGTTCCGTTCTACATCCTGCCCATCGTCGTCCCGATCGAGATCATCTCCAACTTCGTGGTTCGACCGGTGACGCACAGCCTCCGTCTTTTTGCCACCATGCTCGCCGGCCACCTCATCGTGATGATTGCCGGCTATGGCATCGAATTCCTCGTGTCGCAGGAAAACATCCTGCTCCAGGGCACGTCGGTGCTTGTGCTGGCAGGTGCGATCGCCATGTACATGCTCGAGGCCTTGATCATGGTGCTGCAGGCTTACGTCTTTACGCTGCTGACCGCGATTTACATCGAAGGCGCACTGCACGCCGACAGCCACTAGG
The DNA here is from genome assembly GCF_023062595.1 of Arthrobacter rhizosphaerae. GTDB lineage: Bacteria > Actinomycetota > Actinomycetes > Actinomycetales > Micrococcaceae > Arthrobacter > Arthrobacter rhizosphaerae. Next base: position 222,905 of record NZ_JALLAN010000005.1, read on the forward strand.
CACCCACAAACTTCCCCTCGCGGGGATGAAGCAACCCAAACAACCTGCCACACGGGTGGCATCTTGAAAGGAAGAAAAATGGAAGGCTCCATCAACGGCTCCCTCAACCTCATCGGCTACGGTCTCTCCGCAATCGGCGGTGGTATCGGTGTTGGTCTCGTGTTCGCCGCTTACATCAACGGTGTGGCACGTCAGCCGGAAGCCCAGCGCGTTCTCCAGCCGATCGCATTCCTCGGCCTCGCGCTGACTGAAGCCCTCGCCATCCTCGGCCTGGTCTTCGCCTTCGTCCTGAGCTAGTCCTCAGAACGAAGCGACAATTCAGAACCGAGAAGATAAGGACGGGTGAAATATGAATCAGCTGATCATCTCAGCCGCCACTGAAGGCGGCGAGGCAGCCAACCCGCTGGTGCCCAACCTGTGGGAAATGTTCGTCGTTCTCGTTGGCTTTGCACTCCTCATGTTCATCGTGGTCAAGTTTGTTGTCCCGATGTTCGAGAAGACGTTTGCAGAGCGCGCCGAGGCGATCGAAGGCGGCATTGCCAAGGCTGAAAAGGCCCAGGCTGAAGCCTCTGCCGCACTCGAAGAGTACAAGCAGCAGCTCACCGACGCCCGTGCCGAAGCTAACCGCATCCGCGAAGAAGCCCGCGCAGAAGGTGCCCAGATCCTTGCGGATCTGAAGGAAAAGGCCGCTGCCGAGTCTGCGCGCATCACCGCTCAGGCTCACACGCAGATCGAATCAGAACGCCAGGCGGCTGTTGTCGCCCTGCGTTCGGAGGTTGGCACGCTGGCCACAACTCTCGCCGGACGCATTGTGGGCGAAGCCCTCGATGACGACCAGCGGGCCGCCCGCGTGGTTGACCGCTTCCTGGCAGAACTGGAGAGCCAGAACGCAGGTGCAGCTAAGTAATGGCAGGTGTATCGAGCGAATCGCTGACCAAGGCGCTGGCGGCGTTGGAAGCCAAGCTTCCTACGGCTTCGCTGCAGTTGGCTAAAGAACTCTTCGGCATTTTGGGAACGGTAGACACGTCGGCTGGCTTGCGGCGTGCGCTTACTGACCCCTCCCGCAACGGCGAAGAAAAGGCGGCGCTGGTCCGGCAGCTTTTCAGCGGAAAAGTATCCGCTGATGCTGTCGAAATCGTGAGCGGACTGGTCAGCTCACGCTGGGCGTCGGCACGCGATATTGGCGATGCACTCGAGACCCTTGCCGCTTCGGTGGTTATCGCCGTCGCTGAAAACAAGTCGGCCGTCTCTGCCTCAGGGATCACCGGGCTGGAAGAGCTGGAGAATGATCTTTTCTCCTTCAACCAGGCCGTTGCCTCCAACCACGAGGTACAGCGTGCTCTGTCCGAGCCGCAAGCAAGCGCTGCAGCGAAGGTAACTTTGGCCGAAAAGCTTGTTCCTGGAGCAGGCGAAGAAGCAAAGGTCCTGATCGGCCAGGCTGTATCCCAGCCTCGCGGCATCAAGCCCACCCGGCTTGTGGCACGGTTTGCGGAGTTGGCAGCCAAGCGCCAGCAGCGTTGGATCGCAACGGTGAGCGTTACCCGTCCGCTGACGGAGACGCAGGCCGGCAGGCTGCAGGCGGGGCTCAACGCCCTCTACGGGCGCGAGCTCAAGGTCAACATCAGTGTTGACCCGACCCTCATTGGCGGTATCCGGATCCAGGTGGGCGACGAAGTTGTTGACGCTTCTGTTGTCACCCGTTTGGGCCAGTTGCACCGTCAGCTCGCCGGCTAAACCGGACAAAGCACAAACCTTACTGATAGAAACCCCGGTCATCGTGAGCAACGATGATCACGAAAACAGGAGAGCAGGGACTGCAGATGGCCGAATTGACCATCAACGCCGACGACGTCCGTAATGCGCTGAACGAGTTCGCGGCGTCCTACGAACCCGGAAACGCAGAGCGCGTAGAGGTCGGCCGCGTGACCACCGCAAGTGACGGCATCGCCCGTGTTGAGGGCCTTCCCTCGGTCATGGCGAACGAGCTGCTTCGCTTCGAAGACGGCACTCTGGGCCTCGCCCAGAACCTCGACGTCCGCGAGATCGGTGTCATTGTCCTCGGTGACTTCACCGGGATTGAAGAAGGCCAGGAAGTTCACCGTACGGGTCAGGTTCTGTCTGTCCCCGTTGGCGACGCCTTCCTCGGCCGTGTTGTTGACCCGCTGGGCGTGCCCATCGACGACCTCGGCGAAATCAAGGCCGAGACCACCCGTGCCCTGGAACTCCAGGCTCCGGGCGTTACGCAGCGCAAGTCTGTGCACGAACCCATGCAGACCGGCCTGAAGGCAATCGACGCCATGATTCCGATCGGCCGTGGCCAGCGCCAGCTGATCATTGGTGACCGCCAGACTGGTAAGTCGGCAATCGCCATTGACACGATCATCAACCAGAAGGCCAACTGGGCTTCCGGAGATGTGACCAAGCAGGTTCGCTGCATCTACGTCGCCATCGGCCAGAAGGCATCGACGATTGCCGCCATCCGCCAGACCCTCGAGGACAATGGCGCGCTGGAATACACCACCATCGTGGCTTCCCCGGCTTCGGACCCCGCAGGCTTCAAGTACCTGGCACCGTATGCAGGTTCTGCTATTGGCCAGCACTGGATGTACGGCGGCAAGCACGTCCTCATCGTGTTTGATGACCTGTCCAAGCAGGCTGAGGCTTACCGTGCAGTTTCGCTGCTGCTCCGCCGTCCGCCGGGACGCGAAGCTTACCCGGGCGACGTTTTCTACTTGCACTCCCGCCTTCTGGAGCGTTGTGCCAAGCTCTCTGATGAGCTCGGTGCAGGCTCCATGACCGGGCTGCCCCTGATCGAGACGAAGGCAAACGACGTCTCGGCTTACATTCCGACCAACGTAATTTCCATTACTGACGGTCAGATCTTCCTCCAGTCGGATCTCTTCAACGCCAACCAGCGTCCTGCTGTTGACGTGGGTGTTTCTGTGTCCCGCGTTGGCGGTGCCGCGCAGGTCAAGTCCATGAAGAAGGTCTCCGGTACCTTGAAGCTGGACCTGGCCCAGTACCGCGACATGCAGGCCTTCGCCATGTTCGCCTCGGACCTCGACGCTGCCTCTCGCCAGCAGTTGACCCGTGGTGCACGCCTCATGGAGCTGCTCAAGCAGGGCCAGTACGCGCCGTTCCCGGTAGAGGACCAGGTTGTCTCCATTTGGGCAGGCACCAACGGCTACCTCGACGACGTTCCCGTGGAAGACATCAGCCGCTTTGAGTCAGGCTTCCTGGAGCACCTCAAGCACCGGTCCTCCATCCTGACCACGCTTGCACAGACCAACGTCCTTGACGACGACACCGCTGCCGCACTGAAGACCGCAATCGTGGACTTCAAGCAGGGCTTCTTCGGGGAGGGCGACAACCACTTGGTCGGCGCCGGCCACGAGGAGCACTCGGCAATCGATGAGGCTCAGGTCGACCAGGAAAAAATCGTCAGGCAGAAGCGCTAGTTTCGCTGGCAGGGACTGCCGGGACCCCTCGGGGTTCCGGCAGTCCCGGCCATCGGGATCTTAGGAAAGGATAAGTATGGGAGCCCAGATCCGGGTCTACCGCCAGAAGATCAGCTCGACGACGTCGATGCGCAAGATCTTCAAGGCGATGGAACTGATCGCTACCTCGCGCATCGGCAAGGCCCGCGCACGCGTAGCAGCTTCACTGCCTTACGCGAACGCGATCACCCGCGCTGTTTCTGCTGTCGCAAGCCAGAGCGAAATCGACCACCCGTTGACCACCGAGCCGGAGCAGATCCGCCGCGCAGCAGTCCTGGTAATTACCTCGGACCGCGGCCTGGCAGGTTCATACTCGGCGAGTGTGCTCAAGCAGGCGGAGGGGCTTAACGAACTGCTTCACGCCGAAGGCAAGGAAGTCAAGACGTACCTCGTAGGCCGTAAGGCACAGGCGTACTTCGAGTTCCGGAACCGCGAATATGCCCGCGTTTGGACCGGCGGCACTGATGCGCCTGAGTTCGAAACAGCACAAGAAGTTGGCGTGGCACTGCTTGCGGACTTCGCCACGGACTACGAAGAGGGAGGCGTGGACGAAATCCACGTTGTCTACACCCGCTTCAAGTCCATGGTGACGCAGGAACCCACCGTCGTACGTCTGCTTCCGCTCGAAGTTGTAGAAGAGCAGGCCGCGTCCGAATCGGAGCTCCTGCCGCTCTACGAGTTTGAGCCGGAAACCGAGCGGGTACTTGACGCTCTGCTGCCGCGCTACATCGAATCGCGTCTCTTCGCGGCGATGTTGCAGGCTGCTGCCTCGGAGCTTGCTGCCCGCCAGCGGGCAATGAAGTCTGCCGGCGACAACGCTACAGACCTCATCAAGAAGTACACGCGTCTGCGCAACACTGCCCGCCAGGCTGAGATTACGCAGGAGCTTTCAGAGATTGTGGCCGGTGCCGACGCGCTCAACGCGTCCTAGCCGCCACACCCTCTGTTCCAGCTGTACCTGCACAACAAATAAACTTAACCACGCCATCTACTGAGTGAAGTGAGAGAGATGACTGCCACTGCTACCGAACACGTAGCCGCAACGTCCGGTGCCACCGGCCGTATTGCACGTGTTATTGGCCCGGTTGTCGACGTCGAATTCCCGGCTGACGCAATCCCCTCGATTTACAACGCCCTCACCGCCGAGATTACCCTCAACGGTGAGACCCGCCCCATCACGTTCGAGACCTCCCAGCACCTTGGCGATAACCTCGTTCGCGCCATCGCCCTGCAGGCGACCGACGGACTCGTCCGCGGTACGTCTGTGATTGACAGCGGCGCTCCGATTTCAGTTCCCGTCGGCGACGGCGTCAAGGGACACATCTTCAACGTCCTGGGCCAGCCCCTGGACATTGCTGAGTCCGAATTGGAGACCACGGAACGCTGGCCGATCCACCGCAAGGCTCCTTCTTTCGCCTCGCTTGAAGGCCAGACCGAAATGCTGGAAACCGGCATCAAGGTCATCGACCTTCTCACCCCTTACATCAAGGGTGGAAAGATCGGCCTGTTCGGTGGCGCCGGTGTCGGCAAGACCGTGCTGATCCAGGAAATGATCACCCGTGTTGCCCGTAACTTCGGCGGTACTTCCGTTTTCGCCGGCGTCGGCGAGCGTACGCGTGAAGGAAACGACCTCTGGGTTGAAATGGAAGAGGCAGGCGTCCTGAAGGACACCGCCCTTGTATTCGGCCAGATGGACGAGCCGCCGGGAACGCGCCTGCGCGTTGCCCTGTCTGCCCTGACCATGGCGGAGTACTTCCGCGATGTCCAGAAGCAGGACGTGCTGCTCTTCATTGACAACATCTTCCGCTTCACCCAGGCAGGCTCCGAGGTTTCCACCCTTCTCGGCCGCATGCCGTCGGCTGTGGGCTACCAGCCCAACCTGGCAGACGAGATGGGCCTCCTCCAGGAGCGCATCACGTCCACCAAGGGCCACTCCATCACCTCGATGCAGGCCATCTACGTTCCCGCAGATGACTACACCGACCCGGCACCGGCCACGACGTTCGCACACCTCGACGCAACCACGGAACTTTCCCGTGAAATTGCTTCCCGTGGTCTGTACCCCGCCGTGGACCCGCTGACGTCGACGTCGCGAATCCTGGACGCCCAGTACATCGGCAAGGATCACTACAACACGGCTGTCCGTGTGAAGCAGATCCTGCAGAAGAACAAGGAACTCCAGGACATCATCGCCATCCTCGGCGTTGACGAACTGTCTGAAGAGGACAAGATCGTTGTGTCGCGTGCACGCCGCATCCAGCAGTTCCTCTCCCAGAACACCTACACTGCCAAGCAGTTCACCGGCGTCGAAGGCTCAACGGTTTCCATCAAGGACACCATTGAGGGCTTCACCGCTATCTGCGACGGCGAGCTGGACCACATCGCAGAGCAGGCGTTCTTCAACGTCGGCGGCCTGGATGACGTCGAGCGCCAGTGGGCCAAGATCCAGGAACAGACCAAGTAATATGGCTGAGCTTGAGGTTGAGATTGTCGCAGCGGACCACTTCGTGTGGTCCGGAGCGGCCAAGATGGTCAAGGCCCGCACCAGCGATGGTGAAATCGGAATCCTGCCCGGCCACTCGCCCCTGCTGGCGATTCTGGCCGAAGGTGAACTGGCGATCCAGCCTGTTTCCGGTGACCGCATCGCTGTAGTTGTTGACGGAGGATTCTTCTCGGTCGACAACAACAGAGTGGTTATTGTTGCTGACAACGCCCAACTGGGTGACGCGGCTACTGCGGGGATCCGCTAGCAATACCTTGATGGACGCTCTTGGTTATCCGTTCATCGCCTTGGCAACTGTCTTTTTGTTGCTGATTTTCACACTGTGCCTTTTCGGGGTGCGCCGCCATAATCTGCGGCGCGCCCTGGGCACCGTGGACGCCTCCATTTGCACGGCTGGAAACAGCTGGCAGATGGGGGTTTGCCGTTATCAGGACAATGATCTCGAGTGGTTCCGCCTCGTGTCCCTCAGCGTCCGCCCCAAGCACACTTTCCGCCGCAGTTCGCTTGAGCTGCTTGGCCGACGCAAGCCCACTGAGGCTGAGCTGATCAAGGTGCTCCCCGATTCAGTCATTGTTGAACTGCGCTATGAAGGCCAGGAAGTCCTGCTGGCCATGAAGTTTGATGCCTATACCGGATTGTCGTCCTGGCTTGAAGCCGGACCGGTTATCGGTGTAGGTACCTGGCGTTAGCCGCCGTGGACTTCCTCGCCGATGTCCATATCACGTCCGGACCCGTCGTCTGGCTGGCCTGGCTTGCCGGGATCGCAGGCCTGGGCTACCTCCTCTGGCGTCGGGAGCCCCGCTGGCCCCTGAAGGTCCTGATCAGCATTGCCGCTGCAGCCGGTGCTGTTGTGTCTGTTCACTGGTTGCTCCTGTACGTTGTTTCCGTCTTTCCGGAATCCCTGCCCGCTGAGGTGCTGGCGTGGTCGGTGCCCGCGGTTACTGCCTTTTTCCTGTGCCTGGCACGGCTTCCGCGCTCCGCCTGGCGGGTACGGACTCTCTCGACTCTGTCCATGTTGGCTGTGGTCCTGCTGACAACGGTGCAGATCAACGCGTATTTCGGGCTGAACCGTACGGTCAGTGACCTTTTGGGCACGGCTGTAGCCAGAATCGCTCCCTTGGAGCCGGCTCTGATGGCCCGCGACGGCGATCCTCCACTCCGGGATCTGGCCACGTGGAGTCCCCAAGGAGAACCTGCCGACGGCGGGGTGCTGAGGAGTGCCCACATTCCGGCTCCAGCTTCAGGATTTTCGGCCCGTGATGCCTACATCTATCTGCCCCCTGCCTACCTTGACCCCCGGCGTCCTGCTTTACCTGTGCTGGTCATGTTCGCCGGTCAGCCCGGAGGTCCGGCTGATTGGCTTACCGGAGGAATGCTCCGGACCCACATGGACCGGTTCGCCGCGCAGCATCACGGGATAGCACCCGTTGTAGTGGTGGTGGACCCGAACGGATCGGCCAACGGCAATACCCTCTGCATGGACAGCCGGATAGCGAAGGCGGACACGTACCTGTCCCAGGACGTACCGAACTGGATAGTGCAGAACCTCGACGTCGGAAGGGACCACCGGAACTGGGCTGCGGGCGGCTTTTCTTTCGGAGGAACCTGCGCCCTGCAAATGGTGACACGGCACCCGGACGTTTTTAACGCTGCCCTTTCCTTTTCCGGTGAACGGGAGCCCGCCCTCGCGAAGGAGCGGCAGAAGACGGTAGAAGCATCTTTTGACGGAGATCTGGCTGCTTTCGACGCGCAGACTCCCTTGAACATCATGGCGAAACAGCGCTTCGACGCCAACGCGGTTTTCCTGGGGGCAGGAGCGGGCGATCAGGAGTTCGTCTCCTACCTCGAGGAATTGTCGGCAGCGGCCCGGAAGGCCGGCTTCGCCGTCGATACCAAAATTGTGGCGAATACAGGGCACTCGTGGGAGGCGACCGCCGGAAGTCTGCCGCAGGCCTTGGACTTCATGGCCCTGCGCTGGGGGCTCGGACCATGATGTCAACGACGCAGGATCCCCTCAGGAGCAGTGCTGGAAAGGGCCTGCTTGCCGGTACCAGGAAAGCCGCCGCCGCCCATTTCAAAGCGATCCCGTTTACCCTCGCGGTCCTCGGTATTTTCCTCCTGACAGGCTTGGGAACGGGAAGTGTGCTCTCGGGCCCGCCCGAGTTGTCCCTGGACGTGGCCAGCGTGACAGCGTCAGGTCTCAAGGCGGGGCATTGGTGGTGCATGTTCACCTCTCTGTTTTTTGCGACCAATCCAGCGGCATACGGGCTGGCAGCGCTCATGATCCTGTCGTTGCTGGGCCTTGCCGAGCGGAATCTGGGCACGAAACTTGCAGCCGCCTTCTTTACCGCGGGCCAGTTCATCGCTGTGACTCTCTTCTTACTGGTCACGCAGCTGGCCCGCTTCGCCGGTGACGCATGGCTGGGAAGTATGGTCGATGTCCGTTTGATTGGTCCGTACGCCGCGATCCTGGCGGCCGCTCTTGCTGCCAGCGGGCGTATGCCGACGCTCTGGCAACGACGCCTGCGCACGGCGGTGCTCTCGATGTCGTTGTTGTTGGTCCTATATATCGGTCATGCCGAGACGGTGGTGGGCCTTCTGGGGGCTCTTGTCGGGATCGCCGCAGGCTGGTGGATCCAGGGTGACCAGGGACAGCCGCGGCGGCACCGCTCCACTGGCCGGGAGACCCGCAATCTTCTCGCGTTGACGGTCGGTATTTTTGCTGTGGGGCCGATCCTGACAGCAGCTGCCCGCAGTCCCAGCGGTCCCTTGGCCTTGCTGCGGGATGTAGTGCTTAATCCATTGCCCACCCTTAACCAGCTGGAGGCGAGCTGCGGCGGAACCGTGGATGTCAGTTGTCTTGAGATAGGCAGGCACGGCTTTGCGGGACCGCTGGGCTTGGCCGTGGCCGTTGTGCCTGTGTTTCTCCTGCTGATCTGCGCTGATGGTATGCGGCGCGGGCGCAGGCTTGCCCTGCGGATTGCGCTGACTGTGCAACTGGGTGTTACGGCGCTTTCGGCAGTGTATCTTTCCCTGTTCGCACGGATCCCGCACTCCGCTTCCCGGCCCCACATACCCGTGATGAGTTCGGGATTTGTCCATGTCCTGCCCCTTGTTGTGGTTCCCCTCCTTCTTGCGGCAGTTTTGTGGGCGAACCGGCGCCAGTTCCGGGTAGAGTCGACGTCCCGTGTACGGCGCAGCGTCAGCGCGGTGGTGGGCGGATCGTGGTGTGTACTGGCGGGTTCATACTCGGTGGTTTGGTTCGTCGCAGGCGGGATGGAGCGAGACAGCGGCCTCGGCGGGCTGGGGGCGGAGTTAGCCCGGCAGTTCCTGCCTGTGCCGATCCCAAGCCTCTACCACCGCGTCTTTGACGGCCGGAATGCCTTGGAGGGGTTCCTGTTTGCCTATTCCGGACCAGTCTTCTGGCTGGTGGCCCTATCGGCTGTGTGGCTTGTCCTCCTCCGCCGGCATCATCCTAAGGACACGGCCGAAGAAGATCGGGAGTCAGCCGTGAAACTGATCAGGCAGGGCGGCGATTCGTTGTCCTGGATGGCGTCCTGGGCGCCCAACAGATATTGGTTTACGGGAAACCGCGACGGCGCCGTAGCCTATCAACTCCACGGCAGCGTCGCTCTGACCTTGGGTGGACCGCTGGGTGTTGCCCGCAAAAGAGATCAGACGGCCGCCGGCTTTCTGGGTTTTTGCACGGAGCAGGCGCTGACTCCTTGCTTCTATTCCTGCACGGATGAACTGTGGCCGCTGTTGCGCGAGCGAGGGTTCAATCGGGTGGTGGTCGCGCAGGAAACCCGGCTTGCCATCCGGGACCTTGAATTCAAGGGTAAGGAATGGCAAAACGTCAGGACGGCCTTGAACCGGGCAGCCAAGACCGGCGTCAAGGCAGTATGGGGAACCTACGGAAGCCTCCCTGCGGCCTTGCGATCACAACTTATCGAAGTGTCAGAGGAATGGGCTGCCCAAAAATCGGTTCCGGAAATGGGGTTCACGCTTGGCGGGATCGATGAATTGATGGATGACCAGGTGCTGTGCTGCCTCGCGGTCGACCGGGAGGGCCTGGTCCATGGGGTGACCAGCTGGCTCCCGGTGTTCGACGGCGGCAGCCGGACCAGCTGGACCCTGGACTTCATGCGGCGGCGCAGCGACAGCTTCCCGGGAGTCATGGAGTTTCTCATCGCTTCCGCAGTTTTGGAACTCCGTTCCTCGGTGGAGGTCATTTCCCTTTCAGGCTCCCCTCTGGCCCAAGAGGTCCAGGGACAGGCTCCCCGCCAAGCACAGGATGACCTCGCCGATCGTTCAGAGGGGCTGGCTGCAATCCTGGATGTTGTGGGCGGGGCATTGGAACCGATCTACGGTTTCCGTTCCCTCGCGACCTTTAAGTCCCGCTTCAAGCCTGAGTACAGGACTCTCTATCTGTACTACCAGGATCCACTTCAGCTGCCTGCAATCGGCCGCGCGCTGAGCCGGGCGTACCTTCCAGGGCTCTCGGTCCGGCAGAGTGCCCGGCTGCTTCGCACCCTGGTCAGATGAAATTCGTCAGCACGATATTTTCAGGCTTTGTAAAACATTTGTGACGAAACAAGACAATGGCCTTGGACTGCAAATGAACGAAATGGATAAAGCTCCGGACGCAAAGATGGTCCCCGGCATAAATGCCGGGGACCATCTTTTCGGTTACGCCGCTGTAGTAGCGAAGTTCGCGGTGTGACTAGACCAGTGTTACGCCGGTAGCCTGGGGACCCTTGGCGCCCTGACCGATCTCGAACTGAACGCGCTGGTTCTCATCGAGGGTCTTGAAGCCACCGGTCTGGATTTCAGAATAGTGAACGAAGACATCGCCATCGGAGTCATCCGGGGTGATGAAGCCGAAGCCCTTTTCAGCGTTGAACCACTTGACGGTTCCCTGTGCCATTTATTTCTCCTCATTGTGGAACTTTATATAAGACCGGCACACTTCGTGCTGGACTTGGGTCACTCCGCGAGAAGAATCCTGGCTTGCAACCCGGAACCGGGTTTCAGCTGCAGAAGCTTCGCGCTCGCAACATGTCTTGCGAGCATGAAAAACACCTACACAAAGACTGATATAAGAATTTCACGGGAGCCGCGTCAGGTCAACGGTCAAAACAAGCAAATACGTAAAATTTGGGTGAAAAGCACTCGAACTCCAACCGCGCAGGCCATGTCATGGGGAACTGCGGGGAACACCACTAGCCGTCCGCTCCGAGCCACACACCTTTGCGCATGACCTTAATCGGGGAGAGTCCGGCGTTTGCAACCAGGACGTCGGCGCGAAGGCCCCGCCTCAACCCGCCCACTTCGTCCGAAAGTCCAAGCACAGCAGCAGGAACTGACGTTGCGGAGCCGACGGCGTCAGCGAGGGCGACGCCGGAAGCCACCGTGGCACGCACGACGCCAAGAAGCGTCGAAGTACCACCTGCCAGGCTTCCCGTCGCATCCAACGTAGCGACCGCATCCTTCACGGTCACCACGGAGGAACCAAGCCTGTATTGGCCATCAGGCAGACCGGCCGCCGCCATGGAATCTGTGACAAGGGCGATGTTGGCGGAGCCGACGAGCTCGAAAACCGTCACTACAGTCTGCGGGGCCACATGAGTCCCGTCGGCAACCAGCTCGACGACGGCGCCCCCCGCCTTTGCAGCCCGCAGGCACGCTGCAACAGGACCAGGGGAGCGGTGGTGGAGCGAAGGCATGCCATTGAACAGGTGAGTGACGGTCGGCAGTGAGTACACGCCGTCGAATCCTGCTGCTTCCAGCCCTTCACGGGCTGCCACCAGTGAGGCGGCCGCCGTGTCGTCGTCACAGTCGGTATGGCCAAGGGACGGCCTGACCCCATGGGACGTCATCAGATCCACAAGTTCACCGGCGCCCGGCAACTCCGGCGCATAGGTCATGGTGGTCAGTCGTCCTGCGGCAGCCTCCACCAGTTCGGACATCAGCCCAAGGTCGGGTTTCAGGAGAAACTTAGGATTCTGGGCTCCGCAGCGGGCCAAGGACAGGAAGGGACCCTCAAGGTGGATCCCAGCCACCAGGTCTTCTTCACAAAGCCGGGCAAACAGGCGGATTCCGCGGAGCAGATCCTCACGGGATGCTGTGACAAGGCTGGCTAATACCGTGGTGGTGCCTGAACCGTGGATAAAGTCGAGGGCTGGACGAATGGCCTGTTCATCCGCGCCGGGGAAGTCGCCCCCGGCCGCGCCGTGGCAATGGAGGTCCACGAGTCCCGGAAGGAGCAAAGAATCTGCGGGCAGTTCTTCAACGGATGCCCCGGGAAAGGCAGCGCCATCAAATCCAACCTCGGGCCCGGCATACGAAATGCGGTCGCCCTCCACAGCCACCACGGCATCTCCGGTGATTGTTCCATCGGTGACCAGCGTTCCGTACATGACTTTGCGGCTCGGCGGAATCGGTGGCGTAGTCATGGAACGAGTCTAGGCTGCCGTGCACGGCAGCAAGCTGTGACACGGAATCGCCCGATGTTCAGACGAGCCGGGATTCGCTGCCACCGTCACTGCGACGGCCGGTTAGGCCCGTACCGGGAAGGCCCTCAGCTCGTCATCCCATGTGTCGGCGGCAATTGCCAGGTCCTCCCGGGTCAGCACCAACTCAACGAAGTACTCGAAGTTGTCGGTTCCCGTCATGGAGGCGGGGAGGGCTTCGAGCGATAGATAGACACGGAGAGTCGCCGCCTCTGAGGTGTTCCCCTGATAAGCGAACGCGATGTTCGGCTCCGTGAAAGAGAGCAGCCCGCCGCTCCCGTTTTCGGGGTCGACCGGTGCCGGCTGACGTGACCCGTCAGCGATGGCCCGCAACCAGTCCGACAGCTCGCGAGCCTCCCAGGTAGTGAGGCAGGGGTGCCTGAACGTCCACTCTTGGTCTCCCGACTTCACGGCCCCCTCGATGATCAGCCAGTTAGCATCCCAATCACGTTCGCCAGAACCGGTGGTGCCGGGAAATTCATAGCCGCAAATCGACAACGAGACGAGGTTCCCTTGTGGAGAGGCGAGTTCCATTTGTCGACCTTAGAAGAGCCGGGATTCGCTGTCATCTACACCGCGCATGGCGTCGTAGTCCAGGGTTATGCAGTCAATGCCCCGATCGTTGGCAAGGACTTTGGCCTGCGGCTTGATCTGCTGGGCTGCAAAGATGCCGCGGACGGGTGCCAGCAACGGGTCCCTGTTAAGCAGCTCCAGATAGCGCGTCAGCTGTTCAACGCCGTCGATGTCGCCCCGACGCTTCAGCTCAATGGCTACGGTGGCGCCGTTTGCGTCCCTGGCCAGGATGTCGACCGGCCCGATGGCGGTGAAATATTCGCGGCGGATGAGGGAAAATCCCGAACCCAGCGTTTCAATCTGCTCGGCCAGCAGCCTCTGCAGGTCTGCTTCCACGCCGTCCTTGATGAGCCCGGGATCCAGGCCCAAATCATGGGAAGTGTCGTGGAGATGCTCATGGATGTTGATGATCAGGCGGTCATCGGTTTTAGCCGATTGCACTGTCCACTGCTCGGTGACTCCTACCTCGAGCTCTACTTCATCGGGGGAGGAGACACGGAGTACCGCTGGAGGACTCATCCAGTTCAGCGGCTTGTAGGATCCGCCGTCGGAATGGACAAGTACGGAACCGTCCGCCTTGACCAGCAACAGCCGGGTGGCAAGGGGAAGATGGGCTTTGAGTCTTCCGACGTAATCAACTGAACAACGGGCTATGACGAGGCGCACCCGGTACACATTACCGCGTGGCCGCCGTTCTGCCGGGAGGGCAGGCGCCGATGGCGGAACACCGGAGGCAGGCGAGTGGGGTGACAGCGCCTAAGGGGCGCGGCCGTCCGTCCTGACAGGCTGAACTGTCTCGACGGGCTGACTCCGGAATGGGGCAGAATAGAAGCATGCCCCGCTCCAACCGTCCCCGCCGCCCCATTTCAGGAAAACCGGGGCAAGGAAAAGCGGGTCCCGGAAGGGCGCCGGGAAAACCTGGCCGGCACGACGGCGGCGAGGTTCCTGAACTGGATCTTGAAAGGGCACGCTCAGGATTTACCCGCCGTGAAAGTGCGCCTGACGGTGAATGGATGGTGCGGCCCATGACGGCAAAGCGGGCTGAAAAGGCCTACATCTGTCCAGGATGCTCCACAGCAGTGCTTCCCGGGATCGCGCATTTGGTTGTCTGGCAGGACGATCACCTGTTCGGACCGGCCGCCGGGCTCGCAGAGCGGCGGCATTGGCACACGAACTGCTGGACCTCCCGAAGCTACCGCCACCGCTGAATCGGCCGGCGCTCACGCGCCACCGCTGAATCTTCCGGCTGTGAATCTGCCGCCAGCAGAGAGGGTGGCTAAGCTGATAAGCATGACTTTTGACCCGGCGTCGTACGCATTCTCCCCGTCCTCAGGCCCTGCCGCGATCCGGGCCTCCACCGTTCTTCCCGCGAAGCGCGAAAACGTGGAAATCACCACCGACGACGGGCACGTGCTGGTGGGTGAACTCGCAGTGCCGGAGTCGGGAGAGATCACGGCCACGCTGATCACCCTCCATCCGCTGCCCACGCATGGCGGCTTTATGGACTCCCACGTGTACCGCAAGGCTTCCTACCGGCTCCCCGCGCTCGCGGGTATCGCCGTCCTGCGGTTCAACACGCGCGGAACGTCATCCCCTCGGGGGACGAGCCAAGGGAAATTTGAGGAGGGCATTGGTGAACGCCACGACGTGGAAGCAGCCGCCCGCTTCGCTGTCGAGCGCGGGCTGCCCAACCGGTGGCTCGTGGGCTGGTCCTTCGGTACGGAACTCGCCCTTATGTACGGCGCCGTGGAACCAGTGGCTTCGCAGGTGGAAGGCGCGATCCTTTTGTCGCCCCCGCTGCACCGTGCCACGGACGTGCACCTGAAGGAATGGGCATCCTCGGGCAAGCCGCTAAAAGTCCTGGTACCGGAACACGACGACTATCTGCGACCGGAAGCAGCCGCTGAGCGGTTCGTGCTGGTGCCGCAGGCAAACGTTGTGGGAGTCGACGGCGCCAAGCACCTGTGGGTGGGGGAGAAGTACGCTGCGCGGGCCCTGAACGAAATTGTCGCCGAAGTGAACCGGAATGCTACAGCCTCGGAATTGCCCCAGGAATGGAACGGGCCGATGGCCACTGCTGCGCCCTAGTGCTTGCTGCGCCTGATGCTTTCCGTGCCTAAGGCTTGCCCTGCCTAATGCTTGTCCTGGCGGACGATGAAGATCTCGCGGACCAGCAGCATGGTGGCTGCCGCAGTCGGAATGGCAATCAGGGCGCCTAGAACTCCGAGCAGGCTGCCGCCGGCGATGACTGAAATGACGGCAACGGCACCCGGCACTGCAACTGCCTTCTGCATGATGCGCGGGGAGATGAAATAGGCCTCGAACTGCAGGTAGGCGAAGTAGCAGATTGCGTACCCGAGAGCAGTTTGCCAACCGGCCGTGAGCGCAATAAGCGTGACCAGGACTCCGGCGATCAGTCCTCCCACGAGGGGAATGAAGGCGAGCAGGGCCACCACAAACGTCAGCAGTACTGCGAACGGGATGCCAAGCACCGACATCACAATGAAGGCGAAGGTTGCGTTGAGTCCTGCGACCGCGGCCTGGCCGATGACATAGTTTCCGACCGACCCCGTGATTTCCTCCGAGAGCGCCTCGACCCGGGCGCGGCGCGACCGCGGTGCCAGCCGATATGCCCACTTCTTCATATTCGGCAGGGCGGCCAGGAAGTAGAGGCTCAGGACGAGGACAATGAGGGTGCCGAACAGGCCGTTTGCCACGGTGGATCCGAAGCCAAGGACCCCGCCGAAGATGCCGCTCATGGCTGCCGGATCATTGACGAACTTTTCCAGTTCTTCAGTGATGCGGTCCCGGACTCCGAATTGGTCATCGAGCGTGCGGAACAGATCGGAGTTGATGAAGTCCCGCACCCAGACGGGCGCCTGCTCAACAATCTCAGTGACCTGCTCGACGATGGTAGGGATCAGGGTGGCGAAAAAACCGGTGACGGCTGAGGCCAGGACAGCAACGGAAACGAGGATACCCACGGGCCGGGGCAACTTGCGGCCCTCAAGCCAGCGCACCACCGGATCCAGTCCCAAGGCGATGAAAAGCGCCGCCACAATCCACAGCAGCAGCTGCGTGGTGTTGGAACCGATCCAATAGACCAGCAAAGCCATCCCCACGCCAACGGTCCCCATGAACCCGACATAGACCGGATGCTGGGCAGAGATACGTGGTCCTGGGGCGCCGAAGCGCTCAGCGTCTTCCCCGCTCAGCTGTTCGTCATCGATGTGCTCGGGCGGCATTTCGAAGCGCACGCGCGGCTGGGCTCCGGGCAGCGGCTGGCGCAGCCGCCGGATGACCGATCCAAGGAAAGCAGCCCGGGGCGGGTTCTTTGGGTGCTGTTTCACCGCAACAGGTTCCGCCGCAACAGGTTCCGGGGCAACGGATCCTTGTAGATCTTCCTGTCCTGAGGGGGACGAATCCGTGTGTTCAGTCACAGCTTTTTAGTGCCCTTTTCCGTGCATGTTTCTACGCGTTACACCGTCTTCGCCGCCGGTGTGATGATCATCGCAAACACTATCAGCAGGCCTATTCCGGCCCGGGTGAAGCGCCGCGGAGGGGCATCGATTCAGCGTTGCGCCGAGCCCCGAACTCAGAGATTGGTAACAAAACGGTTACTATTGAAAGCAAACCCCCGCTGATGATAGGTGATTCTTTGCGTTTCAAGACTGCAGTTGCACTAGTGCTGCTCGGCCTCCTGGTGTTACTGGCCGGGATCGGACAGAAGACAATCTGGGCCCCGGCCGAGACCGTAACGGCCACGGCACCCTCCGGCTCCGCTGCCGTGCCCCTGACCGTCATAGACCAGAAGCTGCGCACACACGGCGGAGGACCGGTCAAGATCAATGTCAAGGGCGAAGGAAGTTTCCTGCTGGCCACGGGACGCCCTGATGACGTCAGCGCGTGGGTCGGAAAAACAGCCCACAACACCGTCTCGGGCGTGTCTGAGGACAGCAAGTCATTGCAGGTGACACACACTGACGGCGAAGCAACGTCACCGACACCCGCCGGTTCAGACCTCTGGGTTTCCACCGAGAACGCCAGCGGCGACCTCAACTACACGTGGAATGCCCCTGCCGACGGCGAATGGAGCCTGCTGCTCGCGTCGGACGGTACTAAGCCGGCGCCGTCGTCGATTTCCATGACGTTCGACAACGACACCTCGACTCCCTTGGCGGTGCCCTTTATGGTCCTGGGCGCTTTGATCATCCTGGCGGGCATTGCCTTGCTGATGATCAAACCCAAGGGCCGCAGGAACAACAGTGCGGGTGGAACGGGTGGAATTGAAACCGCCTATCCCGACCGGGGAGTCCCCACGAGTGCAGCTCGTGGAAGCGGCTCCGGCTCGACCGTAGTCAACTCCACCACCCTTACGCGCATGAGCGGTCTCCGCGGGGTTGGCCTGGCCCGGGGCGGCTTCATTGTCGCCGCGCTCACTGCCACCGCCGTAGCGGGAAGCGGTGTTGCAGCCCAAGCCACGACCCCGGCTCCATCGCCCTCCGCAGCTTCTTCCGCCCCTGCTGAGCCGGAGGCAGCAGAGAAAGCGCCCGTCCTGTTGGACGCGCAGCTCCGTCGGATCCTGGAGCAGGTAGCCAGCACCGTTGACGCAGGCGACGCCGCAAAGGATGTCGAAAAGCTTAGGGCCAGAGTGGGTGCGACTGAGCTGGAGGTCCGTGGGCAGAACTACAAGATCCGTTCGCAGGTGGGTTCCTATGAAGCCCGTATGCCCGTACGTGCCACGAAACAGCTCACGGCAGTTGTTCCCAGCAAGAACGAGTGGCCGCGCTCGGTGCTGGCAGTTACACAGGGTGAGGGCAACGTGGTCCCGCAGCTCCTTACGCTCGTGCAGCCGTCCGCGCGGGAAAACTACAAGCTGGTGCTCACCACACCGCTGCAGCCGGGAACCACCCTTCCGGCCGTAGCTACTGAGGGAAGCGAATCATTGGCCGCCGGCGACAAGTCAGGCCTTCTGTACACCGGTGAGGAAGCCCTCGCGGGTCTGGGTGACCGCCTGACCAAGGACGACTCCACGTTCAAGGATAAACTTGTTGAAGGCCAGTCTTCCCCGTACATCTCCGACACTCTGGCCTACCAGGCCGATGCCGTGAAGTCGGGACCCAACGGCAATTTCGCCTTCACCCACAAGGTTGACCCGAAGCAGACGGTAGTCTTCCGGACGGCCGACGGCGGCGCTCTGGTACTCGGCCGCCTCGACTTCGCCTTCGACGGAACGCCCAAGGCTTCCGGGGACAAGCTGACAATCGGGGATGACGCTGCCGTCCTCGCCGGCGGCAAGGAAACGACGTCCGGCATGGTCCTGCAGTTTGCAGAGTCAGTTGCCGTGTACGTGCCTCCGACGGGGTCCAAGGACCCCATGAAGCTGGTAGCGGCAACCCGTGGACTCATCGGAGCGGGCTTCAAGTAGCATCCGGGGTTGACACCGGCAACGGCCGGAGTGGCTAGAGTGGAAGCTATGAGTTCGCCAGCTTCCCGCCCTGTCCCTCCGGCCGCTGCCAGTCAGCTGAACCTTCGCGGCGCCGTCGATCTTTCCGCCCTGAAGCAGCGTGCTGCCTCAGGAACGCCGTCAGGTCCGCCCGCCTCCCAAAGTTCCACGTCCGGCTCCGCAATCGGAACCGAGCGACCCGAGGGCGGACGTCCCCTCCGCGTGGCCGCCACAGAATCAAATTTCCAGGAACTCGTCGAGCTTTCCACGCAGGTGCCGGTGGTTTTTGCCCTGTGGGCCGGGTACTCCCCGGGTTCTGAAGCCACGCTTGACGTCCTCGAGCGGATCATCAACGGCTATGACGGCCGCCTGGTCCTGGGAACAGCCGATATTGAGGCGTTTCCGCAGCTCGCCCAGGCCTTCCAGGTGCAGGCCGTCCCTACCACTGTTGCCGTGGTTAAAGGCCAACCCGTACCGCTCTTCCAGGGCGGTGCGGATGAACAGCAGATACAAAGCCTGCTGGACGAGCTGCTCAAGGTTGCAGCAGCCAACGGAGTAAACGGCAGGATCGGCGGTTCTGAAGAACCGGTCGGCGAACCTGAGCCCGCGCCGCTTCCGCCCCTGCACCAGGAAGCGTTCGATGCCATTGAAGCCGGCGACTACGCTGCTGCCGCCGCTGCGTACCGGAAGGCATTGGCGGAAATGCCCTCGGACCTGGAGGCCAAGGCCGGGCTGGCCCAGGTCGAGCTGATGGGCCGTTTGCAGGCACTCTCGGTTCCCGAAGGTGAGGCGCTGCGCAAGCTCGCGGCGGATGAGCCGGACAATCTGGAGGCACAATTGGCGGTTGCCGATCTGGATCTTGCGGGCGGGCACATCGATGATGCGTTGAACCGCCTGGTTTCGTTTATCGGCAGGAATTTCGGCCCTGAGCGCGAGACTGCCCGCGTGCGGCTGCTGGAACTCTTTGAGGTTGCAGGTCCCTCGGATGAGCGTGTGGCCAAGGCGCGGCAAGGACTCGCCAGGGTTCTTTTCTGATGGGCTCTGTGCTCTTCACGCCTCTGACATTGCGCTCAATGACGCTGCAGCACCGGGGGTGGGTCTCGCCCATGTGCCAGTACAGCTGCGCGGCTGAAACCGGAGAAGGGGTGCCCAACGACTGGCACCTGATGCATCTGGGCTCTTTCGCGGCAGGGGGTGCTGCCCTGATCCTCACCGAAGCTGCGGCGGTCAACCCTGTGGGCAGGATCAGTCCGCTCGATGCAGGCCTTTACAACGATGAGCAGGCCTCCGCGTGGGAACGGATCATTCAGTTTGTGCACCAGCATGGCGCCGCCGATGCAAAAATCGGAGCGCAGCTGGCCCACGCCGGACGCAAGGGCTCCACATACTGGCCTTTTTCCGGACGGAACGGCTCCGTGCAGGAGTCCGACGGCGGTTGGGCCACTGTGGGGCCAGGAACCGGCGCCTTTGACGGCTATGCGCCTCCTTCCGCAATGACGGACGAAGATATTGATGGTGTGATCCGGGATTTCGCCGCGGCTGCGGTCCGCGCGGTGGAAGCGGGCTTCGATACCGTGGAGATCCACGGTGCCCACGGCTACCTGCTCCATGAATTTCAAAGCCCCTTGGTGAACGACAGGACCGACGCCTGGGGCGGCACCGAGGACGGCAGGAACCGGCTGACGCTCGCGGTTGTGGACGCTGTTCGGGACGTCATCCCGGATTCGATGCCTTTGCTGCTGCGCATCTCCGCCTCTGACTGGGCAGAGGGCGGGGTGGAGGTGGATCACGCTGTGCGGCTGGCCCGCCAAGCGGCGGAGCGCGGCGTTGACCTGGTAGACGTCTCAAGTGGAGGCGCTGTGGCACATCAAAAGATCCAGGCAGGACCGGGATATCAAACGGGCTTTTCCACCCGGATCCGGCATGAGGCTGACGTTGCAACGGGAACCGTGGGACTTTTGACGTCAGCCGGGCAGGCTGAGCACGCAGTTGCCACCGGCCAGGCAGACGGAATATTCATTGCCCGCGCCGCACTACGCGATCCCCACTGGTGGCTTAGGGCCGCCTTTGAGTTGGGCCACGACATTTCCTGGCCACCTCAGTACGAGCGCGCCATACCCCGTCACTCTTTCTGACGATGCTCTGACCCGTCGGATTCCTCCTTTCGGACGAGTCCTCCGGGCGCAGGTGGCGGATAGTGTGGAAACATGACGCTTCCTCAGCCGGACCAGCCAATTCCGCCCCCATCCGCACCGGCGCTGTCACTGCGGGGGATAGCCAAAAGGTTCGGTGGCACGATCGCCGTCGACGGCATCAGCCTTGATGTACCGTCCGGCTCTTTTTATGGCATCGTCGGCCCCAACGGAGCTGGCAAGACCACCATGCTGTCGATGGCCACGGGGCTCTTGCGTCCGGACTTTGGAACGGCTGCAGTGCAGGGTGTGGATGTTTGGGCGCATCCCCCGGAGGCCAAGAGGCTCATGGGAATCCTGCCGGACGGAGTACGCCTGTTCGACAGGCTGACCGGCGAACAGCTGGTCACATATGCCGGTCTCCTTCGCGGGATGGACCGGGCTGTGGTGTCCTCTCGTGTCGGGGAGCTGTTGGAAGCGTTGGACCTCACCCAGGATGCAGGAACACTGGTGGTGGATTATTCGGCAGGTATGACGAAGAAAATAGCCCTCGCCTCGGCGTTGATCCATGCACCCCGCGTTCTGGTGCTGGATGAGCCTTTCGAATCCGTGGACCCCATCTCGGCTGCCAACATACGCGACATCCTTGACCGTTACGTCGCTTCCGGCGGGACCGTGATTGTGTCGAGCCATGTGATGGACCTCGTGCAGCGGATGTGCGACCATGTGGCTGTCGTTGCGGCGGGCCGCCTGCTCGCCGCCGGCACCGTCGACGAAGTGCGTGCCGGGGCCAGCCTGGAAGACCGTTTCGTCCAGCTGGTGGGCGGGCGCAGCAAGACGGAGGGGCTGGAATGGTTGCGGACCTTCTAAGGCTCAAGCTGACGCTGCTCCGCAACAGTTTCCGGCGGAGCCCGTGGCAACTGATCGGTCTTGCCATCGGCGGGTTGTACGCCTTGGGGATCGCGGGAATCTGCGCCGTGGCCCTGATCCTTTTGCACTCTGCAGAGGTGGAGCTGGCTCAGACATTCGTGGTTCTCGGTGGAGCTGCCGCTGTTCTGGGGTGGGCCGTTATCCCCGTGGTGGCTTCCGCCGTCGACATGACGCTGGATCCGGCACGATTCACCACCTTCAGCGTGCCCATGCCCAAATTGCTGGCCGGGCTCGCTCTGGGTGGTCTGATCGGAATTCCTGGCCTGGCCACCGCCATCGTCGCACTTTCCACGGTAGGAACCTGGTGGCGTGGCCCGTTGGCGCCGGTCGCAGCCCTGGCCGGTGCGGTCCTGGGGATCCTTACCTGCATTGTTCTTTCCCGGGTGGTGACCACGGCAACCGCCGGCCTTGCAGCTTCCCGTAGGTTCAAAGACGCAAGCTCCCTTGTTTTTATGATTCCCCTGATCCTGCTCGGCCCGCTGGCGGCTGTCGTAACCAGGGGAATAGCTGAGTCGGCGGATTTTCTCACTGGTTTCGCCCGCACGCTGTCGTGGACGCCCTTGGGGGCGGCCTGGTCACTCGGCGGTGACGTCTCAGCGGGGAACCTGGGCGCGGCACTCCTCAAACTCCTCATTGCAGGGGGGACGCTCGCCGGCCTGACGTGGTGTTGGAAGGTACTCCTGGAGCGCGCATTGGTCTCACCACCATATGCCGGGAGCTCACGGCGCAAGGGCGGGCATCTTGGCCTGTTTTCCGTTATTCCAGCCACTCCCGCAGGAGCCGTCACTGCACGCGCGTTGACCTATTGGCTCCGGGACCCGCGCTACTCGGGATCGCTGGTGGTCATACCCCTTTTACCGGTGCTGATGTTTTTCCAGGGAAGCCAGACCGGCGAGTATGGCGTCCTGACGGTGCTGGGCCCCTTGACCGCCTTCATGCTGGCCTGGGCAATTTCTGCTGACGTCTCCTACGACAACACCGCCTTCGCCCTGCATCTGGCCAGCGGTGTACGCGGGCTCGATGACCGACTCGGCCGGGCGACGGCGTGCCTCGTGTTCGCTTTGCCGGTCACCGTGGCCTTCAGCATATTTCCCTTTATGGTGACGCAGGACTGGATCAATCTGCCAGGAGTGATTGGCTTCTCGCTGGGCATCCTGTTGACAGGGCTTGGACTGGCTTCTGTGGTGTCCGCGAGATACACGGTGGCGGTTCCCCTGCCGGGTGACAGCCCTTTCAAGAAGCCGCCGGGAAATGTGGCACAGACCCTGGGCGTCCAGTTCGGAGGTATGGGTGTGCTGCTTTTGCTCGTGTCGCCGGAAGGGGTATTGCTCCTGTTGCAGTTTGTGACCGGGGACCCGCTGTTCGGCTGGATAAACTTGGCTGTAGGTCCACTCCTGGGGTTGGTGATGTTTGGGACCGGGGTGCGCCTCGGGGGCAAGTGGCTGGACACCCGCGGTCCGGAACTGCTGGCACAACTTTCAGTCAACCGGTAGCAGAAAAAGCACAGAAAGCTGGCAGATTTTGGAAGTTGTAATCCTGTCCGGGACCTCACGGATAGCATCTCTGGCTGCTGATGCCATTGAGGCGCTGCTCCGACGGAAGCCTGATGCAGTTCTTGGGTTGGCTACCGGGTCCTCGCCTTTGCCCATCTACGATGAACTGGCGCGGAGGCATGACAAGGACGGACTGGACTTCAGCCAGGCCCACGGGTTTGCCCTTGACGAGTATGTTGGACTCGAACCGGGCCATGAGCAGTCTTATCGCGAGGTCATCCGCCGGGAGTTTACGGACAGGGTGAACATCTCCGAGGCCAAGGTTCACACTCCGGATGGTGCGGCAGCGGACATTCCTGCTGCTTGTGAGGCCTATGAAGAAGCCATCAAGGCAGCCGGCGGCGTTGATCTGCAGATACTGGGCGTCGGGACAGACGGCCACATCGGATTCAACGAGCCCGGATCGTCCCTCGCCTCAAGGACACGGATCAAGACCCTTATCGAGCAGACACGCCGGGACAACGCCCGCTTCTTTGGCAGCGTGAATGACGTACCGCACCACGTCATCACCCAGGGCCTTGGCACGATCATGGAAGCACGTCATGTGATCCTGGTGGCAACGGGTGCCCAGAAGGCGCAGGCGGTCCATAACTTCGTCGAGGGCCCGGTGTCCGCCATCTGCGCGGCGTCGGTCCTGCAGATGCATCCCCACGCCACCATCCTCGTTGATGAGGCCGCAGCATCCTCCCTCAAACTGGCTGACTACTACCGCCACAGTTACGACAACAAGCCGGCGTGGCAGGGTCTGTAGCTCCGGAGGCTAAGATGGATGGCATGACAAGCACGACGGATCCCTTCGAAAACGACCCGATGCGCGAGCTCTCCGGAGCCGGAGGCTCCACCGCCACCATTGAGCGCGAAGAACTCCGCCAGGAAGTGGAACCGGGTGACCGGGAGCGGTTCTCGCACTACGTCCGCAAGGAAAAGATCATGGAGTCGGCCCTGTCCGGCGAGCCCGTGATAGCACTCTGCGGCAAGGTGTGGACTCCAGGCCGCGATCCGCAGAAGTTCCCGGTTTGTCCCATGTGCAAAGAGGTCTATGACGGACTTCGCCCCGGCAATGACGGCGGCAAGGGCTCAGGCGACAAGAAGTAGGAAGTACGGGCTGAAGTCCCGGATTTCGTCCTGGCCGCTGCCGGAGAATGCTGTGTCCCGCGGCTTTCACAGCCTTGCCGGGCCGCTTCTGATCTTCGGCACTTAATTCCCCTGCGCCTGGCCTGTCATCCGGCTGTGCCCGTCCGGCCATTGCTACCTTTGATACGGGAGAACTGTCCGCAGTTCTCTTCCGACCCGGTCCATCCGGAACAGATTGGTGTTTTTGTGGTTATTTGTGTTGCGCTGACAATAGGTACCCTCCCGGGGAACGCGGGCGCAGCATGACCGAGACGCTCTTTGGTGGACCCACACTGCCTCCCGCCTACCCGGAGCGGGCAGCCTGGGGAACGGCACAGAAACTCAGGGCCTGGCAGCAGGAAGCACTGGACAGGTATTTCACTGCACAGCCCAAGGACTTCCTGGCTGTAGCTACCCCGGGCGCTGGAAAGACCACATTTGCCCTTCGGGTGGCCTCGATGCTCATAGACTCAGGGGCTGTGAACCGCGTGACCATCGTGGCCCCAACCGACCACCTGAAAAGGCAGTGGGCTGATGCCGCAGCCAAAGTGGGGATCGCGATTGATCCCAACTTCAAGAACGCCGACGGCCAGCACGGCCGGGGATTTATCGGCGTGGCGGTCACCTACGCCCAGGTTGCCAGCAAGCCCTTGCTGCACCGGGCAAAAACGGAAGCGGCCCGCACACTGGTAATCCTTGACGAGATCCACCACGGCGGCGAAGCACTCTCCTGGGGCGACGGCTTGCGGGAGGCCTTCGATCCCGCAGCACGGCGCTTGTCGCTCACGGGAACCCCCTTCCGCTCTGATACGTCCCCTATTCCTTTCGTTGAGTATGCCGAGGACCGGGACGGCATCCGCCGCTCCAAGGCGGACTATACGTATGGCTATGGAAACGCCCTCCGCGACCACGTGGTCCGCCCGGTCATGTTCATGGCCTACTCCGGACAGATGCGGTGGCGGACCAGCGCCGGCGAAGAAATGGCAGCTTCCCTCGGCGAAGCCGCAGTCACCAAGGACGTCACATCCCAGGCGTGGCGGACGGCGTTGAACCCGGCCGGAGAATGGATTCCGGCAGTGCTGGCCGGGGCCGATAAACGGCTCAGCGAAGTCCGCCGTACCGTGCCGGACGCCGGAGGCCTCGTGATCGCGACGGATCACGAGGACGCAAGGGCCTACGCGGGTCAGCTGAAGAAGATCACGGGTGAGTCGCCCACAGTGATCCTTTCCGATGACGCGAAAGCCTCGAGCAAGATCGAGGAATTCACGGCGAGTGACAAGCGGTGGATGGTCGCCGTCCGGATGGTTTCCGAAGGCGTGGACGTTCCGCGGCTCTCGGTAGGCGTCTATGCGACATCCACGTCCACCCCGTTGTTTTTTGCCCAGGCTGTGGGGAGGTTTGTCCGCGCGCGAAAGCGGGGCGAGACGGCGTCGGTATTCCTTCCATCCGTTCCCCAGCTGATGGCGTTGGCGAACTCAATGGAGGCAGAACGCGACCATGCGCTGGACCGCCCGGAAAAGGAGGACGGCGATGGCCTCTTCAACCCGGAGGATTCGCTCATGGATGAGGCGAACCGCGAGGAGAAGGCTTCGGATTCGCTGACCAAAGGCAAGTTTGAGGCGCTGGATTCGCAGGCGTCCTTTGACCGGGTGCTGTTCGACGGCGGTGAGTTCGGTACCGGCGGCGAAGTCGGTTCCGAGGACGAGATGGACTTCCTGGGGATTCCGGGACTTTTGGACGCCGAGCAGGTGGGAACGCTCCTCAGGCAGCGGCAGCACGAACAGCAGAGCCGCAAGAAGCTCAGGTCACCTGAGGCAACTGCTCCCGCAACGGCTGTTCCGGACCATCGCATGCTGATGGATCTGCGGAACGAGCTGGCCAAGAATGTTGCCGCGTGGTCTGCGCGGACGGGTACACCACACGGCGTTGTCCATACCAAACTGCGCACAGTGTGCGGCGGACCTCCCGTGGCCCAGGCCAATGAGGAACAGCTTCAGAGCCGCCTCCGCAAGCTGCAGGATTGGTTTATCGGCCGGAAGTAGCTCCTAGGCGAGGTCGACGCCGCCCAGTTCCATTTCAGCGTAGGCGTCGTCGAGGTCAGGAGCGATTCCGGCTGTCAGTTCACGCATCACGGTGACCGAGTAGCCGGCCTGGACAGCGTCAAGTGCCGTCGCCATCACGCAGTAGTCAGTAGCGAGCCCCACGACGACGACATCCTCCACGTCATGGCTCTGCAGCCAGTCGTCCAGGCCGATGGCGTCCTCGTCCGCGGCGAAAGCTTCGGCGTCTTCCGTCAGGGGAGCCCCACCAGGCTTCCGTTCCCCCGTAGGTACGGCGTCTTCCGGCGCCAGCACACCCTCGAAGCCCGAGTAGGCGGCGGTGTATTGGCCCTTTTGGAAGTAGGCGTCGATATATTCGGTGTCCAGGTCCGGATGCAGTTCGGCGCCGCGGGTTCCGGCCACACAATGCGGTGGCCAGGTGTCAACGAAGTCCGGCTGTTCCGCGAAATGGTCCCCGGGCTGGATGTGCCAGTCCTGCGTGGCCACGATGTGGTCGAACTGGTTGTGATGGGCGTCCACATACTCGCTGATGGCGGCTGCAACGTCTGCACCACCCTTCACCGCAAGGGATCCTCCTTCGCAGAAGTCATTCTGCACATCAACAATGATCAGGGCACGGGACATTCAGTCCTCCTCGTAAACAGTAGGGATGGCTGGTTCGCCACGCTGCAGGCGGTTGACCACTGCGGGGAGTTCCGCCATTGAATCAATATGCCGTTGGCGGGCACGGATAACGCCCTCGGGCCCCGTCCAGCCCGGGAGCAGTTCACCGTTCTTGATGAACTGCTGCAGGAGCATCCTGTCATTTCCGTCGTCCTCGGGATGGTGCCCGATTCCCAGGATTTCCTGCGAGGCGATGCCCTGCTCGTTCAGTCTGCGCAGCGCGTATTTCCGCCCGCCCCTGCTCGCCTTGTTCTTGGCGGCCTTGGCCACTGAGACAAAATTGCCGTCGTCGTCGGTCCGGCTCACGAGTTTGTAGACCATACTTGCGGTCGGAGCGCCCGAACCTGTAACCAAGGATGTGCCGACGCCGTAAGAATCGACGGGCGCAGACTGCAGCGCCGCGATGGCGTACTCGTCCAGATCCGAGGTAACAACGATTTTGGTGTTGTGGTTACCGAGGTCGTCCAGGAGTTGCCTGACCCACTGCGCCTGCGCTATCAGGTCGCCGGAGTCCAGCCGGACCGCGCCCAAGGAGGGCCCCGCCAGTTCAACTGCCGTTCGGACGCCGGCTTCGACGTCGTACGTATCCACGAGCAGCGAGGTGCCTGGTCCCAGCGAGGCGATCTGCGCCTCAAACGCTTGCCGCTCCGTGTCATGGAGCAAGGTGAAGGAATGAGCGGCGGTGCCGACCGTTTTGATCCCGTACCGGAGGCCTGCCTCCAGGTTAGACGTGCTGGCGAACCCGGCGACGACGGCGGCGCGGGCGGCCGCTGCGGCGGATTCCTCCTGGGTGCGGCGGGAACCCATTTCAATGCACGGACGGTTTCCCGCAGCCGTCACCATCCGGGAGGCCGCAGAGGCGATGGCGCTGTCGTGGTTGAGCACCGACAGGACATACGTTTCAAGAATGCAGGCTTCAGCGAAGGTAGCTTCGACGATCAGGATGGGGGAGTAGGGAAAGTACGCTTCGCCCTCCGCGTAACCCCACACGTCTCCGGAGAACCTGTACGTGGACAAATACTCCAGGGTCTCCTCGTTTACGATCCCGGTGCGGCGGAGGAAATCCAGTTCAGCGGGCCCGAAGCGAAAGTCGACTATGCCCTCAAGCAGCCGTCCTGTACCGCCAACAATGCCGTAGCGGCGGCCGTCGGGGAGGCGCCGGGCGAAGGCCTCGAACACGCATTTCCGCTGGGCTGCGCCGGAGTGCAGAGCGGCCTGGAGCATGGTCAGCTCGTAATGGTCGGTGTACAAGGACGTCCGGGGATGGTCCCGGCCAGCAGGGGTACTCACAAAATTCACTCTAGTCCCCACCGGCTCCCCCGTCTCGCTTCGCTTCGCCGTGGGGCCCTCCCCACCGGCTCCCTCGTCTCGCTTCGCTTCGCCGTGGTGCCCGCGACGCCCTGGGCCCATCCGGCGTGGGCCCAGCATCCCCATAGAATGGACAGATGACCCTCAGCGTTGCGCTCGGCCCCGATACGAGGGAGAGCACCCAGACCGGAACAGTGGTGTCAGCCGATTCCCTGACCGCCCCGGACGTCCCCTGGAACCTCGTGATCTGGAACGATCCGGTGAACCTTATGAGCTACGTCAGCTTCGTTTTCCGGAGCTACTTCGGTTATTCGGAGGCTAAGGCGGACAAGCTCATGATGGAAGTCCACAAGAAGGGCCGCTCCATCGTCGCCCACGGCAGCAAGGAGCAGGTGGAGCAGCATGCCGTCGCGATGCACGGCTACGGACTGTGGGCCACGGTGGAGAAAGCCACCAGCGGCGGCAAGGAAGGCACCTCCGGCAAGGGCAAGGGAAAACGTGGCTAAGGCATTCAAATACGGGCTTAAGGGAATCACCGGCTACCTCGAACCGGCCGAACGCGAGCTGTTGCGCGGCCTTTTCGCCGATGTCATCGCCATGCTTGAGCCTGAGGAGAGGGAGAACCAGGACCCGCTCTCAGCCCTGATCGGACTGGACATGGAGGTGCAGGAACCCACTGACAGGGCGGTCCGGCGGCTCCTTCCCAACGTCATGAAGGACGACGGCGCCGCGTCGCTGGAGTTCCGGCAACTCACGGAACGTTCACTTCGTGAAGGCAAGATCGGTGCCCTGCGGGCGGCGTCACTGGGCCTCGACAAAGACGACCTGACGCTGACGGAAACTGACGCCCGGCACTGGTCCACAGCGCTCAATGACGTCCGCCTGGTGCTGGCTGAGCGCCTGGACATCCAGGACGAAGCCGACGCCGAACACGTCCACCTGATGCAGGACTGGTCCCAGGCTGAAGACGTGGAAAGCTACCTCGCCTTGGTCTACAACTTCACCACGTGGCTTCAGGAGTCGTTGGTGCAGGCGATGGTCCACTCGCTGGACACCCAACCCGGCACACGGCGTTGATCACCACGGCGGTGCCCCGAAGCTCCGCAGTATTGTCCGGCATCGTGGTCTCCACGCCACACTTATTGTGACTCAATAGACATGAGCCAAGGGACACATCTAATGGCCGGAGTCAGTGGGAAGCCCTATCCTCGAATAATCATGACTTCAGCATCGAGCAGGGATCCGGCAGCGGGAGCTGTAACGGAATCCCAGACAAGCAGCACCTCGTCCACTGCTTCGGCCAGCGATATGGGGTCCCGGCCGATAGGTGTCTTCGACTCGGGCGTCGGCGGACTTACCGTTGCCCGGTCCATCATTGACCAGTTGCCCAATGAATCCATCCTGTATGTCGGTGATACCGCCAACGGCCCGTACGGCCCCCTGCCCATTGCGGAAGTGCGCGCCAACGCCCTGGGCGTTATGGACGAACTGGTGGATTCCGGCGTCAAGCTGCTGACCATCGCCTGCAACTCGGCGTCGGCCGCGGTGCTTCGGGATGCGCGCGAACGGTACACGGCCCGTTACGGCATTCCTGTCATCGAAGTCATCCAGCCGGCAGTCCGACGGGCGGTGGCAGCTACCCGGACCGGGCGGATCGGAGTCATTGGAACCTCCGCAACGATCGGGTCCCGCGCCTACGACGACACCTTCGCGGCAGCCCCGGACCTCGAGATCACGTCGGTGGCCTGTCCTGCCTTCGTCAGCTATGTGGAGGCCGGAGTCACCACAGGACCCGAACTGCTTGCTGTCGCCCGCGAATACCTTGACCCGCTGAAGTCCGCGGGCGTGGACACTGTGGTCCTGGGCTGCACCCACTACCCTCTGCTTACAGGGGTCATTTCCTTCGTGATGGGCGACGACGTCACCCTCGTTTCCAGCGCCGAAGAAACGGCCAAGGACGTCTACCGTGCGTTGGCCACCCGCGGCCTCGAGCGGAAATTCGTGAGCCCGCCTGAGCATCACTTCATCGCGACTGGCGATGCGGCCCAGTTCGAGTCCCTCGCCAGACGTTTCCTTGGCCCCGAGGTGCTCACCGTGCAGCACGTGGCCCATGTTGCTGCGCAATATCCCACCGGCAGCCTGGCGCGGATCACTCCGGAAATGATTGCCGCCGCGCGCTCCGGCGGAGTTCGGCCCCGAACCTCTAACTTTGTGGAAAACTCCATTGAAGGAGGTTCCGCGACGTGAAGCTGACCATAGTGGGCTGTACAGGTTCCTTTCCGGGACCGGGATCGCCGGCGTCGTGCTATCTCCTCACTGCCCACGACGGCGAGCGGACCTGGAAGATAGTCCTGGACCTAGGGAGTGGTGCCCTTGGCGCCATCCAGCGCTATACCGATCTGGAAGACATCGACGCCATCTTCCTGACGCACCTGCACCCGGACCACTGCATGGACCTGTGCGGGCTGCATGTCGCAGTGCGGTGGAAGCCGGGGGGTTGGGGCCGGGACCGTATTCCCGTGTGGGGGCCGGCTGCGACCGCGGACAGAATGGCTACTGCATATGGGCTGGAGCTCGATCCCGGCATGCACGAGGAGTTCGACTTCAGTAATTGGACTGAACGCCAACCCGTCGCATTGGGTCCGTTCACCGTTACCCCGTTCGCCGTCAACCATCCCGTCGAGGAAGCGTACGCATTGCGCGTGGAGGTGACGGAACCGTCCCGCGACGGGGCTCCTGTAACCCGGGTCCTCACGTACTCCGGGGACACGGATTCGTGCAGTGGGCTCGAAGAGGCGGCAAAGGATGCGGATCTTTTCCTCTGCGAGGCTGCCTTTGAGGAAGGACGGG
The DNA here is from genome assembly GCF_023062595.1 of Arthrobacter rhizosphaerae. Taxonomy (GTDB): domain Bacteria; phylum Actinomycetota; class Actinomycetes; order Actinomycetales; family Micrococcaceae; genus Arthrobacter; species Arthrobacter rhizosphaerae. The sequence continues at coordinate 254,045 of NZ_JALLAN010000005.1, forward strand.
ACGACGCCGTCAAGGATGTGCACCTGACGGGAAAGCGTGCCGGAGAGGCCGCTGCGGCGGCCGGTGCCCGCCGTCTGCTGCTGACGCACATTCCGGTGTGGACGTCCCAGACCACTGTCATGGCGGAGGCACGTCCGGTGTTTTCCGGAGACGTGGCAGTGGCAGTGGCAGGGGTGCACTACACGGTCTGAACGTCTACCGCCCGAGCCGTGATGAGCACAGGGCCGGCCGGTCATGCCGTTGTGAGTCGATAAGCTAGGGGCATGACTTCTGAAGCACTGACCACCCCTGTTATCCGCGCCGACGGCCGCACGCCTGACCAGCTCCGCCCTATCAGCATCACCCGCGGCTGGTCCAAGCAGGCTGAGGGTTCTGCGCTGATCGAGTTCGGCAATACCAGGGTCCTGTGCACCGCATCGCTGACTGAAGGCGTACCCCGCTGGCTCAAGGGTGAGGGCCGCGGCTGGGTGACCGCCGAATATGCCATGCTTCCACGCGCAACGAACACCCGCTCCGACCGGGAGTCGGTCAAGGGCAAGATCGGTGGACGCACCCACGAAATTTCCCGCCTGATCGGCCGCTCGCTCCGGTCCATCATTGATACCAAAGCACTCGGCGAAAACACCATTGTGCTTGACTGCGATGTCCTCCAGGCCGACGGCGGTACCCGCACGGCTGCCATTACGGGTGCTTACGTTGCCCTGGCCGAGGCCATCCGGTTCGCCCGCGAGAACAAAATCATCTCCCGCAATGCCCAACCTCTGATCGATACCATCGCTGCAGTGTCGGTGGGGATCATCGACGGCATCCCGATGCTGGACCTGCCGTACGTTGAGGATGTCCGAGCCGAGACAGACATGAATGTTGTAGTCACAGGTTCCGGCAAGTTCGTCGAGGTCCAGGGGACCGCTGAGGGAGCGCCCTTTGACCGTGACGAGCTGAACAAACTGTTGGATCTTGCCCTCCTCGGAACCGGGCAACTGGCAGTCATCCAGCGCGAAACCCTTGCGGAAGCCCCGTGACGGAAACGGCCGGAACGCACGCCCCGCTCCTTGTCCTGGCGACGCACAACAAGGGAAAACTCCGGGAGCTGCGTGAGCTTTTGCGCGGTCAGGTCCCCGGGCTCGACGTCGATACCCAGGTCATCGATGCCTCAGCCGCCGGGGCACCCGACGTCGCCGAAACCGGCGTGACCTTCGCCGAGAACTCCCTCCTCAAGGCGCAGGCTGTGGCTGATGCGACAGGACTCCTGGCCATCGCGGACGACTCGGGCCTGGCCGTGGATGTCCTGGGCGGCGCACCGGGGATTTTTTCAGCCCGCTGGTGCGGCAGGCACGGCGACGACACAGCCAACCTCGAGTTGCTGCTTGCCCAGCTCTCCGATGTACCTGACAGTCACAGGGGAGCGGCCTTCGTCTGCGCCGCAGCCCTGGCTGTCCCCTTCAGCCCGAGGACTGAGGGTTCCGCTGTGAGGGCTTCCGGCGCAGTCGATCCGGGTACCGACGGGAGACAGGTGGTCGAATACGGCCAGCTTGAGGGGACGTTACTGCGCGAACCCCGTGGCGACGGCGGCTTCGGCTACGACCCGATTCTGCAGCCGATCGGCTATGACCGCAGCTGCGCGGAGCTGAGCGCTGAGGAAAAGAACGCTATCAGCCACCGCGGCAAGGCGTTCAGGGCCCTCCTGCCGGCCATTATCGACGCGCTCGCCCGGCGGTAAACCCGCCCCGGACCTGCAAAAACGGCCCGCCCCCGCATGAACGTTGCTGAGCAGCAGCGTTCATGCGGGGGCGGGCCGTTCTTTACCCCTTCACAGGAATTCAGGTGTTACGGCTTGGTCTTGCGTTCGTTCTCAGGAGCGTGCTCTTCGAAGTACTCGTCCACGGCATCCGTGCCGTAGTCCGCCGCCTGGCGCTTGGCAGAGATTCCTCGAAGGACCTCGACGCCGATCGGAATGACGGAGAGCAGGACGATGATGATGAAGATGATGTCCAGGTTGTCGCGCACCCACGGGATCCGGTCGCCCAGCAGATAGCCCAGCAGCGTCACGCCCCCTCCCCACAGGACAGCGCCGATCACGTTGAACAGGAAGAACTTCCGCTTGCTCATCTGTGCAACACCAACGATCACCGGAACGAAGGTCCTGATGATCGGGACAAACCTGGCCAGGATCAGCGCTTTACCGCCATGCTTTTCAAAAAAAGCATGGGCCTTGTCTACGTTCTCACGCTTGAACAGGCGCGAATCCGGCTTGTTGAAGATCGCAGGCCCGGCCTTGGAGCCGATGAGGTAGCCGGTCTGGTTTCCCACGATGGCCGACACGATGATGAGCGCGGCAAAAAGCCAGACGTTGAACTTGATGGTGTCGGTAGCAACGAGCAGCCCGGCCGTGAAGAGCATGGAGTCGCCGGGAAGGAAGAACCCGATCAGCAACCCTGTTTCTGCGAAGATGATGCCGCAGACCAGAAGCACTACCCAGGGGGCCAAGGCCGGGTCGGCCAGGAAAATCTGGGGGTTGAGCCAGTCAGGCAGGAACGAGGCCAGATGCGGTTGTACGGGCCCCGCACCCCCCAAAGCGGACACGGCAAAGTCACTCATCGCAGTTAGATTCACGCTTCTAGGTTACTGGACTGATTCCGGGCAGTGCCGCAGAGGGACTTCCCGGCCATCTCTTCCCCGCTCGGGGAGTCGTGCAGGCAGGCACTCCGGCCACGGCTAAAGTTGAGCCGTGAGTTTGGACTTTACGGCTATCGACTTCGAGACTGCCAATGGCTTCCGCGGTTCGCCGTGCGCTGTTGGCCTCAGTAAGGTCCGCGGAGGTGTTGTGGTGGAAGAGGTGTCCTGGCTGATGCGGCCCCCGGAGAACCATGACCACTTCGACCACCACAACGTCCGGATCCACGGCATAAGGTCCCAGGACGTGGCTGGATTACCTCGATTCGGTGAACTTTTCGCGGAGATCGGTGCATTCATTGGCGGGGATATCCTGGCCGCCCACAACGCGGCCTTCGATCTGGGAGTGATCCGCTCGGGGCTGGAGGTGTCCGGCCTGGCGGGGCCCGCTTACGACTACGCCTGCACGGTGATGCTCGCCCGGCGCTGTTATTCGCTCGTCTCGAACTCATTGCCTTACGCTGCCGAAGAGGCTGGGGTGCCACTCGTCCACCACCATGATGCAGCCGAGGATGCACGGGCATGCGCCGGAATCCTCATTGACATCGCAGCCCGAAACAGGGCCCACAGCATCGCCGAACTGTACCTCTCCCTTGGTTTGGCGCTGCCGCACCAGCCCGCTTTTGATCCACGGCGCGATGGAATGTCCAAGGCCACACTGACGGCGCTCGCAGCCCTGGGAGCAGGCAGTGTCCCGTCGAGGCCGTTCCAGTCCGGCTGGCCTGAAGAAGGGGCTAACCCCATGCCGAATGCCGACGCCGAGCCAGGCCATCCGCTGTACGGCCAGACTGTGGTCTTCACCGGGCAGCTCACCATGGCACGGCCGGAAGCCAAGGTGCGTTCAGCAGAACTCGGTGCGCGTCCGGAGAGCCGGGTTACTGCGCGGACCACGCTGTTGGTTGTCGGAGACGGCTTCGTGGCAGCAGACCTGCGCTCCGGCCGGCTCACGGGCAAAGCCAAAAGGGTCCTGGAGTTGCACGACCGGGGCCAGCAGATTGAAGTGCTGTCTGAGGGGGAGTTCCTCCAAATGGTAGGCGGACACATCCCTGCTTCATCGTTCGCCGCTTCCTAGCTTTCCGCAGCTCCCGTTCACAGTGAGCAACAATTCTTTTGGCGGGGGCGAGGCTCTCCTACTCTTGCACCATGAGCAGAGTTGAGACGCAGGAAGCCACTGCCGCGCCAGACCATGTGCAAAGTGGTTGGCGGGCAGCGTTCGCTTTTCCCAATCCGGTCAACGAATATGCTGCCAGGATTACGGCCGGGCTCGTGGTGGCCGTCGCCATAGTGACGTTGCTGACAGGGTTCGGCTGGGGACTGGCCGCAATCGCCGTCGGCTTCTGGTTGAGGGTGCTGTTCGGCCCCCGCATTTCACCGTTGGCGTTGCTGTCCGTTAAGGTCCTTGCGCCCCGCCTGGGCAGGGTCAAGCTGGTGCCCGGCCCGCCCAAACGCTTCGCCCAGGGGCTGGGGGCTGCGATGTCCACGGCTGCGGCGGTTCTGCTCGCCACAGGACTCGCGCCGGCAGCGTGGTCGCTGCTGGCTGTCCTGATTATCGCTGCTTCCCTTGAGGCCTTTGCAGGGTTTTGCCTTGGGTGCGTGATCTTTGGTTTCCTTCAGCGCCGCGGACTGATCCCCGAAGACGTTTGCGAAGCCTGCAACAACATCTCGCTCAGGCGCCCGTGACTGTGGCGAGCTGAGCTGCCATTCCGCGGACGACCTCCGGAGCTTCAAGAGCGTTCAGCCACTCAGCTGGAAGGCAGGCCTCACCGTAGTAGGCACCCAGGATGTTCCCGGCTATTGAACCGGGCGAATCACTGTCGCCGGAATGGTTCACTGCCAAGCGGACGGCCGCTTTGAAGTGCGCTGCGGGGTCCACGCTGTCCCCGTCAACTCCCGCCGTCGCCAAAACCGAGTAAACCGCGACGGCGAGGGCCTCCTCTGCGACCCATCCCTCACCGAGCGTCCGGACCAGTTCCTCCGGGCTGAGAATGCTGCCATCGCTGCGGGAGCCAGTGCCGGGAGAAGCCCTTGCCATATCGGCGGCGTGGAGGGCTGACTCCAATCGCTCCAGAAGCTCCTGGCAAGGTTCCGGCTGGCCCCGGAGATAGCCCAGTGCAGCCTCGACTGCTTCCTGCAGCCCTTGGCCGCCCACCAGCTCATGAATGATCAGGCTGAACGCTCCGGCGCTCTGGCGTGCCGAAGGATGACCGTGTGTCAGCGAAGCGGCGTCTGCACTGAGCTTGTACACGGAATCCACGGGGATATGTGGAATCAGGCCAAAAGGAGCCGAGCGCATTACGGTCCCGCACCCCTTGGAGCCAGGGTTTACAGGCCGGTAGACGGTGCCCATCTCTCCGGTCGAAAGCCCGCTGAGGCAGGCGTTGCCCGGTGCCCGGCGGTGTCTGAGCACTTCATGGGTGTCAAGCCAGCGCGGTTGCGGCACCGGAGCCGATGCAGGCGCCGGAACACCTTGCGTTGCCAGCCACCTCAGATACGCAAGCCACAGGCAGGCGTTCGCGTCGGCACCTATTCCCTCGTTTGCCCACTCCAGCACCTCGACGAGGCCGTCCACCGTGTAGAGCGTCATCTGCGTATCGTCCGAAAAGTGGACGTCGCCGTCGAGCTCGTTGAAGTCCTGGAGGCCGTCAGGCCCAAAACGCTCCCGGATCCGTTCTACAGAATCGAACTCCACTGCATAGCCGAGGGAATCTCCCAACGCCCCGCCCAGCAGGCAGGCGTGAATCCGGGATGCGGCTGAGGGGCGCGGAAGGCGATCGGGAACTGTGCTCATACGGCAAATTTACCGGGAAATTCCGGGCAGCTTGTCTCCATGACGTGCTCCACCACCCCGGCGGATTATCAGAGGTGGGTCAGCAAGCACCCAGAAAGGGTTGGCAGACTGGCTGACCGTCGCGGCTTCGGTGAAGAACGGCAGCCGCCTCGGGATGTACACCGGCTTATCAGTGCGTAGACCCCCAAACAAAGGACCGACTCTTCATGACCACCCTTTTGTCCGCGTCCTCCTCGGATGACGTGAAGACACACCCTTTCACGCCACCCGCCGATGAGGCAACGCCGCATCCGACGCCGGATCCGACTGCCGGCCACGGGCTCCTGGCCCGCCTCTCCGCAGAAGCCGTGGGAACCCTCATCCTGGTGGTTGTCGGCCTGGGAGTGCCGATCTTCAGCATCCCGCAGTCCAATCCGTTGCCCGCTTCGTTGGCCTCGGGGCTGGCTGTTACAGCTGCCATGTTGGCTTTCGCTTATGTCTCGGGAGGGCATTTCAACCCGGCTGTGACCTTGGGAAACCTACTTGCCGGACGCCTCCGGCCGGTAGAGGCGGCTGCCTATGCGGGAGCCCAGTTGGTGGGAGCGCTCATAGGGGCCCTTTCGCTCTTTACCCTTTTACGAAGCCTGCCGAAGTTGCCCGACACAGGGGTGGTGTTCGACAGCGTGGCCGCTGGGTTCGATGACCATTCCTACGTCGGGGCCTCCATTCCCGGGGTGCTGCTGGTGGAAGTGCTTGGAGCTGCCCTGCTGGTTGCCGTCTACTTGGGCAGTACGGCAGGGCGAAACCCGGCGAAGGCGGCCGCCCCGTTCGCCGTCGGCCTCACGTTCGCAGTCCTTTTGCAGTTCGGCCAGGCCGTGGGCAACGTTCCTTTCAACCCCGCGCGGGCCACGGCTTTCGCCATCTTTGGTGATGGCTGGCCGGTACAGCAGCTTTGGCTGTTCTGGGTCGCGCCCTTGCTGGGCGCAACTATCACCGGGTTGGTCTTCCGTGGGTTGACGTGGCGCCCGGCCCGAGGATTGGTCACGAATACGGGCCACGCCGGGGACAGCAAGAGCGGAAACTCCGGTGACGCCGAATATGAAGACGACTCCGACGTTGAGGACAATTTCGACGTCGACGACGATTCTAATTTCGAGGGCGACGGGAGCGCTTCGGAGGGGAGCGTTTCGGAGAGCAGCGCTGGAAAGGACAGGGACAGTGCCGACGACGCCCGTCAATTCTTTGAAGGAAAGCCCGAAAAATAGCAGCTGATCGGGACGCACAGGTCCGGCCCCGGGCGGGCCTGTCCGAAACTGTCGCACCCAGCCGATACGTTAATGACATGCGTTTACTGCACACCTCGGACTGGCATCTAGGCCGTTCTTTCCACGGCGTTGGCATGCTCGAAGCCCAGCGGTCGTTCATCGACCAGCTCGTGGCTGTTGTCCGGGATGAGTCCGTGGACGTGGTCCTGATCGCCGGCGACGTCTACGATCGGGCTTTGCCTGGAGTGGATGTGGTGGGGCTCTTGGACGATGCTTTGGTCAGGCTGACCGGAGCCGGGGCAAAGGTGGTGTTGACCAGCGGGAACCACGACTCCGCCATAAGGTTGGGATTTGCCTCCCGGCTCCTTGAGCGTGGTGGCGTGCACCTGCGCACCCGGGTTTCCGAGCTCGACCAGCCGATCCTTTTTCCGCTTGGCGATGGCGGACAAGGAGAGCGGCGTGGACCCTTGCTGGCCGTCTATGGGATTCCATGGCTGGAGCCCCGGCTCGTGGCGGAACAACTCGGAGCCGGCACGCCAAGCCACTTCGAGGTCACACGGGCCGCTACTGAACTGATCCGGGCGAACGTTGCACAACTGGCAGAAGAAGGAACAGTTCACAGCATTGTTCTGGCGCATACGTTTGCGAGCGGCGGGATCAGCTCGGACAGCGAACGTGACTTGTCCATCGGCGGCGTCGGAGCCGTCCCCTTGGACCTCTTCGACGGGTTCAGCTACACGGCCTTGGGACACCTGCACGGCAGGCAAACGCTCTCGCAGGCAGTGCGCTATTCGGGATCCCCTTTGGCATACTCGTTCTCCGAGGCTGCACACCGTAAGGGCGGCTGGCTCATCGATGTCGACGCCAGGGGAGTAGCGGCGGTGACGGAAGTACTTTGGGAGGCACCACGCACCCTCGCAGTCCTCCGTGGCAGGATCGAATCGCTCCTGGACTCCGAGGAGTACACGTGGGCTGAGACGGCGTTTTGCCAGATCACGCTGACTGATCCCCAACGTCCTGCCCAGGCCATGGAAAAGCTGCGCACGCGTTTCCCGGATACCCTCGTCCTGGGTTTCGATCCGGAGGGAGCCGAAGCCAAAGGAAAGACCAGCTACAGCAGCAGGCTTTCGGAAGCCGAGGATGATCTCTCCATCTGCTGCGGCTTTTTGGAGCACGTCCGCGGACGCAGTGCGGACGATTCCGAGCGCGCCGCCCTGGTCGATGTCCTGGACAACATTCGGCTGGAAGAGGCCTCGCGATGAGGATTCACAGACTCGAGATTTCAGCGTTCGGCCCTTACGCCGGAACAGAGCAGATAGATTTTGACAGGCTCGGCGCCCACGGGCTGTTCCTCCTCAACGGTGCCACCGGTGCAGGAAAAACCAGCGTTCTGGATGCCATTTGCTTCGCGCTCTACGGGGCTGTGCCCGGTGCCAGGCAGGACGGAAAACGTCTGCGCAGCGATCATGCCGAGCCTTCAGCCGAGCCACGGGTGACGTGCGAGTTCTCGGCACGTGGCAGGTACTTTGAAGTCTCCAGATCGCCTGGTTGGGACAAGCCCAGCGCGCGCGGAAAGAGCGGGTTCACAGGCCAGCAAGCCAAGACCCTCCTCCGCGAACGCGTCGACGGCTGCTGGATCGAAAAGTCCGGCCGGAATGATGAAGCCGGTGCGGAAATTGCCGAAATTCTGGGGATGGGTCGCGAGCAATTCACGAGGGTGGTCATGCTGCCGCAAGGTGATTTTGCCGCTTTCCTCCGGTCCAACGCCAAAGACCGGCTCGAGCTCCTCCAAAAACTGTTCGGAACACAGCGCTTCGAAGCGGTGGAGCAGGAGCTGGCGCGCCAGGGAGCAGCTGCCCGCCTCAAGGTAGAAGCCCTGACTGGCCAGCTGGGGATGCTCCTGGGCCGGGCAGAAGCCGAGGCAGAATTACTGAAGCTTGATGTGTCCGCTGTACCGGAAGGCACAGACGTACTGTCGTGGCTGGGCACAACAGCTGAAGCGGCAGCCACTGCGCTTCAAGAAACGGCGGAAACCACGGAAGTTCTGCGCATTGACCGGGCAGGCAGCCTTGAAGCAGGCATCGCGAAAAATACCCGACGGAAGAAGCTTGAGGCAGCCCAAAGGCGCCGATCCGAAGTCCGGCTGGCTGCCCCTGCCCTGGAAGCCGCCCGCGTGAAACTGGGGCTGCACCGCAAGGCCGAAATGCTGCGTGGCCAGCTGGATGCGGTCAACGCAGCTGAACGGCAGGAAGAGGCGGCAGGAGCATCGTTCCGTGTCGCCATGGCAAGCCTCAGCAACGGCCAGCTGGAAGGCTGGGACCCTGCTGAAAACCATCAGGACCCGTCTGGAAGCAACGTCGCCAAATCCTTGGAACGGTTGCGTTCATTCTCTGCTGTCCTGAGCGAACGGCTGGCGGATGAGGACCGGTGCGCAAGGCTCCTCCAACGGAGGACCGAGCTGAGCCGGCTACGTCTGGATCTTGACGCTGAAAGCAAGGCGAACGCTGCGTCCCTGAGCAAGCTCCGGTCAGAACACGCTTCACTGGCGGCTGGGATGCGAAGCCTCGAGGAGCTCGCCGGAGAAGTTCGGCTCCGGACCAAAGAAGCGGCCGCGGCCGAAGAACTGGTAGAAATTGTCGGTCGTTACAACGCAGCCGTCGTATCAGTCGCCAGGATCGCTGAACGTCGCCGCGAAGCCAGGGATCTACATCAGGAACTCCGCCAGGAGTGGTTGGACCTGCGTGAAGCGCGGTTGGCCAATGCAGCTGCAGAGCTGGCCGACCATCTCGCCCAGGACCAACCGTGCCCCGTATGCGGAAGCGCCGAGCACCCCTCGCCGGCAACTTCAGGTCAGACAGCCTTGGAGGTAGCAGCCACCGAACAGTCAGCCCAAAAGAAAGCGGACGCCGCAGAGAAGGCGGTGCAGGCCGTCGAGCGCCAACTGTCTCTCGCCGAACAGGAAATGGCCGTACTGGCCGCTCAGGGCGGTGATACGGATCCCGCCATCGCCGAACAGGATGCCTTGGCTGCGCAGGAGCGTGCCGCGCTGTCAGTTCGCGCAGCCGCCGAGCTGGACCGCGACCGGGACCGGCAAGAGGAGCTGGCGCTCAGCATCTCGGCAGCAGAAGAGGCTCAAGCCGCCGCGCTGGCCTCCATCGCCGAAACCACTTCCGCGCTGGCTGAGGTCAAGGAGCAAACAGAATCCCTCGAGGCGGCCCTTGCGCATCTTCGGGGCGGCTATCCCAGCATCAACCACCGAATCCATGCGGTCCGCGAAACCGTCGCTCTGCTGGAAGCGGCGAAGGCGGCTGAGACTGAGGCGGAGAGGGCGGCCGCCCGGGTAACGGAGGTGACCAGGCAGCTTCAGAATGACCTGCCAGCGGCTGGCTTCGCCTCGGTGGAGGAAGCACGCGGAGTCCTGTTGCCTGCTCCGGATGCACAGTCCATCGAAGCCTGTATCCGGACCGGCCAGGATGAAGTGGCCAAGGTCGAGGAGCTGTTTGCCGGCGAAGACTTGATTCTTGCCGCGAGCGAAGCGGCAGGGGAGCGGTCTGTGAGCAACGAGGAGCTTGAGCAGCTCCGTGCGGAATTCCTTGCCGCAGAACAAGCGGCGCGTGACACCGCCCTCGCTGCCGCCATGGCCTGGAAGTCGGTCCGGACGCTGCGCAGTATCCACGCGGAGTATGGGGAATTGCTTGAGGACTCGCGAAAACCCCGTGAACGTGCAGAACTCCTGACTGCCCTGGCAGAAGCGGCCCGAGGTGGCGGCGACAACAACTACCGGATGAGCCTTCACAGTTACGTGCTGGCAGCGCGCTTGGAGCAGGTGGCAATTGCAGCCTCCGAACGGCTCGTGGGTATGAGCGACGGGCGTTACACCCTCCAACATACCGACGCGAAGGCTGCAAAGGGCGCGAAGTCGGGTCTGGGGCTGGAAGTGGTGGACGAATGGACCGGCCAGAGACGGGACACCGCCACCCTGTCCGGCGGCGAGTCCTTTATGGCGTCACTTGCTCTCGCCTTGGGACTGGCTGACGTCGTGCAGCAGGAAGCAGGAGGGATCGACATCGAAACCCTGTTCGTGGACGAAGGTTTCGGCAGCCTCGACGATGAGGCGCTGGAACAGGTTATGGATGTCCTCGAAGGGCTGCGAGATGGCGGCCGGGTGGTAGGGCTGGTAAGCCACGTTGCCGAAATGAAGCAGCGGATCAACATGCAGCTTCAGGTTGTCAAAGGCAGGAATGGCTCCAGCCTGCACATCGCTGACGCCGTCGAGGCATCGTAGGTCCGGCCGGCCATTCTATGAAGCTTCCTTGACTCGGCTACACTAGACGGGTTACCGGGTTGCGCGCATCGGGCGGAGGGACGATGCGCACTATTGAACGAGCCCGGATCTATGACAACTTCCACATCTCTTTCGCAGTCTCCGCAGCCTTCCCAAGACCAGGATCACCTGAGTCAGGAGCTGAAGAACGAGGCCACCGAGCGCGGCAGGTTCGCCCGGTTGCCTCTCCTGGCAGGCAAAAGCTTCATTCCACTTGGACTGTTCGCCAGGCTCCCTCTGGCCATGCTGACTGTCGGTGCCCTGACCTTGGTAACCTCGGTCAGCGACTCATACGCCATCGGCGGGACTGCTGCCGGTGCGGTCGGTATCGGTTCGGCCCTTGGCGCCCCGGTACTCGGCGGGTTGGCCGACAGGCACGGCCAACGAGCCGTCCTGCTGGCTGCCTCCCTGATCAACAGTGCCGCCGTCCTGGGACTGATCCTGACTGCGTATCTGGCGTCTGGCACCGGATCCTTGGATCAGGGCCTGCCGGTTTTGGCTGCAGCCTTTCTGGCGGGAGCCAGCTGCCCGCAGGTTGGGCCGCTGGCGAGGGTCCGCTGGATGGCGCTTACATCGCGCGGCAGTACCGTCAACAACGCGAAGGACCTCGACACCGCCCTCTCCTACGAGAGCACGGCCGACGAACTGACCTTCGTCCTGGGACCGGCGTTGGTGGGTGTGCTTGCCAGCCTCGTGGCGCCCTGGCTTCCCCTCGCCCTGGCCGCTGCCCTGACCATTACCCTGGTTCCGGCCTTTGCCGTACACCGCACCCATCTCGCGGTACCGAGGAGGATAAAGCCGCCTGTCCCCGACGAGCATGTCCAAGGGAAGCGTGCCCAGGACAAGCCCGTCCGCGATGAGCCCCAGCGTGCGAAGCAGTCCGTCAAGAACGGAGCAACCCGGCTCAGGTCTGTTGCGTCGGTGGCTTTGCCCGTGGCCGCCATGGTTTGCATGGGGACGTTCTTCGGATCCACCCAAACAGCCTTGAGCTCATTTTCGGCAAGTTTTGCCACGTCGGAGATCGCTGGTTTGCTCTATGCAGTGATGGGGCTGAGCTCAGCGGCAGCCGCCCTGTCCGTCGCCTACTGGTCGCGGCGCATCAGCCTGGTCATGCGCTGGATGGTCAGCGCCGGGCTGATGACGGGCTTTGCCCTGCTGCTTTTGGTGCCGTCCACAGCCCTGCCCATGATCGTGGTGCTGCTGATCCTGGGATTGCCGGTTGGCCCACTCATGGTCACAGTCTTCGGCATCGGCGGCATGGTGGCTCCGGCTGGCAAGCTGGGCACGGTCATGACAGCACTCGCCAGCGGGATTGTCGCCGGCACCGCCCTGGGATCATCCATGGCCGGGCATCTTGCCCAGAACAACGGCTATTCCACGGCGTTCCTCGTCCCGGTTTGCGCTGCTGCCGCGCTGTTCCTTTTGGGGACCGCCGCCGCCGTCGTGCTCAATGCCGCTCAACGGAAGCGGGCGGGCACCGCCGCGTAAGAGCAGCCCTGAGGAGGAGCTAGGCCAATTGGCTCTCAATCCGTTCGGCGCTCGCTTTCAGCGCCGCAGCCACCTCGGCGGGGTCCTGGGATGACCTGATGTAGACAACGGCAATGGCGGCCGGACGGCGGCCGGGGACCCGCACGGGAACAGCAAGCGAGGAGACGCCAGCGATGACCTCGTCGTGGCTTGCCGCATAGCCGCGCTGCTTTGCTTCCGCAGCCTCTCGACGGTAGGCAACGCCGGGAGCCAGGGCCTTCCAGTCCTGCTCCTCAAAAGTTGACTGGATGGCAATTCCGGGCGCACCGGCATTGATCGGATGACGTGAGCCGGGGTGTTGCGCCACGGCAGCGCCGGAGTGACGGGGTTCAACGGTCACGAGGGTGATGCAGTCCTGGTGGTCCCAGACCGTCACGAATGCAGTCATAGTCAGGGAATTGGCCAACAGGGTCAGCTCCGGCAGGGCCGCGGTCTGCAGATCGCGTGATACACCCCTGGCCAATGCGGCCAGGCCTGGGCCTGGCTGCACCCGCCCGCCGTCGTCGCGCACCAGCAGCGAGTGATCCTCCAGCGTCCGCAAAATCCGGTAAGCAACTGAACGGTGCACTCCCAGGGCGGCCGAGAGCTCGGCAATAGTCAGGGGCCTGTCCGCCTCCGCGAGAATCTCCAGAGCCCTGATGCCTCTGGACAGGGTTTGCGATGGGGACGCCTGAGGAACGGGATCCAGCGGGCTCTTGGCGGCAAGCGAGTTCATGTGGTCCATCCTAAGTGGCTGCAAGGGCGTGCTGCGGAACCTCTTGTGCCCAAGCGCACATTCCGGTAGCGTTCTTTTTGGGAACTGTAAGTTCAACTATAGAACAAAGTGGCGGCGAACTACAGAAAAAGTCCCGAGGCACCAAAGAGGAATCACCGATGATTGCCAACCCGCCTGAAAAGGCTGAGCTTCCTCAAAAAGCAGATCTTCCGCAAGAGGCAGAGCTTCCGCAAGAGGCAGAGCTTCCGCAAGAGGCAGAGCTCGCGGACGGGGCGGACCCGGGGAACACCGCTGAGGGCCGGGGAGCGCCCGGCAACCACCACTTTCGCGGAAGCCTGGGCCGGTTCGCTACGGGAGTGGCCATCGTGACCTTCGACGGCGTTACCAAACGGCATGGGATCACCGTTAACTCGTTCACATCCGTTTCAATGAACCCCCCGCTGGTACTGGTGAGTATTGCCCGCAGCACCAAGGCTCACGACGAACTTGCCCAGCGGCCATTTACGGTGAACATCCTGGGAGCCGAACAGCGCGAGCTGGCCCTGCACTTTGCGGGACGCCCAGGCCGGGAGCCGGTCTGGGTCGAAGGAAGCACGGCGCCGCGGCTTTCCAACGTGCTCGCCTACTTCGAATGCACGCCTTGGGCGGCGTACGACGGCGGCGATCACACCCTGTACGTCGGCCAGGTGGTTGATTTCAACTACCGAAACGGGGACGCCCTGGCGTTCGCCAACAGCAACTTCACCACCATCCCCGAGAGCCAGTTGGGGATGGAAGAACTCCTCTGAAGAAGCACGCAACGTATTCCGCACGGTAACAAGATGACTGGAGAAAGATCATGGGTATCCGCACCGGACAGCAGTACCTGGACAAGCTCAATGCCATGAATCCCCACGTGGTGATCGATGGCGACGTTGTCAGTGACAAAGTCGCCGAGCACCCCGCGTTCCACAACGTCGCCCGGTCCTACGCGAAGCTCTTCGATATGCAGCATGACCCCCAATACCAGGAAGCGCTGACCTACACCTCTCCCACGTCGGGTGATCCCGTGAACGCCTCATTCCTGGTGCCGAAAACGCTTGAGGATCTGCAACAGCGGCGAAAGGCGATCTCAACCTGGGCCGAATACTCCAACGGGTTTCTGGGGAGGTCCGGGGACTATATGAATTCGTCCTTGACCGCGTTGGCCACTGCCCGGAAGTGGTTCTCCCAGGCGGATCCCAAGTTCGCCGAGAACATCAGGAACTACTACGAGTGGGCACGGGAGAATGACACCCTGGCCACGCACACATTGATCCCGCCGCAGGTAAACCGGTCCGTCTCAGGCTCGGAGCAGCTGGGTGGCCAGTTGTCCGCCCGCATTGTGGAGGAGCGCGAAGACGGCATCGTCATCAAAGGTGCACGGATGCTTGCAACCATAGCGCCGATCGCTGATGAGCTCCTTGTTTTCCCGTCGACCGTCCTGCGCAATACGCCGGAAGATGCCCCTTACTCCTACGCCTTCGCCATCCCGAATGACACCCCCGGCTTGCGTTACCTTTGCCGAACGTCCCTCTACCACGGCGGCAGCACCCACGATGAACCCCTGGCTTCCCGTTATGAGGAGATGGATGCGGTGGCGGTGTTCGATGACGTCTTCGTTCCGAGCGACCGGATCTTCATGTTGGGGAACCCCCAGCTTTGTAACGCCTTCTACTCGGAAACCGGCGCAGGTGCCCTGATGACCCATCAGGTGGTCACCAGGACTATCGCCAAGAGTGAGTTCTTCCTCGGCCTGGCATCCGAGCTCGCCGATTCCATCGGCATCGACGGGTTCCAACACATCCAGGAAGACATTGCGGAGCTGATTATCGACGTCGAGATCGGTAAGGCTCTGATTCGGGCGTCTGAAGTGGATGCAGAGCTCAATGATGAAGGCGTGATGCTGCCCAAATGGAGCACCCTGAACGCAGCCCGGAACTGGTACCCGAAAGTCGCCCAGCGTTTCCCGCAGATCATCCGCAAGTTCTCCGCCTCGGGCCTCATGGCACTTCCCGGTGAAGCGGATGTCAACAGCGGCGCCAGGGCTGACATTGAGATGTACCTCCAGGGGAAGACCCTTACCGGGCCGGAACGCGTGCGTCTTTTCAAGCTGGCCTTCGACGCGTCGATATCAGGATTCTCCGGCAGGCAATCCCTGTACGAGTACTTCTTCTTTGGTGATCCCGTGCGTATGGCCGGCGCTTTGGTCAACAGCTACGACCGTGGACCGGTCCGTGAACGGATCCGCGAGTTCCTGCACAGGGAAGACTGACTGTGGGCTTGATCACAGAAACAAGGTATCCTACTAACTAACTGACCGTTCGATCAGTAAAACGTGTCCGCCGGTACTAGCAGTGCCCCCAGCCATGGAGTTCCAATGACCGCAACTTCCTCCGTCGATTCAGAGACGGGCCCCAGCAGCAAACATGAGGAACGTAAAGTCCTCGCCGGGACGCTGGTCGGCACCACCATCGAGTGGTACGACTTCTTCATCTTTGCCCAGCTGACAGGCACCCTGTTATCACCCTTGTTTCTCACCC
This sequence comes from Arthrobacter rhizosphaerae, assembly GCF_023062595.1. Lineage (GTDB taxonomy): Bacteria > Actinomycetota > Actinomycetes > Actinomycetales > Micrococcaceae > Arthrobacter > Arthrobacter rhizosphaerae. The sequence continues at coordinate 269,877 of NZ_JALLAN010000005.1, forward strand.
CGCTGCAACAGGCCAATCCAGGCCTGGCGCAGATTCTCTCCTTTGCCCTGATCGGGATCAGCTTCCTCTTCCGTCCGCTCGGGGCCGTTATTGCCGGGCACTTGGGAGACAAGCTGGGACGCAAGGCAATGCTGGTGTTCACGCTCGTGATGATGGGCGCCGCCACAGCCTTGATCGGCATACTGCCTACGTACAGCCAGATCGGTGTCCTGGCTCCGATCCTGCTCATTATCCTCCGGATCCTGCAGGGTTTCTCGGCCGGCGGCGAATGGGGCGGAGCGGCCCTGATGGCGGTGGAACACGCACCCATGAGCAAGCGGGGTATCTTCGGTGCTTATCCTCAAATCGGTGTCCCCATCGGAATGATCCTGGCCACCGGCCTGCTGTTCTTCCTCAACAGCAGCATGTCCCGGGATGACTTCGCGGCCTGGGGCTGGCGTGTTCCGTTCCTGTTGTCCATCGTGCTGATCGTGGTTGGTTACCTGATCCGACGGGCTGTTGCGGAAAGTCCTGTTTTCCAGGAGATGGCCGCACGCAAAGCCGAGAGCAGGGCACCCTTGGGCGAGCTCCTGCGCAAACACAAGACGCCGGTGGTCTACACGACGATGATCTTCATCGCCAACAATGCGGCGGGCTACCTGTTGATTGCGTTCTTCATTTCCTATGCCACCCGCGCACTCCAGATGCCAGCACCGCCGGTCCTCCTCGCCACCACCCTGGCATCGTTTGGCTGGCTCATCTTCACGCTCGCCGGGGGCTGGCTGTCAGACCGGATCGGCCGCGTCAAAACATTCCTGACAGGCTACGCCATCATCTTCGCGTGGATGATCCCGATGTTCGCCCTTATTGATACCAAGGACATCCTGCTGTACGGGGTGGCAATCTTCGTCCTGACAATCGGACTCGGTCTCTCCTACGGCCCCATGTCAGCCATGTACGCCGAGATGTTCCCGGCCAATGTGCGGTATTCCGGTATATCGATCGGCTACGCGTTCGGAGCGATCCTCGGTGGCGCGTTCGCCTCAAGCATCGCGGAGTGGCTGCTTCTGACCACCAGGTGGACAGGATCTATCGGTATCTACATCATGATTCTCTGCGTCATTTCGTCCATTGGCGTGATCCTGGCAAAGGAGACCAAAGGAAACCTGCTCGGAATCAGCCGGCACTGAGTCCTTGCTGAAGCAGGCCTATGGCGTCCTCGTCCTTGAGCTGCTCGAAGTGGTGGTAGAAGGCGCCCACTGCCCGGAACTTGCCTGGCAAGTGGAGGCAGAGGACGAAGTCGCTGACCCGCTCAAGGGAGGCCTGCGCTTCGACCGACGCCACGGGCACCGCAACCACCACGGTTGAGGCTCCGGAACCGCGGACAGCCTCTACTGCGGCCCGCATGGTTGCGCCAGTGGCCAACCCGTCGTCGGCGAGGATAACTGTTTTCCCCCTCAGGTCCAGGTTCAGGCCAGGGTAGCTCCGAGCACGGCGCAAAAGTTCTGCGCGCTCGCGGTCTTCAACCTGGTTCAGCCACTCCTGCCGGACACCGTGCTCCAGAATCTGGGCCAGGAGAGGCCGGTTGATGATCCGTACCACCCTGCCCTCGGCTGCCGGTTGGCCGGCATCAGATTCGTCGGCGGCTGCCGGGGCAAGGGCAAGGGCGCCATAGGCCGTTTCGTCATGGCCCGGAATTCCCAGTTTTCGCACGAGCAGGACCCCTAATGGCAAATACAGCGCGGCAGCCAAGGCTGCGGCCACCGGCACGCCGCCGCGGGCCAGGCCGAGAACCACGGTGTCAGGGCGTTCACGGAATTGCGGGAGTGCAGCTGCCAGCCGCCTCCCTGCTTCCTCGCGATCCTCATAGCGCGTGTTCATCAGGGGCGCCTCAGACGGAGAGGAAGTCGATGGCCGCCTGCTTGAAGACGCGGCTTGTGAGAGCGCTGGTGTGGTTTCGTCCGGGAATCACCAGCTGCTCGACCAACGCTCCGGATTTTGAACCGATGGCGGCAAGATCAGGCATCGTTGCGGCGCGTTCATCGTTCTCGCCCGCCACAAGGAGGATTGGCACGTGGGGGACCGCCTCGGCCGGATCGAAAGGCTCGGCCTTGATGGCCTGAACCAACGAGAGCAGCGCAAAAATGTTGTTGCTGGGAAGCACCAGCGCCATCTTCAGCAGCTGGGCGGTGGATTCGTCGGCGATGGGCGTCCCGTCGGCCAGGTAGTTCTGCGCAGCCATGAGATCGAAAGCCGCGAGGGGATCTGCTGTGTTGGGGCCGCCCATGACCACCCGATGGACGATCTCCGGCTGGGTGGCACCGAACTCCCATGCCAGACGCGAGCCGAGGGAGTAGCCGATCAAATCCACTCCGCTGGAAGGGTCACCGTTCTGCACGGGCCGGACGCCGGCGTCGAACGCTATCTGGAGGAGATCCGCACGGATCCGGCTGGGGGTGTATGAGTCCAGATCGTCGGGCGCTCCGCTGCGGCCATGACCCGGAAGGTCAACTGTGATGACCTTGCGTCCGGCTGCAAGGAGGGCCTGCAACCAGCCGGTGTCCTCCCAGTTCAACTTGCTGGATGAGGAGAATCCATGGAGCAACAGGATGGGCCGCAGGCCGGCGTCGCCCTCCGGTTCATGTAGGGCAACGTACAGCTGGGGGTCGGTGCCCTCAACCGTGTGGGAATGCTGTTCGCCGGTGTGCCTGCCGCTCATCGTGTCAGTCCTCATCAAGTACGGCGCTCAGGCGAACCCTGCGCTTCGGTGCCTCTTCCTTCGGGACCGTGCCCACGATGCCAGCCGTATGTCCGGCACCTCAAACACGATCAGGGGTTCGCCGACGTTGATCTTGTCGCCTGGCCCGCCGTGGATACGCACCACTTTACCCGCCTGCGGACTGGGCAAGTTCAACCGCTGATTTGCTGGTTTTTCCCTCGACCAGTGGCTGGTTGCGTTCAACCTGGTCCGGCGGCGTCAGCTGGTTTGGCGGGCCAGCCTGATTTTTGAACCTATCCTGCAGGCAGCAGCGATGGCGGCAATCAGCACCATGGTGCTGAACAGCTGAACCCGACTGGCTTCTGCCCAGAAGCCGACTGCCAAAATGAGGCCCAACAGCACCAGTCCGAAGATTGTCAGGGCCGGGTATCCCTTCATCCGCAACGGCAGTTCGGTTCCGTTCCGCTCTGCCCGCCGGCGGAGGATCAGCTGGGATACCAGTGCCGAACCCCACACCACGAGGCACGTCGAACCGACCAGCTGGAAGAGGGCCGGAAGGATCTGCTCCGGGAAGAGCAGTTCCAGCACCGTGGCGGCGAACCCGAAGGCCACCGAGACCAGAACTGCCGGCACCGGAACCCCCGCTGGCGTCAGCTTCGATAGAAAGCGGGGGGCCTCACCACGCTGCGACAGCGAGTACGCCATGCGTGATGCCCCGTAGAGGTTGGCGTTGAGTGCGGAGAGAAGGGCGACGGCGGCCACCAGTGTGATGGCTGTACCGGCACCAGGGATGCGGGCGGCGTCGAGCACTCCCGCGAACGGCGAATCCAGGCCGGGGGAGCCGACGGGCAGTACGGCGGCGATCACCAAAACTGAGCCGATGTAGAAGACCAGGATGCGCCACACCACTGTCCGGATCGCGCCGCCAACGCTGCCCGCGGGGTCCTCGGTCTCGGCCGCGGCCACGCTGACGATTTCGGTTCCACCAAACGCGAAGATGACCACAAAGAGGGCCGCAGCCACGCCGCCGAAGCCCTCGGGAGCGAAATCTGCGCTGATGACGGCCAGGCCCGGGGAGGGCACGTCCGGCAGCAGGCCCAGAAACAGCGCGCCGCCGATAGCCAGGAACAGGACGATTGCCGCCACCTTGAGGATGGCGAACCAAAATTCGAATTCGCCGAAATTCTTCACTCCGGCCAGGTTGATGGCGGTAAAAAGCACCATAAAGGCCAAAGCAAGGGCCCACACGGGGATGACGGGCCACACCGGGAACAGCAATGCCGCCGCCCCCAGCGCTTCCGCGGCTATGACCACCACCAGTTGGATCCACCAGAGCCACCCCACGGTAGCTCCCGCTGTCTTGCCCATGGCATGTTCGGTATAGACGGAGAACGCGCCGCTGTTGGGATGTGCTGCGGCCATTTCTCCGAGGGCCCACATCACCACAATGATCAGCGTGCCTGCCACGAGGTAGGAGATCAGGACAGCGGGTCCGGCCAGCTGTATGCCGGCGCCGGATCCGAGGAATAGACCGGCGCCAATGGCACTTCCGAGGCCCATCATTGCCAGCTGGCGCGGGCGGAGCGAATGGCCCAGTTGAACGGCAGGGCGTTCAGTATCAGGGTGTACAACGGCAGGGCGTTCCGTGGCAGAGCGTTCGGCGGTGGACTTCGTTGTCATGGGCGAACCTTCTTGGGGGTCGATGGGAGTCTGGTCCTTATGGGACCTACCGAATTTACCCCTTTTCCTTCTCCTCGCCCGTCAGCTCGTAGGAGAGCATGGTTGCAGTTTGCGTGGGCGAGCCTGACCTGGCGCAATCCGAAACATTTTGTTTTGAAGCGCCAACCCCTTACGATTAGTTCTAGTCAATGTGACTATAACTGTTTCACTGAAGTCCGGCTCGGCAGGGCGCTGATCCGGGCCAGCCCAAGGGTGCGGAGGGGGTGGGAATCATGTACACGAGTGCAGCCAATGTCTCAGAACGCCAGGCGGCGCCACCTTCACTGGCTATTTCCACTGTCATCTTCGCCCTTCGTCCCAGCGAGCAGTCGGGCCGACCCACTCTGTGGCTTCCGCTGGTGCGGCGCATCCGCGAGCCATTCAAAGGACTCTGGGCGCTGCCCGGTGGCCCCCTTTCCCATGCCGAATCCCTCCAGGACGGAGCTTCGCGCAACCTTCAGGAAACCACGGGACTGGCCCCAAGATACCTGGAACAGCTGTACGCCTTCGGAGGCCTCCACCGCTCGCCCACTCAAAGGGTGGTGTCCATCGTTTACTGGGCACTGGTCCAGCCCACAGAGGCTGCCCTCGCCGATGAGTCCGAAAACGTCAAGTGGTTCCGCGCCGACCGCCTCGGGGAACTGGCCTTTGACCACAACGCCATCGTGGACTATGCGCTGTGGCGGCTGCGGAACAAGATGGCTTACGGTTCCATTGCCTATCACCTTCTTGGTGAATACTTCACGCTGGCGCAGGTGCGGGAGGTCTATGAGGCGGTCCTGGACAGGCAACTTGATCCTGCGAACTTCCGTCGGCAACTCAAATCCACCCCTGAGATTCAGGAAACCGGTGAATACCTCCAGGGCGGGAAACACCGTCCCCCACGCCTCTACCGCTTTATCGGCCACCCAGGCCTAGACCCAGATAACAGGAGCAATCATGAGCAGCGTTAACACAACCATCCAGCTCATCACTCGTGAACAGGCCGAAAAAGGTTCGTTCGCGGCGGCGAAAGCCTCCACTTGCAGCCCTGCGCTGGCCAAGGGCCCCTGGGACTACGACCTCGCCGAGGCCCTCGCCGGCACACCCGCCTATGGTCCCGGTGCATCAAGTGCCGACGTCGCTCCTCCTGCCACTCCGAGGCAGGGGCAGCTGCCGGAAGAGTACAAACTGGCCAGCGATGCAGAGCTGGATGCCAGGATCAGGGCTGCCAAAGCAACGCTGGGGGAGCGGGCTGTGATCCTGGGCCACTTCTACCAGCGGGACGAAGTCATCGAATACGCCGACTTCGTGGGTGACTCCTTCCAGCTGGCCAATGCAGCCCTGACCAAGCCTGAAGCCGAAGCCATCATCTTCTGCGGCGTTCATTTCATGGCCGAAACGGCCGACATCCTCTCCAAACCCGATCAGGCCGTTATCCTGCCCAATCTCGCCGCCGGTTGTTCGATGGCCGACATGGCAGATATTGATTCGGTGACGGAGTGCTGGGAGCAGCTGGAGGAGGTCTTCGGCACCGAGCCCGACGCCGACGGCCGTGTTCCCGTTATCCCCGTGACCTACATGAATTCTTCCGCGGCCCTCAAAGGGTTCTGCGGAGACCACGGCGGAATCGTCTGCACATCCTCCAATGCTGCCACCGTGCTCGAGTGGGCATTCCAGCGTGCCCAGCGCGTTTTGTTCTTCCCCGACCAGCACCTGGGCCGTAACACTGCCAAGGCCATGGGGGTACCCCTGGACCGTATGCCCATGTGGAACCCCCGCAAGGACCTCGGCGGCAACGACGAAACCACCCTGCAGGACTCCCAGGTGATCCTTTGGCACGGCTTCTGCTCAGTTCACAAGCGCTTCAACGTCGGCCAGATCGAAAAAGCACGGGTCGACTTCCCCGGAGTACAGGTGATCGTCCACCCCGAATGCCCCATGGAGGTCGTTGACGCCGCCGATTCGGCCGGATCCACCGACTTCATCAGGAAGGCCATCGCGGCGGCCACTGAGCCAACAGTCTTTGCCATTGGTACCGAAATCAACATGGTGAACAGGCTCGCTGCCGAGTACCCGCAGCACACCATCTTTTGCCTGGACCCGGTCATCTGCCCGTGTTCCACAATGTACCGGATCCACCCGGGCTACCTCGCCTGGGTCCTTGAGGGACTGGTGAACGGCGAAGTGCTTAACCGGATCACCGTCGATGACGCCGTGGCCGGCCCGGCACGCCTGGCCCTGGAACGGATGCTGGCGGCACGTCCATGAACGGGCAGGCGCCAACGCGCGGGCCCCGGCAGGAGCGTACGCTCGTCGTCGTCGGAAGCGGCATAGCCGGACTCTACGCGGCCCTGCTGGCGGCAGATGAGCCCCGGACCCATGGCGGCGGGACTGACGTGGTGCTCCTGACCAAGGGAACTCTGGAACAGAGCAACACCTTCTATGCGCAAGGTGGAGTTTCAGCAGTGCTGGAGCCAGGAGAAGCAGCGCCCGGTGACTCCGTTGCCGCACACATCGCCGATACTCTCGCCGCCGGCGCGGGCCTGAACAACCCAGAAGCCGTTCGCGTGCTGTGCACCGAAGCCGTCCGTGATATCGCCGGGCTGAAGCGTTTCGGGGTGGACTTCGACCTCAATGACGCCGGACATCCTGCCCTGGGGCTGGAAGCGGCCCACTCCGCACCCCGGATCCTGCATGCCGGTGGGGACGCGACCGGCGCGGGCATCGCCAGGGGACTTATCGCCGCCGTCCTCGAGCGGGCAGTCAGCGGGAGGCTGCGGTTGGTGACGGACGCGTTCGTCACTGAACTGTCGACGTCGAACGGAAGCGTTTCGGGGGTGAAGTACCTCCACAATGGTCTGGTCACCAGCATCGAGGCCGACGCCGTTCTGCTGGCCACCGGCGGCGCCGGCCGGCTCTTTGCCCGCACCAGCAACCCGGAGGTGGCAACCGCAGACGGTTTGGCCTTGGCCTGGCGTGCGGGGGCAGCTGTCCGGCACCTGGAGTTCTTCCAGTTCCATCCCACCACCTTGGCGGCAACGGAACGGCCCGGCGGGCCGCCCCCGCTGCTTATCTCCGAGGCAGTACGTGGTGAAGGCGCAGTCCTTACGGATGCTGCCGGTCACCGGTTTATGCCTGATTACCACCCCGACGGCGAGCTCGCCCCCCGCGATGTTGTTTCCCGCAGCATTGCCCTCCACCTGGCAAGGACTGGCGCGCCGGCCGACAGCCCGGTCTACCTGGATGCGCGCGGCATCGAAGCCTCCAAGGGAGCTGGATTCCTGGCGCGTCGTTTCCCGACGCTGACAGCTGCCACCCGTGCCGCCGGTTACGACTGGACGGTGGAAGTGCTGCCCGTATCCCCGGCCGCCCATTACTGGATGGGAGGCGTGGCCACAGACCTCTGGGGCCGGACCTCAATCCCAAGGCTCTACGCTGCGGGCGAGGTCGCCTGCACGGGGGCCCAGGGCGCCAACCGGCTGGCAAGCAATTCCCTGCTCGAAGGTCTCGTTTTTGGCAGGCGCGCAGTCGAGGCCTATCTCGATGCTTCCGAACCGGTAGCCCGCCTTGACGCAACTGACGCCGGCTTGGCAGCAAGCGACGCCGGCTTTGATGCCGAGCCTCCCGCGGAGAATGACGCTGCCGGGGGTTTCCCCGGCTTCGAATCCGAGGACTTCAGCCGCGGTGCCTTGTCCCGTCTGATGACCCGGGCGGCCGGCGTCCTGCGTACCGGTGCCGAGCTGGATGAGGCAGCAGGGCAGTTGTCGGTCTGGGCAACAGACATGGCCCGGATTACCGCGCTGGCCATACGTGATTACGAAGACCGGAACCTGCTGCTGGCAGCACAGTTGCTCGTTGCTGCAGCACGGTCACGGAAAGAGTCTGTCGGTGCGCACTACCGCTCTGACACCCCAGAGAACTTGCGTGGTCAGGGAGCCACCAGTCTTCCGATGCAAAGGATCAGCTCATGACGTCCACAGCCCACGTTTTCACACCAAGCGATGCCGTTTCAGCTACTGGCAGCGCCGTCGTGGGGAGCCTCCCGGACGCCGCCGTCCTGAAAGTCCTGCGCGCCGCCCTGGAAGAGGACGCACCCTACGGCGACATCACGTCCCAGACCCTCATCCCGGAAGAAGCCCGCGCCACCGCTGTGCTCAATGCCAGGGTTTCCGGCGTGCTCAGTGGAGGAACCGTGTTCGCCGCTGCGATGAAACTCACTGATCCGGACGCCGTCGTCGAACTCCTGGTGGCCGACGGGGAGCGATTCACTGCCGGCACGTCCCTTGCCAGGGTGACAGGCAACGCCAGGGCTGTATTGCTCGCCGAACGCGTTGCGTTGAACCTGGTCCAGCGGATGAGCGCGATTGCCACCAAAACAGCCGGGTTTGTGGATCTGGTGGCCGGAACCAAGGCACGGATCACGGACACGAGGAAAACCACCCCCGGGCTTCGCATCCTGGAGCGTTATGCGGTCCGCTGTGGCGGCGGCGCCAACCATCGCTTCAGCCTGTCCGACGCAGTACTGGCTAAAGACAACCACCTGGCGGTCATCACCGGCGGTGATTCCCGCAAACTGACGGACCTCCTGCTGCAGGCCAAGGCCCGGCTGGGGCACACCACCCACTTTGAGGTGGAAGTGGACACCATGGAGCAGATCGAACCTGTGCTTGCGGCCCGTGTGGACACCATCATGCTGGACAACTTCAGCCTGACGGACCTGGTAGCCGGAGTGGCGCTGGTGAACGGGCGTGCGCGGATCGAGGCGAGCGGCAACGTATCCCTTGAAACGGTGGCCGGCATCGCCGCGACCGGTGTGGACGTCATCTCGATTGGAGGGCTCACCCACACCGTTGCCGCCTTGGATCTCGGGTTGGACCTGGAGCTGGACCTTACGCCCGGTCTCAACCCCGCCCATGTCTCCGGGACCGCTGAACCGTCATGATTTTCCTCGACGCGGCCGCCACAACACCGGTCCGGCGGGAGGTGCTCGAAGCCATGTGGCCCTACCTGACCGGTGAATTCGGCAATCCCTCCAGCCACCATACGCTGGGAGAAGCTGCCGCCAACGCGCTCGCAGACGCAAGGGCAACTGTGGCACGTGCTCTCGCCTGCCGGCCTGGCGAAGTAACCTTCACCTCAGGAGGTACGGAAGCGGACAACCTGGCCGTAAAAGGGATCTCACTGGCCCGCCAAGCTGCCGATCCACGCCACAACAGGGTAGTCATCAGCGCGATTGAGCATCCGGCAGTAGAGGAATCAGCCAGGTACCTGGAGCGCTTCCACGGGTTCGCCGTTGATGTGGTCCCCGTGGACCGGTACGGGCAGGTGACACCGGAGGCGCTTGCAGAAGTGCTGCGGCCTGATACCGCTCTGGTCAGTGTTATGTATGCCAATAACGAGATCGGGACCATCCAGCCGGTGGCTGCTTTGGCTGCCGTTGCGCACCTGCACGGCATACCGTTCCACACCGACGCCGTGCAGGCTGCAGGCTGGCTTTCCCTGGACACCAAGGCGCTGGGCGTGGATGCCCTCAGCATTTCCGGGCACAAGCTTGGTGCTCCCAAGGGCAATGGGGCACTCTATCTCCGAAGCCGGACCCGGATTGAGCCATTGGTTCATGGGGGAGGCCAAGAGCGGGGCCGCCGCTCAGGTACGGAGAACGTAGCGGGAGCTGTAGCTCTGGCAAAGGCGCTCACGATGGTGAGCGTGGATGAACAGGGACGCTCGGCCGCAGAGCCATTGGCTGGCAGGGTTGCAGGGCTCCGCGATCAATTCATCAGGAGCGTCCTGGACCTCGTACCGGGTGCCATTCTGACCGGTCACCCCGGGGAGCGCCTGCCCTCCATCGCATCATTCTGCTTCCCCGGTACCAGCGGAGAGTCTGTTCTGCTGGAACTGGAGCGCCAAGGCGTGGTGTGCTCAAGCGGTTCTGCCTGCGCGGCTGGTTCGGATGCCGCCTCGCCGGTGTTGCTGGCCGTGGGGATTGAGGCAGAAGTTGCCCAAACAGCAGTGCGGTTCAGTTTCGACTCTACGGTGGACGCCGCTGAACTTGAGGAAGCAGCAGCCGCGGTGGGCGCCGCCGTAGGGAATGTCCGTTCGCTCAGCGGCCGCTAACGCTCCGGACAGTTACTGGATTGGTGAGCTCGCCGATCCCCTCCACGCGACACGTGACGGTGTCGCCCGGTTCGAGTGGCACAGATGTAGCCGGAAACCCGGTGAGGACGAGATCACCCGGATGCAGGGTCATAAAAGAAGTCAGGTACACCAGGATCTCGTCCACCTTCCACCCAAGATCAGCTGAGCTCCCGGACTCAAGCTCCCTGCCGTTGTGTGTGATGCCCATGGACACGGACGTATCGTCCAGGGCAGTGACCAGCCACGGTCCAACGGGGGTGAAGGTGTCCTGGCTCTTGGCACTGATCCACAGCTGATCCGTCTGCTGGTGTTCCCGGCTGGTTACGTCGTTCCCGATCGTGTATCCCAGTACGGCAGTGCGTGCATTATGGAGGTTCAGTCTCCGCGCTTTGCGCCCGACGACGACCGTGAGTTCGGCTTCGGGGTCCACCTGCCCTCCACCGTCCGGAAGTTCAATGGTGTCGCCGGGTCCGATGACGCTTGTGGCCGCCTTGTGGAACGCCTGAGGTGGAAGGGCCCGGCCGGACGTGCCCGTGTTGTGGGCCATCCCGAGAACGTTGGCGGGAACGCTGGGTGCCAGGAAACGGAACGTATCCTCGCTGACCTCCTGGCCTGCAGTCCAGCCGCTGCGTGCCGGGCTTTCCGCGTTTGCCAGGGACCCCGGATAGGGCGAGGCAATGACGGTCCATCGCCGCCCTCCAGCAGAGGTGAAGTCGGGGCAGTCGTTGGCCACGAAGTACTGTTCGGTTGGTGTGTTGGGTGATTCCGTGACCAATGGACGGACACGGGCAATGCGGCGGGCAGGACCTGGAATCATCCCCACATCCTATGTTCCGTTCGGCCCTAGGCCAGGGCTGCGGAACCCTACACCAGGGCTGCGGAACCGAAGGCGACGCTGAACCTGTCGCACCAGAGCACTACCGTGTCCAGTCCGCTCAGGTCAGCACCGGCGGGAATGACGTAATTGTGGGTGCCATGGGTCGCCTTGATGAGGCCGAGGTCCACGTATTTGCCTCCGCGATACTTGAACCAGTCCCCGCCGGCGTCGAGCTCACTGAGCCAGATCTTGACGTCGGGACCATCGCTGCTCGCCAGATTCTCCAGCCGGAGCAACTGCGTCCCGTCTGCGAGCCTGAGGAGGCTCGCCGTCCCGCTGGTGGGGTGCTCCTGGGATTGAAAATCGCCCTTGGCCACCACAATGGGTGCAGCTTCGGAAGCCGGGGCCGCTGCAGTCGCCGTGGGCTGCATACTTTCCGTGGGGCCCGACGGCGAAACTCCCGTTGCGTTCGAGGGGGAGGAGGCGGCGGGTACGGCCTCAGGCAGGGCCTCGTTAAGGGTGCTGCTTGTAAAGAGGCGCCAGGGTTGGAATAGGTAGGCGCCGATCAACAGCACAGCCACCGTGCAGGGAATGAGCACAGCCAGTACTTTGCGGCGTTTGAGAAATTCCATGTCTCTACGGTAGGCGCGGAGGGAATGCCCTGTCCCGGGGAAAGTCTTACCGTTTGCTGACAGCCCGGGGAAAGTCCGCCCAGCCTAGGAGAGTTCGCCCACAGGGATTTCCACCGCGAGGCGGTTGGATGGCCCGGCAAGCGGACACGCCCAGGCTTCGTTGTAGGCGGACGACGGGTTATAAGCGAAGTTGAAGTCCAGGATGAACTCTGCCGCGGGACCAGACCCTCGGATGCCGTGGTAGGCGCCCTTGACGGTGTCAAGGAGGTAACGCCCGGAGCCGTAAGTGCCGCCGCTTTGTCCGGCGGTGGCGTCCCGGAAGGGTACAAAAATGCCTCCGCCATAACCTTGGATCTTCCACACGGCCAGCTGGCCCATCTCTGGAAGGTCAAATGTCCCGAGCCGAAGGAAGTGAACGACACCATCCGCGCCTGTGTCGACGCTCATCTCCCTGCCTGCGCCCTCTTTCGTCAAGGGGACATTGAAGCGGTAGATGGGATCGTAGTCCGCCGTCCGAAGGCCGCCAAAAACGGCCTTGTCGGCGGCCGTCAGAGGAGAGGCAGAGTGGGTTCCGAACATGCGGTCACGCTCTTGCCGCCAATAGGAATGCGCTTCCGCCGGGTTGTCGACGGCGATCCGCCTGACATTGTCATAAAGGGCGAACGTCCGTAGCCGCCAGTCTGCGACGTCGACGGCGGAGATGTCCGTCATGTTGTCGCCGCCCCGATTTTCTTGCAAATTCGCCATTCCCCCAGCCTAGTCGTCTTTGGCATCCCCACCGCGAAACGCTGCCCTGCCGACGCTGGCGGGTCCCTGCTGACCGCTACGCTGGGATGCATGACAGGGACGGGAATCTCCACATCGCTCCGGCTTACCTCAGTGCTGCTCGTAGCAGCAGCGGCGATGGCCGGCTGCAGCAACGAAGGGAAAGGCGCTCCTGCGTGGACGGCGGGCGCGAGTCCCTCAGATTCCTCTTCCCCGGCTCCCACTGCAAATCCTACGGGGACCACCGCATCCGGTACTGCAACTCCGGAGGTCACGCCGTCGGGAACTGAGACTCCGGTGGTCGGCGCGACTGCTTCCGCCTGGAAGGTCTTCAACGACCCCGGGAAAACCGTGAGCTTTGAGCTCCCGCAGGATTGGATTACGCAGTCACTGCCGCCCGTGGATGGTTCCCTGCCCGGTGCCCTGAAAATCGAGGTGAAGGACTCCAAGGGGGCTTACCTGGCCACACTGCAGACCCGGTTGCCTGCGGCGCCTCCGGCGGACTGCTCCGCTACAGCGGCCAAGCCGTACGTGGTTGTCAGCAGCGTTCCGGTGGAACTGCCTCATGCTGACGGGGAAGGAACCATTCCACCGCGAGTGGTGTTCCGCGTAATCCAGGGGTATAAGTTCTTCGGTTCATTTGGCATCACCAACATGGTCGGCGGCGCGGACGGAAAGGCGTGCAGCCTGCAGAATGTGGTCCGCGGTCCGGCAGGGAAGGGTAATTACTCGTTCGGCGATCTCACTGCCCTGAAGGCCTTCGCCACGGATGAAAAGGTGGCTCCGGCCAAATCCTTTGACACGTTGGATCAGGCCGCAAAGTACGTCAACGAGGGGTCTGAATTCGCCAACGTCCAGCGGATGCTAATGTCTCTGAAGATCAACAACTAGTCCCACTGTTTGCCATTGCTTCTGGCCGGCGGTGTGAGGGCTGTTCTGCTTCCACTTCATACTCCGGAGATACATGCAACGCTCGGTCGCCACCCGGCTCGTCTTCAAGACCACCGCTGACACGAAAGTTGCGCTGGCTGTTGCCGTGGCCAACAACCCAGGCTATTCGTCAGTGACAGAAACTTTGTCCGTGACAGCGGGCGGCCAGGATGTTCCAGTCACTGAACTGGCCGATGATCATGGCGGAAGGTTCCACTACTTTGAGTTTGCTGATCCCTCCGAAGTAACCGTCGACTATGCTGCGACTGTGACCGGGCAGGCGACACCCCAGGAGCCCACCCTTATGGACCTGATCCGCTACGTCCGGCCCAGCCGCTATGCGGAGTCTGATCGCCTTCTGCCCACTGCTTACGCCGAGTTCGGCGGGCTTCAGGGGGAAGAACTCCTGCACGCGGTCCGGAACTGGGTATCCACCGAGCTGCGCTATATCAGTGGTTCCTCGCGGGGAACCGACGGGGCGGTGGAGACCCTGCTGCACCGGAGGGGTGTCTGCAGGGACTTCGCTCACCTGGCTATTGCATTGTTGCGGTCCAAAAACGTGCCGTGCCGCCTGGCTGCCGTCTATGCTCCTGGACTGAGCCCCATGGATTTCCATGCCGTGGTGGAGGCGCATCTCAACGGGGCGTGGCACATCATTGACCCCACAGGATTGGCGCCGCGCGAGAGCATGCTGCGCATCACGGCAGGCCGGGACTCCTCCGACACCGCCTTCCTCTCCACAATCGGAGGAGGCCTGACCCTTAGGGAGCTGGGTGTCACCGCCGTGGTGGACGGAATATTGCCGGAAGAGGACCCGTCAAAGCTGGTGACTCTGCGCTAGGGCCTGGTGCCTGGACAGGGCAGGCTAGTGCCGGGCAACAGCGCCTCGGAGCTTCTCAGTAAGACGAAGCAATTCCCGCTGTTCAGCCGCAGTGAGCGACGGCGTCATGAGGGCCTCAATATCGCGTACGTGGATCCTGCCGATCTGCTTCTGCAGCTCACTTCCCGCTTCGGTGAGCTTGAGCAGGACCCCCCGGCCGTCATCGGGAGCAGGCATACGCTCCACCAGGCCTCGCTTTTCCAGGCGCTCCACCATACGGCTCAGGCTGGATTGGCTCAAGAGGATATGGTCGTTCAGCTCATTGAGCCGGAGCCAGCCAGAGGGGCAGCGCGACAACGTGAACAGGACGTCGTATTCGTTGAGTGCTATTGACTTGAAAGCAGGCCCGGACTGCAGGCGTCGCATTACGGCAACCTGGGCGCGGAAGAGGGACTCCCAGGTTTCTGCCGCAAGGCGGACGGGCGATTCCGCTGGACGGTCGGCCATCAGGCCTCCTTTGCCGAGGCTGCTGCGGTCCCTGCGGTTTGAGGCAGAGCCGAGGCAGAGCCGGAAGATTCCTTGTCCTGTGCGGCCAGCAGGTCAGCGACACGGCCCGCATGGGTCGGTGCCTCAGGAACGTGAGCCGGCTTGAGAGCCGCGTATTCCTTGCGAAGGACAGGGAGGACCTCTTCCCCGAACAGGTCAAGCTGTTCAAGCACCGTTTTGAGGGGCAGGCCGGCGTGATCGATCAGGAACAGCTGGCGCTGGTAGTCGCCAAAGAATTCCCTGAAGGTAAGCGTCTTTTCAATAACTTCCTGGGGGCTTCCGACGGTCAGCGGGGTCTGTGACGTGAAGTCTTCCAACGACGGTCCGTGGCCATATACCGGGGCGTTGTCAAAGTATGGCCGGAACTCCTTGACTGCGTCCTGGGAGTTCCTGCGCATGAAGAACTGCCCGCCCAGCCCGACGATGGCCTGGTCCGCCTTCCCGTGTCCGTAGTGCTCATAACGCTCACGGTAGAGACCGATCAGCTGCTGGTAGTGCTCCTTTGGCCAGAAAATGTTGTTCGCAAAGAACCCGTCGCCGTAGTAGGCCGCCACTTCCGCAATTTGCGGGCTGCGGATCGAACCGTGCCAGACAAAGGGGGCCACGCCGTCGAGCGGCCTGGGAGTGGACGTGAAGTTCTGCAGGGGCGTCCGGTGCTTACCGGACCAGTTGACGGTGTCCTCATCCCAGAGACGGCGCAGGAGGCTGTAGTTCTCTATCGCCAGTTCAATGCCGTCCTGGATGTTCTTGCCGAACCACGGGTACACCGGTGCCGTATTGCCTCGCCCCATCACCAGATCGACCCGGCCGTCCGCAAGGTGCTGGAGCATCGCGTAGTCTTCGGCAATTTTCACAGGATCGTTGGTGGTGATCAGGGTGGTGGCCGTGGAGAGGATGATCCGTTCCGTCTGCGCTGCGATGTAGGCCAGCGTGGTGGTAGGGGAGGAGGAGAAGAAGGGCCGGTTGTGGTGCTCTCCGATCGCAAAGACATCCATGCCGATCTCTTCGACCTTCTTTGCGATGGCCACTTCCGCCTTGATGCGCTCGTTTTCTGTGGGAGTGCGGCCCGTAGTGGGGTCGGTGGTGATGTCGCTGACGCTGAATACGCCGATCTGCATGATGTCCCTTTCAGATTCATGAAGTTCCGGAAACTGATTTCAGTATACCGGATATACATGCATTTGCATCTATCGCCGGTTACAACGCAGGGACAAAGGAATTATTCCCAAGTGGGCGCCGGCCGGAAGTGTCAGCTCGGCTCGCCCGGAGCAGCCCGCCGTCCGCTGACTTTGGGGATCTTACCGGTGGTCCAGTCCGCGAATTCAGCATCGACATCTGCCGCCGGTGTGAAAGCGGGCCGCTGCTTCATGGCTAACAGGAGGGACTTCTTTTCGCGCCGGCCCTCCACCAGCCTGTACAGGACAGGCACCAGAACCAGGGTCAGGGCCGTTGAGGACAGGAGCCCGCCGATGACGACGATCGCCAATGGCTGGGAGATAAATCCGCCGCCGCCAGTAAAGCCCAATGCCATTGGCGTCAGCGCGAAAACCGTGGCAAGGGCCGTCATCAGGATCGGCCGGAGACGCTGGCGGGCACCATGGACGATTGCGTCTGCCACGTTCATTCCGGGCCCGCCATCCCGCGGTTGCCTGTACTGGTTAATGAGGTCTATCAGCACAATGGCATTGGTGACCACAATGCCCACCAGCATCAGCATTCCGATGAGTGACGGCAAACCCAGGGGAATCCCGGTCAGTAGCAGCAGCGCGATGGCGCCCGTTGCTGCAAAAGGAATGGAAACCAGCAGTATCAGGGGCTGCACCAGTGATTTGAAGGTCGCGACCATGATCACGTACACAATCGCGATGGCAGCCAGCAGCGCGAGCCCCAACTGCTGGAACGATTCGGCCTGCTGGGTAGTGGCGCCGCCGATCTCGGCAGTGACCCCGGGCGGCAATTCAACGGTCTTGAGCCTGTTCTGGACCTCGGTGCTCACGGCACCCAGATTGGACCCCGACGGCGTGACGGAGACAGTCGCCGTCCGCTGGCCGGCGCTGGCGGTAATAGAGACGGGGGAGTCCACCTGCTCGACTGATGCAATGCTGCCTAGCGTGGCTCCCTTGCCGCCGGGAAGCGGGATGTTCCTGACTGCATCAATGCTCTTGAACTGTGTGCCGACGCCGATCTGGACGGGAAAATCATCCGTATCGATCCGGACCGTTCCTGCCGGAATGGGACTGATGGTGGACGCCAGGACTCCGGCGATCCGTTCTTCGTTCAGTCCTGCGGCGACGGCCTTCGCCCGGTCCACCTTGACCTGCACTACGGGCTGGGTCGTTGCCAGATTGGTTACCGTCTCCGTGCTTCCCGGGACGCCTTCCATGGCCTGCACCATGGCATCACTTGCAGTCCGCAGGTCTGCAGAGTTCGACGCCTTGAGGGTGATGTCTACGGTCGATGACGTGCCGAGGCCCCCTTGCTGGGTCGCTACGGAAATCTTTCCCTCAACGCCGGCTTCCTTCAGGCGCTCACGAACGGTGTCCTGAAGCAAGGACTGCTTCGCTTTCTCATCCGTGACCACCGTGAACGTCGAGTTGGACGCACCTGTGGAGAGGAGCGCGGCGAAGCCGGCCTGGGCATTGCCAGTGGTGACCTGGACATCCTTGATTCCGTCAATGTCGTCCAGGACATCTTCAACCTTGGCGGCCGCGCCGCTTGCATCGGCAAGACTGGTACCCGCAGGCAGTTGCTGGCGGATGCTCATGCTGTTCTGGCCGGAGCTGCCCAGGAGATCGGTCGCCAGCAGTGGACTCATGGCTGCCGTTCCGCCCAGGACCAGCACCGCCGCGACCAGCGTCACCACAGGATGTTTCTGCGTCTTGCGGAGGACTGGAAGGTAGCCACGCTGCAGGACGGTGCGTTGCTCAGCTTCGTGGGCCTGCGCAGCTGTTTCGGCAGCAGTGCCCGGATCCGCTGCAGCGGGAGAACCCTTGAGGAACCAGTAGGCCAGGACGGGCACGATTGTCAGGGACACGAGAAGCGAGGACAACAGGGCAATGGTGACGGTGAGGGCAAACGGGCGGAAGAGCTCGCCGGCCAATTCCCCCACAAAGGCGATGGGAAGGAACACTGCCACCGTGGTCAGGGTCGAGGCGGTGATGGCACCGGCAACTTCCCGGATAGCGGTGAGGATGGCCGTGATCTTGGGCTCGCCGTAGCTCAAATGACGCTTGATGTTCTCGATCACCACGATAGAGTCGTCCACCACGCGGCCGATGGCGATGGTCAACGCGCCCAGGGTCAGGATATTAAGCGAGTACCCGGTGCCCGAAAGGCCGATGAACGTGATCAGCAGCGAGAGGGGAATAGAGACAGCTGTCACCAGGGTGGACCGCACTGAGAGCAGGAATACCAGGATGACGGCGACGGCGAATCCGAGGCCCAGCAGCCCTTCAGTGGTCAGGTCCTTGATGGATTTCTCAATGAACGGTGCCTGATCAAAAACGGGAGTGAAGGTGGCGTTGGCGCCGAGCTCGGCCTCAAGCTGGGGGAGCGCAGCATTGACGGCGTGCGAGATCGCGACGGTGTCGCCGTCGGGCTTCTTGGTCACGGAAACAGCAAGGGTCTCCTTGCCATTGGTCCGGGTGATCGAGGTCCGCGTGTCGTCTTTGATGCTGACGTCCGCCACGCTGCCGATCGTCGCAGCATCCTTGGCGCCACCAAGGGGAAGGGCCTTGATGGCATCAAGGGAATCAACAGGACTTCCGATCTGCAGGGAGAGCGCCTTGCCTTGTTCCTCGATGGTTCCGGCAGGCACCAGGGCCCCGTTGTTCTTCAGCGCATCACTGATTGACTGGAGGGTGGCAGCTTTGGCCGCCATGGCTTCAGGCCGGGGAAGGATCTGGATGTGCTGGGTGGCTCCGCCGGTCACGTCGGCACCCCTGACGCCGTCGATCTTCTGCAAAGCAGGAACGCTCAGCCGCAGGAGATCAGCGTTCAGTTCGCTCAACGACTTGTCGGAAGACACCGCCAAAAAGACAATCGGGAAATCGCTGATGCTCCCGGCAATGGCCTGTGGCTCGACGTCTTCCGGCAAAGTCCGTTTGGCGTTGGAGATAGCCCGGTCAATCTGGTTCCGGGCACGGTCCAGGTTCGATCCGTAGGTGAAGACCAGATTGATCTGAGATACACCGCTGCGGGACGTAGCCGACGTCGATTCCAGCCCTTCGACCCCGTTCAGCGCGGTCTCCAAAGGGCCGCTGACCTGCTTATCCACTACTTCCGGCGAAGCGCCCGGCATGGAGGAGATGACGGTGATCCGGGGGAACTCGATGGACGGGATGAGCTCCTGCTTCAAAGAGGACATCGTGATCACGCCGAATACCGACGCGAAGACGGTGATCAGCGCGATCAGGGCCCGGTTTGCCAGCGAGAGCTTTGCCAGCCGGAACATCTCATAATCTCCTGGTGGATTGACGGACAAAATTCGAACGCACGGCCCGCCGCATCCCCTGCCGGATCAGCTCTTTGTCGCGTTGACCGTTTCCAGTTGGAGTGCCTTGGCGGTCTCTTCTTCAAGCTGAACAGCGAGCTCGGGGTTGTCGTTGAGCTTCACGCCGTACCCGGGCATCATCTCTTTGAGCTTTGACTGCCAGCCCTTGAAATTCTTCGGGAAGGACTTCTGCAGGAGCTCGATCATGATGGGTACAGCAGTGGATGCACCGGGCGATGCGCCGAGCAAGGCACCGATGGAACCATCGCGGCTGGCGATCACTTCAGTGCCGAATTGGAGCACGCCGCCCTTTTTCGGATCTTTCTTGATGATCTGAACACGCTGGCCGGCCGTGATGAGTTCCCAATCGCCGTCTTTTGCTTCCGGATAGTACTCGCGAAGGGCCTCGACCTTTTCGCCGTGGCGCTTCGCGACTTCCTTGATCAGGTAGGCGGTCAGGTCCATGTTGTCCTTGCCAACAGCAAGCATGGGAATGATGTTGTGGGGCCGGATGGAGCGGGGGAGGTCCAGGTACGAGCCGTTTTTGAGGAAGTTCGTGGAGAAGCCGGCGTACGGGCCGAAGAGCAGCGACCTTTTGCCCTCGACAAACCGCGTGTCCAGGTGGGGCACTGACATGGGAGGCGCACCCACAGATGCCTGTCCATAGACCTTGGCGCTGTGCCGGGCGGCCAGTTTCTCATCTGTGCAGCGGAAGAACTGCCCGGAGACCGGGAACCCGCCAAAGCCTTTGCTTTCCGGTATCCCCGAGGCCTGCAGGAGGTGCAGCGCACCGCCGCCGGCTCCCACAAAGACATATTTTGCGTGGATTTTTCCATGTTCGCCGGACTTCGGGTATTTCAGGGACAGGTCCCAGCCGCCGCCGGATGTGCGGCGGATCCCGGTGACATCGTGGCCATAGTTGATTTCCACGCCGTTGTTGCCCAGGTAGGTGATCAGATCGCGGGTCAGTGCACCGAAGTCGACGTCGGTACCCTCCGCGGCACGGGTGGCGGCCACCCGCTGCTTGGAGTCACGGCCCTTGACGATCAGCGGAGCCCATTTGGCGATCTGTGCCTGGTCTTCGGAGTACTCCATGTTGCGGAACAGCACATTCGGCTTCAAGGCGTTATAGCGGTTCTTCAGGAAGCCGGCGTTGGCCTCGCCAATGACAAAGCTCATGTGGGGAACAGTGTTGATGAAGTTTTTCGGCGAACCGATCAGCGAGTTAGTCACCAGGTGCGACCAGAACTGGCGCGACAACTGGAACTGTTCGTTGATGTGCAGGGCCTTGGAAGGGTCCACCGAGCCGTCTTTGGCTGCGGGGGTGTAGTTGAGCTCACACAGTGCGGCGTGGCCCGTGCCCGCATTGTTCCAGGGACCGGAGCTCTCCAGCCCGGCTTCGTCAAGGCGTTCGAAAAGGGAAACCGTCCAATTCGGTTCGAGCTGCTTGATGAAGGCGCCAAGAGTGGCGCTCATGATGCCGCCGCCAATCAGGACGACGTCGGCATGTTTTGTCTTGGAAATGAAAGTCACAATCAGTCTCCGATAGCAGCGGCTCTGGCTGTCACAGAATATCCCCGGGCAGCCTACATACTGAAATTGCCGGCGTCCGTCAAGGCTTTAGCTCGACCTTTGTGAAAACCTCGTTTAAGACCGGGGAAGCCGGGTATTTGAGGACCCGGTCGGAGAGCGCGAGGGCGGAAATGGGGAACGCGATCGGCACAGCGGGGACCGACGCAGCGATCTGGTTGTTGATGGTGTGATACAGATCCGTTCGCTCCTGGCCCTCCGGGAGCCCTCGTGCCCGCTCAATCTTCGAGAAGACCTGGACGTCCTGATAGCCGAACTCTCCGTTCTTCTCACCAAACAGGGGTCCCACGAAGTTGTCCGGATCCGAGTACGAGCCGTTCCACCCCAGAAGATGCAGTGCATGATCGCCCGGAGACTGTACTTTTTGCAGGTACCCGTCTGACCATTCGATGGGTACGGGTTTGATGTTGAAGCCAACGGCCGTCAGTTCCCTGCTGATTTCCGCGTAGATCTTTTCCGGGGTGGGAAGGTACGGCCGGGTCACGTTCAGCGGGTAATAGAACTTGAGTTGCTCGCCCTTGTAACCGGACTTGGCCAGGAGCGCCTTGGCCTTCGCCGGATCGTAGCCAAGGGTAGGCGCATCATTGTTGAACCCATTCAGCTTGGGCGGGACAAACTGCGCCGCCTCTGCCGTGTTGTCGATGTAGAACTTCCGGATCAGTGTGTCCTTATCCAGCGCCATTTCAATCGCCTGGCGTACCTCGAGGTTTTGGAGGATCGGTATCTCCTGGTTCATGCCGAGGTACATCACGGAGAAGGGATCGCGCTGGATGATCTGCTTGCCTTGCTTGACCAGCTGATCAAAGTTGCCGACGGTGACGGCGTCATAGCCGTCGATTTTGCCGTCCAGCAGGGCCTGCAGCCTGGCCTGCGGGTGATCGTACGTGACAAAGTTGATGGTGCCGATCTGGCCCTTGTCCCCCCAGTAGTCTTTGTTGCTGACGAGGGTAACTTTGGTGTTATCCCAGCCGCCAAAACTGTACGGGCCGGTGCCAACCGGGTGGGCGGCATACTTCGAGATTGCTGTGCCCTCACGGGTTTGATCCAGGACGTCAGCAGTTCCTTCCGCCATCGCTTTGGGGGAGGACATGCCGAAGGCCGGCAGGGTCAGGGCTTGCAAGAAGCCTGTGAATCGCTGGGTGAGGTCGATGCGGACATTGTCCGGGGCAAGTGCTGAGCAGCCCTTATAGATTGACAGCGAAGCCTGGTCAGAATGGGCTTCAAAGACGCTCTTGAAGGAACTTCCGGGGGCTTGCTGCCGCAGGGATGCGGGGAAGTTGAACCAGCGGTTGAAGTTGGTGCAGACGGATTTAGCATCGAAGGGGCTGCCGTCCTGGAACTTCACGCCGGTCCTGAGCTTGAAGGTGTAGCTTCGGCCGTTGTCCGTCTCGCTCCATTCCGTGGCAAGAAGGGGGGTGGGGAGCCCCGTAGTCTGGTCAACTCCCACGAGGCCCTCCAGGACCTGGCGGGTTACCCGGAAGGCTTCAACATCAGAGACCAAAGCGGGGTCGAGCCCGAGGGGCTGCGCCGCTGTGCCGAAAGTAAAAGTGGCGGTGGGTCCGGTGGTGGCAAGAGCCGGGCTGGAGGACTGTGAAGGTGAGGGCGAAGGCAACGGTGCCCCCGTGCAGGAGACGAGCAATAACGCCAGGAGTGCGGCGCCGATGCTTCCTCTGACGCTGCGCGGTTTACTTCTGGGCACTCGCTGATCACCTCGGGACGGCTGGGCGCTCCGCGGACTGCAGAACAGTCATTAGTCTAATTGACCTCCAGCCAACAGGACCCGCACCTGGGTGCGGGCCCTGTTGGCTGCTGGGCAGGTCCGGGGAGTCAGGCCGGTACCGCGGCAGGAGGCAGGTGGACAGCCGGGATGCCGGTTACTTCGGCATCAGGACGGTATCCACCATGTAAACGGTGGCGTTGGCGGTTTGGACTCCGCCGCAGATGACACCGGCGTCATTGACCTTGAGGGCGTCCTTGGAACCGGTCACTGTTACTGTGCCACCCTGGACCGTGGTGTGGGTTCCCACGATTTCATCAGGCGAGATCTGACCGGGTACCACGTGGTAGGTCAGGATCTTGCTCAGCAGGGCATCGTCGGTCTTGAGGGTCTCGATGGTGGCCGCATCGATTTTCGCGAAGGCATCGTCAACGGGAGCGAAAACAGTGAACTCGCTGCCATTGAGGGTGTCCACGAGGTTGACTTTGGGATTCAGCTTGCCCGAAACGGCTGCGGTGAGGGTGGTAAGAATCGGGTTGTTGGAGGCTGCGACAGCAACTGGATCCAAAGCCATCCCGGCAACCGAACCGGCGCCGTCGGGGACCTGGGCGGCGTAGCCTGCGCACCCGGCACCGACCAGGTTTGCAGCCGGATCCATCATTTTCGATTCTGTGGCTGTCGGGCTGGGTGCCGGGGCCATGGTGGAGGCGGAAACTTCAGGAGCCGCAGAGCCGGGAGCCGTGCTGGCAGTTCCGCCACAGGCAGTGAGGCTGAGCAGGGCTGCGGCGGCAACACCTGCAACGGTGAAAGATGTGCGCTTGATGGACTGCATTTCGATTCTCCTTGATTGGGCCGATCTGAACCTGAGCCAGACCGTCTTCTGTCTGTTCATGCCGTAAATCCGACTGGCAGACACCGTCTTGCTTGGTGCCTCACTGGGTATTCGGCTTTTTGGGACCGACGGATGGGTCCAAGGGAGAGAATCTTTTTCGGCTTGTTTTCGGTTAGGAGTCCGGCCCTTAAATTGACGGAGCCCCGGCCGTAAGGCCGGGGCTCCCAAGATCTGACTCACAGTGCGCAAGGGGGGACTTGAACCCCCACGCCCGAAGGCACA
Source organism: Arthrobacter rhizosphaerae (assembly GCF_023062595.1). Classification (GTDB taxonomy): domain Bacteria; phylum Actinomycetota; class Actinomycetes; order Actinomycetales; family Micrococcaceae; genus Arthrobacter; species Arthrobacter rhizosphaerae. Next base: position 293,834 of record NZ_JALLAN010000005.1, read on the forward strand.
GGAACCTAAATCCTGCGTGTCTGCCAATTTCACCACTCGCGCTTGGCGTCGCCGTCGGAGCAGTAGCGTCAATCGCTAGAGCCCGACGGCGGATGCCAGCCTTTATTGTATCGTCCGGATCAGCTGTCCAGCTTCAGGTCACGGCGCAGCTTTGCTACATGACCCGTTGCCCTGACGTTGTACTGGGCAACTGCAACCTTGCCGTCGGGGTCAACGACCACTGTGGAGCGGATGAGGCCGTCATAGGTACGGCCATAGTTCTTCTTCTCTCCCCAGGCAGCATAGGCCTCGGCCACCGCGTGGTCCTCGTCGGACAGCAGGGGAAACGTGAGCCCCTCCCGGTCGGCGAACCGGGCGAGTTTGTTAACCGGATCGGGTGAGATGCCCAGGACCTCGTAGCCGGCAACCTGGAGTGAAGCCAGGTTGTCACGGAAATCGCAGGCCTGCTTGGTGCAGCCCGGAGTCGACGCTGCGGGATAGAAGTAGACCACGGTGCTGCGGCCGCGGTATTCCGAGAGGCTGACGTCCTTGCCCGTACTGTCTTTCAAGGTAAATTCGGGTGCTTTGGCTCCCGGTATGAGACGTTCAACCACTTTTTTCTCCTTCGAAACTTTTAGGACACTCAAGCCTAATGACCTTGGGAGTCAAGGACCGAATCGGACGCTCGCTATACTAAGTGGTATGCCTGATATGGATCGCTGGCCCACTGGGCGCCTATTGTCCACGGCGGCGCGCCTCGTTGAGCATTCCTGGAATGAAAAACTGGGTGCTATCGGACTGACGCACGCCGGGGTCATCGCCATGGAAGTGCTGTCCCTCAACGGCCCCATGACGCAGGCGCAACTTGCCCAGTTGGTACGAGTCCAGGCGCAGACCATGGGTAAAACGCTCAGCCGGCTCGAGGCGCACGGGCACATCCGCAGGGAACGCAGCACGTCGGACCGGCGCAGCCATGTAGTCACCCTCACAGATCGTGGAAGCGAGGCCGTATCAGCGGCGGCGGACATGGAACGTTCTGTGCTGGCATCGGCATCCATTGACCCCGATGTCCTCCGGCAGGAGTTGAGGGCAGTCGTGGTGGAGCTCGCCAAACGATTCTCGTCCCCTGAAACCAAGGCGATTGTTGCAAGTGCCGAATCCGGCATGCCTGTGGATGTTAACCAGGTTGTCTAAGCCGGTTGTTTGACTGAGGGCACGCTGAGGACGCGGAAACGGGCTGTTGACGCGTAAATACAGGTGTCCCTAGACCATTTGCGCGTCCCTGGGCCAATTGTGCGGCGGCCTGCTGCTCAGCTGCGAAGGGAGGCTACAGCCTGGGTTGCGGCCTGGATACTTTCCCAACCGCGCCGTCCGGCCACCACGGTACGTCCGTCAAGCTCGACACCTTTGTTCTGCAGGATCGCCACCAAGGTAGCGTCCACAATGTCATCTCGCAGCTCGCCCAACCATGGCCCGCGGATGGTCGGCATGACCGGAACACGCGCCCGGATGGTCAGCAAGTGTCCGCCTACCAGAGCCGCTACGAAGCAGATGATCCCGATGATGAGGAGCTTCAGATAGTTCTCCTGGTCAGTGGCCACAATGTAAGCCGACGGCGTGATGAGGGCGGCCATGAGCCCCAGACGCATCGCCAGAATCGTGCGGGCACTGCCGGACGCCCTTCGGCGGGCTAAGATCCCCTCCAGCTGCTTGTCACGGACAGCCTGCGCCTTCAGCCGCCACTGCCGCTGGCTGCCGAGGTGGAGTTTGACAAGGGCACGGGCCGCGGCCAGCTCCGCCGGATGGTTTTTCCGCAGGGCGGCCACCACAGGATCAGGGGCGTCCGCCCAGGTACCGCCGAGCCGACGGTCGGTGGCGCCGGCCAAGTCGTCCAGGCCAAGCCTGGCGGCCCCTTCGGCTGTTTCCTCGACACGGACGGTGACGGCCGGCGTGGAGTGGTAAGTGGACGCTTGTTCTGATCGGTGCCCGTAACGTGGCGAGCCGTCGGCCAGATGATATTCGTTGCCCATGTGTTCCCCCCAAAGTTGTGATCCGGCGCTGACAGTTTGGTTGCCTCACGTCTGACCTGCCGGCGTCTTTGCCTCTTACGGGGTTCATTGTCCACGGCGGTGACGCCTGCTCGTATTTGTTACGACTGCGTTGGGTTCACCCTGCCACGATGACGACATCACAGCCATGTGTCGCGGAGAGCCGTTCAATGCCCCAGACATTCTTCTCTGCGGCTCTTCTCGCTCTGTGAACCTCAGCCGCTCGGACCTAGTATTCTCGTCTCTAAGACAGCGAGCGTGGGGGAGCAATGACGGAGACGTCGATTGGTGATCACCGGACAACTGAAGACGCCAGATCGCGTGAGCAGGTCAGCGTGCCGGCATGGGAGGCAAAGTTCAAACTGAGCGAAAACCCTGAGGAGTTCGCTCACCTGGTGTGCTGCCGGGACTTGGATTGGCGTCAGGCCTTATGCGGCTACGTCGAGGAAGATCCGACGCTCATGTACGAAGCGGAAAATATCTGCACGATGTGTGTCGACACGGCCACAAGGATGGGCGCTGCATTGGATTCCGGCCAATGCCCCATAGACAACCAGCGATGCCCTCCGGAGGAGGAAATTGACAAGCTGATTACTGAGCGCGCCTCCAGGACCTGAACTTTTGCAGGATCGGTCGCAGCCTGGGGCTGGCGCTGGTACTTTCGCCATGCAAATGAGGATCACGCCAGACCCTAAAGCAACAGCGTCATTCCGGGGCAAAACAAAACCCCGCCTCGCTGGCCGGATGGCCTGCAAGACGGGGTTTTGGCTTGGTGCACCCCCCGGGACTCGAACCCGGAACCCATTGATTAAGAGTCAATTGCTCTGCCAGTTGAGCTAGAGGTGCAGCTGTTGTTTCGTATTTCGGAAGGCGGTTTATTTCCCCCGTTGTTCTTCGCAACGACATGAAACTCTACACGAGAATCGGCGCCGTGTGAAATCGGAAGGGACTCGTCCGTGGCGGCTACCCGGGGATGTCCAGAACCAGTATGGAATCAGGGTTTTGGTTGTTCGTGAGGGCCCACAATGATCCGTCCGGGGCGAGAGATACATCGCGGATCCGCCCATACTCCCGTGTGAAATAGCTCACCGGATTTCCGGCTTTGTCGCCCCTCAGGGGTACGGACCACACTCGCTGACCCCGCAACGCTCCGAGGTAGGCCGTGGAGCCGATGATTTCCAGGCCGCTCGGCGATGATTCCGCAGTTGAAGGCCAAACCACCGCGGCATCGATAAATTCGCTGCGGCCCGGGCTTCCTGTGACGTTTGGCCAACCGTAGTTGCCCCCGGGGACGATGAGATTCAGCTCGTCGTTGACGTCGGGCCCAAATTCGCTGGCCCAGAACCGTCCCTGGCTGTCCCAGGCGAGTCCCTGAACGTTGCGGTGTCCGATGCTGTAGACCGGATTGTCTCCGAAGGGATTCCCCGGTGCGGGACGGCCGTCAGGAGTCAACCGGAGGATCTTTCCACCGAGGGCGTTGGGATTCTGGGGCTGATCGCGGCGCTGGGAGTCTCCGGTGCCGACGTAGAGGAATCCGTCAGGGCCGAACCGGATGCGTCCGCCGTTGTGGGTGGAAGCTTTGGAGATCCCCGAAAAGATGACTTCCGGCGTGCCGGCCTCCAGGGACTGCTCACCAGTTTCGTTGAGCCTAAGCCGCGCAATCCGGTTGTCGTCCTGGGCGGTGAAGTACAGATAGAGGTATCGATCCGAATTGAAACCGGGGGACAACGCAAGGCCCAGCAAGCCACCTTCACCACCGGGAACCACACCCGGAACCCGTCCGATCTCCCGGCTCTGACCGTCCCGGACACTCTTGAGGATGGCGCTGTCGCGCTCGGATATCACCGCAGTGCCGTCAGGAAGGAAAACCGTCGACCACGGCAACTGGAGTCCGACGTCGATCTTCCCGGCTACCCGGGGTGGCTGATCCGGAGTGACGGTCGTCGCTGACTGCCCGGGCGTGGCGGTTGAGGTTGGCGACGGTGCGTTGCCCGTTGGAGTGCCACCATCACCGTCGGCGGTACAGGATGAGACAGAGAGCGAAAGGGCCAGGAGAGCGACCGCCACGCCTGATCCGCTGCCGGCACGGTTCGCAGGACCCTCTCTCAAGGCCGGCAAGTATCCGCCCCCGACTGCATGTTGTTTTACTCCGGAATCACGGGTGGCAGCGGAAGGACATCGTCAAAGCCGGGTCCGGCGTGGGGGACGGAAGCCTGCCGCCTCGGCGTGGGCCACGGACTCAAACCAGACGCCAGCGGGGGCGTCCTTATAGGCCGGATTGGTTTCCTCGAAGTACGTCATGGTTTCCGCGTCGCCTTTGACTGTGTATCCGTCGGGGCCCGAACCGTCGGCTGCAGCTGCGGCTGAACCCTCGCCATAGGGCTGCTCTACGGCCAGATGTCCGCTGGGCTCGGCTGTATGGCTCAGGGAGGACTCGGTCACGGCTGAGGATTCAGCACGCTGCAGGGTTTCCTCATCGGGGTCCAGGGCGGCGTCGGGAACTGGAGTGTTGGCTGGTGTCGCTGCGGTTGCGGCTGTCTCTCTGGGGGCTGCCTCTGACTGCGCTGATTCTACTGTCTCCGCTTCTGGCGACTCGGCCGCCGCAGACTCGGCACCAGGGAGCGTTGGCGAATGAGCCCCGGTGTACTCGTGATGGTGTTGGTCATGGTGGTGTTCATGGGGAGCCGGCATGGACTGCCCAGGTGCCGAAGTGCTGCCCTCCGACCACTGTGCTTCCCATTCAGCCTTGTCCGCGTCTTCGGCCTTGTCCTTTGCCGTGCGGGCTGCGGAAGCGGAGTGCGTGCTTGTGGTTTCGACGTCGGTGTCCCAATCGTCAACGTCCCCGCCATCGGGCGCCGGAGCCTCGGCCCAGTCAGCCTCGCTGCGCGCCGTATCGGACGTGGGCGCTTGTTCTGCGGGCCTGGGGCCAGTGGAGGCGGCTGGGGTGGTTGGTTCAGACGGCGCCGGATAGGCCGAGCTTCCGGAACTTTCACTTTCTCTGGCTGGCGTTGCGGGTGTGGGCGCTGAAGCTGTGGCTGCGGGCGTAACGGGCGCCGCGGCGGCCGCTTCAGGGGTGCTCGGCGCTGCAGCAACGGGAGCTTGGCCTGTGGTCTGGCCTCCTACGGATTGCATCCGCGCCTCTGAGGCCTCTGCCGCCCGGTCTGACGCCATGGCGGAGCCTCGGCTGTTGCGGTTGAGCAGCCACCACACAACGGCCACGATGAGAATGATGACAATGACCCAGATAAGCCAATCCATAGCAAAGCCTTTCCCTCAATAACCAACGTGCCGATGCTCGACGTTACGTCCGCGTCAAGGTGACTGTCTAGGTTTGTCAACGGCGTCAACAACCATTCATCCCGGATGGCACCAGGGATGTCATCGAAGGATTCGTCTGAGCGTGGCATCCGAGGCGCTCAAGTGACAAACGCCACATCCGGCAAGAGGTTGCAAGCCTAAGTCTCAGCATGCGGGACAGACGTCCACCATATGGTCGAAATATTCCTGCCTTTTAGCCTTAACTCGCGTTGGCAGGTCGATAGGGCCCTCTCGGGAGCCATAGACTTTGACCCATGAGTGAGACCACCCAAACCGCGACAGAAATCAAGCCGGACATCAAGCCCCGCAGCCGGGTAGTCACCGATGGAATCCATGCCGCCCCCGCGCGCGGCATGTTCCGTGCGGTGGGCATGGGGGATGACGACTTCGCCAAACCCCAGATCGGCGTCGCGAGTTCCTGGAATGAGATCACTCCCTGCAATCTCTCCCTGAACAGGCTGGCGCAGGGTGCCAAGGAAGGCGTCCACGCAGGCGGGGGCTTCCCCATGCAGTTCGGCACCATCTCCGTTTCCGACGGGATCTCGATGGGCCACGAAGGCATGCACTTCTCGCTTGTCTCCCGCGAAGTCATCGCCGACTCCGTGGAGACCGTTATGCAGGCAGAGAGGATCGATGGCTCAGTCCTGCTGGCAGGCTGTGACAAGTCGCTGCCCGGTATGCTCATGGCAGCCGCCCGCCTGGACCTCGCCAGCGTGTTCCTCTACGCCGGCTCCATCATGCCCGGCTGGGTCAAGCTTGAGGACGGCTCCGAAAAGGAAGTCACCCTCATCGATGCCTTCGAGGCTGTAGGCGCCTGCGCGGCGGGGAAAATGAGCCTCGGAGACCTGGAGCGCATTGAAAAGGCCATCTGTCCGGGCGAAGGTGCCTGCGGTGGTATGTATACCGCCAACACCATGGCCTGCATCGGCGAGGCCCTGGGAATGTCCCTTCCGGGATCCGCCGCCCCGCCGTCGGCCGACCGCCGTCGTGATGAATTTGCCCGTAAGTCTGGCGAGGCTGTTGTGAACCTGCTCCGCCTTGGCATCACGGCCCGCGACATCATGACCAAGAAGGCGTTCGAAAACGCCATCGCCGTCACCATGGCCTTCGGTGGCTCCACCAACGCCGTCCTCCACTTGCTCGCAATCGCCCGCGAAGCAGAAGTCGAGCTCACGCTGGATGACTTCAACCGCATCGGCGACAAAATCCCGCACCTGGGAGACCTGAAGCCGTTCGGCCGCTATGTCATGACCGACGTCGACAAGATCGGCGGCGTGCCGGTCATCATGAAGGCCCTACTCGACGCCGGACTGCTGCACGGGGACTGCCTCACCGTGACGGGCAAGACCCTCGCCGAAAACCTCGCGTCCATCAACCCGCCGGACCTGGACGGCAAGATCCTGCGGGCCCTGGACAACCCGATCCACAAGACCGGCGGCATCACCATCCTGCACGGCACCATGGCACCGGAGGGAGCAGTCGTCAAAAGCGCCGGCTTCGATGCCGACGTTTTCGAGGGAACTGCCCGCGTCTTCGAGCGCGAGCAGGGCGCACTCGACGCCCTGGATAAGGGCCAGATCCACAAGGGTGACGTTGTGGTGATCCGTTACGAGGGCCCCAAGGGCGGCCCGGGCATGAGGGAAATGCTCGCTATCACCGGAGCCATCAAGGGCGCCGGCCTGGGCAAGGATGTGCTGCTCCTGACCGACGGCCGGTTCTCGGGCGGCACCACTGGACTCTGCATCGGGCACGTCGCACCGGAAGCGGTCGACGGCGGCCCCATCGCCTTTGTTAAGGACGGTGACCGGATCCGCGTGGACATCGCAGCCCGCAGCTTCGACCTCCTGGTTGACCCTGCCGAGCTCGAAGCGCGCAAAGAGGGCTGGACTCCGCTGCCCGCGAAGTTCACCAAGGGAGTGCTGGCCAAGTATGCCAAGCTGGTGCACAGCGCCTCCACCGGCGCATACTGCGGGTAGCACCACGCAGTTCGGCAGCTGAATCCAACCGGGTCGCAGTAGATGTTGTTATGGGCTCCAAAAACAACATCTACTGCTACCCAGTTGGGGGAGGCGGCCATTTGGTGGACAATGAAGTCCAGATGGTGAGATCGGGTGTCGCTGCGTTGACACATGTCTTACCTAGAGGGAACACTGAACGCATGATCGCATTCGTTACCGACGTCGTCGTACTTACCAAGCGCGTGGCTAAATAGCCCGACTGGTAACGAACTGTCACGCGCAACCCCTCGAAGAGCCCATCAGGCTGAGGGGTTTTTTTATTGCCGCGAAGCATCATCCAGAAGTTCCACACGCTGTAACCGATAATTCAAGATCCACTAAGGAAGAGTCCGATGAGCAAAGGATCGCCGATCAGCCCCTCGCTGATGGCTACAAAGTCCGCTGGAGCCCCCAAAGCTCCAGAACGCGTCGACCGCCCCACTGACGCGGGCGTCGACATTGCTGCAGCCGCCTCTCCTGTCCTTGGGCCGAACAACGTTGTACCCCCAACGGTGATGACCGGCTCAGAAGCTATTGTGCGTTCGCTCGAAGAACTCGGCGTCGACGATATTTTTGGTTTGCCCGGTGGCGCGATCCTGCCTACCTATGACCCTTTGATGGCTTCCGGAATGAACCACGTTCTGGTCCGTCACGAACAGGGAGCCGGCCACGCCGCGCAAGGCTATGCCATGGTTACGGGACGGGTTGGCGTCTGTATCGCCACGTCCGGCCCGGGAGCCACCAACCTCGTTACCGCCATCATGGACGCCCATATGGACTCCGTGCCCATCGTTGCCATCACCGGCCAGGTATCCAGCGGAGTCATCGGCACCGATGCCTTCCAGGAAGCCGACATTGTGGGCATCACGATGCCCATCACCAAGCATTCGTTCCTGGTGACGGATCCCAATGAGATCCCGCATGTCATGGCCGCCGCTTTCCATCTGGCTTCGAGCGGTCGACCCGGCCCGGTCCTGGTGGATGTTGCCAAGGACGCCCAGCAGGGCAAGATGACCTTTTCCTGGCCGCCGAAGATAGATCTGCCCGGGTACCGTCCTGTGGTCCGCGGACACAACAAGCAGGTCCGGGAGGCCGCGCGGCTTATTGCTGCTGCCAGCAAGCCCGTCCTCTATGTGGGCGGCGGCGTCGTCAAGGCCCATGCCTCAGCGGAGTTGCTCGAACTCGCGGAACTGACCGGAGCCCCGGTGGTCACCACCCTCATGGCCCGTGGCGTTTTCCCGGATTCGCACCCCCAGCACGTTGGCATGCCAGGCATGCACGGCACCGTTTCCGCCGTGACGGCGTTGCAGCAGTCTGATCTCCTGATCACGCTTGGGGCCCGCTTTGATGACCGGGTGACCGGAATCCTGAAGACCTTCGCGCCCAACGCCAAGGTGATCCATGCCGACATCGACCCCGCGGAAATCTCCAAGAACCGGACGGCAGATGTTCCCATTGTCGGTTCAGTCAAAGAGATCATTCCGGAGCTGACCGAGGCAGTACGCACCCAGTTCGAGGCATCCGGAACCCCGGACCTGCAGAACTGGTGGGCGTTCCTGAACAACCTCCGCGAAACCTACCCGCTGGGGTGGACCGAACCCGAAGACGGCCTCGTAGCCCCGCAGCGCGTCATTGAGCGCATCGGCGCGTTGACCGGCCCGGAGGGTATCTACGTGGCCGGCGTCGGGCAACACCAGATGTGGGCTGCACAGTTCATCAAGTACGAACGGCCCCACCAGTGGCTGAACTCAGGCGGTGCAGGCACCATGGGTTACGCGGTGCCTGCGGCCATGGGCGCCAAGGTTGGCGAACCCGACCGCGTGGTTTGGGCCATCGACGGAGACGGCTGTTTCCAGATGACCAACCAGGAACTGGCGACGTGCGCGATCAACAAGATCCCCATCAAGGTGGCCGTCATCAACAACTCCTCGCTGGGCATGGTGCGGCAGTGGCAGACCCTCTTCTATGAGGGCCGCTACTCCAACACCGATCTCAACACCGGCCACGACACCGTCCGTATCCCGGACTTCGTCAAGCTGGGGGAGGCCTATGGCTGTGCGTCCTTCCGTTGCGAACGCGTCGAGGACATCGATGCCACCATCCAAAAAGCGCTGGAAATCAACGACAGGCCCGTTGTCATCGACTTCGTGGTCAGTCCCAACTCCATGGTGTGGCCGATGGTCCCTGCCGGAGTCAGCAACGACCAGATCCAGGTTGCCCGCAACCTGACCCCGGAATGGGAAGAGGAGGACTGATCATGAGCCGCCACACACTGTCCGTTCTGGTCGAAGACAAGCCCGGTGTGCTGACCCGCGTGGCCAGCCTTTTTGCCCGCCGCGCCTTCAATATCAATTCCTTGGCCGTAGGCCCCACCGAAGTGCCGGGCATGTCCCGCATGACCGTTGTGGTCGACGCCGACGGTGACCTCATCGAACAGGTCACCAAACAGTTGAACAAGCTGGTCAACGTGATCAAGATTGTTGAACTGACTTCCGAATCCTCCGTGCAGCGCGACCACATCCTGGTCAAGGTACGGGCGGATGCCGCAACCCGTTTGCAGGTGACCCACGCTGCAGATTTGTTCCGTGCTTCAGTAGTCGACGTCTCCACAGATTCAGTGGTCATTGAAGCAACCGGCCATCCCGAAAAGCTGACAGCACTGCTTTCCGTGCTGGAACCTTTCGGAATCCGCGAAATTGTGCAGTCCGGCACTTTGGCCGTTGGACGGGGATCCCGCTCCATGAGTGACAGGGCCTTGCGCAGCGCCTAGGCACTGTGGAAGGCACTCCACCACCACTGACAAGCTCCACTTACAAGCAACACCAAAGAATCCACTCAAAAGGAGACACCCAAGTGACTGAAATGTTTTACGACGACGACGCCGACCTGTCGATCATCCAGGGACGCACCGTTGCCGTTATCGGTTACGGCTCCCAGGGCCACGCCCACGCCCTCAGCCTCCGCGATTCAGGAGTTGACGTCCGCGTCGGCCTGAAGGAGGGCTCCAAGTCCCGCGCCAAGGCCGAGGCCGAGGGCCTGCGCGTCCTGAACGTTGCCGACGCCGTTGCCGAAGCCGACCTGATCATGGTCCTCACTCCGGACCAGGTCCAGCGCTTCGTCTACGCCGAGGACATCGCACCGAACCTGCAGGCCGGTGACGCCCTCTTCTTCGGCCACGGCTTCAACATCCGCTACGGCTACATCAAGCCGCCGGCCGACGTCGACGTCGCCCTGGTTGCACCCAAGGGACCCGGCCACATCGTGCGCCGCGAATTCGAAGCCGGCCGCGGCGTTCCGGACCTCATCGCCGTGGAGCAGAACGCTTCCGGCAAGGCCAAGGAACTGGCCCTGTCCTACGCCAAGGCAATCGGCGGCACCCGTGCAGGCGTCATCGAGACCACCTTCACCGAAGAGACCGAAACGGACCTCTTCGGCGAGCAGGCTGTTCTCTGTGGCGGCGCATCACAGCTCATCCAGTACGGCTTCGAAACGCTGACTGAAGCCGGCTACAAGCCCGAGGTCGCCTACTTCGAGGTTCTGCACGAGCTCAAGCTCATCGTTGACCTCATGGTGGAGGGCGGCATCGCCAAGCAGCGTTGGAGCGTTTCCGACACCGCGGAATACGGCGACTACGTCTCCGGCCCCCGCGTCATCACCCCCGAGGTGAAGGAAAACATGAAGGCTGTCCTCGCGGACATCCAGAACGGTGCCTTCGCCAAGCGCTTCATCGACGACCAGGACGCCGGCGCTCCTGAGTTCGCAGAACTGCGCAAGAAGGGCGAAGACCACCCCATCGAGACCACCGGACGTGAACTGCGGAAGCTGTTCTCCTGGATCAAGACCAACGATGACTACACTGAGGGCTCCGTAGCCCGCTAGGCCATGCTTTTCGCATAGCCGAGGCACCGGAAAATGGCCGGGCTCACACTTCACAATGTGGGCCCGGCCTTTCTGTCGGCCTAGACTTGTTATACCCCCCGGACTGCAACGCAGAGGATCAGCCGTGTCAAAACCCGTAGTACTGCTCGCCGAAGAACTTTCGCCCGCCACAGTCGAGGCCCTGGGCCCGGACTTCGAAATCCGCCAGACCGACGGCGCCGACCGTTCCCAGCTGCTGTCTGCGATCGTCGACGTCGACGCCATCCTCGTGCGCTCAGCCACCCAGGTGGACGCCGAGGCAATCGCCGCGGCCAAGAACCTGAAGGTTATTGCCCGTGCCGGCGTCGGACTCGACAACGTGGACATCAAAGCCGCCACCCAGGCCGGCGTCATGGTGGTCAACGCCCCAACGTCGAACATTGTCTCCGCCGCGGAACTCACCGTGGGCCACATCCTGAGCCTTGCACGCCACATCCCGCAGGCCAGCGCCGCCCTGAAGGACGGCGAATGGAAGCGCTCCAAGTACTCGGGCATCGAACTCTTTGAGAAGAAGGTCGGCATTATCGGCCTCGGCCGTATCGGCGCGCTCGTCGCTGCCCGCCTGCAGGGCTTCGAAACCGAAATCCTCGCCTACGACCCGTACATCACCTCCGCCCGGGCAGCGCAGCTCGGCGTCAAGCTCGTCACCCTGGATGAGCTGCTGGCACACTCGGACTTCGTCACCATCCACATGCCCAAGACCCCGGAAACGGTCGGCATGCTGGGCGCTGACGCCTTCAAGAAGATGAAGAACACCGCATACGTCATCAACGTGGCACGCGGCGGTCTGATCGACGAGGAAGCCCTGTACACGGCTCTCCAGGACGGCGACATCGCCGGCGCCGGCGTCGACGTCTTCGTCAAGGAGCCCAGCACCGACCTGCCGTTCTTCAAACTGGACAACGTCGTGGTTACCCCGCACCTTGGTGCATCCACGGACGAAGCCCAGGAAAAGGCCGGTGTGTCCGTGGCGAAGTCAGTCAGGCTCGCCCTGGCCGGTGAGCTGGTTCCGGACGCCGTCAACGTGGCAGGCGGCATCATCGCTCCCGACGTCCGCCCCGGCATTCCCCTCATCGAAAAGCTGGGCAGGATCTTCACCGCGCTCACTCACGACTCCCTGACCCAGATCGACGTCGAGGTCGCCGGCGAAATCGCGGCGCTCGACGTTAAGGTCCTGGAGCTTGCAGCCCTCAAGGGCATCTTCGCCGACGTCGTGACCGAGCAGGTCTCCTACGTCAACGCACCCGTTATCGCCGAACAGCGCGGCATCAACACCCGCCTGATCACCACTCCCGAAGCCGAGGACTACCGCAACGTCCTGACCCTGCGCGGCGCCCTCAGCGACGGCAGCCAGATCTCGGTGGCAGGAACGCTGACAGGACCCAAGCAGGTTGAGAAACTGGTGGGAGTCAACGGCTACGACGTCGAAATCCCCATCAGCGAGCACCTCGTGGTGGTTTCCTACGCTGACCGGCCGGGCGTCATCGGCACCATCGGGCACATCCTGGGCATGAACAATATCAACATCGGCGGCATGCAGGTCGCACGGCAGACTGAAGGCGGCCAGGTGCTTGCGCTCCTGACCATCGACAGCTCCGTCCCGCAGCAGGTTCTTGACGCGATCAAGGCCGGAATCGGCGCTGAAATGGTACGCGAGGTTGACCTCGAAAACTGAGGCAGCGCCTCAGGTGAACCATTAGTGACAGAGTTGTAACTTCTGGCACGTATGATTGGCCGGTCTGCTTTCACCGACTGAGTCCCGTTTGGGACTCCAGCCGGCTGGCCGGCCAATCTTGTTCTGCACATCCGGCAGGGGACACCTTCACATCCGTTTGGAGTGAACAGTGGTGTGCGCGCACGCAAATCCAGCTTTCAGGAGCCCAATGAACGCCGTCCAGAGGTTCATCAGAAGCAGAGTGCTGATGTTGACCGCGGCCATTTTGATCGTCGCCATGTGCCTGTCCGTCCTCGTCCAGGGGCAGTCACAAGCGGCGCTCAACCGAACAGTCGACGAGAATTCGCGAGGACTTTACGACATCCTCGTCCAACCCAAGGCGGGTGCCGGCGGTTCACTCATGCAGCCGGAAATCGCCAATGGCCAGGGCGGAATCAGTTTTGATCAGCTGGATGCCCTCCGGAAGCTCTCCGGAACTTCCGTGGCCGCCCCCATTAGCCTCGTTTCCAGGGTCAGCCAGAACCTTGAGGCACCGCGCCTGGACGCCATGGACTACCTCGGCTTCAATGCCGGGCTCGTAGGCACGGCGACAGCCGGAGAGCCCGGGGGCACCGACCCCAGCAAGTGGCCGGCAGCGGAATCTGTGTTGACCGATGAGGCCAAGACCTACCGACTGACGGCCAGCGCTGTGAGCTCGGACGGCCACTCGGAGCAGACTCTGTTCAAGTCGATGGCTGAGGGATCTCTGGGCAAGGCCAAGCTCATCGAGGAGCAGACTCCCGGAGGAAAGAGCATCCGTATTGCCGGTCCAGGTGATGAGACAGGCATCAAGTTCCCCGCCCCGGCGGGTGGATCCGAGCACAATCTTTTCAACCTCTCGGTCTCCCTGCCGCTGGCACCCCAGGTGACAGAATCCGTCGTCGCGGTTGACCCGGTCTCTGAACGCGCACTCCTGGGAAGCGCCGGGGACTTCCTGGCGCCCCTTGAGAAGGCACCACCGGCCGACGCCCGCAATGCAGGAGCGATCGGCCGTCACTTCGAAAGCCTTTTCACCACGGGCATCAGCATGAAGGAACTCGAAGAAGGTCCTGATTTCCTCGGCGTAAAGCTGAAGTACTGGGCCCCGTTGATGACCCAGTACCAGCAGGCCAAGCGGAACGGCCAGCTGACGGACGACTCCCAGGCCATCCCGCTGGTGGTACGGTCAGGGACCTCCCTCGACCTGAAGTACTCGGTCAAGATCGAGGAAATCGACGGTTCCGGCAACGTGGTCAAGGATGTCGGCACAGTGACCAAGTCACTGGACAAGGACTACCTGCCCTTCGTCTCAAAGTCTCCGTTCGCGCTGTCCTGGCCCGGCTCCCAGGATTACTCCCAGCTCCTGGGCAACTCCGGCAACTTCAGCCAGGGCCTTTACAACCCGGCGCAGTGGACAACCGATTTTGCGTCGGCTCCCAAATATACCGATGGCGACACCGCGGACAACGGCGCGCAGGAGAAGGCCGCCGTCCCCGGTGAGTGGGTCACCGTGAACCGCCTTCCCGAAAAGGATGCCGCAGGCGCACCTGTCGACCAGACCCAGCGCAAGCCCGTGGACGAACGCGCCTACCGGGAAAGCCTGGAGACGGGTAAAAAGCTCGCCCCGCCGCTGGCCATGGTGTACGGGACCTTTGACCCCGCCAAGGTCCAGGAAGCGGCCGGCGACGTCAACAGGCTGCCCCTGGGTGGCTACGACCCGTCACCCATGACCCTCGTGAAGGATGCGCAGGGCAAGGATGTTCCGGAAGCCCAGCTCAAGCCATCCCTGAGTGCCACCGGTCTGGTCAGCCAGTCCGCCGGCGCCATCACCGACTACTACGGCCTCGCTGCAGCACGGGGGTACGACCAGAACGCCTCGGTCATTGACGCCGTCCGTGTCCGTGCCAAGGCCCCCGGCAGCTGGAAGCAGGCGCAGCCCGACGTCGACAAGCTTGCGGCTGAGATCCGCGACATGGGACTTGACGCCACCATTGTGGCCGGATCCGCCCGTGAGGACGCCAACATTTTCGTTCCTGGATATTCCAAGGACGATGCAGGCAAGGAATCCGACCTCGGTACCGTTACACAGTCCTGGGTCCGCCAGGATGCGGCCGACGCCGTTTCCGGCTCACTGACCGGCACCAACCTCACACTCCTGTTCCTGACGTTGTGCGGTGCCGCCTTGCTGACCGGCGCGTCTACCGTCAGCTACATCCGGCAACGACGTACCGAGGCCGGAACGCTTCGTGCCATGGGCTGGACCCAGCGCAGGATCCGTTCCTGGGTACTGGCGGAGTTTGGTGTGGGAGCGACATTGCTGGCGATCGCCGGAGCTGTACTCTCGCTGGTGACCTGGAACCCGGCCACGGCCATCGTCTCGGCCTCTGTCCTGACGCTGTACCTGGCTGCCGCGTACTTCGCCGCGCGCCAGCTCCGGCACCGAGACGAGGTGGACCAGGAACCCCAGCACGACGAGCGGCTCATTCCTGTCGATTCGCCCCTCACCTTCGCCAACCGCCAGCTGACTGCCAACAAGTTCAATACGTTGTCTTTGGCTGTGGCAGTCGGAGTCTTCGGTGCAGCAGTGGGCGGCCTGATTGCCCTGCTGATCGATATACCCCGGGCCGCCGGTGCCAGCGCACTCAGCGGGATCGCGGCGGCAAGCATTGCGCTTCCTAGCATCATCCTTGCCTTGTCGGGTGTGGCGGTCGGGCTGTTGCTGACACTGGTGACCGGCCGCTTCGAACTTCAGGCCAAACGCCAATATTTGGGGACCTTGAAGGCCATGGGGTGGAATCCGGACATGCTCGGCCAGGTCCGGTTCTTCGAAAACGCCCTCGTGGGTTCAGTGGCCCTTCCGCTGGGCGTTCTTGGCGCCCTGGGGATCGGTATTCTGCTGGCCCCTTACGCCGCTTTGTGGGCCGGGCTCGCCGGACTGCTGGCTGTACTTTGCTGGATTCCAATTGCAACGAAAGTGGTCCGATGACTAACGACCTGAACTTTGACGACGATTTTTCCGGAAGCGACATCGGTGACGGTTCGCTCCAGACCCGCGCCAACACCATCCTGAAGGCTGAGGACCACGGCACACCCCTCGAGCTGAGCAACATCACCATCCGCTATGGCGGTCAGAAGGGCGGTGCGGAAGCCGTCAACGTCGTCGAGGGCTTCAACCTTCTGCTGCACGCCGGCGAGATGCACTGCGTCGCAGGGCGCAGCGGCTCCGGCAAGACCAGTATCCTGACCGTCGGCGCCGGTCTCAGCCTGCCGACGTCGGGACGGGTCTACTGGGAAGGCCAGTCCCTTGAAACCATGGGCGACGACGAGATCGCCGACCGCCGTCGGGCTCTGATCGGTTACGTGGACCAAGGCGGGGCACTGATTGACGGCATGAGCGCCCTGGAGAACGTGCTTCTCCCTGCCGTGCCGGATGGAGAGGTGGACCAGCGCAGGGACATGGCAAAGGACCTCTTGGACCTCGTTGGCCTGGGCAGGCGAATGCGCCACCGCCCCGCCCAGTTGTCCGGCGGTGAGCGCCAGCGTGTTGCTATCGCCCGTGCCCTGATCCTGGGAACGCGTGTCCTGGTGGTCGATGAACCGACGGCCAGCCTTGACCGGACCTCGGCCAACCGCATCATCAGCATCCTCAAGGACACAACTTCGGATGGAATCGCTGTTCTGGTCGCTTCACATGACCACGAACTGGTCCGCCTGAGCGATACCCTGACCGAACTGATCTAGATTTGCAGTAGGCGCGCATACCAGCGGCCCATTGTCCCTTCGCACTAAAAGGTATTTTCCGCCAGTGACTTCCTCAGACAAGCCTCCGTATTACCTCACCACGGCCATCACGTACCCGAACGGGGTGCCGCACATCGGCCATGCCTACGAGTACATTGCCACCGACGCAATGGCCCGCTTCAAGCGGCTCGATGGCTATGACGTGATGTTCCTGACGGGCACGGATGAGCACGGTATGAAGATCGCCCAGACCGCGGAGAAGGAAGGCATCACTCCCAAGGAGCTGGTGGACAGGAACTCCGAGGTCTACAAGGGCGCCCACGCTGCCCTGGGGATCTCCTACGACCGGTTTATCCGCACCACCGATGCCGACCACTACGCAGCCTCCCAGGCAATCTGGAAGAAGATGGAAGCCAACGGCGACATCTACCTCTCCAAGTACGAGGGCTGGTACTCCGTCCGCGACGAAGCTTTTTACGTCGAGGACGACACCCTGGTGAAGGACGACGGGATCCGGTATTCCCGTGAGACCGATACCGAGGTCACCTGGACGGCGGAGGAGAGCTACTTCTTCCGGCTGTCGGCATACCAGGACAGGCTGCTGGCTCTCTACGAAGCCCAGCCGGAGTTCGGTGCACCGCAGTACCGCTTCAACGAGGTCATCAGCTTCGTCAAGCGCGGCCTGGAGGACCTCTCCATCAGCCGCACCACGTTTGACTGGGGTGTTCCAGTCCCCGGGAACGACAAGCACGTCATGTATGTGTGGGTGGATGCGCTGACCAACTACCTCACCGGAGTGGGTTACCCGGACGTGGAATCGGAGTCCTTCGGCAAGTTCTGGCCGGCGGATCTGCATATGATCGGCAAGGACATCAGCCGCTTCCACGCCATTTACTGGCCTGCTTTCCTGATGAGCGCGGGGTTGGAACTGCCCAAGCGGGTTATGATCCACGGCTTCCTGAACAACAACGGTGTCAAGATGTCCAAGTCCCTGGGCAATGTCGTGGCTCCGGCCGACTTCGTGGAGCAGTACGGACTCGATCAGGTGCGGTTCTTCTTCCTCCGGGAAGTGCCCTTTGGCGCCGACGGCAGCTACAGTCATGACGCAATCGTGGGACGCACCAACGCCGATCTGGCCAACAATTTCGGCAACCTTGCGCAGCGCTCACTCTCCATGGTCGCGAAAAACTGCGGCGGCCAGGTTCCTGTTCCCGGTGAATTCACGGCCCAGGACGAGTCCTTGCTCAGCCAGGCCAACGGCTTGCTCGAAGCAGCCAGAACTGCCTTCGAGAAGCAGGAATTCAGTCGTGCACTGGAAGCTATCTGGGCCGTTCTTGGCGACACGAATGCCTACTTCGCCGAACAGGCGCCGTGGGTGCTGCGGAAGACCGACGTCGAACGCATGAACACCGTCCTTTACGTCACGCTGGAGGTGCTGCGCATTGTCTCCATACTGGTGCAGCCGGTAATGCCGACGGCTTCAGCCGCGTTGCTGGATACCCTCGGGCAGCAGGAGGGGGAAGCGCGTCAGTTCTCCGCCATCGCGACGCCGATCGTGTCCGGTACGGGCCTTCCCGCCCCGGCACCGGTGTTTCCGAAGTACGAAGAGCCTGCCGAAGTCTAGGACGCTCCCTCACCTTCCGCGGGTTTTGGGCGGACCCTCCCTCACTTGTTTGACACAAGTGAGGGAGGGTTTGCTGATTTAGTGCGGGAAGTGAGGGAGCGTCTATGGTTTCTTGCGGGATCAGGTGGTGGCCAGTCCTTCCACAGGGGAGAGTCGGGCGGCCCGCCGTGCCGGCATAACCGATGCTAGCAAACCCGCGACGATCGCAACCCCGAAGACGGCAAACAGCTGGAGCCAGGGGACCACCGGGACTACGTCTGCCACACTGCCGAGGGCCGACTTGGCTCCGAGCCAGCCATAGACGATTCCCAGGACTGTGCCCAGCACAGCTGCAACGCCTGCCACCAGCACTGCCTCGATGGCCAACATTCCCCGAAGCTGTCCTCGCGTCAGCCCAAGGGCACGCAGGAGCGAGTTCTCCCTGGTGCGCTCCAGTACGGACAGGGACAGGGTGTTTGCCACGCCGATCAGGGCGATGACCACCGCCACGCCCAGCAGACCGGTAACCACCAGCAGGAGGACATCTATGATTTCGTTGAAAGTGGCCCGTTCAATCGCCGCGCCACTCACGGACGCTGCAGGTACCTTCAGGGCTGTCGCCACAGACTGCTGGACGTCCCGAACTGCATCCCCGGTGATCTCCTTATCCAGCAGGAGCCACAGGGCCGCACCGCCACCCCTCGCCGGACCATTGATGGAAAGGCCCGGGACTGAAGCGCCCGGGACCAAAGACAAAGTGGTGCTGTCGATGAGGGGTGACATGTTGCGGGTCTTGAGCACCACCGGTTCAAGCTGGAGCGTGCTTCCGCCCACGGTCATGGTTACGGAGGTTGCCGGTGAGCCCTCGGGAAGGTAGATTTTGCCGGCCTCCGGCCTCAACGTCGAATCCCGCAACACGCCGGCGTCGGAGGCTGCCAGGGAGTACACGGGAACGTCGGCGCCGTCGAGCCTGACTGTCCCGGCTTCCGGCAACACCGCAGCAGCCTCCACTCCGTGGATCCTCTGGACGTCTTCAATCTGGCTCTGTGGCGACTCCGCGGAAGAAAGTACAGCCATGTCCACGGGGTAGTTCTGGGCCAGGACCTGGTCAAAGGCGAGGCGGGCTGACGACGCCCCCGTCATCATTAAGGCCACCAGGGTGACGCCGATCAGGAGTGCTGCCGCTGTTACTGACGTTCGTCCCGGGTTTCTGACGGCGTTGCGGGCAGCGAGCTGGCCGGGCACCCCGGAAGAAGCGGCCAGCCGACCCGCAAACGCCACGAGCTGCGGCACGAAGAGGGTGGCGCACAGCAGCACTCCCAGAAAGGACAATGCGCCGCCGGCCAGAGCTATGAGCAGTTGATTGCTCCAAGCCCCGAGTCCCAAGGCCGCAGCCCCGCCCAAAAGAGCCAATAATCCTCCGACGAGACGAAGACGGCCTTTGGGGTTCCCTAACGCTGCCGGGTCAGCAGGGCGGAGGGCGGCAAGGGGTGCCACAGCTGTCGCTGCCCGCGCAGGGACAAGGGCGGCGATGACGGTCAGAAGCATTCCTACGGCCAACCCTGTAATGATGGCCGAGGGTGGTATGGAGAGCGTGGCAAAAGCCCTGTCAGGCTGGCTCTTGGCCCAGGCGATGAGCGCGGACATGAGTCCAGCACCGGCCAGAACTCCTGCCGCCGAAGAAACCGCTCCAACAAGCAGCGCCTCCAACAGAACAGACCCGCGGACCTGGGACCGGCCCGCACCGAGGCACCGCAGCAGGGCAAGCTCACGGGTGCGTTGGGCCACCAGCACGGCAAAAGTGTTGCTGACAACCAGCGCCGACACGACCAGTGCCACCCCTGCGAATGCCAGCAGGATCACCGTCAGCTCGTCCTTGCCTGAGCTGAACTGCGCCACCTGGTAGGTCACCTGTTCCGTGGCCGTCCGCAGCACGGCGTCGCCCGCTCCCGCGTTTGCGAGCGCAGCCGCAAGTTGCTCCTTAGCTGCTGCATCGCCGTCGCCGGCCAGTACGACCTGGATCGCTTCCAGGCTTTGCCCATCGCCGGCAAGAGTGCTGACTGCGGGCGTCTGGGCCAACAACTGGGGAAGGGTGGACGCGAAGGGATCGTTGCTGGGGACCAGGACTCCGGTGACGGTCAGGGACACTACGGTGGAACCGTCACCGGCTTTGAGTTTGAGTTGCTGGCCGATTTCCAGGCCGTAGCGTGTGACTGTGTCCGCATCGACGGCAACTTCACTCGCTGTCTGTGGGTAGCGGCCGGTCTCAAGAATTGAAGGTTCCAGAGCGTCGGGGGCAAGATTCCGGACGCGTCCGGACACTTCGTCTCCTCCGACGGCGAATGCAGCGAAGGCTGTCTGCTGACCGTAGACAGCCGAAACACCAGCAAGGCCACTGACGGATGCGATGGCTTCCTGCTCCAGGGGAGCTGTGCCAGGGGAAGCGATGAGATCAGCCTTGCGGTAGGTCTCGCCCACGCTGGCACCCAGGGACGCCTGGGTGCTCGCGCTTACCATAAGCGTGGTGGAGAGGAAGGCAACGGACAACATCACGGCAAGCCCGACGGCGATAAAGCGCCTGGCATGCGTAGTGAGTTGGGAGAGTGCAACACGGAGCATGACTACGCCCCCAGCTTGCCGAGAGCAACAAGGACGCTCTCAGTGGTGGGGTTCCGCAGTTCGCCCACCAGCCCGCCGTCGCTCATTAGCACAACGCGGTCGGCGTAGCTGGCCGCCACGGGATCATGGGTCACCATGATGATCGTCTGGCCCATCTCCCGGCTGCTCCGGCGAAGCAGCGCCAGGACCTCCCCGCCAGACTTTGAATCCAGATTCCCGGTGGGTTCATCTCCGAAGATGACGTCCGGACGGGTCAGCAGCGCCCGGGCGACCGCAACGCGTTGTTGCTGCCCGCCTGACAATTCGTGCGGACGATGGGAGAGACGGTCCTTGAGTCCGAGAGTGGCCACTACTTCCGTGAACCACATCGCGTCAGTCTTGGCTCCGGCGAGCGCCAGTGGCAGGGTGATGTTCTGTTCTGCCGTCAGGGTGGGGACCAGGTTGAAGGCCTGGAAAACGAAGCCGATCCGTTCCCTGCGGAGGGTGGTGAGTTGCTTGTCGTTGAGTCCGGTGATTTCGGTGCCGCCCACGGTGATCCTGCCTTCGTCGGCGGTGTCCAACCCGGCGAGGCAATGCATGAGGGTTGATTTTCCGGATCCGGAGGGGCCCATGATGGCTGTGAATTTCCCGGTTTCAAAACTCACGCTGACGTTCCGGAGGGCCATTACCCGGGTGTCAGCGCGGCCGTAGCCCTTGGAGAGTGAGAAGGCTTCGACGGCGGATGGGGCGGTGATGCTGTTGCCGGATTGGGGGAGTTGCACGGAAGTTGTCATGCTTCCACGCTATTGAGGGAAAGCGGCTCAGGCCGTCGTGCCCAGGGCTGGTCAATCCGACGGGTTCCTCATACCGGGGGAGGAGACCGCCGTCGTTATCTATGCGCCGGGAGTGACCACGCCTGTCTCGTAGGCTATGACCACAATCTGTACGCGGTCCCGTGCATTCAGTTTCGCGAGGATATGGCCCACATGCGTCTTGACCGTGGCTTCCGACAGAAAGAGCCCCGCAGCGATCTCGGGATTGGACTGGCCCTGGGCAATAAGTTCGAAAACTTCGCGCTCGCGGGCGGTAAGGCGTTCGACGGCGGCGCTGTGCTGCGCCTGCTCAGGCCCCTGGGTCCGAAGCAGCGGGGCGACGTGATCCAACAGCCGCCGTGTGGTGGACGGCGCCACTACGGCATCACCTCGATGCACAGTCCTGATGGCGTTCAACAGCTCCTCTGGGGGTGCGTCTTTCAGGAGGAAACCGCTGGCTCCGGCCTGAATAGCAGCCAAGGCGTATTCGTCCAGGTCGAATGTCGTCAACACGACGATTTTAATGTCAGCCCGTCTGGAGCCGGTGGGTGCAGCGGCCGCCTGCTCCAGGAGCCGGGCAGTTGCCTCTATCCCGTCCATCCCTGGCATCCTGACATCCATGAGCACGACGTCGGCCACGGTGGCGTTGAGCGACTGGATGGCCTCGATACCGTTGCCGGCTTCAACCACCACTTGCAAGTCAGGCTGGGAATTGATGAGCATACCGAAGCCCGAACGGACCAGCCGCTGGTCATCCACCAGGGCCACCCTGATCACATCCGGTGCAGCCACTGGCGTGGTTACCATTTCCATCCTGGAATCAGACATGGGAGGAACGCTTTCCTGATCGCGGGTCATGGGGCTACGCCTCCGTGTAGGGGATGAATGCGGAAACCCGGAAGCCGCCACCGGAAGCGGGGCCGGCCTCCAGTGAACCATCGTAAAGGCTGATCCGTTCGCCCATGCCGTGCAGGCCGTTGCCATCCCCGGTGGTGGTATCGGCAGTAGCTCCATGACCGTCGTCGGTCACTTCCAGCCTGAGCCCCGACGACTGCCACCGCATCGAAGCGTTTGCTTTGGCATGTGACCCAGCATGCTTGAGTACATTGGTGAGGGCTTCCTGGAGTACCCGATACGCGGTGAGCTCAGCACCGGAGGGCAAGTCGCGGCGGGGTGTTCCGCTCTGTTCGAATCTCAGAGGCAGGCCCGCAGCGCGGAATCCCAGGAGGAGTTCGTCCAGATCCGCCAGGCCGGGGAGTGGCCGCGTCGAGGCTTGTTCGTCGCTTCGGAGCACTCCCAGCAGCCGGCGCATCTCATTTAGCGAACTGCGTCCGGCGGAGGCGATCGTCTCGAGCGTCTCCGTAGCGATTCTCGGGTCGGAAGCGGCGGCGTAGCGCCCGCCGTCGGCCTGGGTAATGATTACGGAAAGCGAATGAGCCACGATGTCGTGCATTTCACGCGCAATATGGGAACGTTCGTCGGCCGCTGCCAGCAACCGTTCCTGGTGCTGTTCAATCTCCAGACGGCGGGTCCGGTCCTCGAGCGCCTGCAGTTGCAGCCGCCGCACGCGCGTAAGGTCGCCCAGAGTCCAGCTGACCACCACAAGCATCCAGATCAGGACCGTATAGAGAACCCCAATACTCAGGCCCAGAATGCCGGATTCCGAGGGGCTGGTGAAGTACCGGGTGGTGAGCATGACACCGCCCACCAGGCCGAGCGCCAGCACAGAGCGGCTCGCCCAAGCCGGACCGTAGGCAGCCACGGCATAGATAACCAGCGGAACAGCAAGCTGGCCGACCACCGGCTCCACTGCGAAAGCCCACTGCACCAGGCATACGACGGCGATCGCGCCCGCCGCGGCCACCGGCCGCGTGCGGCGCCATGCCAAGGGGATCAGGAGGCTGCAGGACAACAAAAATAGCAGCGGCCGGTCCGCGACCAGGTAAACCGGACCGAAGGCAAGAAACAGCAGGCCCGTGGCAACGAGGTCCACTTTGAATGGGTTGTTCCGGACCCAGCTGTAAAGAGCGTGACGTTTATCCACTGTGAAACTCTATTTCCTCGGCAGGTCCGGGGCGTCATACCGTGGTTGGACATTTCCGGTTTTCCACCATGACCCTCCCTCACATTTCGCGGGTTTTTTGGGGACCCTCCCTCACGTCTCGCAGGTTTTTTGGGGACCCTCCCTCACTTGTGGGACAGAGGTGAGGGAGGGTTTGTGTTTTGACCGCGAAAGGTGAGGGAGGGTTTGTGTTTTGACCGCGAAAGGTGAGGGAGGGTTTGTGTTTTGACCGCGAAAGGTGAGGGAGGGTTTGCCTCATGAGTCACAGCGGTACCAAGTAGGGGCGCGTACCCGAGTGAGTGACGTGCTGCGGAACCAAGTACTCGAGGTTCACGAGTCTTCGAATTAACGCGTACCGGCTACTCGGGATTATTAGATGGCGCAAATTTAGCCTGAAAAGGCAAAGCGAACTGATGGCACTTTCTGGGGAGTAACTGTCACTATTCATTTCGCTGTTGAGGTCTCAAATAGGTTATTCATTCCTGGTCTCGAAGACGGTTACTCCGCAAAGTCTGGTCGGTTCGAATCGGATTTGGTATGGAGGGACCGAAATGAAACGAACTATTGCCACCCTTGGGGTCCTTGGCCTCGGATTAATGGGGGCCACCGTTGCCGCGAATGCTGCTCCGCCGGACAACACGAATGATGACAAAAAGATCAGTATCTGCCACGCCACCGGTTCAGCAGATAATCCGTATCTCTTTGAGACCATTAATCTAAACGCGCTGGGCGCCCATGTTGGTGACACCTTAGATATTGTCCCGGCGAACTCCGGGACTCATATGCCGAACGGCCAGAACCTGACGCCAGAGAACATCGCACTCCTGGCTAACAAGTGCTTGCAGCCCACGGTGGAGCCAACTGTCGAGCCCACCGTTGAGCCCACCGTTGAACCAACTGTTGAACCGACCGTTGAACCAACTGTTGAACCGACCGTTGAACCAACTGTTGAACCGACTGTTGAACCGACGGTGGAGCCAACCGTTGAACCGACGGTGGAGCCGACCGTGCAGCCGACAGAAACAGCGACGCCGACAGAAACAGCGACGCCGACAGAAACAGCGACGCCGACAGAAACAGCGACGCCGACAGAAACCTCAACCGCCACAAAATCTTCAACACCGACGGCGACGGTAACGACGACTCCAGCCGGCGCGGGCACGGGCACGACTGTAGTGAAGGACACGGTGAGCCAGAGGGGCTATAACGTCCAGACAGCTGCTGGTGGGAAGACCGTTGCGGGCATCCCCACCTGGCTCACTGGACTGACCGGCCTACTGACCACTGTGGCAGCGCTTGTGCTCTGGAGAAGCGGAGCCAGGGCCAGGGGAGCCCACAGCTAGGCAGAAACCCAGGCAGACAGTAAGGGCGGGTGCCACGAAAAAGTATTCGTGGCAGCCGCCCTTCCACTTCCGGATTCCAGGAGTACCCCATGGCAAGTCAGCGCAGGATTCGCCGCAGTCCGGGACCCGTCAAACGCGGTCTGCTTCTGCGGGGCAGGGATGTGCTCATCCTTGCCATCTGTGCGATGGGCCTTCTGACCGCCTGGCTTGCCCACGGAACGACCGGTGCTTATGGCACTGGCAACGACATCAGCAGCGGGGTCCCTTCTCCGACCATCAGTGCAGCCATCAGCATCTCGGAAACGGCACCGCCTGACACCTTGGGAACACCGGAACCAGCACCGCCTGCATCAGCGCAGGCCCCTGCAACACCTGACACTCCGTCGCCGGCCGGACCTGCCGTTACGCCGATACCCGGGCAGGGAGCCGGGTCGCTTCCTGTTTCTTCAGCCCCCTTGCGGGTCACGTATCCCAAAGCAGAGATGGACGTGGTGATCCATGCCCTGGAGCCGCATGCTGGCACCCAAAGCATCGATCCGCCTGTAACAATGGACGGGTACTGGCTGACGCCCTTCGGCTCGCCGGGTGCGGGGTCGACGGACACGACATACATCATCGGTCACAGTTGGCTGGATCGGGACGCTCCCTTCAACCACCTAAGTTGGGCCGCACACCCCGGTGACGAACTAACGGTGACCACGGCCAGCGGTGTTATGGCTTACAAGGTTGAGTCGGTCACCACCTATTCCAAGTCCACGCTGAAAGACAGCCCGATCTGGGATGCGGTGCCCAACCGCCTCGTTCTGGTCAGTTGTTACTCAGAAGATCCTTGGGGCAGGAATGTTGTGGTGGTGGCTTCGCCGGCTGGGGCAAGCTAGCGCTGTTCGCATCTTGAGACAGCTTGACCAATATGTGGATGGCTTGGCTACCCTGAAAACATGAGCGCATCCACCATTGATCTTGCTGTTATTCCCGGCGACGGCATCGGCCCGGAGGTCATTGCCGAAGCCCTGAAGGTCCTGGAGAAAGTGGCGGCCGCCGAAGGCGTCGCCATTGAGCAGACCCACTACAAACTGGGCGCGCAGCACTGGCTGGAGAGCGGCGAAACTCTTCCCGACGAGGTCCTCGAGGACCTGCGAACCAGGGACGCCATCCTTTTCGGTGCCGTGGGAGCAGCACCGGGGGACACCCGGATACCGTCCGGTCTCATAGAACGCGAGATGTTGCTCAAGCTGAGGTTCAGCCTGGACCACTTCGTCAACCTGCGCCCGTCCAGGCTCTACGGGGGAGTGGGAAGTCCGCTTGCCACCCCGGGCACCATTGATTTCGTGGTGGTCCGTGAGGGTACCGAGGGCCCCTATGTGGGAAACGGTGGCACGCTCCGTGGCGGAACGCCCCACGAGGTAGCCACTGAGGTGTCGCTGAATACAGCTCACGGAGTGGAACGTGTGGTCCGCGATGCCTTCCGCCGGGCCAGCGAGCGTCCGCGCAAGAAGGTAACCCTTGTCCACAAGCACAACGTCCTGGTATATGCCGGTCACTTGTGGAAGCGCACCGTCGAGGCTGTCGCCCAGGAGTTCCCCGAGGTCAGCCACGATTACCTGCACGTGGATGCCGCCACTATTTTCATGGTCACCGACCCCGCCCGCTTTGATGTCATCGTCACGGACAACCTCTTCGGAGATATCCTTACCGACCTTGCGGCGGCCGTGACAGGTGGCATTGGTCTTGCTGCTTCGGGCAACCTCAACATGGACCGGACAGCGCCTTCCATGTTCGAACCCGTCCACGGCTCTGCACCGGATATCGCAGGACAGCAAAAGGCGGACCCGACGGCGGCCATCCTGTCTGCAGCGCTCCTGCTGGACCACCTCGGCTACTCTGAGGCGGCACGGAAGGTCGAGGCGGCGGTAATTGCCGACGTCGAAAGCCGGAACGGTGAAGCCCGCAGTACCTCCGCAATCGGCGACGCGATCGCGGCCGCACTGTAGGTCCGACCCGTCCGGCCAGCAGGCGTAAGCTAGTTTCGAATCACCAAACTGCTGCCGTGGTTCGAGGCTGAACCACGTTTACCATCAGGCAGCCAACCGTGGAGGAACCATGACTCAGACTGCCCATGGCGTCGAATTCACCCAGCAACTTTCGGCAAACCCGAAGTCAGCTGATGAGCGTGCGGCCATCCTGGCGAACCCAGGATTCGGCGACCACTTTACCGACCACACCGCCGTCGTCGACTACAGCGTTGACGCCGAAGGAAAAGGTGGCTGGCACAGCCCCCGCTTGGAGGCGTACGGGCCAATTACCCTGGACCCTTCGGCCGCCGTCTTCCACTACGGCCAGGAAATCTTCGAAGGCCTCAAGGCCTACCGCCACGCCGATGGCTCCATCTGGACCTTCCGGCCTGAGTCGAATGCAGCTCGCCTGAACAAGTCAGCCCGGCGGCTGGCGCTCCCGGAGCTTCCGGAAGAGTACTTCCTGGGAGCAATTCGTGAGCTCGTCGCGGCGGACAAGGAATGGGTACCTTCGGGCGACGGCGAAGCCCTCTACCTTCGCCCCTTCATGATCGCCACCGAAGCATTCCTGGGCGTGCGGGCCGCCCGTGAAGTGTCCTTCAGGGTCATTGCCTCCCCGGCAGGAAACTACTTTGGTGGCGAACTCAAGCCCGTCTCCATTTGGATCTCGCGCGACTATGCCCGCGCCGGCCGTGGCGGCACGGGTGACGCAAAATGCGGCGGCAACTATGCAGCGTCCCTGATCGCCCAGCAGGAAGCCGAAGCCCACGGCTGCAAGCAGGTATTGTTCCTTGACCAGTTCAATGACAATGCCGTCGAGGAACTGGGCGGCATGAACGTCTTCTTCGTCCTGAAGGACGGATCCCTGGCCACACCGGCGCTGACAGGCACCATCCTTGAGGGCATCACCCGGATGTCCGTCATCCAGGTGGCCAAAGACATGGGCCGCCAGGTCAGCGAACGCAAGATCACCCTCGATGAATGGCGTGACGGAGTGGCCTCAGGCGAGATCACCGAAGTCTTTGCCTGCGGCACTGCGGCCGTCATCACCCCCATCGGCGTGCTGAAGGACGCTACTGAATTCATCGGGTCTGAAGACGCGACGGCGGGGGAGACCACCATGGCTATCCGTGAACAGCTGCTGGGCATCCAGACTGGAACGGTCGAGGACACGCACGGCTGGCTTACCCGGCTCGCCTAGCAGCGGCTCTCACCCAAGAGTGTAAGTACGACGGCGGTTGCCCGGCACTGCGGCAACAAGAACACAGTGCCCGGCAGCCGCCGTCGACCTTTTAACACCTGCCAGACCAGAGGCTGGCGCTTTGCGCATCAGCGCCGGGCGGCCTTCCGGGCAGCGTTCTTCAATGCCTTGCGCGAGACAGGCTTCAGGGCCTTCCGTGCGGCTTCATCCGCCAGGGCTTGGTTGCGGCGGGCATCAATGATGTCGTTCCACAGCGTGGTCGCAAAGACACCGCCGTCCTGCGCGTAAACGTCGTAGGGATAGTCGGCAAAATAGGACGGCGTGGTGCTGCCGGTGGGCAGATCCTTCCCTGCCGCCTTGGCGACGGCATCGGCCACAGCCCAGGTCCGGGTCAGGTGATGCCTGAGGTTCTCCTCGACGAATGCATTGACGTCGGTGGAGGCCGCGGCGCGCTTCAGGAGTAGGGCCAGGTCGTCCGCCAGGAATTTGGCCGCCCTTTCTTCCACGGATCCTGAGCCTGACCGCAGATCCTCGGCCGCTGCGTCCACCGCCTCGCTCCAGTCGGCGGTCTCGCGGAACTTCTTCCACGTGGGAAACCAGACAATGCTGCCAGTTGCGTGGTTGTGGATGTGCTGGAGTCCGCTGTTCTTCTCCGTTGCGGCATGATCGTGGCCGGCAGCATCAGCTTCGGCGAGGAGTTCTGCAAGCGTGGTTGTGCTCATGATGGCTGGTTCCGGCTTCCTGGTGGAGATGGTGTGGTTCTTCATTGGAGATCAACCCGGGCCGCTGGGTGTTCTATTCCGGTGCAGAAGGTGACTATGCCGGGGTCGATGCAAAGATGGGGTGGTGACTTCAGCTTCCGGCCCCATCGTGCACCGCAGCTCAGCCCTGACGCAGTTCATCCTGGCCCCCAACCCCGGGCCGATGAGCTTGGAGGGCACCAACTCATACATAGTGCGGGCGGCGGGTGGCCCGGCGGCCGTTGTGGTGGATCCAGGGCCGTTGCATGAAGGGCATCTCCAAGAGCTCGCCGGCACCGGCGTGGCGCTGATCCTGATCACGCACCGGCACCCTGATCACACCGGAGGGGCGGCCCGCCTCCACCACATCACGGGCGCTCCTGTTCGCGCGGCGGATCCGGTCCATTGCCACGGCGGCCCTGTTCTGACCGACAACGAGATCATCCGGGCCTGCGGGGTGGAACTGAGGGTGCTCGCGACTCCTGGCCACACGTCAGACTCACTGAGTTTTCATCTGCCGGATGACGGTCCCGACGGCGCTGTGCTGACAGGCGACACCGTATTGGGCAGGGGGACCACTGTCCTCGATTTTCCGGATGGATCCCTCGCCGACTATCTTGCCTCCCTGGACCGCTTGGAGCAGCTGGGGCCGGCAATGGTGCTTCCTGCCCACGGCCCGGTGCTGCCTGCGCTGGACACCGTGGTCCGCGCTTACCGGTCTCACCGGCTGGACCGTCTGGAGCAGATCCGGAGGGCGCTGAACGTACTGGGGGACCGGGCCGGGGTTCACGAGGTAACGGACCTGGTCTATTCCGACGTCGGCCCTGACGTCCGCAAAGCTGCAGAGAATTCCGTTGCTGCCCAGCTGGCGTACCTCCGCCGATAATCTGCCGGAAGAGGACGTCCCGCCGAAGACGGTAGGCTGGAAACCATGCGTATCGCCCGGTTTGTTGTTGATTCTGATCCCGTCTACGGCGTTGTTGAAGGCCAGCCTGGAAGCGAGGAGATCACCGTCATCAACGGCGACCCTTTCTTCCATGGTGTTGAGCGCACAGGTGTCAGGCACAAGCTGGAGGATGTCCGTCTCCTCGCCCCCATCATTCCTCGCAGCAAGGTCATCGGGGTGGGCCGTAATTTCGTTGAACATGCCCGCGAGCTCGGCAACGAAGTCCCAGCTCATCCGCTGCTGTTCTTGAAGCCCAACACCTCAGTAATCGGGCCCAATGACCCCATAGTGCTGCCCGAGTTCTCCGACGAAGTATCTTTCGAGGCTGAACTCTGCGTCGTCATCGGGCGGATCTGCAAGGATGTCCCGGAAGAGCGGGTCGACGACGTCATCTTCGGATACACCTGCGGGAACGACCTGACGGCGCGGGACGTGCAGAAAACAGACCTGCAGTGGGCCAGGGCCAAGGGCTTTGACACGTCTGCGCCCCTGGGTCCCTGGATCGAAACCGAACTGGATACCGAAGACCTCTCAATCCGGGGCCGCCTCAATGGCGAACTGCGTCAGGACGGCAGCACCAGCCAGATGATCCGTGGTGTCCGTGAGCTCGTTTCCATCGTGTCGCAGGCCTTCACTCTCCTTCCCGGTGACGTCATCATGACCGGCACTCCTGCCGGCGTCGGCCTGGTACAGGCAGGGGACCGCTACGAAGTCGAGATCGAGGGTATTGGCCGACTCTCCAACCCTGTAGTCCGCCGCTGACTGATGCGGCGTAGCCGCTGACGGAGTGCAGTGAGGGGACGCTCCCCGGATCGCGGACGGCGTCCCCGGCAGGCGGTAAAGTTGGACGCACTATGACTACTCCTTCCGTGCCCAACGACGCCCTCGACGCTGCTGCCGCCCCCACCGACTCTGCTTCAAAGGTGCGTGTCCGCTTCTGCCCCTCGCCCACCGGTACGCCGCACGTCGGCCTCATCCGTACGGCCCTGTTCAACTGGGCCTATGCCAAACACACCAAGGGCACCTTCGTCTTCAGGATTGAGGACACGGATGCAGCGCGCGATTCCGAGGAGAGCTACCAGCAGCTGCTTGAGGCCCTGAAGTGGCTGGGCATCACGTGGGAAGAAGGCGTTGAGGTCGGAGGGCCGCACGAACCCTACCGCCAGTCGAAGCGGCTTGACCTTTACAAAGACGTCGTCTCCCGGCTTGTTGACGGTGGCCACGCCTACGAGTGCTACTCCTCCCCGGAGGAGGTTGAAGCACGCCACCGGGCCGCCGGCCGCGACCCCAAGCTGGGCTATGACAACTTTGACCGTGAGCTCACGCAGGAGCAGATTGCCGCGTTCAAGGCAGAGGGCCGCGAGCCTGTGCTCCGTATGCGTATGCCGGATGAGGACGTAACGTTCACAGATCTGGTTCGAGGCGAGATCACTTTCAAAGCCGGGAGTATCCCTGACTATGTGATCGTCAGGGCAGACGGCTCACCGCTCTACACACTGGTTAATCCTGTAGACGATGCCCTCATGGGTATCACCCACGTGCTGCGAGGAGAGGACCTTCTCTCCTCGACGCCCCGCCAGGTAGTCATGATCAACGCACTCATCAAGCTGGGCGTCGCCCAGTACCTTCCCGAGTTCGGGCACCTGCCCTATGTCATGGGTGAGGGCAACAAGAAACTGTCCAAGCGCGATCCGCAGTCCAACCTCTTCCTGCTCCGTGACCGCGGCTTCATCCCCGAGGGCCTCCTGAACTATCTTTCCCTCCTGGGCTGGAGCCTGTCCGCCGACGAAGACATCTTCACAGTGGACCAGCTCATCGAGTTCTTTGACGTTCACGACGTGCTTGCAAACCCGGCCAGGTTCGATATCAAAAAGGCCGAGGCCATCAACGGCACCCACGTGCGGATGTTGGAAGCTGAGGATTTCCGGAACCGCCTGGTTCCGTACCTCCGCGCCGCGGGCCTTGTGGGCGAGTCCCTTACTGAACGTGAGCAGGAGGTTCTCAGCGAGGCCGCACCGCTGATCCAGGAGCGGATTGCCCTGCTGGGGGAAGCGCCTGAGATGCTGGCGTTCCTGTTCAAGAACGACGACGCGATCGACGTCGCGGACGACGCGCGGAAGGGACTCCCGCAGAACCTCACGGAGGTGCTGGACGCCGCCGTTGCCGCGCTCCACCCCGTCACGGACTGGAGCGCCGAAAATATCCAGACCGCCTTGAAGGAGGCGTTGGTCGAAGGCATGGGAATCAAACCCCGTCTCGCTTTCGGTCCCGTGCGCACCGCTGTATCCGGGAGGCGCATTTCGCCGCCTCTGTTCGAATCCATGGTCATTCTGGGCAAGGAGTCTTCACTGAAGCGCCTGCAGGCGTTCCGCGGCTGATGACCCAGCCAGTGGAGGGAGCCCTGCGAAGGGAATTCGGAGCAGTGCAGGGGGTCCTGTTCGATATTGACGACACCTTGGTGGATCTTGAGTTTTCCATGACCACTGCCCTGCGTGATGTCAGCGAGCACCTCCTACCCGGGCTGGATCAGGGGGGGTGGGAGAAGTTCGGCAGGATCTTCACCCATGAGACCACCCATTATTTCGACCGTTACCTGGCCGGCGAACTGACGTTCAACGAGCAAAGACTCCTTCGGGGACGGGCGGCCTTAGGGCATTTCGGCGTGGATCTGGGGGAGGGGGAGGAAGCCCGCAACTGGCTCACCTCCTATGCCCGGATCCAGCCCGGCTACGTCCGCGCCTTTGACGACGTCGGGCCCCTGCTGGATGCCCTCGACGCCGCCGGGATTCCCTACGGCGCCGTAAGCAACAACGTCCATGACTATCAAAGGGCAAAGCTTGACAATGCCGGACTGCAACGCATCCGGCTGCTGGTCGGCACTGACACTGTTGGAGTCCCGAAGCCTGATCCTGCGATCTACCTCGAGGGCGTCCGGCTTCTGGGAATCCCCGCCGCCGAAACCCTTTTCGTGGGCGACAATCCTTTGCTCGACGCCGAAGGGGCCACTGCCGCTGGCCTGCTCGGAGTGTGGCTCAACCGAACCGGTCAGCCGGCAACGGATTTCACCGGAAGGGAAGTCAGCACCCTCGCCGAACTGCTGCCTTAGTTGGCTTCGTGCTGCCTCTTTCTGTTCCGCAGAATCATAAAGGCTGCCACCCCTCCCACGCAGAGAATGCAGACCAGGGCGAGTGCCGCTGCGGTGCCGGAAAGGTCCAAGGCACTCGACGGCGAGACGGCGGCCGCGCTCGAATGAAGGGTGTCCGTTCCGGCAGCAATTTCGGCGTTGCCCCTGGAAAGCGTTCCCGCGCCCGCGGCCAACTCCGACGAGCCGGCAGCCAGCGCGGCGTTACCCTCCGATAGCTTTGACGCACCGGCAGCAAGGGCCTGTGAGCCATTGAGGAGACCGGGACTCGAGGGGTTGGAGGCATTGCCCTTGATTCCCGTGTTGAGTGCCGAGGCACCGTCGGCGAGCCGGGTGCCGCCTTCACTGACGCTCGTCGTCGCTTTCAGAAGCCCAGGCCGTTCGGGGTCACCAGGAACGCCGTCCATTCCCGTGCGCAGCTTCGCGGTCCCATCTGTCAGGAGCTGTGTGCCCAGAACCAGTCCAGGGCTGTTGGGATCCTCGCTGTTCAGTTTTTGGGCCAATGTTTCAAACCCGGAGGTAAGCCTCCCGGACCCCGCGTGGAGCTGGACACTTCCGTCCTGAAGGAGCGCCGCACCAGCCTCCAGCTGGGCCGCGCCTCCGTCGAGTCGCTGGGCTCCCGCCGTAATCCTGGCGATCTTGTCCTTGACGACCGAGAGCGGGACCAGGCCTTGGACCGGGTCTTCGGCGGCAGCCTGCAGCAGTTCGAGCGCTTGGGCGAGAGCCGCCGTGCCTGTGCCGGCAGCCGGATCGTTGTTCGCTCCCCGGTACCCCTTCAGCTGCACGGTGCCCGCGTGCAGTTGCTGCGCTCCTGTCTCCAGGAGAGCTGCGCCGTTGTTCAGTTGCGTCGCTCCGTCAGCCAGATTGTTCTCGGCGTTCCCCGCCTGCGTAGGTGTGAGGGCCGTTGACAATTTGGTGGCGGCGTCGGCGAGGCGTCTCGCGCCGTCGTCGACCTTGTACACCCCGGGGGCAAGCTTGTTTGCGACATCTGCCTGGATCTTGCCGGCCCCGGCAGCCAGCTTGTGGGCTCCGGACTCCAACAGTTCAGCTCCCGGGGCCAGACTGCCGGTGATCCCGGCATTGACCTTTTGCGCACCTTCCGACAGCTTTCCTGCGCCGGTATCAGCGAGCGTAGCTCCGCTTGCCAGCTTTCCCGCCCCTTCACTGAGCCTCTCGGCGCCGGCAGCGGCCTGGCCGGCGCCGTCTTTAAGGCGGGCAGAACCATCAGCGATCCGGCCGGTCACCAGAGTGTAGAAACTCAACAGGGCAATAAGTAAAAGAGCAAGAACAGCGATGGCAAGCTGCTGGATACGTGAAGGACCCTTACTTGCGGTGGCACGACTCTGTGACACGGATGATTCCTCTCGACGGTTCACCGGGAAGCGGCATGCGCCCCAATGCAGGTTGTTACTCAGAAGTAACTTACCGAGAGTAAACTTAGCTGACGGAGATTGGCAAGAGTTTCGATGAATGCTGCCCGGGGCGGGCGTCGGCCGGGCTCAGTGCCGCCCGATTTGTGCGAGCCAAGACTCTCGGGTAAAGTAATTACTCGTGCTGAGGCGCTGGGAGCGGGGGTTTTGACCCGCAGATCCGGCCCGAAAGTTCCATTGGGATATGGTGTAATTGGCAACACTACGGTTTCTGGTACCGTCATTCTAGGTTCGAGTCCTGGTATCCCAGCTCTGAGATATTTCTGGAAACAGCGCAATTTCAGAACTTCAAATCGGTATTACGGATTTGAAACGCTCACGGAAAGTGTGAAACAATCTTTCGGTGCGCGAGGCAGAAATGCCGAGGAAGTACACGGCCCCATCGTATAGCGGCCTAGTACGCTGCCCTCTCACGGCGGTAACGCGGGTTCGAATCCCGCTGGGGTCACCAATGTCCCCCGGAGCCGAAATACAGTGCTCTGTTCTTGTTTTGCCGTCCGTGCAAGCTGCCGGCCCGATTCTTCCGGGTTGAAGTGTACGAGTGGATACC
>NZ_JALLAN010000006.1 GCF_023062595.1 Arthrobacter rhizosphaerae
ACTTCCCGCTGGCCATGGGGGCACGCAAGATCGCCCCCGCGGTCGCGGCCGGCTGCACCATGGTCTTCAAGCCCGCGGAACTGACCCCGCTGACCTCTCTTGCCCTGGTGGATATTTTCCGCCAGGCGGGCCTGCCTGACGGTGTGCTGAACGTCGTAACCACCGCCAGCGCCGCGCCCGTGGTGGAGAACTGGACGGCCAGCGGCATCGCCCGCAAGATCAGCTTCACCGGTTCCACCGGGGTCGGGAAGATCCTGCTGCGCCAGGCCGCGGAGAACGTGATGCGTTCCTCGATGGAACTGGGCGGAAACGCCCCGTTCATCGTCCTCGCCGACGCCGATATCGAAAAAGCCGTCGACGGGGCCATGAAGGCCAAGATGCGGAACATGGGCGAGGCCTGCACTGCAGCGAACCGTTTCTTCGTGCACCGCTCAGTCGTCACCGAATTCAGCGAGAAGTTCGCCAAGAAAATCTCCGAACTGCAGGTCGGCAACGGAGCCCTGGCCGGAACCGAAGTCGGACCCCTGATTGAGCAGAAGGGCCTGGACAAGGTCGAAAGCCTCGTTGCCGACGCCGTGTCCAAGGGCGCTAAAGTCCTCACCGGCGGCAACCGGCCCGAAGGCCCCGGCTACTTCTACACCCCCACCGTCCTGACCGACGTGACCCTGGACGCTGACCTGATGAACACCGAAATCTTCGGACCCGTCGCCGCCATCAGCACCTTCGACAGCGAAGACGACGTGCTCCGTGTAGCCAACGACACCGAATGGGGCCTGGTCGGCTACGTGTTCACCGAAAGCACGGCCAAGGCCCTGCGCTTCTCCGCCGAACTCGAAGTCGGAATGGTCGGCATCAACACCGGCCTCGTCTCCAACCCGATAGCCCCCTTCGGCGGCATCAAGCAATCCGGACTCGGACGCGAAGGCGGCAAAATCGGTATCGAGGAATTCCTTGAATACAAATACACCGCAATAGCAATCTAGAAACTATGTAGTAATGCCAAAAAGTGAGACGAGGGGGATGTCAATGGCGGCACCAGGAGCACTGTTTGCACTGGAGGGAAGGCCCACCGCGCAGCTGATCGCTGATCAGTTGCGCGAACAGATTGTCCAGGGGATGTTCCGTCCGGGAGAGCAGATCAATGAGTCTGTGCTGGCGAGTCAGTTGAACACCTCCAGGGGGCCCGTCCGCGAAGCCTTGCAGCGGCTGTGCCAGGAGGGCATCCTGGTCAGCCGCCGGAACCGGGGTGTCTTCGTCCTGGAGCTATCCATTGATGACATCAGGGAGATCTATGCAGTGCGCGAGGCTGTGGAAACAACCGCTGCAGACGCGCTGCTGGATGCCGGCCAGGAACAGGTGGACGGCACCTGCCAGGTCTTGACATCAGTCATCGAAGACATGGCCAAGCAGGTTGCTGCATCAGACTGGCAGGCAATTGCGCGGCTGGACATGCAGTTCCACACAGCCTTCGTCTCCGGCACAGGCAACACCCGCCTGATCCGCATTTACGAGACCCTGGCAGCGGAATCGAGGATGTGTATCCTCAATCTGGCGGTCGCGTACCCCCGGATAGACGTTCTGGTCCAGGAACACCAGAACCTTCTGGATCTCCTGGCGGCGGGCGACAGGGAGGCCCTCCACAAAGCCATCGCACGGCACATGCAAAAGGCCGTCGAGGACCTCACCTTGTCCGGCGAAGAGCAGGAAAGCGTCGTCTAAGGCTCTCCCGCCCACGCCCTCAACAATTCCATAAAAGAGAAGGCCAGATCCATCGGATCTGGCCTTCTCTTTGTTTACGGCAACACCCTGACGGGATACAGAAAAAGAAAATCATGTGAACTGTCGACGATCTGCTATTTGGGTGGTTGCATTGTAACTACAGAGCGGAGGGGGTCGTGCAAAGGAGGCAAGCATGAAACCCGGAATCCAAGTCAGGGCATTCGCTGCAGCAGTCACAGCATTGCTGGTCCTCAGCGCGTGCGGGCCGAGTGCCGGCAACGACCCCGGCGGTAACGACTCCAAGACCTCGAACACCGCCGATATCTCAGAAGGGGTCCAGCCTGACGAGGCCGCCGTCAGGCTCCTGCCGCAGTCCTTCAAGGACAAGGGCCAAGTGACGGTCGCGATGGACCTGCATTACCCGCCGACGACGTTCCTGGCCGATGACAACACAACCCCCATCGGCCTGAACCCGGATATGGCACGACTGATTGCCAAGAAACTTGGACTGAAGCTGAAGTTCGAGAACACCGCATTCGACACGATCATTCCCGGTATCGACGGCGGCCGCTACGACTTCACCGCCACCACCATGTCCCCCACGGACGAGCGCCTGAAAGTCCTGGACATGATCGACTACTTCAATGGAGGGCTTTCTGTGGCAGTTGCCCATGGGAACCCCCTCAACATCACCAACGACGATATGTGCGGCAGGAACATTGCGGTCACCAAGGGCTCGAACGCCCAGCTGAAGCACCTGCCGAACGTCTCAAGGTGGACGTGCGAGGAAGAGGGCAAGCCAGCCATCAATGGCGTCACGCTTCCCAACATCCAGGAAGCCCTGACGCAGCTGGCTTCCAAGCGCGTTGACGGCATCTTGTACGACACTGTTTCACTCGTCTGGGCAGACGAACAGCAGCCGGACACTTTCACGGTTCTCACTCCACAGGTGGACACACGTTCGGATCATGTGGTTGCCGTTGCCTTGAAAAAGGGCTCGCCGTTGACGCCAGCGTTGCAGGCCGCTGTTCAGTCCGTTCTTGACAGCCCCGAATACAAGAAGTCACTCGCCAATTGGGGCCTCGAAGAAGGCGCCATCACCGAAGCCAAGCTCAACTAGAGAGACGCCCGTGCTGAAAATAGTTCGTCGATCAAATGAGACATCCACGGGTGCTATGGACCCGGCCCTCAAACCCAGGCTAAAGCGTCGCAGTACCTTCGAGTACGTCGCGTGGGTGCTGTCCAGCTTGTTCGGGCTGGGCATCCTGATCTCCGTATCCACCAACCCCAACTTCAAGTGGGGCGTGGTTGCGAGGTATTTTACCCACGAGACCATTATCCGCGGGCTCATGCTCACCATTTTCCTGACGGTTGCCAGCATGGCCCTCGGAACCCTCCTGGGACTGGTGCTGGCGATCATGAGGTCCTCCAGCATCAAACCCGTTGCGGCAACGGCGGGCGTATACATCACCATCTTCCGGGGTACGCCGGTCCTGGTGCAGCTCATTTTCTGGTTCAACGTTGCAGCGCTCTACCCGAACCTGTCTATCGGAATTCCATTTACGGACATCAGCACAGCAATCGATATGAACACGTTGATGTCGCCCATCACCGCGGCCCTGGTAGGCCTGACCCTGAACGAGGCCGCCTACATGGCCGAGATCATCCGTGGTGGATTCTCCTCGGTGGGCAAGGGCCAGATAGAGGCCGCAGATTCACTGGGTATGAGCGCCGGCATGAAGATGCGCAAGGTAATCATTCCGCAGGCGATGCCCTCGATCATCCCGGCGACCGGCAACCAGGTCATCGGTATGTTCAAGGAAACGTCGCTGGTCAGCGTGCTCGGTGTGGCGGAACTGCTTCAGAGCGCCCAGCTGATCTACGCCCGCACTTACGAGACCATCCCGCTGCTGATCGTTGCCAGCCTCTGGTACCTCGTGATGACGCTGCTGCTGAGCTACCCGCAGTCCAAGCTCGAGCAGAAATACTCCCGCGCAACCTCCAGGCTCCCCCAGAAGGCCAAACCCGTTGTGCTGACCGACCCGGAAGGCGCTGCCCGATGAGCGACGAGGGAACGATTCTTGACCGGGGAATCCGAAAGTCCTTCGGCCCCAGTCCGTCCTGAAGGACATCGACTGAAATCGCGAGCGGCGCTGCTCTGATGGACGGATAACTCGCCGTAAGCGCCCGATGCGGTTTGAAGGGCTCACGAGTCCAATACTGTCTATGAAGGTAATAGCCCAGGAATGAAGTGAGGGGAACAGCAATGGCGGCATTTGAGGGACTGTTTGCACTGGAGGGAAGACCTACTGCGCAGCTGATCGCAGACCAGTTGCGGGAACAGATTGTCCAAGGGATTTTCCGTCCAGGTGAGCAGATCAATGAGTCTGTCCTGGCAAGCCAGCTGCATTCGTCCAGGGGCCCGGTCCGCGAGGCGCTGCAGCGGCTGTCCCAGGAGGGCCTCCTGGTCAGCCACCGCAACCGTGGAGTGTTCGTCCTGGAACTCTCCAACGAGGACATCAAGGAGATCTATGCGGTCCGCGAGGCGGTGGAAACAACGGCGGCAGAAGCTTTGCTGGCTGCCGGCGAGGAGCGGGTGAAGGACACCTGCCAGATCCTGACGGGCATCATCGAAGACATGGCGAAGCAGGTTGCTGTATCCGACTGGCAGGCAATTGCACGGCTGGACATGCAGTTCCACACAGCCTTCGTCTCCGGCACAGGCAACACCCGCCTGATCCGGATTTACGAGACCCTGGCAGCGGAGTCGAGGATGTGTATCCTCAACCTCGAAGTGGCCTATCCCCGTATAGACGCCCTGGTGGAGGAACACCAGAAGCTGCTGGATCTACTGGCGGCGGGCAACAAGGCAGGACTCCTGAAGGCCATCAAACGGCACATGCAGACAGCCGTTGACGATCTCACGGCGCAGAGGGACGACAAAAGAGAAACAGTTAAAAAAACGTCTCGGGCATAGTTCCAACCACTGCGGCATAGTTCCAACCACTGCGGAGTCCAGCTCGTCCAATGGTCCCGGACGGCCTCAGGGCTGCTGCCGCCAGGACAGTGATGGGCATTCCCATGCAGGACTGGCAAATTTGATTTCTCTCTAGTAATTGTCAACAGTTGACGATAGACTGCATGAGGGCATTTGCCCGGCATACAAGAGTGGAACCG
Source organism: Arthrobacter rhizosphaerae (assembly GCF_023062595.1). Lineage (GTDB taxonomy): Bacteria > Actinomycetota > Actinomycetes > Actinomycetales > Micrococcaceae > Arthrobacter > Arthrobacter rhizosphaerae. Next base: position 4,897 of record NZ_JALLAN010000006.1, read on the forward strand.
GAAAGGCAGAGGGGAATGCTACAAAACAATGGTGTATCTCCGTGGGCGTCATGTTGAGCCTGACCGTGCTCATCGCGGCCGCACTCCTGACCAGCACATGCGCAGTCTTGCGCGTTCCGCGCTCAGCCCCAGGCGCAAGGCGCTGGAAGGCATTCAGCGATAGCTCCTTGGTGCTGGCCTGTACGGGAATCATTGCCCTGAGTTCCTTGCTGTTCGCTGTCCATGTTGATCTGGGTATGTCCGTTGGCTGAAACGTTGTTCTCAGCTCTTTCTCCAAAAGGACCGGAGCTGATCTTCCACGACCCTCTCCGTACCTCCGGACCTGCCTTCGAGCCCGAGCAGTCAGTCCCGCCCCGCGACAACGCTGAGTCATATCAGTGTTCCCCCGGGCCGACACGCCCGAAGAGAAGGCCGGCCACGAGGGCCGATCGCCTGGAAGCCGTTTCCAGGGAACTGATTCTCCTCGCTCGGGAAAGACGAAAGCCGGCCGGCTGACATCAGGCTCGTGCTCCCCGGAGAGTGCCTGCCGCAGCTGCTGACCAAAGGCAGGGCATAGGACTACCATCAAGCATGGTCCCGTTGAGTAACCTTGTTGCTTTTTCGCTTGCTGCCTTCGTGCTCATTGCCATTCCCGGCCCCAGCGTCCTGTTTGTGGTGGGCCGATCCCTGGCCCTGGGGCGCAAAGGCGGGCTGCTGAGTGTCCTGGGCAATACCCTCGGGGAACTTCTCCAGGTAGCAGCGGTTGCAGTGGGCCTCGGCGTCGTCCTGACGCAATCGGTGGTGTTGTTCACCGTGATCAAGTTCGCCGGCGCAGCATATTTGGTCTACTTGGGCATCCGCGCCATCAGGCATCGCGGACAGGGAACGACGACGGCGGACCCGGTCCGCGGGTCCTCCACCGGACGTGTCCTCAGGGAAGGCACCCTCGTGGGAGCCACCAATCCAAAGTCATTGATGTTCTTCGTGGCCGTATTGCCGCAGTTCGTTGACTACTCCGCAGGCGAGATTCCATGGCAGCTTGCCACGCTGGGCCTGGTGTTCCTGCTGATAGCTGTGGTGTCCGACAGCGCCTGGGCCCTTGCGGCGGGTACCGCCCGGCAATGGTTTGCCCGCTCCCCGCGCAGGGTTGCTGCTGTGGGGACTACCGGCGGTGTGATGATGATCGGCCTGGGCGGAACCCTCGCCCTGACCGGCACCAAAACCTAGGTCCCAGCCCTCCCGTGCGGCGACCCGGGTCCTCTCCTCGCCAACGTGCCCTCGCGACTAACGCGCCGACCAGCCGCCATCCATCGTATAGCTGGCGCCGGTCACCATCCCGGCGTGGTCGGACGCCAGCCATGCAACCAGCGAAGCTACCTCTTCGGGTTCAACGAGGCGCTTTACTGCGCTCTCCGTGAGCATGACCTTGGCCAGGACTTCGGCTTCCGGAATACCGTGGACCTTGGCCTGATCTGCTATCTGAGATTCCACCAGCGGCGTGCGGACGTAGCCCGGGTTGATGCAGTTGGACGTGACCCCATACTCCCCGCCTTCAAGGGCCGTTACCTTACTCAGGCCCTCGAGCCCATGCTTGGCGGCAACATAGGCGCCCTTGAAGGGAGACGCGCGGATCCCGTGGACCGAGGAAACGTTGATGATGCGTCCAAAGCCGTTCGCATACATGTGCGGCAGCGCCGCGCGGATGAGAAGGAACGGCGCTTCCAGCATGAGCGCAAGGAGTTGCCGGAAGTCGGCGGGGTCGAACTCGTGCAGGGTGTTGATGCGCTGGATTCCGGCGTTATTGACCAATATGTCGCAGTCCAGGCTCAGTGCCTCCAACGATCCCACGTCCAGCAGGTCAACCGCCCACGCAGTACCGCCCACTTCGTCGGCCAAACGGGTGGCGCCAGCGTGATCGACGTCGGCCACGACCACCTTTGCCCCGGCATCTGCAAGAGCCCGCACGCAGGCCGCTCCGATTCCGCTCGCGCCGCCAGTGACCAGCGCTTTCCTGCCGTTCAGCATGTTTCCCTTTTCCATGGTCCAGCCATTCCTTAGCTCAACGCCCTCCAAACCAGGCAGGTTTGTGCATTCCTGAGTATTACTTTCCAAATGTTGCGGTTCAATGGGCAATGAAGCACCACTCGTGTGCAGAATTGCAGATATGGACATTAATCCTGACGACCTGCTGGTGCTGCTCGCGGTATCCCGCTCGGCAAAATTCACGACGGCGGCCCAGGCTTTGGGTCTGAACCACACCACCGTTTCACGCAGGATAGCGGCATTGGAAAAAACTCTGGGAGGCAGGGTGCTGGCTCGCGCTGCCGGAGGTTGGGAGCTGACCGAGCTGGGTGCCCAGGCCGTGGCAGTTGCCGAGCAGGTGGAGGCGGCGGTGGATACACTGGGGCCGTCAGGGAAGGCACCTGACCCGATTACCGGCGTCGTCCGCATGACAGCTACCGACGGCTTCAGCGCGTACATTGCCGCCCCGGCAGTGGCGCGGTTGCGAAAGAACCATCCCGGGCTGACTGTGGAAATCGTCACGGTGACCAGGCGCGCGCTCCAACAGCGGTCGGGCCTGGATATCGAGGTGGTGGTCGGAGAGCCCCAGGTGCATCGTGCTGAGGCCTTCCGGTTGGGCGAATACGTGCTCGGTATGTATGCCTCGAGGAGATACCTGGCCGCCAACGGAACCCCGGCCACGGTGGCCGAGCTGGCGCAGCATCCCCTGGTCTACTTCGTGGATTCCATGCTGCAGGTGGATGACCTGGATGCTCCACGCAGGCTGGTTCCCGAGATGAAGGATGGACTCAGCTCCACGAATGTTTTCGTCCATGTTGAGGCCACCCGGGCCGGAGCCGGAATAGGCTTCCTGCCGTGCTTCATGGGCGACCTCCATGAGGATCTGGTGCGGCTGATGCCGGAGAAATTTGCCGAGCGCCTCCCCTACTGGATGGTCCTGCGTCCGGATTCCATGCGCCGCCCCGCTGTCGCCGCCGTCGTCCATGCCCTGCGCGAGCAGACAATGACGCACCGCAAGTCGCTGCTGGGTATAACCCAGGGGAAAACTTAGGGGACGTCCACGGTTTCCATCGGATCCAGCAGTTCGACAGGATCGCGGCGGATCGGTGCACCAGCGGCGAAAGCACGCACCTTGGCATCGTCCCAGATGTGGGCGGGGACGCCGCCGCCGAGGAGCCGGCGGGTCAACCGGGGATCGTCGTCGAACGGCTGGTCGCTCCCGGCCATGACCATATTGCCGTAGCGGCGGCCTTTCAGCATGGCCGGGTCCGCAATGATCATGGTGTGCTCGAAGGTATCCGCAATGGTGGCGGCGTCCTCCCGGGCATTCTTCAGGTCAGGAGCATCTCCCGAGTTCACGACGTACATTCCTCCCGGCGCGAGGACGCGGCGGGCGTGCCGGTTGAATTCCCTGGTGGTCAAGGAACGCGGCGTGAAGGCTCCCGCGAAGACATCCCGGATGATGACGTCCCGCGTTTGCGGGGTGAGGGTTTCGGTAACCTCGCGGGCTTCACCCACGCGCAGGCGCAGCATGGGGGCTTTCGGCAGATCGAACCAGCCGCGGACGTATTCGGCCAGTTTGCCGTCCAGTTCCACCACCACTTGGCGGGCCTCGGGATAGGCGGCATGGAAATACCGGGCAAGGGAGCATGCTCCGCCGCCGAGGTGCAGAAGCCTTAGCTTGGGTTTGGACTCCGGCGGCCAGCGGGACTCGACCAAGGCGGACATCCAGCGCATGTACTCGAATTCGAGGAGCAGCGGGTCAGCCAGGTCGATGTGCGAGCTCATGACCCCGTTGATCCGCAGGAGCCAGCCCGTTGAGTTGTCCTGGTCCGCGATCAGCTGGCAGTCGCCGGTATCGATGTAGTAGACACCTTCCGCAGGTCCTGCCGGGCGGGTTCCTTTGGGTATCTCCACCACTCCCGGCACAGACTTTCCGGCCATCGCGCTTCCGGCGGTTTTACCGGCTCTGCCCTTCCGCCCCATCAGCCGGTCACTGCTTTAGTCATGCCTTAACCCTAGTTGCTGACGCCCGAACGTTAGTTCACAGCACCGTCGCTGACAGCACCGTCAACGGCACTGTCTCCAAGTGCAGCGCTATCGCCCTTCCTGATTCGCTCCACGACGGCGGTAGTGGACAATTCTGCGACGTAATCCAGGATGGTCACTTTGCCGCCGTAGCGTTCAACGGCCTGGGTCTCGGCGAGCATTTCCGGCGTGTAATCGCCGCCCTTGGCGTAGATCTCGGGCTGGACCGCCTCGATCAACGGGATGGGGGTCGGAGTATCGAAAACCGTCACGTAGTCCACGCAGCTCAGCGCGGCAATCACGGCTGCCCGGTCAGCCACCGTGTTGATCGGCCGGCCGGGACCTTTGAGCTTTCGGACGGAATCATCACTGTTGAGCGCCACCACCAGGATGTCACCCAATTGCTTGGCCTGGTTGAGGTATCTCGTGTGGCCGCGGTGCAGCACGTCGAAGCAACCGTTGGTCAGGACGATCCTGCGGCCTTCGCTGCGGTGGGCTTGAACATGGCGCACCAGTTCGTCAGCACTAAGCGCGGTATCCACGAAGCTTTCGAGGTACCGGCTGAGCTCTGCAGTTCCGCACACCGAGGTACCGGCATGGTGCACCACCACGTCGGCAGCAGCCTGGGCGAGGTCCAGGCTGGTGGTGAGGGGCAGGGACGCAGTCCGGGCCAGGGTCAGGGCAGCCACGAAAGTGTCCCCGGCCCCTGATGCCTGCTTTTCCGCGGCCGGCCGCGCCCAGGTGCGGTGGGTGGTGCCCGCGGCGGGCAGCAGTACCGTGCCGTCCCGGTCGAGTGTGACCACCACGGCCTTTGCCCCGGTTGCTTCGATCAGCCGGTCCCGGTTGCTTTCGATAACGGCGGGGCGGTCGTCGTCGTCGGACAACCGAAGGCCCAGCAGCCGTGCAGCCTCCTGAGCGTTGGGAGTCACAAGGTCCGGTTGGAGGCGTGCCCAGGGGCGCGGATCGTGTGCGTCCACGACCGTGAGAAGTCCTGCCTGCCGGTCGGAAAGTACATCCAGGAGGGTGCTCCGGACCGGACCTTCAAGCGCGCCGGAACTGTAGTCGCACAGGACAACGGCATCCTGTCCCTTGACGGAATCGGCCACAGTGTCCGCCAGCGCATTCACCGCTTCGAGGGGAATGGCCCGGGCGGCATCATCGAAACGGAGCAGGACCTGCCCGCTGCTGCTGACGCGGGTCTTGGTGGTGGTGACCATGTCCGCATGGTCCACCAGATTCCGGACGTCCACGCCTGCGTCCTGCAGCTGCCTCTTGAGTTCCCGGCCTGCCTCATCCCGGCCGATTATTCCCGCAATGCTGACCCGGGCCCCCAGGGCAGCGAGGTTCATGGCGGTATTGGCGGCGCCGCCGGGAGCGAAGTCCCTCCGGTTAATTTCCACCACCGGCGCCGGGGCCTCACGGCACATACGGTTGATGGCACCGCTCCACCAGCCATCGAGGATGACGTCGCCCATCACGGTAATGGCGGGAGACGTAGCGGCGAGCCTGCCGGGCAGCCAGTCCGCGAGGCCCCGCTGCTCGGAGAGTTCCGTCATGGCTGACCGTCCACGCTGCCGTCGACGCCGGCGGCACGTTCTGTGCGAAGAAGCGCAATACTCGCGGGAGCGGCAAGTTCAGGAGCAGTGTCAGCCTCGGGAGCGAAGTCAGGCTCAGGGGCAGCGGCAATGTGGACCACCTTGACGCGGGTGAATTCATCCAGCAGTTCCGGCCCGTACCCGAAGCCATCGCCACTCTCTCCACGCGGTTGGGCAGAGCCGCCGGGCGCCCCGCCAAAGACCTCGTTGATCTTGACAGTGCCCACCGGGAGTCCGGCGATGGCGCGCTGGGCGTGGGCGATCCTTCCCGTCATTACAGTCGCAGCGAGGCCGTAACGTCCTGCCGCAGCCAGGGCCAGGCCCTCGTCGAAACTGTCCACCACCTGTACTGGTGCCACCGGTCCGAACGTCTCTTTTGTCATGATGTCCATGCTGCCGGTGCAGTCCAGGAGAACGGTCGCTGGGTAATAAGCGCCCGGGCCTTCCGGCACGTCGCCGCCTTCAACCGCCCTGGCTCCCTGCTCCAAAGCAGCCGCTACCTGTTGGTGAACCGCCTCCCGCATGCGGAGATCCACCAGCGGCGCCAAGGCACCGGCGTCGTTCCGTTGGCGCGCTTCCGCTTCCAGCGCTGTGCAGAATGCCTCCGCGATGGAGCGGTGAACGTAGATCCGCTCCACTGACGTGCAGATCTGCCCGCTATTGCTGAACGCGCCGATCGCAGCTTGCCGGGCCGCCCAGACGGGGTCGACGTCGTCATCCACCAGAAGGGGATCGTTGCCCCCGTTTTCCCTGATCACATGCGCCGCGTTCTGCAGCGAACTGCGCGCAATCTTTGCCCCGGCTTCGCTGGAGCCTACGTGCGCCACCACTGCCACTCCCGCCTGCTCAGTGAGGAGTGTTCCGATCTCCGGGCCACCGGTGATGGTTATCAGGACATCCGGCGGGAATACCGGAGCCAGGACCTCGCCGAGCAGTTCGCCAAGGTGGGGGCACCTTTCGCTTGGCTTGTGGATCACCGTATTCCCGGTCACCAGGGCGGCCCCGATCAGTCCACAGGCAACAGCCACGGGATCGTTCCAGGGGGTCAAAAGAACGGCGACGCCACGGGGTTCGGCAACCGTGTAGTCGGACGCCAGGAGATTGCCCCTCAGGCTGTGGCCGCGGTGGATAGGTCCAAGCTCCGCGTATTGCTCCAGCGTTGAGACACCGGCCGCAATGCCGGCCAACGCTTCTTCCACAGGCCGGCCTGTTTCCCGGGCGTTCAACTCAGCGAGATCGGCCGCCGCCGAGTCCAAGGCGAGCGCTGCTTCCCTCAGATGACGCCCACGGTCGGACGGCGACGTGGCACCCCATACCTCCTGGGCGGCACGGGCAGCGTTGACCGCTCGTCGGATATCCAGGGGAGCCGCCTCCTGCAAGGTACCTACCAGATCCCCGGTCCTCGGATCGTAGATGGTGATTCCTTCCACGTCGGCGGTACGGACTCGCTGGACAACTGTGGACATCGCGCTCCTCCTCGGCAGTCGCTCCCCGGCCCCGGGTAAGGGTGGAAAGCAGTGGTCTGCAACACGTTCTTATCCCGTTTCCGTACCCCTTGCAAAGGGCCTTTAGACACCGAACCGCGAACTGGTTTTGGAGCGGAAATGGTGGGTACTTTGCCAGTAGCCAGAGGCGTCCGAAGAGCCGTATGGTGTCCCAACGGGGAGCGGCGGCCGGGGCCTTCAGAAAGGCGATCAGCAGCGTTAGGAGAGCAGAGTGGAGCAGCTGACGGCAGATTTTGGTGGTGCCGGCGTCGTTGGGACAGGGGTGGGTCCCGTCCTGGAAAAGTTCGACGGAATCTCAAGGATTGCTGTGCTCCGCGGAGGCGGGCTCGGGGATTTGCTGTTCGCTGTTCCTGCCATCGCCGCACTGAAGGCCGCCTATCCCGGCGCGGACGTCACGCTGCTGGGAACACCAATCCATGAGCAGGTGGTTTCTGCCACGGTCGGCCCCATCGACAGGGTACGGGTTCTGCCCTATTCCGAGGGCGTCCGCCCGGGCGACGAGAACCCGGCCGGGTTGGAGCACTTTTTTGCGGAGATGCGCGCAGAACGGTTTGACCTTGCCGTGCAGCTCCACGGCGGCGGGCGCTACTCCAATCCCTTCCTGCTGAGGCTGGGAGCCCGCCACACGGTGGGCATGCGGACAGTTGACGCGGCTAGTCTGGAGCGCACGGTCCCCTACCTCTACTACCAGAGTGAGCCGCTCCGGGCCTTGGAGGTGGCTGGCTTTGCCGGCGCCCCTCCCATTGATCTTGAGGCGAGGCTTGCCCCTTCCGCCAGCCTGGATGAGGACCTGGTAAACAACGAAGCCCAGGCGCTGGTGGTGATCCACCCGGGAGCCACCGATCCCCGGCGGCGTTGGCCTGCGGAACGGTTTGCGGAAGTGGCAGCATCCTGCGCGGCCGATGGATGCCAGGTATTGATCGTGGGCGACTCCAGTGAACAACCGCTGGCTGAACGCACCGCTGAACTCGCCGCTGTTTCCTCCCCCTCGATGGTCAGGTCAGTAGCGGGCCAGCTCGATGTGTCAGGGCTGGTAGCACTGCTGGCCCGGTGCACCGTGATGGTGGCAAACGACAGCGGGCCGCGTCACTTGGCCCAGGCACTCGGCACACCCACGGTGGGCATTTACTGGGCAGGGAACGTCATTAACGCAGCCGCCCTGGGCCGGAGCCTGCACCGGGTCCATGCCTCCTGGATCACCAAATGCCGGAGCTGTGGCATTGATGTGACCCAGGTCGGTTGGACAGCCCCCCGGTGCAGCCATAACGATTCTCTCGTGGAGGACATAGCGGTCACTGCCGTCTATGAGGACGTCAGGGGCCTTACGGCCAGGAGCCCTCGTCTTCGTGGCAGATGAGCATCTCGCGGATTTCGCATCCTTGGGGCTGGGACAGCACAAACAGAATGGCCTGTGCCACGTTGGCCGGATCATTCAACCGGGAGTCATCCTGTGGCTTGTACTGTTCAGGACGGTCATCGAAAAACCTGGTTTTCATTCCGCCGGGGATCATGGTGGTGACTCCGATCTCGCCGCCGGTCTCGGCTGCCAATGCGTGACTGAAGCCCACCACGCCGAACTTTGAGGCGCAGTAAGCCGATGCCTCGGGCAAGGCCCGTTTTCCCAACGTAGACGCGACGGTCACCGCTCTGCCCCGGGACGCCTTCAGGTACGGCAAGGCGGCGCGGACAACGGAGACCGTCCCGAGAAGATTGACGCCGATTACCTTCTCCCAATCGTCGGCGGCCACGTCCTCGAGTTTTCCGCAGCGGTCAATCCCTGCGGCGGTCACCACGGCATCAAGTCCATCGAGGGTCTCCGCCGCCTGGCGCACCGCCTCCTCCACCGCCCTCCGATCAGAGACGTCCACTTCGAAAGCCTTTACGGCAGAGACGTTGCTGATATCGCGGTCCAGCACCACCGGGGTCCCGCCGGCTCTCAGCACGGCGTCAACGACGGCGGCACCAAGCCCGGAGGCTCCTCCCGTCACCAATACTCTGCCAGGGCGCATTGATTCTGCGTTCATGGTTTTCCTTCCGTTTGTGAAAATGATGGACGTATCAGCCGACTTTCAAGAGCGCTTCCGCCAGGTTCGACGTCGATCTGGCCGGATGATAGGGGACGGTGGTGCAGCGCCCGCCCCAGCCTTCAACGATGGCAGTTTCCGGCAGTTCAGTGACGTCGTAGTCGCCGCCCTTAACCCATAGGTCCGGCCGCAACTGGCCCAGGCATACCTCAGGCGTGTCCTCGTCGAACACCATCACGGCGTCCACGTATTCAAGGGCAAGGAGCATCTCTGTCCGGTCCTCCTGGCTGATGATAGGCCGGTGCTCGCCCTTGATGCGGCGCACTGATTCATCGGAATTCAGGCACACAATCAGGCAATCCCCCAGCCTCCGGGCAGCGGCGAGCGCCCGGATGTGGCCAGCGTGCAACAGGTCGAAGCAGCCCCCGGTCGCCACCACGGTGCCGCCCGCGGCGTGTACGTTGCGGGCGAGGGCCAAGGCGTCGGTGACGCTCCCGTGCAGTTTCACCGGTTCGCGTTCGCCGGCAAGGTTGGCAACGCCGCCCGCTCCAAGGAAGGCTGCCGCCTCCCGGACGGCCAGGACCGCTGAGTCATCGACATTGAGGCCGTCCAGCAGGTGTACCGCCAGGCTTGCAGCCAGCCGGTCGCCGGCACCGCACGGGTCTGAGACCGAGGTCGCCGGGGCGGGGACCGTCAGGGCCGGCCTGCCGTCATCCCGCACCAGCACGGCGCCGCGGGCTCCCAGCGTGACCAGCACGGCTTTACTGTGCCAGTTCCGCAACAGGGCCGCCGCAATGTATCCGGGGTCTTCACTGCGGTCACCTCCCTTGGGCCCACCGCCCCTGAACTCCCCCGCCAATACCGAGAACTTACGGGCTTCGCTCAGATTCGGAGTCACGGCCTCGACGCCGGGGACAGGCTCAGTCCCTGCCGGATGCGGGTCCCAGACGATGGGGATCTGCGAAGCCAGGGACTCCAGCAGCATCCGGAGCTCTGGTGCCGCCGTGAGTCCCCTGCCGTAGTCAGCCACCACAATGGCCTTGGCCTGTTCAAGGGCGTGCAGCATAGGCTCGGTGACAGCAGGCACCGGTGCGGGCTCGCAGCCCTCGTCAAAGCGCACCACAGGGTGGCCGTCGGCTCGGACCCTGGTCTTGACCGGCGTCGGCGCTCCGGAGGGTCCGGCGATTACAGTGACTCCTTCCAAGGCGCGTTCCAGGTGCGAGGCGGAGTCGTCGTCGGACAGGACAGTCACCAGGGTGACGTGATGCCCATCAGCAGCCAGCATCTTCGCCACAAGCCCGGCGCCTCCGGCCCGGCGCTGGACAGACCCGACGTCCACCACTGGAACGGGGGCGTCCGGGCACAGACGGGTGGCGTGACCAGCGATATCAACATCCAGCAGCACATCCCCCACTACAACGATCCTCACGGCCGGACCTCCCCGGGGGAAAGGTGGGCGGCAGAGCCGGTTGCCCGCCTCGAAACCTCAGTGTCAAACGCCCGGCACATTGCGTGCAGTGCGATCAAGTGCCCCTCCTGTGCATTGGCTGAAACGGCATCAATAATTACTGCTTCATCGCAGGCATCCGCCAGGGGATTGGGCCCAGGTCCTGTCAGGGCCCACGTGCTGATGTTCAGGGCTGCAGCGGTTTCAACAGCCCGCAGGAGGTTGGGGCTTTTGCCGCTCGTCGAGAGCAGGATCAGCACGTCCCCTGACCTGCCATGCGCCCTGACCTGGCGGGCGAAGAGCTCCTCAAAGCCGTAATCATTGGCAATGGCTGTCACGGCTGACGTCTCGGCGTGCAGGCTGATAGCCGAAAACGGCACCCTTTCGCCGTCGAACCTTCCTACCAGTTCCGCCGTCAGGTGCTGGGCCTCGGCAGCCGAACCGCCGTTGCCGGCTGCGAGAAGCCGCTGGCCGCGCAGCAACCGCTGCGCCAGCTCCTGCCCCCATGAAGCGAGACGCTCAGCCTGGCCCCGCAGGGACTCCAGGGCGGGGAGGACGTTCTGCAGGTGAGCCTGGACAGCCAGCAGGGACTGGTTGCCTCTGGAGTCCACCACGGGCAGCGTGGCCAACGGCGGGAACGGAAGCAATGCCGGCACGGCACCATCCTTGACTTTCCATTGAGTAGTCACAGCGCTGCTCCTTTCATATGCTCCAACTGACGGGATGCCACGTTCCCTGCTATCGCCTGCTGATAGGCCCTCTCCGATTCCGCTGCCACCCTGTCCCATGAGTAGCGGGACCTGGCACGTTTCTCCCCGGCTTTACCCAGCTCTGACCGCAGCAGCGGGGCCCCGAGCAGTTCCGCCAGCGCAGCTGCGATAGCTTCCGGATCCTTCGGTGGCACGTGCAGTCCCGTCTTCCGGTCCACCACTGTGTCCCTCAGCCCGCCCACAGCAGCAGCCACGACAGGGACACCGCAGGCCATGGCTTCAAGTGGCACAATTCCGAACGGCTCGTACCAGGGTGTGCACACAACGGCGTCGGCGCTGCGCAGGATTCCCGGCATCGCGTCCCTCGGCAACTGCCCGCGCAGGCTCACCTGGTTCGCCACCCCAAGCTCCTCGGCAACTGCCATGAGCCGGCTGCCTTCCGGATCGGCACCAGTGACGGCTGCGTCGCCCTCTCCGCCTACAATCAGCAGTTCGACGTCGTCAAAGCCCGCCGCCCGCAGGAACGGCAAGGCCTGAATTACCAGGTCCACTCCCTTACGCGGCACAAGGCGACCCACGGACAGGATGCGGTAGGTACGGGGCCGGGGTTCGGAGGCGCCTGTGGCGGAAAAGAGGTCCAGGTCCACACCGCAGGGGGCAATGGAAATCTTCCCGGTGTTTATGCCCATGGCTTTCAGTTCGAAGACTTCGTCCGAGCAGGTGGCGATGATCCGGTCAGCGGCCCGGCCCACGTACGGTTCGAGCCACCCGCGCTCGGCGGGGCTGGTGTCCTGGGCGCCCTGGTGCCGTCGTTTGACAGTTCCCAGGGCATGGAAGGTCTGGACCATTGGCACGTGCAGGCTTGCATCGCCCCTTCTGGCGGCGTCCAGCGAGGCCAATCCGGACATCCAGAAATGCCCATGTACGACGTCGGGACGGCGGCTTCCCCAGTCCTTGGCGATTCCGTCGGCGAGCTTACCCATAAAGGGGAGCAATTCATCCTTGGGAACGTGCTTCGCCGGACCGGCGTCAATATGTACCACGTCAAGGCGTGGCATGATGCCAACCCTTGCCGGCAGATCGGCGGCGTCCCGGCGGGTATAGACGGTGACGTGATGGCCCCGGCGGGAGAGTGCTGTTGAGAGCGCCGCAACGTGTACGTTCTGCCCTCCGGCGTCCACGCCGCCCAGCGCGGCCAGAGGACTCGCGTGTTCTGACACCATGGATATTCTCATTGCATTTTCCTCTCTTGCGCCGGAACAAGTACTTGTCCCCTCCGGAAACGCCTGCACGGGAGATCGTCCAGCAGCTCGTCCCAGGCACGGAGGAAGGCACCCAGGCTGTAGTTCGCCAAGGCCGACTCCCGTGCCGCCGCTCCCATCTGCCGGGCTTCCTCCGGATCCAGGATCAGCCTGTGCGCCCAGCGTCGGAGCTCCTCGACGTCGGTTGAAACGACGCCGGCCCCGGGAGGAACCGCGCGGGCCGCCTCCGTAGTGGCCAGGGCGAGTACAGGCATGCCCAGATGCATTGCCTCCAGCAGTGACAGTCCCAACGAGGTCCACCGCAACGGATGCAGGTACACGCGGCAATGGGCCAGTTCACGGTGCAGGTCCGGCGTCACCAGGTCCCCGCGCACCCTCAACCGTGACGGATAGATTCCCGTTTCAGCCAGCAGCCCGCCACCGCCCATGCCGAAGACCTGGAGCGGGGCTACGGAGGCAAAACGCGCCAACAGGTCGGTCCCGGTAACCCTCCCCCGGCGCACGGGTTCGTTCACTACAACCCCCAGATCCGGGGTCGCCCCCGTGTAGAGGTAGCCCGGATCCGGGATGCCGTGTTCAATCACCACCGTGGGGGCGGCCCCGCTGTCCCAGAAGAGGTCGTTGAAATGAGTTACGTGGACTATGGGAATGTTGTTCTGGGCGGCGAGCGGGTGGCTTGTCCACGGCACGTCCCCCTTCGGCGTGTTGTGCTCCACGTAAACAGCGGGAAGCTCCGGTCCGGGCCTGCGTCCCAGCACGCGGTGCACTTCGTCGATCTCTTCGGGCCGTTGGAGGACGACGGCGTCAATGCTGTCCGGGTCCAACGTCGCCAACGTGACTTCAGAGACTGATGCCGGCCAGTTCCTGCCTGCGCGTCCCAGGCCCCATGGACCTCCTTCGGGAAGGACCGGCAGGAGGTACTGGTGACGCCCGCGGACGAACGCATCCGTCCAGGCGCCGTGAACATGCCACAACAGGATTCTCATGGGTGCCAGACCTTTCTCCGCGTACTGAGGGAAGACACTCCGCTGATCAGTCGTTCCACGGCATCCGCCACCTGTTCAGGTGCCACGGAGCTGAGGCAAGGATGCCCCGGTACAGGACATTCCCTGGCCCTGGTGAGCCTGCACGGAGCATTTTGGTCTCCCAACAGCTCCAGCGGAACCCCATAGGGTGCCCAGCGGACCGCGGGAACCACGGGGGAAAAGAGGCACACCACCGGTGTACCCACCGCAGCAGCAAGGTGGGCAGGACCGGTGTTACCCGTTACCACCGCCTTCGCCCGGGCAAGGACACCGGACAGCGTCCGCAGGTCGGTGCGTCCTCCGAGGTCGATCCCGGATGGTCCTGCCACGGTTGCCGTGAGGGCCCGTTCCCCCGGAGCACCGGTCACCACTACGCGATGACCTGCACCTTCGAGCAGTTCCACGGCAGCAGCGTGATGCAGCGGCGGCCAGGCCCGCGCAGGTGCTGTTGCCCCGGGATGCACCACGACGTAGGGCTCCTCCCCCACAAGGTCAGTGACGTCGGGAACAGGAAGCACCTTGAGCTTGCCGTCATCGCCTGGAGGTAAGTCAAATCCGGCAGCCCGGGCGATGCCGAGGGCACGCTCCGCTTCAGGCTGGTCCTCGGGAAAATCTTCGCCCGGCCGCAGCCTGACATCCAGAAGTGATCCGGGGTAGTCCGTTGAGGCGCCAGCAACGCGGGTAACTCCGGCCAAACGGAGCAGTAAAGCGAGGGGCAACGGAGATTGATGAAAGGAAGTGAGAATGACGGCTTCGGTAATCCTGGAGTGCCGGATGAAGTCAGTAAGCGTATCCAGGTGCCTTGCACTCACCGGAGGGCCAGGGTTGGCGATCCAAGGGCATGCCCAGCTGAAGACCTCAGTCACGCTGGGGAGGATGGACGCCGCCGCTTCGCCCTGGGGCCCGCACAGCATGACAACGTCGTTGGCCCGCCCGGGGCCCGAGCGCCTGCCATGGGCAACAGCCCGGACGGCAGGACCTGCCAGCAGAACATCGCCCACACTGTCCAGGCGGGCCACCAGGACGCGGCTCACGGCGGACCGTCCAGGAGCATCCGGATTGCAGCGCTAAGGTCCTCTGCAACGTTTCCGACGGCGGCTTCCACCTCTTCGGTGCGCGTCGCCTGCGTCGGAACAAGGACGCCCCTGGCACCGGCCGCTTCTGCAGCTTCCAGGTCAGAGCCGATGTCTCCTATGTAGGCTGCCTGCGCGGGGGAGATTCCGAGGCGGCGGCAGGCGGCGATGATCATGCCGGGGGCGGGCTTCCGGCAGCCGCACCTGTCCTCGGGCGCATGCGGACAGATTTCCCAAACATCGAAAGGCCCCAGCAGCTCTTCGATGCGCAAATTGACGCTGCTGACCTGGTTTTGGGTTAAGAGACCGCGGGAAATTCCGGACTGGTTACTGATGACGCCCGTGGCCAGGCCAAGGGCGCGAAGTTCCTGCAAAACAATGGAGGCATGGCCCATGGGCTCCACCAGGTCAGGGTTCCCGTTGTAGGGCACGTCCTGTACCAGCGTGCCGTCCCGGTCGAACAGGACAGCCCGAAGCGGTAATGAGTTGTCACTTCCCATATCCAGTCCGTTCCCCGTTACAGTCCTTGCTAAACAGCTCGGGAAGGACTTCTCTTGGGGCTAGACTCCAAACTCGAGGAAGGACACGGATTTGAACGGTCATCCTGTGCAGCAACCCAGGCCTGATTTACTGGTGTTGCGGGCCCTCAAGCTCGGAGACCTGCTGGTTGCGGTGCCGGCATTGCACGCTTTGCGCCGCGCTTATCCGGAACACCGTCTTCGCTATGCTGCCCAGGGCTGGCTGACGGAGGCGCTCCAGCTCGTCGGCGGTTTTGAACTTCTGCCGACGCACGGGCTGGACGAACCGATTGCCCTGGAGCCCGGCACTGTTGACGTGGCAGTCAACCTGCATGGCAGCGGACCGGAAAGCCAGGAGCGCATAGAGGAACTCAAGGCCCGCCACACCATTTCCCACATATCTGAGCGCAGGGACGGGCCCCCATGGCAACCGGACCTCCATGAGCGGGAGCGCTGGACGACCCTGTTGCAATGGCATGGCATCGAAGCTGACCCCTTGGACTTTCGCCTCAACCGTCCGGCAGTACCTGCGGCAATACCGGATGCCACCGTAATCCACGTCGGCGCGGCCTACGGCAGCCGTCTCTGGCCCGTCGACCGGTTCGCTTTCGTGGCGTCCAAGCTGGCGGCTTCAGGGCACAGCGTTCTTTTTACGGGGAGCGCTGCCGAACGCGAGCGCGCCCTGGTGGTCTGCCGAAGGGCAGGCCTCGCCGAAACCGCAGTTGTGGCGGGGCAACTGACGCTCAGCCAGTTCGCAGCGGCGGTGGCCGACGCACGGCTGGTCATCTCGGCAGACACGGGGGCAGCACATCTGGCCTCCGCTTACGGCATACCGTCCGTAGTGCTCTTCGGCCCGGCTCCGCCCGAAATCTGGGGCCCTCCGCCAGGCCCGCATGTGGTGCTGACCAAGGCTGCGGTAAGGCGCGGAGACACCTTTGCCGCTGACCCGGATCCGGCGATATTGGGGGTGGCCACTCAGGAGGTACTGGAGGCCGTCCGAGGCCTGGGCCTGCTTTGAGTATCGCCGTCGAGCAGCCGTTGCTGAAGCTGGACCAGGATCTTTGAGAGCCGGCGGGAGACCTGCATTTGGGTCATCCCCACTCTCTGGCCCAGTTCGCTTTGTGATTCCTCCAGGAAGTAGCGCCGGTAGAGCAGCTGCCGATCCGCTTCACTGAGCTCCTGGATGGCGTCGCTGAGGCTGAGAAGTTCTTCGAGCCGCTCAGGGGAGGCATCGGGGGAGACGAGCGTTTCGGCGGGAGGTGGCGCATCACTATGTACATCAACCGCATCCAGCGAGTCCGGACGAAGGCTGGCGGAAGCGGCCATCGCTTCCCGGACGCACGCGACGTCGGCGCCCAGTTCCAGGGCGATTTCAGCGTCCGTGGGAGACCTTCGCAGCCTCTGCGACAGCAGGGGCTCAGTCCGCAGGATCTCTGTGCGAAGGTCCTGGATGTGCCGGGGCGGCCGGACCATCCAGCAACGGTCCCGCAGATATCGTTTGAGTTCACCGGTGATGGTGGGGGTTGCGTAAGCGGGAAAACTCCCACCCCGGCTCTCATCAAAACCCCGCGCGGCCTTGACCAGGCCCAGGTAGGCAACCTGATTCAGGTCCGCCCTTTCGCGTCCCCTGGAGACGAACCTTGCGGCGAGGGACTCGGCAAGATCCAGGTAGGTGAGAACCAGGTGATTCTGGAACGTGAGCTGAATCTGGCCTTGCTGGTTCTGTCGTGGCTGATTATTCGCCGGTTTATTGTGCTCCGGCTGACTGTGCGCTTTTTGGTTGTGCGCTCTTTGGTTGTGCGCAGGCTGGCTGTGCACAGGCCGGTTTGGAGCCGTCTTGTAGCTTCGTCCGGTTGCCGGGAGCAACGGCAGGGAAGGCTGGGTTTCCCGCATGTCGTTCGTTCCTTTGTGCTGGAGCGTTCGAAAAGCCCGTGGCAAGACTTATCAGTAGCGAACCATAAGGTTGCTTATTAAACAATGCCCGGTAGCGTTATTCGAAGAAACTGTCTGAAGCCGGGAACGGAGCAATTGGACTTCCGGGCCCGTGGCCACCAGCTGAACGGAAGGACCGTCCGAGATGCGCGTCGTTATCGTAGGAGCCAGCGGCAATGTTGGAACGGCCGTTCTGCGCAGGCTCCAAAAAGAGCGTTCTGTGAGGCCGGACCTGGAGCTGGTCGGAGTCAGCAGACGGGTGCCAGACTCCTCCAAGCCACCTTTCAACGGCGTTTTGTGGCATGCCCTCGACGTGGGCGCGGAAGAGGATCGGCACCAGCTCAGAGCAGCCCTTAAAGGTGCAGATGCGGTGGTGCATCTTGCCTGGCAAGTCCAGCCAAACCACGATCTGGACCGGCTCTACCGCACGAATGTGACAGGCACGGCGAACATGCTCAGCGCTGCCAAAGAGGCCGGAGTAAAGCACATCGTTTGCGCTTCTTCCATCGGCGCATACAGCCGGGCGGCCAGCAAGGAATTCCGCGTCGACGAGAGTTGGCCCGCTACCGGCATCCCAGGCTCGCACTACAGCAGGCACAAGGCGGAGCAGGAGGCCTTGCTGGATAGCTTCATGGCCGAGAACCCCACTGTTACCGTGGCAAGGCTAAGGCCTGGCCTGACGTTCCAGCGTGATGCCGGATCCGAGATCGGGAGGTACTTCCTCGGCCCACTGATACCGAAGCTCTTGCTTGGTAAGCCCAGGACGCCCATCCTTCCCGTTCCCCCGCAGTTTGTTTTCCAGGCCGCCCATGCCGACGACGTTGCTGACGCCTACTGGCGCGTTCTTGACCGCGGAGCGGGGGGCGCCTTCAACATTGCCGCCGAGCCGGTGGTGACACCCCAAGGGCTCGCAGGGCTGTTCCACGCTAAGCGCTGGTTGCCCATCCCGGTACGCATGGTCCACGCCGCCGCGGATATCAGCTGGAGGCTGCATTTACAGCGAACCGACGCCGGCTGGGTGGACATGGCTGAAGGGGCTCCCATCATGGACACCACCCGGGCACGGGAAATCCTCGGCTGGACACCGCAGGTATCCTCACTTGATGCCATCAAGGAAGTACTGGCCGGGCTCGGCTCCGGGCACGGGATAGCAGCATCGCCTGCCATGCACCCCCGGCCGCTGCTTGGGCCGGCAGGGCTTCGAAGGCAGGCGATGCGCAGGGTGGCCGTCCGCAGTGGCGCTTTGCGCAGTGAGGCTTTGCGGCGTCAGGCCTTCCGCACGCCCAGCGGGCAGTAGCGGCAATAACGCCTAGCGGCGCCCCTCGTCATTCCGGCGGCGTTCGTTAGCATCACGGTCAGCAGCATCGCGGTCACCAGGGCCGCGGTCACCAGGGCCGCGGTCGGGAACGCCATGTTCTACGTGGCTGCGATCGTCGCCGCGATCGGGAACGCCTTGTTCAACATGGCCGTGACCGTCATCGCGGACCCGATCCTGCCGGTTCCTTGTATCGACATCCGGATCCAGGGAGTCGGCACGCCTCAGCCGTTCAGCTGATTCGCCACGCAGGGACTCAGCTTCGCTCTGCCGCTTCTCAGCCTCCTGGCGCATTCTCTCGGCATCCACCTGAGCCTGTTCGGCATCTGCGCGGGCCTTAGTGGCGTTAGCCTCGCGCTCGCGGGCGTCCAGCTCAATGTTTTCCGCCTTGCGGCGCATTTCCCCGGCCTGTTGGCGCTGTTCGGCAACGTGCTTGTGGTGCAGTTCCTCTTTGCGTCTCCGGGCGGCCATCGCTCCCAATACGAGCGCGACCACGACGACGATTCCTATCACGATCCAGACCCAGGCCATTGCATCCATGGGATATTCAACCCTTTCAACTCGCGCAAGATCCGGCGGTTTCCGCTGCCGTCCTCACTGTTCAGCAGCACCCCTCGTGTCCGTTTGAAAGATCTTAGGAAGGGTACTTACTATTCGATAGTAATCATGCTTACTATTTAGTGCCAGTAATGCTGGTTCTTGATCAGCAGCCGACCTTTTGAGAAAGAGAGCGAAGATGACAGAGAACCAATGGCCGCAGGACGGAAGCTACGGCACCGCTCCGGCCGATGCGCGATCGACCGACCCGTATGACCCCGCCTACCCTGCAGGAACAACCACTTCCGCAGGGATGCAGTCCGGTGAGGAGACCGGGTCATCCAAAAAGGACGCCATGAAGACTGAGGCCGGGGAAGTCGGCAGGCAGGCCAGCGACTCTGCGCGGAACGTGGCGGAAACTGCAAAGGCTGAGGCAGCAAACGTTGCAACAGAGGTCAAGACGAACGCCAAGGATCTGCTGTATCAGGCAAGGTCCGACCTCACGAACCAAGCCGGAAGCCAACAGCAGAAAGTTGCTGAGGGCCTGCGCTCCATCTCCAGCCAGTTGCATTCCATGGCCTCGGCCCCTGATGAACAGGGCGTTGCATCAGATCTCGTCCGCCAAGCGGCCGAGCGCTCGTCCTCCGTGGCTTCCTGGCTCGAAGCAAGGGACCCGGGCTCGCTGCTTGACGAAGTAAAGTCCTTTGCCCGCCAGCGTCCGGGGACATTCCTCCTGCTTGCAGCTGGTGCAGGCGTCCTGGCCGGCCGCCTGACCAGAGGGTTGACCGCCGGTTCCCCTGATTCGGGAATGGGCAGCACCGGAACCAGAACCGGAATGGTTGAGCCCATGCCCGGAGGGATGGCAGTTCCCCCGCCGCCGGTCCAGTATCCGGCTCCCACAACCACCACGGCCGGGGTCGCAGCGGGGACTGGAGGCCAGACGTACCCGCCGAATCCCGTGGAGGGCGCAGGAACCACCCGCGACCAGTGGGCCGATGACCCGCTGGCAGGCGACCGCGTTGGTGAGAGCCCCCTGTCAGGAAGCCGCCCAACTGACGATCCTTACCGCGACGATCCGTTTGATGGTGGGCGTCGATGAGCAGCCAGATACCGGAGCCTCCTCCCTCTGAGGCGCACATGAAAGCGGACAACTCCTCACTGGGCGATCTGCTGAGCGATGTCACCAGGGACATTTCCACGCTGATGCGCCAGGAAGTTGAGCTGGCCAAGGCCGAGATCAAGCAGTCGGGAACCCGGGCCGGGAAAGGTGCAGGCCTGTTGGCTGGCGCCGGCGTGGCCGGGCACTTCGTGCTGCTGTTCCTCTCCGTGGCTCTCTGGTGGGGACTGGGCAACCTGATCGGGCACGGCTGGTCCGCCGTCGTAGTCGCCGTGATCTGGGCCATCATCGCCGCAATCCTCGCGTCCATGGGCCGCAAGGAACTCAAGGCGATCAAGGGCATGCCCCAGACCGCGGAAACGCTCCAGGAGATTCCACCCACCTTGAAACCAAATACCTAGATCGAGCAAGGACAGACGATGACCGAAAACCCTGACGCGATCCGCGCCGACATAGAAGCAACCCGCGCACGGCTGGGCACCAATGTGGATGCTGTGGCAGACAAAGTCACACCGTCCAACATCGTCCACCGCCAGACGGACAAGGTAAGGGAAGCCGTTTTTGGAGTGAAGGAGAAAGTTATGGGAGCAGCCGAGAACACCGCTGACCGTATGCACTCAGCCCAGCAAGGCACGGGCTCCGCTTTTAGCGACGCCGGCGCCGCCATCAGTGAGGCTCCGCAGCAGGTCAGGGCAAAAGCCCAGGGCAATCCGCTCGCTGCCGGACTGATCGCTTTCGGCGCCGGAATGCTCCTCTCCTCCCTGATCCCGGCAAGTGAGAAGGAACGTGAGGCCGCCCAGCAAGTCAAGACCGCCGCCGAACCCCTGGCCACCCAGCTGACGGAAACAGCAAAGGACATGGCCCAGGGACTGAAGGAACCTGCCCAGGAAGCCATGGAAAACGTCAAGGCGACTGCGGCAGAGGCCACCGAACATGTCAAAGGCGAAGGCCAGATGGCAGTGGAGGACGTCAAATACAAGGCAACAGACGCCAAGGACAACGTCCAGAACGCCTGACCCTGCCGCGTCGATCAGGCCGGCCGCCCGCACGCGGGCCGGCCGGCCTGCCCGTTTATCCCTCCCTCACTCGTAGCGAAACGCCCCGGAAGGAAATCCGGCAGATTTGAGGATAATTCCCATGGCCAGAAACAACTTCTCTGCGAAGAACAGCTCCAACGCAGGCACCGAGACGGCTGACAACAGCACGGCAAAGGCCCAAACAGCCCCCGCCCCGGATGATGCGAGCAAACCTGACAGCCTTCGGGACATCAGCAAACCGTCCTGGAAATACATTGCCCGGAAGTCGTTCCGGGAGTTCATGAGCGATCAATGTCAGGATCTTGCCGCAGCCCTGACATATTTCGGTGTGTTGTCGATATTCCCTGCCCTGCTGGCACTGGTGTCATTGCTCGGCGTATTTGGCCAGGCGGAGAGAACCACCTCCGGACTGCTGGATATCGTTCAGGGTATTGCGCCAGGCGGAACGGTGGACTACATCCGGCAACCCGTGGAGGAACTGGTCAACTCCCCCGCAGCGGGCTTCACTCTGGTCTTCGGTATCGTGACCGCACTTTGGTCCGCATCGGGTTACGTGGGTGCCTTCGGCCGGGCGATGAACCGCATCTATGAGACTGATGAGGGCCGCGGTTTCGTCAAACTTCGCGGCACAATGCTGGGTGTCACCGTGGTGACCGTGCTTCTGGTCGCAGTGATCGCGGCCATGTTGGTTCTAAGCGGTCCCGTGGCTGAGGCCGTAGGGAGCGCCATTGGCTTGGGCGGAGCCTTCCTTACAACATGGAACATCCTGAAGTGGCCCGTGATCGTGCTCCTAGTGGTGGTTGCCATCGCCATCCTGTACTACGCCACACCCAACGTGAAGCAGCCCAAGTTCCGGTGGATGAGCATGGGCTCGTTCATCGCCCTGGTTGTATCCTTCCTGGCCACACTGGGCTTCGCCTTCTATGTGGCCAACTTCGCCAATTACAACAAGACCTACGGAGCCCTGGGCGGCGTCATCGTGCTGCTGCTGTGGCTCTGGATACTGAACATGTCGCTCCTCTTCGGGGCAGAGTTCGACGCCGAGATGGAACGCGGGCGGCAGCTTCAGGCAGGCATTGAGGCAGAGGAGACAATCCAGTTGCCGCCCCGTGACACCAAAAAGAGCGACAAGATGCAGGAAAAGGAAGAAGAAGACATCCGCCAGGGCCGCGAACTGCGCGAACAGCATGCCGGCCAGCCGGAAGCCGAAAGTAACGGCGGGGAAGGCAACGACAGAGCCCGTGGCAGGTAGCCGCCCCCGATAATCAGGCAGCGAGGCCCGCGCCCTAGTAATCCTGCGGCTCTTGGCGTTTACTTGGTTCCACCTTCGCGCCGATGCAATCCAGGGAGGCCGCAATGCCAGGAGCCGCAGAATGGAATGAGAACCGCATCCTTGCGGTGGGGTTCGACGGGTCCGAACAGTCCCAGCTCGCCGTCAAATGGGCAGCTGAACATGCTGCTGACCAGGACCTGAAGCTGCGGATTATCCACGCCTGGGTATGGCCTGTGTTCACCAAATCCCTGGGACCCGTCAAGGGCGTCTCCGGCAGCGGGCTGCGCCATGCCGCTGAGGCTACCCTGCAGGAGGGCGTGGACCTGGCGCACGAGGTATCGGGCGAACTGGAGGTTGAAGGCGTCTTCGAGGCCGGCCTCCCGGGCCAGGTGCTCAGGGACGCCACCAAGGACGCCCGTCTTCTGGTTGTGGGGCATCGGGGAATAGGCGGGATCGTTGGCCAACTGGCAGGTTCCGTCTGCCTGGACCTCGCCGGGCATTCACCGTGCCCGCTTCTGGTTGTCCGGTATCCCCATCGCGGAGGGGAGCCGGTTGCGGCAGCGCTCAGCACCGCGCCCAACAGCGAAGCGGTAATCGTCGACGCCATCAGAATGGCGCGGGCGCTGAACACCTCACTGGAACTGGTCCACGTCGAGGTGGAAAACGGGCGCCATCACGAAGCCCACGGCAGGCACTCCCCTCTGCACGGACAGGCGTTGGTGGACCATGCCGTCGAGACCGCCCGTGAGCTGGCACCGGATGTGACTGTGTCTGGTGTCCTCCGGCAAGGGCACCCCATCTCGCGGGAACTTGCAGCCGCGTCAGCGAACGCGGACCTTCTCGTCCTGGGAGCCCACCGTCAGGAGGGTGGCCCGGGCCGCACAGTTTCGGCCCTCCTCCCGAGGGCACTGTGCAATGTGATGATTTCCCGGTGATGACTACCTGACCAGCGCGAGGGCAAAGCCGTCCCAGCCCTTTGATCCCACAGTCTGGATCACAGTCGCGTCCACCCTGGGGTCTTCCCCCATGATGTGGAGCGCATCGAGGATGCCCGGGGCGTTGACGTTGTCCAGTTCCGGCTCCAGAACAGCGCCCTCCCACACCACGTTGTCCATCACGATGGTGGTTCCTGGCCGGCCGAGGCGGATAGCCCAGTCAAGGTAGTGCGGATCGTTTTCCTTGTCCGCATCGATGAAGACAAAATCAAAGGGTTCCCGCGATTCAGACTCCAACACGGGCAGGGTTTCCAGCGCGGCACCAACCCGGATCTCCACTTTGTGTCCGACGCCAGCCGCGTCCACGTTTGCCCGGGCTACCTTGGCATGCCGTGGAAGATATTCACACGTGACCAGCCG
The DNA here is from genome assembly GCF_023062595.1 of Arthrobacter rhizosphaerae. Taxonomy (GTDB): domain Bacteria; phylum Actinomycetota; class Actinomycetes; order Actinomycetales; family Micrococcaceae; genus Arthrobacter; species Arthrobacter rhizosphaerae. The sequence continues at coordinate 28,651 of NZ_JALLAN010000006.1, forward strand.
CCCGTCGTCGGGCAGTCCCTGGGCCATCCAGATGGTGCTGAAACCGGCAAGGGTGCCGATCTCCAGCACATTGCGGGAACCGGACAGCTGCACGAGCAACTTCAACAGCTTCCCTGCGTTTGGCGCCACCTCAATGCCGGGCATGCCTGCCGCGGCCGCAGACGTCACCGCCCGCTGAAGTCCAGGATCAGGATGGACGACGACGTCGGTCAGGAAATCTTCCACTGCGGTCCAGTTTGACTCGGCTTTGTGCTCGATCATCCGCCCAGTCTGGCAGTTCACAGGGACGCGCGGAAGCGCCAACGTGCCGGAAGGACCAAATTTATCGGCTTTCGCTGATGGCCTTTTCCAGCCGCTCAACCTTTCCGGACAATTCCCCGGAGTAGCCAGGCCTGATGTCCGCTTTGATGACTAGAGACACGCGGCTGCCGAAACGTCCCACGGCTTCGGTAGCCTCCTTCACAACAGCAAAAACCTCATCCCATTCGCCCTCGATGGTGGTGAACATCGAGTCTGTCTGATGCGGAAGTCCCGATTCCCGGACGATTTTCACTGCGGCGGCAACGGCGTCGTGAACGGAACCGTCAGCGGCATTGGTTGGGGAAGTAGCAGCGGAAGCGGGGTTCCTTCCTGCGGGCGTGCCTGAAGGGGCTACAGAGAATGCAAGCAACATGCGTCCAGTGTTTCATGCCCCCTGCGTCATATAGGCTGCCTACCAATCAGTAACCCATAACCTTGAAAAATGAACGTGGCAGTAGAGCGAAAGCCCCTCCGTGCTGATGCTGCACGCAATGTAGACAAAATCATCAGTGCCGCGAGGCAGTGTTTCCGCGAGTATGGTCCTGAAGTTCCCCTTCAAACCATCGCAGAAACGGCCGGGGTCGGACCAGCAACGCTTTTCCGGAACTTTGCCGACAAGGAACAGCTGGTGCTGGCCGCGCTCAACCGCCAGCTCCGCCTTCATGTCGATCCCGTCATCGACGATGCCCTCTCCGGACACGATGCAGCTGCAGGCCTCTTCAGTGTCATCGATGCCCTTATGACCGCAGCCAGCGAGGACGCCAATCTCCTCGGTGCTGTGGCCGGACGGAGGCAGCTGCTCACAGGCATCACCGGCGGGCTCATCGAGTCTGTGGGAGTCCTGCTGGGCCGGGGACAGGGTCAAGGAACACTCCGTGAGGACATTTCCCTGACGGACCTCTTCAGACTGCTGGCCATGCTGATCGGCGTGGTGGATACCATGGAGCCCGGCTCTGACGCCTGGCGCCGTCCGGTTGCCCTGATCGAGGACGCCATCCGTACCGAGCGTCCCCGCCGTCCTCTGCCTGCCCAGTCACCCCTGCCGGGCTTGCAGCTGGCCTGACCTACGCGGGTCCAGGTTTACTCCGAGTCCCCGGGCTCATTCTCCGAAGTTTCGCCGTCGTCGTGTGAGCGTCCGGCATCCTCAGACTCCCTGCTGTAGGAAGCCCGTCCACCCTGCGAATCGAGCTCGTCCAGGCGCTCGTTGAGGGCATGGCTCAGGATGTCACGCTGAAGGGGCGGCAGGGCTATGGCTCCGTGAATGTAGGCCTCGACTTCAAACTGGCCTGCAACCCCTCCAATGCTGAAATACCTCAGCCACAGTTCTTCGATTCGCAGGTCCGCATCCCTCAGCGTCTCTTCGAACCGAAGCCTTTGCTCATCCTCGTCTTTGCCCAGGGCCAAAGCGTACCCCCGATCAGATGCCGGCTATCCGGGTGGAAGAAAGCAATTCCGCTGAAATCTCACGTAAAGGCTTCCGGTCCCGCCGCGATTCTGTCAGGAGCTGCTGCATGGCTGAGGCCTCGTCAATCCCGTACCTCGCCATCAGGACCCCTCTTGCCGCCGCAATCATTTCACGCCCCGCCAGGGCATCCTGCAGCATCTCGCTCAGGGTCTGAGCGCTCTCGCGGGCCTGGACGTTAATGATGAAGATGGAGGCCTGTGCCGCGAAGAGCTCCATCAGCTCCACAGTGGATGCGTTGAAGGTTCCGGCCTCGCGGGCGTATACCTTGACAGCGCCAAGGACCGAATCGCCCGCGAGCAGCGGCGCGCTTACAGCAGATCCCAGCCCAAGCTTGCCAGCGTCTTCCAGCCACTCCGGCCAACGGTTATCCGTCCGGACGTCCTCAACCAAAACCGGCTTCCCGGTTGCCCAAGCCTGCAAGCATGGGCCCTCTTCCAAGATGTACTGGGAGTTGTCGGCTGCCTCCACCAGGGGATCGGACGCCGCAGCCGTCCGCTTCCTTCCTGCGGCATCGACCAGGGTTACGCCGGCACCCACAGCACCCGGGATGGCAGCCTGGGCTGCAGCCGTGATGAGTTCGAGGGCACGGGAAACGGTCTCCTCGGTGAGGAGAAGCTCGTTTGCCCTTGCGAAAACGGCTGCAAGCTCGTCGGCAAGCGGAAGGCCTACCACCATGACTGCCCCGATTGCACCAACCCCGCCGCCTTCCATCTCTCCCAAGCCCACTTCCAGCATATCCCCGTACCGGAGGTGGAGCGCCGGATTATGGCGCCTGGTTTGCAAGGCCTGCCATAGGTCTCCGGCAGCCGTCAGATATCAAAGTGCGTACTGTTCTCGGCCGAGAGGGAGCTGTCGTAGTTCCGCAGGATCTCCTCAGCAACAACCCGGAGCTTGACGTTCCTGTTGTTGGAAACCCTGGTCAGGATTGATATTGCCTCAGCCTGCGTGCACCGGCTTTGGCCCATAACGATTCCGGACGCCAGATTGATGCTGGTCCGGGACTTCATGGCCGCAAGGACATCATCCCTGAGTTCCTGAGAGGCACCTATCCTGACGGCCAGCCTGAGCGCCTTACCCCCCTGACAGGCGAAGGTCTGGCAATGGCGGATGATTTCCTCAGTAAAGGCGTCAGCTTCCGGAGCGAAGAAGCTTAGAGAAGCCGTGGCTCCATGCTCCAGTGCCAACGGAACCCCAAGGATACTCAGCTGGCCGCGGTCGGCCACCAGTTGGTTGTAACGGCCCCACCGGGTGTCGGTCCTGGTGTCCCGCACCACCACGACAGCAGACTCCCGCACAGCCTGGAGGCACGGCCCGTCCCCGAAGGCCTGCTGGATCTCGTCCAGTTGACGCGCCTCGGGACAGCTGCCGGCCACAGTCACGGACTTACGCTGGCGGGTCAGAGCTACTGCACAGGTGACCGGCAATCCTGCTGCTTCCGTGATGGAAGCAGCAGAAAGCACAGACATCTCCTGCAGGAAAGCGCCGACGTCGTTGCTGTCCAGGACGAGGTCCTGTAATCGCTGGAAAAAAATCTGATCCACTTCAACCCCCTTATGGCATGGATCCAAAGTCAGAAAAAGAAACATCCTGTTGTGGGCAGGCCCACATTTCAATAGACTTTTTGTGGGTTACGCAGTCAGCCCCAGAACTTTGGTATTGGAGCTAGTAATGTCCGTGCAACTGCAACGCCATCTCCAGCCCGACTGCTTCCGTTCGGAATTTCCACGTTTGGCAGCCCGGCGACTCAGTGTCCCACCCTCTCCGCGACGGCTCCCGGCGGCGACATCATGAACCGCCCCCAGCTGGTCCACTACATCAATGACTCCCGGGATCCCGGGGTGGTCCTCTCCGAGGCTACGGTAAGAGAACTCGAGCAGCTGGTCGACGCCCTGTACCGGAACCTGGACACACCCGAACCCGAGTTCGGCGCCCAAGTCTGGTATGAGCTCGCTTCCGAAGAGCTGGAACGCCGGAAGGTTCGGAAGTTTCCCGACGCCTATGGTGCCGCCTGAGACAAGACTCCCTGACCCGGGATCACCCAGACCGTGATCGCCTGAATCCAGGGGCGCAACGGGCAATCCTGTCATTCGGAGGGTCCGTCTTGCGCCCCGGCAGGTTTGTCCTGGGCTTCTTTGTCTTGGGCTTCTTTGTCCTGGGCTTCCTTCAGGTGCTGCTGCAGCTTCTCTTCGGATTCCCGACGACGGCGGGAAACGTCCTGTAATTCACGGTTGGACTCGGATCCCGTGGAGGGCGGAGAAACCCGCGGCTGCGAGCGCGTGTCGTCGTCGTCCCGCGGTTCAGCAGGGACGTTTTCTTCAGTCATTCTCGAATACTGGCATATTTCCAGTTCCGCGGGATAGGGCCTTAGGCCCGTAGAAAACAGCGGTCTCCTTCCGACGTGCCTTCGCCGGGGCCTCGGCGGGGGCGGAAACAGCCCAGGGTCCTTGGGATCCGGAGTCAGTTCCAGCCCATCAGCCTTAATCCTGCGGCTGCCCCGGCGCCGGCAAGGACCACTACGAGGAACGGCGCCCTGAGCCAGAGCGCTATTGCCGCGGCGGCGAGCGCGCCGACGCGGGCGTCCAGGGTCACCGACTGACCTGATGCCACCGTGTTTACGATGGTCAGGGAGGCCAGAAGGCCGATGGTCATTGTGCCGGCGATCCTCGACATCCGCGGGTTCTTGAGCAGGCTTGCCGGGACAAAGTACCCTGCGAGTTTCCACAGGTATCCCAGGAGGCAGGCGACCAGAAGCCAGATCCACAGGCTCATCGCATACCTTCTTCCGGAGCAGCCTGGTGCCGTGGTGCAGTGGCCTCGTGCCGGGGGTGACTGTGAATGTGGTGATGATGGCGTTCGGCATAGGGATCGACGTCCGGCTCCATGCCCTCATCGCTGCGACCATGGCTGAACCAGCCAATCGCTGCTGCCACCACTGCTGCAATCAGAATCGGCACCCCTGACGGCACCAACGGAACTGTGAGCACGGTGGCGAGAGCGCAGACAGCAGCGATGGCAACCGGCTCCCGGCCCTTGAGCCGGGGCCACAGCAGACCCAGGAAAGCCGCCACGGCAGCGCCGTCGAGACCCCACTGCTTCGGGTCACCAAGGGCGCTCCCGGCGAGGGCGCCTACCGCGGTAAAGATGTTCCAGAGGACGTAGATGCCAATCCCGGCCGTCCAGAATCCACGCTGCTGCTCGCCAGGATCAGTCTGGCCGGTACTGGTGGCTGTGGATTCATCAATAGTGATGTGCGCTGCTACATACTTCCGCCATCCACTGGGGCGGAGCAAGGCGTTGAGCTGCATCCCATAGATGCCGTTTCGCATGCCCAACAGGGTTGCGGCACTCATGGCGGCAATTCCGGTTCCGCCGCCGGCAACAACACCGATGAATGCGAACTGCGAGCCGCCGCTGAACAACAGCAGGCTCAGTGCCATGGTCTGGAAAAAGTCCAAACCGGAAGACACCGACAACGCACCAAAGGAGATCCCGTAAAGGCCTGTGGCAATGCTGATGGAAATGCCCACCCGCACAGCGGGGGACTTGAGGAGGGTCATGCTGTGAATATCCGTTCCTAAAGCTGTGCCAATACCTGCGCCGGCCGGTTGGTGGTGATTTCGTGAATCCCCAGCCCTTGACACAGTGCCACGTCGTTCTCCGAGTCCACAGTCCACACCCTGAAGCGGCGGCCCGATTCAAGCCAGCGCTGCACTGCCCTGGCGTGCTGACGGACGTAGTCAATGCCCGGACCTGCCATGCCTACCTCGCCCTCGTCCAGGATTCTTTCCCCTTCGAGCTGGGCTGCCCGCATGACGTTTGCCACGGCCCCGCCGGTGAACGGGCCAAGCCCCAGTTCTTCGCGGATCTCTTCAACGTTGATGTCATCAACCAATTGGCAAATGAAATCGCCGGGTATCGATTTCCGCAGATGCCTTACGGAGTCGGGGCTGAAGCTCATGAAGGATACGGAGATGTTATCCACGGCAGAAGAGGGCGAATCCCAGCCCTCGGCCCGAAGCACTTCAAGCACCCGGTCCTCGAGCTTCAGCTGATACGGACTGGGATGCTTGAGTTCGATGGCCAAGCCGATGGGCCTGGCCGCTGCCCGCAGGATATCCAACAACTCGGGCAGGGTCAGGAATTGTTCTGACCGGGCACCGTATTCGGTTGGAATCCTGGCACCCTTCCAGGAGGAAAAATCTAAGAGCCTGAGCTCGTCCAGGGTCCGTTCCGCCACAGGCCCGGTGCCGTCAGAGGTTCGGTCCAGGTTTGCGTCGTGCAACAGGACAACGTGCTGGTCCTTTGTCAGGTGGACGTCGCACTCCACCCCGTCGGCACCTTCGGCAATGGCCCGCAGGTACGCCGCGCGGGTGTGCTCGGCGAAAGCGGCACTTGAGCCGCGATGGGCATAGACCAGGGGACGAACGGGTCTGGACTCGTCGATTGTCATGCTGCCACGTTATCGGACACCTGTTAAAGATGCGGCGATAGGCTGGGCACATGCAGGTGAATACTGAGCCAACCACCGTTCCGGCTGCTCCCGGGCGCGTATCCAACACCGAAGCCGAGGCGGCATCCAGCGACGCCCTCAAGGCTGCTGCCCTCGGCAGGATGAAGCTGCTCGCCTTGGCGATGCTCATCGCCATGGCTGTCATCTTCGTCTTTGCGTTCGCCCTGCAGGAAGAATATCCGTGGCTGCAGTATGTACGTGCGGCTGCTGAAGGCGGAATGGTGGGTGCGCTCGCAGACTGGTTCGCAGTGACTGCCCTGTTCAAATACCCCATGGGCATCAGGATCCCGCACACGGCCATCATTCCGCGGAGGAAGGACCAGATCGGGGCCTCTCTCGGTGAATTCGTGGAGACCAACTTCCTGTCCGAGCAGGTGGTGCAGGAAAAGCTGGCCAGCGTGGATATCGCCCGGAAGGCAGGCTCCTGGCTGGCCGGCCCCGGCGGCGCCGAACGCGTCGCGAAGGAGGGCGCCGCCGTCATCCGCGGGGCATTCAAGGTTCTGAACGACGACGACGTCCAGGCAGTCATCGAAGGCATGGTGCGGAAGCACCTGCTGGCTCCGCCGTGGGGACCCCCCGTAGGACGCCTCGCTGAGCGGATTTTCGCCGACGGCCACCACCACACCCTGGTGGACCTCCTCATAGACCGGACCGTGGACTGGGTCGCCCAAAACCATGAGACGGTCAGCAGGCTGGTGTCACAGCGCTCCCCGCAATGGGTTCCGCAGTTCGTGGACGGACTGGTAGGCGACAAGGTGTATGTGGAGGTGCTGAAGTTCGTCCGTGCAGTACAAACCGACCCCCAGCACCAGGTCAGGAAGTCGATCGACACCTATCTCAACGACCTCGCGCAGGACCTCCAACATGATCCCGTGATGATCGCGCGGGCTGAAGGCATCAAGGCCCAGGTCCTCGGCGATCCTGAAGTCCGTGAACTCGCTTCCCGTACGTGGGGCACGATGAAGCGGGCGCTGCTCGACGCCGTCGACGATCCCCGCAGCGAGCTGACCATCAAGTTCAAGGCCGCCGTTCGGGACTTCGGTTCCCGGCTGGTGGACGACGAGGAGCTGGCAGGCAAGGTAAACGCCTGGATCGGTGACGCTGCAGGCTACCTCGTGAAGACTTACCGCTCTGACATTGCCGCCGTCATTACGGAGACCGTGGCCCGCTGGGACGCCGAAGAGACATCACGCAAAATTGAACTGCAGGTGGGAAAGGACCTGCAGTTCATCCGGATCAACGGCACCGTGGTGGGCGCCTTGGCCGGCTGCGGGATCTTCACAGTGGCCCACCTGATCTTCGGCTGACGCGTTGCCTCCGCGACATCGTTGTCCCGGACGGCATTTCTGGGTAGCATCTAAAAACTAAGCCTGCTTAGTTTTTACCAAATGCTTGAGCTCTGATGACCTTGGGAGACCAAGATGCGGACAAGGGATTCTGTCGTCGTAATCACAGGCGCATCGAGCGGTATCGGCCGTGCGACTGCGCTCCGCTTTGCGCGTAAGAAGGCGCACGTGGTTCTGGCTGCCAGACGTTCGGAAGCCCTTGAATCGCTGGCTGGAGAGTGTCGAAAGCTTGGCGCCAAGGCAGTGGCTGTGCCAACCAACGTCCTTGATACGGCCTCAATGGACAGGCTGGCCGCCCGCGCCATCGAAGCATTCGGCCGGATCGACGTCTGGATCAACAACGCCGCAGTCGCCGTCTTCGGGGCTTTCCTCGACGTGCCGCTCAGCGACTATCAACGCGTCCTGGATGTCAACGTCATGGGCTATGTTCGTGGAGCCCGGGCAGTTCTCCCCCACTTCCGTGCCAAGGGGTCCGGCGTCCTCATCAACGTCTCTTCGGTTGAGGCGGTTATCGCCCAGCCCTACGGAACTGCCTATGCCATCTCCAAAGCAGCTGAAAGGGCCCTGGGCGTGAGCCTTCGCTCGGAGCTCCTCCTGGAGGGCCGTAAAGGTATCCATGTCTGCACCGTTCTGCCTGCGGCGATTGACACGCCGATCTACCAGCAGGCCGCGAATTACACAGGCTACAAAGTGCGGCCGATACCGCCGGTTTACTCGCCCCAGAGGGTGGCCCGGACCATTGTTAAGCTGAGTGAAAAGCCCCGCCGTGAGGCAGCCGTTGGCCCAACCGGGCGGCTCCTCCTGCTAAAGCACAAGGCGGTGCCGGGAGCCATTGAGGCGGGCACAGCCCGGGTAGTGAACAAGACGCACTTATCCCGTAGACGCGCTGCCGCCGCGTCATCAGGGAACCTTTACCGATCGTCAACGGCGAAGAGAACCGCAAGGGTGGAAGGTGGATGGCACGGCCGCAGCCGGACAGCCCGACGCCGGCTGTTCGCCCTCGCGCTGCTGGCGGGAGCCGGGAGGGTCCTGTTGAAACGGCAGCCAGGCGCCCGGAACCCTGGACGTTCAGGCGAAAGCGTCAAGCTCCACGCCGGCCTGAAGTAGGGCCTCCCGCACAGCCGAGGCAGTCTTGGCCGAGTTTGGAGCGTCCCCGGAGAGGTACAGCGAATCGGGACGAAGCCGCACGAGGCTTCCGTCAGCTGCCTCCACCTCGCCTTTCAGTGCAAGTCGGACGGCCCGCTCTACGATCTGTTCCTCACCGACGATTGCTGCTCCATCCTCGTCCCGCCTCATGGGACGGCCATCCGGATGGTAAACACGGTCGATATAGGCTTCGTGGAATACGGGCTGACCTGCTTCTCCGGCCATCGCCAGCAGGGCAGAGTCCGGCAGGCCCAGTACAGGTAGCCCGGGATCATAGGCCTGGATCGCAGCGATCACCGCGGACGCCTGTTCGCCGTCGTGCAGGGTCTGGGTAAAGAGCGCGCCATGGAGCTTGACGTAATCCACGGACGCACCAACGGCATGGGCCACCCCGTCCAGGGCGCCAAGCTGGTAGAGCACATCACCAAAAAGCTCATCAAAAGAGACGTCCAGGAACCGTCGACCGTAGCCCTGAAGATCGCGGTAACCCAGGTGCGCACCGACGGTGACATCCAGCTCGACCGCGGCACGGCACGTGTCCAGCATAGTGACGGGGTCTCCGGCGTGCAGTCCGCAGGCAACGTTGGCGCTGGTCAGCAGCGGGATAAGGGCGGCGTCATCCCCGGCCGCCCATGGGCCAAATGATTGCCCTAAATCGGCGTTAAGATCCAAAAGTGTCGCCTTCCTGAACAGGGTTACCCTGAATCGTGTTTCGGGGTGGGTAGTTTGCGGGCGCGGGTCCACCGGCTGGTCCAGCCTTCAACTCCCCGGGAATTGTATCCGGCATGGGGCCAAAGGCCTTCTTCGCATTGGCTACAACGGCTCGTCCCATCATGCGGTTGCCCACTCCTCCAACAACAGCGCCCACACCGAATGGCAGCGCACGTCCCAGCAAGGCCGTGCCCTGACGTTGCAGCAGGTTCCGGAGGAAAGCCTTCTGGATACGCTCACGCACGGTTCCGCCGGAAAACGGGGTGGCACGGGCAAAAGCGGAACCCCAGGCCTGTGTTGGCCCCCTGCCTTTTCCTGTTGCCTGGCCGCCCAGTGAGCCCAGCAAGGACGTGCCCTCCTCCCCCAGCATGATGGCCATGACCAAGGTGCTGGCCTTCTCGGGATCCACCATCCGTACACCATGAAGTTCGGCCAGGGAGGTTGCGTACAGGGCTGTTGCCTCGAGGAACCCAATGGTGGCCAGGGCCGACAACCCCAGAGCAGCCGCTGTTCCAACGCCTGGAACCACTGCCGTACCGCCCACTAAAGCGCCACCCCCGGTAACGGCAGCGATGTAGTCGCGTTCAAGCTTGTCAGCCAACTGTGCCGCCGTGGCCGTCGGATACTTGCGCTGGAGACGCCGGATGTTGGCCAGGACCAGGGGCCGTTGGATCTCCACGGCACGCAACAGCATGTTGTGGACTCCGGGCTTGGGTTTCCCGTGGGAATCGAAAACAGCGTTTTGGGCCGTCTTCTGCGCAATTCTCATCGCCGGATTTTGTCGCATGGCCATCATCACCTCATGTGGGATCGGGAACACCTGTTAGTTGTCTTATACCCCGCAGAGCGGCAAACACCCACCTTATCTGCACGCGGGCAGGTGCGTCACCAGACGTCGGGCGGCCTGCAATCCCTGGCTCCCCGTCATTATCGAACACCGCTGTTGGTTCAAAAGCGGAAAAGCTGAGCTGCCAGCGAATATATCCCCCACAGCCCAGCCGCCAACAGGGTGCCCAGGTAGGCCAACACCAGCCTCGTATCGCGGAGGTAGCATTTCGACCTCGTGAGGCCCCGCCGTCGCGCTTTCCAATAGCCTGCGAAACCGACTGCGGCGAACACGGCCAGCGCCACCGGACCCGCTGCCCAGCCGAGCAGGGCAACGGTCGCGAAGATGCAGAGCCGCAGCGGATCGAAGGGCGGTGGGGACTGCTGGTCCGTTTCAGGGTCAGGCCTGTGTCCGTGTCGGTCTGCGTCCTTGGAACCAACCAGCTGCGACGGCAATGGCCCGGCTGCAATACGCCGGGCATCAGAAGCGGAACTCATCATTCCTCCCTATCCCTGACTCAGACCTGGCGGACTGGGAGAAGCCGGGTGCCCGTGGCTGTGCTCATTCGTTGCCTGGCCAGGGCCGGCCACGCCTGAACAGCACAGAACGGAGCGCACTGATGATCGCCGGCGTCACTCTTCGTGCCCACATGAATGCAGCATTGCGTGAGCCGTTCTTCGATCATGGTCGAGATGTCCATGAAGGGCTTGACCATGATGCGGGTGATCCGTTCGGCGAGGAGTCGGCGCAGCCGCTGTTGCTGCCCTGGCAGCTTCCCTGCGGCCAGTGTAGTGAGTGTGCCGATGCCGAGGTCGCACTGGGTGCAGATGTTCTTCCAAAGATCCATTGTCCGCGGATGGGACAGGGAGGACTGCTCGCTGAGCAGGTCCAGCAGGGAGGACTTCATGAGGCTGCGCAACTCGAGCGGGATCGCGCTGTCGGCGATGCGGTTTGCGATGCTGTCAGGATTGAGTTCCAGCCAGGCGAGCAGCTGGTCGTGCCCGATGAGGGCTGTCAACGAACGCCAGACCCCTGAGTCGTCCTTCAGCATGTAGCCCACGGACGCGCAATGCGGATGGGAGCACGGGAGTGCTGTCAGGTCGTGCCATGAGACCACCCCTCCGGTTTGCTCCGCAAGCCGCGCCAGCACACCTGTGTGGGTGAGCCTGTCCTTGGGGTCAATGCCGTGGCCGCGCCCTGAACCGAATACGGGCTGAAGCGCAACCCCGCCCACGAACGGGGTTTCCAAAGCCCGCATCACGACGGCGCCGACCTCGTCATCGTTGACGCCGAGTGTCGCTGTCATCGTCAGGGTGGTGAAAACACCTGCCTCGGACAGGCGGGAGATGGCCATGTCCTTGAAGCGCGTGAGATCTCCCCCTCGGTGATGGATCGATGCTTCTTTGGACGGGCCGTCATATTGGAGGTACACCTCCACACGATCCCGGTGCCTGGCCAGCAGCGCGAGGAGTTCGTCGTCGGTGGCCATCAGCATGCCGTTGCTGTTCACCATGATCCGGACGATCGGCCGGGCGACGAGTTCATCCAGCAGTTCGGCCAGATGGGGATAGAGTGTCGGCTCACCGCCGGAGAGCATCAGCACGTCCAGCCGCCCGTTTTCGCGGGCCAGCCGGGTGTCGATATTCGCCAGGACCTCACTGAGCGGCGCCACTCCCTGCAACTGGGGGCCGGAGGCAGTGAAGCAGGTGGGGCAGCGCAGGTTGCAGTGCTCGATGATGTCCTGCAGGAGGATGCAGGTGTGCTGCGTCTGCATGGCAGGCAGCCCGTAGGCGTAGGCCTCAGGTACCTGGCGGTAATTGCCTGCCTGGTCCGGGATGTGTTGCTTGGTTGGCGCCTGCCACTTCTCCAGGTAGCGCAGAATTTCCGGAGACTCGTCGTACAAGGTGCTGATGAGGCCGTGATCAGGGCAGCCACGTTCGAGCCAAACCCGGTCATCGCGGATCAGCAGCGCGCCGGACAGGCGCCGTACCTGCGTGAGCGGGGGGTTTGTCTCGTGGCAGTGGGGACAGAAGGCTGTGACGTACCGGTGGATGCGGTCCCCGCGCAGCGGCTGGCCGGGGCCGGGCAGCGCCTGCCGGGAAGAGAACGGTGACCGATTCATCTCAGATCTCGCCTCTCATCTGCGCGAGGAATCCGACGCAGACGCCGCCGCCGAGCAGGGTGAAGATTCCCAGGCCAATCAGCAGCCCCGCACCCAGCCGGGACGTGCGTGGCCGGACCGCCAGGACAACGGCTACCGCCAGATAGACGGCGATTGGTAGGAACGCTGCAGGCCCGGCGAGGAAGGTCTTGTACCCCTGATCCGGAGCAATACCCTGTGTTGTTCCGAAATAGAGGGCATAAAGAGCAGGAGCCCCCAGCAGGATTCCGAGCACCAGGAGGCCGAGCCCTGGTTTAGGAGGCTCCTTCTCCTCTTCTTGGGGCGGTGGGGGCGGGTTCCGCGGAACGTCGGGAGTGTCCTCGCTCATGCCACTCTTCCTTCCAACTTCGGGCGGAATGGTTTCCCGAATACCCGCAGCATCCGCCAGGACAGCAGGGGGAGAATCATCAGGAGGAACCATTGTGGACGGCTCATCCCAAGCCAGACCACCTCGTTGCCGCGGACAAACTCGACTCCGAACCTGAACAAGGCGTAGGAAGTCACATAGCAGATGAAGAGGTCGCCAGAACGAGGCAAGCGGTCCCGATAACGCCACATGAGCCCGAATGCGGCGAGATGGAACACGATTTCATAGGCAAAGGACGGGTGGAGCCCTACCTCCGGCGGTCCGCCCAGCATCGCAGCCTGCCCGGATGTGAGCGTTATCCCCCAGGCTCCCCCAGTCGGGGTGCCAGGCAGTTCTGTAAGGAGACAGCCCACCCGTCCGATGACCAGCGCCAGGGCGACCGCGGGTGCCAGCAAATCCCCGGTGGCTTCGCGATAACCTGTCAGCCGTTTACCCAAGTGGACGCCGAGCCACGCGCCCACCAGGCCCGCGAGGATGCTGCGGTCGCCGTTGCCCCACCAGTCCGCCAAGGAGACCTGCCGGGAAACATCCCATGTGAGGGCCCTTGAACCAATGGCCCCGAAGGCTATAGCGAAACCGGCAATGGGCCACAGCCGTGGGTCGGACAGGCCGCGCCGGCGCTTCTCATAGGCGTAGAACAGCAAGGCTGCGAGGATTCCCAGCCCTAACAGGCCGGCGTGCACCAGCCCGTCTCCCGCGAAGGGAAGCCCGATCATGAGCAGAGTGTAGCAAGTGACCATTCCAGCCCTCCGTCGGCAGCGCTGCACGATACGCGAGCGTGGGTTAGTTCAAGACGAACGCACCCTGACTGACCAACGAGGCAAAGTAGCCGTGCCTGTAGCCTTCGCCGGTTGGATGGAAGTTCGTAGGATCCAGCGGGTTGTCCGGGAAGAAGTTGAGCCATGGCTCAGCCGAACCGACTGCGTGCCCGGCGAAGGCAGCCGTGACATCGACGTACTGGGACCCCGTTGCTGCTGCGACGCCGGCGATCACCTGGTTGAGTGCGCCAGCCAAAAGATTTCCCACGGCAGCAAACGGGTGATTCGGATCGAAGAGGTAAGGGTATCCCGTGAGGACAATTTTCGCGTCTGGTGCGAACATGTGGATCCTGGTCACCAGGGTGGCCAATTCCATTGCAAAGCTACCGTCCGTCAGCATGTCCTCCACGCGCTTACCAGCCTCAAGGCATTGAACCGATAACGGGTCGGGAAGGCATGCGATCAGGAGGTCTGTGCTGTTCAAATCGTTCGCCCCTACAGTGAGCGTGACAATTTCGGCATCCTGCAGAGCAGCGACAGGAAGGTTGGCCAGGACGGCATCCATGGTCCATCCCGAGCACGCGGCGTTGGCTGTCAGCTGTACGTCCCGGCGTTTGTCGGCAATCGCAGGGTATCCCTTTTGGCTCCGGAAGCAGCTATCGGTATACGGTGCCGCGCCATGGCCAGCCGCGTAGGAGTCCCCGAGTGCGACATAGTCCAACGGCGGGGGCGGCGGTACGGCCTGTGCCGGTATGGCCGCCAATCCGATTGACATCGCGATGGCAGCGACGCCTGCCGCAATTGCCGAGAGCCGACGTCGTCCTGCTGAATGGGTGTATCTATCGCCTGATGCACCATAAACCTGGAATGGCATGACAACTCATCTCTGAAATGGATCACGATGCTCTCGTTGGGGGCGGAGCTATTCTCACGTCTTCACGCTAGGCGCCCGTAATGAGAGGGTCATGAGCGGCGGGGTACTCATTTTTCCGGGTCCAGGCGATGTGGCTGCACCTGCGGCTGGAGTTGTGGCTGAGTGGGGTGGTTGAAGATGCCGGGGAGGTCTTGCCGGCCGGTGAGTGCGAGTTTGTCGTAGACGTGGTGGAGAATGTTCTCCACGGTCCGGACGGAGATCACCAGGTTCGCGGCGATGCCGGCGTTGCTCAGCCCTGTGGCAGCTAGCCGGGCGATGTCGTTTTCGCGCCGGGTCAGGGATACCGGGTCGGTGAGCAGGGACAGGGCAGGGGTCCGGGCGCCTTCGCAGCTGGCCACCCAGGCATGCGCCCTCCGGGTGGAGGCGCCAGCGGCAGTATGAAGCCCGGCATGCTGGTGGGCGTGGGCAGCGTGGGCGGCTGCTTCCGCTGCCAGCAGCACAAACCCGTACCCGTGGAATCCCTGGGCGATCCGGTCCAGGGCGTGCCCGTCACCGGCTGCCAGGGCGGCGCCGTGGCCAGCGTACAAAAGGGCCAGAGGGCTGTTCACTTCTTGCGCCAGCTGATGGATTCTGTGGTTGGCCAGGTGGGGTTCGCCGAATCGGATCATCTGGTGCAGGGCCAGGATTTCCCAGCCGTGCTGGTGGTCTTGGCGAGCCCGCCCGGCAGCGGCCAGCGCGAGCCTGACGCCGCGTTGGGAATCGTTCTGGGCCACGGCGAGCCAGGCCTGGCTCGAACCGCCCCAGACGTCCAGCGCGCCCATCCAGGGCCGGGCGTGTTCTTCAGCCCTAGCCAGTGCGGTGGCCGCCAGGGCCGCATCACCGCAAAGGGCCGCGGCGCGGGCAAGATTGATCGCGGCGACCCTGATCAGCCATTGCCGATAGGGGTGGTGGTCCGCGGTGGCGGCGGCGAGGGCGGCCTGGAAACAGCGGACAGCGGAAGCGGGCCGTCCCCGGGCCAGACGGATTTCCCCACGCCAGACACTCCACATGCCGGCCCCTGCGTCCCACCCGGCGTCCAGGGCGCGTTGGTAGCCGGTGTTGGTCAGGTCCTCAGCTTCTCCAAGTTGCCCGCACAGGATCATGGCTCCCACCAGTGAACCTTCAGCCTCGTCCTGGGACATGGACCAGTCACCGCCCAGGAGCCGTGTGTTCAGGTCCACCGCCTGCAAGCCGGCGTCCACTGCCTCGACACACCGGCCCTGCACGGCCAGGGACTCACACCTGGCGATCAGTTTCCGCACCGTGGCCGTATCCGGATGCCCGTTGCCAGGTTCAAGCTCCGTCACCGCCAGGGCCTCGGCTGGGTGGCCGGCATAACTGAGAAGACTCGCCCGCTGTGCGGCCAGCACGTCCCGGCACTGGGGGAACATCTCCCAGGCTTCGTCCAGGACCGCTGCCGCGTCCGCAGGACGCTGCAGCCCAAACGTCAGGTTCCATGCCCTGGACGCCGCCAGCTCCGCCTGGGCAAGAGCAGGCAACTCCCGTGCATTCATATGCCCGAGCAGCTCTTCGGCTTCGGCAGTATTGCCCCGCAGAATCAGTGCCTGGGCCAGGACGGCCCCGGACTCCGCTCCGCCACCGGCGTCGATAGATGCCCGCGCCAGCCTCACCGCCAGCGTGAGATCGAGAACAGCCAAGGCCCGGACCGCCCCCTGCCGCAGAAGATCAGGCTCCCCCGGAGCACCACCCTCCACATGCCAGACCGCCCGGCGGAGGATTTCGGCCGGACGGTCCGTGAGATCTGCCGTACGCAGGAGCAGCCCGGCAAGATGCTTCCGATACAACACCGGCGTCAAGTGACGGGCAATTTCACCGTAGAGCGGATGGGCCAAGCGGACAGCCACCCCCCGGCCCGTTGCTTCTGTCCGTACCAGCCCCGCGTGCTCGGCTTCCTCAATGGCGTCCGGGGGGATGCCTGCCCGGCCGAGAGCGGATACCTCAAGAGGTTCACCGAAAGCCAGCAGATCCACCAGCTTCCGGGTCTGGCCGCCTTGTCCCTTCAGGCGTTCCATGATGAGCTCCGCCAGCCGCGGAGCTGCCGAGACAGGACCAGACCAATGCCAGGTTCCGTTGGCGACACGAAGCGCACCCGAGCCCAGCCCGCCCCGGACCAGCTCGCACAGGTACAGGGCGTTGCCACCGCTCAACCGCCACAGCCGCTCCTCGGTTACCGGCTGGACGGGTCCATCCAACAGGGAACTCAGCAGCCGCACAGCGTCCGGGCGCCCCAACGGCCCGACGTCGATACGCTCACCGAGGCCGTCCTTCCACAACGCGGTGATGGCATCGGGGACGTCCTCGCCGGATCTCAGCGTGGCAATAACCGACGCAGCCCCCGTGGACACAAGATGATGGATCAAAGCCGCTGAGGCCTCGTCGAGCCGGTGGGCGTCGTCAACACCAAGAACGGCCGGCCCGTGACCGGCCCTCGCCTTGAACCATTCGGCGCTCCCGTGCATGATCCGGAACCGGTCCGCACCATCGATGTCGGGCACCAGGTGTGAAACGGCACCAAACGGGATCGCCGAGGCCGAACTCGAGGCAGCAACCCAGAACCGTTCGCGTGAGGCCATCGGGGCGGCAGCCAAGGCCTCGCGCGCCAGCCGCGTCTTGCCCACCCCGGTATCGCCGACCAGGACAACGGCGCATACCCCGCTGCTGGCCAAGGACCGGTCAATGACCGCCAGCTCACGGGTACGGCCGACCAAATCCCCGTTCATCAGGTCGCCAAGGAGCCAGGCGCCTGTGCCCTGACATCCGGGCGTTTCTCATAGGCGTAGAACAGCAGGGCTGCGAGGATTCCCAGCCCTAACAGGCCGGCGTGCACCAGCCCGTCTCCCGCGAGGGGAAGCCCGATCATGAGCAGAGTGTAGCAGTGGACCATTCCTGCCCTCCGGTCCTCAACCGAAACGTCAAAAAAGGACGTAGGGACTACGTCATCCAGGATTCCGCCACGGCTATATAGGCGGACGACGACGGTCCCCGCGGCCCGGCATATGTGATGGGAGCGCCGGGCCACCGGACGTCCAACTCGCTCAGCCGCCCGGAGCTGCAGGGAAGGTAGACGTTGTTGAGTGTTCCGCTTCCCCCGCCAAGCTGGAAGTCAGCGGCCGCGAACTGCCGGCGGTCAAGGACGCCGCTGATTTCCAGCTCGGCCTTGCCTCCGGTCGCACGGAAGCCGCGTTCAAGGTCAAGTTCGACGTCGAACTCGTCCTGCGTATGGGTCAGTTCAGTCAAGGGAAACCTGGCGGCTTCAGGGAAGTACCGGGTGAATTCAGAGGCCATGGTGGCTGCGAAGTATTCATTGGACCCATAGCTCCGCCACCCTTGCGTGGTGGCCACCAGCAAGGCCAGGCCAGTACCCCAGCGCGACCAGTCCGCCATCCAGAACGAGGCAAAACAGCTTGCCGGCTCTCCCGGGACATGGACGCCATTGGGGTCCACGGGATGTAACGCGAGGCCAGGGTTCGCCCCAACAAAGGCCATGGTCCGCCGTGACGGTCCCGGTCGTGGCGAACCCAGCGGGATCGATCCCGGTATGGACGATCCAGTGGTGCTGTCCCCCGTGCCAAGAGTCCCCATACCGGGAGCCTAACGTGAATGGCCCGAACGGGAAGGGCGGCAACACGATGCTCGTGCCTCTCAGAACAGGAATCATTGGTGCGCTTCGGAGCGAATGTCCGGAACCCGAGGGGGTGCACCTGCCTAGAATTGCCCTATGCCTGCCCCCAGAGCCCTGCGTCCGTTTGCTCATCGGGAGTACCGCGTACTGATTGCAGCCTTGGCTGTCTCGATCTTCGGCTCCGGAATGTGGGCCGTTGCGATGGTGTACCAGGTGATTCATCTGGGTGGAGGGCCCTTGGAGCTCTCCCTGGTGGCTGCGGCAGCCGGCATTGGGCTGGTCGCTTTTGTGCTGGCCGGAGGCATTGCAGCGGATCGACTTCCGCAGCGGCTGCTCATCATCGCAGTGGAGGGCACCAATCTTGCCGTCATAGCGGCGGTCACCGGATTATCCTTCATGGGTTGGCTGCAACTGTGGCATCTTGCCGCAGGCGCGTTTGTGTTGGGCGTGGGCGCGGCCTTCTTCTTTCCTGCGTACTCAGCCATCCTGCCGAGGATCCTGCCACCGGAAGACCTTTTGGCCGCTAACGGCATGGAGGGCACCATGCGGCCCATCCTGCAGCAAGCGGCCGGCCCGGCGCTGGCAGGAATTATCGTGGCCGAGCTTTCTCCCTCACATGCCGTCGCCGGAGTTGCGCTCTGCCATGTAACGGCATTCATCGTGCTGAATTTCCTGGGCCAGCATGCACTGGAAGCGCCTGGCCATGACGGCCAGCCCACCCCCGAGCGAGCCAAGACATCGGTCTTCCATGACCTCCGGGAGGGCGTGAGGTACACAGTCCGAACACCCTGGCTGTTGTGGACCCTCCTGTGGGCGTGTATTTCGGTACTTTTCCTGATTGGGCCCATCGAAGTGCTGCTGCCGTTCGTGGTGGAGGACCAGCTCGGCGGGGACTCCAAGATGTTCGGTTTCCTGCTGGCCATCATGGGGGTCGGAGGCGCAGTAGCTTCGTTGGCCACAGCGTCGTTTCCCCTGCCCAGGCGCTACCTCACGCTGATGATGGTCACTTGGGGGGCCGGAGCCCTGCCGCTGGCCGCCATCGGTTTCATTGACAGCTTCTGGGCCGTGGCAATTGTCCTGTTCGTGTTCGGCGCTACGGGCGGCATGGGAATGGTCATCTGGGGAACCCTGCTGCAGCGGCGTGTACCACCGCACCTGCTCGGCAGGATCTCGAGCCTGGACTTCTTCGTATCGCTGGCGCTGATGCCCGTGTCCATGGCCCTCGCCGGCCCGGCAGCGGAAGTGGTGCCCATCTGGGTGATCTTCCTCGTGGCCGGAGTCGTCTGCCCCGCCATGTCCGTCGTGGCGCTGATCGCGGCCAAGATGCCGGAAGACGAACTAGCCCACCCCCTCGACAGGGGGCGCGCAGCTGTCAGGGCCCGGGAGGCTCGCAACGCGAGCCTCCCGGAGTAGACACTTTCGGGGTGGATAGCCCTACAGCGAAAGCTGGATGTTAGGCGCGCGCCCGCACGATCGGGATGCTCGCCGTCGGAAGTCCGCTCGGGAATACCGTGGGTTCGGGCACTTCAACCGGTTCCAGTGCAACGTGCACCGGTTCGGTTCCCACGGTGTGGACTTCGCCCCGGACACTGACATCCAGAGGTGAACCCTCGCTCACGGAAAGGGAGATGCCTTCCTGGTTTAGGTCCACAAACAAGAGCCTCCCCTGGAGTTTCAGGTGGAAGGAGAGCCGCTCCCATTCGGTGGGCAACCGGGGATCGAAGAATGGCAAGGCTCCCTGGTCACGCATCCCGGCGAAGCCGCAGACCAGTGAACTCCAGACTCCGCCTGTTGAGGCGATGTGCACGCCGTCGATGGTGTTGCCGTGGGTATCGTCCAGATCGATGAACAAGGCATCGGTGAAGTGTTCCAGTGCCGCTTTTCCGTAGCCCACTTCGGCTGCCATGATTCCCTGGACGCACGCGGAGAGTGTGGAGTCTCCGGTGGTGATGGGATCGTAGAAATCGAACGCTCGCCGCTTTTCCTCGGCGCTGAAGTCCGCCCACTGCAGGAACATCGCCAGGACTGTGTCCGCCTGCTTCAGTACCTGGTGCCGATAAATCACCAAGGGGTGGAAGTGCAGCAGCAGAGGGTACTTGGAGCGGGGAGTGTTCCAGTCCCAGGCCTCAAGGGTCATGAAGTCGTTGTCCTGGGAGTAAACCTGGAGCCGGTCGTCAAACGGAAGCTGCATGCGGTCGGCAGCAGCCGCCCAAAGCTGGCGCTCGGCGTCGTCAATCCCCGCGTGGTCCAAGGCTGCAGCAGCGCGAAGGTTGAAGCGGGCCATGACGTTCGTATAGAGGTTGTCATTGACGACTGCGGTGTACTCGTCCGGTCCGGTGACACCATGAATGTGGAATTGACCGTCCTTGCCGAAGAAGCCAAGGGACACCCACATGCGTGCCGTTTCGATGAGCAGCTCGGCCCCAATTCCGGCCTTGAATTCCTCATCCCCGCTGGCCCAGAGGTATCTGTTGGTGGCAAACGCGATGGCGGCGGCAATGTGGAACTGGGCGGTTCCAGCGGCGTAGTAGGCGCTGGCCTCCAGTCCGTTGATGGTCCGCCAGGGGAACAGGGCGCCGTCCACGCTAAGTTCCTTGGCCCTGATCTTGGCCTCCGGGAGCATTGCGTGACGGAATTCCAGGACCTGGCGGGCGCCGTCGGGGTTGGTGTACGTCAGGTAAGGCAGGAGGTAAATCTCCTGGTCCCAGAAGTAGTGCCCTTCATAGCCCGAACCGCTCACGCCTTTGGCGGGAATGCCCGCAACGTCGGCGCAGGCAGTTGCCTGGGCGAGCTGGAAGAGGCTCCAGCGGATGGCTTGCTGCAGTTCAGGTTGCGCGCCCACCACAATATCCGTTGTGGCCCAGTAATCAGCGTAGTGGGCCTGGCTCTGGGCGAAAATATCTGCCACTGGCAACAGTGCAGCCTCCGCGAGCTCTACCGGGTCCTGGGCTGAAGCGTCTGCGAGTGAAGGATCTACGGCACGTGCCACGGCGTAGCTGACCGACTTGTCCAAGCGGAACGGCCTGTCAGGACCCACGGCCAGAACATAGCGTGCACTGCTCTCATCCGGGCCCACCGGAGTATCGAAGGGCTGGAGCACGGGAGACGTCACGTGATCCACCGCGAGCCCAATCCGCTGGCGGGATTCCGCAGCCTGCCACGACAACCGCAATGCCCCGTCGCCGCCCTCAAGTTGCATCGGAAGCAGCACCCGCCCCGCGTGCCGGCCGGCGCGGCGGGGATCATGCTCGGATTGGTCCTCTACCGGCTGGTCCTGCCTGTTGATCACGGAGGATGTCACGTCGGCAGAAATGTATTGGTCTGCGTAAAGCTCCAGAGTGATGGCCATGCAGCCTCGCGACTCGAAACCCACGGCCCGGCGTTCCACGGTTGTGACTACGGCACCGGACCTGCAGAGCCAGGTGACCCGGCACTCATAGACGCCCGTGCCGAAATCCACGCTCCGCTGGTAGTCCTGCACGGATGATTCGGCCAGGCTCAGGGTTTCGCCGTCAATGATCACCGTGAAGTTATTGACGTCAGGGATATAGAGAATGCGCTGACCAGTCCGGGCAAACCCGAAAGCATTCTCGGCATGCTTGATGTCCCAGATCTCGTGGAACCCGTTGATGAAGCTCCCGGGGAGCTCAGTATCAGCGGCGGCCCAATGTCCGCCACGGATGCCGAGATGTCCATTGCCGAGGCAGAAGAGCGTTTCGAGGGTTCCGGCGTTGCCGGGTTCGTGGGCAGTTTCGACGAGCCGCCAAGGGTCGTTGGGGAACCGGGAGCGGTCGGAGCTGATGAGTGCCATGGTGTTGGGGTCCTTTGGCGTGAATACCGTGATAAATGCGGGGAACTGCGGCGGCCTACACCAGTTCGATAAGGTCGTTAACCACAAAGGTAGCCCCGGCGGCCAGCAAAATCTGCCGCCCGGCTCCCCTGTCTACCCCGATGACGGAATGAAACTTTCCGGAGCTGCCGGCCTGCACACCGGAGACCGCATCCTCCACCACAACGCACTCCTCGCTCGGCAGCCCCAGCAGCCGTGCAGCGTACTCGTAGGTGGCAGGATCCGGCTTGCCCGGCAGTCCTTCGGTGGCAGCCACAACGCCGTCGACGACCACCGGGAAGTGGTGCGAAAGTCCGGCTGCCTCCAGCACGGCGGGAGCATTCCGGGAGGAGGAGACGACGGCGAGCTTCAGTCCGCGCGCAAGTGCTGCTTCAATGAAGCGCACGGAACCTTCAAAGGGCTCCACTCCTGCGGCCACAATCTCGTTGAAGACCAGGTTCTTGCGGTTACCAAGGCCTTGCACTGTTTCGTTGGCGGGGTCGTCGTCGGCGGGCCCTTCGGGAAGCACGATGCTTCGGGAAGCCAGGAAATCCCGGACACCGTCGAACCGTGGTTTTCCGTCGATGTGGTCGAAGTAGTCGCTTTCGCGGTATCCCGCGGCACTGGGCACCGACTCAAGGTAGCCGTCGAAGAGTTCCTGCCACGCACGCTCGTGGACCACCGCGGTGGGCGTCAGGACGCCGTCGAGATCAAAGAGGATGGCTGAGGCAGTGGTCCAACTGCTGAGCTGGGCGTTTTGGGCGCCGCTGTGGAGTTGAGGCATGCGGATTCTTGTCCTTTCAGACGTGAGGCGTGGTGCATTGGGGTGCGCCTTGGCAGAGGCGTCTTCGCCGCATGGCCGAAGTCGAGTGTAAGCGCTTGCAATTCCGCTTGCAAGTGGTTTTTTTAGTTCCGAGCGCTAAGACAATCATAGGAGGCTCTGCGGCGTATTGGCGGCGGCGCATTATGCCCAATTTGGCCCAGCAAGGGGCGGCTCCGCGTTGAAGTGCTGGCAGGCACTACCATGGGGCCAGAACTGCTCAATTGGAGGGACGGCGTGGAACCTATCGTTATCGACGGCGGCAAGGGCACGGTGACATTGGGTCCGGACGGGGTGATTCATCTCGTGTGGAAATCCAAGGTCAGTATTGACCGCAGAGACTCTGAGGCCGCGATGGCCAAGGTCAACGAGATCAGTGGGGGCTCTGAATATCCGATGCTCGTGGACATGGCCACCACCGAATCGGTGAGCCGCGATGCCCGGGCAGTATTTTCCATCCCGTGCGCCGCAAACCGGATCGCCTTACTCGGCTCCAGCCCTGTAGATCGGGTGCTGGCGAACTTTTTCCTCGGAATCTACACCCCTCCGTGCCCAACGCGCTTCTTCACGTCCAGGAGCGATGCCATGACCTGGCTCAAGAAGACGGACGCCTGAACCGCCCATTGGAGCACACGAGTGAATCAGCGCAGCACGTAGTGGCGAAGGAAAGCGCTGACGTCCACCATCTCCGCCTTGCACATCGCGTGCCCCATTCCCGGGTAGGTGCGGGCCGTCAGCTGCGTGTTCCGATGCAGCCACTCCTCGGTAAACGCAATGGCTTCCTCATTGATGACCAGGTCTGCTTTGTCCCTCCCCCAGAAGAAGGGCGGAGGGGAGTCAAAAGATTCACTCATCGTCAGGAGTTCGTTGTCCAAGACAAAGCCTGAGAGCCCGACGACGGCCCGGTACTCCTGCGGGCGAAGCCGCAGGAGCGTGCTGGCCATGGCCATCCCTTGGGAGTATCCCAGCAGGCTCACGCTGGCGTGCTGCCCTTTGACGGTGTTGATCCAGTCCGCCACCTTGTTGGTGACGGCAATGACGTCGGCAAAATCGTTGGTGAGGAAGTAGTCAAGAAGGAACCAGCCATAGTGGTCCCCGATGTCCGTGGGAGCCCTAAGCGCGGCGCACGTAAACTCCTGGGGCAGGTGGGGAAACAGGTTCACCATGCGGGATTCGTCGGTGCCGTAGCCGTGCATCATGACCAGCAGCGGTGTCCCAGCGCGTTCATGTTCTGGCTTGGACCATACGACTGTCTCCATCGGAACAGCCTAGCTTTTCCCGTGGAGCGCCATCGCTTCCCGGCTCTTCCTCGCCGCCCCCTGGCCTTACGACGCGCCGGAGAGGTGGACGTTGAATCAGCAGGTGCCCGGATGTAGCCTGACAACAAGACAGCATGCTTAGCATTGTTGTCGCCAAGTCCTCTATGGACTTGTCCGTCCGGATATTAGGAGAACGTCATGAGAATCGGTTCCTCCATCTTCCTGATCGCCCTCGGCGCGATCCTGGCCTGGGCAGTATCTCCGGGCCTCATCCCCAACGTTGACCTGACCCTGATCGGCTACATTCTCATGGTTGTCGGAGCCATCGGCCTGGTTGCCTCCCTCATACTGGCGTCCCCCGGCCGCAGCCGGAGGGTCAGCGAGACCCGCTCCGTCGTCGACCCCAACACGGGAGAACAAATCACCCGGAACGAAAGCCGGGACGGCAATATCTGACAGCGTGGCTACATCTCACAGCGGCCATCACAGGATCTGATAGCCGCCATCAGAGGGCCGCCCCGCCCATTACGTCAGTACTGCGCTAGGACACTCCCGCGGCTAGGACACCCCTGCGCCAACACTCCTGTGCGCCGCCAGGAAAGCTGCGATCCTCCGGACCGCTTCCCTGATGTCCTGTACCGACGGAAGAATGACAAAGCGGAAATGATCAGGCCGGGGCCAGTTGAATGCCGTCCCGTGTGACACGAGGATCTTCTGCTCCCGCAGCAGGTCAAGGACAAACTGCTCGTCGCTTTCGAAGGGATACAGCTCCGGATCCAGCCGGGGAAAGAGATACATGGCGCCGGCAGCAGGAACACAGGTAACACCGGGAATGGCGGTCAGGAGTTCAAAAGCGAGGTCCCTCTGTTCACGGAGCCTGCCACCTGGCCGGATCAACGCCTCAATGCTCTGATACCCGCCGAGGCAGGTCTGGATAGCGTGTTGGGCGGGAACATTGGGGCACAGCCGCAGCGATGCCAACAGCTCCAGCCCTTCACGGTATGCCAAGGTAGCTGCACGGGGTCCCGTGATTGCAACCCAGCCTGCCCGGTACCCTGGCATCCGATATGCCTTCGAGAGCCCGCTGAATGTCAGGCAACATACGTCTTCCGCCACAGAAGCTGTGTGGATGTGCTGGGCGTCCTCGTACCGGACCTTCTCGTAGATCTCGTCCGAGAAGAGCACCAGGTCGTGCTTGCGGGCCAACGCTGCAAACTGCTCCAGAATGCGCCTCGGGTAGACGGCTCCGGTGGGGTTGTTCGGATTGATGATCACAATGCCTTTGGTGAGGCTGGTGATCTTGGATTCGACCTCGGCCATATCCGGCCACCAGTTTTCATTTTCGTCGCACACATAGTGCACCGGTTTGCCCCCGGCCAGGGTCACTGCCGCTGTCCAGAGCGGGTAGTCGGGCGCCGGAATCAGGATTTCGTCGCCGTTTTCCAGAAACGCCTGCAGGGTCATGGAGATGAGCTCGCTGACACCGTTGCCGATGAAGATGTCCTCGACGCCGATCTGCATCAATCCCCGGGTCTGGTAGTACTGGGAAATGGCTGTGCGGGCGGAAAATATGCCTTTGGAATCGCTGTAGCCCTGCGCTCCGCGGAGATGATGAATCATATCCAGCACAACGGACTCCGGAGCTTCAAGCCCGAACGGCGCGGTGTCTCCGAGATTCATTTTGAGGATCCGGTGCCCCTCTGCCTCCATCTCCCTTGCCGCCTGGAGGATGGGTCCGCGGAGTTCGTAGTTGACGTTCTGGAGCTTGCTGGAATGTTGCATCGGAGGCATGGCTAATCTTTTCACAGCAAACAAGGATGCCTCGAAGAGTCAACATCTTTTTCCTGAACGTTAGGGCAATCCGTCCACCGCGCCGAGATGGCACTTCGCGGCAATGTTCAGCCTCAGCATTGCCGTGAAGTGCCTTCTCGTGCTGGGGAGGGTGCGCAAGGTCTAAGGCACCTACCTAACACCGTGCGCCTGGCCGGAGGTCCAGTTCTGCTGGTGGAGCCGCTCAAAGCCGTCAAGGAGGAGGCTCAGGGCAAACTCGAACTCGAACTGGTCATCACAGCCGCTGCCAACTGCAGTTTCCTGTTCATGAGACCCGGCCGTGGCAATTTCGATGATGTACGGATACTGCCTTGCCACTTGATGGAACATAGCTGCCCGCACTTCAGGATCCGCGGGCGGGGGCGGCGTGGGAAACACCTCCTGGGTGAATCCCCACATCCTGCTCCCAAGGGCGTGCATCACGTGGTGGGTAAGGTCAGCCGACAACCCCCCGGCCCGAAACAGTCCGATCAGCGAATCCATGTACTCGAGCACCACAGGCGGGGCTTTCGTGCGGGACTCGATCACCTGGGATGCCCAGCGGTGGCGCAGCATGGCTTGCCGGGCGGAGAGGATCCGCAGCCGTACCGCGTCCTTCCAGTTTTCGCCCCGGACCCGGGTGTCGATCTCGCTGACGATGACCTCCACCATGCCATCCAGGAGCTCTTCCTTGTTCGCCACATGTTTGTAGAGCGCCATCGGCACAACATCCAGCTTTTCGGAGAGCTTACGCATGCTCAGCGACTCCACTCCCGCTTCATCAGCCAGGGCGACGGCGGCATTCAAGACCCGCTCCCGACTCAGGGGCGTGCGGCGCCCAGCAATTCCTGACTGAGCCAAGTGACCACCTTTCGTTGGAACTCCAGCTCTACGTGTTGACAAGTGTACAACGTACACCTATCGTCGGATTCATCCCCTGGTGTACGCCGTACACCTTTCACAGCAGGAGAGATGAAATGACCTCATATCGAAGGATCGCCATGGCCGCCGGCATCCTCTTCCTAGCCACCCACGTCACCTCAATCACGGCACGTGCTCTCTACCTGCCGATCCTGAACAACCCCGCGTACATCGAGAGTGGCGGCCAGGATGGCCAGGTATTCCTTGGCGCCCTCCTCGAGGTGCTCCTTGCCCTCACAATTGTCGGAACCGGAGTGGCGCTCTACCCGGTAATCAAGCGCCAAAACGAAGGTGTCGCCCTCGGGTATGTGGCGCTGCGGACCCTTGAGGCGGGGGTGATAGCCGTTGGAGTGCTCCCCCTCCTTGCCATCGTGACGTTGCGGCAGGATCTGTCAGGACTGGCCGCCGCCGACAGCGTCCCCCTCGCGAGCGCCCTGGCTGCCTTTAACAAGTGGGCATTCCTGGTTGGACCGAGTTTGATCTGCGGAACCAACACCGCACTGCTCGCGTACCTGCTCTACCGGTCCACCCTCGTGCCCAGGTTCATCGCCATACTCGGATTGATCGGCGGCCCACTCGTGTTCGCTTCGGGGACCGCACAGATGTTTGGCGCCTACGAGCAGGTTTCAGTGTGGGCAGGAGTTGGTGCCGTTCCAGTATTCGCCTGGGAAATCTGCCTTGCCATCTACTTCATCGCAAAGGGCTTCAGGCCGTCCGTCGACGCCGGGCTCAATTCCCGACAGGCGGTGGCCCTGAAGGTGTAACTGCACACCATTAGTTCCATCCGCATCGGAGAAAGGGCCGGCCCTCGTTCCCCACGCTATTCAGGGGAATGGAGGGTCGGTCCTTGTTGGTTTAGACAATCTTTGTTTATGTGGTTTTCCATTGACAAAGCAACACGAATAAAGATAAAGTCAAGGTATTCAACATCAGTGTGATGCCTGTCACGATCGGCTCGGAGCCTTCGTCAGGACTCGCACTTTCAGCTTCTCGCAGTAGTCCACCTATACGCAATGGAGGGTAAGTGTTTGCTGAAGAGCGCCAGCAACTGATCGCAGGGCTCGTCGCTGAGAGCGGCAGGGCCAGCGTCACGGACCTGGCGGAGCGGTTCAGGATCACCACCGAAACTGTTCGGAGGGATCTCGCTGCCCTTGAATCAGCTGGGAGCCTGCGTCGCGTCCACGGCGGAGCAGTTGCCGCCGATCGGTTCAGCACCACTGAAGAGAGCATTCTGGTTCGCACGGTGCAGAAGCAGCCGGAAAAACTCAGGATTGCGGAGGCTGCTTTGGCCTTCGTTCCGGAAGGCCCCTCTGGAAGCATCCTGATGGACGCCGGCTCCACCACGGAGGCTCTGGCGGATCTTCTCGCTCTCCGGATGTCTGATCCGTCCTCTGCCCGGGCGGTGGCGGAGGGCAACGAGCTGGTTGTTATCACCAATGCGATTCCCATCGCAGGAAAGCTTGCCGGCGAACCCGGCATCGCCCTCCAGATCCTGGGGGGCCGTGTGCGCGGACTGACTCAGGCCGCAGTGGGCCAGTCAACGGTGGAGGCGGCACAAAGGATTCGTCCCGACATCGCCTTCATCGGCACCAATGGAATACACGCAGCCTTCGGGCTGAGCACTCCCGATCCTGAAGAAGCCGCCGCAAAGGCTGCCTTCGTTCAATCGGCGCACCGCATCGTTGTGTTGGCCGATTCGTCCAAGCTGGATACAGAGACCCTGGTCCAGTTCGCTTCGTTGAAAGATCTGGATACCTTGATTACAAACAGTGAACCCAGCCCGGAACTGGCGGCGGCCCTGACCGAAGCCGGAGTGGAGGTGGTGATCGCATGATTGTCACCCTTACAGCCAATCCCAGCCTGGACCGCACCGTGGCGTTGCCATCACCGTTGGAACGCGGCGAAGTCCAGCGGGCAGTGTCAGTGAGCCAGGAATCGGGCGGGAAAGGCGTCAATGTCTCCCGTGCGCTGGTTTCTTCCGGTCTGGAAACCATCGCCATACTTCCGGGCGGTGACGGGGACCCCGTGTTGGCAGGACTGCGGGAAAGCGGAGTTCCTTTTGCCGCGCTCGCCATCGGCGAGCCGTTGCGGACCAACATGGCATTGACCGAACCAGGCGGCGTGACCACCAAAATCAACGAACCCGGCCCTGTGCTGAACGCCGAGCAGCAGGAGGCCCTGATCGGGCTCCTGCTGGAACGCTCTCATGGTGCCACCTGGGTGGTCCTGGCAGGATCACTCCCACCAGGGGTCCCTGCCGACTTCTATGCCACCGTCACCCGGCGGCTCCGTTCCATGAGTAACGGCCATGATGCCCCCCGCATCGCCGTCGACTCCTCTGGTGAACCTCTCAGCGCCGCCATATCGGGGGATGAAACCGGCGGTATCTCCGGGAAGCCGGACCTTCTCAAGCCCAATGCGGAGGAACTTGCGGAACTGGCCGCAGCAGCGGGCTTCACCACGGTAGTTTCTGCCGAGGAACTTGAAGCGGACCCGCTGGCAGCAGCAAACGCGGCTGCCGCCGTCGTCCGTTCCGGGGTGGGTGCTGTTCTTGCCACCTTGGGCTCCAAGGGCGCGGTTCTTGTAACGCCCGACGGCGCGTGGCTGGCTACTCACGCTCCCGTCAAGGCCGTCAGCACCGTCGGAGCCGGTGATTCCTCGCTCGCAGGTTATCTGCTCGCTTCCAGCCAAGGCGCGGCCCCTGCCGATTGCCTCCGTCAGGCTGTGGCACACGGTGCCGCCGCCGCTTCCCTGCCGGGCTCCACAGTCCCGGCAGTCCACCAAACCACCCCCGATGCCGTAACCATCACGGCCCTCCGGAAGGACTGACATGACTCAGCTCATTACCACCGAATTGGTCATTCTTGACCAGGATCTGGGCAATTCGCCCGAGGATGTGATCCGGCACCTCGCCAGCAAAGTTGCTGCAACCGGACGCGCCAGTGAAGTTGAAGGACTCTTTGCGGACGCCTTTGCCCGTGAACAGAAGACCGCAACCGGCGTGCCGGGCGGCATCGCCATTCCGCACTGCCGCTCAGGAGCCGTAGTTGTTCCCACCCTCGCGATGGCACGGCTCTCCCAGCCTGTGGACTTCGGCGCGAAGGACGGCCCTGCTGATCTCATCTTTTTCATTGCGGCCCCGGACGGAGCGGACCAGGAGCACCTGAAGCTCCTTTCCAAGCTTGCCCGGTCGCTCATCAAAAAGGATTTCACCGGCGCACTCCGCGCAGCGTCCACCGAAGCGGAAATCGTTGAGCTGGTTGAGGGAGCTGTAGCGGACAAGCCGGCAGCGCACGCGGCAACTACAACCGGGGCTACCGCTGAGGGAACCTCCGCCGGGACCACCGGCGAATCCGCTGGACTTGCTCCTGTCTCGGCAGAGGCCCCGTCCTCCGGCAAGGGCGTCAAGCGCCTCGTGGCTGTGACGGCCTGCCCCACCGGCATCGCCCACACCTATATGGCCGCTGATTCGCTCGTGGCGGCAGCCAAGGAAGTCGGCGTAGACCTGCAGGTGGAAACCCAGGGTTCCTCAGGCGCCAAACCGCTCGACCCCGCAGTTATCGCCGCCGCAGACGCCGTGATCTTCGCCGTCGATGTTGACGTGCGCGGCAAGGAACGGTTTGCCGGAAAGCCGGTCATCAATGCTCCCGTCAAGCGCGGCATCGACGAGCCAGCCAAGATGGTCCAGGAGGCACTGGCTGCGGCAGACAACCCCAACGCACGCCGTGTTCCGCACTTCGGTGCCGAGGAGCAGGCTCAGAACGCCGAGCTGGAAAAGGGCGAACACATTGGCCAGAAGCTGAAGAAGGCTCTCCTCACGGGCGTCAGCTACATGATCCCGTTTGTGGCCGGTGGTGGTCTGCTGATGGCGTTGGGCTTCCTGCTTGGTGGCTACGACATCACGGAAGTCGCCAACAAAGTGGTGCTGGAGAACAGCTTCGGCAACCTTCCGGAAGGCGGACTCAGCATCTACCTGGGCGCAGTTGCTTTCAAGATCGGCAACTTGTCCATGAGCTTCCTCGTTCCGGCTCTGGCAGGTTACATCGCCTATGCCATTGCCGATCGTCCCGGCATCGCCCCGGGCTTCACGGCCGGAGCGGTTGCCCTTTTCATGGGTGCCGGTTTTATAGGTGGCATGGTTGGAGGCTTGTTGGCCGGCTACATTGCCTATCAGATCGGATCTTGGGCTGTGCCGCGCTGGCTGCGCGGGCTCATGCCCGTCGCCATCATTCCGTTGCTTGCGTCGATTGTTGCATCAGGACTTCTGTTCCTGGTTCTCGGTAACCCCATTAAGAACCTCACCGACGGCTTGAATGGCTGGCTCACCGGGATGACCGGCGCCTCAGCAATTGCCCTCGGCATCATCCTTGGCCTCATGATGTGCTTCGACCTTGGTGGCCCGGTTAACAAGGTTGCCTATGCCTTCGCTGTCGCAGGATTGGTCAACGGAAGTGCCACCAACACAGCCCCTTGGCAGATCATGGCAACAGTTATGGCGGCTGGAATGGTTCCGCCGCTGGCGATGGCCCTGGCCACCGTGCTGGACAAGAAGCGCTTCAGCCTGGCCGAGCGGGAAAACGGCAAGGCTGCCTGGCTGCTGGGAGCATCCTTCATCTCCGAAGGCGCCATCCCCTTCGCCGCAGCCGATCCCCTGCGTGTTATCCCGGCCAGCATGATCGGTGGTGCTCTAACGGGAGCACTGACCATGGCAACAGGAGTCACGTCTCAGGCACCTCACGGAGGCATCTTCGTTTTCTTCGCAATCGGAAACCTGGCGATGTTCATCATTGCCATCGTGGTGGGCACCATCGTGAGTGCCCTCGCAGTCCTGGCGCTCAAGCGCTGGGCGGTCCGCGAACCCGTTGATACGGTGGAGAAAGTTCCCGTAACTGTCTGATCCGTCTGAAAAACCTTCACCACCAGAAATCCACGTACAGCAATGCAAGGAGCAGTAATGCCAGAACGTACCGCAACCGTCGCCAGCCGTGTCGGCCTGCACGCCCGCCCTGCCGCCATCTTCGCCGAGGCCGCCGGGGAGTTCGACCTCGAGATCACCATCGCCCGTGAAGGCGAGCCGGCAGACGAAGCCATGGATGCAGCAAGCATCCTGTCGCTCATGAGCCTGGGAGCATCGCACGGTGACATCGTGGTCCTGCGCGCTGACGGCGCCGGGGCAGATGCTGCCCTGGACCAGCTGGTCCAGATCCTGGAAACGGATCACGACGCCGAGTAGCAGCTCCGGAAGCACCCCCTTCCAAAGCCGTGGCCGGCCCCCGCAGAAGCAGACTTTTTCCCTCCAAGGAAAGGCTGCAGCGGGTGGCCGGTCACGGTTTTTTGCTGCGAACATGGGAGCCTAAACCGATAAGCTTCCTTACTAAAATTGCTTGTTTTTGCCTAGGAGCCCAACTAGCGTGGAAAACCTAGGGAGGACAACACCATGGCAACTTTGCATGAAAGCATCGAGGTGGAAGTACCTGTAACCACCGCCTATAACCAGTGGACCCAGTTCGAAACGTTCCCGAAGTTTATGAGCGGAGTCGAATCCGTAGAGCAACTCGACGAGACCTCACTCCGCTTCCGGACCCACATTGCCGGTGTGAAGCGTGAATACAACGCCAAGATCTCTGAGCAGCTCCCGGACCGGCGCATTACCTGGGTCAGCACGGACAAGCCGCGGAATTCCGGCACGGTCACTTTCGAACCCCTGGACGATCAAAGAGCCAGGGTCAGCGTCGAAGTGTACTGGGAACCCGAAGGCCTGGCAGAGAAGGCGGGTTCGGCCCTCGGGGCAGACAGCCGGCAGGTGAGCGCCGATCTCAAGCGCTTCAAGGAATTCATTGAGTCAAGGGGCATAGAAACAGGGGCATGGCGTTCCACGGTCGAGCAAGGGGAGGTTGACGATCCGCCCTTTGAAACAGCCGCCTCCGGCATTCCGTCCAGCTCTCCAGCTGTTATCCCTTCCGCGGTTCCGTCGCCGGAGCGTCCGGCGGGCACCGATCCCCTGATTGACGACGACGAGCCCGTAGATCCGAGGTAGCCATGCCTGAGAAAAAGAATCCGAGCGTAAAAGATCCCAAGCTCTACGAAAAGCTTCGGGACGACGGCGCCTCGAAGCAAAAGGCAGCCAGAATTTCCAATACGGCCGCCAAAAAAGGGCGCTCCTCCGTGGGGAAAAAAGGCGGCAAGGCCGGTGATTACGACGACTGGACCGTTGCCCAGCTCAAAGCAAAAGCCAAGGAGATCGGTCTGACAGGCTACTCCAGCAAAAAGAAGAGCGAGCTTATTTCGGCGCTGAGAAACTCCTGATCGCGGCGATGGATTCGCGCCAGTGGGATTGGCGCCAGCGAAACAAACGCCACCAGGATTCCCTAGCCAGCCGCAGACCTACCCGCCTATCATGCGCCCTTTCGCCTGCTCTTGGTCTCCGTGCCGGCTTCGGCGGCGGCCGGCTTCTTGGCGGGCGCCTTGGCAGCAGTCGACTTCGTGGCCGTCGATTTAGCAGCGGTCGATTTAGTCGCCGCGGACTTAGTTGCGGTCGACTTGGCGGCCGTGGATTTAGTCGCCGTCGCCCTTGTCCCACTGGACTTAGTGGCAGTGGACTTTTCGGCCGTGGATTTGCTGTCAGCAGCGGCAGGTTTCTCTTCCCCGCCTCCGCGTTTCTTGTCCAGACTCCGTTTGAGGGCCTCCATCAGGTCGATCACTTCGCCCTTGCCCGCGTCATCAGCAGTGACTCCAAACGTTTCCTCAGTGTCGAGCGATTCTCCCTGCTCCAGCTTGGCCTCGATGAGCTGTCGCAATTGCTCCTGGTACTCGTCGGTAAAGCGTTCCGGCTCAAAGTCGCCTGCCATGGATTCAACGAGTGCGGCGGACATTTCCCGCTCCTGGGAGGAAATCTTGATGCTGGTATCCAGCGACGAAAACTTTGCTTCGCGGACCTCATCCGGCCACAGCAGGGACTGGAGCATCAGTACGTCATCGCGGATGCGCAATACGCCGAGGCGGGTCTTGTCGCGCAGGGCGAACTGGACGATGGCCACCCTGTCTGTATCCTCAAGTGCCCTCCGCAGAAGCATGTACGCCTTCGGAGACTTCGAGTCAGGCTCCAGGTAGTAGCTCTTTTCGAACATGATGGGGTCCATCTGCTCGGACGGCACAAACTCCACTACTTCGATCTCGTTGCTGTTTTCTGCCGGAATAGCCTTCAGCTCGTCGCGCGTGAGAATTACTGTGCGGCCACCTTCTTCGTAGGCCTTTTCGATGTCCGCGTAGTCAATGACCTCGCTGCATACCTCACAGCGACGCTGGTAGCGGATCCGTCCGCCGTCGGCATTGTGGACTTGGTGCAGACTGATGTCATGGTCCTCAGTGGCGCTGTAAACCTTGACCGGGACGTTTACCAGTCCAAATGCGATGGCGCCTTTCCAGATCGCTCTCATGGATCAAGTGAACATCAGACTGGGGCGGAGGTGAAGCCCTATGGCCGGTAGCAAGGAACGTGTCCGTGTGGGGGGACGTGAACTGGTGGTCACCAATCTGGACAAAGTGCTGTACCCGGAGACCGGCACCACCAAGGCGGACGTCCTGGCCTACTACGCAGCAGTAGCCCACGTCCTTATCCCGGCCGGGAAAAACAGGCCGGTCACCCGGAAGCGGTGGGTTCATGGCGTGGGAACGGCTGAAGAGCCCGGAGAAGTGTTTTTCCAGAAGAACCTGGAGGGCTCCGCTCCCGGCTGGATACCCCGTGCCTCCATCACGCACAAAGACCGCACTATCCAGTACCCGCTGGTCAACGATCCCGCGACCCTGACCTGGCTCGCCCAAATAGCGTCGCTGGAGATCCATGTGCCGCAATGGCGGATTGACTCGCACGGGGATCCCCTGCCACCGGACCGCATGGTGCTGGACCTTGACCCCGGGGAAGGCGCCGGCCTTGCCGAATGCGTGGAAGTAGCAAAGCTTGCCCGCGTGATCCTGAAGGACGTCGGACTGGAGCCTGTTCCCGTGACCAGCGGCAGCAAGGGAATCCACCTGTATGCGGGATTGGACGGTACGCAAAGTTCAGAGCAGATTTCAGCGTTTGCAAGGGAACTCGCCCGCGCTTTGGAGGCCGACCATCCGGAGCTTGCCGTCAGCGACATGAAGAAGACGCTGCGCACCGGCAAGGTGCTGGTGGACTGGAGCCAAAACAACGCCGCAAAGACCACCATCGTGCCCTACTCCCTCCGCGGCCGCCTCCATCCCACTGTGGCGGCGCCGCGGACATGGCGCGAGCTCACCGCACCTTCTTTGCACCAGCTTGACTATGAGGAGGTCATGCGGCGAGTCAAGGATGGCAAGGATCCCTTCGCACCGATTTCCGCTACAGCCGGTCACCCCCGCCTAAGCAGCACTCATGGCTCCTTCACCGCCGTCGAAAGTTCAGCACGTCTCCCTGAACACGAACGTGGCGGGCGCGACGGCGGCACCGCCGATCCCCGGCTCGAAAAGTACCGGTCCATGAGGGACCCCGGCGAAACCCCCGAGCCCTTTGCTGCCGACCAGCATCGTGCTTTGGCGGATGACAGTGGATCGCCGCGGGAAATCTTCGTGATCCAGGAGCACCATGCCAGCCGGTTGCACTTCGACTTCCGGCTGGAGCGCGACGGGGTGCTTGTTTCCTGGGCCTTGCCCAAGGGAGTGCCCACCTCCAGCGATAAGAACCATTTGGCTGTCCAGACCGAGGACCATCCGATGGACTACGCAACCTTCGAGGGGACCATTCCAAAGGGGCAGTACGGGGCCGGATCCGTTAGCATCTGGGACCGTGGCACGTACGAATGCGAGAAATGGATTGCCGGGAAGGAGGTCATCGTCACGCTCACGGGGGCAAATGACGGCAACCTGGGCGGCACCCGGAAGTTCGCCCTTATCAACACCGGAAAAGGCAAGGACAACCAAGGGCAGTGGCTGATTCATCTCATGGACCCAGGCCGCAAAACCTACCATCCCCGCCGGTCCGTATCCGATGACGATGCTGAGCCGGGTGATGACGGTTCCCCGCTTCCCCCCACGTCTAAAGCTGCTCCCCCGCCTGACGTTGACAGCCTCACCCCGATGCTGGCCACCGCCGGTACCGTCTCTGATCTGAGTGACAGCCACTGGCGGTTTGAGCTCAAATGGGACGGAGTGCGGGCACTCGTTATAGGCGAGGGAGGCAGAATCAGGCTCATCAGCCGAAACGGCAACGACATGACCGCGAGCTACCCGGAGCTCACGGTGCGGGAATGCTGGCCGGTAGGTGACTTCGTTGCGGACGGCGAGATCGTCGCCGTCGGACCTTCAGGAAGACCGGACTTCGGGCTGCTCCAGTCCCGCATGAAGCTCACCAAACCGGCCGACGTCCGCAGGGCCCAAAAGGCGACGCCGGTCCGGCTGATGCTCTTCGACTTGCTTGTCCACGAGGGCGCAGACCTCCGAGGGCGCCCGTGGCATGAGCGGCGCGAGCGGCTGGATCGGTTTTACGAACCGTCCGAATGCCCTGTGTACCTCTCCGGTGTCATTGACGACGACGTCGAACATATCCTGGCGAGCGCACGGGAACTGGGCCTGGAAGGTGTCATGGCCAAGAGATCGGACAGCCGGTATGTCACGGGCCAGCGGAGCAAATCCTGGCTCAAGCTGAAGGTGGAGCGCACCCAGGAAGTAGTGGTGGGCGGCTGGCGTCCGGGCAACGGGTCGCGCAAGGATTCGATCGGTTCGCTGCTCCTGGGCATTCCCGACGGCTCCTCGCTGCGCTACGTGGGCCGCGTCGGAAGCGGCTTCAGCGTCCACGAACTGGAAGAACTGCGGCAACGGCTGGAGACCATTTCACGGAAAACCTCGCCGTTCAGCGACATTCCGCCTGCCGACGCCTCGGATGCCCACTGGGTCATGCCCGGGCTGGTGGGGGAAGTGACCTATGGCGAATGGACCAGCAGCGGAAAGCTGCGGCACCCCGTGTGGCGTGGTTGGCGGCTGGACAAGGAACCCGCGGATGTGGTGATGGAGGCCGTGGCTTTCTAGCAAATCACCGTGGGACACGCAAATGGTCGTGGGATGCGGAAACGGTCTGGTGGCACCTGTATTTAGGCGTCCCCAAACCGTTTGCGCATCCTCAGGCTCTTAGTGTGTCCCCAGGGCTAGGAGGAGTGCGGCATTTGCGGCCGGCTGGTCCTGTGGATGGCAGTTACTGCCGCCCCCTGGCCCATTCGTCCATGGCCATTGCCCCTCTCTTTGGCGTGGCGGCGCTTGCCGTTGCCCGCCGGCCACTGCGGTCCCTCGCCGGAGATCTTCGCCAGTCCGAGAGGCGCCGGTTCGGGGAGCGGCACCTCATTCATAGAGGCCGCCAGGTGCTCCGCGATGTCCGCTTTGATTTCTTGTTCAGCCTGCTTTTCAGCCATTGCTTTTCCTTCCTGTACCTACCAGCGGACTTTCTTCTCGGCGGGCCCTTGCTTTCCGCTCTTGTGGGTGGGCTTGTGGTTGTGGCCGACGCTTTGGGACGTTGTTCCGCCCCGCGATTTACTGGCCAGCATCTCCTGCTGGGCTTCCGTCAGCTTGGACTTGATGCCCTTGGAGCTTTCTTGCTCCTTGCCGGAGTCTTTTGGCTTGTTCATGGTTAGTCTCCTATCCAGGCGCTCTCAGCAGACCGTAAACCTTGGTACCGCGTGGACCCGGACACCCCACGGCAGAAAAGCCCTGAGGAAAATCGCCGATGACTGAGCATCAAAAATGGGAACAACGCGAAGGTATGGTCTCTTCAAGCGCAGAGTTTTGGTGGTTACGTGGCGGTCGGGCCTTCGACAACTTCGACGAAGGCCAACCGGCTTGGCTACTCAAAAATCAGTGTTCCCATGGCTCAACCATAAACAATAATCAGACTACTTGTGAACCCCGAAACCAGGGCCAATTCGGGACGCCCTTCTTCACCTCGCATGCCACCGTACCTCGCCCAAAATGGTGGATTGATGCCGCGTTTGGCGCTACTTCTCAAAAAAATTTGAACGGCGCGTGCGAAAGTACGAAAAATCGGCGCCAATACAGGGCACAACAGGGCACAAATATGTCTGATATTTGCGCTTGGTTGACGCTTAAAAGCATGAGCCTACGGCACCAGAATCGGAAAAGCCATAGACATCGCGTAAAATTGAAGGCCTGCCCGGAGCGGGGCAGCTACAAGTCGCAAGCAAATGACCTCCACGGGAGTTGCCCAAATGCCCAAAGACCGAAGCACGACCGACTCTTCAGCAGGCGTCACAAGCGCCAGCGGAACCAACAACATCGCACCAACAGGTGCAAGGAAAAAGCTGATACCGCGTCGACGACTCAAAGAGTCCGACGTCAACGTAGTGAACCAGCCGATGCTCAAAAAAGCACTCGGCGGCACCATCGTTGGAAACACCATGGAATGGTTCGACGTCGGCGTGTTCGGCTATCTGATCACCACGATGGGCCCGGTCTTCCTGCCAGAAGCTGACCCCGAAGTCCGGACACTGTTCCTGCTGGGAACCTTTGCCGCCACCTTCATTGCACGCCCGCTTGGCGGTGTCGTCTTTGGTTGGCTTGGTGACAAGATCGGCCGGCAGAAGGTGCTCGCAGCAACCCTGATGCTCATGGCGGCGAGCACGTTCGCGGTGGGACTGCTGCCGGGCTATGCGCAGATCGGCATCTGGGCCGCTGTACTTCTTGTGATCCTGAAGCTCGTACAGGGCTTCTCCACCGGTGGTGAATACGCCGGCGCAACCACATTCGTGAGCGAATATGCCCCGGACAAGCGCCGAGGGTTCTTCGCGAGCTTCCTGGACATGGGCAGTTACCTGGGCTTCGCCTTGGGCGCCGCATTGGTATCCGTCCTCCAACTGACTCTTGGTCAGTCCACCATGGAGGAATGGGGCTGGAGGATACCGTTCCTGGTCGCCGGACCGTTGGGTCTCATCGCCATCTACTTCCGGAACAAGATTGAGGAATCTCCTCAGTTCCAAGCCACGCTGGATGCCCAGGAATCATTGGCGCAGGATCCTGACGCCGCTGCCGTGGACTCCGGCAAGGGTCCATTCGGAATTGTGAAGGCCTACTGGCGCTCGCTCCTGGTGGCCATGATCCTGGTTGCTGCCGCAAACACGGCCGGTTACGCCCTGACCTCCTACATGCCCACGTACCTCACGGAATCCAAGGGCTATGATCCTGTCCACGGAACGCTGCTCACCATTCCGGTCCTGGTGATCATGAGCCTGTGCATTCCACTGACGGGAAAGCTGTCCGACCGCATTGGACGCCGTCCGGTTCTGTGGATCGGCGCGCTCAGCACAGTAGTCCTGGCTACCCCGGCATTCCTGCTTATCGGAATCGGAGAAACTTGGTCGACACTCGCAGGCCTGTCCCTGATCGCTTTCCCCGTAGCGTTCTACGTGGCCAACCTTGCCTCCGCTCTCCCGGCACAGTTCCCCACCGCCAGCCGCTACGGAGCCATGGGAATCGCGTACAACTTCGCTGTGGCCATTTTCGGTGGAACCACACCCTTCATCGTCGCAGCGCTCATCAAGGGCACCGGCAACGATATGATGCCGGCGTACTACCTGATGGCCACCTCGGCCATAGGTGCGGTCGCCATTTACTTCCTGAAGGAATCCGCTAACCGTCCGCTACCGGGGTCCATGCCCAGCGTGGACACGGCGGCTGAGGCCAGGGAGTTGGTTGCCACTCAGGACGAGAACCCGTTCATCGACCTCGATGATTTGCCGTTCGACGCTCCGGCATCAGAGCAGGAGCCCGAGAAGGTCCCTGTCGGCGTCTGATCGCCCGGCCTGATCAAAACTGGCGCCTGATTAAACCTGCGTCTGACAAAAACTTTGAGGCCCGCTCTGCGTGCTCCCACTTGGGGGAAGCACGCGAAGCGGGCCTCACGGTTTTAACCGAGGCGCTACCGCGCCCTTCGCGGGGGTCCCGTCGTCAGCCTGGCCGGCAATACCTGCGCCGCAGCCATCATGAACCGGTACCGCTTGGAAGGAATCCAAACCGCCTTGCCGTGGTCGCTCGCGGCAAGACCTTCACGGACCACGCGATCCGGATGCAGCCACATCCACTGCGGGGCGACTGACTTGTCCATCTCCATCCGGTCGTGGAACTCAGTGTGGGTCAGGCCGGGGCAAACAGCAGTGACTGTAACGCCCTGCGGGGAGTAAGCGAGGTTGGCCCAGCGGCTGAAGCCGACAAGCCAGCCCTTTGCAGCCGAGTAGGTTCCCCGCGGAAGGAACGCAGCAACGCTGGCCACATTGATGATTTTTCCGGAGCCGCGCTGCAACATCGCTCTCAGCGCGGCATGGCTCAGCACCATGGGCGTCTCCACCAACAGTTTCAGGTGCCTCTTCTCCTCCTCAATGTCATTCTCTTCGAATGACTTGAGCAGCCCGAACCCTGCATTGTTGACCAGGATCTCCACGGGACGCGCCTCATCAGACAGGCGTTCGACGACGGCCGCCACGCCGCCGTCGTCCGTAAGATCTGCCACGATCACCTCGGTGGAGATGCTGTACAGGTTCTCCAGCTCCGCAGCCGAAGCAGCCAGCCGTTCCCCATCCCTTGCCACGAGTACGAGGTGATGTCCTTGTTCGGCCAGCTGGCGGGCAAACTCCGCGCCCAGGCCAGCCGTGGCACCGGTGATCAATGCTGTTGTTCCTGTAGGCATGCCCATGATCTCAGACTAGTCGGATGGCTTACCTTGCGGCAGGGAAAGAAGATCAGCTTGCGAACGCAGCCAGCGGATTCTTCAGACGCCCCGCCATCTGGAGCCCGCCTGAAGGATCAGAGATGTCGAGCATCTGCTGGTTGTTCCGCAGCTGCAGCCGGTTCAGGCAAGAGAATTCAAAGTCGTCAGCAAAGAGGTCGTGCCTGGAGAACTGATCAGCGAGTTCGGGATGCTGCGCCTGGTAGTCGCGAATGGCCTCGGCCGCGGTCCGCCAGAATGTCTCCTGGCTGATAAGGGAATCTTCCTCCAAAAGAGCGCTGAGGAACCGGAAGATACAGTCGAAAACGTCAGTGAAGATTGCGAGGACCTTCTCGCCGTCGGGGATGTCAG
The DNA here is from genome assembly GCF_023062595.1 of Arthrobacter rhizosphaerae. Lineage (GTDB taxonomy): Bacteria > Actinomycetota > Actinomycetes > Actinomycetales > Micrococcaceae > Arthrobacter > Arthrobacter rhizosphaerae. The sequence continues at coordinate 69,524 of NZ_JALLAN010000006.1, forward strand.
CCTTGACCCGGCTTACTTCCTCAGGCAGTTCCAGCCTCTCCCCCATCACCACGATCTCCTCGGCGATGTCCTTCATGATGGCGCGGACCGGCACCCCGTTCTCGAGCACCAGAATGACGTTTTCGCCGTGCGGCATGAATGCGAGTTCGTAGCGGAAGAGGCAGTGCACCAGGGGGATGAGATATGCCTCGAAGTAGCGGCGCAGCCAGTCAGAAGGGGCAAGCCCGGACCGTCCGATGAGGGCAGAAACGAAGGGTTTGCCTGAGCTGTCCACATGCAGCAGTGATGCCATGGTGGTCAATTGCTGGCCGTCCTGGAGCAGCGGAAGCGGACTTTCCCTCCACAGTGCCGACAGCATCTTCCGGTAGGGCGAACCCTTGGCCGATGCGGCCTCGTAGTAGCCATTGTGGTAGCCCATGGCCGCCACTTCCTTGATCATGGCCAGCCCCCGCGACTGGAGCGCCTCGTCGCCGGTGATCAGTTCCTGCAACCAGTCATTGATGGCAGGGGTCGCCTTCATGTAGTAGGGCGAGAGACCCCTCATGAAGCCCATGTTCAGCACGGAGATGGCCGTCTTGACGTAGCATTTTTCCGGCTCGCTTGTGTTAAAGAAGGTCCTGATGGACTGCTGCGCCTGATAAGCGTCCGCCCCGATCCCGAGGTGCACAATGTGCTGTTGAGCGATTTCGGCAGCGAAGGTCACGGTCAGTTTGTTTTCCCATTGCCATGGGTGGACCGGCATCAGAAAGTAACTGGCCGGATCAAGGCCTTGGCTTCGGAGCTCGGCGTCGAAGAAGGCGACGTCGGTGGTGCCCAGTTCCGTCTCAAGGTGTTCGCGGTAGCCCAGCCCTTCGCTGGAAGTGAAGACTGCTTTGCTTCGGTGAACGGCGATCCAGTCGAGCTGGACAGGCGCTCCGGCTTCAGGCGCAAACGCACGGAAATCCGCAATGCCGAAGCCCAGGCGGCCGTTGTTGGCCACGAAGCACGGGTGTCCCTCGGTCATGCTGCGCTCAATGGTCTGGAAGTCGATGCTCGGATTAGCTCCGCCCGTAACCCCAACGGCAAGTTCGGCCGAGGACGGCTGCCCCATCCACTGCTTGAAAGCATGGCTGGCGAGCGTGCTGCTGATTTCCTCCAGATATACCGGCAGCATCTCTTCCCGAATGCCCAAGGTGTCCCGGAATTCGGTGATGAAGGTCAAGGCATCAACGGTGGCCTCAGCGCCGTTCCGCGTGCAGGCGATGGTGCTGGCGTCGATGGACCAGTGCTCCAGTTCCAACTGCCGAGCCGCGAAAGTGTACTCGGCCAGGCCGTCGTCGCTGACGATGCGGTAGGAGTCCGCCGTTCCCTCGCCTTTTGCAGCCGCACCGGTGGCGGGGCTGACCTTCTCCGGAGACAGAATCCTCTCATGCGAGAATTCGGCGAGCGCCTTGCGGACCAGATGGCGGTTGGCCTTGGCCCACAGTTCCGGTTTGAGGTGGGCGGCAGAATGTCCTGCCGCCACCACGGATTCGAGTGCAATGGTGCTCATAAGGTGGCTCCCTGGAGGTCGTGTTTGATGAGTTCGCGGGCAACATGGAAGTCGGCGCGGGTGCAGAAGCTCAGCAGCGCCTGCTTATCCGGAAGATCCACCACACCCGCCGGCTGAAAGCCCAGCCGTTCATTGAGCGCATGGATCTTGGTGTTTCTGGCATCCGGCTCAACAACCACACGCTCGATGCCAGGCTTCTGGAACAGGTGCTCCAGTACTGCCGTCATGACCGCGGCGGTGTAGCCGGATCTCGGTTGTCCCAGAGGCGGTGCCACCAGGAGGTGCATGCCGATGTCACCTGGCTGCACTGCGTACACGGCCGCAAGGGGTGATGCGTCGGGCTGGTATTCCTCCATAAGGAAGGCGGGCTCATCGCCCTCGAGCCCCAGCAGCGCATGGTGATGGCCGCTCGACTGGATTCTGGAGTATTCCTCCACAACGTCGTCGAGGCTGGCTGTCAGCATTCCCCAGAATGAGGCATAGGGCTTGGTGACCCAGCTGTGGAGCAATGGAGCGTCGTGGACAGCATCGAGGCAACGGAAAGTGAAACTCATCCCCTGGCCGCCACTGTTTCCTGCAGACCGGCCGCACCCAAACCCGCCGCGCTCCCAACGGCGCCACCCTGGCCTGACACGACCTGCCCCGGCACTCCGAACTGCTGGAAGGCGATGCTCCTCTCCACCGGGTACACCTCTGTGCCGGTCATCTCCCGCAAAATGCAGGAGTTTCGGTAGGCGGCCATGCCAAGGTCAGGGGTCACAAACCCGTGCGTGTGGAGTTCCGCGTTCTGCACGAAAATCTCGCCAGGTTCGACGCCGGTGCTGTAGTTCCGGTCCACGGCGAACCGGCCGCGGGAGTCGCGTTCGATCCGGTCCTGAATGCCGGCAAGGAACCCGGGTTCGCGGTAGCTGTAACCGGTGGCGAGAACAACGGCCTCGGTCTCAAGCGTGTAGTCCTGGCCCTGTTCCTCATGCCGGAACTCCAGAGTGTGGGATGCGGCGGAGGCGTCCCATGACGCCGCGGTGAGCGCGGAGTGGGTCAGCAGCTGTGTGTCCACCAGTCCGGAGAGGCTCTTGGTGTAGAGGAGGTCATAGATGGCGTCGATGAGTTCGGAGTTGATGCCCTTGTAAAGGTTCTTCTGGCTCTTGATCAGCCCGTCCCGTTGCTCCTCCGGAAGCTCGTGGAAATAATCCACGTATTCCGGGGACGTCATCTCCAGCGTGAGCTTGGTGTATTCGAGGGGGAAGAACCGGCCGGACCGGGTGACCCAGTTCAGCTGGTACCCGTAGACGTCGATCTCCTGCAGCAGCTCATAGTAGATCTCCGCCGCACTCTGCCCGCTGCCAACGATGGTGATGCTGGCCTTGGACTGCAGCTCACTCTTCCGCAACAGGTAGTCGGCGTTGTGGAGGACAAGTCCGCCGGCGTCCATCACCCCCGCGCAGGCCTCCGGTACGTAAGGTGACGTCCCCGTGCCCAGCACCAGCCGCCGTGCCCGGAGCACCTCGGGCCCTTGGGGACCGTTCACCGAGAGTGTGTACACGCCGTCGTCGTACGTGATCTCCCGGACGTCAGTGCCGAAGCGTACAGACTCGAGCTGCCCGGCAACCCATTGGCAGTACTGGTTGTACTCTGCGCGCAGCGGATAGAAGTTTTCCCGGATATAGAAGCGGTAGAGCCGCCCGGTCTGCTTCAGGAAGTTCAGGAAGGAGAACTGCGACGTCGGATCGGCCAACGTCACGAGGTCAGCCATGAACGGCACCTGGAGGTGGGCGGGCTCAAGCATCATGCCCGGGTGCCAGTCGAACGACTCCCTGCGCTCGAAGAACACCCCGTCGAGTCCTTCTACAGGATCGCTCAGGGCTGCCAGCCCCAGGTTGAAGGGCCCGACGCCGATCCCCGCGAAATCGTAGACGCGTCCTGTGGGGTTGTTGTGGTTTATGAATCCGGGCGTTGACGTGTTCATGCGCGCACTCCTGCCGCAGAAGCATTCGAATTGGCAGCGAGCACATCGGGCAGCAGGGTTTCGCCGGTGGTCCGGATGAGGGTGATGATCTCGACGATGTCCTCAAGAGTGGCCTCGGCGTTGAGGAGCGTGAACTTCAGGTAGTGCCTGCCGGCCACCGTTGTACCAGCCACAACAGCCTTGCCCGATGCGAATACCGCTGAACGGATGGCCGGGTTGAGGACGTCGGCCGCATCTTCCTGGAGGCGCGGACCATCGGCAAGGAGCGGCCGGTAGCGGAATACAAGGGTACTGAGCTGCGGCTTCGCGGCCAGTTCAAAGTCCTGGTCCTCCGCCAGCACCTCCCCCACCCGGGCGGCAAGATCGATCGCCTCATCGAAGAGCGCACCAACAGCATCCGCGCCCATGATCCGCAGGGTGAGCCACAGCTTGAGGGCATCGAACCGCCGGGTGGTTTGGATGCTCTTATCAACCTGGTTGGGAATTTCGGCGCGTGCGGCGCTTTCCGGGTTGAGGTAATCAGCGTAGTAGGTCACGTGGCCCAGCATGGACGACTCACGAAGCAGGAGCGCGCTTGAACTCACCGGCTGGAAGAACGTTTTGTGGAAGTCGACGGTGACCGAATCGGCAAGGCCGGTTCCCTCCAGAAGGTGGCGGTAAGCGCCCGAAACCATCAGTCCGCCACCGTAGGCAGCGTCAATGTGGAACCAGGCTCCGTAGGCCCGGGCCAGCGCCGCGAGGTCAGCCAAGGGGTCCACAGCGCCAAAATCAGTGGTCCCGGCAGTGGCCACAACAGCCATGGGGACCAGTCCGGCGTCGTTTGCTTCCGCCAAAGCCGAGGCCAGAGCCGTGGGATCCATGCGGTGCTCGGAATCGCAGGGAACGGACACGACGGCGTCGTACCCGAGGCCCAGCATCGAAGCTGACTTCCGGATGCTGAAGTGGCTGTCCGCCGACGTGAAAATGCGCATCTTGTCGAGCAAGGCGGGAAGGCGCGGGCCTGTGGTTCCGTCGCCCCCGGCGTTCCTGCGAAGCTCTGCTGCTGCATGGTTGCGGGCGATCAGAAGAGCCTGGAAGTTTGACTGGCTGCCTCCGGAGGTGAAGATTCCGTCCGCTGCAGGTCCCAGCTGCAATCGTTCGGCGGCCCAATCGATGAGACGGCGTTCAATCATGGTGGCCCCTGCACTTTGGTCCCACGTATCCATGGAGGAATTCACAGCAGACAGAATGGCTTCGCCTACCAGCGCCGGAATCACGACGGGGCAATTCAGGTGGGCGGCGTACTTGGCGTCATGGAAGTAGATGGCGTCCCTCAGGTAGAGCGCCTCCAACTCCTCAAGGGCAGCAGCCGTATCCGGGAGAGGCTGTTCCAGGTTTACGCCGTCCACCCTCAGCTTCAACTCGCCGGGCTGGACGCCGGTGAAGGGCCGGGTAGTGCGGTCCAGCTTGGTGGCGACGGCATTAACACCCTGCAGGACCTGGGCCACATACCGGGGCGAATTGCGGGCGTTGAAGAGCTGATTTGTGGCTGAAAGCGCCAGCTCGACGCGGGAACCAAAGTCCTGAGCGGGCTTGGCCGGAACGTCGGCGGGCATTTCATCCAGAGGGGACGGCAACGTCACAGTGGTCTTCCTTTGATCGCATTGTTGGGTGGCAGGGCAAGGTAAGCCTTACTTAGGTTCCCCTTTACGTCAAACTCATGTGATGTAATTCATTTCACACCGAGGAGTCAGGAGACATCAGCGGTCATTGACTTTTCTGCCGGGCGGATTCAGGGCAGAATTCCTCCTTCGGCAGCGTCAGCGGCCTGGAGTATGAGTGTGAGACCTGCAACATCACACCCACAAAGGCGGGCCGAGAGGTTAGGGTTATTGACTGATGACGGAGGGAAACCGCTTGTTGATTGTGCTGACAGGAATTGACGGCTCAGGAAAGACCACCGCCGCCCAAGCCCTGGCTCGGGATCGAGGAGCGCTGCTGCTGAGCAATTACGCCGGCCGGCGCCGGATGTCGTTGCTCGCCAACAGATTTGGGCTCCGCTTCCAGCCACGCCTGGCTGACGCCGTTGAAACCACCATCCGCACGTTCAATGTGTTGGTCTCCCATGCACGCGCCCACAACCACCCTGGCCTGGTTGTCATGGACCGCCATCTTTATTGCCAGCTTGCGTTACGCCAGGCAAAAAGCCTTCCCCGCGGCCGTTTCCTGCCCCGCCTCCTGCGCATGCTGCCGAAGCCGGACATGGTGGTCCATCTTGTTGTTGAACCGGAACAGGCACTCCAAAGAGTCATGGCGCGCGGCACCGATATGGAATCGCTCGAGGAGCTGAGCGACCTTGACGCCGCCTACCGGTCAATCCCCGAATGCAAGGATTTTCTGAAAATCGATGCCGGCGGGACCCCTGACGAGGTGCTGGCCGCGCTGTCACAGCTGCTCAAGGCACACACAGCGGGTCGGCCTCTCCTTACGGCAAGCCCGGGCTTCCTGCCCCGCTAGCTTCCTGCCGTGTCCTGGGACGCATTCCGCTTGCACATCAGCGTCCACTTATTGCCGGAAACCAGCTTGGCGTAGGAGAACTCATCGAGGGCAACTTTGGCCAGCGCGAGCCCCCTGCCTGTGGAGGAGATGTTGTCGAGGGAGGATAGATCTTCCTGAAGCGGCGCTGCGGAAAGATCTATCCCTGCGGGTTTTGCATTGTCATGGAACTCGGCATAGAGGCGCTCAGGCGAGCACTCCAGTTCCAACCGGAACCGTATGGGATCCGAGGAGGCCGGCTTGGAGTGCTCGATGATATTGGAAGCCACTTCAATGAGCGCCGTTTCAAAACGGATGCGTTCCATCAGATCTATTCCGGCCTCACTCTCCCACACCTCATCCAGCAGGTCGTGGACCAGTTCCAGGCTCTCCGGGACGCCGTCGGCACGAAGGCTGAACCGGCTCATCAATAGGCCTCTTCCACGGACGCGACCGGCTGAAGGACCCTGTTGAGGTTGGTCATCTCCAGAACAGCAGTGATCTGGGGGGTGGGATTGGCCAGCCTCAGGTCACCCCCTGCCTGCCTTGATTTCTTCAGGCCGGTAATGAGTGCGCCAAGGCCTGAAGAATCGATGAAGTCAGTGCCGGCAAGATCCACCACCAACCGGACCGTGCCGCCGTTGATCAACGCCTCGATATTCGCCCCAAGATGCGGCGCAGAGACCATGTTGAGCCGCCCAATGGGCCGGATAACGCCAACACCGTTGGCCAGTGTGTCATTGATGAACTCGATCATGGGCGTACCTCTTTCTTCTTGTGTCCTGCAGGCCTTTCGCTGCCGGCCTTCTTGCTGTTCCCAGCCAACCACGCCTCATAGCCCGGGTAACGCACCGCCTCGATCACCACGCTGAGAATCAGAAGGTCAAAGGCCACCCAGAGGCAATTGACCAGAGTCCCCACGGTGTCTGCCTCGCCAGCCAACATCCGCACAATTCCCACCAACACGGCCAGAACCAGCACGGCCATGGCGATGAGCTGCGGTTTGATCAGATGCCAGGGCAAGGTGGTCCGCTTCTGCAGGGTCTTCGGTGTCACCCGGAAATCCAGGTCCCGGCCAAGGAAGACGTTCCCGAACGCCGATGTCACAGACTTGATCCAGGTGGGGAACATGGCAAGGGAGTACTGCTGCCCCCGCCACGTCTTGATACCCCTGCCCACCACGTGGAACAGCAATTGGTTGACGATCAGGAAAGGCAGCAGCCGTACGAAGAACTCGCTGCTGAGGGCCTGCACGGGAAGGATGCCGAGGGTCAGGAAGATGACCGGGGAAGCCAGGTAGATCACGGCCGCGAATCCGGACAAGTAGGTCCACATCGTGCCCAGGTACATGATCCGTTGAGTGGGGCTCAGGCCCTTTTGCAGCAGTGGGTTTTCACGGAACATGACCTGCGCTGTTCCCTGGGCCCAGCGAAGCCTCTGCGTCAGCATGGAATCGAGGTCCTCTGGCGCCAGTCCATCGGCGAGCTTCTCGTGGTGGTAAGCGGATTGCCAGCCGAGGGCGTGGAGCCGCATGCACGTAGCCATATCCTCGGTCACGGAAATGGTTGCAATGGGCATCAGAGCCTGGGCCTCACCGTCCTTTTCGGCATTGACAGAGTCAATGAGCACGCGGACAGTTTCAATCGCACCGAGCGGGGACCAGTCGCGTTGGGAGAAGCGGTCCAGCGCCGCGTTATCCACGACGGCGAGGGAACCGTCTGTGTGCACTGTCCGGGCCAGTCCCTCAATCGAACTGAGTTCGGCATTGAGGGCCGCAAAATCATGGGCCACCAGTTCACGCGCGAGCGCGTCCACGCGGCGCTGGAAGCGGTACGTTACGTCGGCGATGCCCTGTCCCTCCCGCAGTTCCCGCTTCACGCCCTGCAAATCGACCGCCACGGTGGTGAGCGCTGCCGCGAGCCGTTCCTGGCCGGGGCCAAGCTCCCGCCGCGCTTTGGCCACCACCTTGCCTGCTGTTTTGAGTGCCTTGTTGAGTGAGAGTTCAACTTCGGAAACGTATCTCATCACGCCCAGCTGCATGAGGGCTTCCCTGCGGATGATGGCATTGGAGCCGCAGAAGAACGCGGCATTCCAGCCGTCTTTGCCTTGCTGGATGGGTCCGTAGAAGAGCGGAGCCTGGCTGCCGAGCGGATCATGGGGAGGTACGTTGGTGAATACCTGGGGTGTTTGCACCAGAGCCATGCGGGGGTCGTTGAAATAGCCCAGCGTGTGGTGGAGGATCCTCGGATCGGGAATCTGGTCTGCATCCAAAATGAGCATGAACTCGCCGTCGGTAGACAACAGAGCATTGTTGAGGTTGCCCGCTTTCGCATGGCGTGGACGGTTGGCCCAGTCCTCTGACCGGGTAATCCAACCGATCCCTTCGGCAGCGGCCATCCTCCGCAGCTCCGGGCGGTTTCCGTCGTCGAGAATCCACGTCTTGTGCGGATAATCGATCTGCTTGGCAGCCCTGGCAGTGGTCATGACGAGGTACAGCGGCTCGTTGTACGTGGTGATGAAAACATCCACTGTCAGCCCGTCAGGCGGTGGAGCCGGCTTGTCCCGTTCGCGGAACTTCCACATCGTCAGGCCAAACAGCAGGGAATCCAGCAGGGAGTACGTTTCGGCCATGACAAGGGGGACCGCAATCCACCAGGCCTCCCAGTTGAGGGAATCCATCCAGCGCCAAAGGATGTAGTTCACCCCGAGAATGGCTGTCGAAAGGACCACCATCCGTATGGCGAACAGGCGGAGATTCACGCCATTCTCCTGACCGCCACAGCCGGCGGGAGCCCCCACTGCCGGCCGGTGGTGTCCTCAATCTTCTGGCTCTTCACGGCCAGGCCCCCCTGCATTGGTCCCTTCCCAGGCTGCTTTCCGAAGGCTCGGTTCCTGGCTGAGACCGTGGAACCGTACCGGCAATCCGGGTGAGACCACCCTATCTGTCACAGCGTCAGAATGGGGAGAGCCATCCGGTTTCGGGCAGGATCTCCGTCCCCGCCTAGCCTATGGCCAGCTCGTCTTGCGGCGGCGCATCTGAGCCCTCTGCATGCCGGCGCTGCAACTCGCCGGCGGCAAAGTCATACCATGTGTGGGCACCGAACAGGGGCTTTCGAGTGTCCAGGTGCCGGTACAGGGCGTCGGCCAGCTCGGCGAGACCTGCATCCGACATCGCGGCCACCGTCGACGCCGGTTCCAGAGTGCCCTCAAGGTAGACGGAAAGGTCAGACAGCTCTGGCGGCTCAATCAGCGTCAGCTGGAAAGGATGTGGACCGGACCTGGTGTCATCCCCGTCCGTCCCGTCCTTCGCTGGCTTATTCCGACCCTCGATGTGCCGCAGGTATTCCACTACTTCGGGATCCACATGAGAGGACTGGGTCAGGTCTACCTGGATCGGCGAACCGCTGGCAAGCCGTTGAGTACGGCGCAGGATGTGCAACAGAAGCGGATAGTTAGACCGCGTAAGGCAACCGGTAGCGAGGAGGGTTACGTGCCCGGGTTCAATGTCAATGCGAACGGTGACACGCAGTTTTTGGTTCAAGGGCTCTCCACCTGATACATCCAGAGAATATCCAAGAGCCGACTTCATAACTCCCCTCCACCCTATGAGGGCAGGATTGTGGGCCACAAGTCCGGGCGGGATTCTTACGGTGCATTTCGGGCGGCGGAACTAGAATTGGCACATGGACGACATGGCAATTGACACCTCACTGGCTGAACGTCTTCAGGACCTCGTGATCGACAGCCCGGACGTCGCCAGCTTCCTCGTCGAACTGTGTGAATTGTCGGCGGCCTCCCTTTCCGAGTCGTTAGCTCTGGAGGTCACTTGCGCCATCACCCTGCAAAGGCGGCACCGGACCTCCACGGCGGGCTGGAGCAGCGCCGCCTCCCGGGCGTGCGACGAGATCCAGCATAATTTCGGCGAGGGCCCCTGCCTTCACGCGATGAATACCGGAACTACTGTGCTGGTACGCGACACACGAACTGATGTGCGCTGGCCGGAGTATGGATCCGCCATCTCAGAACTGGGACAGCTCAGCGTACTCGGAGTCCCGCTGGCGCTCGACGAGGGCGCCGCTGCCGCTCTCAATGTTTTTGCACCTGTTCCGGATGCCTTCGATGCCACGTCAATCGACCTCGCCGAAACCTTTGCCCGGCACGCCGAGAAGTCGCTAAGGCTTGCGGTGCGGATCGGAGCGCGGCAGCAGCTGGCCGACGATCTGCGTGCCGCCATGGAGTCGAGGACAGCGATCGACCTTGCCGCGGGGATCATCATGGCCCAGAACCGTTGTTCGCAGGAGGAGGCCCTGAGAATCCTGGCAAAGGCATCGAGCGGGCGCAACAAGAAGCTCCGGCACGTGGCCGAGGAGCTGGTGAAGAGCGTTGCGTCGTATGCGCCGTCGACGCATTTCACGCCCTAGGCCAAGAACCGGTTACCCCGCAGAACCGGTTACCCCGCGCCTGCCGGGGTCTCGGGCCAGTCAATGAAGAGTTCGTAGGCCTCGTGCTTCCGTAGGTAGCCGGCGATGAAGGGGTCATGCGGAATGATCCGTTTTCCGGCGGCCAGGACGTCATCCAGGGCGAAGTGCGCCAGGACCTTGGAGTGTCCTTTTCCTTTGAACTCTTCGGCTGTTTCTGTCTGGATGAAGTCGATGTGTCCGGGGCGGTCAACGAAGCGGGTCTGAACCGCGAGTTTGCCGCCCACCCGCAGCTCGTACCGGTGCAGGGCGTCATTGCGAAGGGTTGAAACGTCCGGGCTGAACGTGTCCTCGGTGGATACCATGTTCTCCGTCATGGTTCGACATTGGCACTAAATGGCGGCGGTGGCAATGCCGGTTCCGCGTCGCGAGTGACCTTCTCCGCCGGCAACCTGACCGGAACGCGGCCCAGAAGGAGCGCAGCCAACGTAAAACATGCCGCTCCCCCGCCAAGAAGACCCAGAGTAAGGCCATTGAAGGCGGCATCAGTCACCGGGATGAAGACGACGACGGCGGCGGTCACCACCGCGGCGGCAGGCCGACGACGGGTGTGGATCGACGCCGTCGGACGATCCTCCAACCGCCCAAAAAGCGCCAGTACGGGAAGCAGGAGCGTGATCAATCCCAAGAGCACCACCGAACGGGACCACCACCATTCAGCCGTGCCACCCGCGGGTTTGGGGAACTCAGTCAGGAGCCACAATCCTGACATTGCAACAAGGACGGGCAGGTGCCACAGGTAGACGGTCATGGAACGACGGCCTGCAACAGCCAGAACCTTCTGGACCCAGCCTGCGGAAGCCACCGAATTAAGCCCGGGACGGAAGAGCTCAAGAGTTGCCGCCTGGGAAATGCCCAGCAGCAGCAGGGTCAGGTTCGGCGGGTTCAGGTTCACCAGCATGTTCCCCGGGTAGAGGCCCAACCCGGTCAGAACGGCAAGAAGAAGGTTGCTCAGGATGATGACGGCCACCAGCCCTGAGCGGCTCACCTTACTGACATGGCCATCTGCAATCACGAATCCCAATTGCTGCACCGCACACCAGAGGAACACCATGTTGGCGTACGCCAGGAGAGGCAGGACTCCTCGGAAGCAGTCGACGGTCACCACCAGTATCGCGAGCCCGCCGAGGGTGGGCAACGCTGAGCGCTCATGCAACCTGGTCAGAACGGGGATGCTCAACTGCGCTGCGAGGTAGGCAGCAAGGAACCACAGCGGCATGCCCGCCCCCGTGGCCAGAAGCTGGATTACCTGTGGATGCACCCCGAGCAACAGTGCGGCCCAGAGGCCCGTGAACATCACCGCGAGCAAGGCGGCGGCAGGTCGGATAAGACGCAGCAACCGCACCTGGGCAAATTCGAAGCCGGTTCCACCGCGGTCACGCAGCCGGCGCCAGGACTGGAGTCCGGTGATTCCCCCTGCCACGAAAAAGAGCGGCATGACCATAAAGATCCAGATGACGGGTTCGAACCAGTCCTGGTTGCCCAAGGTGTTTTCCGACGTCACGGTACCGTCGGGATGAAGGACGGGGCTGACCATCATGGTGTGGCTCACCACCACCAGCACCAGGCAGAAGAAGCGGGCAAGGTCGATCACCAGGTCACGTGGCGGCGTGTCCCCCCGATCCCCGACCTGCGGCTTCCCGTCTGGAAGGCCCATTGTGCTCCCCTGTGAACACGGGTTCAGAACCCGACTGCTTACTCTCATTCTCCGCCCGGGGCGGGTTAAGGACCAGCAGCGCCGCGCCCGGCCCCGCACTGTCAGTTCAGGCCGTCAGCAGCGCCAGGGTGCCCAGCACGACGGCGAGGAAAGGGGTGGCACCCTGCGTTGCTGCGGCGCGGAGGTACTTGCGCCCGCTCAGGGCCAGCACGACGGCGGCCAGCAGCATGGAGCCGCAACTGCTGAAAATCATGGTCCAGCCCACAACGGGCTGGCCGAGTGAGACTGCGGCGATGCCCGCGAAGGCACCGATGGCCAGGAAGAGATTATAGAAGCCCTGGTTGTAGGCGAGAGACCTGGTGGTTTCGGCGTCAGCCTGGGAGGCGATGCTGAAACGCTTCCAGGTTGCGGGCCGGGTCCAGGTGAGGGATTCCATGCTGAAGATGTAGACGTGGAGGAGTGCTGCGATGGTCGCGAAGATAAGGGAGGCCAGGATCATTTAGCTGATCCTAGCCTCCCTTCCTTATTTGTTTGTCCGCCTTTGAATCCGGCGGTCTGCCGGCGAGGCGGATTTCAGCGTGTCAGCGTTGCCAGCGCTCCGGCAGCGAAGTGCTTGGCTGACTGGTTCCACAGCCTTAGCAGGCCCTGGAGGTTCTCTCCATCCGCCCGATAGCCACTGGTGTTGGCTTCGAGGGTGGCAAGCACCCCGGTGCGAAGCTCGGTGTTGAAATTGACCTTGCCCACGTTCATGGCGGACGCCTTCACCAGCTCCTCAGCGGGAATGCCGGACGCCCCGTGCAGCACGAGCGGTATATGGGTCCGTACGGCTATGTCCTGCAGTACATCCCACCGCAGTTCCGGTTCGCCGGTGTACTTTCCGTGGACGTTGCCGACGGCGACGGCCAGGAGCTGGGCTCCCGTGCGGGTCACGAAGTCCTCCACCTGGGCGGAATCCGTGAGCCCGGCCAGCGCGTTTGCAGCGGATGAGTCTTCGACTCCGAAAGCTCTGTCCTCATCCCCCGCGAGTCCGCCAAGTTCGGCTTCAATGACAACCTCAGTGCGGCCCTGGGCATCCAGGATTGCCCGGACCTCCCTGACCAGCGCAATGTTGTCCTCGTAAGGGAGGGCTGATCCGTCCACGAGGACGGAATCCGCCCCCGCGTTGACGGCGTCGACGATCACCTGGATGTCCGTGGCATGATCCAGCTGGACGGCCACCGGTACTTCAGCGGAGTCAGCAACACCTCGCAGCGCCGAGATCAGCCGCAGGCCGCCCAGAGTGGCACCGGTCTTGGGTGCCACCAGCAGAATGGTTCCGCGTCCTGCGTCCTCGGCCGCGGCCACCACTGCCAGTGCGGTGGTGAAGTCATAGCAGGTAAAGGCGGGAATTGCCGCGCCCTTCTGAAGCGCTGAAACAACCAGGTGATCAAGTCGAGTGCGCATCAGACGCTAAGACCTCCCACCAGGATCCAGGCAATAAAGGTCAGGATGAAACCGGCCAGGCCAAGGATGGTGGTCAGGACGGTCCAGGTCTTAAGGCCGTCGGAAACGGTGAGTCCGTAGTAACGGACCACTGTCCAGAAACCGGCGTCGGTGACGTGGGAGAGGCCCAGTGAACCGAAGCCGATGGCGATGACCAGCACGGCGATCTGGGCCGGAGTGTAGCCCCCCTCGGTCACAGCGGCAGTGAGAAGTCCTGTGGTGGTGACGATTGCAACGGTGGCGGAGCCCTGAGCAGCACGCAGGGCCAGGGAGATCACGAAGGCCAGCCCAATAAGCGGCAGGCCGAGGCTGTCCAGAGTCTGGGACAACGCTGCTCCGATGCCTGACGCCCGCAGCACCTCGCCGAAGACGCCGCCGGCCGCGACAACCATCAGGATGGAAGCGATCGGAGGAAGGGCCCCTTCGAAGATTTCGCCGGTTTCCTTGAGCGACCACTGACGGCGGACGGCAAGAAGGAAGAACGAGAAGGCAACGGCAACCAGGAGGGCGAAGAACGGGTTACCGATGAAGGCGGCGAGTCCGTACCAGCTGTTGTCCTTGGGGATGAGCAGTGTGCCGGTGGTGCCCACAAGAATCTGCACGATAGGCGCTGCGATGAGGAAAATGATGAGGGCGGGACGGGGAGGGGCGATTGCAAGGGCACCCGGACCGTCATGGCCAGCGCGAACCAGGGAGTCAGAGCCGAACTCTTCCACCTGAGCCTTGACGGAGGGCAGGAGTTCGTATTCCTTGCGGTTCATGATGCTGGCAACCCAGTAGGAAAGGAAGCCGAGCGGGATGCAGATAATCAGGGAGAACAGCGCGATGAGTCCGATGTCTGCGCCAAGGACGCCGGCGCCGGCAACAATACCCGGGTGGGGTGGCACCGCGACGTGGATGGCGAGCATGATTCCGGCCATGGGCAGGCCGAACTTGATCGGGTGCACGTTGGCGATCTTTGCGAAAGCGTAGACGATCGGCACCAGGACGATGACGCCCACTTCGAAGAAGACCGGAATGGCCACAAGGAAGCCAACGGCAGTCAGTGCAATGGCAACGCGCTTGGGGCCAAGCTTCTGGGTAAAGTGCACGGCGAGTGACTGGACACCGCCGGAGACCTCGATCATCCTGCCGAGAACAGCACCCAGGGCAATGAGCAGTGCAACTTTGCCCATAGTGCCACCGACGCCGTTTGCCACAACGGTGAAAACGTCCTTCAGGGGGATCTGCGCAGCGACCGCGACGATGATGCTGACGGTCAGCAAGGCCACGAAGGCCTGGATCTTGAAGCGGATGATCATCACCAGCAGAAGGGCAATGCCCAAAGCGGCAATGGTCAACAGCAACGGAGTTCCCAGCTCCACGGCCGGCTTGATGACGGGAGCTTCAGCTGCCTTCACCATCAGGTTGGTTAACAGGGGATTCATTGGGGTGTCTCCTTTGACAAGCCAGCCTACTTCCAGACCGGCGGTGGGGATACGGGGACGTGCTGATGGGTGGAACGGCGACGGCGGAGGGGGGACCGCCGTCGCCTGGTCTTAGTGGGTCAGGACTTTTGGGTCTTGGTCCTAGGCAGTGCGCTTGGTGGGCGCGACAACTTTGATGACAGCCGAATCGTCGGCGGCGGCGAGGCCCTGGGCCTGGCCCAGCAGGTACAGCTGCTCGGCGGCGGCAGCCACGGGAGCGGCGAGTCCGGCGGCTCGGGTGGCCTTGCCTACGATGCCCATGTCCTTGACGAAGATGTCCAGGCGGCTCAGCACTTCGGCGCCTTCCTCGGTGTAGGCCTCGAGGATGCGGGGGCCGCGGTTGGAAAGCATAAAGGAACCTGCTGCCCCCGCCTCGAGCGCCGCCAGGGTCTTGGCCTGATCCAGGCCAAGGGCGTCGGCGAGGGCCATTGCCTCAGCCGCCGCTGCGATGTGTACTCCGCAGAGCAGCTGGTTGACGGTCTTGAGGGCTTGGCCGTCACCGGGCTTGTCGCCCACAACGGTGAGGGTTGAGGCGAGGAGTTCCAGGACCGGGCGGGCGGCTTCGTAGGCTGCGGGGTCGGCGCCCACAACGATCAGCAGATCACCTTCGCCGGCGCGCTTGGGGCCGCCGGAGAGGGGCGCATCCACCAGCGCGACGCCGAATCCGGCCAGCCGCTCGACGGTCGCGGGGATCGCTTCGGTGCCGACAGTGCTGGTCAGGATCACGACGGCGCCCGGCTTCAGCACGGAGGCCACGCCGTTCTCCCCGAAGAGAACGTCATTGAGCTGCTCGCCATTGCGGACTGCGAGCAGCAGGGCGTCGGTTTCCTGTGCAGCTTCCTTGGCCGATGCGAACGTGTGGACGCCGGCCTCGGAAGCCAGCTGCAGGCGTGCCTCCGCGATGTCGAAGCCGTGGACGGTCAGTTCTGATGCGAGGCGCGTGGCCATCGGCAAGCCCATGGCTCCGAGGCCAAGGACGGTGACGGTGTAGTTGTCGCTCATGATGTTCTCCGTTGAATTCGTTACTGCTGACTGAGGTGCAGGGTGCAGGTGGGCAGGTGCGGACTAAAAGGTGGTGCTGAGTTTGCGGGTGACCTGGGCCAGGGACTGGTCATCGCCGACGTTGCCGGCAAAGACGATGTACGGGATGCCCTTGGCGGGTCCGTCCACTGGCTCCCAAAGGCTGACGATGCCGGGGAGCATGGGGCCGCGGACAATTGCGTGGCGGATTTCCAGCCCGTGCGCGGCGACGTCGGAGGAAGTGATGCCGCCCTTGGCGATCACGAAGCGCGGCGGGAAGGTTTTCAGGGTCCGGTTCACGAGAGCTACGACAGCGGCGGAAACTGTCCGTGCGATCCTCAGGCTGTCGGCGGCGTCGTCCGTCTTGATGAGCAGGCGGCTCGTGTGGACAATGACGTCGCCCTGGCGGAGTGCTCCCACTACCTCCCTCACGGTGGCGTCAAGGTAGGTCTCGGCTTCTTCCCCAAGGAGCCTTTCGACGTCGACCTCCACGATCTTTGCCGAGCTGTGCTGGTCGGTGAGGACCTTGAGCTGGCGGGTGGTGACGCCGACGTGCGAGCCGACAATGATCAGTCCACCGGCAAGTGATGGGGTGTTGCCTGCGTACGCCTCTTCACCGCTGAGTTCGCTGCGGATCTCCTGCCCGATCCGGGCACGCACGAAGGGCGGGCCCACCCGGTAAAGGAGCTTCTTGCCGCGGCGTTCGGCTTCTTCCAGGCCCAAGGCCAGTGCGCGGAGGTCATTTTCAGTCACGATGTCCGCCACAATCTGCGTCGATCCGCTGGCGGGCGCGATCGCGTCGGCGATGGCCTTTGCCGAGACCTGGGGATCGCCGTCCGGGCCGGCGGCCCTGATGATATTCAGGTCAAGGACAATAACGGAGCCGGCCGGGTAGCGGCCCTGCGACTTCTCGGCGACGTACTCGGCGAGCTCGGAGTTGGCGAATCCAAAGCTGGCGTCCTTGGCGAACTCGGTCTCAGATACCGGCGTCAGTTGCCCTGCCTCGGAGCCGGTGCCGCGCATGTAATGAACTCCGCCGATGGTCACGCGGCCTGCGTCCGGGAAAGCCGGGACAATAACGACGCCGTCGGTAACCTCGCCGCTGGCCGCTGCGAGCGTCGCGGCGATGGTATCGGGCTCCAAGGGGAAATGTCCGCGGAGGGTGGAATCTCCGCGGCTGACGAAGCCCACGCGAAGGGGGAATTCGCTCTCATCCGCCGCGAGGAGGGCGTTGCGGACAATCTCTTCGTTCCGTGCGGCAGCTTCGGCGGGGTCCAGGCTGCGGGTGTTGGTGAGGACGTAGACGGCGGGCTTGCCCTGGGCGAAAGCCCAGGTGAAATCGGGGGCATCCCACCGGGTCAGCACGGGCAGGTCCGACACCGATTGCGTGCCGGTCGGATCGTCGTCGAGCACCACCAGCACCTGCGGAGTGATAGCCGCGGAAGCCGCCACAGCTTCGGCAACCAGCTGAGCGGGAATCTGGACCTCTGCCGGGTAGGCGGCCAGCACATCTGCTTCAAGGGGCACTTTGCACTCCATTGTGTGAGTAATCGCTACTGTTAGGACATTTGTAAGATGTCAGACATCTTGCATCTGCTGATAGTGTGGCATAAGGCACACAAAAGACGCAAGTAGGCTTGACCAATACGTTGGGAAAGGCCGCAAGGGGGCAACATGGCACGGAAATCACTCGTCGAGATGGTGGCAGACGAGCTTCTGGACCGGATTATCGCCGGCGAGTTCCCGCCAGGCACCAGCGTGCCCGGGGAGCTCGAGCTCAGCGCGAAGCATGAAGTGAGCCGGATGACGGTACGCGAAGCCATGAAGACTCTGGAAGCCCAGCGGATCCTCAGCGTGGAACGCGGGAGGGGGACGTTCGTGAATCCCTTGACCCGCTGGTCCTCCCTGGAGGCCGTGTTGCGCGCCGCCTCAGAAGGCGTGGATGACGCCGCAGCCGCCGTGCAGCTGATCGAGCTTCGCCGGATGCTCGAATCCGGAGCCTGTGAACTGGCGGCCATGCGCATCAGCGATGTCGACGTCCAAACCCTGCAAGGCCATGTTGCCGCCATGCGCGCCGCCCACAAGATCAACGATGTCGCGGCCTTCGTTGAAGCCGATCTTGCCTTCCACGACCTGATTCTGCACGCCTCGGAGAACGTCTTCGTGGCCGTGCTGTTTGAACCCCTGCACCGTGTGCTCCAAAAGCGCCGGACGCAGACGTCGCGCGTACCTGAGATCCAGGCGCACGCAATCGACCATCATCAGAACATCGCCAACGCTCTCGAGACCCGCGACCCCATGAAGTCGAGGCACGCGATGGATGCCCACATGGAGCAAACCCTCAACGATCTGAAAACCTACGTACTCGAGGCCCAGGTAAGCCCCGCCTAGGCCTAGCTGGACTCGGCTCCGTCCGATACTCTGCAGAGACGGCCCGGCCGGCCCGGGTATCGACGAGGATCACGAGGAGCTACGTTGCCTAACCACACCTATAGCATTTCTGAAATTGTCGGAACATCCACTGAAGGCGTCGATGATGCCGTTCGCAACGGCCTCGCTGAGGCCGCCAAGACACTGCGCAACATGGACTGGTTTGAGGTCAAAGAAATCAGGGGCCACCTCGAAAACGGCGTCGTTGCCGATTGGCAAGTGACCATCAAGCTCGGATTCCGTCTGGAGCGCTAGGCAGCTCCCGGTATTCACCGGCCACAAAAATTCACCGGCCACAAAAACCAGCCCCCGCGGAGACAAAACTGCGGGGGCTGCTTCGTTAACCGGTCTGACTCAGGTTCTCCTGGAGCAAGGTCCGGTGAGCCACGGCGGCATCCGCGTGCAAGGCACGGCCGGCATCGGTAAGTTCCAGGAACAGGGACCGCCTGTCATCCTCGCACGACTGACGGGTTATCAACCCGGCTTTCTGCAGGCGGTCAACCACCTTGGACAACGCGCTTTGGGTCATGGGCGTCCGCTGCCCCAACTGCTTCATACGGCAGGCATCAGCGTTATCGGCAACCAGGTCCAGGATCTCGAACTCATTGAGCCCGATGTTGAACCTCGCCTCAAGCTCACGGTCGATGGCTCCGGCAGTGCGGAAGTAGGCGCTCTGAATGCTGCGCCATTGCTCCACCAGCTCACGATCCTGTGCCATTTCCATGGCGCCATTCTAGTAGATCCGGAAAATAATGTCCACGTCATAATATTCCTTGTCATTAGATGACACGTCATATAGATTGACCGTTATGACTTCACTTTCCACTCTTGAAAGATCAGCTGGAGAACAGCACGCACCCGTCCGCTGGAACCGCGCCCAATGGATGCTGCTTTTGGTTCTCTGCACGGTTCTTGCACTGGATGGCCTGGACGTCTCAATGGTTGGCGTCGCATTGCCCTCAATTGGCCAGGAACTCAACCTCGGTACCGACTCCCTGCAGTGGATCGTCTCGGCGTATGTGCTCGGTTACGGGAGCCTCCTGCTCCTGGGCGGAAGGTTGGCGGACCTGTTGGGCCGCCGTCGTATCTTCCTCATTGCCCTCACGGTCTTCGCCGCAGCCTCACTGCTGGGCGGACTCGTGGATGATCCCACCCTGCTCATCGCAACCCGCTTCATCAAGGGACTGGCCGCGGCCTTCACAGCACCCACCGGTTTTTCCATCATCACCACCAACTTCGCCGAGGGACGGGAGCGTAACCGGGCGCTGTCCATCTTCTCGACGTTCGGCGCCAGCGGTTTCTCCCTGGGCTTGGTGGTAGGCGGTCTGATGACCACCATGAGCTGGCGCTGGACCTTCCTGGTCTCGGTACCGGTCGCCATCGCCGTCGTTCTCCTGGGCCTCAAATTCATCCCGAAGGACAACCCGGCAGATCAGGAACAGGACAGCGGCCACGACATCTGGGGCGCGGTGACCCTGGCCCTGGGCATGCTGGGCCTTGTGTACACGCTGGTCTCGGCACCGGAACGGGGATGGGGATCTGTGGCAACTATCGCCGGGTTCGCAATCTCCGCCGCAATACTGGCAGCCTTCGCCGTGATCGAAAAGAGAGTGCCGCACCCCCTCATCCGCTTCAGCATTCTGAAGGAAGGGTGGGTGGCCCGTGCCAACCTGAGTGCTGTGGGCCTCTTCGGCTCCTACCTCAGCTTCCAGTTCATCGTGACCCTGTTCCTGCAGTCGGTCCTCGGCTGGAGCCCGTTGAGCATGGCACTGGCGCTCTTGCCCGCCGGGCTGCTGGTAGTGGCCACGGCGCCGTTTGCTGACAAATTCATTGACAGGTTCGGCGCTCCACGGCTGATTGTGGTTGGCCTTGCTGCGCTGACACTGGGCTACATCCTGTTCCTGCGCGTCGGAACCACACCTAACTATGTGATCGACATCCTTCCATCCATCCTTCTGCTTGGCGTCGGTTTTGCCTTGGCATTCCCCTCCATCAACGTCCAGGCGACGGCGGGCATCCGCAACTCCGAGCAAGGGCTCGCTGCCGGACTGATCCAGACCAGCACCCAGGTTGGTGCGGCGCTTGTACTGGCCGTCACCACAGCCGTTATCAGCGGGCATGGGGCCCAAGTGCAACCCAGTGCCGCCGAAATGCTGGCGCAGTACCGCCCGGGCCTGATCCTGAGCGGTGTTGTTGCCATCGCCGCCCTCGCTATCGCTGCTGCCCCGGCACGGCGGTCAAAGGTGCTGGCGACGGCCGGATAATTGCTCCCGCTCCGGTCATTGGACTGAAGAAGGGTGGGAAAGAGAACCGGGCCCGCAAACATGTTAAACGACATGTTTGCGGGCCAGATCCTGCTGACAGGACGGCTGAAAATGCTTAGGCTCGATACAGAGCGTGAGCGAAAACGCTTTCTCAGACCGCCGTCGACCGGAAAGAGCCCAACAGTGTCAGAATCTCCAAAGAGCCCGCAGACCAGCGACATCGGAGAAATCCGCGTTCCGGACATCGCCCTCAATAACGGAGTCATGATCCCGCAACTTGGGTTTGGGGTGTTCCAGGTCCCGCCTGAAGAGACGCAACGCGTCGTGGAGGACGCGCTGGAAGCGGGTTACCGCCACATAGATACGGCTGCCGCTTACCGCAACGAGGCCGGCGTCGGTGCCGCGATCGCATCCTCGGGAATCCGGCGGGAAGACCTGTTTATCACCACAAAGCTTCGCAACGGGGAGCAGGGGCAAGCCCTCGAAGCGTTCCACAACAGCCTCCGCGCACTTGGCCTCGAATACGTGGACCTCTACCTCATCCACTGGCCGGTTCCGTCCCAGGGACTCTTCGTCAATGCGTGGCAAGCCATGGAGAAGATTTATGCCAACAACCAGGCGCGAGCCATTGGCATCTCCAACTTCCTGTCGCAGCACATTGACATCCTCCTTGCCCAGACCGAGGTTGTTCCCGCCCTCAACCAGATCGAACTCCATCCCACATACCAGCAGCGGGATCTGGCAGCCAAGTGCAGCTCTCTGGGGATCGCCATCGAGGCCTACAGCCCTTTGGGCCAGGGAACGGACCTTGAAGCCCCGGTGGTAGTGGAACTGGCCGCCAGGCATGGGGCGACTCCCGCCCAGATCGTCCTTGCGTGGCATCTCGCCCAGGGCACCATCGTCATCCCGAAGTCCGCAAACTCGGCGAGGATGCGGGAAAACCTGGGCGCCACGTCCA
Source organism: Arthrobacter rhizosphaerae (assembly GCF_023062595.1). Taxonomy (GTDB): domain Bacteria; phylum Actinomycetota; class Actinomycetes; order Actinomycetales; family Micrococcaceae; genus Arthrobacter; species Arthrobacter rhizosphaerae. The sequence goes on from NZ_JALLAN010000006.1 coordinate 91,290, forward strand.
TCCCGCTCACGCGGGCGGAAATGGAATCCGTTACCGCCTTGGAGTCAGGGGCACGCATCGGGTCCGATCCCGCCGTCGCGGCCTTCTCCCAAATGTAAGGAACTGACCATGCAGTACACGCACCTTGGCCGTTCAGGCCTGAAAGTATCGCGCCTGTGCCTGGGAACCATGAACTTCGGACCGCAGACCGAAGAAGCTGATTCCCGCGCCATCATGGACTCGGCCCTTGACTCCGGCATCAATTTCTTCGACACCGCGAACGTCTACGGAGGGGCTGAGCATCGGGGCTGGACGGAGGAGATCATCGGCCGCTGGTTCGCTCAGGACGGCGAGCGGCGTGAAAGGACGGTGCTGGCTACTAAGCTCTACGGAACAATGACCAACCGCCCTAACGAATCCAGGCTGTCCGCACTGAATATCCGCCGGGCCCTTGACGCGAGCCTCAAGCGGCTCCAGACCGACTACATCGACATTTACCAGTTCCATCACGTCGATCGGGACACTCCGTGGGACGAAATCTGGCAGGCTATGGAAGTCGCAGTCCAGCAGGGCAAGATCCTGTATGCCGGCAGCAGCAATTTCGCCGGCTGGCATATTGCCCAGGCCCAGGAAGCCGCTGCCCGCCGCAACTACACCGGACTTGTCAGCGAACAATCCATCTACAACCTGCTCACCCGGGCAGTGGAACTGGAAGTCATTCCCGCCGCACAGCACTACGGGCTGGGACTGATTCCCTGGTCTCCGCTTCAGAGCGGTCTGCTCGGTGGCGTTCTCAAGAAGGAGAACGACGGCGTTCGTCGCACCAAAGGCCGCGCAGCGGAGGCTTTGGCAAAACACCGGGACAAGATCCAGCAGTATGAGGACCTTGCTGACGACCTTGGCCTCGAACCAGGCGACGTGGCCCTCGCGTGGCTCCTGCACCAGCCTGCGGTAACGTCCCCGATCGTCGGCCCACGCACCCAGCAACAGCTCGACGCCGCCCTCCGGGCTTTGGACGTGAAGCTGGACGCTGATGCGCTCAAGCGGCTCGACGACATATTTCCTGGGCACCGTACTGCCCCGGAAGACTACGCCTGGTAGCTCAGGGAGCCAGTCGCCCAGCGATGACTTGAGCTCAGCCTCGGGCAGCCCGGAACCTTTGGTGAACGTTGCCTACGCGGCGAAAGCGTAAGGGCCGAACCGGCCCCACGCGACTGCAGCAGCCAGAACCAGCAGGACGACGTTCACGATCACCATCGGCGATTCCTTGCGCCGTGCGTGGGTAACGATGGCCCCAGCCATAATCAGCACCAGGCCCAGCGCGGCCAGGGGCGCCAATATGGGGGCGATCCCCAGGGCTGCCGGGAGGATCAGGCCAAGAGCAGCAAGGATTTCCAGGCCGGCGATCACTTTGATTGTTCCCGTGCTGAAGTCGTCGGTCCATCCCATCCCCGAGTCAGCGAGTTTCTCCTTGGGCTGGACGAACTTCATGACACCCGCCGCCAGGAAGGCGAGTGCAAGTACGGACGCAATGATCCAAAGGGTGATATCCATGAGGGTTCCTATCAATAGAATTGCTTCAATGTTTAAGTGAACGGTAAACGCATTAACTTAAAGATGCAAGTTATTTTAACGAAGAGAATGGTTAAAGTTTGAAGTGATAGCCTTGTCCGTATGGAGATGACGCCCGAACCACGCTGGCTCGACAATGAAGAGCGGCAAGCCTGGATGGCCCTGGTTGCTGTCATGATGAGGCTGCCGGCCGCCCTGGATTCCCAGCTGCAGCGGGATGCGGGCCTCAGCCACTTTGAGTATCAGGTGATGGCCGGATTGTCCGAGTCTCCGGAGCGCACCATCCGCATGAGCGATCTTGCGGCGATCTGTGAAGGTTCGCTCCCCCGGCTCTCCCAGGTAGTTGCCCGCCTGGAAAAGCGTGGCTGGGTGCGCCGGTCCCCGGATCCCACGGACGGCCGCTGCACCCTTGCCACACTTACAGAGGAGGGTTGGGAGAAGGTGGTTCAGACCGCGCCAGGCCATGTCGAGGCCGTTCGTTCCCTGGTTATTGACCCCTTAACCAAGGCCCAAAAGCACCAGCTGACCGGTATCGGCCACCGAATCCTCCACGCCATCGACCCCGGCGACGACTGCACGGGCCCGCGCTCCGCTTGATCCAGATGAGCGCTCGGTCCAGACGCCCGCTTGCCCCTGACTGGCCCAAACCCCTCTGCATTTGCTGGCTTCCGTGAAAAGATGGCGCGATGAAGATCATCAGACAGATCGTCGTCTTCGATACCGCAGACCTGACAACCGAGAGCGACTTCTGGGCAGGACTCCTCGGCGGCACGGTCGAGGCAGATGACGATTGGCACACTGTCTTCGTCGACGGGGAACCGCGATTGGGCTTTCAGCTCGCGCCGAACCACATCCAGCCCGACTGGCCGGACGGGACACAACAGCAGATTCATCTGGACCTGTACGTGGATGACGTTGCCGCCGCCCATGACGAAGCCATCTCACTGGGCGCCAGGCTGCTGAAGCCAGCGGATGATTTGGAAGCGGCTGAGGGCTTCCAGGTGTACGCGGATCCCTCGGGTCACCCGTTCTGTCTCTGCTGGGGCTAACAGCGCAGAACTCTTGACCCGCAGCGCGGGCGCCATTACGGTACTGGGGAAGCGTTTTCCCATTCCGTAATTGAAAGGATTCACTGATGAATCCGAGCAAAATATCCAAGCGGTTTTTGTCTGTCCTCGCCGCCGCAAGCGCCTTGGCCTTGGCGTGCTCCGGCGTCCCGGCGAACGCCGTCGAAACTTCCGGACGTGATACTTCCGGAGTGCAACTGGACTACCTCGACCGCGGCCTGGTGGCTGCGGGTACTTCCGAAGGCGTCTTCCTCAGTTGGCGCCTCCTCGGCCACGAAGCAAGCGGCGCATCCGCCAACGGCCTGACGGGGACGGACTTCGCCGTGTACCGGGACGGCCAAAAAATCGCCACCGTCACGGACAGCACCAACTTCCTTGATCCTGCCGGCACTGCAACCTCCAAATACTCAGTGGCAGCCGTTGCCGCTGGCCAGGAAGTGGACCGCAGCGAGGACGTTACGTCCTGGGCTGGCAACTTCAAGGACCTGCCATTGAAGAAGCCTGCAGATGGGCTAACACCCAAGGGAGAGAGTTACACGTACTCCGCCAACGACATGAGCGTGGGCGACGTCGATGGTGACGGACAGTATGAGTACGTCGTCAAATGGGACCCCTCCAATTCCAAGGACGTCTCACAGGTGGGCTACACAGGACCCACCTACGTGGACACCTACACCGCCGACGGAACACTGCTTCACCGGATCGATCTCGGCGTTAACATCCGCTCTGGCGCCCACTACACCCAACTGCTGGTAAACGACTTCGACGGCGACGGCCGGTCCGAGATGATGTTCAAGACAGCTCCGGGCACCAAGACTGTCGCATACACCTCTGATGGGGAGGTCAAGGGCGAGCAGTTCATTTCCCTCCCGACGGCGGATCAAGAGGCCGGCTACTCGCATGCCGATGACTACCGCATGAGCGCTGCTGACTACTACAGCCACATGGTTGAAACGTTCCAGAATTGGACGGAACACCCCGAAGTGAAGGCAGGAAAATGGCCGGCGACGCTTGAGCAAGCTTTCGGGACCACGCCCAAGTACCAGTACCCTCTGTCGCAGCAGGATGCCGAGGCCCTGACCGACTACTTCATGGACGTCTACGCTCCATCGCGCAGCTCCCGCAACAACTTGCGGGCCTTTGAAGGCTTTATTGTTTCGGGCCCGGAATATCTGACGGTCTTTGACGGCGCCACGGGTAAAGAACTGCAGACGGTGCCGTACAAACCTGAACGCCACGACGACGGCCTGATGTGGGGCGACTACGCCATGGGCCGCATTGAGCCCGGCAACAGGGTGGACCGCTTCCTCGCCGGCGTGGCCTATCTCGACGGCAAGAAGCCCGCCGCTGTCTTTGCCCGCGGCTACTACACCCGCACCACCCTCGCCAGCTACACCTGGGACGGCCGGACCATCAGTGAAGTCTGGAACATTGACAGCGGCTGGGCTCCTATGACGAATCCCTTCAACGACTCGCCTCACGGCCGCGACGGCACAGATCCGGAATACGGCAAATTGACCACGCAAGGCTTCCACTCGCTAAGTGCCTCTGATGTGGATGGAGACGGCAAACAGGAAATCGTCTACGGTTCCGCGACCATCGACGATGACGGCTCGGTGCTGTACAGCTCCTTCGACCAGCTCCCGCCAGGAAGCGCAGCGCCCGGGGAGCAGGCACGGTTGGGCCACGGCGACGCGATGCACGTCACCGACATCGATCCGGACAGGCCTGGCAAGGAAATCTTCACCGTGCATGAAGGCGCCGCTTGGGCGCCCTATGGGTACGCCATGCGTGACGCCGCCACGGGTGAGGTGCTTTTCGGCGCCTACTCAGGAAAAGACACTGGGCGTGGAATGATCGGCGACGTCGATCCCGCCGTCCGGGGCATCGAAAACTGGGCTATCGGAATGCAGTCCGCCGACGGCGACAAGCTCTCCCCTGCCTCCACCCCAGGCACCAACATGAGCATCAAGTGGGCCGCAGACATGACCACCCAAATCATCAACGGCTCGGGCGAGCAGACTCCTACGATAGTGGACTGGAAGCGCGGGACTCTGCTCACCGCCGTCGGCACACGAACCAACAACGGAACCAAGGGGACCCCATCCCTCGTGGCGGACGTTGTAGGTGACTGGCGCGAGGAAATGCTGGTTCGCACGGCGGACAGTACAGCCATCCGGATGTATCTGAGCACCGAAGTCACCCAGCACAAGCTCTACACGCTGATGCACGATGCTCAGTACCGGGCGGAAGTGGCCCGGCAGAACACCACCTACAACCAGCCCTCCTACACCGGGTTCTATTTCGCGTCCGACATGGACTTCACGAAGGTTCCGTTGCCGTCAGTGTGGACTCCTGGAAGCATCGCTGACCTCCAGTCACGACTGGACCGGTTCATTGAATCCGGCGACGTAAGCGGGCCGGTAGCAAAGCAGCTCTCAGCAATTCTCCAACCTGCCGTGGGCGCCATAAACCGCGGCGATGGAGAGCAGCCAGGGCCACCAATTGAAAGATTCCTGGCCTTCCTGGAGCAGCAGAAACAGGCTGATCAGGTATCAGAGAGCGCCCGCGAGACTCTGGTCCATCACGCTTCATCGGTCCTGAAGATGCTGGGCAGGTAGCAAGCCACGTTTGTTTGCACACCCCCGGCTCCCGGACGGAACCGGGGGGTGTGCAAAAACGATCCGATAGGAAAGACTGCTCAAATGTCACTTTCACCCATGATTGAGCTCAATGACGGATTCAAGATCCCACAGCTGGGGCTCGGCACCTGGCCGCTTAATGATGAGGAGGTGGCAGACGTCGTCGTGTCCGCAGTGGAAGCCGGCTACCGGCACATTGACACTGCTGTGAAGTATGGCAATGAAGCGGGAGTGGGTGAAGGCATCCGCAGAAGCGGAATCGATCGCTCCGAGCTATTCGTGACCACAAAACTCGACGGCGAATTCCAAGGACAAGAGCGTGCTGTCGAAGGATTGGACGGTTCGCTGGAGCGGTTGGGCCTGGACTATGTGGACCTTCTCCTTATCCACTGGCCGCTCCCCCGACGCGGGGAGTTCATCTCCACCTGGAAGACGTTTGAAAAACTTCAGGCGCAGGGAAAAGTCCGCTCCATTGGAGTCTCGAATTTCAAGCCTGCCCATCTTGATGTCCTCCTCAGCGAAACAACAGTCGTTCCTGCCGTTAATCAACTTCAAATCAGCCCGGCGGTCCCAAGGACCTTTGAACGCTCCTACAACGCCCGGAAGGGAATCCAGGCCGTCGCATACAGTCCTCTGGGCGCCGGCACCGAACTCCTTCACGCACCTGTGCTGGGACGCATCTCGGAGAAATATCGCAAAACCCCGGGACAGGTGGTGCTCCGTTGGCACGTTCAGCAAGGGCTTGTGGCCATACCGAAATCAGCCAATCCGCAGCGCCTCCGCGAGAATTTCGATGTTTTCGATTTCGAACTGGACGATCAGGATTTCGAGGCTATAGCCACGTTGGATGCGGGCCCCGACGCCGGCGTGGACTCCGATATCCAAGGCCACTGAGGCAGTACCGACTGGCAAAAAAATACTAAGCATGATTACTATTGGGGAGAAGGATGAAGCGCACCCGGCAACCCGGGTGCCTCCTCAAGAAGAAGAAGGAACGATAAAAAAATGGGTTTTTTCGCATTTCTGATTCTGGGCCTTATTGCCGGCGCCATCGCTAAGGCAATCCTCCCCGGCCGTCAGGGTGGTGGCATCTTCATCACGCTGCTGCTCGGTGTTGTCGGGGCCATCCTCGGCGGCTGGATCGGTGGAATGATCTTCGGCACCGGCCTCGAGGAGTTCTTCTCCTTGCAGACGTGGCTGCTGGCCATCGGTGGTGCGCTTATCGTACTGCTGGTCTACGGCATGATCACCAAGCGCTCGCACCGCTAAACACGGTGCGGCCTGAAACCGGCTCCAGGAACCGTCCTGGGGCCGGTTTTCTCGCTAAGGCTCAGCATGGCTGATGGCAGCCACCCGCTGGGGCCAGGTACAAAAACCTTCTCACAGAGCAGGAGTACATCATGAAGAAAAAGCTTCTATTCGGAACAGGGATGGCCGCAGGGTACGTTCTCGGTTCGCGCTCAGGGCGCGCCGCCTACGAAAAACTCAAGGCGCGGGCGGCAAGTATCTGGGACAGCAAACCCGTCCAGGACAAAGTCTCCGCAGCCACCGAGGTGGTCAAGGAAAAGGCACCCGAGGTCACTGATCAATTGACTGAGGCAGCCCGGCGTGCAGGTACAGTCATCAGTTCCGCCATGCACCGGGACGGAAAGTCCGGCGATTCGGACGGACACAGGTCCGACACCGAAGCCGTGACCGAAACCAGCATTCCGGCTCACAGCACCCACCCGGAAACCGCGAATCTGGGCACCTCCAGTAACGAGGGTGGTCCGGCCGTGGATCCCGGCAGGAACATCTAACACTTTTATCGGCAGACCAGTTGGGCACTGCGGCCAGTCGGATATCCTCCGACTGGCCGCACCCCATTGACGCTGCTTGTGATGCAGGATACAGTTTCTCCAAGTTATACGAATAACTGACTGAATCACTAGAGGCCCAAGGAGGTGTCCATGGCTGGAATGCGGCCCAAGTCCGGACCTACCATGCATGATGTTGCGGCTGCCGCCGGCGTATCGCAGGCCACGGTCTCTTTGGTGCTGAATTCAGCCGGTGGTTCACGTTTCTCCGCGGATACCCAGAAGCGCGTCCGGGATGCTGTGGACAAGCTCGGCTACCGCACCAATGCGCATGCCAAGACCCTGCGGGAGGGCGTGGCCGGGATGATCGGCTTTGTTGGCGACTCCGTGGCCACATCCCCATTCGCGGGCGCCATCATCGAAGGAGCACAACAGCGGGCATGGGAGGACGGACTCCTCCTGCTCACGGTCAACACCGGTGGCGACAAGGAACTCGAGGCCGCATCTCTGGACACTATGCTCTCGTACAAGGTCGCCGGAGTGGTCTACGGCGCCATGTATCACCGGCACCTGGACGTTCCGGAAGCCCTGGCCGGAGTCCCCTCCGTTGTTCTCAACTCGCAAGACAGGGCCGGCAGGCTTCCCAGCGTGGCACCCGACGAGGTGCGCGGAGGCTATGCCGCTACGCGAAGGCTCCTGGATGCAGGGCACTCCCGGATTGCGTTCATTAACATCGAGACCCTGGAAAGCGGGCTCCCTGCTGCCGTCGGTCGACATGAAGGTTACCTGGCAGCGCTCGATGAGGCCGGCTTTGAACCGGACCCGGCCCTCATCCGGTTTGGGCTGGGCGGCGAGGAACACGGCTATAACTACACAATGGAACTGCTGACCGCCAGCAAGCCGCCAACGGCAATATTCTGCGCCAATGATCGCGGCGCCTGGGGTGCTTATCAGGCGGTGTCGGACCTGCACCTTTCAGTCCCCCGCGACGTCTCGATCGTCGGATTCGACAACCAGGCAATTCTGGCGCCAAACCTGCGGCCGGGCCTGACCACCCTTGAATTACCGTTCGTTGCCATGGGCCGGCGCGCGGTTGAACTGATCCTCCAAAATGCGGAACCCGATGGCCGGGTCGAGCTGATGGAGTGCCCTTTGATTGAACGCAATTCAGTCACCCATCCTAAGGAGATGCCGTGAGCCGTACCATCCCGGCCAGACGTGCGCGTCCCGATGCGGCGCTGTTGCCGCATCGAAAAAATTCTCTTTCGCTCCGCCTGAGGAGAATTTCCCGCGCCTGGCAGTTATACGTATTACTAGCGCCCGCTGTTGTCTACATTCTGGTCTTCAAGTACTGGCCGATGTACGGCGTTCAGATAGCCTTCAAGAATTACAACCCCGCTGATGGCTTCACTGACAGCCCCTGGGTTGGGCTGACGCACTTCATCAGGTTCGTGAACTCCTACCAGTTCGGTCAAGTCGTCGGAAATACCTTATGGATCGCCGTTCTTGGCCTGCTGTTGGCCTTCCCGATCCCGATCATCCTGGCGTTGCTGGTCAACCAGCTCCAGAGTGAGAGATTCAAGAAGTTCACCCAAACCGTGTTGTATTCGCCCGCTTTCATTTCCACCGTGGTGGTGGTGGGCATCATGTTCGTGATCCTCTCCCCACGATCCGGGCTGGTAAACAACGCCATCCAACTGGCCGGCGGCGAACCGATCTTCTTTATGGGATCCGCCGAGTGGTTCCGGCCCATCTACGTCGTCTCGGATGTCTGGCAGAACGCAGGCTTCTCGATGATCGTGTACCTGGCGGCCCTCGCAGCCATCGACCCGGCACTGCATGACGCGGCCAAGGTCGACGGCGCGTCGAAGTTGCAACGAATCCGGCACATCGACCTGCCGGGCATCATGCCGGTAGTCACGATTCTGTTCATCCTTGCCATCGGAAACCTGCTCAACGTCGGCTTCGAGAAGGCGCTGCTGATGCAGACGCCGCTGAACCTCTCGACGTCGGAAATCATCCAGACCTACGTGTACCACGCGGGCCTGCAGCAGGCGCAGTTCAGCTACTCGGCCGCCATCGGTCTCTTCAACTCCGTCCTCAACCTCGCGCTGCTTCTTGTTTTCAACACGATTGCGCGCCGGGCCAACCAAGCGACCCTGTGGTGATGCCGAAATGTCTCTGACAACCAACCCCCGCACAACAGACAGCCCGAAGCAGACAGTCAGTCCCACCCGCCGTCCCCCGCTCACCCTGCGGGACAGATACGGCGACCGCGTCTTCAACATCGCAGCCATCACCATCCTGCTGCTGTCCATCCTGGCAGTGGTGTATCCGCTGTACTTCATCGTCATCGCCTCCGTCAGCGACCCGAACGCCGTCTACGAAGGAAAAGTCTGGCTGTTCCCCTCCGGCATTACCACCGAAGGATACGAGCGGATTTTCGCCGACAGCCGGATCTGGAACGGCCTGGGCAACACCGTCATCTACACGGTGCTCGGCACCGCTGTCAGCGTAACCACCATCCTCTTCGGCGCCTACGCACTCTCACGCAAGGACATGCCAGGGCGGAAGATCCTGATGCTCCTGTTCGTCATCACCATGTTTTTCGATGGCGGACTCATCACCAAGTATCTGGTGGTCCGCGACCTGGGCATGCTGGACACCGTGTGGGCTGTAGTCCTGCCCGGTGCGGTGGGCGTCTGGAATCTGATCATTGCCCGGTCATTTTTCGAACACACCATCCCGAACGAACTGCGCGAAGCCGCCCAAATGGATGGGGCAACCGACTTCAAATTCTTCTTCCAAATGGTGCTCCCCCTGTCCAAACCATTGATCATGCTCATGATCATGGTCCACGTCGTAGCCCACTGGAACTCGTTCTTCGACGCACTCATCTTCCTCAATGACGACTCCAAGTACCCGCTACAGCTTGTACTTCGGAACATCCTCATCCAGTCAGACGTCTCCTCCACCGGAACCACCGGCGGAGACATCGAGTCCTATGCGGCAGCGCAAAGGATCGCAGAGCTCACCAAGTACGCCATGATCGTCGTCTCGAGCCTGCCACTCATGATTGCCCTGCCATTCATGCAGAAGCACTTCACCAAGGGCGCCATGATCGGCGCCGTCAAATAGCGACACCCTTTCTAAGAAAAACCCCCGGCCCTGGCACCCGCCACGGAACGGCAGCTATCCCACCTCAGAATAGGAATGACCATGGCATTGAGCCGTAAATACGTCGCCCTTGGCGCCGTCCTGGCCGGAACATTGACGTTCACCGCCTGCTCAGGCGGCGGCTCCGGCAAAACGGAGATTGCAGACGCCTCCGCCGAGTTCGGTTTCCAGGAAACAGGATTTCCGATCGTCAGCAAGCAACTCGATTTGACCTTCTCGGGCACAAAGGCCCCGCTGGCCCCGGACTACAACACCATGACCGTTGTGAAGCAGTGGGAAAAAGACACCAACATCCACATCAACTGGGAGAACCTGCCCGAGGCCGTCTTCAAGGAAAAGAAAAACCTGATCCTGGCCAGCGGTGACTTGCCCGATGCCTTCTTCAACTCCGGGCTGACAGACTCGGAGATAGCCACCTACTCAGCCAGCGGGACCCTGATCCCACTGGAAGGCCTCATCGAAAAGAACGCCCCCAACCTCTCCAAACTGCTCTCAGAGCGCCCGGAGATCAAGGCAGCCATCACCTCCTCCGACGGGCACATCTACTCCCTGCCCTCAATTGAGGAACTTGGACTGGTCCAGTTCCCCAACGAAATAGCCATCAACACAGCATGGCTGAAAAAGCTCAACATCCCCATGCCCAAAACCATCGAGGAATTCCACGACGCACTCCTCGCATTCAAGACACAGGACGCATCCGGCACCGGCAAAACCATACCGCTGAGCTTCATACCCGGCTCCTGGTGCGGAGACATCGTTGACCTGATCGCCGCCCTCGGTGGCGTCCCGGACAACATGGACCACCGCATCGTCCAGAACGACAAAGTCATCTATACCCCCACCCAGGACGGCTACAAAAAAGCCATCCAGACCCTGCACGAGTGGTATCAGGAAGGCCTGATCGATCCCGAGTCCTTCTCCCAGGACGACAAGGCCTACCTTGCCAAGGGCAAAGCAGCCACGGAAAACCTCGGATCGTTCATCTGGTGGGAAATCCCTGAGGTGGTCGGCACTGACCGTGCCAACAACTACGCACTTGTCCCCGCCCTCGAAGGCGTGGACGGAAAGCGCCTGGTCAGCCAGTCCAACAACCAGGAAATCGCCCGCGGCGCGTTCGCCATCACCCGGACCAACAAGTACCCGGCCGCCACCATGCGCTGGGCTGACAATCTCTACGACCCCGTCCAGTCGGCCCAGGCCAACTGGGGACCGATCGGCGAGACCCTGCAGAAGGACGCTGCTACCGGCCTGCTGACCCAGATCCCCGCCCAGGCCGGAACCAGCGAAGGCGAACGCCGCCAAAAGGTCGCCCCGGGCGGACCTAAAGCCAACACCGCCGAGAACTTCAAGAAGGTAGTGGCCCCTGAACCGCGGGCAGCCGCTCGCCAAAAGACGGTGGAAGAGAGCTACAAGCCCTTCGCTGCCAACGACGGCTACCCGCCCGTGGCGCTGTCCAACGAGGAACTGCAGCAGATCAGCACCATCGAAACGGATGCCGCCTCCCTGGTCAAGCAGAACATGGCCAAGTGGATCGTCTCCGGTGGAATCGACAAGGAGTGGGACGGCTACCTCTCCCAGCTCAAGAACATCGGGGTCGACAAGATGGTGGAGGTCTACCAGCACGCTTACGACCGCTACAAGAGCAACTCCTAATTCCTACAAGTACGACTAGAAGTACGACAAAACGGGGTGGGCCGGTGCATTTGTACCGGCCCACCCCGCTCCAGGGAACCTGCACAGGGTTCTCCGCCACATCCTGCACAGAAACGAGACGTCACCCCCATGCCTGCCGCGCCAGCCACGACAGCCGACACCTTCCGACCGGCTCTGCACTACGCCGCCCGGAACACTTGGCTCAATGACCCCAACGGCCTGATCTTTCATGGGGGCGTCTATCACCTTTACTACCAGAACAACCCGCTGGACAACGTCTGGGGAAACATGTCCTGGGGGCACGCCACCTCCACAGACCTGCTCACCTGGACCGAACACCCGGTAGCAATCGCCTGCGATGAAGAGGAAGACATCTTCTCCGGAAGCATCGTCTTCGACAGGAACAACACCAGCGGATTCGGCACAGACTCGGCTCCGCCCTTGGTGGCCATCTACACGAGCTCCTTCAAACCTGGCACGAAACTCGAGGGGATCCAAGCCCAGTCCCTGGCTTACAGCCGGGACGGAGGTTACACCTGGACCAAACACTCAGACAACCCTGTGCTGAATCGAAACTCGGCCGAGTTCCGCGACCCGAAAGTCATCCGTTACGACGGCGACGCCGGCAGCTACTGGGTCATGGTCGCCGTGGAAGCCAAGGACTTCCAGGTGGTCCTCTACAAGTCCGATGACCTCAGGAACTGGGAACTTTTGAGTACATTCGGCCCCGCGAATGCCACCGGCGGCCCGTGGGAATGCCCTGACCTGTTTCCCCTTCCGGTCAACGGCGACCCGGAGAACCTGAAGTGGGTTCTTACCGTGAACCTCAACCCCGGCGGGCCTAACAAGGGCTCGGCCGGGCAGTACTTCGTGGGGGATTTCGATGGGGCCATATTCACCTCAGAGACCACCGTGACCGAAGGCGTAGACCACCAGGGCCGCCTGTCCGAGTACCAGTGGCTGGACTGGGGCCGGGACTATTATGCCGCGGTTTCGTTTAGCGACGCTCCAGAGAACCGCCGTCTCATGATCGGATGGATGAATAACTGGGACTACGCCAACCAGATCCCCACATCCCCGTGGCGCAGCCCCATGACTCTTGCCCGCGAATTATCCCTCCACGCCAACGGTGGAGACCTTCGCCTGGTGCAGAAACCCGTCGGTGACTGGGCTGCAGCAGCCGATCCCACCAAGTCGTTCAGCCTCAACGAAACCGTCATTTCCGGCCTGCAGGTCTTGGACGGCGCCGCCGGTGCGGTGCAGCGAATCCACGTCACCTTCACGCCCGGAAGCGCAGAGGAATTCGGTCTCGTTGTCCGTGGGGACGGAATGCAGGGAACCCGCATCGGGATCCGGCCCGCTGACGGCTCACTGATCGTTGACCGCCGGTCGTCCGGGCTGACCGACTTCCACGAGTGCTTTCCATCGCTCGACACCGCCCCCATCAGGGCAACAGAGGGCAGTTACCATCTGACTATTTACCTGGACCGCTGCTCCGTCGAGGTCTTCGCCGAAGGTGGCAAGGTCACCATGACGGAATTGATTTTCCCGGCGGCCGCCAGCACTGACTTGGCTGTATACACCGTCGGCGGCACTGCGACCATCAATAGCCTCCAGGTCGATCAGCACGTATAGGAGGCAGCACCACCTGCTGGGGAATTGCTGGAAAATGTCGGTGCAAGCGCTTACAGTGTGAGTTGGCTCTCAGTAGCCGGTCTCCATAACCACGTCGTCTCACACTGCCCTTCGCTGCAGCACTGCCGCTAACCGGAAGGATCCCTATTGTGTTTTCCCGCTCCCTGTCGTCCCTCCAGCCCAGACCAAGCCGAGTAACTCCCCAAAGTGCGGGCACAGCCTTCCGTACAGGGATGACCTTCCTCATCGCTGCCGCTACGGCCACTGCCGGCATGAGCACAGCGCATGCCGCTCCGAAATCCGACGATCCGCAGTCGCCGTCGGGCGTTCACTCCCTCAGGGCTCCGGTAACAGACGAACGGTTCTACTTCGTGATGGCGGACCGTTTCAGCAACGGAAACACCCAGAACGACGACGGCGGCCTTGGTCCGGACCCGATGGTGTCCGGGTTCGAGCCGACAAAGAAGGGCTTCTACAACGGCGGAGACCTCCAGGGCCTGCGGGAACAGATTGACTACATTGAGGGGCTTGGCACAACCTCCATCTGGCTGACCCCCAGTTTCAAGAACAAGGCCGTGCAGCCGGAGGACAAATCGGCCGGGTATCACGGCTACTGGATAACGGACTTCACCCAGATTGATCCGCACCTGGGCACCAACGCCGAGCTGAAAGCGCTGATCGACGATGCCCATGCCCGCGGCATGAAGGTCTACTTCGACATCATCACCAACCACACGGCAGACGTGATCGGCTACGAGGAAGGCGACCGCACCGCGTATGTCTCCAAGGACGTTGAGCCGTATACCAACGCCGCCGGGGAAGAATTCGATGACCGGGATTACGCCGGAACCGGGGGTTTTCCGGAACTGGCTCCGGCCACTTCATTTCCCTACACTCCCGAGCTGAAGGCAGGCGAGGAAGACCTGAAGGTCCCGGCGTGGCTCAACGATCCCACGCTGTACCACAACAGGGGTGACACCACTTTTGCCGGCGAGGACTCCTACTACGGCGACTTCTTCGGCCTGGACGATCTGTTCACTGAACACCCCACGGTGGTGAACGGAATGAAGGAAATCTACAAGACGTGGATCCGTGACTTTGGCGTGGACGGTTTCCGGATCGACACGATGAAGCACGTCAACGATGAGTTCTGGCAGGATTTCGGGCCGGATGTGCTCGCCTACGCCAAGGAACAAGGCAAGGACGAGTTCTTCATGTTCGGTGAGGTCTTCGATACCACCAAGAGCTTCACGTCCCAGTTCACCACCCGGAACATGATGCAGGCTGTCCTCGATTTCCCGTTCCAGGATGCGGCCCGCAACTTCGCCTCGCGTGGACAGGACGCGGCACAGTTGGAGAGCTTCTTCGCCGGCGACGACTGGTACACGGACGCTGACTCCAACGTCTACCAGCTTCCAACTTTCCTCGGAAACCATGACATGGGCCGGATCGGCAGCTTCATCAGTGCGGACAACCCGGGTTCCGACGACGCCGAAAAAGTAGCCCGCGACAGCCTGGCCCACGAGCTCATGTACTTCTCGCGCGGCAACCCTGTGATCTATTACGGCGATGAACAGGGCTTTACGGGTCCCGGCGGTGACCAGGACGCCCGGCAGACATTGTTTGCCAGCAAGGTCCCCGAGTACCTTGACGATGACCTGCTTGGTACCGACGCCACCCACAGCACCGATAACTTCAACACCACCCACCTCCTTTACGGCAAGATCAGCGCACTGGCTGCCCTGACCACGGAACATCCGGCACTCCGGGACGGTGCACACCAGCACCGTTATGCCTCGGAAGGTCCGGGCATCTACGCTTTCTCCCGGATCGATGCCGAGGATCAGCGCGAATACGTGGTGGCACTCAACAACAGCGAGGAGCCCCAGACCGCCAACATTCCTACTTACGTCGGCAAGCGCACCTTCACGAAGATTTATGGAGAGGCCGCCGCGGAGTCCAAGACCAGTCCCGAGCGAGAGCTCACCGTGACTGTTCCCCCACTCTCCGCGGTGGTGTACCAGTCCTCAGGCCGCATCCCGCACTCAAAGGCAGCCCCCGGCGTCGTCCTCCAGGAGCCAAATTCCGCCCAAGGCGACAATGGGCGCCTTCAGGTGGTGGCCGACGTCGACGGTTCCTCGTTCTACGAAGTCACCTTCGAGGCAAAGAAGTCCGACGGCGGATGGGAGCGGATCGGCACCGATGACACCGCCCCTTATCAGGTGTTCCATGACGTGGCGGCGTTGGGGACAGGAACCGTCGTGGAGTACCGCGCCGTAGTGCTGGACAACGGCGGCCACTCGTCCTCAAGCGCCGCCAAGAGCGGTACCGTGCCGGCTCCGGTCCTGACCATGCAAAAGCCGGCGGCAGGGAGCAGCGTCCAGGGGACAGTTGAAGTCAGCGCCATCGCCGGCCCCGAAAACGCCGACTATGTGGTGGAATTTGAGCGAAGCATCGACGGCGGCGACTGGACAGCCATCGGCAGCGACAGCTCCTCCCCTGCCTACACGGCGTTCGATGACATTGCGGCTTTGGGCCTGGAAGACGGAACCGAGGTGAGCTATCGGGCCACCATGGACGTGGCCGGAGGCGGGACCGTGACCAGCGATGTCCGGACCGCGGTGGTCGGCGAGATCCCCCAGCCCGATTCGGTCACCGTGGCCGGTGACCTCAACTCGGAAATGGGCTGTCCCGAAGACTGGCGGGCTGACTGTGCATCCGCGTTCATGACCCTTGATCCTGCGGACAAGATCTGGCGCCTCACCATCCCGTCCCTGCCCGCGGGAACGTACCAGTACAAGGCCGCCCTGAACGGCACCTGGGACGAGAACTACGGTGCGGGCGGCGGCCTCAATGGTGCCAACATCGTACTGGAGCATCCCGGTGGTGCAGTCACGTTCCGCTATGACCACAGCACACACATCATCAGCGCCGTTTACGCCTCACAACAGCCAAGCGCGGTTGCCGTGGCCGGAAGCCTCGATTCTGAACTCGGCTGCTCCGAGGATTGGATGCCGGGCTGCGACCAGGCGCAGTTGGCCCTGGACCCGGCTGACCTGGTGTGGAAGCTGACCGCACCGGATCTTCCCGCCGGAAATTACGAATTCAAGGCAGCGCTCAACCGGTCATGGGACGTGAACTATGGGGCTGGCGGAGCACCGGCCGGCGCTAACATCGCTTTCAACCACGACGGCGGACCGGTGACCTTCCGGTATGACCATGTCACCCACGTCATGACGGCCGGCTGACTGTGTAGCCGGGCCGTCGCTCGCACGGGAGCTCAGTTGGCAGCAGCTGAGGACTGCATCAGCCGGAAAGCTCGTTTGAGGCGAAGAGGCCGCTGATGAGATCGCCGAGGTGGGACCAGTGTTCGCTTGACATGTTGGCGGCCGCCTCGGCGTCTCCTTGTTCGCAGACGCGGATGAGTTGATCGTGGTGATTGATGGTGTCCTCCCCGCCCAGGAGGCCTGAGAACTTCCGGTAGAGGATTCTGTGGAGCTGGGGGTGAAGCTGTTCGATGATTCGTTTGATGACAGGGTTTCCGGCGGCATCGATGATCACACTATGAAAGGCGTCGTCCGCGGCCAGGGCCTTCGAGACGTCCTGTTTTTTCACAGCGGCGGCAAAGTTCTTATTGGCTTGGCGCATTACCTGAAAGTCACGGTCCGTCAGTCGTGGAACCGCCGCGTCCATAGCGAGGGAATCGAGTGCCTTGAGCACGGCAAGGTTTGCCGCAATGTCGTCTTGATTTAGCGTCGAGACTCTTGTGTAAACACCCGGCTTGGACTCTATGAGACCACTTTCAACGAGGCGGGTGAGGGCTTCGCGCACCGGGGTCCTGCTGAGCCCAAGCATTTCTGCCAGATCGGAGTCTTTGATTTTCTCGCCGGGTGCGAGCTCGCCCCGGACAATGGCATCCCGGAGCCGGTCATAAGCTGCATCGCTCATTTTCGGTCGCTCAACGGTGCTGGTGCGGACTAGTGGCATATTGGACACAGTACTCTGCGTCACCTGTTGGCGAGGACACGGCGGACCACCGTGACGGCGAGAACCTCGGCGGGGTCGATGAACGGCACCGGGATATCGTCGGCTGACAGGCCCGCGGGAACCTCCGTGCATCCCGCAATGATTGCCTGGGCGCCGGCGTTGATAAGACCCTGTGCAGCTTCGATGAGTAGCGGCCTGGCTACGGCGGTTTTTCCCGCTTTAATGGCGCGGATGGGGGTCATCACGAGATTCTCCTGGCAGTCAGCGGCGGGCGTGATGACCGAGATGCCCTCCCTGTCGAGCCAGGATTGGTAAAGGCCGGCCTTCTGGGTTCCTGTCGTTGACAGCAATCCCACCTTTTGAACCGTTGGTGAGAGCAGCTGAACGTACTTTGCCGTCTCTTCAATCATGTGAACGATGGGGATATCCACCTCCTTCTGGACGGCCGCGAGGAAGGCATGGGCGGTATTGCAGGGAACCGCAAGCATCTTGGCCCCTGCGGCTTTCAAGAGCCTGGCCCCGGCGATCAGGGCAGGGGTGGGATCCTCACCGTGCGTCAGCAGCGCATCTGTCCTGTCCGGAATCGTGGGGTCGGACCAGATCAGGACCTGAAGGTGCTCCTGATCGCGCATGGCCGGGGTTGCGTGCACCAGTTTGAGGTAGAAATCCGCCGTCGCTTCGGGACCCATTCCGCCAAGGATCCCGACGACACTGCGATGGTGCAACGTGGCTGTCAAGCCGGGAGCCGAATTCGGCGGCATAGAGAAGAAGGGTGCAGACCGTAGGGTTTGCGCGGCAATCCGAGTCTTCATTGGGAGTCATTTCTAAGGGTAGCGACCGGCGTATCCAATATATTACATACCGCTTGACCTCGATATGCAATATATTGCACACTGATCTGTATGAGACGCACGCCACATGGAGACTTAGGACTACTGATGAAAAACAAAACGACAGCATGGATTCTTGGCGCACTGGTAATTGGCATTGCCGGTGGCCTGCTCGGTCACTGGCTGCTTCCGGAAGGTCCTCGGAACGGGCTCGTCACCGTCCTTGACACCGTGACGCACATGTTCCTCAACCTGATCAAAATGATCATCGCTCCGCTGATCTTCGCCACACTGGTCTCTGGCATTGCAGGAGCGGCCAAGTCAGCGGGTGTCGGGAAGCTCTTCGCACGCTCGCTGCTGTGGTTTGTCATTGCTTCAGCACTGGTGGGAACCTTCGGTTTCATCACGGCCCATGCCCTCAATGTCGGCGACGGATTGGGCCTGGTGCCCACGGGCGATGCCGGCATCGAGTCAAAACCCATGGACTACCAGGCATTCGTCACCAACATCATCCCCACGAGCGTCTTTGCTGCGCTGACCAGCAACAACCCGCTCCAGATCCTCGTATTCGGAGCCCTGTTCGGGATTGCCCTGCTGAACCTGCGGAAGAAGGGGCATTCCTCCATCGCCAACGCAGTCGATGAACTGATGGAAGTCATGCTCAAAGTCACCGGCTACGTCATGCTGGCCGCCCCTGTCGGCGTCTTCGCAGCTATCGCTGCAGCGTTCACGGCAGAAGGCTTCGACGCCTTCGCCACCTACTCCTCATTTATCGGCGGCTTCTATGTATCCCTCTCAGCCCTTTGGGTGATCATGATCGCCGTGGCCATAGCCTTCCTCGGGAAAGCAGCCTTTCGCTTGATGCGTGCCGTGCGGGAGCCAATGGTCATTGCCTTCGCCACCTCCAGCAGCGAAGCAGCTCTCCCTAAGCTCATCGAAGGCCTGACCAGGTTTGGAGTCGACAAGCGCACGACGGGGTTCGTCCTCCCCCTCGGATACTCCTTTAACGTTGACGGCTCCATGATGTACATGACATTCGCGTCGGTGTTCCTCCTGAACGCTTACGGCATTGACATGGACCTTGGCCAGCAGATCGCCATGACGGCCATGCTGTTGCTGAGCAGCAAAGGCATGGCCGGGGTTCCCCGCGGCTCGCTTGTTATCGTGGCCGCCGTCGTACCAGCCTTCGGTATTCCGGCTGCCGGAATCGCCGTCCTCCTGGTGATTGATCAGCTCCTGGATATGGGCCGGACAGCCACGAACATCCTTGGCAACGCCATCGCAACCGCCGTCCTGGGCCGCAGCCACGACAAGGCAGCCGGCCTTGAAAATCCGAACCACATCAACCAGTCTGGTGCTTTGGAAGAGGCCGAACTGACATCAGTCAGGTAACGGGGCCGACAAAAGAATGGAGGGTCTGGAATCCATATTGCGGATCCCAGCCCCTCCATGGTGTCTTCGTTAGGCGGCGCAGGCCTTCTTCAGCTCAGTGACGGAGGCTGCGGGAACTTCCTCGCCGGCCTCAGCGATCTGTTTCATTGGGTCCGTGATCTCAGCGGGCACTCCGGCTGCCTCTGCTCCACCGACCAGCCCGACCAGCAGCTTTTTGTCTTCAACGCTGACAAGTCCGTCCTCGATGACTGCGCACACCTGCCCCTTCACCTGGTCCGCAGCTGCGTTGGCCACTTCCGTTACCGCGGAGTTGGCGGCGTTCTGGGCCGCATCCTGCACCTGGCCGCAACCGGCAGTGAGGACTAGAAGCGGGATCGTGGACAGCAAGGCAAGGGAACGTTTCATCCATCCACCCTAACAATGTCCGGCTGGTCGCCATGTCACTTGCGGCCGATGCGCATGCCAACAGAGATAGACCGCACCGGTCACTGCTGGCGTCAGAAGCGGCGGATCCAATCCACCGGATAGCCCATTTCTTCGAGCGTGAGGAGCGCTGACTCCGGGTGAAAGGCGCCGATCCTCCAATCGAGGCGGTGGGCGCCCTCGACAGCGATAGCAGAGGAGACAAAAAAGCGGGTTTTGTAGAGCGTCTTGATCTGCGCGCGCTCCAGGCGCCACGGACCCAAAAACCGGCTAAGACCAAACCTGGCATGGAAGTCCAGCCGGTCCGATGTGGCTCTCATCTCGATGAGGGGCCAGGTAGCACCGAACCGCTGGTCATAGAGGCCGACGATGACGCGGTACTCCGCATCACTTCTTTCTTCCCCCGGAATCGCCATGGACTCGATCCTAGAGGACAGGATCAGTTCACAGCATCCAGCCAGGTCAGCACGGAGCCATCCTCCTCGATGTGTGCAGCGAGCTCTCCATTGAACTTTGCACCATAATCTGCGGTGATGTGCTCCTGGAAGGCCGCATCGTCTTCATATACTTCAAAAACGAAGTATTCACGTGGATTCGTTTGCCGCGTATACGGCAGGAAGAGCTGGTTGCCGGGTTCCTGCCGGACCTTCTCGGTGAGTTCGCGCATCATTTCCGCCACCCGCTCCTCGCTTCCGGACTTTACGGTGAACTCGGCATATAGGGTTTTGGTCATCACGTTCTCCTTGGAGGTTGCAGGGTGAGGCAAGGTTGAATTGGGCAGTAAGAGATGCGAGCGGGTCAGCCCGGAGGCGCGAGTTCGCCGGAACCCCGGACAATAAGTTCGGAGGGCACCACATAGGTTTGCGGAGCCGACTGGTCGCCGTCGATACGGGCCAGGATTCTTTCCGCGGCCAGTTTCCCGATCCTTTCCGGGTGCTGTGCAACGACCGTAATTCCGGGATCCATCATGTCCGCCAGAGCAAAATCATCGAACCCGACCAGGGCGATCCTCTTATTGGCGTTCAGCTCCTTCAACCCGCGCATCGCACCGAAAGTGACGAGGTTCTGGCTCGAGAAAATGGCTGTGGGGGGATCATCAGAAGCAAGCAGCTCATGAGTTGCCTGCCGGGCAGACTCCTCGTCATGGAGGCCTTCGCGGATGGGAATAGCCGACGTCGCGATTCCGGCTGCCGCCAGAGACTCCAGAAATCCCCGACGGCGTTCGCGTGCAGTCTGGATGTCTGTCCGGTCTCCGAGATAAGCAAGTTTCCTATGCCCCCGGCTGATCAGATGGGCGGCCGCCTTTGCGGCTCCGGCAGCATTGTCCGTAACGACGGCGTCCGCCTCGACGCCTACGGGTTCACGGTCGATGAAGACGGTGGGCAGGTCCCTGGAGTGTTCCGGAATGACATACGCCTGGCTCCGGGCGATTGGCGTCAGCACCAAGCCGTCCACGCGCCTGCCCAGAAAGGCCGCCACCAGGGCCTTTTCGCGTTCGGGGTCGTCGTCCAGGCTCGCGGCGAACACAGCAATGCCCCGGACCGACAAGGCATCCTCCATGGCCCGGTGGATTTCGCTGCTGAAGGGGTTGGAGACGCTCGGAAGCAGCAGCCCCACCGACAGTGTCTGCCGTCCGGACCTGCGCAGGCTGCCCGCGGTCATGTCCAACTGATAGTTAAGCTGCTGAGACGCCCCGACGACGCGCAGCCGGGTGGCCTCGGACACGCCGGGCTCGTTATTCATGACGCGCGAGACGGTCTTGATTCCAACGCCGGCCAGCGCCGCAACATGGCGCATCGTGGGCCGGTTCTTCCCCACCTCAGCTTGGTAACGATTAGACATCGTTGTCAGAACCTCGTCCTTCATCATGGATTTTCCCTTGACTCTACCTTGTGATCTTGATTACATGGTCACTGACAACGTTGTCATTACACCCTCGATATCAGGAGATTCAATGTTGAGTTCCAAAGCCCCGCGGTCAGCCGCCCTCCGTTCGCTCGCTGCAGGCGCTGTCCTCACCCTTGCAACGCTCAGCCTCTCTGCCTGTGGGGGGAGCAGCAATACCACTTCCACTGCCGGTTCCACTGAAAAGATCGGTGTCTCACTGATCGTCAAGACCACCACCAACCCGTTCTTCGTCTCCATGCAGGACGGGGCGAAGGAGGCTGCTGCGGCCGAGGGAGTGGACCTGAAGCTCGCCGCCGGCAAGGCCGATGGCGATGAGGACACCCAGATCCAGGCCATCGAAAACGCAATCTCCAAGGGGGACAAGGGCATCCTCATCACCCCGAACGGCCCGTCCGTGGTGGATGCCCTGAAGAAGGCAAGGGATGCCGGGCTGTTTGTTATCGCCCTGGACACCCCGCCGGACCCGGCCGATGCCGTGGACATCACCTTCGCCACGGACAACTTCGCCGCTGGCGAGCTGATCGGAAAATGGACCGCAGCCCAGCTTGACGGCAAGAAAGCGACCATCGCCCTGCTGGATCTCTTCGACGACAAGGTCGTCTCGGTTGATTACAACCGGGACCAGGGCTTCCTGACCGGGCTGGGCGTAGACACAGCCGATCCAAAGAAAAACGGCGACGAAGCCAAGACCGGTAAATACACCGGCGGCAAGGGCGGCGACTACGAAATTGTCGGCAACCAAGCCTCGCAGGGCGCCGAAGACGGTGGCCGCACCGCCATGGAAACCCTCCTGTCGAGCAACCCCGACATCAACGTCGTCTACACCATCAATGAGCCTGCCGCTGCAGGCGCCTTCGAGGCACTGAAGTCAGCCGGCAAGGAAAAGGACGTGCTGGTCGTCTCCGTTGACGGCGGCTGCTCGGGCGTGAACAACGTCAAGTCCGGGGTCATCGGCGCCACCGCCCAGCAGTATCCGGTCAAGATGGCCGAATTGGGAGTGAAGGCAATTGTGGAGATCGCCAAGACAGGCAAGAAGCCGGCCAATTCCGAAGGCCTGGACTTCTACAACACCGGTGTTGAGCTGGTTACGGACAAGCCTGCCGACGGCGTCAAGAGCATCACCACCACCGCAGCTACCGACATCTGCTGGGGCAAGTAACCTCCCGGCGTCACGCGGGGAGACCGGAGCCCGCTATCGGCCTCCCCGCGCTTGTCTACCGAGCTAGCTCCGCTCTAGCTACCATCACTGAAGATCAGGACGCATCGTGACCCAGCAACAGACCGCCGGCCCGCCCAGCGCCGGGCATGCCGACCTGGCCGAGGAATTCCTCGACCGCCAAACAACGCTCAGCCGGATACGCAATATCCTCCACCGTTACCCCGCCGTCAGCCCCGCCCTCGTACTTCTCATCGCTGTGGTCGTGTTCGGCCTGCTCAATGACAGGTTCCTGCGCGTTGAAAACCTTTCGCTGATTACCCAGCAGGTTTCAGTCGTCGGCACCCTGGCCATCGCCCAGACACTCATCATCCTCACGGCCGGCATCGACCTGTCCGTGGGAGCAGTCATGATCCTCTCCTCCATGGTCGTGGCCCAACTCGCCGTCAACAACGGGCTGCCCGCGCCTGTTGCCCTGCTCGCAGGCCTGATCGTCGGACTCGCCGCAGGAGCCCTCAACGGGTTCCTGGTTACCAGGTTCCGGCTCCCTCCCTTCATCGTGACCCTGGGCACTCTGAACATTTTCATCGCCCTGACGCTGCTCTACTCCAACGGAGCGACAGTACGCGGCTCGGCCATGCCGGACATGCTGACCTGGACAGGAAGCACTTTCCCGGTGGGCCCCGTGCGGATATCCACCGGCGTCGTTGTGATGCTGCTGCTCTACATCGCAATCGCGTTCATCCTCGGCAAAACCGCCTGGGGCCGGCACGTCTACGCCGTAGGCGATGACAAGGAAGCTGCCCGCCTGGCCGGTATCGCGGTGAACAAGGTCCTCATGAGCGTGTACCTCGCGGCAGGCGCCGTGCTGGCTGTCGGCGCCTGGATCCAGATCGGCCGCACCAACGCTGCCAGCCCCAACGCCGGCCTCGATCTGAACCTGGACTCCATCACCGCCGTCGTCATCGGTGGAACAAGCCTCTTCGGCGGCCGCGGTTCCGTCTGGGGAACCCTCCTGGGCGCCCTGATCGTCGGCGTCTTCAGGAATGGCCTGTCACTGGCCGGGCTTGACGTGCTCTACCAGACCCTCGCCGTGGGCATCCTCATCATCCTCGCTGTCTCCATCGACCAGTGGATCCGAAAGGTGAAATCATGACCGCCGCAGATCTCCAGACCAACGGATCTAAAGTACGCCAGCCAATCATGCAGGCAAGGAACCTCGTCAAGACCTTCGGCAGGGTTGTGGGCCTCGACGGCGTAAGCCTGGACCTCTACCCCGGCGAAGTCCTGGCCATCATCGGCGACAACGGCGCGGGAAAATCGACACTCATCAAATGCCTTACGGGTGCTGAAATTCCAGATTCGGGCGAACTGACCGTTTCCGGTCAACCCGTCCATTTCAAACGCCCCCAGGACGCCCGAGTGCACGGGATCGAGACGGTGTACCAGAACCTGGCCGTATCACCGGCGCTGGATGTCGCCTCGAACCTGTTCCTGGGCCGGGAGGAGCGGTTGGCCGGACCCCTGGGCAAGATCTTTCGGGTCTTGGATACCAAAGGCATGCGTCGCAAGGCCAAAGAGGAACTCACCCGCTTGGGAATCTCCACACTGCAGGATGTGACTGTACCGGTGGAGAACCTTTCCGGCGGCCAGCGGCAGGCTGTTGCGGTGGCAAGGGCTGCGGCCTTTGGCTCCAAGGTAGTGGTGTTGGATGAGCCGACGGCGGCACTCGGCGTCCGCGAGTCCAACCAGGTGCTCCAGCTCGTCAGGGATCTCCGTGACAGAGGGCTGCCAGTGATTCTGATCAGCCACAACATGCCGCACGTATTTGATGTGGCCGACAGGATCCATATCCAGCGCCTCGGAAAATGCGCGGCAACCATCACGCCCCAGTCACACACCATGACTGACGCCGTTGCCATCATGACCGGTGCTGCCACCGCCTGATTCCGGCGGTAGCACCGATTCCACCCATCCCGTCCTGCACTCCGTCCGCGGACCTGCCACAGGTCCGCGGACGGCTCCACGAAAGGCCTCCTCATGTCCAGCTCCCCCAGCCCTGCAGGGGCCGCAGCACACTCCGACGTCGTTGTTATCGGCGAAGCCCTGATTGATGTCGTCGCCTCCTCCGGAGGAACGGTGGAGCACCCCGGCGGGTCGCCTGCGAATGTCGCCTACGGGCTGGGGCGTCTCGGAATCAGTACCGCACTGCTCACGTCAATCGGCGACGACGAACGTGGCTCTGCGATCGAACGTCACCTCGGTAGGGCTGGAGTTGCGCTGCTCCCGGGATCCAAGCATCAAGGGCGCACTGCGTCTGCAACCGCAACCCTCGCCGCTGACGGCTCAGCCCGCTACGAGTTCGATATCAGCTGGGAACTGCAGCCCGTTCCGCCCTCCTATCTCCCCAAGGTGATCCACACGGGATCCATTGCCACCTTCCTGGCTCCTGGAGCCGCCGCCGTGAGGTCATTGCTGGAGCAGGCGCACCGGGAATGCGTGATCACCTATGACCCCAACATCCGCCCGGCCTTGCTGGGCAGTCAGGCCGAAGCGACGGCTTTGTTCGAGGAACTGGTTCCCCTGACCGACGTCGTCAAGCTCAGCGACGAGGACGCGCAGTGGCTCTACCCCCGCAAACAGCTGGAGGATACGGCGGCACGGATTCTGCAGCTCGGTGCCGGGCTGGCAGTCATTACCAGGGGTTCGGAAGGTTCGCTGCTGGCAACTCCGACTACCCAGCTCCACGTTCCATCGGTGCTCTCCGTGGTGGCGGACACCATTGGTGCCGGTGATTCCTACATGGCGGCGCTGATCTACGGGCTGCTGTCACGGGGCGTGGACGGGCTTTCGTCCGAGGTTCTGGAATCTCTGGGCCGCACCGCATCCAAGGCGGCTGCCATCACTGTCCGCAGGGCCGGCGCCAACCCCCCGACCATCGAAGAGCTGCTTGCCGGGCTGAAGGAATCAGAGGCAGTCGCCTAGCCGGTGGTGCCTCGATGGCGCCAGGCATAGACTGCGCTTGTCCACCCTTGCCGGAGTCAACAGGACCAGTCATGAAACTCGTGCTCTCGACTGTTATCAACAGGCCTCCAGATATCGTGTTCGACTTCTTCGCGGTGAACCATGTGCACAACCATCCACGCTGGGATCCTCATATGGAACTGCAGCAGGTTTCAGCTGGACCGATCGGCGTCGGCACACAAATACAGCGCCGCCAGACCCGGATGGGCCCTCCCATCGACGGCACGATGGAGATTGTTGAGTTCGAACCCGACCGGGCCTTCGGCGCCCTGATTGTTGACCAAACGCCCAACGGGCCACTGGAAATCCATTCCCGGGCGACATTGGAGCCCGCCAACGGGAGCGGCACCAAACTGACCTTTCACCTGGAGATTCCTGCCATGGACGCCTCGCCCGACCCCAGCATGATCGAGAACAGCCTCCGCCGGATCAAGGAACTCATCGAAGCCACTGAGTGAGCAAAACCTAAGGAAGTGTTAGGAAATCCCCTTCGACATTGGTCGTGGCCTGGATCACGAATAGTTTGGCTGATGCACCCAACTATCGGGGCCATCAATGTCGAGGAGGAACCATGAGCAAGGACGCCGTGGACAGCACCACAGCACTCACTAACCGGTTGCCAATGAGCGGACCGGCCAGGACGGTCCGTCGATGAGCGTCCAGGAGGCGGCTCCCCAGGGTGAGGCAGCCCAGACCCGCAGGGCAGTCCGCAACATCCTGAAGGGCTCGGCCGGCAACCTCGTTGAGTGGTACGACCTCTACGTCTACACAGTCTTCGCCGCCTACTTCCAGGCGCATTTCTTTAATTCAAAGGATGAGTTGCAGGCCGGCCTGGAAGCGATGGCCGTTTTCTCTACGTCGTTCCTGATGCGCCCCGTCGGCGCCTGGTTCTTCGGTCGCTACGCTGACCGCAACGGGCGCAAGGCCGCACTGACCCTCAGCGTCACCCTGATGTCCGCCGGCTCCTTCGCCATAGCTATTCTGCCGACCCAGGACGTTATCGGCATCTGGGCCATGGTCCTGCTCGTACTCGTGCGTCTGCTGCAGGGCTTCTCTGTCGGCGGCGAATACGGCACGAGCGCCACGTACATGTCCGAGGCGGCAACATCCAGGCGCCGCGGCTTCTTCTCCAGCTTCCAGTACGTAACCCTGATCGGCGGCCAGATGCTCGCCCTGCTGGTCCTGGTGATCCTGCAGAACACCATGGCCAAGGAAGCCCTCACCGAGTGGGGCTGGCGCATCCCGTTCGCAATCGGAGGCGCCGCAGCACTGGTGGTCCTCTGGCTCCGCCGCTCCATGGAAGAAACAGTTTCGGCTGACCAGATCCGCGCTGCACACGTTCCCGTGGCCGGCCAAGCACAGCCGGGCACCATGAAGTTGCTGTTCACCAAGCACTGGAAGCCACTGCTGATTTGCATCGGCGTGACACTGGGCGGCACGGTGGCGTTCTACACGTACACCAACTTCATCCTGAAATTCATGAACGATACGTCAGGCATAGCCAAGACCGACACCTCGGTGATCAACTTCTGGGCGCTGTTCATCTTCATGCTCCTCCAGCCCATCTACGGCATCATTTCAGACAAGGTGGGCCGCAAGCCGCTCCTCCTGTGGTTCGGCATTACTGGCGTCCTCTTCACTTGGCCGCTGCTGTCCACGCTCTCCGGCACCAAGGACCCGTTTACGGCGTTCCTGCTGATGATGGGCGGCTTGCTGATCGTGGGGGGTTACACCTCGATCAACGCGCTCGTGAAGGCGGAATTGTTCCCGGCATCCATCCGTGCCCTTGGTGTGGGGCTCGGCTACGCAATCGCCAACTCCCTTTTCGGCGGTACGGTGCCGTTGATCGGCGCGGCTCTGCAGAAGGTTGGCCAGGTGGATCTTTTCTTCACCTACGTCACCGCTGCCATCTTCATTTCGCTCGTCGTATACATCTTCGCGTTGAAGAACAAGAAGTCCACTCACCTCGACGACGAGCAAGGCAGCGCCTTCGGCACCCGCAGCGGGCCGCGGGACAGCGTGGCCCACGATGACAAGGACGATGCCCTGGTAAAGCTCTAACCTTTCGGTTCAGAAGTACGACGACGGCGGCTCCGGCTTTCGACGACGGGCGGCAGATGAGCCCTTCACGAAAGCCGGCGGTCGCCGTCGTCGTGCTCCAGGCGTTCCGCAAGCCGACTCCGCAGGTAATCGATGAGGGCGGTAACCCGCCGCGGAGTGTGCACGGCGGAAGGGTAAACGGCGTGAATGTCCGCCGCCGGTGTGGGAACGTCCGCAAGGACCTGTTGCAGCAGGCCTTGGCGAAGCATCGGGTTCACATGCCAGGTGGAGCGCATCATCAGCCCCAGTCCTTGGAGGCACCAGCCGGCAACCACTTCACCGTCGTCGCTGACCATATTGCCCTTCACCCGGACGTTGTGTTCCCGGCCGTCGGCCCCAAAGCGCCACACCGCATAATCGCTGTTGTCCTGCCGGAGGACGATGCAATTGTGCTGTTCAAGGTCAGCTGTTGTCCGGGGGGTCCCGTAAGTCTCGAGATATTGCGGGGAAGCGCACACCACCCTGCGGCTTTCTGCGAGGCGTGTGAACTTAAGCCGGGAATCCTCGAGACTGCCGACACGGATCCCGATGTCAAAAGGACTCGCGGCGATGTTGAGCGGAAGTGCGGACAGTTGCAGGTCGACCGAAACACCCGGGTGGTTCCGAACAAACCCACCCAGTAGTGGGGCAATATGGATGCGGCCGAGACCAACTGTGGTGTGCAGGGCAATCCGGCCGCGGAGCTCGCCGTGTTTTGGCGACATGCCTTCCTCAAGATCCGTTTTTTGCTGCAGGATCGCCAGTACGCCGGCCGCATAGTGCTCTCCTTCCGGCGTGAGGGTCAGTTTGCGTGTGCTTCTGCGGACCAGCTGGACGCCGAGCCGCGATTCCAACTGCGTAAGCCGTCTGCTGACCGAGGGCAGAGACATCCCCCAGATTCTCGCCGCTTCAGTCAGGCTTCTCGAACGCGAAATCTGTTCAAAGAACTCGAGGTCATCCACCGTTGCCAAGTCCATGGCCGCACTTCTTTCACTTGATGAAACAATGCCTTACTAATAATGGCAGACTCGGGCGTTTATTAATCCGTAAACTGGTTCGACAGGAAGCACACCGCGAGTAAACCTGCCGCCTGGTCCGCCTCGCCCGATCGAAAGCTGAACCAGATGAACCGTGCCGGAACTGACAGCCTCGTTCGAGACCTGGAGAAGGACGGCGTCGAGGTTGATGCCAGCAGCCGCAGGCTCTCGGAGTACTCCTATGACGCCTCGAACTACAAGGTGCGCCCCACGGCGGTCGCCTTTCCGCGCTCCAGCCAGGATGTCGCTGCGATCATTCGCGCGTGCCGGCACCACGGCATTCCGCTCACCAGCCGCGGCGGCGGAACCAGCATGGCAGGAAACGCTATCGGAAGCGGCGTCGTTATCGACTTCTCCCGCCATATGTCCGGACTCCTGCAGCTGGACCGCGAGGCCCGGACCGTCACGGTCGAACCGGGCATGGTTCTGACCACACTGCAGAAACAGGTGCAGGCCGCCACCGGCGGAGCCCTGACTTTTGCCCCGGATCCGTCAAGTATGGGCAGGGTGACGGTGGCCGGAGCCATCGGTAACGACGCCTGTGGAAATCACTCCGTTCGCTACGGCCGCACCGTTGACCACGTCGTTTCAGTGGACCTGGTGACGGCGTCCGGCCATCTTGTGACTGCCGGACCCGGCGGAGTGCGTGCCATTGACCAGGCCGACGAGGACGCCGTCGCCGAAGCGGCACGCATCGATGCCGGCCTGAAGCAACTGGCGGATGCGAACCTGGGGCTCCTCCGCACAGAATTCGGGCGCATCGCCCGGCAGGTCTCCGGTTACCAGCTGGCAAACCTGCTTCCTGAGAACGGCTTTGATGCCGCCAAGGCCCTCGCAGGAAGCGAGGGTACCTGTGCTGTCATCGTCTCCGCCACTGTAAAGCTGGTGGATGTGCCAGCCGCGGCGCTGCTTGTCTGCCTTGGATACCGCGACGTCGTCGCGGCGGCCACCGACGTGATGGAGATCCTGCGGTTCAACCCCGCGGCCGTCGAAGGCATCGACGAAGCCATTGTGCAGACCATGCGTGAGCGGCGCGGTCCGGACTCCGTCGGTGCTTTGCCTGATGGCACGGCTTATCTGTACGTTGACCTGGATGGCAGCGATCCCGCGGAGGTCCGGGCCAAGGCCGACGATCTGCTGAAGACGCTGAAGCAGCGTGGCAACGTGGTTGACGGCGTTGTGGTCTCTGATCCCGTGGACAGGGCCAACCTCTGGCGTGTCCGGGAAGACGGAGCCGGGTTGTCGTCGCGGCTCGCCGGCGGAGTCCAGTCCTGGGCAGGATGGGAGGACGCCGCCGTCGCGCCGGAAAACCTGGCCGCCTATCTGGCCGACTTCACCCGGCTTCTTGACGAGCATCAGCTCCGGGGCGTGATGTATGGCCACTTCGGCGCCGGCTGCACACACGTCCGGATCACCTTTGACCCCCGGACCGAGTCCGGGAGAGCGGTCATGGATAAATTCCTCCGGGCGGCTGCTGATCTGGTCACCCGCCACGGCGGATCCCTGTCCGGCGAACACGGCGACGGCCGGGCCCGCTCTGCGCTTCTGCCCATCATGTACAGCCCTGCCGCTCTGCAGGCGTTCGCCCGGTACAAGGCGGTCTGGGACCCGGAGGGAATCCTCAATCCCGGCATCATCACTGACCCGGCTCCAGTAATGTCCGACCTTGCATTGGCGGCAGCACCTGCCCGCGGTTTCCGGACGTCATTTGCCCTGGAACCGGCAAATGCAGGCCGGGAGGGGTTCACGGACGCCGTCCAGACCTGCATCGGCGTGGGACGATGCAGGACCACATCCGGTGCCGGGGTGATGTGCCCCAGCTATCGCGCCACGAGGGACGAAAAGGACTCCACCCGGGCCCGGGCACGGGTACTCCAGGACATGATCAGCGGATCGGCCAGCGCTAAGGAAGGCTGGAAATCAGAAGACGTGCGGGAATCCCTGGACCTGTGCCTCTCCTGCAAGGCCTGCTCCACCGATTGTCCGGCAGGCGTGGACATGGCCACGTACAAATCCGAGTTCTTCGATCATTACTACGAAGGCCGTCTGCGGCCTATTGCCCACTACACCCTGGGCTGGTTGCCCACCTGGCTGAAAATAACCAGCAGGATCGCTCCGCTGGTTAACGCGGCACTTGCCTCACCGCTGCGGCCGCTCATTGCACGGATTTCCGGCATCACCACCCACCGCAGGATGCCGGACTTCGCCTCCCGGGCGCAACTGCTGAAGGAGATCGGAAACGAACCAGCCCGCGGTGCCGAAAAGGCTCCAGCCGATACCGTCTTGTTCATCGACAGCTTCACCCGCGGCTTCCGCCCCTCGGTGGCCGGTGCGGCCAAGCGAGTCCTCGAAGACGCCCAGCGCACCGTGGAATGCAGCGCGGACGTGTGCTGCGGCCTCACCTGGATTTCGACAGGACAGCTGGACACAGCCCGCAAGTTGCTCACCCGGACAGCTGAGGCACTCGACGACGGAACCGACAGGCCCATCGTTGTCATCGAACCCAGTTGCGCGGCCGCCCTCCGCAAGGACCTGCCGGAACTGGTTCACACAGAAGCGGCACAGCGCGTCGCCAACCGAATTCAGAGCTTCGCCACGGCTGTCATAGAGCAGACCAAAACAGGCTGGCAACCGGCGTCGGTCCCGGCTGCCGTGACCGTCCAGACCCACTGCCATGAGTACGCCGTCTTCGGCTCCGGAACCCAGGCGAACGCATTGGCTGCTCTGGGCATCACCACCGTCAACCAAGCCACCGGTTGCTGCGGCGTGGCGGGAAACTTTGGCTTTGAGGCGCAGCATTACGACGTCAGCATGGCAGTCGCCGAGCAGTCACTCGCCCCGGCTCTGCGGGAAACACCGGATGGAACGCCCATCCTGACCGACGGATTCAGCTGCCACATGCAGGTGCGGCAAGTCCTTGATAACCACTCAAACGGTGCGTCCAGCCATCTGGCCGAACTCATCGATCCAAGGAACCAGGCAACCGCGCTTCCGGAGTTGGCTAAGAGCCGTCCCTTACCTGAGTGAGGGTCCGGGTGTCGAAGGCGATGTGGCTGAATGTCGCCGTCGTGCCTTCTCCTGAAGGGGACTGCGCTCGTTGTCCCGCTCGGATCCAGCTCCGCGCAGATCTTGAACCAGTTCAACGGGTCGAGGTAGCCAATCAGCACTCCGGAGTCGAAGTCACTCACAAACACGGGGCTCACGAACGCGCTGAGCCGGAAGTCGCCCCTTATCGGCGAGACAAACCTTTCGGCATCAGATGTTCCTGCGGATCCGGCCGGGTCAAGGAACATGTCTGCCCCCGCATCGGCTGTCAGAGTGAGCATCTGGCCCTGAAGCACCGGGGCAACCTCTGATTGCGGCCCTTCACCGATCAAAGGGAACGGCAGGGAATCGATTTCCAGTTTTGCGGGGATTCTTCACAGGACGTCCGTCATGTCCTCGAAGACCAGGTAGTCGCCATGGGCAGGCTGGAAGCCGAAACTTTCCCAGTAACGTCGAAGCGCCATTTTGGCCAGTTCGTGCGCTGCTGATCCTTCCGCGGGGGCGTTTTTAGCGAGTACCGGTACCGCCTCCAGAATGACCTTGGAAGCCGAGCGGCCGACTGTACAGAGGATGGCCTTGAGGATGGTGTGGCCGAGTTTGTTGCCACGGAACTTCGAGGAGATCCGCAGCGAGGACAGCACCAGCAGGTCACCGCCCAAAGCCATCTCCTCGATGAGGTCAGGACGGTTTATCGTCAGCATTTCCCCGACGTTCGCCACTTCTTGGCTTACAGCATCCAAGGTCAGGAACAGGTCAATGATGCCCGCGTCTGGAACCGTGTATAAGTGCGCTTCACCTACTGACACTTCCTTGCCTTTATCGTCATTGTCGTCTTCCCACATCATTGCCTTGACCTTGACGGTCCAGAACATCGGGTAGTCTTCCGGGTCATGGCGCGCGCCGGGGGCTCCGCGGAACTGGCAGTGGTAGTCGAAGGTCAAGTATTCAGGAACAAGGTCGGCCATGAGGATTCTCCAGCTGTCAGCATGCTCGGCACCCTTGTGCCCATAGTGCTCAGCCTAACCATGATCGCCTTGGCTCAGTCGGTTAGCGGCTTCAGCCTGTAGTTAAGCAACACAATTCCGGAGGGGAAAGGACGGCATTCCAGCAGCTCAAGCGTCGTCCATCGGCTAATCCTCCGAAAGAACGGCACTCCGCCGCCAAGGACCACCGGCACTATTGAGACGCCGAGCTCATCCAGCAACCCCGCCTCAACGAACTCAGAGACCAGCTCGCCACCGCCGAAGAGACAGATGTCTTTATCCTCCGGGATGGAGGATTTGATCCGGGCAACCAATTCGGCCAGATCCCCTGAGAACAGCCGGGTGTTTCCCTTCGTGGGCAAGGTGTCATCGTGGGTGACAACATAGGTTGGAACACCGGAACCCATTCCGCCCATTCCGGCAACCTCACGATAGGTATTGGCGCCCATAACGTAGGCACCGGTCCTGATGGCGGTCGCCTCAAAGCCGTAGTCCTCATCCTGGGACATTGCATCGTTCAGCCATGACAAGTCGCCACTCTCGGAGCGGATGTATCCATCCAGGCTGGCTGCCATCCCGCCAAAAACGGTGCCCATGAACGCGACGCTAGCCACACCCGGCGGCCTGGTCAAGATGCTGCCATGGACACCGTTGTCTTCCCGCCACTCTTGGTGATGGTCCAGCAGTTGCCGGACCCAATGACTTTCGTTTTCCCCTGATCTGCGGAATCCACCACCAGTGCTGTGTCTTCATCGATTGCCATTACCGAATCCACCACGCCGTGATGAACGGCTGCAACAGCCCGGCCCAAGCTGCCGCCTTGGGCCGCATGAACATCCACAGCAAAGGGAACCAGCCCCAGGCCAGGATGAAAGGTCAGCTCTTCCAAGCCCTCTGACCATTCTTCAGGGCAGACTTCAGTACCGCGGATTCTGTATCCGCCGGTCAACGCAGAGTCCGGGGCAATCATTGCTCCAGCAGAAAATCCCAGATACGGCACGCCAGACCCCACAGCTAGACGGATTTCGTTGGCTGCACCCGTAAGGCCGTCCAAGTACGCTGGCGTTGGGCCTCCGCCCACAACGATTGCATCCACAGCGGCAAACAGAGCGGGGTCCACGGATCTATCGGACCGGATGTAAATCTCGGCAATGACGCAGTCGATTCGGCTTCTTACCGGATCTGCATAAAAAGGTAGAAAGTGGGCGCCGCTTCCTTCCTGATCGAACAGGACCACGGCCACTCGGGGCACTCGATTGAGCGCTTCTGCCCTCTGGCTTATTTCGCTCGTAAAGAGCGCGTGCACAGCGGCGCCACGCGTTGTATCAGGGCCGCCTCCCACCAAGAAAATACTCACACCTGCCAACGTACCGGCGTTTTGGCTCCGATGCCCTGAAAGAGGTCCCGCCTACAGGCCTGACTTCCCCTGGACGTCGTGTGTGCTGCGGTGATCGGATCCCGGACTCAGCCAACTGCTGTGGTTGCGGGGTTACCGTTCGGGGACCGGCTCCGCATTGTCGGCCGCTCCACAGTCCTATCAGCGAAGACGGCCAGGGAGCTCACAACGAAGTCGCTGACTTCGATATTACCGACGTCGGTTGCACCTCCCAACACGGGCGGAATGCGGAAGCTGTAGATCTCACCCTTGCCTGGTAGCAGACCCGCACTCTCAGCTTGGCTGGCCAAAGTGAGCACTCGTCCTGACCAGAATGAGAATTCAGTTCGGCATTCAGCTCATCCTGGTTCGACCATTGATGACGCAGTTCTCCTGCAAGCACATCAAGGAACCAGAACCCGTTGTCTGCCTGGAGAAAAACGTCGCCAAAGGGTGATGTGAAGAGGGGACTCTTGCCAGCGATGTCAAGAAACGACCACGACTCGAGAGCAGCAGGGTAATGAGCAGATGGGAATCGACGTATGGGCTCCATATAGCGACATTAGCGGAAGTATGGCGCGCTCCGACCGAAGCCATTTACAAACAAGCTGTGCTGCCCTTTTGACTCCGTGCATCGTCGTAGACAAGCAGGACCGGGCACGGCGGAGCTCTGCGACGTCGGGCGCGGGCCCAACAGCCGGCCGCGAAGCGGACGCCCGTTTACCTGGTGCGAGCCTGCGAGTACCAGGTCATCCTTGAGTGGCGACACGGCCGACTGTGGTGAGGGTGTCGTATGGTGACCCCGTGTGGATTGTTGGGGAGATCGTTGAGGCCGTGGTTCAGGTCGTCGTAGAGATCGTGCTCGACTGGTTCTCCGATCGCCGCGAGAAGACGGAACAGGACGAGGCCCCACAAGAATTGAGACTCGATGACTGTGCCCTGTCACGCTCCCGCCGGGCTGCCCACCGCCGGCGCTCGCCCATGGTTCCGTGTCTGACAGAGGTGACGTGCCGGCTGTGGTCAGGCGGTCATATGGATCCTGCCGTCCATCTGGGTGCGGGAAAAGCCCGAAGGTTTTGCTTTTGCCGTGCCCTTGTGGGCGGTAGGCTGCAATATCTTGGCCCGGGAGCAGTCAATGTCCAGGGAGTGGTACCGCTTGGTTGGCGTCAGGAATGCTTCCGTCCGCGGTTGAGTTCATGTACCCGGGATCGGCCGGGTTGTTTGTGTCACAGAGACTGCGACACACGTTTCGAGGAGAATCATGAGTCTGTCACCTACCAGCCCTACGACCGCGCCCGGCTGGTTCCCTGACCCTGCCGGCGGCGCCAGGCTTCAAAGGTGGGACGGCGCTGCATGGTCGGGCTACTTTGCGGATATGCCGGTGGAGGGTAAGCGGTCACGGCCCCTGCTGGAACCCAAGACTCCGTTGTTCACACCTTTCTTCGGCGCCATTCTGTGGCTGCCGGTTGCTCTGATCATCATTGACCTGGTCCTGAAATCAATCCACGCATACGAGATCAGCGTTGACGGGACCCCTGTACCGGACCCGGAACTGGTCTTCACTCTTGGAGATGTGGTCTCCATCGTGTCCACCATGCTGCTTTGCGCGGCGTGTGTAGTGCTGGCTTATCTGGACTGGCGCAGGCTTCGCCGTCTCGGGGTTGTGCGGCCTTTTCACTGGGCTTGGGCATTTCTGAGTACCATCTACGTGATCGGCCGGACCGTGGTTGCCCGCAAAGTCGTGCCACTGACTTCCGTCGCGCCGATCTGGATCTTCATTGCACTCTCTGTAATCAGCAACGCCATCAGCCGTTTCTGAGTTTCTGAGCCATCTCCAGGTGAGGCGGGCGGTCGCTCAGAATCCGCAGGATAGCCGCAAACGGCCCGGGAAATCTACCGTCAGATCACCAATCCCCAGCCGGCCCCAGAGGGTGGCAAGAGGAAGGCAGGCACCAGTGGTGCCGGCCTTCCGGGTTTTCCCTCAGCAAAAGACATCTCACGGTACTAAGGCGTCAAGTGGCAGTAGCGCCACCGGTAACACCGCCGTCGCGGAAGGCCGCCGGAGCGTACAGACGGTCGGCAAGCCAGACCAGATCTAACTTCATGCAAAGCCCCTAGGGCTTACGCTTGGCCGCGTTCATGCCATCATGAGCTTGTGATCAGCCAGCTGCGTTTTCGTGCCGAGACCATTCAGAATGGTGCAGGTTCGCTTATACCCGAGGTCAATGGAACGTCTCTAATCACCCTTATCGGCTCCTACGAATCCGCACGCGGCTACGACCCCGCTGGTGGATATGCCGGACTTGTCCCCGAACACTTCAATTTCGGTGACCTCTCGCGCTATTACCTAGGGTCAGAAGCCAACCAATGGCCAAGGTTAGGCGAGGCATGGCTGCTGGGATGCGATTGCGGAGAAGTCGGCTGCTGGCCCCTGGCCGCCCGGATCACCGTCGACGGCACTACCGTAACTTGGTCCACGTTCCAACAGCCTCATCGGCCAGACTGGGACTACTCTGCCTTCGGACCCTTCGAATTTGACCGTCGACAATATGAGAAGGCTGTCCGCATCGGGATGGCGCGCATTAAGGATGCCACCAAGCCGTTTGCCTGATCCCTCTTGTCGTGATTTGACGACTATAGGAGCATCGTCTTAGACAAACAGGGCCAGGCACCGCGGAGCTCTGCGACGTGGGGACTGGACCCAACAGCCGGCCGCGAAGCCGACGCCCGAAGGTGTGCGAGCCCTGCGAGCATGCTCTTCCACAGGTGCCCGCTGGGTCAGCCCAAGTCTGGCAGCGGCAATGGCCCTTGGAGGGGCGTTTACCTCGCAGACCCCACCGCCAGGTGCTGCACCCGGCCGTCCACAAACGTGGCCGCAACCCCGGAAGAGGCCAGCTCATCGGGGGCGACAAGAAGTGGATCGGCTTCAAACACCGTGAAATCCGCGCGCTTTCCCACCGTGACCGAACCTGACACTGCCCACTCCCCTGCCGCCCGCGCAGCGTGGGACGTGTAGCCTTCGAGGGCCTGCAAGGCCGTGAGTGCCTGGCCCGGCAGGATCGGCTGTTCGTCGAGGTGGCCGGCCCGCCGCCGCAATTGCGCGTCGGCCAGAATGGGCAGGGGCTCGAACGGGGCGATCGGCCAGTCTGAGCCGAGGGCAAGCGTGGCTCCGGCAGCGCGGACATCTCCACACCTCCAAGCGTGGTTGGCCCGCGCCGCCCCGAGTCTCGTGGACCAGTTATCCGTCTGGTCAGCGCGGGAATAGTGCGTACAGTGCGTGGGCTGCATGCTGGCCACCAGGCCTGAACGGGAAAACCTGCCTACCAGGGCATCCGGGACGGTTTCGAGATGCTCAATTCGATGCACGGCCTTGGGGATACCGGATGGCAGTGACTCAAAGGCGTCCAGGACTGCTGCGACCCCGGCGTCACCGATGGCGTGGGTGGCGGTAGGAATGCCCCGGGAGGCAAAGAAGCGGACCGCCTGAGCATATTCCGCCGGCCGGGGCCAGAACGGCAGAACTGACTCCCCGTACACGTCAGGTTCGAACAGCCATGCAGTGCCGTTGTCCACCGTGCCGTCAACGAACAGCTTTATGCCGGAAACCTCCCAGCGCCGTCCCGCCAAGGTTCCGACCTGCTCAGCGAGGGCGCGCCAATCCGTCTCGCTGCTGCCGGGCATGCACCACGGCGAGATTCGCAGGCGGAGCGGAAGGCCGACGTCGGACCCCTCCCGACCGGCGTTGCCGTCGTTTTCGAGTGCCCGGTACAGCTCCAGAGACCCCTCCCCGCAATCCATCACATGCCCGCCCGTCAGTCCTGATCGGGAAAAATGCGTGAAGAGTTCTTCCAACCGCGCTTTCCTGGAGGCGAAGGACTCGGCGGGCATCACCCGGGCAACCAGCTCGACAGCTGCCGACTCAAGCAGCAGCCCGGTAGGTCGCCCGGCAGCATCGCAGACTACCTCGGAGGCCTGGTCAAACGTACGGGGTCCGGTGATTCCCGCCATTTCGAGGGCACGGGAGTTTGCAAGTGCCGAATGCCCATCGAACAGCCGGACAAGGCACGGCCGTCCGGAGACGACGTTGTCAATCAGCTCGCGGTGGCATTGGGCCGAGCCGAATAGATTGGGATCCAGACCCCAGCCCCTCACCCACTCGCCCGGAGGTGTTGCTGCCGCTTCCTCCCGCAACATCGCCCGCACCTGCCCGAGGTCCGTAGCCCCTGACAGGTCGCGGCCACGCGTCAGTTCCAGCCCCAGGACAGGATGGATGTGGCAGTCCACCAGACCGGGTGTCAGGACGGCAGAGCCAAAGTCGATGACCTCTGGAGCCTGCCAGCTTTCAGCGTCTGCACGGGTTCCGACGGCGGCAATGACGCCGTCCTTAACAGCCACGGCCTGCAGCAAGGTTCCGGCAGGGCTGCCGGTGGAGCTTCCCTCCATGGTGTGGATGGTGCCGGCGAGGATGATCAGGTCAGGATTCATGGGTTTCGAAGCTTCCAATCTGCGCGAAGGTTCCGGGACGGTGGCGGCGTACCCAACGGGCTGTGAGGAGTCCGGCAAGAAGGACCACCGGCATCACCAGGATGAGAATGGTGTTGGTCAGGCTGTCAGCGAATGTAAGCAGCTCGATGTTCAGGCCGATAAGCAGCACCACACCGAAAAGGAGAATTGCCGACACCAGGCTGATCGGGACCAGGAGTTTGGAAGTCACGGCGTCGGGATTCCGGCGGAGATAAAGGAAGGCCGCGACGGAAACCAGGCCTTGGAGCCCGACGATTCCGAAGATCCCAGGGGTGTTCACCCAGATCAGCAGTTGCTGATAAGGGTCGGCGTTCAGGAGCGCGCAGATGCTGATTACCAGCGCGGCCAGGATGGTCTGCAACTGTCCCGCCCGGTGCGGGGACTGGAACCTGGGGTGGGTGCGGGCGAGGAAGGCAGGCAGCACGCCGTCACGCGCCAGCATATAGACGTATCGGTTGATTGCGTTGTGGAAGGCCAGCTGGGAGGCGTAGACGCTGGTGACGATCAGGACGTACATCACCGCTTCCGCCCAAGGCCCCACGTAGTGGTTGATGGTCTGGAAGAACAACCCGCCGGCCAGTTCCCCTGCTGCTTCCACAACGCGGCCTTCGCCATGGGCCTGCACAACAGTCCAGACAATGAAGGCGTAGAACACAGACATAAAGCCAACAGCAATGTACGTGGCCCGCGGAACCGATTTGTCAGGATTCCGGGCCTCTGAACGGTACAGCACCGTGGACTCGAAGCCCATGAAAGCTGCGAAGCAGATGCCCAGGATGGCCAGGATGCCCGGGCTGAACATCTGGTCCGGGCTGAATGATCCCAGGCCGATGCCGTCCGCCCCGCCGCTGCTGAGAATGCCGACGCCCATGATCGCGAGGATTCCGGTTTCTGCGACGAGAAGCACGCCCAGCACCTTCGCGCCGACGTCTATCCCCCGGTAGCCGAGGAACCATACGGCGGCAACGGCGGCTAACGCAATGGCCGGCCAAGGCACCTCCAGCCCGAAGAGGACTTTGAACATGTCGTGGGTCTGGACGGCGAAAAGCCCGTAGATGCCGATCTGGAGGCAGTTGTAGGAGACGATCGCCAGGATGGCAGAGGCCAGGCCCATTGTCTTCCCCATGGCCAGGGAAATGTAGGTGTAGAAGCCTCCGGAGGCTTTGACGTGGCGGGTCATGGCCATAAAGGCGACGGCGAAGAGCGTGAGCACGAGGCCCGCGAAGAGATAACCCGCGGGAGCGCCGACGCCGCCGACGCCGATGGCCAAGGGAGCGACGCCCGCCATTACGGTCAGCGGCGCTGCTGCCGAGATGACGAGGAACGCGATGCCGCCCGTACCGAGGGCATTGCGCTTAAGTGCGCCGTCCGCGGACGACGTCGGTGGTCTGGTTTGGGTATCCGGCACTGGTCCGTCCTTTCTTGGGAGCCCTACTAAACGAAAGGCTTTCGTTTAGTATGAATGCGTGTGGCGTAGAGCACAATAGCTTGGCTCAAATTCGCCATTTGCTGCGGGACGCTTCCGGCCCACTAGGCTGGGTTTGATATTCGAAAGCTGCAGTCAGGAGAACAAATGGGGCGTCCGCTCCTCCCCCTCATATCCGTGGAGGCCCTCACCTCTGCAGCCCTGGAGCTGGTAGATGAGAGCGGGGATTTCAGCTTCCCGAAGCTGGCCAAGCGGATAGGCGTCAGCCAGTCCTCCATCTACAACCATGTCAGCGGCAGGGACGAAATCCTGGAGCTTTTGCGCCAGAGGATCATCACCGAGTCGCCATACGCGCCTGTGGACCACAGCGATTGGGAAACCGCCCTGCGGGTCCTGATCCGCGCCTACCGGGACGCGTTCGTGCGCCACCCACGGCTGGCGCCGCTCCTGGTCCTTCAAACGATCACTGATCCGGACGTCATCGGCCTCTACGAGGACCTGGCCATTGCCCTGGAAAGTGCCGGCTTCAGTGGCCGGGATGTGGTGGCGGGTATTTCCACCATCGACAGCTTCGCGCTGGGTGCGGCCTTGGACCTTGCGGCTCCGGAGGTTGTTTGGGATCCGCCGTCCGAAGGGTACCCAACCCTTAAGCGCGCAGTCGGCAACGCCGGACCGCCGGAGGAACGCGGCGGCCACGCCTTCGAGTTCGGCCTGGACGTGATCATCGGCGGGCTCAAGGCGAAGCGCCAGGTGTGACGCCTTAGGGTTTTCGAGCGCGCGCTTGCAGCGCAACCACGGCCCACACCCCCAGCAACGCGGCAATCAGCAGCAGGCCTGCGTCGCCAAGATCCACTGACCCCAGCCATCTGCTCAACGGATCTTCCCATCCGAAGGCGGCACTGAAGAAACCGGCCAACGTTATCACTGCGATGAAAAGGGCCGAGGCAGCAGAGATCCCGGTGATCACTGCATTGAAGCCCAGCTTGTGCAGAGGACGGTGGAGCGCGGAGCGGTACATGCGCATCATGGCCACTCCGTTGAGGGTGTCGCAGAAGGTCATCGCTGCCGTGAATGCCAGTGGCAGCGCCAGCAGGGC
This sequence comes from Arthrobacter rhizosphaerae, assembly GCF_023062595.1. GTDB lineage: Bacteria > Actinomycetota > Actinomycetes > Actinomycetales > Micrococcaceae > Arthrobacter > Arthrobacter rhizosphaerae. The sequence continues at coordinate 133,096 of NZ_JALLAN010000006.1, forward strand.
CAGAGGCTGAACTCCGGCGACGGAGGCTGAAACGGCCATCATCAGCAGTGCAATGGTGGTGGCGGTGTCGAAGCCCAATCCGAACAGGAAGCCGATCACATAGATATTGCGCGGCCGCTTCACGCGAGAGAGCGGTTTGGCCAGCAACCGCGCCACCAGTCCTTTGGCCTCGAGCTCCTGGGCCGTAACTTGCAATCCGGAACGTGCCTTCATGTAGGAACGCGCTGCCGCCAGGAATGCCGAGCCGTTGAACAATCCCATGAACAGCAGGAACAGCCCCGAAACTCCGCTGCCTATGAGCCCGAGCACCACATTCCCGGCACTACCGCCGGTCATGAACTGGCCCATCACCGACGCACCTCCTACCAGAAATACCCCTGCGAGCATCACGACGGAACTGTGGCCCAGGCTGAAAGCGAAGCCGACACTGACCGGATCCTGGTTTTGCGCCACAAACTTACGGGTGGAGTTGTCGATGGCCGCCAGATGGTCCCAGTCGTAGCTGTGCTTGATGCCAGCAAGGTACGCAGTGATCGCCAGGCCAACCGCCAGCGGTTCGGCGCTGCCCAGCAGGAGGAGCACGACGGCGACAGCATGGAGAGCTGCTACCGCACCCAACGTGAAGGCGAGCCGCGTGCGCAGCGGCAACTGCCCGCTCTCGCGGTACACCTGCCGGGCATCTGCAGCTGAGATCATCAGTATTTCCTGAGGTCCAGAGGAGGCTGGCCGTACCAGCGTCTCCGCAGCAGGGTTGTGCACGCCTGCAGCAGGCGCCGGAGTTCTTCGGTGCTGTTGGACAACGAGCGCAACACCAGCCCGGTTGTTCCGGCGACGGTGGCCGTCAGCGAAACGCCGGTATACGCCTCGTGGGCCCTGGTCAGCCCGTGGAGTTCGTCCGCGAGCGCCTGGTCCACTCTCCGGTCCACCACCAGCAGCGAACCCACGTGGCTATAGCCCTCCATAAACCCCATTCCGGTCACGTCATCGGCTGAGGGCACGATCAGGAGGTTGTCCAGCGCCAGCAACTGCGGAGCTTCCCCTGGATCTAAGCTGATCTCGGTCCGCAAACGCACCTCCTCGTAGCGGAACGCCGCCCCGTCAGGGGACCAACCTGGAGTGACCACCTCGGCCATGATGAGGCTGGATGTCGGCCGGACGGTGATGTGGGTGTTCTGGCGGTAGCTGGCCTCGCGGTAGGCGATCAACTGGTCAGGGGCCAGCTCAAGCTGCGCCTCATCCCCCAGCACCAACCGCATCCGCTGCTCAGCAAAGGACCCGGGTGTCCGGTAGATTTTCGTGGCGGACTGCGTGGTCAGAAGCAGCCTGGCCCCACTCTCCACCTCCACCTCAATGACGTAAAGATCGGCCCCAAGATAAGCCCCGCCGGGATTCACAAGAACAAAACAAACCTGCCCGCTCTCATCCAGGTAATGCGGCCGCAAAACCCTTAAAGCGCCTTCGTGAAACTGCCGGGAGGCAATGGACCGTCCGTCGCGTTCGGTGATGAGCAGTTCAAGACGGCCTCTCTCGGGCCGATCAGCCGCCGGAGGTGAGAGAGCAGCCGGACCCGGCCCAACCGCCGTCGTGCTCATGACGCCAGATCAAGCATCAGGACATCGCGCCGGATCCAGGCGATCACGGCGTCGAGCCCTTCGTCCGTTTTGAGGTTGGTGAAGCAGAACGGTTTGGTGCCGCGGAACTCGCGGGAGTCCCGTTCCATGACTGTCAGGTCTGCGCCGACGTGGGGTGCGAGGTCCGTCTTGTTGATGATGAACAGATCGGACTTGATCATGCCCTGCCCGGCTTTACGCGGGATTTTCTCCCCCTGGGCAACATCGATGATGTAGATGGAGAAGTCCACCAGCTCCGGGCTGAAGGTGGCAGAGAGGTTGTCACCGCCGGATTCCACGAAGATCACCTGCAGGTCCGGATGCCTCGCCTTGAGCTCCTCGATGGCGGCCGTATTCATAGACGTATCTTCGCGGATGGCGGTGTGCGGGCAGCCGCCGGTTTCGACGCCGATGATCCGGTCCAGCGGAAGGATGCCGTTTGCCGCGAGGATCTTGGCATCCTCGATCGTGTAGATGTCGTTGGTGATGGCCGCCATGGATATCTCGGCACTCATGTGGCGGGTCAGCCGCTCAACGAGCTGGGTCTTTCCGGCGCCTACGGGGCCGCCGATACCGATCTTGATAGGTTCTGACATCGCTTCTCCTGACAGTCCAGCCGTGCAATTCAACTAGCTCATAAACATTCGGGCGCGCTGCCGCTCGTGCCGCATCTGCGAAATTTCCAGCCCAGGACTCACTGCCCCAAAGTCGTCCAGCGTCAGGTTTCCCACCCGTTCCACGGCGGCAGCAACGCCGTCGGCCGCAACGCGCAGCAGCCGCTGCCCGGCGTTCTGCCCCAACGGAATGGCCCGGACGGCGTTCTGGGTCAGCGAGGTGACCGCGGCAAAGAGGTACGCGGCGAGCGCCTCATTCAACGGGACCCCCAAGGAATGGGCGACGACGGCGAATGCCAGAGGCTGATGGCCGGAAGCACGGCCGCTGGTCACCAGCCCGCGGTACTCCTCGAGCGCCGGCGAGGGAAACACGTCCGTGCCAATCTCGAGCAGCCGCCCTCCCATTTTCACGCTGGCCTCGCGCAGCTGCCGCGGCAAAAGCTGGGCGGTCAGCAACGAGTCAAGCTCCGCGACAGGATGGTCTTCATAAAGGAAGCGGATGCCCAAGCCGTCCGAGAAGGTGAGCTGCTGCCGTGCAAAAGCAGTAAGCCACACCCCAAAGCTGGCCTCGTCCCGCACCAACCCGCGCTCTATGTAGGTTTCAAAGCCCAACGAATGAGCAAACGCTCCCGTAGGCAGCGCGGAGTCAGTCAACTGCTGCAATGCAAGCTGATAGCCGGGAGTAGCTTCCATGCAATCAGTGCGAGTGTTCAGCGTGGCGGAAAGGCACGGGCATCACCCGGTCCTGGCGGGCATAGGGAACTCCGACGTGTTTGAGGTAGTCCTCAACCGTGTGATCAAACTGGCACACCATGACCTCGGCACCGTACTCCGAGCCGGAGTCGAAGAACTGGGCCTGCAGGTGCCGGTTACCCAGGGAATGGGCCACCACCCCCATTTCGGAAATAGTCCGGGGTGCGATGACCAGGACGTCCGTAGGCAGAACGGACACCACAATCATGTTGGATTCGGCCACATGAAGGATGTCGCCGTCCCGCAGGTCACCGGAACCCGCCGGCAGCCGAATCCCCAACTCCTTGCCGTGGTCTGTCCTGACCCTCTGGATGCGCTTGACCAGCTCGGTGCTGGGCAGCACCACCTTTTCCTGATGCAGGCCGGCATAGGCTTCGGCCGCACTGGCAGGCAGTTCATTCACGTTGCCGAGCACTTTCTCGATGATCACGTCAGCTCCAGGGGTTTAGAAGAGGAAATAGCGCTGCGCCATGGGCAGCACGTCAGAGGGTTCGCAGGTAACGTTCTCGCCATCCACGGTCACCTGGTAGGTCTCCGGGTCCACCTCGATTACCGGAGTCGCGTCGTTGTACTTCAGGTCGGCCTTGGTGAGGTTCCTGATCCCGGATACGGGGCGGATCACCTTCTGGAGGCCGAGCTCTCCGGGGACGCCGGCGTCAATTGCGGCCTGAGACAGGAAGGTGATGGAGGACTGCTGGAGCGCTTTACCGAAGGTGGCGAACATGGGCCGGATGGTCCGGGGTTGCGGCGTGGGGATGGACGCATTGGCATCCCCCATCAGGGCGTAGGCAATCTGCCCGCCCTTGAGCACCAGTTCCGGTTTGACGCCGAAAAATGCCGGATCCCACAGGACCAGGTCAGCGAATTTGCCTTCCTCCACGGACCCGATCGAGTCCGCCATGCCGTGCGCGATAGCGGGATTGACCGTGTATTTGGCCACGTACCGCTTCAGCCGGAAGTTGTCGCTGTCAACGGAACCGTGGACACCGCCGTCGGGATCCTCCAAAACTCCGCGCTGTTTCTTCATTTTGTCCGCCACCTGCCACGTTCGGGTGATCACCTCGCCCACCCGTCCCATAGCCTGCGAATCCGAGGAGGTGATGGCGAAGATGCCAAGGTCCTGCAGCACGTCCTCCGCGGCGATGGTCTCTGCGCGGATACGTGAATCAGCAAAGGCCACGTCCTCGGGAATGTCCGGGTTCAGGTGGTGGCAGACCATCAGCATGTCCAAATGTTCTTCGATGGTGTTGCGCGTGTACGGCAGGGTGGGGTTGGTGGAGGCGGGCAGCACATTCGGGAGGCCCGCGATCTTGATAATGTCCGGCGCGTGCCCTCCCCCGGCGCCTTCCGTGTGGAACGTATGGATGACGCGGCCGTCGATGGCCCTGATGGTGTCCTCCACGAAGCCGCACTCGTTGAGCGTGTCAGTGTGGATGGCCACCTGGACGTCGTACTCGTCGGCGACTTTCAGGGATGTATCGATCGAGGAGGTGGTGGATCCCCAGTCCTCGTGGACCTTGAGCCCGATTGCGCCGGCCCGGATCTGTTCGGCGAGGGGCTCGACGGCGGACGCGTGTCCCTTTCCGAGAAGGCCGATGTTGATGGGCAGGCCCTCAGCGGCCTGGAGCATCCGCTGGATATGCCATTTTCCGGGGGTCACAGTGGTGGCCTTGGTACCTTCGGCCGGGCCGGTTCCGCCGCCCAGCATGGTGGTCACGCCGCTGCAGAGGGCGGTGGGCACCTGTTCGGGGGAAATGAAGTGGATGTGGGAATCAACGCCGCCGGCCGTGAGGATTTTCCGTTCCCCGGCGATGATCTCGGTGCTCGCTCCGATGACGATGTCCACGCCGTCCGTGATCTGGGGGTTTCCGGCTTTGCCGATTTTGAAGATGTGGCCGTCCCGGAGGGCAATGTCCGCCTTGTAGATGCCTGTGTAGTCCAGCACGATCGCGTTGGTGATGACGGTGTCCGGCACCTCCTCTTCGCGGGTAACCTGGCCGTTTTGGCCCATTCCGTCCCGGATCACCTTGCCACCGCCGAACACCACTTCCTCTCCGTAGACAGTGAGGTCTTTTTCGATCTCCAGGAACAGTTCGGTGTCTGCGAGCCGGATGGCGTCGCCGGTCGTCGGCCCGTAAAGGTCCGAGTATTGCTTGCGGGACAGTTCGAAACTCACGCTGCTCCCCTCCCAACAGTGGCTTGCGCGGCGGCGGGCATGCCGGCGTCGAGCGTTCCGTTTACAGCGTTACTAAGCCCGAAAACCTCGCGGTGCCCGGTAAGTTCTATCAGCCGGACAGTCCGGCGGTCGCCTGGTTCGAACCGTGCGGCCGTTCCGGCGGGAATGTCCAGGCGCCGTCCGTGGGCCGCCTGGCGATCGAACTCGAGGGCACGGTTCGCCTCGGCAAAATGGTAGTGGGAGCCTACCTGGACGGGGCGGTCGCCGGTGTTCAGTACGACGACGTCGATCGCGTCCCGTCCGGCGTTCACCACCACCGGTTCAGGCCGGAGGACGTATTCTCCTGGGATCATCTGTAGCCCCTAGCGGATGGGATCGTGGACGGTGACCAGTTTGGTGCCGTCAGGGAAGGTGGCTTCGATCTGCACGTCGTGGATCATCTCCGGGATGCCTTCCATGACGTCCTCGCGGGTCAGCAGCGTGGTTCCGTAACTCATCAGCTCCGCCACTGTCCGGCCATCCCGGGCGCCCTCGATCAACTCGTAGCTGATGATCGCCACTGCTTCCGGGAAATTGAGTTTGAGCCCTCGGGCCTGCCGCCGCCGCGCAAGGTCAGCCGCCACCACGATCATGAGCTTTTCCTGCTCACGGGGTAAAAGATGCATCCGATATCCCTTCAGCTTGTGACCAGAGTAAGCCCGCCAGGTTTCGGAAAGATTTCGACTCACTGGCAGAATGGCCCGGGTACGTTCCCTCCAGCAAAAGGAGCCCCGCCTTGGCCGAACCGGATTGGGTGCAGCATGCTGTGTGGTGGCAGGTCTACCCGCTTGGATTTGTGGGCGCTGAGCAAAATGCCCTGCCCGCAGGAGCGCCCCTTGCTCATCGGCTCCCCCAGCTCATCTCATGGCTGGACTACGCAGTGGAACTGGGCGCTTCGGGCATCGCATTGGGCCCGGTCTTCGCCTCGGAGACCCATGGCTATGACACAACTGACTACTTCCGCGTGGACCCCCGCCTGGGCGACGACGCCGACTTTGACGAGCTGATCCGCGAAGCGCACTCCCGCGGGCTCCGCGTGCTTTTGGACGGAGTCTTCAACCACACCGGCCGGAGTTTCCCGCCCTTCCAGGAAACGTTGTCGCAGGGCCCGTCCGGCGCCAAAGCATCCTGGTTCCGCTTCGACTGGCCTGTCTCCGGCTGGACTCCCGGGACGGAGCCTGAGTACGCGGATTTTGAGGGACACCACCACCTCGTCGCCTTGAACCACGCCGAACCGGAAGTTGCCGGATTCGTCGCCGGTGTCATGAAGCACTGGCTTGCACGAGGAGTTGACGGTTGGCGGCTGGATGCTGCATACGCTGTGCCGACGTCGTTCTGGTCCAGCGTGCTGGCCGAAGTGCGGGCAGAGTTTCCCGACGCCTATTTCGTCGGTGAATACATCCACGGCGACTACGCGGCGGCGGTCAGCGATGAAGGCCTGGATTCCGCAACCCAGTACGAACTCTGGAAAGCGGTCTGGAGCTCGCTCAACGACCGCAACTTTTATGAGCTCGCGGCTGCCTTGGAACGGCACAACACGTTCCTGGCTGGTTTCGTGCCGCTGACGTTCATCGGAAACCATGACGTCACCCGCATCGCCAGCAAGCTTCAGGATCCTGCGCTGCTGCCCCTCGCGCTGGTGGTCCTGCTGACGGTGGGAGGCACACCAACGATCTACTACGGGGACGAACAGGCCTTTCGCGGCGTCAAGGAGGACAGGGCCGGGGGCGACGACGACGTGCGGCCTGCCTTCCCTGCCTCGCCTGCCGATCTCAGCCCTCAGGGATGGACCACCTACCGGCTTTATCAGGAACTGATAGGAGTACGACGGCGGCATGCCTGGCTCCACTCGGCCCGCACCTCTGTCTTGTCCTTGACCAACGAGCAGTTCATCTTCGTGGCCGAAAGTGATGGCGACGCACTGGTGGTGGCTTTGAACCTCGCCGACGAACCGGCAGACGTCGATGTAACAGAGTTACGGGAACGCGAAGTCCTGTTGGCTCACACCTCGCTCCTTGCTGGAACCGGAAGCTTCGATGCTCAGTCCGGAGGAGTGAAGCTGCCGGCACAAGGGTGGGCGATCCTCAGCTAGGTTGCCCGTGGCGTGAAGCGGTAGAGACACACTCCGTGCGGGGCAATCTCGAAGCTCAGCGCCTCCCCGGTCCCGTCCAGTTTCTCCTGGGTCCATGACTCGAGCGCAGCCCAGTGATCCCATTCAGCAGTCTCGCCAAGGCCGAGATCCCTTAGCAGGATGTCCCGGCGGAGCACCTCAGTCCCGGTGTTGAAGACAGCACCAAACCGGTCCGCCGACGTCGTGCTTTCAGCTGCCCAGACCACCAGGTCCCCCTCCCGGAGGAGTTCACGGTTTCCGGCGCTGGCCTTCAGGACATCAAGCGCATCCGGGTTGGTCAGCAGACCGAGCGTTTCCGGCGGTGAGCTTGGCAGGTCGCAGCCCAGCATCAGGGGTGAGCGGGACATGCACCAGAGGGTCATCATGGTGCGCTGTTCGTCCAGGCTGAGCCTGGTGACCCTTTCGGGGCCACGTTCCGCACGCAGGGCGATCCGGCCTACCGGCAGCATGTCGGCGTCGGCCCATGCTCCCGATCTCTGGTGCGGCGCCCAACGTGCCATACGCGCGAACTGCGCCTCGACGTCGTCCCAGTTGTCCCAGAGATCATCGGAGACGCGCCACATCTGCGAGTTTTCACGGAGGTGCTCCAGGTGCGCAAGGGAGAGGGCCCGGCCCGGCGAAAGGCTGAGGATCATCTCCCGGCCTGAATTCCGGATGGCCTGCTGGTAGGACTGGATCTCCCCTGCCAGGTAGGGACCCACCATGTCGTCGGCCTTGATGAAGTCCACACCCCAGGCGGCGAAGAGCGCCAGCTGGGAATCGTAGTAGGCCTGCGCACCGGGATGGTTGAGGTTCAGGCCGTAGTTGTCGGTGTTCCAGTCGCAGACCGAATCGAGGTCTGCCACCTGGTCTGCGGTGTAGCCCGTACCGGCTACGGGAAGCTTGTCCCGGACCGCCTGCCGGGGGATGCCCCGCATAATGTGGAGGCCGAACTTGAGGCCAAGGGCATGGATTTTCGCGGCGAGCGGAGCGAATCCCCTGCCATCCTCCGCCGAGGGGAACCGGTTCAGTGCAGGCATTTGCCGGCCGACTTCGTCCAGGACCAGGGCCGCGCCATCGTTGTAGCCGCCGGCTTTTGCTGCCGGCTCGTACCACTGGATATCGACGACGACAGTATCCCAGCCGTAGGGGGCCAGATGGGCGGCCATGTACTCGGCGTTGGCCAGGACCTCCGCCTCGGTGACCGTGGTCCCGTAGCAATCCCAGCTGTTCCAGCCCATGGGCGGTGTATGCGCTAACAACATTCCTACAACGTTATAGACCCCTGCCTTCCAAGGGAAGACCCTAAAGGCGTTTCCTCAGCAGTTCCTTGACCTGGGGTGGAGTCAGCACCGCTTGTCGGTAGCCTTTGGAAAGGATGGATAAAACCGCGGCTGCTGCCTCCTGGTCCTCGGAACCGATGGCTTCACGTGCATAAGCCACCCGGATGTTGTCTGCGAAGGCGTCCGCTGCCGTCTGGGCGATGCAGTTGTGTGTGGAGACACCGCCGAGAATGATCTGGTCAACACCCCAGTTCCGCAGGCGGAGCAATAGATCCGTGCCCATAAAGGCACTGTCCCTGGTCTTGGCCAGGCAGGGCAGGCCTTCAGTCCGCAGCCCCGGCAGGAAATCGGCCTGCTTTGTGCCCCTGAAAATGAAGCCCTGGTCGTCATCGAGCATGCTCAGGGTCCAGGTTGACTTGTCCCGCTCATGCTCAGTCTTCACCAACAAAACCTTGCCGCCTGCTTCTTCAACGACGTCGATGAGATCGTTGCAGGCAGCCACCAATTCATCCTGCTGGGCGGCCAGGTCCGGATTCTCGAAGAAAGCATTCTGCATATCGATGATGAGGGCCGCGATCATGGTCCGCTCCTTTCAGCGGGACTCGAGCAGTTCTTTAAGCTTCCGCAGATCCTTCCGCATCGCCCTGCGCATCATGGGAGCCATAACGGCACCGGCAAGCTTTGAAAATCCGGCGGGGCTGCCGGTGTTGCGCAGGACCATTCTGGTGGAGGCCTGCCCCTCGGGGGTCCAAGCGTAGGTGGTCTGCATCGGGAACGGGCCCTGGGCTGTGCGCATCACAAGGCGCTGGCCCGGCGACAGCTCAATGATTTCGTATACGTAATCCAACGTCCGGCCAAGGAACCGGGCACTGAACGCAAGCTTCGAGCCGACGGTCATGGGTGGTTGCGTATGCCACTGGACACTTTTGATGTTGGAGTACCACTCCGGGGCGTTGTCCGGGTTTCCGGCATACGCCGCAACATGGTCCGGGGGCCTGTTGATGACGGTCTCCACGTGAACATCCACCATTGCCCTCGTCCTTCCTCGCAGCCCTAGGGAGCTGAGTCGCGGATCCTAAGCTCGAAGCCCGCTTCGAGCTGCATTCCGTTGGCTGTTGCCCCGTTCCCTTCAATCCGGTCTATCAACAACCCTACGGAGCGCTCTGCGATTTCGTCCATGCCCGGGGCCACTGTGGTGAGGGAGGGAGACGCAAAACGGGCCTCGTCAATATCATCAAAGCCAGCGACGGCTACTTCGTCCGGAACTTTGACCCCCCGCATAAGAAGTTCATGCATCGCGCCCAGCGCCACTGTGTCGTTGAGCCCGAATACGGCATCAAACTGCACTCCGCTGTCCAGCAGCTGGCGGATGGCGGTAGCCCCCCCGTCCCTCCGCCAGTCGCACATCACAGCGAGATCGGGATCGAAATCCAGCCCGGCAGCCGTCAGGGCCTGGCGATAGCCCAGCATACGCAAACCGGAGCTGCCGGTGGTGTCCTCCGGAACAGCGCCGAGGACGGCCACGCGGCGGCGTCCGGATGCCAGGAGGTGGGAGGTGATGGCGTGTGCCGCTTCAGTATTCTTCATAGTGACAAGGTCAAAGCGGGGGTCGGCAATGTGCTCACCCAGCAGCACCAGAGGTTTGTCGCCTTGGGCCACCGCGACGTCGTCAGGCCCCAATGCCAGTGGTGTGAACAGAAGTCCATCGGTCAGTTGGCGGAACTGGCCCTGCAGCGCGGCTAATTCGTTCTCCCTGGTTGCCGCGGACTGCTCCACGAGCACCCGGTATCCCCTGTCTGAGGCTACTTTCATGAGGCGGGAGGCCAACTCGGCGTAGTACGGGGCGGAGAGATCACTAAGCACAAGGCCAAGCATTCGCGTCTTACCGGAGCGGAGGCTGCGTGCTGTGAGGTTGGCTTCGTAGCCCAGCGCGGCGATTGCGTCCAGCACCTTCTGCTTGGTGGCAGGCCGGATGAACTCGTAGTCATTGAGCACATTGGACACCGTTTTGAGGGAGACGCCGGCTGTTCGCGCGACGTCGTTCATGGTGACAGCCATACCAGGGTCCTTTGTCCGGCAACTCTTGCAGTTACATCGTTGCAGAAATATCGCGCCAGAGCTCCCGGAGGGAAGATGTTCACGCGAGTGTCGGGCTCATTGGATACCCTCCTGAGAATGAATCTCAAGAAACTGTTGACAATTGACAATGAACAATTTAGATTCATAGTGAATCAAAAACGCTGCTCGGTCGAAGACGCAGAAGGCGACCGAGGCCCTCTCCTAACACCTGAATGAACGGACGAAAAATGGCAACCACAAACTTCCGGCCCAAGTACGTCTCCTTTGATTGCTACGGCACGCTGATCAACTTCAACATCGATCCCACCACGCGTCGTCTCTTGGATGGCCGCATCTCTGAGGAGCAGTGGCCTGCCTTCAAGGCGATGTTCCGCGGCTACCGCTACGACGAAGTATGCGGCGACTACAAGCCCTACGAGCAGATCTTTCAGAACTCCTTTGATCGCGTGTGCAGGCAGTGGGGCCTGGCACCGACCGAGGGAGCCGGCGCACACTTCACTGAAGCGGTACGCGGCTGGGTTGCCCACGAGGACGTCCCGGCCCCGCTGAAGACAATGGGCGAAAACTACCAGCTCGTGATCCTGTCCAACGCAGACGACAGCTTCCTGGAAACCACTGTTCCGAGGCTCGGCGCAGACTTCCACGCCGTGCTGACCGCTGAGCAGGCCCAGGCCTACAAGCCCCGATACCAGGCCTTCGAGCACATGCTCAATTCCCTGAACGCCAAGCCGGAGGACTTCGTCCACGTCTCCTCGCACACCCGGTACGACTTGATGCCGATGCACGACATGGGCTTCCGAAACACCGTGTTGCTGGACCGTGGTTACGACCCCATCACCGAGGGCTACAACTACACAACCGTGAAGTCCCTCGACGAGCTGAACAAGCACCTCGGCCTCTAAACCTCTCTGGGTGTGCAGCCTCGAGCAGTCCTAATATGACCATTCTGGGTATATTACCGACATGAGCGAAGTCGCCTTTTGGATCCTGACGGCCCTCGCGGGCGGACGCCAGCACGGATACGCCATCCTGCTTGACGTTGAGCAGCTCACGGCGGCAGCGGTCTCGTTGCGGGTCACGACGCTCTACGCCACACTGGAACGTCTGGAACGGGACGGGTACGTTCGCCGGGCCGGTGAAGAAACAGTCCACGGACGCGCGCGCCGCTATTACGAACTCACAGACGACGGGCGTCAGGCGCTGGCCTTGGAAGCGGTAAGGCTCGCTGCCAGGCTTCGTGCTGTGGAAAACCGGCTGGCGGCCCGGCCTGCTCCCGGCCGTCCCTCTCCGGCAACGATGTCATGGGGGTTTGCGCGATGAGCAATGACCGACGGCGCCGGTATGCCCGGCTGTTGCGCTGGTATCCGCGGTCCTGGCGCGAGGACAACAGCAGGATTGTGCTCGACAGTCTCGAACAGCATGCCAGCGACCAAGGCATCGCGCGCCCGTCCATTCCGGAAGCCTGGTCGCTTCGGGCCAACGGGCTGGGCGAGAGGGCTACGCCTGGATGGGCTGCGGGTTTCGCCGGTGCAGCTTTGATCGCCTTCCTGGGTGCCACGGCACTGTTGTTGAGCAACGCGGGCATGCTCCCCGGGGCAGGTGGTGTCAGGCTTCTACTGGCGGTATACATCGGACCATTCGCCTTTGCCCTCGCGGCCGTCGTACTTCTCCACCAGGCCGGGCGGCTTTCGGCCCCGGCGGCATTGTCCACCGCGGCCGGGGCCCTTCCGGCATTCGGTTTCGGAGCGCTGACCGCAGCGAGCTGGGCCGTCGCATTCGAGGAGGCCGATGCCGGCGCCGGGCGCAGCTGGTTTGGATCCTCGACGCTTGTATTTCTCATCCTCGCCTGGAGTGCCGGCACGATTGCGCTCATTGCACCAGTCAGCTCGATGCTGGGGAAACGTCGCTCACTGCCCCTCCGCCTGGTCCAAAGTATTTTCCTGGCGGCACCTGTCGCGCTGATCCTCGGCGCCCTGACACTGATGGCACCGATGCTCGGCACACTTGGTGCTGCCGTCCAGCTCGTCGTAGCACTGCGGTTTCGCAGCAGCACCAAGCGCGCGGCAGCAATGCATCAGGCTGTTCCGGCAGCGGCGCAGCCGTCCCCGCCGACAGGGGCGGCGTTCTTGAACCGGTGGAGGGGTGCTGCAGCCTACGCAGCGGCGCTAGTGACCCTAATAGTGGGACTTGGCTGCGCAGTGTTTGCCCTGACCGGCAGCAATTGGGCACCGATGATCATCGATTCCACCCACGCCATGAACCTCGGTTTGGCTGGCGGGGCACTGGCAGCCATCCCTGTGTCCCTCGCAGCCGGGATGGTCCTTACGCCGCGCTTTGGCAGCGTCATGCGCTGGTCCGCCATTCTCTGTTGCGTAAGTCTGACCGTGGTTGCGATCGCGCAGCTTCTCGGGGCTGGGCATCCCACGCAGTGGCCGCTGATCCTTGTTGCGGCAACACTGATGGGCTTCGCGCTGGCGCTGCCTTTTGAGCGTCTCGTCCCCGGAGCCCGCCTGCTGCGCATCATCGTGACGGCGGTGCTCGGTCTCGCCGGTGCCATTATCGGACTAAATCTGGTGATGATGGCTGCCTTCATCGCACCCCTTGCAGCCGCGGCACTCCTCGTGTGGTTAGTGATCCGCCTGTCCGGGCAGCGAAGACCAGTTCCGCAACCGGTCAGACAATAAGGCTGCTGGCACGCACGGAAGCCAGCTCTTGTAGTTCGTGGATAGGCGGTCGAATCGAACCGTTACACATCGAACCTCGTGAAGTACCAGATCAAGCACCCCACCGAGACAACCACGAGTGCATAGTTAAATCTTGTGGTGACCCGCGTTTCGCGGCCGCTCCGGGCAAAGCGTCCGTTCAGCCAAGCGGAGGTTATGGGATCCTCATTATCGGGTCCGGCCCCCACAGCAACTTTGCCAGGCATTACACCCACTTTGCTGACATACCTTCTGCCGCGTGCTGTAATCACAACCCGATACCGGTTCTCGACGTCTTCGACGGCACCGAAGGGTATGTAGTGCGTCTTCTCCCCGTTGCACAACTCAAAGCCTGATTCCGTAACCGTCACACGAGGCAGCCAGGCAAGCCCGTGGGCCACCAAATGGAGCGTTGCCGCTATCGGAATAGGCTTGCGGGTAGTTCTCTTGGGCTGGGAGGTCATTAACGACGTCTTGGCCGCGTGGCTTTTATTCATGGCAGGCCGCCACTGAGATCTCCCGCGCCCAGGGTTTCCGGAAAGTAATCCTGGCCCAACTGTCGTCTTTCCCCATGAACAGAATCCCCACACTAAGAGTTCTTCCATTATCAAGGCGAGCCCAAGCATCTAGGCTGATGCCCCGGCATCTGTCGTCACTGGGTAGCCCCACTCTTGGAGCGTGTCAGCAACGTCATTGGGCCGCTTTGTCCAGAACGTCCAAACAGTGCCGCCGTTCTCGATGATTTTGACCCTTGAAAAATGATTTCCCAAAGCCCCGCGCTCCGGGTACACGCTCGCTATCCGTTCACGTTCAACAATCCATGGACCGACGAATCGACCAATAAACCTGTGACGGAAGACTAACCTCTCTTCCGTAATGTCCATCCAAATTCCGGGACGACCCACACTCGTACCCCAAGGAAGGATCAGGCCTCCGATGAAGAAATCGGAGTCTTCGTCCAGGGAATCTTCACTCACGCGTCTGTCCTTTCACCTTGACGGCTTATGGGCTTTCGTCAGCTAGCTGAACCTAAGCACAAGACTGCCGGCCAGCGATAGGTCCCAACACGGCCCATTCTCCCCATTCCCACTTCCCTGGAACTGGGAACAGCCGCGCTGGGACGCTTCGAATCAGATGGAGCAGCAGTCGATATCGTGCACTCAGGAACAGGGTCATGGTCAAGCACGTTCGGCGGGTGCATTCATCTCAAAAGAGGTGGGTCATGGCTGCCCACTGGAGAAGAATGACGGTCTTGCCGTCGACGATCCTGTCATCGAATGTCATAGCAAGTGCTTCATCGAAGGGAATCTCGAGTACTTCGATGTCTTCACCTTCTTCCTGCAGACCCCCTCCGGGCGTTGCCCGGTCGGAGGGGCTGTAAGGTGCGGCATAGAAATGGACGCACTCTGTGACGGAACCGGGGCTCATATAGAGGTCGAAAACATGTTGCAATTCCCCCAACGTGACTCCGAGCTCTTCGCTGGCTTCCCGCCGGATCGCAACTTCGGGGGCATCGTCATCAAGAAGGCCCGCGGCCGTTTCGATGAGCATGCCGTCATGGTGCCCGTTGACGTAAGCCGGGAACCGAAACTGACGGGTCAACAGAACCGTTCTCCGGAAAGGATCGTAGACCAGAATTGTGGCACCGTTGCCCCGGTCGTAGGTTTCCCGCTCCTCCATGACCCGTCGCCCATCGCGCCGGCGGTAGGTGAAGGTGGTCCGGCGCAGAACGTGCCACCCGTCTGACGTTACTTCGACCCGGGTGATACTGACGTCCGGGTTGCGGTCCAGGCCGACACCCGCACGGTCCAAGCCTGTACGGCCCCGGCTGTCCGGGACGTCCACGCCGGGCTGTTCAAGAACAGGGTTCCCGGGATTCGGTCTCACTGAATGGTGTCCGTCTGCGTCAGGGCGACGCCGGGGACCTGGTCCAGGCTGTAGTAAACAGGTATGCCTCGGTCGAGGGCAATCGCAACGTCCTGGTCGGCTCCTCGCGACTCGCCGGCCAGCCTGAGGACCGCATCACATCTCTGGAGAAGGCGTTCAGCTGCCGGATACATCACCTGACCAGCAATCGGATCCGAGAGATCCTCCACGCCCGCACTCTCCAGAACGGGGAGCGCCACCCACTCCCCGATCATGGGCAAATGTCCGGCTTTGAAGATCGGCCAGGCCACCTGTTCAAGGCGGGTAAGGTTGCGGCGCAGCAGGACGGGGTCATCCCCCGTCCCGGAACGGTAGGGGCCAGCAATCAATATCATCAGGGACTTGGTCATGCACACTAGAATAGTGCAAAAACATGCACAAATCGGAAGGAACGTGAATGCTCGCCGCTGAACGCCAGTCAATCCTCCTCAGTCGCCTTGCAGAACAAGGAAAGCTGATAGCCAAAGACATCGCGGCCGAGTTAGGTCTGTCCGATGACACCGTCCGCCGTGACCTCAGAGAACTTGCCGCCGCAGGGATGTGCCAGCGGGTATACGGAGGAGCCCTGCCCGTTTCGCCGGCGGCCGCGGACTACACCGCTCGCATCGGTGTTCAGCCGGACAGCAAAGATCGGGTCGCCCGGTGCGCTGCCCGCCTCATCGATCAGGGCAGTACCGTCATCCTCGACGGCGGCACAACCACCCTCGCCGTCGTTCGAGCGCTAACGCCTTCCCTCAACTGCACGATCATCACCCACAGCCCCACTATCGCCGCAGCACTTCTGTCATTCACGGGCATCGAAATCTTCCTTCTCGGAGGTCGTCTGTTCAAACATTCGGCGGTGACCTGCGGTGCCGCCGCAGTGGAAGCAGCACAGGCGATCTCCGCTGACCTGTTCCTTCTCGGGGTGACAGGCGTGCACTCCTCGGAAGGGTTGACCACGGGGGACGTGGAGGAAGCGGCCATGAAGCGGGCACTCGCGGGACGGGCAGCCGATACCTACGTTCTTGCCAGCGCAGAAAAGATCGGCGTCGCCTCCCGCTACCAAGTCCTGCCCCTGACTGACATTGCAGGAATCATCACCGACCGACCGGAAAACGATGCGACTCTCAGCGCGCTCCGAAGGAACGGTACGACCCTCATCGATGCGAACACCTGATCTCTGCAGTTGCATATCCCGGTACACAAAACGACGGAGGCCCGTCTCAGGAGTACTCAATTCCGCAAGACGAAGGTATGGGCCGGCAGGTCACCCTTCATGGGGTCTAGACAGACTGAAGAAACAGCGGAATCAAAGGGTTTGGCTCTCAAAAACCAGGCAGCCCTATGCTCCAGACGGCGAATCCAGGTCGATCGGGCTAAGTCGCATGCCGTCGGGGACGATCGCTGAGGCGCTGGCGGGCCTCAGCGCCAAGCCCGATCCTGCAGCAACGAGAATACACACACCCCAGTCCTCAAGTTGCCCCCTGACGGATGTCCCACTTCCTTGGAAATGGGACATACCTGTTCACGGGACGAATGTGGTCCTAGCTATCTCCCCAGGATCACCAGGGCGAGTGCGAGCCAACCCTCTAGGTTTCGTCTGCAACGTTCTCAAGGAGCACTTCTGCATACATTGAGGCTGCGCCTAGCCGCTGTCCCGCAAGACGAAGATCTTCGATCATGCTCGCGCTGAGGACAATGTCGTACTCGTAGAGCTGGGTGCAGAGGGTCTCGTAGGCGACCAGGAGTTCCCCCACCTGAACCAACTCTTCGATGTTCGCCACGTCGTCCTGCGATAAATCCCTGGCCGCCGACATTGCCTGGTGAAGACGGACAGTAATCTCTTCGCAGCTGAAGTGATCAGTCATGGACCTGGGTATCCCATAATGCCTTCTCCACTCCGTTCCCCTAAGACTCGCATTTTGACCCCGTCTCGTATTTCTTTCCCCTTGGGAATTCGCGGTGGCCGCGGTCTACGAGGCTGCCAATCATTCCGGCGCTGGCTCCTGATAGGGCCTTCGGTTGGTTCCCGGACTTCCGGCACTCTAGCTAAGTGGATCCTTGGCCTTACGACCAACATAGATCAGCACGGATCCCAGGATTGTCAAAACAGCAAGAAAAATAGTGATCCATCCGGCGTACTTAAAACCCAGAGCCAAAGCCGCTAAGCCGATGACAAGTGGGGTGCCGAAAACCGCGACAAGGACCCAGCCAAACACCCGCACAATCATCCTCAACGACTTCCAGCGATCGGCGCGGGGAGTGGCTAACGCCACCTGCAGCTCTTCACCTATGACTGACGCCGGAGTGCCCAATTTTCGGAGTTCCCCAACAATGTCCTGGTTAGAGGGACTTCCGGGAAGTGCATCCTCAAGGTGTGATTTTAACTGGTCACGAAGCGTTACCCGGCGTTCGGAAGGAAGGATTTCCGATAGCCTGTCGAACTCTTCGAAGTATGAACTTACTGCTTTACTGTCGTTTATCGCTGTCACTGCTCGTCCCCTCAACGTGGCTGTCTTAACTCCTGGTCATCAACGATTCAACCGAGTCGGAGAACCTATGCCACTCAGTACGAAATCGTTCGAGTTCCTCGATGCCGGCCTTTGTTATCCGATAGAGACGGCGGGGTCGCGAGCCTGTAGTCGTATCCCAATCGCTTTCGACCAGCGATGCCTTCTCTAGCCGGTCCAAGGCTGGATATATTGTTCCGTGGCTTGTCAAAAGACCCCCGGCTGAGTCGAGACGTCGGACCAGCGATAGCCCGTACCCAGGTTCCTCGGAGAGAAGGGCAAGGATGCACGGGCCCACGACCCCCCGTCGCAACTGTGAGCTGAAGTCGACCGAGTCTTCATTCATGTTGCAAACACTATCTTGTTATACAAGATCGATTCGTCATCAAGGTTTCGTCAGCACTCCCGTCACACACGAAGCTAAACCCAACCCGGGCCGTCAGCTTTGATGGTTCTGCGAGCCGCCTTCTGCTTCTCCTGGGTTATGGGAATCGACGACGTCGAGAAATTCGAGAGATCCGCCAGTCACTTTTCGTAGGACGGTTAAGCACGAGGCTGACGGGACAGCCAGCTGCCGCGTCTTCAGCTTTGTTCAGCGGCTGGAAGGGCGTCGTAGGTGTAGGAAGCAACGGCCAGGGGCTTGACCCCGCACAGTCGGCCTCCTACCGTGGTGGCAACTGAAAGGAGCCTTACGATGACCGTGTCGCATGAGACCGCATTGGCAGAGCTGGCCGGGCATTTCAAGCCGGTCTTCGAGCAAAGCCCTGACGGCGTCTACCTCTGGCTAAACGAACAGCACAAGGTCTGCAACCAGCGGTTGGCCGCCATGTTCGGGTACGACGTCCCCGAGTGGCAGGAGGTCGACGACTTCGCCGACACGTTCATCGCGGACGAGAGTCGGTCGATGTACGTCTGGCACTACCAGCATCAAGTCGGCGGCCTGCAGTATCCGGTGTCCTTCCGCTTCCGCGGCAAGCGCAAGGACGGGTCAACTTTCGACGCGGAGACGGACATGATTCCGCTGACGTACGCCGGGCATGTCGTGGCCTACCACTTCGTCCGCCAGATCGGCGCCTAGCTACAGGGGCGGATTGGGGCCGATGAGTGCACCGCCCCCAATCCCGTTCCGGTGAGAAGAAGCTCGATCAGCAGGCGAACTGCTACATATAGCGCTGCCGCTCATGCGAGTATCCGCGCACAGCGGCGTTGTGGGCCGCCGCGGAACGCGAGCGTGAGGAACACGAGCGGGACAACGAGCGGCCGCATCCGCGTGGTGATGCCCGGGAGATCGAGCTCGCGGCTGTCCACGCGGAACATCTCGCCGCTGTACTTCTCGAGGAAGCGTTTGACCCGCTGGGCCAGGGTGGCCAGCAGGGCGGGGCCAGGGCCGGGGGCGCCCCACATCGCTACTTCACGGGGCGGAGCTATTGTCCTCTCTTGCTAACCACCGAGCCGAGTC
This sequence comes from Arthrobacter rhizosphaerae, assembly GCF_023062595.1. Lineage (GTDB taxonomy): Bacteria > Actinomycetota > Actinomycetes > Actinomycetales > Micrococcaceae > Arthrobacter > Arthrobacter rhizosphaerae. The sequence continues at coordinate 152,339 of NZ_JALLAN010000006.1, forward strand.
CCAGTGGACTGGGGTGGAACTACCCTGCCAAGTGATTCGTGGGTGCGCAGAGGATCGATACTCAGAGGGCCAAACATCCGTCCCGCTGACGTCCCAGTTCCTTGATTGTGGGACATGTCCCGCCGGTGATGCGGGCGAACCGCGAGCCAGAGTGTGCGGCGACGCTGGTAAAAAGCTTTCGCACTCGCTTTCATCCATTCGAAGTCATAATTTCATCTATGTAGTGTGCCAGCTTGGAAGGTCCGTCGATCCCCCAATTGTCGGCGGGCCTTCTTTCTCTGGCTCCGACGCCAGGCACTCAAACGCCGGACACGGGCTAAGGGCTCCTCCGACGGCGCTTCCTTCATCCCGAACCCCCGTAGACTCAGGCGGAAGAAATCAGCTTGGGGGAAGCCATGAAATCACGCGGCAATTGTCTGGTCATCGAACACGATCACGATGTCAGGGAACTTCTGGCCGTGATCCTCACTGGCGAAGGCTTCGATGTGTACACCGTTGCCACCGCCGCGGAGGGAGTACAGGCAGCCCAGACCCTGGACCTGGCCCTCATCGCCTTGGACCTTGGCCCCCCGGAGGTCGACGGCTCCGAACTCGTTCTCAGCTTCAAGAAAACCTCGGATGCCCCGCTCCTCATGATCACCACAAAAGCCCGCGCCATCAATGAGGACCAGGGCCTTGCCGCGGGAGCAGACGCCTATCTGGTCAAACCCTTCCGCCCTGCCCTGCTTCGGAAGCTCATCAACCAGCTCAGCCCGCAACAGCAATTCAGGACGGCAAAAACCCATACTATGCAGGACGAAAACTACACGGAACAAGCCTCATAAAGGACCTGTGGTCGGTGACCTTCACGCTCACCTAGATCGCCGCCCTGGGCGTAGCCGCAGTCAGGTTGCTTGGGCTGACAGGAGCAGGAACAACGGAACACGGCGTCTGCGGGCCAACTCGGCTTCGTCTCCGCCAAATCGGCTGGGTTCCGGTGCGCACTCCCGCAGGGCTGTCAGGTTGAATCCAGCACCAGTAATCCCATCCACATACTGTTCAACGGTGCGGTGGAACCAGGTCACGGTGTCACCCATCCACAAGCGCTCTCGGGCTCCACTAAAGAAGTAGTCATCAACGGTCCAACTCCCACGCGGTCCTGGGGATGGCTGCGCATCGGATGAGGTGATAACGGGGTGAAGAACTGAGAAGCAGAGCCTCCCACCGGGACGCAGTGCGGCATGGCAGGCGCGCAGAACGGCGTCCAGGTCCTCAAGGTAGTGCAGGGCCAGCCGCGAGACCACAAGGTCAACGCTCCCGGCAGGAAGCGAGAGCTCCTCCATGTTCTGAACGGCCGCCGTCCCCCGGGTGTCCTGGAGTGTCACCTCGGCTCGCGTGACCATCTCCTGGGAACCATCAATACCCATGTAGTTGGTGCATCCCTGTCGTAGAAGCATTGCCCCCAGTGCTGCGTCTCCACAACCAAGATCCAGGACATCTAACCCTGCTACGTCGCCGAGCTCAGCAAGCAGCGCGGGCTCCTCCATCGTGAAATTCGGGCTGGAAACTCCGCCGTGGCGATGAGCTCCGTACCTCTCGGCCACGCCCGGACGGTCATAAAACAAGGCCCCACTCTTCGATCCGGAAGAAATATCCGGGGATGGGATGCCATTTTCAGAGCTTGATTGAGTCACCCTCACAGTCCATCACAGGGTAAACCCACTTCGACGGCGCCACCGAGCCCTGTCTCAATGCCTTGGAAGTGGGACTCACTTGGTGGGACACTCCTTGCTGGGTGTCAAAATATTTGCGCACCTCAACGAATTCGGGAGGCGGCCCGGTGCGGGCCTATAAGGGACGTATCCAATCCGCACGGCGACTGGCGCGTCCGCATTCCAATCTCGTAAAGAGCGCGGGTGGGCCGATAGCATCACTGGCATGTCACCCACAGCAATAACTACTGCCTTCATCCCCGTTCATAATCCAGCATCAGCTGCGCTCTGGTACAGCGAGACCCTCGATCTGGAAATCCTGACGACCAATAGCTCAAGCGCAGTGCTGGGACCGACCTCCGGAACGACGTCAATAACCTTGCTCGGCCCAGAAAGCGGCATCAAAGTCGCGCCAGGTCTCAAGTGGGCAACATGCAACTTCCTCGTTGAAAATCTCCATGAGAAGCGCGCCGCGCTCCAGCGCCTGGAAATCCAAACCACCGACGTCGAAGGGTCACCGGAGATCTGTCTGTTCTTCACACTTCAAGACCCGGATGGAAACACCCTGCTGCTGACCGACCGTTAATCCCGCAGCCCAGCTAGCCTCCACCGCCTGACCAAATAGTCGGGATCGCTCGTTGTGGCAGGATCGACCAAATCCGTTTCCTGCAGCCATGGGGCGCCCCAAATTTGGATCCGCCCTTCTCGTAGGAGCTCGATCAACGCAGTGCTGATGTCCTCCACGGAAGCGCCTCCTTCACTGCGAATCTCCTCTATTCCTGCTATCTCCGGCAACGGGATCTCGTCCTCAAGTCCTAGGTCCAGAATTTCCTGCCGAAGCTTCGTCGGATCGATCATGGCACTAGGGAAACGCGCACGCCGTCAAGTGGTCCGCCGAAGTACCTGAGATACGCGTCGGGCCCGGATACCCGGCTGGCCCGGAAGCCCTCCGGGAAGCACCCTGAGACCCACCGAGCGGTGGGCACTTAGGTGGTGGCCACCGCGAGCCATCTTCGGCGCACGGCTTTTCCTGATTTCGCTTCGCGACATGGCAATATGACTTTCCCGTAAGTTCTCCCAAGACTCCAGCCACAATCCCCCATCACAAAAACCATTCGGAGCGGTTTCAGACATTCGGTACGCGCGTTGTAAATCGCAGCGATAAAGTGGCGGCAATTCCTCGACACTAAATGTCGGCCCCCGGGTGCCGTAAGCCGAACCTCAACCGGGCCAGTTTCCTCGGTCTACTCCGCAAAGTGAGAAGCCGGACAACTCGGATCGCAGGGCCGCAGCGACTTCTATCGGAACTAGTCCGGATGCGTTCGATAGAGGAATCAGTAATCGACCGAGAATACGAAGTCCTCAGCGGCCATCGGGCAACTTTGATCTGAGTTCCTCTGCGCGGGAAGCAATGGCCTGACGCTGGTCCCGGGTGAATCTTCTAGCCTGCTGGTCGAGGACTGCCCGGCTGCCCAACTCTCCCACACCCAACAGCTCACCCACCCGACGGATTGCTTCGTCCATATCTTCTGAATCCTCAATGACATGGAAGACCTCGTCACGCCGATCCATCGCCTGCACCAAGGCCTCGAGGACCATCAACTCTTGCCTTGTCTGCAGCTCATCCTCATCCATGCGGCGATTCTTGCACGGCGGAAGTCATTGGGGCACTGCGTCCAGCTGGGGAACGGACTACGGAACATCCTGGCGGGACAAGGATAGGTGTCCGGACGATCTACTGCGGGCTGGAATACGGCAAACACGATGAGCATCACGAACAAGAATCCCTGCGCGACAGCAAAGGGTCCGGACATGGAATAGCAGGCCTGCCTCGTCGCCTTGCTGGTTCTAGTCATCCATGCCCCTTGGTCGCCAGGACTGACTCATCGTGCTGCTCCGGGAAGCAAGTGTCAACATCGGTAGAAGGCATTAGCCAGTTCACGCCGAATGGAGTATTCAAAAACGACCGATATCTTTAGTCCTCCGGCTGCTGTCCGCCATGTAGTTTACGGGGGTTTGGGGCTCTGGTTGCTTTGTCGTGGATGGGTTAGCGTCTTGTCCGTCCACGAGGCAGCTGACGGGAGCGGCAATGCGGGTATCGAAGGTGCTGGATCCGGCAAGCAATGCGGTGTCTTTCACGCTTTTAAGCCACACCGGTGTGGTGGAACCGGCGGAGCGGTATCTGCGGTATCTCGCCGAGACGGAGCGGTCACCGAACACGATTAAGGCCCACGCCCACGATTTGAAGGACTGGTTCGTTTTCCTGCACGAATACGGACGTGACTGGCAGTCCGTGAAGCTGGAAGACGTCGGGGCGTTCATCCGCTGGCTGCGGCGTCCGCCGGACATGCGTGGCCAGGTCTTTTCGGTGCTTCCGGCCATCGGGCACCATTGCGGTGAAGCAACGGTGAACCGCAAGCTTTCCACTGTATCGATCTTCTATCAGCATGCCGCCCGCAATGGCCTTGACCTGGGCGAGCTGATCACGTGCTGGGACCCTTCCGCACGCCAGGGAGGGTGGAAACCCTTCCTGCACCACATCAGCAAGGGCACCGCGAAGCAGCGCCGGGTGGTGAATCTTCCCGTGACGGCAAGGATTCCCCGCCTCCTGGCCCCCGACGAAGTCCAAAGCATCCTGGATTCGTGCGGACATCTCCGGGACCGGCTGCTGTTCGCGCTGCTCCATGACGCCGGTATCCGGATCGGTGAAGCCCTGGGGCTTCGGCATGAGGACGTCGCCGTGGCCGAACGGGAAATCACCGTCCGTCGGCGCGACAGCACTAACGGTGCGCGCGCTAAATCGCCTCACTCTCGCACCGTCCCTGTGACCGCCGAACTGATCCGGCTGTATGCCGACTACCTCGACGTCGAATATGGCGACCTGGATTCCGACTACGTCTTCGTCAACCTGTTCGGCCGGCCCCACGGGCAGGCGATGACATACGCCGCCGTCTATGCCTTGGTGCGGCGGCTTCAGCGTCAGACGGGCCTCGGGTTTGAACCGCATTGGTTTAGGCACACTTATGCCACCCGGATGCTGCGCGAGAAAGTCCCTATCGAGGTCGTCTCGAAACTGCTGGGCCACGCCAGCCTCACGACGACGGTCAAAATCTATGCCCATATCTCCAGCGATGATGCCCGCCGCGCTCTAGCTGATGCTGGTTGGTTCGCCTCAAGGACGGTGACGATATGACCACTCTTCAACCTGTGCCTTCACGAAACGATCCGCCGCCGATCCGGACATTGCCCGCGGCGAAGGCGCGCCTGGGCGCCGCGCCGTGGGATACCGAGTTTCCCAAGGATGTGTGGCATGCGAGAGCCCTTGGTATCGCCGCCCGCAGCCAAGTCACGGTCCGCTTCGAGAGCATCACCCGGCCCTGGTTGAAACAGCTGGCGAAGCGATGGGCACGCTGGCGGCTGACGGCCGGGTTGACGATTGAGTCCGCGGTGCTGGGGACCAAGGCCGTGGAGAGCTTCAATGCCTTTCTGGATTCATCGAGGATCCCGGTCAACGGCACCTCTGACATTGACCGGGCAGTGATCGAGGGGTTCCTGGCATATCTGCATACCCACAGCGCCGGAGCAGCATCGCACCGGATCCGGATCGGTCAGTTCAACACGTTCCTGCTCACCATGCGCCGCCACGGATGGGTGACGGATCTGCCCGCTACGGCCCAGATCTACACCGAGGACTATCCCAAAGAGACGGTCAGGCAGCCCCGGGCGCTGAGCGAATACGTCATGGCCCAGCTGGAAAACCCGGAAAATCTTGCCAAAATGGCCAGTCCGCATCACCGGCTGATCACTCTGATTCTGATCCGGTGCGGGCTGCGGATCAGCGACACCGTGGCCCTGACCCAGGACTGCATCATCAGGGACAAGGACGGCGCCCCGTACCTGCGTTATCTGAACCACAAGATGAAACGCGAGGCGCTCGTCCCCATCGATGAGGAACTCGAACGGGCCATTGCGGAGCAGATCAGTTACGTCAACGGCATGGGCAATTCCGGGACCCGCCTGCTTTTCGCCCATGACAGGGTGGACGTTTACGGCGCCGGACACGTCAGCGCAAGCTCATACACTTACGCTCTTCGGTCATGGGTTACAGGCTGCAACATCGCCGATGAAAACGGGAATCCTGCCGTGGTCAGCCCGCATCGTTTCCGTCATACGTTGGGCACCAGACTGATCAACCTCGACGTCCCGCAGGAGGTGGTGCGCCGGATCCTGGATCACGACTCGCACCAGATGACAGCCCACTACGCCAGACTCAGCGACATAACCATCCGGCGGCACTGGGAAGCCGCACGGAAAGTCAACGCATCCGGCAGCGACGTCGAGCTTGATCCCGACGGGCCCTTGGCCGAGGCCGCCTGGTCCAAACAGCGACTGGGCAGGGCGACTCAGGCGCTCCCAAACGGATACTGCGGACTCCCGGTGCAGAAGAGCTGCCCGCACGCCAATGCGTGCCTCACGTGTCCAATGTTCATCACCACCGCAGACTTCCTCCCGCAACACCGCGAACACCGGACACAGGTCGTCCAAATCATCTCCGCCGCCGAAGCCCGCGGCCAGCAGCGCCTGGCTGAAATGAACACACGCGTGCTCGGCAACCTGGACCGCATCATCCAAACACTCGACAACGAAACGCACGCAAACACTGACCATCTGCACGAGGAGGACAGCCGTGCGGGCAGATAACAGCCGCCACATCCGGCAGGCCGCAGAACGCAGGCACGAACTCACCCGCTCCAAAGCCGTAGCGGCACTGCGTGAACTAGAAAAGCAGGGAGGAGCCGTCACCTTCGAAGCCGTAGCGGCCGCTGCCGGCGTATCCCGCTCCTGGCTCTACACACAGGCCGACCTGCGCGCCGTCATCATTGGTCTGCGCGATGAGGGCGGGTCCCGGCAGCCCCGCATAAACCGAAGCAGCGCCAGCACGGAGTCCCTGCGCGCCCGCCTCACCGCATCTCTTGAACGGAACCGGGAGCTATCCGCAGAAATCGAGCACCTCAGGCACCAGCTGGCCCTCGCCCTGGGACACTCGCGGCGCCGGAACGCCGGGAGCCCCTGAAGGAACCACGACCGAGCGGGTTGCGAAGTCGATCTAGCGCACTGGCAGTGGCGTGCGGCGCCAGTCAGTCAGGTCCGGGTCGTGCTCGGCCAAGAGCTTTTCCAGCGCCTCCCAGCCATGTGTGAGGGCGAATCTTGCTTCCTCTGCGAAGAGCGGAATCAGCCAGGCAATAACAACGGGCCCGTCTGGTTCCTCGCATGTCGAGAATTCGTCAGGCTGGTAAACAGGTCCGCAGACATACATGGCTTCAAGACTTGTGTTGGGGTCGAGCACGCCTCGGGGGCCGATGACGTCACCCCTGAGTAGCGCACGTCCTCCATCTATTGACTCGTCTGCCAATTGCTGAAGGAGCGACGGGATAAATCTTTCGAAGTCTCCCCGACGGACCATCATCAGAAGCTCAAGGCGTATCGGCTTCCCGCTCGATGGCGAGATCAGCCTGTGACGGCCGAGTCCAAGGGTCGAGTATGCGGCGACATCTTCGAGAGGGCCGGAGTGGAACTGGAGAATCTGAACGTGCATCCTTTGCCCGTCAGGATCCACCGACCAGCCACCGGAAATTGGACCCAAGAAACGCTCGAAATGCTCTACGAGATTCGTCAACCCGATACTTTCCCCTCATATGGCGGTCTGTCTACACTCGGCCATGCTGCCTATGGCGCCGTGACACGCCATGCTATCCCGGACTTGTCCTGGGTCTGGGACTAACGTCCGCAGCCATTTCCTTGGCTGGCAAGCCCGAAACCTAGCTGGGACGATCCGCGCTCTGCGTGACCAGAGGAGCGCCCCCGGAAGTGTCTCGCCTGCATCACAATTTTCAGTCTGGTCCCCAGGCACGCAGGCCTGTCAGAGATGCGTCGCGGACACTTTCCACAACGGATGCGCCGCGCCATCAAGCCACCGACGGAGACGGACTAAAGATATCGACCGTTTCTGACCAGTACACGGCGAGTCACCGAAATCCTTGTGAATCGCGGCGATAAGTGGCGGCATTTTCGCGGCGCTAAATGTCGTCCCTGGTGCACGTAAGCCGAACCTTGAACGGTCATCGGTTGACCTTCCCGGGGCCGGCGGCTCAAGGACAGCTGACCCGCTCGGAGCGGTGTCAGGGTGTATTGACAAACGGTCTTTGCAAGGTGACCCTGACAGGTATGGCTAGGTACAGTGGAGGGCCGGTCACCCACCGCGCTCTGACGGGGCCCAAAAGGCGCTACTCCGACACGACCGATCACGCCTGGCAGCAAGAGCTGCTGCTCACATTGCGGTGTATCCAGGAGATCCGGCAGAAATGTGACCACACCGAGTTGGGGACCGTGCGCCAAGCACGGAAGGCCGGACTGTCCTGGACCGAGATCGCGACTGCGCTTGGCGTGACTCGTCAGTCTGCGTGGGAGCGTTGGCGCGAGCTCGACAAGACGCTGGAGCGAGATTGAGGTACGCGGATCTCAGTCTGCACAAGGCTGCCAATTCGGCCTGCAACGCTTTCCTTCCCTGTTAGGAATCGGGGGCCCGGTAGCCGGTCGATCACTGGGCTCTTGGTTCGCGTTAGCCGAACCCTCTGGGAGAACTCGGGCATTTGCTGAATGGGCACTGGGGGAGGTCATTCGAAGAATTCTGACGCTGTTTCCGCAACGGCGCTCTGGTCTCTCCTGTGCCGCAGGCCGCCCAGCCTTCAAAGCCAGAACGACGGCGCTTCCAGGTGATCCGCCGGCTCTTAAGAGCGGAGGCCGACAGCGTCGTTGGCCCAAAACGGCCAAGCGTAGACGATCGTGCCCGTCATCCAGGCCTCATAGTCAGGAAGCAACAGGATTTGGAATGCTGCGTCCGGGATGCGAAGCGAGGGCTTCCTGAAACCTAACGGGCCTGCAGGACGAAATCCGAAGCGTGAATAGTAGCCGGGATCTCCCTCGAGCAGAATAAACGGCGACCGTGCTTCCGTCGCAGCCTCAATTGCCCACTGCATGAGACCAGCTCCTATTCCGGACCCTTGATGATGGGGATCAACGGCAAGAGGGCCCAGCACGGGAGCAGACGCGAGGCGCCGTTCCGAATCCAGCAGGCTCGTTGTGACCATCACGTGGCCTACGACGCCGGAGTCATTCTCGGCCACAGCTGAGAACCCGCCCTGTTCCGCAATCGTTGGGCGCAGGTCCTCCACGAGTGCATTCACAGTCTTCCCATAGTCTCCAAAAGCGGCGCTGTGGAGACGCTGAATCTGGTGGGCGTCATCAACGCGCTCTGCTCGGATAATCGCCATCTTTGCGTATTCCCTCTTGTTCGATCTCGGTGGCCAATCAATGCAAGCACTATAGCCCCGATTTAGGAAATCGTTATCCCTTTCCGCCAGACGTCGATACTGTTGCTTCATGAGCATCAAATTGGTTGTCGCGCATGATCGAGAACGAGGAATTGGTCGGGGCGGACAATTGCCGTGGAGTCTTCCCGGCGAGATGAAGAGGCTTTCGGCCACCACGCTTAGGACTATGGTTCCGGGGCGCAAGAATGCTCTCGTAATGGGGCGAGCGACTTACGAGTCCCTCCCAAGCGGTAGGCGTCCTTTGCCAGGACGTCTCAATATTGTTGTCACGAGTCGCCCGATCCCGGATACAGGGGTACTGACGGCTGTAAGTCTGGATAGTGCCATGAACCTGGCCGCCGGCGCCAGTGTGGAGGATATCTTCGTCTTCGGTGGAGGCCAAATCTACGAGCAAGCCCTGGAATCGTTGATCCCGGACGAGCTCCTTATTTCGGTCATCGACGAAGTGTTCGAATGTGACACCTTCTTGTCGGAGCTACCCGAGCCATACGTCCTGCGGCGTTCAACCGAGCAGATCTATCACGGGACACGGGTATTCCACGAGCAATACGAGCGCCTCTGACAGAGTCTTCGTGCCGCGAATGGATGACTCACCCTTGTCTAGAATCGCGGGTGTCTAGAATCGCGGGCTCCGGTAGAGGATCCTTCAGCGGTCACGTAGCGATGGGGTGCTCAGTGCTGGGCTGCAGGTCTGCTGCGACCGTGCGATACATCAATCCGGAATTCTCGCTGGTACGGCCGAACCCGAGGCGCTGCAATGCCTGTACCTGTACTTCTGTGGTCGTGAACACTATGGATGCCCAGCCGGGGCTGTGGTCTGGTACTAGGGTCAGTAACGCGGCTTCGAGCTCGTCGGCGGTGGCTTCCGGGTTGTGGACCAGGGCGCTGACGATCCACAGATGCCTGACTTCATGACTCCTTTTCCACCTGCGCGCATTCAGTCTGAGGCCACGGGAGCGGTGGAACCTGCGAGACGGCAAGATCGCCGCTATCGAGCCGATGATCATCAACTCGAGGGCCGCTATCACCCCGAAGCTGCTCGAGGCGGGAACGGTGGTGGACACGAGGGTCCCGAGTGCGATGCCGATGGCTGCCGCGAGCAGAGCCCTGAACACGGCTAGCCCGCGGTACTCGCGCTCTGTGCCTGCTGCTGCTGTGACCGAGCCTCGGCTGACAACCATGCCGGCGAGGGAAGCCAGTGTGAGGGAGTGGGCGGCGGAAACCACGGTGCTGGCCCTCTGCGTACGACTCCGGCGTCCCAATGCCGCATAGCGTTGCGCGGCGTTCCACGCCTGCGTCGGGCCGAGCTCGCTCCATTCGGTGTCCGTTGAATTGCCGCCCAAGCCTGCCCTCTGTCAGCTATTTTGTGATCATTCTCCAAGGACTCGATGAGTCCCCTGAAGTGTATATCCCAGGTTTGGATTCCATCCATCGATCTCTGCTCGAAAGACCTGCTCTGCCCATAGGGCCGGTGAGCCTCATCCGATGAGGGATCCTCTACCGGGCGGGCCGAGGTCTGTTGTGGGCGCGGCTTCGCAAGGTGGTCGTCTTACATTCAACTCAATAAAAACTGGTCTGTTGCAGTGGTGTAGCGAAGGACCGGCGCGCCACTCGAACCTTCGTCTCTAATCACGACATCTCGACCAAGCGTGGTTCCGAGCTTTCTCATCAAGTGGGCTAAGCCGTCCACTCTGGCCTGGTTGACTAGTTCCCGGAGGTCGATGTCGAAAATCACGGCGTCTGGGCCGGGGAAGAAGTTGATGCGTACTCCGTCGACGGGCCAAACAGCAAAACTCTCGAATTCAGCGAGACCGTGCCTATTGGGCGGCAGCGGTGAACGGCCATCACTGGTTGTCAGTTTCCAGGCGCTTTGGTGCAGCATCGTAAACACAGCATCCCAGTCATGTTCTGTACTTCTGAGTACCTCGCCATCAGGGAGCACGCCGGGGTCGTCCCCGAAGGCCTCACGGAAGCGTGCCCAATCAAAATCTGACGTCATGGGCACAATCATGGCTCAGATCGTTCAGAGGTCGTTAGCTCGCTCCGTTGGGACGCTCGATAGCCGTGCCCGTAAGCCGGTCGATCACCGTGCCGCTGAAAGCCGCTGACCAGATCCGAGTGACGGCGGGTCTGGCGGTGTACGCATGACCCGCACGGTGAAATGAACGATGAGGGGGCGCTAACAGCAACTGCCGGCGGGGACAATGGGGCCAGCCTGTGGATCGCAGGGATAAGTGGCGGCGTTTTTCGGAGCAATAGATGTCACCGTTGGTGCCGGTTAGCCGATCCGTTGCCTGGGCCCCTAAGGGGGACGAAGTGTTGTTCAGAGGTGTTTGTCGAGGTTGGCTGGTTGGTGGGTTAGGTGCGAGCTAGGGGTTGTTAGGCGGAGTGCCATGAGTGCGGCGATGAGGTAGAGGAGTCCTTGTACTTGCAGGCCGACAGTTAGGCCCGTTCCGGTCCCCAGAAATCCTGCGAGGAGTGTGCCGATGGCTTGCATTGCACCGAACAAAGCGAAGTAGGTGCTCAATACCCGTCCTCGGGCCCTTGGTTCGCAGTTGCTTTGAAGGACAGTCAGCAGGCCTGTCATCAGGGATACCCCGGGAACGCCGATGAGGATGAACAGCCCGATATAGATCGACAAGCTGGTAGTCAGGGCGGGCAGGTTCCAGATTGTTAGTGACAGGGCGCTGAACAGCAGAAGTGAGCCTGAGATGAGCCGCCGCGGTGTTATGCGGTTGATGATGAGGCCAAGTAGTGCCCCGCCTATGAGTGCCCCGATCGCCTGTACTCCACGCAGCACACCGACATCGGCCTCGTTGCCCTGAAGTTCGCGGGCGACGAAGAGTACGAAGAGCAGGACGAAGCCGCCTTGCGCGAGAGCGATGAAGGACACCACACCCATGACCTGCCGTAGGGCTGGCGTGCTGGCCGTGATCTGTAAGCCTTCCACCAAATCTGCCCAGGGACTTGCCGGCCTGTCCTGGTGGGTCTGGTTTTTCCTATCGGTTTGTTGTCCGCGGGCGCCGATGGTGAAAATGATGGCCGCCACTAGATAGGTGCCTGCGTTCGCGTAGATGATGGCGTCGAAACCGCCTACGGCGAGGATGAGTCCGCCGAGTGGGCTGCCAAGCAGGCGGGAGAGGCTGGAGAGCACTCCCATGAGTTGGTTGATCTCTGCGAGCTGGACCGCGGGCACGAGGCCGGCGGCGGTTGTGGCTCTGCAGGGCTCGATGATCGTTCCAAGGACGGATTCGATGATGACCACGCTGTACAAAATCCATAGGTCCGAGGCGTCGTTGACGGCGGCGAGTGGGGCCAGGAAGAGAGCTTGCAGGCCAGCAACGATGGCCATGAGTTTCCATGGTTCGCTGCGGTCGACGAGTACGCCGGCCAGTGGTCCTGCGAAGATCGTCGGTGCCAGCCCGAGCACGAAGACAGTTGCGGTGACGAGCGGTGATCCGGTGAGCTCCAAGACGTAGAGCGGCAGGGCGATTAACAGCATCCAGTCTCCCGCCTCGGCCAGGAAGCCTGCCCCAGCAAGACCGGAAATGCGCCGGCTACTCAGTAAACGCAGCAAAGCTATGCGACTCCGTCGGCGGAACTGTCAGGGAAGGACCGTACCTGCATCTGCACGATCCTGCTGCCTTCTGGTAGCTCGTCGCGGTGGGGTCGGACGTAGGGCCGGACAAGTTCATCCATTGATGCCAAAAGAGCTGTCAGTTCCGCGGCGGTGAGCGCCAGGTGGTACCGATGTGTGCCTGCTGCGTCCTGCCATTCCTTCGGCAACCGGTCACGATGCGCGAGGTAACGGTCAAAAGCATCATTGGCGTTCTGTGCCACCACGTTCTCGAGAGCGGTGCCCGCAAGTTCACCGGCTTGGGTGCCGTCGCCGGAAAAATCGAAACCTGTCGCTGTCGCCTGCCAGGGACGATCCCTGCCGTCGCTTGCTGAAGCTTCCGCCCTTTCGACGAGGCCAACTTTCGCCAGCGCCCGCAGGTGCCAGGAACAGTTGGAGGGCGTTTCACCGACCACTTTCGCGCACTGGCTCGCGGTAGCAGGTCCCAAGGCTAGGAGGTGGTCGAGGATCGCGAACCGAGCTGGTACGGCCAACGCAGCAAGTGCGTCTCGGCCAGCCACCTTCCGAGGAGGTACTGAACGTTTTTGCTCACTTGACATGGTGCTCCAATCTGAAGTCGTCACTTCATTAACTAGTCGCTGCTAGCAGATGTCAAGTCCATACTTCACGAATGGGTGAGTCTCAGAAGTCGCGACAGTTTGCGCAGCGCGTTGTGTACAGATAGGGGGATTACTGCAGGGGTTCAAAAATGAATGCTGCTGTCTTGAAAAACAAAAGCTTTTCGAGACACTGATCCCGCATTGACGAAGCTCGGCGGGATTGGCGTCAGGACGGGCGTCCTTCTGTCTTGGAAAGTTGTCTCACCGTAGATTGTCTTGGATGGGTGCTGGTGAGGGGTTTCTGAGGCACAATGGCTCGGTGAGACATCTTGGGTATACGCGTGTGAGTACGTCGGGCCAGGACGCGAAGCTGCAGCTCGACGCGCTTGTCGATGCCGGGGTGCAGAAGCGTGATGTTTTCGCTGATGTCACGTCCGGAAGCAAGGCAGCAATTGAGCGTCCGGGGATGAAGAAACTCCTCGCGTATGTGGAGCCAGGTGACACGGTCGTCGTGTGGCGGGTGGACCGGCTCGGTCGGTCCTTGATCGATGTGTTGAACACGGTGAACCTGCTGCGGGAACGCGGTGTGTACCTGAGATCCATTTCGGACGGTATTGATCCCACCACAATGTCGGGCCGTCTGATGCTGAACATGCTTGCGACTTTGGCCGAGTACGAGCGGGAGCTGATCGTCGAACGCGTGAACGCGGGCATTGCCGCGGCGCGCCAGGGCGGAACCCGGTTCGGTCGGCCACTCTCCGATCCTGTCGTGATAGCCGACAAGCTTCGGATTGTCACCGACGCGCGGGCAAAGGGCCGCACCGCCGAAGAAGCAGCCCGGCTCGTCGGTTGGAGCCGGGCAACGCTATACCGTCACCAACAGGCCCTCGCCACCCGCGAGAGCACCAAGATGTAGCTGCGGCATGGACGGCGCGGAGCGGTGGCGGATCCTTCGACTGCACGTCGAAGATGAGATCCCACTCGCGGAGCTGGCCCGGGATACGAAGGTCAGCCTGCGCACTCTGGAACGCTGGCACAGGTTGTTCCAGGAAGGTGGCATCGCAGCGCTGGACCCACGTCCCCGCATCGATGCCGGCACGCGCCGCACGGCAGCGGAGACCGTGGCGTTCATCGAACGGCTCGCTCTGACAAAGCCGCGCCCGAGCCTTTCGACGCTTCACCGGCTCGCTGGCGCCGACGCCCGACAAAGGAACGCCCCGGCGCCAGGCTATTCAACCGTCCGGGACATTGTTACTGCCCTGGACCCAGGGCTCGTCACACTCGCTCTGGAGGGGCCGGCCTCATACCGTGATCGGCACGAACTCGTGTACCGCCGGCGGGCGGAACGGCCGAACCAGATATGGCAGGCAGACCACACCGAGCTCGACATCCTCATCATTGGCGCCAACGGCAAACCGGACCGTCCCTGGCTGACCGCCGTGATGGACGACTATTCCCGGGCAATCTGCGGATACACCGTCTTTACCGGCGCACCCTCAGCCCTGAATACAGCACTAGCACTGCGGCAGGCGATCTGGCCCAAACAGAATCCGTCCTGGGTGATGTGCGGACTGCCTGACATCCTGCACGTCGATCACGGCTCTGACTTCACCAGCCACCACCTTGAACGCACCGCCGTCGCGCTGCACATCCGAACCATCCACTCCACCGTCGGCCGGCCTCAAGGCCGCGGCAAGATCGAGCGTTTCTTCGGAACGATCAACACGGAAGTGCTCGCCGCGCTGCCAGGACGCCTGGGACCGGGAACCCGCACACCGCAGCCCGTGCTCGACCTGCCCACACTCGACCGCGAGATCGGGGCATTCATCACCACGTACAACGAGCGGACTCACAGCGAGCTCGGCACATCACCCAGGGACGCATGGGTCGCTGACGGCTGGCTTCCACGCATGCCCGACACTCTCGAAGAACTCGACGGGTTCCTCCTCGCCGTCCCGAAGAACCGCGTCGTGCAACGCGACGGCATCCACTTCCAAGGCCAGCGCTACCTCTCGCCCACGCTGGCACCATTCGTCGGGCGCACTATCACCATCCGCTACGACCCCCGAGACATCTCCGAGATCCGCGTCTATGACCATGGCACCTTCATCTGCACCGCCATCGACGAGGACCACCCGAATCTCCGGCTGAGTTTGCGTGACGTCGAAGCCGCGCGCCGGGCACGTCGGCGCGAACTGCGCCGCACTATCAACGACCGCATCCCGATCATTGCTGCCCGCGAACGACCTCGAACCGCTGAACCACCGCCCCGCCGGCCGCGGCTTCGCACCTACGAAGAGGACGAATGATGGACCAGCCATTCATCGTGACCAAAGAACACCGGCGTTTCACCGAGTTCGCCAACGCCGTGCGAAAAGAGCACACCATCGGCATCTGCCATGGCGACGCCGGCGTCGGCAAAACCAACTCCGCCCGGCGCTATGCAAATTGGGATGCCCTGGAACCCTACATAACAGAGTGGCGGTCCCGCGACGCAGAGGAAGATGCCAAACACTACTCACTCGCCAACAGATCCCGCGCCGTCTTCTACACACCCGAAGTACTCTGCCGCCCCAGAGAACTCATGGCAGAAATCCACCTCTCCCAGGTCCGGATCGCCTCCTGCATCGATGGCCACCTCCGCCGAAACGACCCAACAACCCCTCGCATCATGAACGACATCACCAAGCTGGTCGAACTGCTCATTATTGATGAAGCCGAACGCCTCACCCCAACCGCGCTGGAACTCCTCCGCGACAACCACGACCGCACCCATCTCGGGATCGTCCTCATCGGCATGCCCGGCATCGACCAGCGATTCCGCCACTACCCTCAGCTCTACAGCCGTCTCGGCTTTTCCCACCGCTACAGAGCACTCGGTCGCGACGAGCTCTTGTTCGTCCTGGATCGGCACTGGAAACGACTCGGCCGATCACTTGACCCGGACGACTTCACCGACGCCCAGGCAATCGCCGCGATCGAACGGATCACCCGCGGAAACTTCCGGCTCCTTGAGCGGCTCTTCCCCCAGATCACCCGTGTACTGAAGATCAACCAACTCGAAACCATCACCGACGATGTCATCGAAGCAGCCGCCAGCACCCTGGTCATCGGCAACTAACGACAAAGAGCGTCAACAAAACACCGCCAAAAAGCTCCGAAGTCCACACGAAATCCTCCTGTGAATCGCAGGGATACGCGTCGGCATTTTTGTGGCCCTAATTGTCACGCCTAGCGCCCGTAAGCCGAACCTTGGGTTCTTGCGGTGATTGCAACACTTAGCGGATGGGTGTTGTCATGGCGAGGTATTCGATTTATGTAAGACCGGATCTTCTGCAGCTGTTCTGGGCCGGGATGCAGGCTGGTGATTTCATCACTGACGCGGTTGTCCCGATCAATTCGAACAGGCGGACCGGGCGCCGGGTCCTGTTCGAGGCCGGGGGTGTCAGGCCACGCCGCGGCAGGGATTTGAAGGGCAGGTGCCTGACCTTTGCCCAGCGTGAAGAGATCGCGGTGTTGCGCGGCCAGGGACATTCGTTGCGCCGGATCGGGGCGGTGATCGGCAGGTCTGCCTCGACTGTGTCCCGGGAGCTTCGGCGCAATTCATTACCCGGGTTGCCCTATCGGGCGACGTCGGCCCACGCGCTGGCGTATGAGCGCGCTTCTCGGCCCAAACCGGCGAAACTGCACACGAACACTGGGTTGCGTGCGAAGGTGGAGGAGGATCTGCAAAAGAAGTACTCGCCTGAGCAGATCGCAGGACGCCTGCGGGTGGAGTTTCCCGATGAGCCGGAGATGCGGGTGTCACCAGAGACCATTTACCAGTCCCTCTATGTTCAGTCCCGTGGAGCCCTGAACCGTGATCTGGCCGCGTGTTTACGCACAGGACGTGCACTCAGGCAGCCCTGCAGGAAGGCCGGCCAGCGGAAGAACCGGATCCCGGGGATGATCAATATCTCTGAACGTCCCCCCGAGGTTCAGGACCGTGCGGTGCCGGGGCATTGGGAGGGCGATCTCATCATCGGCAAAGGCAACCTGTCCGCGATCGGGACCCTCGTGGAGAGAACCACCAACTACACGATGCTCGTTCATCTGCCCGATGGCTACAAGGCAGAGCAAATGCGAGACGCCCTGGCAGCGAAGATCAAGACACTCCCCGAGGCGCTGAGGCATTCCCTCACCTGGGACCAGGGCATCGAAATGCAGGCCTGGAAGAGCGTGAAAATGGACACCGGCATAGACATCTACTTCTGCGACCCGCACTCACCCTGGCAACGCGGCATCAACGAAAACACCAACGGCCTGCTGCGCCAGTACTTCCCCAAAGGCACCGACCTGAGCATCCACAGCGCCGAAGACCTCGACTGGGTCGCCCAGGAACTCAACGACCGGCCACGCAAACGACTAGAGTTCAAAAAACCGATCGAACTGATCGAAGGACTCCTGTTGCAATGACCGCCTGAATCCGCCGAACCCTCAACGTTCACTTTTTCATGGATCGGATCGAGTGTTTGGAAGCTGCATTCAGCGTTTTCGCACGTCACTCGGTTCGCTCTGACTATGTCAATCCTTTTTGGCCCCGGCAGGACGGTTATGTCTGGCCCCACCAAAAGTCCTCAAGCTCTGTTCCTGGACGAACCAGCGGAGTCACTGAGCCATAGGAGATGCAGGTAGCGGATCCCCGACACGTGTTGGTTAGAGAAGCGGACCTGCATGTCCGGCGACAAGCAGCCAGCCCTCTTCTTCATGAACCCATACTTGCGTCATAGGCATGCGGTAGGGCAGTGGCCCAAGCCCGCGCCACCAGGGACGAGGTGCGCCGGCTTATCGGTGGAGCCGGACCTCGTCGGCAGCTCATTGACTTGGAAGCGCAGGCCGGGGCCTGATCAGGCGGCGAGGGCGTAAGAACCAGACCGATATCGGGCGCGGATCGGTATTTCCAAGGTGTATCAAATGCAGCGCTATTGGTGATCGATTCGACGCATGAATCGGTCGAAGGGTGTACCGGAGGCGTGCCTTCTCTGGGCGGCGCAGTCCGCAGCAAGTGGGCAAAGCGTTACTAAAATCAGTCCTAGATCTCCTCGCGTCAACAACGCCGCTTCCATTCTCCGGACCACGAACTACCGGAATTGAGCCGAACCCGTAAGCTAACGTCATGACCGCGTCGAGCTTTCTTTTCCAGGACCGATCTTGGCGAACAATAGTGATCCCCTGGGGCACAGACTTCAACTCACGCTTGCGAAGTGCCGTCGCGGACGCGCCCCCTGAAATAGCTAATCCGGCAATCCCTTCGGAACTTGATAGATACCGGATCACGAACGATAGTTCGCTTAGCCTCCTGGACTCGCGTCAGGTCGAGCCGAACGGTCTGTTGCCCTTCCACATCTGCGCCACGGCGTTCCGAAGTTGGGCTCCCGCCGAGGAGGAACTCCTCGACTACCAGCGGCAGTGGATAACGCATCCCGAGGCCACCTTGGAATTTCGGCTAGTCGATAATTACCTTTACGCTCTCATCTGCGTTTACCAATTCAATCTGGCGAACCTCTCTCTGGTTGACGAGTCGAGCGACTTCTCCATGCTCCAAGGTGCCCTGTCGAGCATCCAGAGGGCCCGTGGCCTACTCCAGCAGGCGATCCCATTCGAGGCGTCCCTAAGGGATGACCTCAACGGCTTTCCTTGCCCGACCGAGCAGGTTCGCAACGCCGTCGAGCGCGCCACCGCCACCCACGCCGCAAAGATATCAATACCGCCCTTTCCTCGGCTACCGCCCACTGCTCGGCTGCATCAATCTGCATCTCCTCTGGATAATTAAGTCCTATTCGGTTCAGTGGTCGTAGGCCGTCAGTGAGCGTTTTCGGGGGTTCGTTGGTTTCCGGCTGTGTCCATGGCGGTTCGGCGCACGAGCAGCCGGTCGGCCAAGCTCCAGAGCACGTAGGTGGGGCCGCTACAGTTGTCCAGTGAGACCCAGTGCACCAACCCCGACATGCACTATTGGTTTTGGCTGCCCATCGTTGTTACGTCGTCGGTGACGAGGCACGTAAGAACTGCCATGTCCCCGATCACCGTGATATCCGCCTGCTCAAGGGTTTGGGCGTGCCACGTGTTCTGGCCTTCTATGTTGGACCGAAGGTACGTCTCCCGATTGAACTGGTCTCCTTTATGGGATGTCCAGCAAAACTTGGGGTGCAAAAGCCGACTTAGCGTTTCTCCGTCACGTCGCGCCAGGGCATCTGCGCGCTTTAGTGCAGCACTCAACACTTCGTGATCGGTCATTGGTCCAGTCTGTCAGTTATTGCTAAACACTGAACATCTGCCGCAGTGTCGAGTGCCCATACTTTCCCCAGGACGGTCGTAACCATGATCGACCGATTAGCTCGCGCTCTGTTGGGCGATGGTGTGGGCGAGCCGGTAGGAGTCCGTGCCGGTTTCGATGATCGTGCCATTGAAGGTCAGCCGGTCCACGATCGCGGCGCACAGGCGTGGGTCGCTGAAAGTTTTGGTCCAGCCGGAGAATGACTCGTTCGATGCGATTGCGATGGAATTCTTCTCCTCTCGTTCGGTCAGGACCTGGAACAGGAGTTCGGCGCCCCGGCGGTCCAGTTCCATGTAGCCAAGCTCGTCGATGCAAAGCAGGTCCACGCGGCCGTAGCGGGCGATGGTCTTGGCCAGGACCTTTTCATCGGCGGCTTCGACGAGTTCGTTTACGAGCCGGGTAGCGAGGGTGTACTTAACCCGATAACCCTTCTCCGCGGCGGCAGTACCGAGTCCGATGAGCAGGTGGGATTTGCCGGTTCCGGAGTCCCCAATCAGGCAGAGGGATTGTCCTTTGCGGATCCATTCCCCGGTGGCCAAAGTGTGGATGGTGGCGGGGTTGATGTTCGGGTTTGCATCGAAATCAAAGTCCCCGAGCCACTTATCCCGGGGAAAGTTCGCAGCTTTCACACGGCGGATGGACGAGCGCCGGTCCCGGTCGTCGCACTCCGCCAGCAACAGCTCGGCCAGAAATCCGTGGTAGGAGAGTTGTTCCTTCCCGGCGACGGTGAGGGCTTCGTCCAGAACCCCACGGATGGTGGGCAAGCGCAGCCGGCGGCAGGCCTGGTCCACGGCGGCAACCGCTGCCTGTTCGGTCAGGCCGCGGCGCCGGCGCAGAGTCGGGGTGATGGTGGTCGTCGGTGCGGTGGGGCTCATGCGATGTTCTCCTTCGACGCGGTTCCTGCAGGGTGTTCGGAACGTTTGGCCAGCAGCTCGTCATAGGCACTGACCGAGGGCAGGGGCCGGGCGTCAGGCGGGAGCCCGGCAATGACGGCGGCGGGGTCCATCAGCCGGCGCTGGGTGAGACTGACAACCCGTTGCACTTTCAATTCGCCGTGAGCACCGGGATGACAGTCGGAACTGGCCCCACCCCATGAAGATGCCGCGGCGTGTCTGCGGGCTTCGACCGCGACGACGTCGGCACTGACAGCACCCACCCCCAGCGCCGCAGTGATGCCTGCATGGATGTCTCCTGCGTCCATCGAGCGGTGCAGCAGCAGGACGTCGATGAGTTCACGGGTCCCCTCGGCGTCACCGTTGACCCGGCGAGAGGCAGCCCAGAAGGCCTCATGCGCGCTGGTGAACGCACCAGACTCCCGCGCCCTGGCCAAAGCAGTGGAGCCGGGAAGGGCGCCGGGTTTGGTCTTGAGTACTTCGAGATAGTGATCCAACTGGACCGATTGCCCGGACCGGGCAGCGACCCGCTGATGCCTGGCGGCCACGGTGCGGCCGTCGAAGAGCACGAGCTCGGACGCCCGCAACGAGACCCGGACCCTCCGGCCGATGAGCCGGGCCGGGACGGAGTACTTCACCATCCGGACCGTGACCATCGAAGACCTATCAACTCGGGGTGTTAGCACCAGACCTGGATCAAATTCCCCCGCCGGCAACGAGGCCAAGAACGGCCGTTCAATCTCGAAGTCCTGACCGATGGTGCGGATCCTGTCATTGATCCGCCGGTGATCGTCCTGGGCTTCCCATCCCCGGATGCGGTCATTGAGCTCATCCAGGGAACCAACGACTGGCATGGGCGAGAGTCTGTTGCGCCGGAACCAGCCCACCTCGCCTTCAACTCCGCCCTTTTCATGGGCGCCTGCGATGCCAGGCTGGCAATAAAAGGGATCGAAGCCGTAGAACGAACGGAACAACACCCACCGGTCGTTCTCATGGCGCTGCCGGCCTTGCCCGAACGCCACAGCGGTGACCGCGCTGGTGAGATTGTCGTATCGGATGTGTTTAGTCGGGATGCCGCCAAGAACGTTGAAGGCCTCGATGTGGCCCTCGAGAAAGGCTTCCTGGGCCTGAGTCGGGTAAATCCGGTGAATGGCTCTGCCCGAATGCGACAGCCGGAAGATGAACATGTGGCACTTCGTCTTCACCCCGTTCAGCACGACATAGACCTCGCCGAAGTCCACCTCGGCTTCGGCGCCCGGCGCGTGTTCCTGAGGAACAAACACCTCAACGCGGCGTCCGGCCTCCACATCAATCTGGGCCCGACGGACCCTTACGTAATCACGCACCGTGGAATACGAGAGCTCCTGCGCACCGTGCTCTTCGATGAGCCGGGCCAAAATCCTTCGTGCGGTATGACGCTGCTTCCGCGGAGCCGTTGTATCCTCGATCAGCATCGCGTCGATCGCGCCCTTGAACGGCTCCAGCCTCCAGGACACCCCTTGTCTCTGTTTGCGCTCCGGAGGGGCAGCTGAATCCAGTGCCTGCCTCACAGTTCTTCTGTGGACTCCGTACCGGGCGGCCAACGCACGAACCGACAGGCCCTCAACCCGGGCGTCCCTTCGGATCCGCGCGAACAACTCCACTCTCGACTCCATCCAGACCAACCTTCCGCCGCATCCATCCACTGATGAATCCAACGTTGAAGGTGGGGCCACAAATAACCGTCACAAGGTGCCCGGCGAGTCATGAAGTGGGGCCAGATATATCCGTCCTACCGGGGCCATCCAAATCTGTCACAGCCATCGCTCCCAAGTTTGAGGGAAGCTTGGGATTGATGCAGTTTTGAGTAAGTTCTTGTCGATTAGGGTGTGTTCCTTGAGAGATGGCGGGCAATGTTATTCATGCCAGCAGGGGGTTGGCATGAACGAGTCAATCCTTCTACTCTCCTGGCGGTTTGATGCAACGGAAAAACGATGGCCGGAATTGATCCGGTACTGGACGATTCCTGTTTCCGGATCCTGGCCTACGAACTCGACGGCGAAAGCATCGCACTTCGGTTCATCACCGAATTCCGGAACATGCTCCCGTCCCGGATGAACAGGATCCAACGCGCCGTAGGCGATCAGGACCTGAGCGCGGCCATGGATGCCGTACTGAGCCTGGCATCTTCAGCGTCCATGGTGGGAGGACTTCAGGTCGCACACCAATGCCGCAGCATCGGCCATGCTGTGAAGAATTCCGATTTCGTCACCGCCCAGCACGCCAGTGTGGTGCTCGAAGGGCAAACACAGGCCCTCGCTAATGAGCTCACTGCGATGCTGCACGCGCGTGGTTGCAGATTTGGCGGATGCTCAGCCTAAGGCGCTCTCCAAGACTCCCTCATTTAGTACCGTCAGTCTCTTTTACACTACGTCGCACAGACGTAAGATGTACCCGTCGGGAGCCATGTATAAGGCCTCAGTGTCGCCTGCCGTTGATGGCAGGCATCCCGCCATGACTGGGAATCGGCGGATTCATTTTTGCATTATTTGCACTGAAAGAATCCAAATATCAGCATGAACAATTAGCCGTAGACTGCCTATCTGTTGAGTGGCGAGGACAGGCATAGGCAAAGGCACTCCTCGCTCGTCCGATTTGAAAGGCGCAGCTCATTGTGGATGCTGCGGCCTTGTGGCTTTGGGGTCTGGAAAAGGCTTCCGAAGCGCACACGGACCGGCGCATGCCGGATTCCCGAGTTCCTGTTATTTGTGCCTTCGGGTCGAGGCCCAGGGCACCTGCAGAAAGCCTGAAAAATGAAGCTATCACTCCGTCGCGTCCTGACTCTGTTCGCGGCAATCCTGTTCGTCCTCGTAACGGGTATGACTGCGGCACATGCGGTCACAAACTTCGCCAACGCTCCTCAGGGAGCCCACTACGCGCGCGGCGCCGCCGAACCCGTCTGTACGCTCAATGGCCTCACCGTAACCTGCACCGGCACGCAAATCGCAGGCGTCGGGAACACGAACGCAACGGTAGAACTGGCAGTCACCAGCACCTTCACGGGCGTGTGCCACAACCCGGGAACGAACAACAAGGTCGTCGATCCGTTCACGGAGTCCGAGACAACAACGACCTCGTCAGAGCTGACCTCCACCAAGAACGGCAGGCTGATCGTCCCTGCGCAGAGCGCGACCGGAACGAGCTCGGAGGAGTTCCTGGCCGATTTCAGCTGCCCGAACCCCAACTGGACACCGGAAGTCACCGGCACGGCCATCAGCTACGAGTACACGCTGACCTTCGCGGGGTTCACCGAACCTGCCATCCAGATCGCGGGTTAGTCGACCGCTCATGAGGTGAGCAGGACCCCCCAAGAGCAAGTTACACAAGTATCCGCAACATCTAACCAAAACCTGCGGACTGCACGGCCCCGGAGAACCGATTCTGTCGGCTCCGGGGCCCATTTATGATCGATGAGCGATAACCAAACCGTACCGTCGGCGACTGCGGTGGTACGGCGCCGCTACTGCTGTGACTACTGGGTGGTTGAAACCACAACACCAGCAGGACACGACACCGCAGCACCACAGCAGGCCGTTGTTGGAGCCGGCGGAACAGTGACTCTCACGTTCACCGACCCCCGCGACTTCAAGGTCATCGTTCTCGTGTGCAAGGAAGCAAGCAACTCCCTGTACGCCAGCACAGTAACGGTGGACGGAGAGGACAAGACCTCCTGGCAGCAGCACCGGCCGGCCTCACCGCCGCCCAACTCTGCGGACTGGGTGGCGCGGCCTACGATGACAAGAGCTACGGCAACCATCCGGCAAACGTCAACATCCCCCAGTAACCCAATCCACGAAAACAGGAACGGATCGCTGACGCCAGCCACAAACTAAATAAGTGCAGGGGCCAGCCGACGTGCCAGCCCCTGCACTTGCCCAAGCGAGAAGGCGTTCTGATCCCCTTCCGAATCAACAAGTAGCGGGCTCTAAAAAGTGGGTATTTGCTACTCGTGCCCAAGAGGCCGAACTGACGTTAACTAAAAGGGCAAACACCTTGGGATGATATCGGCCACCTTCTGAAACGCAACATTTTTCGGGAACAGACACCAGTCAACCGGATACCGAGCGGGGCCGACGGCGATGAATCCTCTGAGACCAGGATTCCCCCCAGTCGTCGTCGGCCCTTCTTTTATGCCTTTGAGAGCCGAAACAAAGCGTGCGTGGCTGTGGTTCTCACGATCAAATTCGTCGTGGCCAGAGTAGACACGGCCAGTCCCTCTGCATTCCGTAACCTCGGAAATACCCATTTCCCTTGCACCTGTTTCGAGTTTTGACCTAACGGTAAATCAGACCGTACTCGGTGGACGTTGCTGCTCATGATGAAAGGACAAGACATGGCTGAAGACTTCGTCGTCGTCGGCGGCCTGGTCCTCCCCTGGGGTACGAGTTGTGGTCGTCCCGGAATCTGGATGGACATCACGGAACGGAGATTAGTCTTCCGCCACAGGTTCTTTGGTCGATTCATCGGTCCGTGGATTGTTGAACATGAGCGGATAGCGAGCGTGTACCCGGAGCGCGGAGCTTTGGGGACCGCGGCCGCGTCTGACCGTTACAGAATCCGGACTCGAAGTGTGCAACGGGGACAAAACCCACTACATCCCATTTACTGCCATCGAAGACATCCAAACCCGTACAAATTCGTCATCACAGCACACGGCAAAAGTACAGCAGCCAAGTGGGCCTACCGGAGGATGCAGGCATCCGTATCAACTTCCATACGACTGGAGCCTACACCCGGCCCAGCAGTAGGTACCGCCCGTCAGCCGGTGCCTGAGCGGGACGCTACATGGCCGTCCGGTCTTGCCGCGGACGGTGTGATCATGCGACGCCGGGATGAGGAGAATGTGGGTCAGGTCGGTAACTCTGCGCGTCGCTGAGCGGTGACGAGATAATTCGGTTGGGTCGCGTCGTACGTGGACCCTGCGAGGCTTAGACCTGCGGCCGCGACATCGGCTAGGAGTTCCTCGTGGCGGAAGGGCCAGATCGGCAGCAGTTCGTTCGTCACCTGCAGCTGGTCACCGTCCTGGAGTGCTGCCACGGAGATCTGCAGGTGGTGTTCGGCGTCCCATGAAGGCGGCACCTGCCAGGAGTACACCACCACTGCCTTGCGGCCGGCGCGTTCCACGAGCCGGTCCCAGACGTCCAGCCTGCTGCCGGCTGAGCGGATCTGCTCCCAGTTGCGGGAGGTCAGCGCCAGCACCCCATCTGTCGCCAACACGAATGCCATACCGTCGAGTGCGGCGCGCCGGCCACTGCGTCCGACGGCGTGCGCGAGCGAGTTCCCGACACACAACACAGCGTCGAACCGGTCCTGCCAGCCTTGATCGGGTAGCTGGTCCCAGCGGCATACCCGCGTCGACACCTCGACTCCGTGAGCGCGAGCCAGCGCCTGGGTCCGCTCGACCATCGCCGGGCTGGCATCGCACGCGGTGACCCGGAACCCGGCCTCAGCCAGCCCCACCGCCAGCAACCCAATCCCGCAGGCGCAGTCCAAGATCTGTCCCCCCGGGTCGAGCCCCGCCGTCACCATCTCGAACGCCTGCGCATTGCCCGCCGGGGACGCCTTAGCATCCGGCACCAGCCACTCATACACCGACGCCAATGACCCGTAAGCAACCTCACCCACAGTGATCCCTCCCCACGCACATCCTGGCACGCCCCTTGTCGCTTTGTTTGCCTTCCTGGCCGTTCATCGTAGATCGCGCGGATGCTCGGCTCAAGGCTCAAGGTTCAAGGCTCGATCGCGCCTAGCGGCGCAAAGCTCGCTCCTCCACCGGTGGGCAGCATGCGCGGGCTGCGGGCCATCGCATACCCCGATCCACTGAAGACGAATCGAGAGGCCGCAAGCGCTCGTGCATGGTCCGCCCCAAACTGGGTCCGTCAGCGGACGTCCGCAAGCGGATCGCTCACTGGGACGACTGACCGTCTTGGGCTCCAAGGTCTAGGCGTATCGATACTGCGGAGCGAACGCATCCTCCATAAGGACGCCGAACATCTCGGTTATGTAGACAGCGACACTCGCATGCTGCGCAATCAGATCAGCACCGTCGCCGAGTGCCGCACGCACTGGGTCCAGCGCTGGTGTGGCTGGGTCAGCTGCGGCGGCACGCAACAACTCCAGCCGCTGCGGACCGGAGGTATAGCCGAGTTCGAATAGCGTCCAGTGGAACAGGTGCATCAGGGCAGTATCACGGTCGAAGCCGTCATGATCGGGCATCGATGCTTTTTCCTCCGCAGTGAGGTCAAATTCGCGGTGAAGTGCCAGGCCGAAGTCCGTGAAGAGCAGCCTGCCCTCCCGTACGAGGATGTTTCCCGGGTGCACGTCAAAGTGCTGGAATCCCTGGCTGTTCATCCATGCTGTGGCTTCAAGAAGTTGGTCGACCACGTCAGGGAAGACGGTCGCCCCAGTGCCCTCATCTACACACCTGCGCACCCAGGCGCCCAGCGTCTCGGGCACGTACTCAAGGAAGAACACCATGCTTTTAGATGCGGACTTCATCGCGGCAAGTTTGCTCTGCATTTGAGGCCAATGTGGCCCCCACTGGCGGGGAGAAGCATCGCCGTCGAACTCGCTGAGGTCTGCCTCACACGTCAGGTCCAACACTCGCCAGTTGAGCAGCAGCGGGAAGAAATCCACGGTTCCAGCTTGAACCCACGTGGAGGTTGCTTGATGTGCTGCCAGTTCCCGCCCGACCGCGTGGGTAGGGCTTCCTATGCCGTAGTGAGAGACGAAGGGAAGGTGAAGCCGGCTTGTGGTGGCAGTCGGATCAGCTTCTTCGACGCTCGTCAGTGGGAGCTGTTTCAGGAAGGCAGTCTGTTCACCGATGCGGACTTTCTTGGTTGTTCCCCCGATACCAACGCCTACTGGCTCAGCAGCATCGAGAAGCATTTGCACGCCGGCATCATCGAGCCCGGCGAGCAAAGTGGAAATACTTTGGGCTTCCTTTAAACGCGCCGTCATCACTACACCCTAAGGTCCGGTGCTTGCCGCGCAAGCCCTCGGGTCAATCCTTCGGGCAGTGTCGGAACAACAGCGAGGGCGTCACGACACCGAGAACACTTCAAGCGTCTTCGGCCAAACGACCACATAAAGATCTCCATCGGCCGGCCTATATGCCGCCCGTACGCCAACCCATCGTGGGTCATGTCCCAGCGATGTCATCGCGTCCTGAAACGCTTCGAGTGGTCGGTCGGTGTGGACGAAGATGTTCATCTGGCCGGCGCCAAAGTCGTGGCCGTCTACCAAGCCGTGTGCATCCGGGAGGTCTGCGTCCAGGAGACCCTCCATCGAGATGAGCGCATCAAAGTCGGTATCAGAGGTAGCTGGCCACTGCAAAACGAGGATGTACTGCATATCTGCCTACCAAGGGTAAGGGGGGGTGGACGGAGACCTTTGAGGAAAAACTAACATTCAGTCGTTTCGCTCGTTTTGAGAGCGTGCAGGCCCTCGCCCTTTGAGGAGTGAAGATTCTAAAGCCGGACCGTCCCGCAAGCCAATTCTTCAAGGCCACGCAAACGGTCACGGACACTGCCCTGAAGACTCCACGCGCAGTCTTGAACGTCTCAAATACGATCGATTGATGAGGCGAGCCCGGTCACTCGCGTTGGTTTCAATATCCACGTGGCTGAGGTCGGGGCCGGCATCCAATATTGCCGTTTGTTGTTGTTGAGACCCCGGCCGCCGGCCGCGTCAATCTGATTCCGGGCCAAGGTCCAGTTCTTCTTCGTCGCCGTCCGGCACGGCTTGGTTTGCGATCAGGTCCATGCGGTCAGCAGCAGTAAGGCTGCCGTCTCTTTGGATCTCTGCGATGTCCTGGCTGTCGATTGACTCGGCCGATTCAGGGTTGGATTCGGACATCTTCGTCTCCCTTGTGGTCCATAACTGCTACCTGGATGGCCAGAATAGCTTCGTCAATCCAGCCAGTCCAGTCCCCCCTTCCATGGCCTTCTCCAACGTTGTAAACTCTTCGTCATGATCCCTGACTCCCCTCTCTTCCGCTGCCCCGTATTCGACGGCGCCGCCGACCCCACAGTCATCCACAAGCGCGGCACGCAAGAGTGGTGGATGTTTTACACCGCACGCCGGGCAACACTTGCGGCGGACGGATGTGAATGGATTACCGGCACCCGGATCGGGGTCGCCGTCTCCCGGGATGGTGGATCGTCCTGGGAGTACCGCGGCGTGGTGGACGGTCTGGATCCGGAGGAATCTCCCGGTCTCAACACGCACTGGGCGCCGGAGGTTGTTTGGCACGAGGGGAAGTACCACATGTTCCTCACATGGGGTGCCGGAGCACCCGGAACATGGGCTGAACAGACAGAGCGCCGTTTGGTTCACTTCACCAGCGATGACCTTGAGCAGTGGGACTTCATCGAAAGGATCGACGTCGGTTCAGAGAACGTGATCGACGCCGCCTTCGCTGTGGTGGCGGACGGCCAACCACGCCTGTGGTTCAAAGATGAAGTAGACGGCGCCACCACCTGGTCAGCCGTGAGCAACGATGCAACAGGCCTCACCGGCTGGCGGCCGGAAGGGCAGGTGATTGGCCGCCCCGCCCACGAAGGGCCCAACGTTTTCCTGCTGGGAGGGTGGTACTGGATGGTGGTGGACGAATGGCGCGGCCAGGCTGTGCACCGTTCTGTAGACGGCCTGATGTGGGAGCGGCAGGAGGCCAACAACGGACTCATCCTCGACGCTCCCGGGAGCGGCCCCGATGACGCTACGTATGGCAGACATGCAGATGTTGTCACCCAGGGCGACCATGCCTACATTTTCTACTTCACCCATCCCGAGTGGCAGGACACAGAAATGGTCAACGGACTGCTCGACCCCGCCCAGGCACTGCGGGAGCAGCGCACCAGCATCCACGCGGCCCGCCTCCACGTAGAAGGGGGAGTCCTGGTCTGCACCCGAGACCTGGACTCCCCCGTCAACCTGGACCCTGCCCTTATCTGAGCAATACCCGGCTCCTAGCTAGTCGCTAGGCGTCCACAGCAAGGCGGATCATGCTCCAGGACACCGCCGGAAGCTCGGCGGTGAGCCGCCCGCCGTCGAGCTTTGCCGAAGGGTTTTCGGTGGGCAGGACCGACGTCGAATCGTCAGCGGTTGCCTGCCAGTACGGGTCCTTGTTCGCGTAGGTCACAGCCTCGACGACGCGCACGTTGCCCAATCCAGCGACGGCAGCATCCAAGGTGAGCGCATCCGTGACCGATCGGTTTACGGCGAACACCACCGCCTCACCCGTCTCGGCGTCGAAGGTGGCCACTGCTGACAGCGCGTCGAAGTTCTCGATTTTCCCGGCGTTGAGCGAAGGCGATTCCAGTGCAACCTTCAGCACGGTACCCGCGGCGTGGCGGGAGGTGAGCGCGAAGGGGTGGAACGAGGTCTGCTTCCAGGCGCGGCCACCCGGCTCGGTCATGATCGGGGCAATAACGTTAACCAACTGGGCAAGGCTGGCGGAGTGCACCCGGTCCGTGTTCCGGAGCAGGGTGATCAGGAGATCACCGACGACGACGGCGTCCGCCACCGTGTAGCGGTCCTCCAGCAGCACGGGTGCCACGGGCCAGTCCTTGCCGCTCGGAACCTTGGATTCCGCGCGGCTGCCATGCCAGACATTCCACTCATCAAAGGAAATGTTCACCTGCTTGGAGGACTTCTTGACCGACTTCACGTGGTCGATGTGGGCCACGGTGTCGCGGATGAACTGATCCATCTTGTGGCCCGCGGAAAGGTGCTCCTGCAGGTCGCCGAAGTCTTCAAAGTACTGGTGGGCGGAAACGAGGTCCACCAGGTCGTAGGTCTCCGTCAGGACAACACGCTCCCATTCCCCAAAGGTGTCCATACCGGGTGAGGAGCTTCCGCAGGCCACGAGCTCCAGGTCAGGCTCGATCATCCGCATGCCTCGCGCTGTGTCCGCTGCGAGGCGTCCGTACTCCAGGGCGTTCTTGTGGCCGATCTGCCAGGGACCGTCCATTTCGTTGCCAAGGCACCACATCTTAATGCCATAGCCGGTCTCCGCGCCGTTGGCCCGGCGCTGATCCGAGAACGCGGTGCCGCCGTCGATGTTGCAGTATTCAAGAAGGTCCAGAGCCTCCTGAGTGCCCCGGGTTCCGAGGTTTACGGCCATCATTGGTTCGACGCCGGCCTTCACAGTCCATTTGGCGAACTCGTCCACGCCAACGTGGTTCGGGTCCGTGGTGTGCCAAGCGAGGTCCAGACGGACCGGGCGCTTTTCCACGGGCCCCACACCGTCTTCCCACCGGTAGCCGGAGACGAAGTTTCCGCCGGGGTAGCGAATGGTGGAAACCCCGAGCTCGCGCGTGAGCTCAAGCACGTCGGTGCGGAAGCCGTCCTCGTCAGCAGAAGGATGGCCGGGCTCGAAAATACCCGTATAGACGCAGCGGCCCAAGTGCTCCACAAAGGAGCCGAAAGTTCTCCTGCGTACCGGCCCAACCGTGAAGGCGGGGTCGATGGTGATCTGTGCCGTGGCTGATTCAGTATTGCCTGTATTACTCAAGGGAAGGATCCTCGCTCTAGTTCTACAACGTTATAGAACATTCTTGAAGATAGAGCTTGGTACGTCAAGGGATTTGGAATATCAGCCCCGAAATTCCTCCTCAATGGATAGACGCTGCCGCCGCGCCCCCCAGCAGCGCGGCGACAGCTTGGGTGAACAGAGAGAGAGGCCAACCTGGACTTTGGCAACAGTCGATCAACCCGGGCAGGGTTGTTCAGCCCGCTGCTCGGCCAGGAAAGGTGCCGGGTGTCTGGCCGGGTGACCCGGCCAGACAGCCGGTATCGAAAGCCGACTAACTATGGACAGCTAGTCGGTCGGGGCCAAGGGGTCCGGCCAGTTGCCGACGGCGCCCCGCACCACATGCGGCCACCAACCGGTCCGCCCTTTGGCGGAGGACCGTTCCCGGGTTATGGCCCGGGCACAGTCCAGTCGGGTGCAAACAGACATGAGATTCTCCTGACTGAAGTTTCATTCCGAACGCTGACAGCGTCCGGGGCCTTCGTCTGCCTGGAAAAGGGCAGAGTTGACCCATTCAGTCGGGGGTGGACCCGGGATCGAAAGGTGGAGCGGCGGGTGGCAGCTCCTGGAGGCTGGGCATTCTGCCAAAGCGAGCCGCCAAGGGAATTGCCCAGAACGCTGGCACATCCGCCCAGGCCTGGGCCCCGCCACCGGCAGATCCGGTAGTTGCGGAACCTGGAACGGCAGATAGGGCAGCCTGGAGGCGCCGTTCTCCGGGGACGGGTGTCTCCGGTACCGGCGCTGATCCAGCGGGCTCTCCCATAACCGCCAGCGCGTGCAGCGCAGGCGGGATCAAAAGCGCCTGACCTGTTCTTGTTCCTGCCGTGATTTGACCAGCGGGGTCACCATCCGGGGATGGCGAAGTCAGCCCGGAGTTTGCCTCAATGGCTGCGATACCTGACTGGTCTGCCGGCGCTTCGCTGGTTTGGCCGTCTTCGGTACCCTCTTGACCCGGTAGAGGGACACCAGGAACGGGGGGAAGCATCTCCGGCAGAACAGGCGAAACTACATCGGTTCCTGGCAACGGAGCCGGCGGGACAATGTCCACGACGCCGTCCACCACGCCCGGCAGGACGCCCACGACGCCGTCCACCACGCCCGGCAGGACGCCGT
Source organism: Arthrobacter rhizosphaerae (assembly GCF_023062595.1). Lineage (GTDB taxonomy): Bacteria > Actinomycetota > Actinomycetes > Actinomycetales > Micrococcaceae > Arthrobacter > Arthrobacter rhizosphaerae. Next base: position 184,489 of record NZ_JALLAN010000006.1, read on the forward strand.
CGACGATCTCCACAACGTCCGTGACCACCGGCAGTGCGGGATCTACCGTTGAATCAACGACCCCCACTACCTCAGCGAGTCCTGCGTCGACGGCCGGAAGGGTGCCCGCGACGGTCTCAGTAACGGCATCGGTCACGCTATCGGTCACCGTGTTCACTGTTCCGGTCACGGCATCTGTTACCGGCAGCAGCGTGTTCGCCGGGGGTTCGGCAGCCGGAAGCGGCACGGCTGTGGCGGCGGCATCCTTCAGAGTGGTGGTGCCGGTCTCCGTCAACTGAGGCACGAGGTCAGGATCCAGCAGGGCGGCGTTCGCGGTTCCGGCGCTCCAGATCAGCCAGGTCAAGGCCGCGAAAACGGCAAATAGAAGAGGGCGCAGGACACTTCGGCGACGATCATTTGGCGCGAGGTCCATTTTTCACCCCCACATGCACAACGGGAGGCCAGAATACGCCCAACGCCATAGCCTCGTCTAGACCACGGCGCTGCGTTCCAGAACCTGGCAGACCCCGCAGGCGAACAGACTTAAACAGAAGCGGGGTGTGGCAGATATTCGCCGCACCCCGCTCTGTTCCCACAAAGGGAAGTGTCAGCCCTTAGAGCCCGCCAGCCAGTTTGTAGTAGGCGGCGTTCCAGTTCAGTTCTTTCTTGAACTGTTTGATGGTGGTGTTTTCGTCGATGGTGAGCAGTTCCGTCTGGGCAATCTCGGCGAAGTCCTCGAACACATCCATCCCGACGGCGGTGGAAAGCACCGTGTGGTGCGCCGCTCCGGCGGTGAGCCAGGCCGCAGCAGACGTGGCGAAGTCCGGCTTGGGTGACCACAGAGCCCGGGCAACGGGGAGGTTGGGCAGGGGCTGGTCGAGGTCCACGACGTCAACGGCGTTGGCTACCAAGCGGAAGCGGTCGCGCATGTCGGACAGGGCCACCACCACTCCGGGACCGGCGTCGGTGTCAAAGACCATGCGGACGGGGTCTTCCTTGCCGCCGATGCCCAGCGGGTGGATTTCAACGCGCGGCTTGGTGGCCGTCAGGGACGGGCACACCTCGAGCATGTGGGCGCCGAGGATCTTTTCCTGGCCGGGGGTGAGGTGGTAGGTGTAGTCCTCCATGAGCGAGGCACCGCCGGGGAGCCCCGCGCCCATAACCTTGGCGGCGCGGACCAGGATTGCTGTCTTCCAGTCACCCTCGGCGCCGAAGCCGTAGCCGTCGGCCATGAGCCGCTGAACGGCCATGCCCGGGAGCTGCCGGAGCGCGCCGAGGTCCTCGAAGGACGTGGTGAACGCGGCGGAACCGTTGGCTTCCAGGAAGCTGCGCAGGCCGAGTTCGATCCGTGCGCTGTAGCGCAGCGACTCGTGCCGGGCGCCACCGGCCTTCAGCTCCTCAGCCACCTCATAGAGATCCTCGTATTCAGCGACCAGCTTGTCGACATCGGAATCTGCAGCGCCATGCACGGCGTCGGCGAGTTCGTTCACGGACCAGGTGTTGACCGAAACGCCGAACCGGAGTTCGGCTTCGGTCTTGTCCCCCTCGGTGACCGCGACGTTGCGCATGTTGTCACCAAAGCGGGTCAGTTTCAGGGTCCGGACGGCGGCCCAGCCGGCGGAGGCGCGCTGCCAGACACCCACCTGGCGGGTGACCTCGGGGTTGGACACGTGGCCCACAACAGTTTTGCGCGGGATGCCCAGGCGGGACTGGATGTAGCCGAATTCGCGGTCGCCGTGAGCGGCCTGGTTCAGGTTCATGAAGTCAAAGTCGATGTCCGCCCAGGGCAGTTCGACGTTGGCCTGGGTATGCAGGTGCAGGAGCGGCTTGCGGAGCAGGTCCAGGCCCTGGATCCACATCTTGGCCGGCGAGAACGTGTGCATCCAAGCGGTGACGCCGATGACCTGATCAGCAGAGTTGGCTTCCAGTGCGGTGCGGCGGATCGAGTCCGAGTCGGTCAGGACGGGCTTCCAGACCACCTTGACCGGAACGGAGGATGAAGCGTTGAGCTGGTTGGCGATCTCCTGCGACTGCGCTGCGACCTGCTTCAGGACGTCCTCGCCGTAAAGGTGCTGGCTGCCGGTCAGGAACCAGACTTCATACTGCTCGAGCGAGGTGTTGTTGGCGTTGTTCATGGTCTCTCCTGGAAAAAGTGGGGGCCTACTGGCCGTAGACGTTCTGGTAGCGGGCGTAGAGGGATTCGATGGCTGCTTCATCGATGGGCAGCGGTTCGCCCAGCTGCCGGGAAATGTGGACGGTGCGTGCCACTTCTTCGCACATGACGGCCGCCTTGACGGCGGATTTGGCGTCCTTGCCGATGGTGAATGGGCCGTGGTTCTGCATGAGGACTGCCGGGGAATGGGAGTCCTTGAGCGTGTCCACAATGCCTTGGCCGATGGAATCGTCACCAATGAGGGCGAACGGCCCCACGGGGATGGATCCACCGAACTCGTCGCTCATCATGGTCAGCACGCAGGGGATTGCCTCGCCCCGTGCTGCCCACGCTGTGGCGTAGGTGGAGTGGGTGTGCACCACTCCCCCTACCTCCGGCATGTGCCGGTAGACGTACGCATGGGCGGCAGTGTCCGACGACGGCGCGAGGGCCGGGTTGCCCCACTCACCCTCCGTGGGGTCACCGTTCACAGGGGTCCCAAACAGATCCGTGACCACCATCGATTCGGGGGTCAGATCGTCGTAGGAGACACCGGAGGGCTTGATGACCATGAGGTCATGGCCGGGGACGCGGGCAGAAACGTTGCCGGCGGTCCACACCACCAGTTCGTACCGGGTCAGCTCCCCATGGAGGGCACAGACCTCGGCGCGAAGCCGGCCGATTGTTTCCAGGAGGGTGCTCATGCGTCCACCTTCTCATTCCGCTCTGCGGCGTCGGATTCGCTGGCTTCAGTGGGGTGCCTGCCCAGGCCGGGTTTGGCCGCCCGCTGGATTGCCTTGAGCCGGTGCATCACGTCGTTGGCGCCACGGCCGAAGTAGTCGTGCAGGGTGCGGTATTCCTGGAAGAGCGCTTCGTAGGCAGCCACGTTCTCAGGGATGGGCACATAAACTTCTCCGGGCTCGGACCCCATGGCTGCCGCTGCTTCCCGGATGTCCGGGTAAGCGCCGGCGGCCACAGCGGCGTGGATGGCTGATCCCAGGGCAGGTCCCTGGGTGGAACCGATGGTGGAGAGCTGCAGCCCTGTGGCGTCCGCATAGATCTGCATCAGGAGCTTGTTCTTCAGGAGCCCGCCGGCCACGATGAATTCCTTGACCGGTACCCCTGAGTCCCGGAACGCGTCCACAATGGTGCGGGTACCAAAGGCCGTGGCCTCCAACAGCGCACGGTACGTGTCCTCCGGCTTGGTGGCAAGGGTCTGGCCAACCACGACGCCGGAGAGTTCGTGGTCCACCAGCACCGAGCGGTTACCGCTGTGCCAGTCCAGCGCAATCAGCCCGTGCTCGCCGATGGCCTGGCGGGAAGCCAGTTCCGTCAGGTACTCGTGGATACCCAGACCCGCGGCGGCGGCTGCCTCGTGGTACGCCGGGGGAACACCGTTCTTGGTGAACCAGCCGAAGATATCGCCCACACCGGACTGCCCCGCCTCATAGCCCCAAAGGCCATCAACGATGCCGCCGTCAACCACGCCGCACATGCCCGGAACCTCGTGCAGCTCCGTTCCGTTCATGACGTGGCACGTGGAGGTTCCCATGATGGCAACCAGCTGGCCGGATTCAACGGCCTTCGCTGCCGGTGCGGTTACGTGCGCGTCAACATTTCCGACGGCGACGGCGATGCCCTCCGGCAACCCGGTCCATGCGGCAGCCTCGGCGGTGAGGTAACCGGCGGCGTCGCCAAGGCGGCCGATGGTGTGCTCGAGCTTGTCGCTGACGAAGGTCTCGAAAGCAGGGTTCAGTGCGGTGAGGAAGTCCGCAGAAGGGTAGCGGCCGTCCTGGTAGATGCCCTTGTAACCGGCGGTGCACGCGTTGCGGACATAGTTCCCGCTCAGCTGCCACACAATCCAGTCAGCTGCTTCCACCCAGTGATCCATGGCTTCATACGCCTGCGGGTCTTCTTCCAGAAGCTGCAGGCCCTTCGCGAATTCCCACTCTGAGGAGATGAGGCCGCCGTAGCGGGGCAGCCAGCTCTCGCCCAGTTCAGCGGCGAGGGTGTTGATGCGGTCCGCCTGCGGCTGGGCGGCATGGTGGCGCCACAGCTTTACGTACGCGTGGGGGCGGTTGGCGAATTCCGGCAGTTCGTTCAGCGGGGTGCCGTCAGCCTTGACGGGGACCATCGTGCAAGCCGTGAAGTCGGTGGCGATACCAATGACCGCGGCAGGGTCGATGCCTGCGTCGGCGATAGCAGCCGGAACCGCATTCCGGAGCACATCGCGATAGTCGTTGGGCACCTGAAGGGCCCAGTCAGCGGGAAGCCGCACACCGCCGTCGCCCGCCACATCGGCAGGCAGCGCCTCCGTGACTACAGCATGCGGGTAATCAAATACACCGCTGCCCAGCTCCTTGCCGTCCGCGACGCGGACGACCACAGCGCGGCCGGAGAGGGTGCCGTAGTCAACGCCGATGACGTATTGCTCAGCCACGGAACCGTAGGGAGCGGGAGATTTCTCGTTCTGCATATCTGCCTCCAGGGAAGAGGCAACGACCTCTTTTGCCTTCGTTGGAAATTGATGGTTAGTACCAATTGTGAACGCTAACACGATCAACGTCAAGACGCTGATAGCGCTTTCGGAAAGGTGATACCCAGCCGTCGGAACCGGCTGGGTATCACCTCAGTCTTACTTGGCTTTTTGTACGTCAACCGGCGCAAGCCGGATGAACGTCACTGATTTCGGTTGGAAGTTGTATGTGAAATTAGTGCTTGCTCCTGTGAAGACACTGGCTGCCGGCGCCAGGTTTTGACCATCATCCGTAGTGGTCAAAGTGGTTACCGCGGCACTAGAGCTGATATTTGCCGTTCCGGCCACTTTGATATCGACGGCGGCCGCCTCACCCGAGGTGTTGACCACCTTGATGATTGTTTCCCCTGTCTCGGCATCTTTGGTGGCAACGGAGTAGATGGGATCTACCGGAGTTTCGTCAATCGTTCCCCAGAGGACATTGTCGAGGTACAGCTTGGCCGTCGGCCCTGTGACTTCGATCCGGATATCGTACTGGCGGCCGGTCTCAATGGTGGTGCCGGTTTCGATCAGGGTGCTCTTTGCCCCGTTGACAGCCTTCTCCACCACTGACTTGCTGTTATTCCAGCCACCCAGATTCCACCAGTAGTAGTTACCGGTGTCCTTGACCCCGAAAGCGATGAGGAACCCTTCCGCGCCGGCTGTTTTGGTGGCCTTGGTCTTGAGTGTGTAGTTGCTCCACGCCGGGTTTCCGGCCGTGACCATGGTGTTCAGCGCTGTGGTGCTCGACTGGACGTACGCGCCGTCCTGAACTGACCAGGATCCAGCTCCATTGCCCGTCCATGCCGAGGCCGTGCCGGAGAAGTCGTCGGCAAACAGCTGGCTGCCGTCCGTACTGGTGACCGTCACGTCGTCGTACTTTGCCGCGGTGGCCCACGTCGAGAGCCCGATCTGGCCGGTGACGGGTGCCACCAGGCTTGGGGGGTTGTTCTGGGAGCTGGGCACAACGTGGCTGCCGACATTGTTCATGAAGAGTTTCTGCACTTCGAAATTGGGGGTGGTCCTGATGGAAGTGCCGTTGAAGAACATCAGGTCCGGGCTCCACTGGACGTTTGCTTCGTTGGCGATCAACGGGGCGTAGGAAGCCATCCGGACAACGTCGGCGTTCCGCTCCAGGCCTGTCATGAAGGACGCTTCGGCCAACGCGTTCTCGGGCTTGTTGGCCAACGAGGCGAACTCGCCCAGGAAGACCTTGTAGCTGTCGCGGTTATAGGAGTCGTAGCGGTGGTTGTTGGTCAGGAACCAGTCGGGCGAGTTGTAGTAGTGCTCGTCGACGAAGTCCACCTTGCGATCGGCATTGAACTTGGAGAGGTCATCGAAGTTGGCCCCTTGATCGTCCGGGCCGGTGTTGCCGATGACCTGGATATCGGGATACGCCGCCTCAACAGCATCCTGGAACTGGGTGAAGTACGCCTTGAACTCAGGCTTGTACTCCTCGTTGCCCAGGCTGATGCGGTCCAGGTTGTAGGGCGCAGGGTGGCCATAGGCGATGCGCTTGGCGCCCCATTCGGTACTGGCATCACCATTCGCGAACTCGATCAGATCCAGGGTGTCCTGGATGTACTTGTCCAAGGTTGCCTGGTCCGGTACGGCACGGTTGTCGCCGCAGCCGGTGACCCCTACAGGCACCACTGGAACAGGGATGGCCTTGAGGTCTTCGGCCCACTGGAAATACTCCATGTAGCCGAGGCCGTAGGTCTGGTTGTAGCCCCAGAAGTTCCTGTTGGCGGGACGCTGCTCAACCGGGCCAATGGTTTCTTTCCACTGGTACGTGCGGGAGCGGGTGTAATTGGGCGCAGAGTAGGAGTCGTAACTGCCGGTGTTGACGATGCAGCCACCTGGAAACCGCAAGAATCCCGGGTTGAGCTCAGCGATTTTTTCCGCGAGATCCTTACGAAGCCCATGGCCGTTCCAGGTCTCCTGGGGCATCAGCGAAATCATGTCCAGACGGACTGTGCCTGTTCCCTGGACAACAGTGGAAAGCCGTCCCGACGCCGTCGAGGCCCTAGGCGAAAGAGTCACGTTGTATTTCTTCCAGGCGTCGCCCTTGACCTTGATGCTGGCCAGGTCGAGGCGGGTGCCTTCCGGTGTTTCCAGTGCGACGGCGAGAGTGGAACCTGCCGGATTGGAGGTTCTGGCCCAGACGGAGTAATCGTACTTCTGGCGGGCATCCAGCCGGTGTCCGCCGTTCCAGCCGCTGTTACGGACTCCGACGCCGGCTCCTGCGCCAGCGCCGGCAGCAGCTGCCTCGACCAGCAGGTAGTTCCGGTTGTTCTCGTTGAGGCGATGGTCGTCATTCTGAACTGTGGCCGTACCGGCGCTTCCGCGTTGGAGGATTTCCCATGCGCTGAGCGGAGTAAAGCCGCGGTTGTCCGCTGCATTGAATTCGAAGGACCTGTTTTGCACGAGTTCGGCGTAGATGCCCCCGTCCGCGCCCTGGTTGATGTCCTCGTAGAAGGCCCCATACATCGTCGGAGCTATATCAGGACCGGCTTGGTCTTCATTGACTGTAATGGTGCGGTTGCTGGTGTCGGCGTGGGCGTGAAGAGCCGGCGCGAGGGTGAGGGTGGCTGCCGCGAGCGATCCCGCCAGGGCCATGGTGCAAGCCCTCTTTACGGGACTCGGACGAACTGTGCTTTGCATGGGAGGTGAGAACCCTTTCTCCATTGAATGGCTGCCGTCCTGCCTGCTTGTGAACGCTAACAAGCCGGCGGCTGTAGAAAGTATTGTTCAGGGTCCGGTCAAAAGTAAAGGGTGCCCGCGACAACCAAGGCGCCTGTCCGCGTCATAAACCGGCAGTGTCCCAATTGTGATCTTCACTACTTGACGCACCGCATTGTTAGCGTTCACACTTGCTGGCAGAGCAAGCAGCTCACAGCAATGGCGGTGTTAGGTCTCCCGCCTGCATGTAACTAACGCTTCCGGGAGGAATGTTGTGTTTAAGAAATCTCTAGTCGCCGTTATGGCAGCGTCAGCTATTGCCCTTACTGCCTGCGGAGGTGGCGGCCAGGCCGCTTCCAGCACCGGCGGTGCCGATAAGAAGATCGTGATGGGCTTCGCCCAGGTCGGCGCGGAAAGCGGCTGGCGCAGCGCCAACACCAAGTCCGTCCAGGAATCCGCCAAGGAAGCCGGGATCGACCTGAAGTTCTCCGACGCGCAGCAGAAGCAGGAAAACCAGATCAAGGCGATCCGGTCCTACATCCAGCAGAAGGTCGACGTCATCGCCTTCTCCCCCGTGGTTGAATCCGGCTGGGACACCGTCCTGAAGGAAGCCAAGGACGCGAAGATCCCCGTGATCCTCACCGACCGTGCCGTGGACTCGGCAGATAAGAGCCTGTACAAGACGTTCCTGGGCTCGGACTTCGTCCTTGAAGGCAAAAAGGCCGGCGAGTGGCTCGTGGGCGAGTCCAAGGCCGCCACCGACACCGTGAACATCGTCGAAATCCAGGGCACCACCGGTTCCGCCCCCGCCAACGACCGCAAGGAAGGCTTCGAAGCTGCCATCAAGGCTGACCCGAAGCTGAAGATCATCGCCTCCCAGAGCGGTGACTTCACCCGCAGCGGCGGCAAGCAGGTCATGGAAGCCTTCCTGAAGAACAACCCCGACATCGACGTCGTCTTCGCCCACAACGACGACGAAGGCCTCGGCGCGATCGAAGCCATCGAAGCCGCCGGCAAGGTCCCGGGCAAGGACATCAAGATCATCACCATCGACGCCGTCAAGGACGGCATGACCGCCCTGAGCGCCGGCAAGATCAACTACATCGTCGAGTGCAGCCCGCTGCTGGGCACCCAGCTCATGGACCTCGCCAAGAAGGTCCTCGCCGGCGAAACAGTCCCCGAGCGCGTCGTCACCGAAGAAACCACCTTCACCCAGGAACAGGCCACCAAGGCCCTGCCTACCCGTCAGTACTGAGCCCCGCTCACCTGATCGTCCATGCGGCGGCACAGCACAGCACAGCAACACGCTGCCCGCGTGCCGCCGCACGGATCAACACAGAAAAGATATCTAGGATGAACGAACTCGTTCCGGTCGTCGAGATGACCGACATTGCCATCGGATTCCCAGGGGTTAAGGCCCTTGACGACGTCAGCTTCCGTCTTTTCCAAGGCGAGGTACACGCCCTTATGGGCGAAAACGGGGCGGGCAAATCCACCCTTATCAAGGCGCTGACAGGCGTCTACACCATCGATTCAGGCCGGATCACTGTCCTCGGCCAACAGAAAAACTTCTCCACCCCTGCGGAATCCCAGGCGGCCGGCATCAGCACGGTCTACCAGGAAGTCAATCTCTGCACCAACCTCACCGTCGAAGAGAATGTGATGCTGGGCCGCGAGCCCCGGCGTCGCGGCTCCATCGACTGGCGTGCGGTGCGGGCCCGGACCCGTGAGGTATTGGCCCAACTGCACCTCGAGCACGTGGAACCGGGTTCCCTGCTTTCCGAACACTCCATCGCCGTCCAGCAGCTGATAGCGATCGCCCGCTCCGTTGAGGTCAACGCGAAGGTCCTGATCCTGGACGAGCCGACGTCAAGCCTTGATGCGGATGAAGTGAGTCAGCTCTTCCGTGTGATCCGTGACCTGCGCGACCGCGGCGTTGCCATCCTGTTCGTATCGCACTTCCTGGAGCAGGTCTACGAGCTTTCAGACCGCATGACCGTCCTGCGCAACGGCAAGCTCGTCGGTGAGTACATGACCCGGGACCTTTCCCGCATGAACCTCATTTCAAAGATGATCGGCAAGGACCTTGAGGTCCTTGAGGAACTCGACCAGGCTTCCACCCGGTCCCAGGCCAGGCTCGCCGCCAATGCCCAGCCGTTCTTGGAAACAGCCGGTCTCGGAAGAAAGGGCTCTGTCTCCAACGTCAATCTCTCCATCTACCCGGGTGAGGTAGTGGGGCTGGCCGGACTGCTCGGAGCCGGGCGAACCGAAACAGCCCGCCTGCTTTTCGGTGCGGACAAGGCCGACGAAGGTTCCATCAAGATCAAGGGGGAGCCGCTGAAAATGCGCAGCCCCCGCACCGCGATCGATCACGGCATCGGTTTCTGCTCCGAAGACCGCAAAGAGGAAGGCCTGATCGGCGACCTCACAGTCCGCGACAACCTTGTGCTCGCGATGCAGGCCACCAAAGGTTGGGCCCGGAGGATCCCCCGCCGCGTGCAGGACGAACTTGTTGCCGAATTCATCGAGGCCCTCGACATCCGTCCGGCAAACCCCGACGCGTTGATCCGCAACCTCAGTGGTGGCAACCAGCAGAAAGTCCTGCTTGCTCGCTGGATGGTGACATCCCCTGATCTGCTGATCCTGGACGAGCCGACGCGCGGCATCGACATTGGCGCAAAAACCCAGATCCAGAAGCTGGTCAACCGATTGGCGTCCGAGGGCATGTCCATCGTCTTCATTTCCTCGGAACTTGAGGAAGTGCTCCGGCTCAGCGACCGCATCGCCATCATCAAGGACCGGGCCATGGTCGCCGATATCAGTAACGACGACGTTTCCGTCGAGGACGTCCTCACAGTCATCGCCGGAGGCGCATAATGAAATCCATTCTGAAAAACCGGCTGGCCTGGCCGGTCATAGCCCTGGTCGCCCTGCTGGCCGTCAACCAGATCTTCCGCGCCGACTTCCTCAGCCTCAGGATGCAGGACGGCCACCTCTATGGCAGTCTCATCGACATCATGCGGAACGGCGCTCCCACTATCCTCATCGCGCTCGGCATGACCCTGGTCATTGCTTCACGCGGCATCGACCTTTCCGTAGGCGCAGTAGTGGCCATCGCCGGCGCCGCATCATGCGCCTATATCGCGGCCTCCCCTGAGCCCGCTTCACCCGTCACAGCAGCAGTAGCGGTCCTTATCGCCGTGGTGGCCGGCCTGGTCCTCGGAGTCTGGAACGGGTTCCTGGTTTCCACCATCGGAATCCAGCCCATCATTGCCACCCTGGTGCTCATGACCGCCGGACGCGGAATCGCCCAGCTCATCACGGACGGCCAGATCGTGTCCGTAACCAACGACAGCTATAAGGCAATCGGGGCGGGCTACCTCTTCACGCTCCCCATCTCGATCCTGATCACCGCCGTCGTGTTCATCCTGGCGGCTGTCCTGACCCGGAGGACCGCACTGGGCACCCTGATCGAGGCAGTGGGAATCAACCCGGTCGCAAGCCGGCTGGCAGGCCTTCGCGCCCGCAACATCATCTGGATCGTATACATCTTCAGCGCATTTTGTGCCGCTATCGCCGGACTGATGATCAGTTCCAATGTCACTGCAGCGGACGCCAACAACGCCGGCCTCTACATCGAGATGGACGCCATTCTCGCCGTCGTGATTGGCGGTACCTCCCTCGCCGGAGGCCGCTACAGCCTGGTGGGAACAGTGGTGGGGGCATTCATCATCCAGACCCTCACCACCACCGTTTACACCCTTGGCATTCCGCCGGAGGTCACTCTGGTGTTCAAAGCCCTGGTGGTCCTCACCGTCTGCCTGTTGCAGGCCCCCAAGGCCCGGAACCTCCTGAGGAACCTCAAGCCGGCAAGCCCGCTCCGAACTAAGGAAAAGGTCGCAGTCTAATGTCTCCCCTCTCCACAGTGGCCCCGCCCACCGTCAAAAAAACCTCGTCCGTCGGGAGCCGCCTCCGTGGCGGCGCCCGCTATGCCCCCACCCTCGCTACCCTTGTCCTCTTCATCCTGATGTTTGTGGTTGGCGCCGGAATGTACCCGAGCTTCCTGTCCGGCCAGGTCCTGTTGAACCTCTTCATCGACAACACGTTCCTGATCGTGCTTGCAGTTGGCATGACCTTCGTCATTATCACCGGCGGAATTGATCTCTCCGTGGGAGCCGTCGTCGCGCTGTCCATGATGGTTACGGCCACCATGCTTCAGAACGGCTGGAACCCCGCGATGGTGATTCTCGCCGTGCTGGTGATCGGAGGAGGACTTGGCCTGCTCATGGGGATGGTCATCCAGTATTTCGACATCCAGCCCTTCATCGTGACGCTGGCGGGAATGTTCCTGGCGCGCGGGCTTTGCTACGTGATCAGCCTCGACTCGATTTCGGTCACCGATCCTTTCTTCACCAGCATGGCCCAGGCCCGCATCCCGCTCTCGGAGGAGCTGTTCATCTCTCCCGGTGTGCTGATCGCGCTCGTCGTCGTCGGCCTGGCGTTCTTCATCCTCCACCACACACGCTTCGGCCGGACCGTCTACGCTATTGGCGGCAACGAGAACTCCGCCATGCTCATGGGCCTCGCGGTCAAGAGCACCAAGATCCTCGTGTACTGCGTCAGCGGCCTCTGCTCGGCGATAGCCGGAATTCTGTTCTCCTTCTACAGCCTCTCCGGCTACAGCCTGGCTGCACAAGGAATGGAGCTGGATGCCATCGCCGCCGTCGTCATCGGCGGAACCCTGCTGACCGGCGGCGTGGGCTACGTACTCGGCTCGGTGGTAGGTGTCCTGGTTCTGGGCATCGTCCAGACCTTCATCGCCTACGACGGAACGCTCAGCTCCTGGTGGACCAAGATCGTCATTGGCGGTTTGCTCCTGGTCTTCATCCTGCTGCAGAGGCTCTTCACAAGACGCACAGCCTAGACAGGACCGCTCTCCAGCCTCACCTCCTGAACTCACGCATGACTTGGGCCCTGCATTTTGTGGGGCCCAAGCCATGCGAAGGCACAAACGAAAGGACACCTCTGCAATGACTGCTTTGTCTCAATCTCCCCTTTCCCGCCGTTCCTTCCTGGGTACCGGATCAGCTGCAGCTGCCGGCCTGCTCCTCACCGGAGGCAGCACGGCCAATGGCCTGTTCAATGCTTCCTCCGCCAACGCCGCCGCCGGACCGCAACCGGTGATCAACCCGATCGTCAACCAGCGGGCCGATCCATGGCTCGTGAAACATACAGACAACAGGTACTACTTCACTGGCTCAGTTCCCGAGTACGACCGCATCATTATCCGGTCCTCGTCCACCATCTCCGGACTCGGCAGCGCCCCCGAAGCCGTCGTGTGGAAAAGGCCGCCGTCCGGCACCATGGGAGGCCATATCTGGGCACCCGAACTGCATCACTTCGACGGCAAGTGGCACATCTACTTCGCGGCCGGTGACAGCACGGACGTTTTCCGGGTGCGGATTTACGTGATCTCCACCGACTCGGCCGATCCTGCTACCGCTGTGTGGGAAGAGCCCGTACGCGTCTTCACCCATGCCGACACCTTCTCCCTGGATGCCACCACCTTCGAGCACGCCGGTTCACGCTACCTGGTATGGGCACAGGCCGACTCCGGGGTGAACTCCAGCCTCTTCATCGCAACCATGGGTTCGCCGTCGACGCTTTCAAGCACGCCCGTCCGCATCGCCGTGCCCACGTTGCCCTGGGAGACCATAGGCTTCCGAGTCAACGAAGGGGCCGCCGTCATCAAGCGAAACGGCCGCATCTTCCTGACTTTTTCCGCCAGCGCCACCGACGCCAACTACTGCATGGGCCTTTTGACCGCTGACGAGGACGCAGACCTGCTCGATGCAGCCTCCTGGATCAAAACCCCGACGCCGGTATTTACCACCTCTGATGCAACCAAGCAGTACGGCCCCGGCCATAATTCCTTCACCGTGGATGAGGCCGGTAACGACGTGATCGTCTACCACGCCAGGTCCTACCGGGCCATCACCGGTGATCCCTTGTACGATCCCAACCGGCATGCGCGGGTGCAGCGCCTCCACTGGAACGCCGACGGCACGCCCCAGTTCGGCGTTCCCGTCGGAGACGGCCCGTTGCCGTTCCGGTGGCAGCCAGCCGAAGCATCTGAGCTCTACCTGGCTCACGACGGAACCACTGTCACGGCGGCAGCAACACCATCCCTGGCGGCCTCCCAGTTCCGGATACTCCCGGGTTATGCCAAGAATAACTCTGTCCTGATCGAACCGGTCCTGACCAAGGGACGCTACCTGAGGATCGAAGGTGGCAAGCTTGTCATCGGATCCGTCCCCGGCGCCTCCTCCGCCTTTATCCAGCGGAAGGGATTGTCGGATAGCGCAGGCTTCTCCTTCGAATCAGTCGACGTCCCCGGTTCCTACTTGTGCCTGAGCCAGGGGATCCTCACAGTGTCGAAGGTCGCCGCCAGCCAACGGGCAGCCGCCACGTTCAGGCTGACGACCTGATGCCCTGAGTTCCCGGCGCGAGCTGGCAGGGAATGCCCTCAAACTCGAATTTGAGGGCATCAGCTGCCAGTTCGCGAGGGTGGTTCCGCGCGGAGAGACCGGGTTAGGCCTTCACTACCGCTGCGACAGTGGCCGTACTTTTGCGGATCACCAGTTCGGGGGTAACGACGACGCCGCTGACCTCAGCACCTTGCTCGATTTCGCCCACCATGGCGTCAACGCAGCGCCGGCCGAGTTCCTCGAAGTCCTGGCGCACGGTGGTCAGCGGCGGGACAAAGTAGGCTGCCTCCGGCTGGTCATCAAAACCGACCACAGATACGTCTCCGGGTACGCTGACTCCGGCCTCGCTGAAGGCACGCAAGAGCCCGAGGGCCATCTGGTCATTCCCCACAAAGATGGCTGTCGCTGTGCGTTTCTCGGCCAATTTCCTGCCGATCTCGTAGCCACTTCCTGCGCTCCAGTCACCTTCCGCCATGAGGTCGTCCTCAAGGCCGGCCGCACGAAGCGTCTGGCTCCAGCCCTCAGCCCTCGCGGCGCCGTCGATCCAGTCCTGTGGGCCGGAAATGTGGCCGATCCGGCGATGGCCCTGGTCAATGAGATGCCTGACGGCAAGTTCCGCGCCACGCTTCTGGTCCACCATGACCCCACTGACGCTGTCGTTTCCGAGGGAGCCCACAGCCACCACGGGAACTCCAAGGTCCATCTCGTCCAAGGCGTGCAGCGTTTCGGAGTGCGGAACCACCACCACGATTCCATCGACGGACTGATCCTGGAAATGCCTCAGGGCATCGGAGATGGTTTCCCTGTTGACGGTTTTGAGCGCCGCGATGCTCACAAAGTATCCGGCATCACGTGCCGCCTGCTCCACGCCCAGGATTGTGTTGGCGGGACCGTACTGCGACAGCTCGCTCCCCAACACCCCGATGGTCTGGGAACGGCGCGTCACCAGGCTCCGGGCGGCAGAGTTACGGCGGTAGCCCAGCTCCGAAATGGCCACCTCCACCCGGGCCCGGGTTGCCTTGCTGACATTCGGATGGTTATTGACCACCCTGGAAACTGTCTGGTGGGACACACCAGCCAGTTCCGCTACGTCCTCAAGGCGCGGTAGTCGCCGGCCGTTGGTGTTCGCCACGAATGGGCCTTTCCACTGGGAGAGTATTGATCCATATCTTATGACCCCCGGCTGCTTACGCAGTATCTATTTCCGCCGCGCCAGAAGTGCGTCAGCAAAAACACTGGGGATATCCTGGGCTGCCCGGGCCACATAACTTGTTCCACCTGTTGCCGCAGAGATTTTCTGCAGTGTTTCGGCGTCGGCATCCTCCGTTATACCGATGGTGACGATCACCACCGGTTTCGCGGGATCCCGTTCGCGCTGCAGAGTCTCCAGCAGTTGATCAAGTTCCAGTGACTCGGCGTCGTCGTTGGCGCCGTCGGTGAACAGTATGACGCTGTTGATGGCGCGGGAGTCGTAGGAGGCCTGCACAGTCCGGTAAGCAGCCAGGGTGGAGTCGTAGAGCCCGGTGGCTCCCCCGGTGCGGTCAGAGAGCCCTGCGATGCCTGCCACAAGGCGTTGACGCTGGGTGACGCCTTCCACCACCTCGTCCATCTTCCGGATGGGTTCAAGCTCGAGGTAGTCCTGGTTCCCGCCGCCAAGGCCGATGGAGAAGGCCCACAGTCCCAAAGCCGCCGTGTCCGGGAACAGCTTGCTGCCCGTAGTCGCGGCCTGCTGCGTCAGCTGCATCCGTGTCTGTTCACCGGCCGGAAGCTCCATGGAACCGGAGACGTCCATTACCACCAGGGACCTGAACGGAATGGCCTGAACGGCCCAGGCGCTCAGCGTCTGGCTGACTGCTTGCGCCGAAGCAGGTGCCAGCGCGACGACGGCGCCCACCCCCTTCTGATTCAGCAGGTTGCTGCTGTCCGCCGGCCGCAAGCCTTGTTCGGCCAGGCTCGCCTTGCCTTCGTCAGTGCCCATGGCCTCTGCAAGAGCCTTCGCTGCCTTTCTTATCACCTCAGTGCGGGAGCCGTTTCCAGCCGTGGCAACCAGAGGGTAGTCCAAGGACACTGCGCCGCTTTTCGGCACCGATGCCGTCAAACTCGCTCCTGAGGTTGTCTTGGAAAACTTCAGCCAGGCTTCCTCGGTGACAATGGCGAAGCCGCCGCTTGCAGCGACTGACTCGAGCTGTTCGGAATCCGAAAGCTTCGCCCCCGAACGCTGGCTCTCCTTCTGTGCGAGCTGCGCAGTGATTCCTTGGAGCGCTTTAGCGTCCGTCAGGCCGGACTGCACCTCAGAAACCGCCCCCAGCAGCGCCACTTCACCGCTCCCGCTGACGAGGGGATCACCAAAACGCACTCCCGGCGCCTGCAGGGCACTGAGCCATGTGGCGAAAACCTGGACCTCGCTTGTGCGCCCCACGATGACTCCCGGGGTTGAGGCCAGCGAGGGCACGATTACCTCTGGAGGTGATGCCGTCACCACCCTTTGAACCCGGACGGCGGAATCTGCAACCCACAAGTCCGGTGCATCCTTGTCTGCCGCGACCTTGCCGGAAAGCTCCGGCTGGCTCAGCGTCTGGAAAGTGAAACTCACGCACACTTCAGCCGGAACCCTGGACGCAGCCTTCTCCAGCGCCGGTGTCATGTTGGGATCTGCCCCGACGGTCACTTCCATCATTACGCTTTGGCATTTTGTAGCCTCAGCCTCAGCAGGAGTCCGCATGCCCGTGATCCAGACGACGGCCCCGGCCGCCACTGCAATAGCGACGACGGTTCCGAAAATCATGGCTATCCGGTGCCAGAAAAACGGCGATCGGCGGGGAAACTTGCCATGACGCGCACGGCGGGCGGCTCGACGAGCTGACATGGGCGATTACCTATCTGCTGGGGGGATTCCCGCAGTGCGCCGGAGGGGGCCGGACAGCATTTGCCCAAGCCGGGAAATCCGGGCGGGCGTACGGAAACGAGTTCAGTATACGTAGCGAAGTGCCCTGTATCACATTCGAGACCTGAGATGCGAGTCATCACGCGGCGATTCGCGAGCACTTCAGATGAATTTTCAGGCGCAGAAGCAACAAAAAACCCCCGGCTTCCTGCTGACAGGACGCCGGGGGTTTTCCACTCTTCGCTAAAAGAGTGGGCCCTGTGGGGCTCGAACCCACGACCCACGGATTAAAAGTCCGATGCTCTACCAACTGAGCTAAAGGCCCCAACCAACAACCGAAAAACGGTCATCAGCCCATTCCATTTCTGGACGTTAACACTGTACCCCAGACTTGTGGCTGCTTTGACGCGACCGAGCGCGCCGCCGTCGTGCTTCCCTCCGTCCCCTCTGCGCCATTTCGACGGTTCCCTGCCCAAACGACGACGCCGAACGTCGAGCCGGCAGGGAACCATCGAACCGGGCAGCATGCCTGGGCCGATGCCTGCCCGGAAGCCGGTATAGGCCATGCTCGATTTCCCATACACCACAGGAGTAGCGTGGGGGGCATGAACGAGCAAGCGGGGTCCAGCCACTACGGCGGAGCGAACAGGCACCATAAGCCGAAGCCTTTCGCCCCGATCGATTTCGAGCCGTTCGCCGGCGGCGCGGATCCCGCGCGCGTCTCCGAAGCGGCCCATCTCGCTGCCCAGGCGCTGGTCCAGCATGGCCGGGACAGCGATGATCCGGTGATCACGCAGAGACTGGTCAAGCTGGCCGATGAACAGGGCCTGGAAGCGATCGCCGAGATGTGGGCGGAGAGCCCGGCACGGTCCCTGCCAGGCGCCTTGTGGCGGCTTTATGCCCTCCGCGCAGCCACCATTCAGGATCCGGAGAGGATCTCCCTCTACTTCCGGGCGGGCAAGGACACAGCGCAGGTATCCAATGTTGTGGCTGGCCCGGCTGAACCTCCGGGAGCCCAGGAAATGAAGGAAATGGCTGACGCCATCCTCTCGGGCGCGTTCGACGGCGAGTTCGACGTCGCGCTGGAACGTTCCGCCGCCTTCTGCCGGGTGGTGGCCTTGGGCCAGGCCACTTTGGCGGACAACGCCGAGCACAGCAATGAGGGGCACGCATCGAAGCTGACCCGCAATTCGCACCTGCTGGTCAAGACAGCTGAGGACCTGGAACATGCCGCGAATGCCTGGCGCCTCGGCGAACTGGACTGACGGCGAAGGTCCGCTTCCCCTGGCTGAGAGAGCCGGTTTTGGGGCTGCGAGCCTGCCACGGGAGGCCCTTACTGTCAATGTTGACTTGGTTGGGGCAACGTAGAACACTGAGACTGGTGCCGAACCGCGAAACCCCCGGGCTTCAACATTCAGCCGCCTAGAGCGGCCTACCGCCGAGAGGCGTATCCGGTTCGGCACCACTTTTGTGTCCGGATCCATCACCGTGTTCCACTACAAGATAAACAGCCCTGTCAGTTCCTCCCCCAAGACCGGAAAACCCACGTGAAACTGCGCCTTTTCCCCCAGGAGCCCGCCGGGCTGAACCTCCTCGCACAGATGGCCCGCCAGATCGTCCTGGCAACCGGGACCATGGCGGAAATCCTCGGCACGCCCGCAGCAGAACACGCCCGGCTCGTGGAAGACATGCATAACCATGAGGCAAAGTCAGCGGAACTGCACTTCGCGCTCCTGACCCATATGCGCACCAGCTTCGTGAACCCGCTTCCCCGCGAGGATATGTACGCCTTGTCGCGGTACCTCAATGAGGCCATCGAAAAGCTGGACGCAGCCGCAGACCTGGTCGCACTGTACAAGCTGGAGCGGCTGCCAAAGCGTGCCGCCGATCAACTGGAGATCATCAGCCGGCAGGCCGAACTCACCGTGGACGCAATGAGGAGACTGAACAACCTCGACGATCTTGAGGACTACTGGATCGAAATCCTGCGGCTGGCTAAGCGTGCTGAACGTACCCACCGCGTCTGGGTGGCCGACATGCTCAAGGACATGAAGTCCGTACAGTATGCCCGCAACCGCGACATCGCTACCCAACTCGTGGATGTCACCAAGGATATGCGCCGAGTGGCCACCCAGGTAGGCAGCATCATCGTCAAGGAATCCTGAGGTGACGGGGGTCTTTTTCACTCTGGTGGTGTTGTTCGCCGGGACCTTCGCCTTCCTCAACGGCTTCCGCGATGCTTCGGCTTCCGTCGCGCTGGCCGTCCGCACCCGGGCGCTGACTCCCACCGTAGGGGTTTTGCTCGCTGCCTTGTTCAACTTTATTGGCGCCGCCCTGAGCGCCGCCTTCGCCCTGACCGTAAGCCACGCCTGGGTGACGGTACCCAGCGGCGACGGCGGACTAACCATCCTGCTCTCAGGGCTTATCAGCGCCGTGATTTGGGGCGTCTATACGTGGCGGCGCGGCATACCGTCCTCGTCCACGCACGCATTGGTGGGAGGGCTGGCGGGGGCAGGGCTGGCCAGCCTCGTCCTGGGTGGCCCTGGCGTCGGCGGGGTGGACAACTCCATGCTGTTCCAAGTGGTGCTGCCACTGCTGATTTCGCCCATCATCGCGTTTGTGGGCGCCTATCTATTGGTGTGGCCGGCCACATGGGCAGCCCGCTATACGCCGCCAAATGTGGTCAACAGCCGCTCCCGCAGGATCCAGGCGGTTGCTGCCGGAGCCGTCGCTTTCGCCCATGGCCTCCAAGACGGGCAACGCACCAGCGCCATCCTCCTCCTTGCGTTGCTGGCTTCCGGGCAGACTGACGGTACCTCCATGCCAATGTGGGTGGCTCTACTGACAGCCGCGATGCTGACGGTTGGAACGCTCGCGGGAGGTTGGCGCATTTCGCACACCATCGGCTACCGCATGGCCAGGATGGACCCACTGCGGGGTTTCGTGGCCCAGATCTACAGTTCGCTGATCCTGCTGTTGGGCGCCATCGGGCTCCATTGGCCTATTTCCACCACCCACACGGTGACCACCGCTACCCTCGGTGCTGGAAGCAATCAGCCTTTCCCTGAAACCAACCGCCGCCTGGTCCTGCGGATCCTGTCCTTTTGGGTTCTCACTCCAATTGTGACGGCAGCAGCTGGCCTGGTTCTGGCGCTGGCACTCTCCCCGCTTCGAAGCAGCTAGCCTCTTTTGGGCCGCTGCGTAAGCGTGTTCTCACTAACCGCTATTGACGGATCCAAAGTCTTCATAAATACTCTAATCCAGCCGATGTTAGCCCTAACAATTTTTCCCTGGCACCTGGAATGTCCCGAAAGTGATAGCGAACTTGCCTCGTAACCCGAGACAGGTTTTCTTGAAATAGCGCTCCCTCGACGACGACGGGCGTAAGAAAGGCGGCAGGGCGCCGTCGGCCCGTCCGTTCATCACCGAGCCCTCTCAAGGCTCCCCTTCAGTCAACGACTGAAACCCCACTGCGGCACCAGCCCTCCATGCCTGGCCGCCGCATGCTCAATTGTTTTTCCCGCCGCCCGGACCACCGTCCGGCGACCCCCCATGCGATATGGCCTCGCAGTTCACCGCGAAGGCCATTGCACAAGCACGGAAAGTAGCAATGGAATGCGACAAAGACGACGTTTACGCTCAAGCCTCGCAGGAGGCATCCTGCTGGGGCTCCTGGTCCCCGGAGCTTCCCTCCCAAGCATGGCCACCGCAGCCGACAGCCGCCTGGTTCTCGAATACCAGCTCAACGAAACAGCCGGCACCCGTGTTATCGACTCGTCCGGCAAAGGAAATGACGGCACACTGGTCAACGGTGCCGTCCCTTCAGGCCCTGCGGGAGTAAAGCTGGATGGCGTAAATGACTATGTCCAGCTTCCAAACAACATTCTCTCGGGCCTGAGTGCCGTCACGGTCAGCACAGAGGTCCTGATCGAGGCGGACCAGCAGAATCCCTACTTCATCTACGGCCTCGGAAACTCCACCAACGGAGCAGGAAACGGCTACCTCTTCACCACCGGGAACAACTACCGCACCAGCATCGCCACCGGCAACTGGTCAACGGAACAGACCGCCACAAGCACCCAGGCCCTTCCCCGCGGTGCCTGGAAAACCCTCACGTACACACTCTCCGGCGGCACAGCTGTGCTGTACCTCGACGGAGTGGAAGTCAATCGAAAGACCGGTGTCACCATCACGCCGGGCTCTATCGGCGGCGGTACCACCACGGCGAACTGGATCGGACGGTCCCTGTATTCCGCCGACAAGTACCTCAAGGGCAGCGTACGGAACTTCAGGATCTACAACGCCGCACTCACCCAGCAGGAGGTGACCGCGCTTTCCCCGACGGACCAAAGCCGGGCAACGGACGCAGCGAACTCAATCACGGTAGTCAATGCCAATGATGTGCGTGGAAACCTCACGCTCCCCCCAACAGCCCAGGGCCTGCCCGTCACCTGGACGTCGTCAAATCCTTCGGTAGTGTCCACCACGGGCGTGGTGACCCGCCCTGCCACCGGGACTGACGTCACGCTGACGGCCAAAGTCACTTCCGGCTCCGCCCAGGCATCCAAGACGATTGTGGCCCATGTGCGGGCAGCGGCAGTCCTTGCCCCCTATGCCGGATACGCATTCAGCTACTTCACAGCAAGCACCATTGCGGGCGAGAACATCTACTTCGCCGCCAGCAATGGAAACAACGCTTTGGACTGGACTGAGCTGAACGCCGGTCAGCCCGTCCTGACCTCCAATCAGGGAACCAAGGGGCTTCGCGACCCGTTCCTGGTGCGTTCCCCCGAAGGCGACAAGTTCTACCTGATCGCAACCGATCTCTCCATCGGCAGCGGGACTACCTGGGACGCTTCCCAGCGCACCGGAAGCAAGTTCCTGGAAGTCTGGGAATCCACCGACCTTGTTACATGGTCCGCCCAACGGCATGTGAAGTTGGCACCGGACACAGCCGGTAACCTCTGGGCTCCCGAAGCTGTTTACGATCCTTCCCTTGGCGCCTACGTGGTCTTCTGGGCCTCCAAGCTGTATGCCGAATCGGATGTAAACCACACCGGCAATACCTACAACAAGATGATGTACGCCACCACGCGGGACTTCGTTACGTTCTCCACTCCCCAGATCTGGGTTGATCCGGGACAATCCGTCATCGACTCCACTGTGGTGAAGGAAGGCAATACCTTCTACCGCTTCACCAAGGACGAAGGAAGCGCCTCGGGCTGCGCGGACATCATCCAGGAGAAGTCCAGCAACCTCCTGGCCGTTGACCTTCCCACCACTTCCCCCAAAAACTGGACGCTGATGGACTCCTGCATTGGCAGGGACGCAGGCACTAAAGCTGTTGAAGGCCCCACCGCCTTCAAGTCCAACAGCGAAAACAAGTGGTACCTCTTCGTGGACGAATTCGGTGGCCGCGGCTACATTCCGCTGGAGACTGCCAGCCTGGAAAACCCGAACTGGAAGGTGCCGGCGTCCTACAAGCTTCCGGCCAGCCCGCGGCACGGAACGGTCATCCCGGTCACGCAGGCCGAACTGACAGCGCTCAGGAATGAGCCGACCCCTAAACCGGCCAACGCCAACGGTGAAATCCTGCGGTACTCCTTCAACCAGACCACCGGCACCACCGTCACGGATTCCTCAGGCAACGGCCTTAACGCCACGGCTGTCGGCGGAACCACCTGGCAGACCGGAGGGTCCCTCAAGCTGAACGGCACCGACGGTCACGTCGACCTGCCGGATAACCTGCTGGCCGGCATTGTGGACGTGACCGTCGAAGCGGACGTCTTTGTGGACGCCGCCCAAAGCGGAAGCTATTTCCTTTACGGGATAGGCAACACCAACTCTTCGGGCGTCGGCAACGGCTACCTCTTCGCGACGGGCAACTCAACGTACAAGAACGCGATCGCCACCGGGAACTGGGCCACCGAACAAAGTGTCACCGGCACGGCCGCGCTTCCCCGAGGAACCTGGCAGCACTTGGTCTACACCCTCAAGGGCGACGTCGCCACCATCTACAGCAACGGCGCACAGATCTCGCAGGCGAGCGGAGTGACCATAGATCCGCGTGAGATAGGCGGCGGCCAGACCAGCTCCAACTACATCGGCCGTTCCGTCTACTCGGCGGACAAGTACTTCTCCGGCCAGATCAGGGAATTCGCCATCTACAACCGGGCGCTGACGGCTGCCGAAGCAGTCACTCTCTCAAGCAAGTAATCACCGCAAAGCCCAATGACTGGGCGCCAAGTCCGTACCCGGCGCCCAGTCATGGCACCAGCCACCAAGCACTAAGCACCAGAAAGAAGTCCAATGCCTATAACCCAGGGAACACCAATCAGCCGCCGGGGAATCCTCACCGGCCTTGGCGCAGCCGCTGCTGCCGCCGCTTTCCCTCCTCTCGCCTTGGCGGGCGCCACAACTGCTTTCGCTGCTGCCGTCAGCCAGACGAACCCCTTGATCCTGAAGCGTGCGGACCCGCACATCATGCGCCACACGGACGGAAAGTACTATTTCACCGCTTCCGTACCGGAGTACGATCGCCTGGTAATCCGGTCTGCCTCCAGCCTCGCGGGGCTCGGAACCGCCACGGAAAAGGTTCTATGGACCCGCTCCGCAGGCACCATGGGCGGACACATCTGGGCACCGGAACTGCACTTTTTCGACGACCGCTGGTACATGTATTTCGCAGCAGGGACATCCGCCGATCCATTCCGCGTCCGCCCATACGTGCTGCAGTCCAGCGGCCCGGACGCGATGACGTCCACTTGGTCTGTGCTGGGCCGAATCTTCACCGCCTGGGACACCTTCTCCCTGGATGCAACCACCTTCGTGCACAATGGCCAGCGCTATATGGTGTGGGCCCAAGAGGAAGCAGCAGTGGGTCCAGGGACCAACCTCTACATCTCGCGTATGAGCGGTCCCGCCACGCTGACGGGACCGCAAGCCCGCATTTCCGTTCCGACGTTGGCGTGGGAACGGGTGGGGCATGTTGTGAACGAGGGGCCGGCGGTGATCATCCGCAACGGCCGCGTCTTCTGCACCTACTCCGCCAGTGCCACCGACGCCAACTACTGCATGGGCCTGCTCACGGCATCGGCCACGGCTGACCTGCTGAACCCGGCATCATGGACCAAGTCGCCCAGCCCGGTCTTCAAATCCTCGGAAGCGACCAGTCAGTACGGGCCGGGACACAACTCGTTTACAGTCGCGGAAGACGGGGTATCGGACATCCTCGTTTACCACTCCAGGGACTACCGGGACATCAACGGGGAGCCGCTCTACGACCAGAACAGGCACACGAGGGTCCAAAAGCTTTACTGGAATGCGGACGGGACGCCCAACCTGGGAATCCCGCTGAAGAACGGCCCTTTGCCCGTGCGGCTGATGTCGTTCAACTTCCCCACCCGTTGTGTGCGCCACTACCTCAATGAGGCTCGCCTGGACGCCGACGTGACACTCCTTGCCGACTCCCAGTTCAACCTCAGCACCGGGCTGGCTGGTGGCACTTCTGTTTCACTGGAATCCGCAAACTTCCCCGGCAAGTACCTGGTGGACAGGGGCACCTCTGTCCGGTTGGAGACGTCTGACGGCAGCGCGTCCTTCGCGGCAGCGGCCTCCTTCAACAGGCGTTCAGGCCTGGCCTCCAGTTCGGGCGCTTCCTTTGAATCTGTGGCCAACCCCGGAAGGTACTTACGCCACTTCAACTACAAGATGGTGGTTCAGAGTGTCAGCGCAGGAGTGGGCTACCAGGACGCGACGTTCACTCTGGACTAACAGGCTCGTAGAGTAACCGCACTGACTGACCGTTGGCTGCCGGTCTCCTTTTCGGGACCGGCAGCGGACGACGGCGGCGTGGCCGCCCAGGGCGGCATGGCCCCTCAGCTGACAGGAATTATCCGAACCGGCCGGAAACGTAGTCTTCCGTGGCCTTCTGGGTCGGGTTGCTGAAGATCGTGTGCGTGTCGCCCACCTCGATCAGCTTGCCCGGCTTGCCTGTTCCGGCGATGTTGAAGAACGCAGTCCTGTCAGAGACGCGCGCTGCCTGCTGCATGTTGTGGGTAACGATGACCACGGTGTACTGGTCCTTGAGGTCGTTGATGAGGTCCTCGATGGCCAGGGTGGAGATGGGGTCCAATGCCGAGCAAGGCTCGTCCATCAGGATCACCTGGGGCTCAACAGCAATGGCGCGGGCAATGCACAGGCGCTGCTGCTGCCCGCCGGAAAGGCCGGATCCGGGCTTCTGGAGCCTGTCCTTGACCTCGTTCCAGAGGTTCGCCCCACGCAGGGAGCGTTCCACCAGGGCATCCGCCTCGCCCTTCGACATCTTCTGGTTGTTCAGCTTGACGCCTGCGAGGACGTTGTCGCGGATCGACATCGTGGGGAACGGGTTTGGACGCTGGAACACCATGCCGATCTGGGAGCGTACAGTCACAGGGTCAACGCCCGCGCCGTAAAGGTTGTCGCCGTCGAGCAGCACTTCACCTTCAACCCGGGCACCCGGAATGACTTCATGCATCCGGTTCAGGGTGCGCAGGAAAGTCGACTTCCCGCAGCCGGACGGGCCGATGAAAGCCGTGACGGATTTGGCTTCGATGTTGATGCTGACGTCTTCGACGGCAAGGAACTTGCTGTAGTAGACGTTCAGGTCCTTGACGTCGATGCGCTTTGACATGTTGTTCCTTCACTTACTGAGGTACGGATTGAAGTTTAGTTCCAGCAGGGCTGCGGTACTAGCGGCCGGCCTTGGGCGCGAAGACCCTTGCGATCAGGCGGGCGCCGAGGTTCAGCAGCATTACCAGGATGATCAGCACCAGGGCCGCTCCCCAAGCACGCTGGGATGACGGATCCGGGTTGGAGGGCGACGTCGGATTCAGGATCTGCGTGTAGATGAACGTAGGCAGTGACGCCATCCAGCCGCTGAAGACATTGGCGTTGATCGCCGTTGCAAATCCGGCGGTCACCAGGATGGGGGCCGTTTCCCCAATGACGCGGGCGATAGCCAGGGTGACACCTGAAGCGATGCCGGAAATCGCCGTCGGGATCACCACTTTGAGGATGGTGCGCCACTTTCGGACGCCCAAGGCGTACGCCGCCTCGCGGAGCTCGTTCGGCACGATCTTCAGCATTTCCTCACTGGAGCGGACCACAACGGGAATCATGAGGACGGAAAGCGCGACGGCGGCCACCGCACCTGTTTTGGTGCCCGGCCCCACGATGGCAAAGAAGAATGCGGCAGCGAAGAGCCCGGCGACGATGGACGGGATCCCGGTCATGACGTCCACAAAGAACGTGATGGCGCGGGCCAAAGACCGGTCAGCGCCGTATTCGACGAGGTAGATGGCTGTGAGCAGCCCGACCGGAACGGAGATGACGGTGGCCAGGAGGGTGATCTCCAGAGTGCCGAGCAGGGCATGGTAGATGCCGCCTACCACGGGAGCGCCCTCTTCGACTGCCTTGTTGTCGAATACGCCGGTGACACCGTTCATGGAGCTGCTCATGAACCCGGGAGCGATGAGGCCGGGTATGCCGTTGACCAGCACAGTCCAGATCACGGAGACGAGCGGGAGGAGAGCCACGATGAATGCGCCACTGACAAGGCAGGTAGCCAGCTTGTCCTGCGCCTTGCGGCGGCCTTCAACAACCGCGCTCCAGCCCACCAGGCCGGCAGCGAACAGAATGGCTGTCACAATCCCCCAGCCGAACGGGTTGAAGCCGACAACGGCCAGGATGGCGGCGCCGATTACCATGGCGAGGGCCAAGACAATGTACGGCGCAGCCTTGGGCAGCTGGCCCTTGGTGAGGGAGGACCGTTTGCGGACCGGGGTGGGGGTCATGGTGGCGGTCATTTAGTTGGCTCCAGAGAATTCTTTGTGCCTGCTGATGATCCAGCGGGCCACAATGTTCACGGCGAGGGTGATGAGGAACAGCACCAGGCCGGCGGCGATCAGGGTGCTGACCTTCAGACCGCTCGCTTCGGGGAAGTTCAGGGCAATCTCTGCGGCGATGGTCTGGTTTCCGGACTGGATCAGGCTCGCGGTAAGGGCGCCTGAGGAGAGAACCAGTGCAACAGCCATAGTCTCGCCAAGTGCCCGGCCGAGGCCAAGCATCACGGCGCTGATAATTCCCGGGCGGCCAAACGGCAGCACAGTCATCTTGATCATTTCCCAGCGCGTAGCACCCAAAGCCAACGCGGCTTCCTCGTGCAGTTTGGGGGTCTGCAGGAAAATTTCGCGCGTCAGGGAGGTGATGATGGGCAAGACCATAACCGCGAGCACAATGCCGGCGGTGAGGATGGTTTTGCCTGTGGCCGAGGCTGGGCCCTGGAAGATCGGCAGCCATCCCATGTTACTGGCGAGCCAGTTGTAGGCCGGTGATATTTCCTTGGCCAGGAAGGCAGCTCCCCAGGCGCCGTAGACGACCGAGGGAATGGCGGCCAGCAGGTCAATCACGTACCCAAGCCCGGAGGCGAGCCGGCGGGGAGCGAAGTGGGAGATAAAGAGGGCAACTCCGATGGATATCGGGGTGGCGATCACCAAGGCGATCAGTGCGGCGATCAGTGTGCCGATAACGATCGGCCAGATGTAGGCAAAGAAGCCTGCGCCGCCCTGGATCTCTGCCCCCGGCGCCACCAGCGCAGGAATGGCTTGGATGACGAGGAAGAGGGCAACGCCAAACAGGACAGCAAGGATGAGGCATCCCGCCGCGAGGGTGGCTCCGGAAAAGACCTTGTCCCCGGCGGGTCCTGCGCCCCGGGAACGTGTCAGGGAGGTGGTGGTCACAAATGATCCTCTGGGATCAGAACCGCTCCGGGAGAATGACCTTCGCCCGGCAGTGGTGGATTCTGGTGATGCTTCGGACAACAGCCAGAATCCCTGCCCCGGCCGAACGGTCGATGACCGTCACACCGGAGCAGGGAACCTGGTTCATGCTGGTGTTTCCACTATGCCTCGGCACAGTTGGAATCCCTAGGACTGGGCCTTAGGACTTCACCTTGATTGATTCGATTGTCTTGAGGGCCTTGTCCTGCAGCTCAGCTGACAGCGGCGCAGACTTGGCGGCGTCAGCTGCAGCTTTCTGGCCTTCCTCGGAGACAACGTAGGTCTCGAAAGCCTTGACGAGGTCAACCGTCTCCTGGCTTGCGTAGGTGGAGCAGACGATGTGGAAGGACACCAGCACTACGGGGTAGGCGCCTTCGGCAGAGGTCTTGCGGTCAAGCTTGATGGACAGATCGTTTGCTGAACGGCCCTCGACCGGCTTGCCTGCATCGACGGCCTTGGCTGCAGCATCTGCAGAGATCTTGGTGAAGGTTTCGCCAACTTTGATCTGCGCAACGCCCAGCTTGCCGCTGACGGCGGAGTCATCCGCGTAGGTTACAGCGCCCGGGGTGTCCGTGACGGTCTTGACGACGCCGGAGGTGCCCTTGGCGTTCTCGCCCTGCAGGGTTGCGGGCCAGACGCCTGAAGCCTTGTCAGTCCAGACCTCCGGTGCTGCAGCCGCAAGGTAGTCCGTGAAGTTCGTGGTGGTGCCCGAGTCATCGGAGCGGTTCACGGGGGTGACCTTGAGGTCCGGCAGGGTGACGCCCGGGTTCAGGGCGGCGATGGAGGCATCGTTCCAGGTGGCGATTTCGCCACGGAAGATTTTGGCAACGGTGGGAGCGTCAAGCTTCAGCTCGGTGAGTCCCGGGAGGTTGAACGCGATGGCGATCGGGGAGATGTAGACGGGGATGTTCAACGCACCGTCCGGGCCACAAGTCTTCTGGGAGGTGGCGTATTCGTCATCCTTCAGATAAGCGTCCGAGCCACCAAACTGGGCCGAACCGTCCAGAAGAGCTTTACGGCCTGCGCCGGAGCCGTCCGGGGAGTACTGTACGGTGGCGCCCTGGTTCGCAGCGGCGAAGCTGGTCTTCCAGGCATCCATAGCCGCGCCCTGAGCGGAGGAGCCGATGCCAGTGAGCGTGCCAGTGACCTTGGGTCCTGCAGAAGTTCCGTTGCCGGCGGGTGCGGTACCGGTAGCGTTGTCTGAACCGCAAGCGGAGAGCGCAAGTGCGCCGGCTGCGATAACAGCGATAGCCGCGTGGCGGCCGAAGTGTGCCTTCACTTAGATGTACCCCTTCCAGGGTTATTCAGTGCGGGCAGGGCCGGAGACGCCCTGCAGCGCGATGCGTACGTTGTGTACCTTCAACGAAGTTATGGGCTTCAGGTAACGGGACGCCCTGACCAAGGTGAACGCAGGGTTAACGACGGCGGCATATTGGCTGACACATGGCCGGTCACCGTTGCGTCAATGATTCCGGAGGCGTAAGGACGGCGGACCCTCGACGCGCTTGACTAGACTTTCAGCCAGTAGAACGAACCGCAACCTTCTCCAAGGAGCAGTTTTCCATGCCCGAGCTTACAGAAGCAGATCAGATCCAAAACCGGAAGGTGCTCGACGCCGTCGCCGAGCAATCAGGCATGGGACCTGGAGATCAGGACTGGGCCGACTTCGAGCGGCGCTTCTGCCGGCATTTTCCTGACCTATCCCGGTTGTTCCATTCGCTCTATGGCTCACGGCCGGACTTTCAGCGCCAGCTCACTTCGCTCCTGCTCGAAATCGCCCGCTCCTGGAAGGACAGGCCCGCGGACTTGAAGCTCGTCGACGCCGGGCGAGAGGGCAATAGCGACTGGTTCCAGTCCAACCAGATGCTCGGCGG
Source organism: Arthrobacter rhizosphaerae (assembly GCF_023062595.1). Lineage (GTDB taxonomy): Bacteria > Actinomycetota > Actinomycetes > Actinomycetales > Micrococcaceae > Arthrobacter > Arthrobacter rhizosphaerae. The sequence continues at coordinate 213,880 of NZ_JALLAN010000006.1, forward strand.
GGTCTGCTACGTGGACCGGTATGCTTCCGACCTTGAGGGCGTCCGCTCCCGGATCCCCTACTTCAAGGAGCTGGGCCTCACCTACCTGCACCTGATGCCGCTGTTCCTGGCACCCGAGCCGCACTCCGACGGCGGTTATGCCGTCTCCAGCTACCGCGAGGTCAACCCCAAACTCGGAACCATGGAACAGCTCCGCAACCTTGCCGCTGAACTCCGGGCCAACGGCATCAGCCTGGTGGTCGACTTCATTTTCAATCACACCTCTGACGAACACGAATGGGCCCGCAAGGCCGCCGAGGGCGATCCGGAATACAGCGGCTATTACTGGATCTTCCCGAACCGTTCCCTGCCCGACGAGTTTGAGAAGAACGTTCGCGAGATTTTCCCCGACGACCACCCCGGCTCCTTCATTCAAATGCCTGACGGACGGTGGGTCTGGGCGACGTTCCATTCCTTCCAGTGGGACTTGAACTACTCCAACCCGGAAGTGTTTCGTGCGATGGCCGGGGAGATGCTCTTCCTGGCCAATCAAGGAGTGGACATTCTCCGGATGGACGCTGTGGCCTTTATCTGGAAGCAGCTCGGAACAACATGCGAGAACCTCCCCGAAGCCCACACCCTGTTGCAGGCCTTCAATGCCGTTTGCCGCATCGGTGCCCCCTCCCTCCTCTTCAAATCCGAAGCCATCGTCCACCCTGACGAAGTGGCCTTATACATCGATCCGGCAGAGTGTCAGCTCTCCTACAACCCGCTGCAAATGGCCCTGATCTGGGAAGCGATGGCCACAAGGAACGTTTCCCTGCTCTCTCAGGCACTGGAAAGGCGGCACAACATTCCGCCGGGAACGTCCTGGATCAACTACGTGCGCAGCCACGACGATATCGGCTGGACTTTCTCCGACGAAGACGCCGCAGAGTTAGGCATCAACGGCTTCGAGCACCGGCGCTTCCTGAACTCCTTTTACGTCAACCGGTTTCCAGGCAGCTTCGCCCACGGTGTTCCTTTCCAAGACAATCCCCGCACCGGCGACTGCCGGATTTCCGGAACGACGGCGTCCCTCTGCGGACTGGAGGACGCTTCCGCACAGGCGCTGGAGAGGATCCTGTTGGCTCATTCTGTGGTGTTCAGCACCGGCGGCATCCCCCTGCTCTATCTCGGCGACGAAGTGGGCCAACTGAACGACTACCAGTACGCGATGGAAGAAGGTCATACGGCAGACAGCCGCTGGGTACATCGGCCGCACTACCCCGCGGCACAATACGAAAAACGCCACGACCCCACCACCGCGGAAGGCACAATCTTCGGCGGGTTGCAGAGGATGATTTCAGTGCGCTCTGCCACGCCGGAAATGGCAGGCACACGCCTTATTGACTTCAACACCCACAACCAAAGCGTTCTCGGCTATCAGCGGCCAGGTGACGGCTCGGCGATCCTCGCGCTGGCCAACTTCAGCGATGAGCCCCAGGACATTCCGTCCACGACGTTGTCAGGATTCACCCCTGATGCCGAAGATATCCTGTCCGACAGTCCACTGAGCCTCGGCTACGGAATCACCCTCAACCCACGGTCCTACGTCTGGCTCAGGGTCCGGCCGCAAGCCTAGGATTGTGCGGATTCACATTCCATACTGTTGTTTCTCCGTTCATCAGGAGTTCACCGGGTGGGCGTACGTTCTGCCGGTGAATGTATTCGATCTGTCCAACCACGGCTTCAGCGTGCTCGACGATGATGATGATGACCCGGTTCTGGTCAGTCCTGACGGCGCCCCCGTAGACACCTGGCGGGAAGGGTACCCGTACACCGCGCGGATGACGCGGGAGCAGTACGAGATGGAGAAGCGGTTACTTCAGATCGAACTACTGAAACTGCAGAAGTGGATAAAGGCTACGGGCCGTCGCCTGGTGGTGGTCTTTGAAGGGCGGGATGCAGCCGGTAAGGGCGGCACTATCAAGCGCTTCACCGAGCATCTGAACCCTCGCGGGGCCCATGTGGTGGCGTTGGAGAAGCCCAGCGAACGTGAGCAGTCACAGTGGTACTTCCAGCGCTATGTGGCCCATCTGCCGGCTGCAGGCGAGATCATCATGTTTGACCGTTCCTGGTACAACCGGGCAGGGGTAGAGCGGGTCATGGGATTTTGTACCGACGTCCAATACCAGGGGTTCCTTCGACAGGCTCCGGCGTTCGAGCAGGTTCTGACCAACGATGGTATCGACGTCGTGAAGTTCTGGTTTTCCGTGTCCCGCACCGAGCAACTGACACGGTTCACCATCCGCCAGGTGGACCCGGTCCGGCAATGGAAGCTCTCCCCCATGGATCTGGCCTCACTGGATAAATGGGATTCCTACACGACAGCCAAGGAGACCATGTTCCGGGCCACGGACACCGACTGGGCCCCCTGGACGGTGGTCAAGAGCAACGACAAGAAACGCGCCCGACTGGAGGCTATGCGCCATGTGCTGCACATGTTTGATTATGAGGACAAGGACAATGAACTTGTTGCCGCGCCGGACAGCCTGATTGTTGGCCCCGCTTCAAGGATCTTCGAGGACGGTGAGAGTCCCGGTGGAAGTTAAGCCTGTGGTTGCCACGCCTGTCGCAGGCGCGAACGGGTTGCTGCAAACCCACAGCCCCCAGCTGACGGGGGCACTGAAGGCCTCCGTCCCCCGCACCCTCATAGAAGTTTTTGAAGCTACCGTTGCGGCGTATCCCGACTCATCCGCCCTTGACGATGGCCGTGCCTGCCTCAGCTACACCGAGCTGCAAGCAGAGGTCAGGGAATATGCCCGCCAGCTGCACAGCTCCGGCATTGGGGCGGGGCACAGGGTGGGCGTCCGGATTCCCTCAGGGACCAACGAACTATACGTGGCGATCCTGGCTGTCCTTTCTGTCGGAGCGGCGTACGTCCCGGTCGACGCCGATGACCCGGAGGAGCGTGCCAGGCTCGTTTTTGCCGAAGCCGGGGTCTCCGCCGTGCTCGGCGCTGGAGGCATCCAGGACGCTCCCGCCCCCGGGGGTTCCTTGCCCGAGCCCCGTCCGGCCGCACCGGAGGATGACGCCTGGATCATTTTTACGTCAGGATCCACGGGGACGCCCAAAGGTGTTGCGGTGACACACCGCTCTGCGGCGGCATTCGTCGACGCCGAGGCAAGGCTCTTCCTGCAGGAGGACCCCCTCGGTCCTGCCGATCGCGTATTGGCAGGCCTCTCGGTCGCCTTTGACGCCTCGTGCGAAGAGATGTGGCTGGCATGGCGGCACGGTGCATGCCTGGTTCCGGCTCCTCGCGCCTTGGTCAGGACTGGAATGGACTTGGGTCCGTGGCTGGTCACAAAGGGCATTACTGCCGTCTCCACCGTGCCAACGCTGGCAGCCCTCTGGCCCGTTGAGACACTTGACGCCGTCCGGCTGCTGATTTTCGGCGGCGAAGCATGCCCGCCGGAGCTGGCGGCCCGCCTGGCAGTGCAGGACCGCCAGGTTTGGAACACGTACGGACCGACCGAAGCCACGGTAGTAGCCTGCGCGGCGTTAATGGACGGATCCGGCCCGGTCAGAATAGGCCTTCCGCTGGATGGCTGGGATCTGGCCGTGGTGGACTCCAAAGGCATTCCGGTGGCTGAGGGCGATATCGGGGAACTGATCATCGGCGGAGTAGGACTGGCCCGGTACCTGGACCCGCTCAAGGACGCCGAAAAGTTCGCCGCCATGGAAAGCCTGGGATGGGACCGCGCCTACCGCAGCGGCGACCTCGTTCGCTATGAACGCGAGGGCCTTCTGTTCATGGGCCGGGCCGATGAACAGGTCAAGCTCGGTGGCCGGCGTATCGAACTGGGGGAAGTTGATTCCGCCTTGCAGGCCCTGCCCGGAATCCACGGCGCAGCTGCCGCAGTAAAAAACACCGGCGCGGGACACCAGGTCCTGGTCGGCTACCTTGCCCCGGCGCCAGGCATCGAGCCCGACCTTGCCGCCCTTCGTGAGGTGCTCGCCCTGAGTCTCCCAGCCGCGCTGGTTCCCATGCTCGCCGTCGTCGGCTCCCTCCCCGTAAAGACCAGCGGCAAGGTGGACAGGGCCGCCCTGCCGTGGCCCCTTAAATCCCTGGCGGAAGAAGCATCTGCCGGCACAGCAACCCTGGATCCGGTGGCCGCGTGGATCGCCGAGCAGTGGGCTGCGGTCCTGGGTGGGACGCCCGAAGGCCTGGAGGCCGACTTTTTCGCCCATGGTGGAGGCAGCCTGGCAGCCGCTCAGCTGGTATCCGCGCTACGTACGCGATATCCGACGATCACTGTCGCTGATATCTACTCCCGCCCGCGGCTGGGCGCACTGGTGGAACTGGCCATGGCATCGGGCGACGGAGGGGCTGCAGTTCCTCCGCGTGAACGTACCGTCAGACCGACGGCCCGGAAATCCCAAGTCTTCCAAGTGCTCATAAGTGCGCCCCTTCATGTTCTGGTGGGTATGCGGTGGCTGACTTATCTCATGGCCGGGAACAATGTGCTGTCCGCGCTTGGTGTTCTGACCGCCGCGCCCAATGTTTCCTGGTGGTGGGTGTTCGCTTCCTGGGCGGTCTTCGTCAGTCCGTTGGGGCGCATGGCAATTGCTGCGGCTGCCGCCCGAATACTCCTGCGCGGGGTGGTTCCAGGCGCCTATCCCCGATCGGGGAAAGTGCACTTGAGGCTGTGGCTGGCAGAACAGATCGCGGACCTCGCCGGGGCCGTCAGTCTCGCAGGGGCCCCTTGGATTCCCTACTATGCCAGGGCGCTGGGGGCGAAGATCGGCCCGAACGTGGACCTCCATTCCGTGCCTCCGGTCACCGGGATGCTCTACCTCGGTCCGGAATCCTCGATTGAACCTGAAGTGGATCTCTCCGGCTGGTGGATCGACGGTGACCTGGTCCATATCGGGCGCATCCATGTTGGCCGTGGTGCGACAGTTGGCTCCCGCAGCACTCTGATGCCCGGTGCCCGGGTGGGGGCCGGAGCCGAGGTCTCCCCCGGTTCAGCCGTTCTGGGGAAGGTCCGCGCCAACCAGCACTATGCCGGATCACCGGCGGTGAGAATAGGCAAGGCCCGCCGGGACGTTCCCGTAGATCCGGCGCCCGGTAAGGGCTCCAGACTCTGGTTTCCTGCCTACGCTGCCGGGTCCGCCCTGCTCGCTGGGATCCCGTTTTGCTCGGTGTTAGCAGCGGCCGCCGTAGTGGCCTGGGCGGTCCGCGGCCAGGATTCCCTCACCCAGGCCTGGCCGACTGTGCTGGGAGCTGTGCCTGTGGCGGCTGCCGTCTGGTTCATTGCCAACCTCCTGCTCACTGCCGGCGTGGTCCGCATCCTGGGGATCGGCTTGAAGGAAGGCCATTACCGGGTCCGCAGCCTGACGGGATGGCGGATCTGGGCCACCGAGCGGGTGCTGGACGCAGCCCGGGACCTGCTGTTTCCGATCTATGCAAGCCTGTTCACCCCGGTGTGGTTGAGAATGCTCGGTGCCAAGGTAGGGCGCAACGTCGAAGCCTCCACCGTCCTGCTTTTGCCTTCGATGACCACAGTCGGTGACGGCGCTTTTCTCGCCGATGACACGATGATCGCCTCGTACGAACTCGGAGGGGGCTGGATGAAGGTCGCTCCCGCGAAGATCGGCAAACGCGCGTTCCTCGGGAATTCCGGCATGACCGGCCCCGGTCGCAGCGTCCCTAAGAATTCCCTCGTCGCTGTGCTCTCGGCTACACCGGCCAAGGCCAAGTCAGGCACGTCCTGGCTCGGCAGCCCTCCCGTGAGACTCAGGAGGTCAAAGCTCGACGCCGACCAAACCCTGACGTTTGATCCTCCGCTGCGGCTGAAAATATTCCGTGCATGCTGGGAACTGTGCCGGGCGATTCCCGTGGTCCTGACTGTAGGCATCGCCGCTGGAGTCCTGCTGGCTCTGGACCTGCTGGCCGGCAGCACCGGAGGATACATCGCTGCCGCCCTCTTGGGTGGCGTCATCGTCCTGGTGGCCGGGGCTGTGGCGGCGGCGGCCTCCGTCGTCGCGAAATGGACCCTCGTAGGCCGCATCGAAGCCAGCGAACATCCGCTGTGGAGTTCTTTCATCTGGCGCAACGAGGTAGTGGACACCTTTGTGGAGATGGTGACCGCGCCCTGGTTCGCCCGCTCCGCAACAGGCAGCCCTGCCCTCATTTGGTGGCTCCGCGGCCTGGGCGCATGCATTGGCTCCGGCAGCTGGTGCGAGAGTTACTGGCTGCCCGAAGCCGACCTTGTCACCCTTGGCGAAAACTCCACGGTCAATCGTGGCTGCGTGATCCAGACGCACCTGTTCCACGACCGCGTCATGAGCATGGCAGCGGTGACTCTGGAGGACGGGGCCACCATAGGTCCCCACGGCGTGATCCTGCCCGCAGCACGCATCGCCGCCGGAGGCACCGTCGGCCCCGCGTCCCTCGTGATGCGCGGGGAGACAGTCCCCGCAGGCAGCTATTGGATCGGAAATCCCGTAAGCCCGTGGTCGGTAGGGCCCGGCGGACCGGGTCAAGTTACGATGATAGGGTGAACCGACCTTTCGCTTCCCCTGAACTGGGCCGGACACTCCTCCCGGATCCGCTGCCGGACCCCTACACGCCCGGGCACGGTTCCTCGGACTTCAACGTTTCGCGGTATGAGCTGCACCTTGACTACCGTGTGGCCACCAACCGCCTCGAGGCGCATGTGACAGTCTCCGCGACCGCAAGCACGCAGCTGACATCCATCATGCTGAACCTTTCAGGACTCCGCGTCGTAAAAGTCAGGGTGGACGGCCAGCGACCCGCACGATTCATCCAGCGGGAGGGGCGCGTCGTGGTCACCCCCGCCGCCCCCCTCTCGGAAGGATCCGACTTCAGCCTGGACATCCGCTATGAAGGACGGCCCGGCCCCCTGAGGGGAAACTGGGGCGACGTAGGCTGGGAAGAACTGACCGACGGCGTCCTCGTCGCCGGACAGCCCACAGGAGCACCGTCCTGGTTCCCTTGCAACGACCATCCCAGTCGCAAGGCCAGCTTCGGGTTCACTGTCACCACCGACGCGAACTACCAGGTGGTGTGCAACGGGACCTTGGTTTCCAGGCATGCGAAGGCCAGCCGGGAAACGTGGGTCTACGAACAATCCGAACCCATGGCCACATACCTGGCGACGGTACAGATCGGCCGCTACGAGATCGCGCCCCTGGCGAGCGCCGTCCACTCTAATGAGCCTGGAGCCGGCGCCCAGAACCAACCGGCCGCTGGGGTCCGGCAGCTCGTGGCGGCGCCGGCAGTCCTGATGGGACGCGCGCAGGCTACCCTTGCCCGGCAGGACCAGATGATGGCCACCTTTGAAACCTGCTTCGGACAGTACCCCTTTCACTCCTATACCGTCGTCGTCCCGGACGACGAACTGGAAATTCCGCTTGAGGCGCAGTCGCTGTCGATCATCGGCCGCAATCATCTCGACCAGCGGTGGGAGTCGCAGCGGCTGATCGCCCACGAACTGGCGCACCAGTGGTTCGGAAATTCTGTAACAGCCTCCTCCTGGAAGGACATCTGGCTCCACGAGGGTTTTGCGTGCTACGCAGAATGGCTATGGTCAGAAGCCTCCGGCCAAGGAACGGCAGCGTCACGGGCAGAGGCTGCCCGGCAGGGTCTCGCCGCCAAACCGCAGGATCTGCTGATCGGAGACCCCGGCCCGGAACTGATGTTCGATGACCGCGTATACAAGAGGGGTGCTTTGGCCCTGCATGGCCTGAGGACCGCTATGGGCGACCCGCTCTTTTTTGGGTTCCTCAGGGCCTGGACAGAACGAAACCGCTTCGGATCAGTGACCACCGGTGATCTCATTGGGCTGGCACAGGAACTGTGCGAAGGTCTACCAGGCTTCGATGCGGAGAGCATCCTTCACCCTTGGCTCTACCAGTCACGGCTGCCTCAACACTGAAGCCCCCTCGGGAAACCTGTCAGGATCCGTCACCAAGAGTTGCCAGGGCCGCGATGGTTCCGGAGGGAAGCCCAAGCCGCCCGGGTTCCAAATCAACCAGTGCGACCCCCTCAAGCCGGTCCCCGGTTACATCGCACGATGCAGGGTCCCGTTCCAGCCCCTCGCCGATGGCCTTTAAGAAGGCTTCCTTCCGCGCCCAAAGCCGCGCCCGCTGGTGATGCCCCTCGGCCGTCGTCCCGGATGCGAGGCCCATGCGTTCCTGCGGAGTCAGGACAAGTCCGTCGAAGCCCGGAAATGCCGTCCTGTCGATCTTTTCCGCATCGATTCCAACCCCGCGAAGGGCGCCACCGCGAACAACGCCAGCCAGGAGGACCCAGCCGCTTGTGCGGCTCAAACTCAGCAAAGGACCCGGATGTCCATCGTTGAGGGCGTAGCCCGGCCTGCCATGATCCCCTTTTCGTCCGCCGCAACGAGGGCATTGGAAGTCTGCCACCAAAGTCTCCGGTGGAACGCCTTCCAATTCAGCAGCGAACAACCGCAAGGCCAACCTCCCGGCCAGGAAGGCAGAGGCATCTGACGGGTTCACGAAACGAATCGCGCGCCGATGTTCCGACTCGTCGAGCATCTTCAATTCGGAAGCACCGGGGGCCAGCAGCTCTACAGCCCTGACTGCAACCCCTCCTACCTCCGTATCGCGCACATTAGCCATTGTAAGGACCGGCGATCTTCCCCGTCCGGCTAAATTCCGCTTGGAAGGCGAGAGGTAGGGGAGCAGCTATGCTGCTCCCCTACCTCCCGGTGTTCTGCTCCTACAGCATCTCAGCGACCGTCGATTACGGGGTCACCCGAAATTGCTGGCAGGTGTTGTTCAAGTTGGACCACTGGTTTATGCGGGTGCCGTTGGCCAGACCGCAGCCAGCCAGGTCAAGCACCTTCCCGCTGTGCGCAGCGACGAAGTTGATGGTGCCGTCCTGCCTGTGATCGATGCGCCATCGGGTTCCGTTTTCTGTGCACGCAGTCTGGGTCACATCTGCTCCATCGGCGGTGCTGGACGCTGAAACGCCCAGGCAGAGGCTCGGCGCGGACTGGGGGTGGATCTGGACGTACCCGCTTGCTGCCGAAGAGAAGCTCCACCGCTGGCAAGGGCTGCCGGACCACTCCCATTGCTGCAGCAACGCTCCGCTTGCCGTAGAGCAACCGGGAATATCGAAGGACTTACCGCTCGCCGCGGACACGATCCCTACGTTGCCGACAGGCTTTAGTGCCCACTGCTGGCAGGCGTTGCCCAGCGAGGTCCACAGCTGGACCTTGGATCCGGAGGCGACGGAGCAGCCAGCGGCGTCAAGGACCTTCCCGCTGTTGCGGTTTGTCAGCGACGAGTAGCCGTCCGCGGCGGGAGCGGGCCGCCACTCCTGGCAGGCGTTGGCCAGCCAGGACCACTGCCGTACCTGGGTTCCGTTGGCCGTGCCGCAGTTCGCAGCATCCAGGGATTTATTGCTGGAAGCGCCCACCAGCCGGTAGTAACCATCCGCCGTCGAATCCAGCTTCCAGCTGCTTGCAGGAGTGCCAGTACAGGCCGTCTGCACCAGACCGGCACCGTCGGCACCGGAACCGCCGCTGACAGTGGCGCACAGGCCACTGTTGCGGTTGACGAGCTCATACGCGGCGCCGTTCACCGGCGTCGTGATGGGTCCTCTTTCGCCGCTGGGGACGTCAACTTCAGTTGAGGTGGAAACCGGCTGCCCCAGCAGAGGACTTCCGCCGGCACTCCAGGAGACGGGCTGTGCCCGCGTGGAGCGTTTCTTTTCACAACCGTCTCCTGATGAATTGTTGCCATGGTAGGCGTTCCAAACTTGCGTACCGTCCGGGGAGGTGAAGAAGTCGTTGTGGCCTGGTCCGAAAACGCCGTTGGCTTTGCTGAAAATCGGATCGGCTCCCTTGGTCCAGGAGGCTGCAAGGACGGGGTCTCCGCCGTTATAGGTGAGCATGCCGAGTTTGTAGTCGGGGGTCCAGCAGCCGCTGGCTGAGTAGACCATGAAGGTCTTTCCGTCGCGCTGCAACGGGATGGGGCCCTCGTTGACTGCGCCTCCTTCGGTCTCCCAGCTCAAGGTTGGTTGGGACAGGATTTGTGCAGGCCCGGACACTGTCCAGGGGTTGGACATGCGCGCGATGTAGTTGCTTTGGCGGCCGTCCGGAGCGGGGGCAAATTGCGACCAGACTGCGAACAGCTCGCCATTCAGCTGCAGGTACGCCCCGTCGATGTTCCATGCAGTGGTAGGGACGGGCTGACCCTTATAGGAGTAGGGTCCCAGCGGGTCATCGCCTGAGCTTTCGAGCACGTGCAGGTGCTGGTTGTCCAAATTCGCGGGCGTGCCCATGGTGTACATCAGGTACCAGCGCCAGCCGTTGGGCCCCTGCAGCCTCTGCAGCTCCGGCGCCCACATGTTCGATGACCGGCCTGTGGCCGTATCGGAATAGACGACGACGGGTACGGCCGTTTTGAGGTTGGCCAGAGTAGGCGCCTTCCGCATGGTCACGACGCCGGACCAGGTGGTGGCTGCGGCGTAGTAGTTCCCGTTGTAGTACTCAACGGTGGGATCAGCCTCGGTGAAGAGCGCGTTGGTGAAGGTGGGTTCGCCCACGCTTTGCGCTGGCGGCGTGAAGGGAAGGGCCGCAAGGCCAAGGACGAGGGCAGTGGCCGCCGAGGCAGCTGCGAGCCGGAGCATTCTCTTCATGGCCATCAGGACGTGCCGCTGACTGAGACAAACGATGATGCCGGCTGAACCAGTTGTGTTCCTGGGGGAAAGTACGTTGAATAAAGCGTTGAACCGGACATCCTCGTCCTGCTTCCTCTTAGACCGTGAAATGAAATTGTGAGCGTTAACAACGCCGCGCTCCATCATCTACGGTGCCGCAGTTCCCGTCAAGGGTTGCCTGCGTTCTCGAGGGTTGCCGGGTACCAGCTGCGCAAACGGTCTGGGGACGCGCAAACGGTCCAGGGTCACCCATATTCAGGTGTCCCCGGACCGTATGCGCGTCATGCCAGTTCGGGCGCCGAGGGATCAGGCCAGGCGGGCGAGCGCCTCAGCCAGCGGAACGGTAGGACGTCCCGTCAACCGGGACAGGTCACCCGTGGTGGATGCCAATTCGCCGTCGCGGATGTTTCCGTCCAGTGCTACGAGGAAGCCAGCCGTCTGCTCATCCAGGCCAGCACCCGTGAGGATCGCCAGGTGCTCGGCGGGATCCACAGCCTCGTAGGCCACCTCACGGCCCAGAACACTGCTGAACGCTTCAGCCAGCTCTTCGAAATCCCAGGCGACATCACCGCTCAACTCGTAAACGGCATTATGGTGCCCGTCGGACGTGAGAACAGTGGCCGCGGCGGCGGCGAAATCAGAGCGCGCCGCGCTGGCCACCTTTCCCTTGCCTGCACTCGCCACAAGCTTTCCGGTATGGCGGGCCTGCTCCAAAGCAGGCGCGTAGTTTTCGGAGTACCAGCCGTTGCGAAGAATCGTGTACGGAAGTCCGGATGCGATGAGTGCTTCTTCCGTGGCCTTGTGCTCAGGCGCCAGAACCAGGGTTGTTGTGTCAGCCTTCGGTGCACTGGTGTAGACGAGCTGGTCGACGCCGGCCTTCCGAGCCGCCCTGATGACGTTCACGTGCTGCTCCACGCGCCTTCCCAGCTCGGTACCGGAGACCAGCAGGACCCTGTCGCCGTTCTTGATGGCTGCACCCAGAGATTCCGCATCATCAAAGTCGATCCGGGCTGTTCGCACTCCCTTGGCCTCATACAGGTCCGTCAGTTTTTCCTGGTTCCGGCCCGCGGCTACAAGCTCGTCGGGAGCAATCCCCAGGTCAAGCAGGCTGTCGATAACGAGTTTTCCGAGTTGTCCGGTCGCGCCGGTAATGACGATTGACATGTGTGCGTCTTCCTTTAGATGGGGGTCCTATTCAAGCGATCCAACCGCTCGATCACTCCTGATAACCGCAGCTATTTCCGGTACATTCCAAAACACCTGTACGCACTTTTTGGTAAGCTCCTTTCATGCCCCTCAACCAGTTGCGGAATTCCTTAGCTGTCCCCGCCACGGACAGTGTTCTGGAAGGCTTTGCAGACAACGTCTTTGCAGAGCAGTGCCCCTCGAGGACTTTGCTGACCCACGTCACCAACAAATGGGGAACGCTGGTCATCCTGGCGCTGTCAGAGGGCACTCTCCGGTGGAGCGAGCTTTCGCGGATGGTAGGTGGAATCAGCGAGAAAATGCTTGCGCAGACCCTCCGGACTCTCGAAGCCGACGGCGTCATCCGCCGCGACGCCCGGCCGGTGGTCCCGCCCTTCGTGGAGTACAGCCTGACGGACAGCGGCACCGAACTCAGCCGCCTTTTGATTCCGCTGGTCCAATGGGTGGCCGTACATGCATCCGAGAATGCCCAGCAGCAAGGTTCATAACGCCAGTTGCGAAGTTCCCGCCGAGGCCTGCGTGTCGCCATATGGCCAAATGCTGCAGCAGATGGAGCAGCATAACGCGGGGCGTCAAGCCCGATGCAACTCAACGCCCATTCCCTCTAGGGTCGAAGAATGAATGATTCCCGATTCACCACCGAACTGGACAGCCACGGACGGCTCCTGAAGGACCGCGAGGTATGGCGCCAAGCCACAACTCTCGCCGCTGCCGGGGAGCTCACCGCCCGATGGCTTGAGGGGAGCAGCCGCTATCAGGCCGGAACGTTTTCACCGCAAATGGATGAAGAAACCCGGTCAATAGCTGCCGAGTTGGCAGAGCTCAACCGCAGCGGATTCTTCACCAAGGAGTCCCAACCGGGCCTCCGGCTTGAAACCGGCCAGGCCCAACGGCAGTACGTGACAGGCTTCTGCTCCCCGGAAGCCGCACGGCGCCTGCTCCAGCTTTCGACACAAACGGAACTCATCGCCGTCGTGCATTCCCCCGGCGAGATGAGCCGCTCTTCCATACCCGTCACTGTCATTGACGGTGAAGTGGTCACCGTCCTGGGTACCAGTGAAAGCCCGATCGAGGCCGGACAGATCCGGGATTGGGCCGAGGAAAGCAATGACGCCCTGGCACTTCTGCTGGCTGAATCCTGGTACGTCGAATTGCTCGACCCTGTATGGGGACGGAACCATCAACTGCTCCCCGCCGTGCTGGAAACAGTGAAAGAGACAGCTAACAATTTTTGACGGAATGAGTCGTTCGATGAACCCCGGAGACCTTCAGTGAACGTCCAAGACCCCGGGTGAACGTCCAAGACCCCGGGTGAACGTCCAAGACTTTCACCTTTGTCACCGGCCTGCGGCCCTACGTAATCTCGATCCAACACCCAGCCGCATGACCGAAGGAACAGCATGTCGACCCCTCAGAATGACCCGGGATCCACCCGAATCTCCGCTGGCGAACCAGCCACGCGCAAACGCTCGCTTCGTTTCAAAATCGGCGTCACCGTCGGACTGCTTGCCCTGGTCGGTGCAGGAGCCGCCGTCGCCACAACAACATCCGGCAAGCCCCAGCCAGCCGCAAGCTCTGTGGGCTCCGGGCCAGCTGCGGAGCTACGGCTCGGCTACTTTGGCAACATCACCCACGCTCCGGCACTTGTGGGAGTCAACCAGGGCTTCATCCAGGAGAACCTTGGCACCACCAAGCTCAGCACCCAGGTGTTCAATGCCGGCCCTGCTGCCGTGGAAGCGCTCAATGCCGGCGCCATCGACGCGACGTACATCGGCCCCAACCCGGCCATCAACTCCTATGTGAAGAGCCAGGGAGAATCGATCAGTATCATTGCCGGTGCCGCCTCCGGCGGAGCGCAGTTGGTGGTCAAGCCGGATATCAAGTCGCCGGCCGATCTGAAGGGCAAGACGCTCGCGTCGCCGCAACTGGGCGGGACGCAGGATGTGGCGCTGCGTTCGTGGCTTGCCAAGCAGGGCTTCAAAACCAATCCCGACGGCGGCGGGGACGTGGCCATCAACCCCACCGAAAATGCACAGACGCTGAAGCTCTTCCTCGACGGAAAGCTCGACGGCGCGTGGCTGCCGGAACCCTGGGCGTCACGTTTGGTGCTCGACGCCGGCGCAAAAGTTCTGGTTGATGAGAAGGACCTGTGGGACGGCTCGCTGTCCGCTAAGCCAGGCGAATTTCCCACAACGATCCTGATCGTGAACAAGAAGTTTGCCGCCGAGCATCCTGAAACTGTCGAGGCGCTCCTCAAGGGCCATGTGCAGTCAGTGAAGTGGCTCAACGACACCCCCGCCGCCCAAAAGGCTGCCACGTTGAATGCAGCGCTGGAAAAGGTGGCAGGGAAGGCGCTGCCACAGAATGTTATTGACCGGTCCCTTCAGAACATCGACTTCACTGTGGACCCTCTGGCCGGGACTTACAAGAAGCTGCTCCAGGACGGTGTGGATGCAGGCACCACAAAACAGGCCGACATCAATGGAATCTTTGATCTCACCACTCTGAACGCCGTTACAGGAGAAAAGACTTCAGCCGCAGGACTCGGCAAGGAGTGACATGGACGCGTTAGTGCCTCGAAGCACTTCCCACGACAGCAAAAAGGCAGATCCGGAGGGAACCATCCCGCCGGATCTGCCTTTTTGCTGCCTGTCTTTGGTCTCCAACCGTTGACCTTCTTCAGTGGGACTCAAAGGGCTTCAGTGGGATTCAGGGGGCATCCACGAATAGTAGGGAATCTGGTCCTCGATCAAGGAATAGTGGAACACCACACCCTCGGGTGTTTCCACGGATTCAATGAATTCGGCTGCCATCCAGGAGCCACCTGCAACGGCCCCGGCCCAGGCATGGGCTTCCTCCCAGTGGTGCTGCGCGATGCTCGCTTCGCGGTGAAAGCGCAGGGCAACGGACACGCCCAAGCCGCTCGTTGCGTCGCCGGAGCTGTGTGCAACGAATCCGACGACGTCAACGGAGACATCAGCACTGGTGAGGGACCGCCGTCGCCCCATCGCAGTTGCCGCACAGTCCAGGCCACCGGTCCCGATCTCCTGCCTGGAAAGCGCATGGACTTGGTCGAGGAAGAGATCGAGCTCTTCCCCGCACTGACTCCAGATCCTGTGGGCCAAGCCTGTCATCATGGAACCTGTCTAATCGGGATGGGTGGAATTATGCCCCCAATCAACCACTCGGCTTGGTGGTTCTCAATGCAGTGCGACACTCACAGACTCGCGGCGCAACACTGCTTAACCCACCTCAGCATGAGGTAACAATTCGCGTTGCCCCGGCGTCATCCTTTCCCTCCCGGTGCAGGGATCTGCGAAGGAGCGAGGAGTCGTTCGGCGGGTGGTAGCGTTTCGGCTATGCGCCTTATTTCCGCCACTAAGCGAAGCCTTGCGGCTCTCGGCGGAGGGGCCTCCCGCGCAACGCAGAGGATCAGAAGCAGTTTCAGGGACTTCTCACGAGTGGTTGCGCCCAGACATCCGACCCAGGTGGTGGTGCTGGGATTTGCTGCCGCGATTACAGTCGGCACAGGTCTGCTGATGCTGCCGATAGCCAAGGAGGGGCCGGGCGGGGCCACCGTTCTGGAAGCTCTATTCACCTCCACGTCCTCCGTATGCGTTACAGGCCTCATCACTGTAGACACGCCTGTTTTTTGGTCTGGCTTCGGGCAGACGGTCATTCTCGTGCTGATCCAGCTCGGCGGGTTCGGCGTGATGTCATTCGGCGCCCTGCTGGGGGTACTCATGGCCCGCAGGCTGGGATTGCGGTCCAGGCTTCTGGCTGCAACCGAAACAAAAGCCGGAGGGCCCGGTGACGTACGCCGTGTGATCCTGGGGGTCCTGATCATCAGTCTCGTCACCGAAGCTGCCCTGGCGCTCATCCTGATGCTTCGGTTGATGAACGGATACGGCTATTCGCCCGGTGAGGCACTGTGGCATGGCGTCTTTCACTCGATCTCCTCATTTAATAACGCAGGCTTCGCCCTCTATTCGGATAACCTGATCGGCTTTGCCACCGATCCCTGGATCTGCCTCCCGATTGCCGCAGCAGTCATCCTTGGGGGCCTCGGATTTCCGGTGCTTTTTGAGCTGCGGCGCCAGTATCGCAAGCCGATTCATTGGAGCATGAACACCAAGCTCGTCCTGTCCGGCACAGCCATCCTTCTGGTTGCGGGGACAGCTTTCCTGACCGCCATCGAATGGGACAACCCGGCCACGCTGGGCCCGATGCAACCCGGGGAAAGGGTCCTTGCCGGCTTCTTCCAGTCCGTCATCACACGCACGGCGGGGTTCAACAGTGTCGACATCGCCCAGATGCAGCCGGTCTCCTGGATGGGTATGGACATCCTGATGTTCATCGGCGGCGGCCCGGCAGGTACTGCCGGTGGCCTGAAAATCACCACCTTCGCCGTCCTGTTCTTCATCCTCACCACCGAGCTCCGCGGCAACACTGCTGTCAACATCTTTGGCAAGCGGCTCTCGCGGGCGGTGCACCGGCAGGCAATCTCCGTGGTTCTGCTCGCTATCGCGCTGGTGGTTTGCTCCACAATGCTTCTCATGCTCATCACTGATTTCGGTATGGACCGGATTCTGTTCGAGGTAGTTTCCGCCTTCGGTACGGTCGGGCTGTCCACCGGGATCACTGCATCGATGCCTCCCGCGGCGCAGATCGTCTTGATCCTGCTCATGTTTGTGGGACGTCTCGGACCAGTAACTCTCGGAGTTGCCCTGGCAGTTCGGGAGAGGCCGGTACTGTACGAATACCCGAAGGAAAGGCCCCTCATTGGCTAAGAACATTTTCACCCGTCCCCCGGAACGGCTGGCCCAGGCGGATTCAGTAGTCGTAATCGGGTTGGGCCGTTTCGGCGGCGCGCTGGCGCTGGAACTCGAAGCACAAGGGACAGAGGTCCTGGGCATCGATGCCAACGAGGAGATCGTCCAATCCTTCAACGGACTGCTCACCCACGTGGTGCGGGCAGACTCCACGAAGGAAGAAGTGCTCCGTCAACTCTCCGTGCACGAGTTTGACCGTGCCGTAGTGGGCATCGGCACGGACATCGAGGCCAGCATTCTGACTACGTCACGTCTGCTCACGTTCAAGGGCCCCCAGATCTGGGCCAAGGCCATCAGTGAACCCCACGCCGAAATCCTCGGCCAGTTGGGGGTGGAGCACGTCATCCGGCCAGAGCATGACATGGGCAAGCGGGTTGCCCACCTGGTGCGGGGCTCCATCCTGGACTACGTCGAATTCGAAGATGACTTCGTTATGATCCGCACGAGCCCGCCCTCCGTGGCACGTGACAGGCCCCTTGGCGTACTGGGCCTCAGGGACAAGTACGGCATCACCATCGTTGCAGTGAAACGGCCGGGAGGAATCTGGGGTCACACAACAGCCCAGACAGTCCTTTACGACGACGATCAGATCATCGTGCAGGGCAGCAAGTCGCTGGCCGAGAAGTTCAGCACGCTCGCCTAAGGGGATGACCTCCTCCTGACTGGTAAACTCGTGACACACTGCAGGGGGTGGATCATGGTTTCAAGAGGAACGTGCCTGGTCATTGAAGATGATCACGATGTACGCGGACTGATCCGGTACATCCTGGCCAAGGAAGGCTTCGACGTCCGCGAGGCTATGTTTGGCGCCGACGGCATCAAGGCAGCCGCGGAACCTGACCTGGTCCTCATCACAGTGGACGTGGGCCTGCCGGACATCAACGGGCTCGACGTCGCAGCCAAAATAAGGGACATCACCTCTGTGCCGCTGGTCTTCGTCACCGCCCGCGCCGAAATGAGCGACCAGCTGGCAGGAATGGCAACTGGCGCAGCGGGATACCTCATCAAACCGTTCCGCCCCGCCCAACTTACGTCGCTCGTGAACCAGCTCTGCCCTCAGGACAAAGTACCGACGGCGGCCGTCTCCTCCGAGGTTTCCGCACCGGAATAGCCATTGGTTCGGAGCACTCTGGCCGCTGAGGCCTAAGGAGCGAGAACGATCGCGAACGTCGCAAAGGCTCCTGCGCCGAAAATGGCCAGGATGATACCTCTCACGAGTCGGGTCTTTCCCACCAGGAAAGCCGGGCGCGTGGATTCGGCGGGGTTTGCGGGGTTGTAGAGCACAGGGATGGTGGTTCCAACAATTTCTTCATCACTGCCATAGAGGTCAGAGCGGCCAAGCCAGCGTTTGCCGTGGGCATCCACAAACTCGTAGAGCGGGGCAAAACGCTCTCCTTCGCTGCCGGGACCGTCCTTCCCATGGAGGTTCCCCGTGACGGTTGCAGCCGCCTCCAGCCAGCCGTGCAGCGAATTGCGGCGGCGGACGGATGCGGATAAGGACAGCCCCACCAGCACCAGGCCGATCGCCAGAAAAAGCGCTGGGAGCACCAAGAACACCAACTTCATAGATTCCACTATCAACCCTCCGGAAATGCGCCGATGAAGAGGAACATCCCCACAGTTATTGCCGCGAAGAAGGGAAGGACGCAGCCCAGGACGACCTTGGATCCGGAGGAGACCTGGAAGGACTGATTGGGATTGAGCGGGTTATAGGCCACTTCCACCAGTGAACCTGGCGGGGTGGCATAGGGTACGTCGGACTCCCCGGCGAACAACGTGCCGTTTGGATCCCTGAACTGATATGTGGGGTAGGAACGCCGCCTCGGACCGGCCACGAGGCCCGTTACTGTGGCCTGTACCCGTGGCCACCCGGCAATGAGCCTCTCATGGCGATTGCTTTTCCGCACCGTGTGCACGGTAGAAAAAATCGCGACAAGGACAAACACCGCCCAGAAGGCGTACATCGCTATCTTCAAAACAGTCCCCCGGTTCCATTCACCAAGAAGTATGCCAGCACGTGTCCCTGTTGCCGCAAAAGACCTGCACCCCGGCTACTACGGCCCGAGGCTCCGCGCCTGATGCCGTTCTAAAAAACAGGGCAAACCACACCTCCCTGACCTTGTGCTCCCGGCCCATCCCGGTATGTTTAGGGAAGGGCAGGTTCCCCGGCCGTTGCCCCGCTGGTGTCGGCAGAGACAGATTTGAAGTTAAGGAAACAGTCATGGCTACAGGAACAGTAAAGTGGTTCAACTCCGAGAAGGGTTTTGGCTTCATTGCCCCCGACGACGGGTCACCCGACGTATTCGCCCACTACTCAGCCATTGCCAGCAGCGGCTACCGGTCACTTGAGGAAAACCAAAAGGTCGAATTCGACGTAACGCAGGGACCGAAGGGCCCCCAGGCAGAGAACATCCGCCCGCTCTAACGAGACTCCGCGAGGCTCCGCCCTGCCCGGGCGGAGCCTTTCGCGCGTCTGCATTTTGCCGGGCTAGATTCGCACCGGCAGGATCACCGCCGAGGGATGGTTCAGTCCGTGATACACGGCCTGGTCTGCGGATCGAAGCGTGGTAGCGGTAGCGCGTGATTCGCCCGTGCCTGGATTCCGCGCAAAGCGGGGGAACGCCCCGCTGGAGACCTGAATCCGGATGCGGTGGCCCTGCTTGAAAACATAGGCAGTGGGCCAGAGCCGCACTGTCACCGCGGAAAGTTCGTCAGCCGTGGACAGGCTGGTCAAGCCGTCGCAAATGTTGTGCGAGCGGCCGTCGGGACCGACGTCGCACAGCCGGACGAACACGTCTGCGTTGGCGAGGCTCGATTCAAACCAGATCTCCGCACTGACCTCGCCGATGATCTCCAGATCCTCATCAAGTTCGTCAGTGGTGTAGGTGAGCACGTCCGGGCGCGACTCGAGCGCGGTGTTGTCGACGCGGCCGCCGTGGTTAATGCTGATGCCTCCTGCTGCGGGGGTCGGGTCGCTTGGGTCGTACCGGTACCGGTCAGGTTCTGCTTCCTCCGACGGCGCACCGGGTACAGTCCCGCCGGACAACCCGCCGTCGGCTTGCAGGTGGAACTTCTTCGGTGCATAGCCCGGCGGCGGCCAGGAGTCGAAGTCCCGCCAGGTGTCCTCGCCCATGACATGCAGCCGAACCGGAGCGCGGTCAGCAGGAACTTCACCCTTGGCATACGCCAGACCGAAGTCGACGGCCTCCAGCACGCCGATGTTGGTGAACTGCGCATGGGTCCATGGCCCCACAGTCAGCCGCGCAGTGCGACCCTCATCTTGCAGCGTCTGGAAATCCCGGAGCTGACCTGGCAGGAAAATGTCGTACCAACCCCCGATGGAGCTGACCGGAACCCTGACGTCGGCAACCCGATGGGAATGGTTGGCGTCGGCCCAGTACTCGTGGTTTGCGTCGAACGCGAGAATGTCCTGAATGTATTTTGAGCTGTGGCCGATCGCTGCGACGTCGGCCTGGTTGAGGGGCAGCATTTTCAGGGCCCGGGCCGTTTTCTTTGCCTGGCTCCGGCTGCGGAGCATCGCCCAGGGGCGCTCCTGGACAGCGGTCATGACTCCCCATTCAAAAGGAAGCTCCAGTGACATGCCGTCCTTGCGGAGGAACTCCAGGCTGAGTGCGGATTCAGTCACTTGAGGAATCATCGCCTTCACCTGCGGAGGTAGCTGGTCAGCCACAGCCCACTGGACAAATCCGAGGTAGCTTACGCCCACCAGCACCATCGAGTCCCCGAACCAAGGCTGCTCCACCACCCAGTCCAGAGTCGTTAAGCCGTCCTCGCGCTCCTGCCGCATCGGGTCCAACGTTCCGCCCGATCCGAATCCCCCACGGACACTTTGGATGAGCACTTGGAAGCCGCGCTCCGCAAGCGGCCTGGCCATGGCCGCGCCAAACATCCCTGACCGGCCGTACGGGGACCGGAGTAGCGCCGTCGGCAACCCTTCCTCCGCGTTCCGGGGAGCCCAACGGTCAGCCAGGAGCACCACACCGTCGGGCATCGGCACCGGAAGGTCCTTTTGCACAACGAGGTCCCGGGTCAGGGGCGGAGGGAGTTCCAGTCTGCGCTGGAGGATGTGGCTCATCAGATTCATGACTTTGGCCCCTCGGGAGGTGTTGTGTCCGCCGTCGTCGGTGTTGACGAAAGCAGCAGGGAAGCGAAGCTCAGACGCATAAGACGATCTGCGAATTCTTCGGGATCAAGAGGGTCGGGCCCCTCCACCACCCAGGTGTTCACGAAGGCAGCACCCCCTCCGGTGAGGAAGGTGGCCAAGTCATCTTCCCCCTGGGCGTCGAGGGACCCGCCGGACAAGTCGTGCACAAGTTGCCTGTTGATAGGAATCAGCAGGCCTGTGAGTGCTTTGTTCAGGGCAAATGCGCAGGAACTTGTCAGAACGGCCCGGTAGAAGGACCGATGTTCGGCGAAGTGCCGGGTCAGGGCCAGAGCCCCGTCCCTTCTGCTCCGCGCACCGGCAGCCTCCGCCATACGCGGCAGAAGTTCACGGGTTGCGAGGTCGACGGCGGACTCCAGCAGGAGACTGTCGAGGTTGCCGAAGCGCTGGTAGACCAGCGGACGGCTGACGTCCGCGGCCTCGGCGATGTCAGAGACGGGAACAGCAGCTGTGCCCCTCTCGGCCACCAGAGTGACCGCCGCCTGCATGAGAGCAGAACGTGAGCGCCGCACCCGCGGATCTACAGCAGCCGTGTCCTCAGTCAGATTCATGCTGCGATCTTATACACCTGTAAATAAGTTTACAAGTGTAAAATACTTGGTGCATTCCATTTTGTCGGTTGCAAATTGTTGACTGTTTACAGTTTTGTCTTTACTGTTGGGGGAAGACGTCGACGCAGACCGATTTATGAGAGGACGGGCAACGGGCGTGGCTCCTCAAATAGTGAACTTCCAGTCAAAGGTGACCGCGGATCTCATTGCGGAGTATCTGCGGGAGCGGATCCTGGACGGCACATTTGCACCGTCAGCAAGTATCAATGAAGTACAACTCGCCGCCCATCTGAACATCAGCCGCGGACCCCTTCGTGAAGCCGTCCAGCGGCTTGTGCAGGAGGGGCTCCTGGTCTGCACACGCAACTATGGCACCTCCGTTGTGGACCTTGGGCCCGAGGACATCGAGGACATATACAAGGCGCGCGTCGCGATAGAACTGGAGGCCGGCCGCCTCGTCCTCCAGGAAGATACTGCTGAGCTGGCCGCCGGGCTGAACGCAATCCTCGAACTCCTGCAGGATGCCTTGCAGGACGACAGGTGGCAGGACGTGGCCGTCCTGGACGTCAGATTCCACCAAACCATCGTGCAGGCGACCCGCAGCCCCCGGCTGGACAGGATGTTCTCAACGCTGGCGGCCGAAACCCTGCTGTGTATCCGTCAGTTACGGCACATTCACGGCCGCAAGGAAACCGTTCTCGAACAGCATCGTCGTCTGCAGGAATTCATCCGGACG
Organism: Arthrobacter rhizosphaerae; assembly: GCF_023062595.1. Lineage (GTDB taxonomy): Bacteria > Actinomycetota > Actinomycetes > Actinomycetales > Micrococcaceae > Arthrobacter > Arthrobacter rhizosphaerae. The sequence goes on from NZ_JALLAN010000006.1 coordinate 236,069, forward strand.
CGCGATGAAGCAGGCTACCTCGCCGAAATCGAATGGCACCTGAAGACGTCGGTCCCCATGTTGGAAGCAGCGCGAACCCACTCGATTCCTGACCTCATGCCAATCCCTGCACTCAGCGCCAACTAGCATCCACCCGAGCAATCCACCCGAGCAGTCCACCACCGAAAGAGAGAACCGATGAGCCTCATCTCCGACGTCACCACGCCCCTGATTGCGGCAGACCCCGCCGGCATCCAGCGTGCTGACAGTGTCATCCAGTCCCTCAACCTTCCGGGTTCCGGGATCGCTGTCCAGGACCCCGCCACCGGCGAGACCATAGCCCATGTCCCCGACCATGACGTTGAGGCCGCACTCGAAGCCGTCGCGAAGGCCGATAAAGCCGGAGCTGCCTGGGCCAAGAGCAGCCTCCGTCAGCGCGCGGACGTCCTGCACGCCTGGTACAACAAGCTCGTAGCCCACACCGAAGACCTCGCCCACCTGATCTCCCGCGAAATGGGCAAGCCCCTCGCCGAAGCCCGCGGCGAGGTCAAATACGGTACCGACTTCGTCCGCTGGTACGCCGAAGAAGCAGTACGCCCCGCAGGGAACTTCCGCGAAACCCCCGACGGCGGAGCGAGCCTGCTGACCCGCCGCTCCCCCGTGGGCCTGGCCGTGCTGATCACCCCGTGGAACTTCCCCCTGGCCATGGCAACCCGGAAGATCGCACCCGCACTGGCAGCAGGATGCCCCGTGGTCATCAAACCCGCCACCCTCACCCCCCTGACCACCTACTTCGCCGTCCAGCTCGCCATCGAAGCAGGCGTGCCCGAAGACCTCATCCAGGTCATCACCACCTCAAAATCCGGTGCCTTCAGCGAAGCGGTCCTCCTTGACCCGCGCGTCCGGAAAGTTTCCTTCACAGGATCAACCCCGGTAGGCCGCCAACTCCTGAACCTCGCCTCCCAGAACGTCCTCCGCAGCTCCATGGAACTCGGCGGCAACGCACCCCTCATCGTCTTCAACGACGCCGACCTCCAGCGCGCCGTGGACGGAACCTTCGCAGCCAAACTGCGCAACGGCGGACAATCCTGCATCGGCGCCAACCGCATCTACGTCCAGGACGGCATAGCGGACGACTTCGTCGCCGCCCTCACCGAACGCTTCGCACGGATCAACGTCGGAAGCGGCCTCGGCACCCAAACCGAACTCGGTCCACTCATCGATGACCGGGCAGTAACCCAAATGCAGGCCTACACCGACAACGCCGTCGCCCTCGGCGCCACCCTGCTCACCGGCGGCCACGGCTACGACTCCCCCGGCAACTTCTTCGCCCCCACCGTACTGGACCACGTCACCGAAGATTCCGACGTCGCCAAATCCGAAATCTTCGGCCCCATCGCCGCGATCCAGCGCTTCAGCACAGAAACCGAAGCCATCACCCGCGCCAACGCCACCGAATTCGGCCTCGCCGGCTACGTCTTCACCGAAAACCTCGACCGCGCCCTGAACGTCGCCGACCGCCTCGAAACAGGCATCGTCGGCATCAACCAAGGCGTCCCCTCCAACGCCGGCGCCCCCTTCGGAGGCATCAAACAATCAGGCCTCGGACGCGAAGGAAGCGCCGAAGGCCTCGAAGAATACGAAAACATCCGCTTCTACAACATCGCCCGCCGCGACACCGCCCAATAAACGGCCCCATGACACGCAAACGGTCCGAGGACACTGAATACGGGTGTCCCCGGACCGTTTGCTCGTCCCCAGGCAAAACGCTATTCCCGGCCAGCCAGTCTCGCCATCTCGCGGGTCATAATCCGGGCGCGGGACTCCGGAGTGCGGGCTTTGAGCAGCGGAAGGATCACGGCGTAGCGCTCCGATCGTCCCAGCCTTTCAAAGGCTGCGTTGGCTGCGCCATCGGCGGCCAGGGCCTCCGCAAGGTCGGGAGGGACGACGGCGGTACGTTGGGACTCATAGGCAGCCTCCCAGCGCCCATCGGCAATAGCAGCCTCGATCTCCGCGAGTCCGGACTGTTGCATACGCCCGGCCGCTATCAACTCCTCGGCCTTGGCTACGTTGACTTTCGACCACGAGCTCCTCGCCCGGCGTCGGGAGTACCGCTGGAGGAATGACACCTCGTCGTGGGACTTACGCTGGCCGTCTATCCACCCATGGCAAAGGGCGACGTCGAGCGCTTCCTCGATGGTGATCAGGGACGTCCCCGCATGCCGCTTTCCAATCAGCAGCCAGGCCTCCGCTTGTTCATGCTGGTGGGCCTCCAGCCACGACTCCCATTCCGCGGCGCCGCGGAACTCGAAGGGCTCCACCTCACTTCTGCTTGAAGGAGGCAAGGACGTCCAAATAATGGGGGTTGTTCATAACGCCCAGCACATTTCCGAACGGGTCGATCACCGAAGCCGTGATGAAGCCGGCCTCCCCGTGCGCAGTGATCGGCTGATACTCAGTGGCGCCCATCGATATCAGGCGGTCCACCGTGGCCTCAAGGTCGTCCACGTGCCAATGCATCACGGCGCCGCCAGGTTCCGCTGCCGCAGGTGGCCGGAAGCGGCTGTCGATGATGCCCAGCTCGTTCTGGTAGTCCCCGATACGGAATTCGGCATAGGCCAGGTTCCCATCGGGTCCTGGGCGCTGGAAGTACGCCTCAAAGCCCAGGAATTCCTGGTACCAAGCAGCAGCGGCCGATACGTCGTCGGCCCAGAAGTTGATCGTGCTGAATCCTCGCAGGCTCATTGGTTCGTTCCCTTCCCCGGAAACCAAGATGATGTGTATTTCCGTACCCTATGCCGAGGAACCGGCGGAAGGGCACCCATTTGCGAAAAAACAAGACTCAGAACCGCCGCCGCTACACAGTGAGGGATGTAATGAGGAACAGAAGGCCGGGGAGGTAGAACACTCCGGTGATGGTCTGCAGCGTGATGGTTGACGCCATCAAAGAAGAATCACCCCCAAGTGCCTTGGCCATAACGTACGCCGAGGAAGCCGTAGGCAGTGCAAGGAACAGGACGACGATGCCCGCGGGTGGCCCGGCCAACCCCAGGAGCAGGCATCCCGCGACGGCGATTGCGGGCAGCACGAGGAATTTGATGGCGGACGCATAGGCGATGGCGTGCACATTCCGCCGGATGCTGTTCACTTGGAGTCCCGCACCGACGCAAAGGAGCCCAAGGGGCAGAGACGCGCTGCCGAGGGCCCGGACAAGTTCTGCAATCCCCGCCGGAAGTCCGACGCCGGTGAGGTTGAGTGCGATTCCGGCGGCGCACGCGAGGATCAGCGGATTCGTACCGATGCTGTGGACTGTTCCCCAGGCGGAGAGCGGTTTGCTGCCGTGGCGGGCAAACACAACGGTGCACAGTACGTTCACCAGCGGGACAAGAATCGCGTTGGTGATTGCCGCCAGGGCCACTCCCTGCTCCCCGTAGAGGATGACGGCAATGGAGAGCCCCAGATAGTTGTTGAAGCGGATGCTTCCCTGCACAACTGAGGTGAAGGCCGGCCCGTCAAAGCGGAGCCGGCTCTGCACCAGGACCAGGGTCATGGCGGTCAGGATGACAGACCCGGCGAGAATTGGTGCCATCGTGCCGATGGGCAGGTCGGCGAGTTCGGTGGTGGCCGTCCCGTTGATGAACAGGGCGGGTAGGAGTATGTAGTAGCAGAGCTTTTCGGCCTGGGGCCAAAATTCGGGCGTGAGAAAGGTCTTCGCCTTCATGGCGAAGCCCCCTCCGATGAGTCCCAGGATTGGAAGCAATGCCACCACGCTGTGGACGATCACGGGATTTTTGAGCTCACGACGGCGGCCAGGAGGGTTTCGGTCTCCGCCTTCAGCCGCATCGTGGGGGCACCGCAGTGGCAGCCGAAGTAGGTGACGGTTCCGGAAGACGTTGAGTGCTCGGATTGGATTTGCCAGTAATGTTCGTGCATAAAATCCAGCATCCTGTAATGGATTGGTGCCGTTCAACCATTACACTTGAGCGATGGGCTACAGTCACGAAAATCAGGTGGGAGCCCAGCTGGCCGCCGCCCTGGTCAATGCCTCCGAAGGGCAGAACCTGGAAGCTTTACTGCGGGAATTCAGCATCCGCGAACCCACCCTTGACGCCCAGGCGCAGCAGGGGCTGCAAACGTGGGCGGGCGAGCTCAGGCCCACATTTGCTGCCCAGACCGTGGATGAAAGATGCACCGCAATCAACGCCCTCCTCGACAGTGCCGCCGGAACGATCTCCTTGACCACCCATGACGGTTCCCGTCCCCACCTGCACCTTTTCCCCGAAGGCGATGACGTCCTGTCACGCGTCAAGGCCGTTACGGCGGGCGGCCTGGCCCTGTTCATAGCCTGGAGCGGCGGTGAACGGATCGGCAGCTGCGCACGGGAGAGCTGCTTCAAAGCATTCGTGGACAATTCCAAGGCCGGCCGGCAGCGGTACTGCAGCGCCCGGTGCGGAAACACCGATGCCGTGGCAAGGCACCGGCAGGCTGCTAGTAGGGCCCCTTCCAGCCGAATGAAAGCATCCCGTTAACCACCGGTGACACCCGCGGCAGGAACCACGGGTGCCGCTGTTGCCTGGAGGCTTAATGCCTACCGGATTGCTTTTTCCCGCGTGGAATCTCCCACGGAAACCCTTTCCTCTTGCATCGTTGCCGAGCAGCGTAATTCGATCAGCATTTATCCGATTCTAAAGAAAAACCCGACCTTGGTCCGCCGTGCGAGGGCCATTTGAGGGTGAGTGAAATACGCTCTCCCTCATGGATGCTGACGTAATTGTGGTCGGAGCAGGCCTCGCCGGCCTGGTGGCCACCGCCGAGCTTGCCGACGCCGGCCGCCGGGTGATCCTGCTGGACCAAGAGCCGGAGGCGAGTCTCGGCGGGCAGGCGTTTTGGTCCCTGGGTGGCTTGTTCCTGGTTGACTCGCCCGAGCAGCGCAGGATGGGGATCAAAGATTCCCGCGAGCTGGCGCTGCAGGACTGGATGGGAACAGCCGGCTTTGACCGGGCCGAGGATCACTGGCCGCGAAAATGGGCGGAAGCCTACGTGGACTTTGCCGCCGGAGAGAAGCGGTCCTGGCTGCATACGCAGGGCCTACGCTTCTTTCCCTTGGTCGGCTGGGCAGAACGCGGCGGATACGGCGCAATCGGGCACGGCAATTCCGTCCCCCGCTTCCACGTCACCTGGGGCACCGGCCCCGGCGTCGTGGCGCCATTCGAACGCCGGGTACGGGCGGCTGCCGCCCAGGGGCTGGTGACGTTCGCTTTCCGGCACCGGGTAGACGAGCTCGCAGTGACCGACGGCGTCGTGACCGGAGTCAAGGGGGCAGTCCTGGAATCGAGCAGCGCTACCCGGGGCGTGGCCAGCTCCCGATTGAAAGTTGGAGAGTTCGACCTCTCAGCGCAGGCAGTCCTTGTCACGTCAGGTGGCATCGGCGCCAACCATGAACTGGTGCGTAAGAACTGGCCGGACCGTCTGGGCAATGCCCCCGGGCATATGATCACCGGAGTTCCCGCTCACGTGGATGGCCGGATGCTCAAGATCGCCCAGGACGCCGGCGGAACTATCATCAACGCGGACCGGATGTGGCACTACGTCGAAGGCGTGAAGAACTGGAACCCGATCTGGGCCGGGCATGGGATTCGGATCCTGCCGGGCCCGTCCTCGCTATGGTTCGATGCAACCGGCAAGCGCCTGCCGGTACCGCTCTATCCCGGCTTCGACACGCTCGGCACCCTGGCCCACCTTCGGACCACCGGGTATGACCATAGCTGGTTCGTCCTGACCCAGAAGATCATTGAGAAGGAGTTTGCCCTCTCGGGTTCGGAGCAGAATCCGGACCTGACGAACAAATCCATTCCGCAGACCCTCAGCCGGATCCGGCCCGGAGCCCCTGGGCCGGTCGAGGCCTTCAAACAGCATGGCGAGGACTTCGTCGTCGCCGCTACCCTCGACGAACTCGTGGCCGGGATGAACGCGCTGACCGACACGGCGCTGCTCGACGTCGAGGACATCCGCCGCGAAGTGGTGGCCCGCGACCGGGAGATGGACAACTCGTTCACCAAGGACGGCCAGGTTTCCGCCATCCACAATGCCCGCAGATACCGCGGCGACAGGATCTCACGGACCGCCGCCCCTCACAAGATCCTCGATCCGAAGGCCGGACCCCTCATCGCAGTCCGTTTACACGTCATCACCCGCAAGACACTCGGTGGCCTGCAGACGGATCTGTCCGGCCAGGTGCTGAGGGCCGATGGGACTTCCTTGCCCGGTTTGTACGCTGCTGGAGAGGCCAGCGGCTTCGGCGGCGGAGGCCTCCACGGCTACCGGTCACTGGAAGGCACATTCCTGGGCGGCTGCATCTTCTCCGGCCGCCAGGCTGGACGGGCAATCGCCCAGGTCATTGCTTGAGTGCCGATCTGACGGGGAAGCCGGCAGGAATGCGTAACTTTGACGGAACGAGGCGGCCAGGAATGCTGTCATCCCCCGTAATCACCGCCTCAGCACCAACACTGGCCGGCCTAAAGTCACGCAATTCTGCCGGCCGTTCAGTTCCATTAGGCGTCACACGAAACAAATAGACTGGAGTCCATGGCCGTCACTGGAATATCCGCAAGCAGACGATTCCTCCGCGGCCGGGCCCGGACCGGTCTGGTCAGGAGCAAGAACTCGCTGGTCCCCGCCCTCCAAATGACGGTGTGTGCGGTGGGAGCCTACGCCTTTGCCCAGTACGTCCTGGGCCACTCAGGGCCTTTGTTCGCAGCCACATCCTCCTTGATTGCCCTCGGTTTCTCCCGCGAGCCCCGGCTGCGCAGGGTGGTGGAGGTCGGCCTGGGCTGCACCATCGGCATCGCCGTGGGTGACTTGCTGCTCCACTGGCTGGGCGGCGCAATCTGGGTGGCCGCCGTCGTCCTTTTCGTCTCCATCCTGCTGGCAAGATTCCTGGACGGCGGCAACATCTTCACGACCCAACTGGGGCTGCAGTCCCTGCTGGTGGTGCTGCTGCCGGCGCCGGCAGGAGGGCCATTCACCCGGAGCCTGGACGCCGTAGTGGGTGGGCTCTTTGCCTTGCTGGTGACCATCCTGGTGCCGAAGGATCCGCGCCGTGAACCGCGGAAGGACGTCCGGAAGCTGCTGCATGAACTAGCCGAGGTGCTGAGGGAGTGCGCTTCTGCCTTGACCTACAGCGACTCCACCCAGGCGTGGCATGCGTTGGTCCGGGGCCGCAATTGCCAGCCTCTGGTGGATGCGATGCGCCAGACTCTCCGGGCTTCCGGTGAAGTGGCCACCCTGGCCCCCGCCTACCGGCGGCATCGCGATGAGCTGGACCGGCTTGAACAATCGCTGGACTACATCGACCTTGCCCTCCGTAACAGTCGTGTGTTCGCCCGACGCCTCACTAGTGCCATCAACCATGCCGCCCTGTCCGACGAAGCAACGGAGAACCTCGCCGAGGTGTTGCGGGAAACGGCTGACGCCATCGACGAGCTTTCGTTGGGGCTTGGTGAAATTCACGACGGCGTCCGCCGCGCCCATCTGCGCGCAGCCCGTAAAGATCTCAGCTACGTCGCAGGCAGGCTGCATCCCAGGATCCTCGACGTCGACCGTTTGGAAGGCGAAACAGTGGTGATGCTCTTCCGGCCCCTCATGGTTGACCTGCTTGAGGCTACGGGAATCGATTCGAAGGAAGCCCGGGACCTGCTGCCACCGCTTCAGGACCGGAGCTAGCGCCGGGCAGCGGCTCATCTTCCTCCACCCGAGCGCGGAGTGCTGCGTAGCCGGCGCCAATCTTGTCCGTCCCCGCGGCTACTGTGTACCCATGGCAACCAAGACTTCCCGGGCCTCCAAAGCCCCGGCCTATAAATGCGCCGAATGCGGCTGGACCACCGTCAAGTGGGTGGGGCGTTGCGGCGAATGCCAGGCGTGGGGAACGGTTGAGGAGACCGGTGCAGCTGTTGCGCGTACGACGGCGGCCGCCACAGTTGTGGAGCCGGCCCGCCGGATCGCTGAGGTAGATGCCACCACGGCTGCTTTCCTGCCGACGGGCGTTGACGAGCTGGACCGGGTGCTGGGTGGGGGGCTGGTTCCCGGAGCGGTGATCCTGCTGGCCGGAGAACCCGGCGTTGGAAAGTCCACCCTCCTGCTGGACGTTGCCGCCAAGTTTGCGCGGAGCGGCCAGGACGTCCTCTACGTCACTGGCGAGGAATCCGCCGCCCAGGTAAAACTCCGGGCGGAGCGGATCGATGCTGTGGCGGATTCGCTTTATCTCTCTGCAGAGACCGACCTCGGCCAGGCCCTGGGCCAGGTGGAGAAGGTGGAACCCCGCCTGCTGGTGGTCGACTCCGTCCAGACGCTCAGCAGCGCCGACGTCGAGGGAAGCTCAGGCGGGGTTTCCCAGGTCCGCGAGGTGGCGGCGTCCATCATTGCCGCTGCCAAGCGGCGCAATATGACCACCCTCCTGGTAGGCCATGTCACCAAGGACGGCTCCATCGCGGGTCCCCGGCTCCTGGAGCATCTGGTGGACGTTGTCTGCCAGTTCGAAGGTGAGCGCCATTCGCGGCTGAGGCTGTTGAGGGCTGTCAAGAACCGGTACGGACCAACGGACGACGTCGGCTGCTTCGACCTGAACGAGGACGGCATCGTGGGCCTTGCCGATCCGAGCGGGCTCTTTGTCACGCGCACCAAGGACCCCGTGTCAGGTACATGCATCACCGTGACTATGGAGGGCCGTCGCCCGCTGCTGGCCGAGGTCCAGTCGCTCCTCGCCGAGAGCGCCAACTCCCAGCCACGTCGGGCCACCAGCGGGCTGGACAGCTCCCGGGTGGCAATGCTCCTGGCGGTGCTCCAGCAGCGGGCAGGCTGTCTGCTGCACAAGGACGACTCCTACGTGGCCACCGTCGGCGGGGTGAAGCTCAGCGAACCCGCCACTGACCTGGCGGTAGCCCTGGCAGTAGCGTCGGCCAAGGCCAAGAAGCCACTCCCCCAGCGGCTCATCGCGTTCGGTGAAGTGGGCCTGGCAGGCGAGGTCCGCCCCGTCCCCGGCATCAACCAGCGTATCCACGAGGCCCACCGATTGGGCTTCACCCACGCGGTGGTCCCGCTGAGTCCCAATGGACCGGGCGCGGTGCCGGCCGGTTTCTCGGTACGTGAAGTGGGGCACCTGACCGAGGCACTGGGATTGCTGATCAGCTGACTGGCTGGTCCTTGGCCGCGGCTATGTGGCGGGCGTAGGCCAGCCCGCTGTCCTTGACGGTGCGCTCCAAGGTGTCGTAGTCCACGCGCACGATGCCAAAGCGCTTTCCGTACCCGTAGGACCATTCAAAATTGTCCAGGAGCGACCAAACAAAGTACCCCCGCACGTCGGCCCCCTGTTCCATGGCCTGCCTCATCGCTTCAATATGGTCGAGAATGAAGTTGGTCCGCTCCACATCGTGGATTTTCCCGTCAGGGCCGACAGTGTCCTCGTAGGCTGCACCGTTCTCGGTAACGTACAGCGGCGGCAGGGCGGGGTATTCCTTGCCCAGCCTGACGAGCAAGTGGCGGAGGCCGTCGGGGTTTACTTCCCAATTCATCGCTGTCCGGGGCAGCCCCCTGCTGGGGAACGTGATGTCTTCCGAACCCACCCAGGGTGAGGCGGCCTTCCGCTCCGCACCTCCGGAATGGCCGTCAATGTTCGGCTGGTCCGGATGCCCGCTGACGAGGTCGTCGTGATAGTGGTTCACGCCCAGGAAATCGAGCGGGGCCCCGATCAGCTCCATGTCTCCGGGATGGATCAGATCCGGGAGACCGAAGGGTGTCAGGTCCCGCAAAGTGTCCTCCGGATACGCGCCGCGCAGCAGTGGATCCAGGAAAATGCGGTTCTGCAGTGAATCGAAGCGCCGGGCAGCATCCAGGTCCACCGGATCATTGGGATCCCGGGGAATGGCGTTGCTGAGATTGAGGGTGATGCCCAAGTGCTGGGCGCCCTGCCGACGCAGCTCATCGAGGGCAAGCCCGTGGGCCAGGTGCTGATAATGGACAGCTGCTACGACTGCTCGAGGCTCCTGTCGCCCTGGCGCATGTACTCCGGAGCCATAGCCCAGCAGGGCCGAGCAGAACGGCTCATTGAAAGTTGTCCAGTGCTGCACCCGGTCACCCAGGACGGCATAGACGTCATTGGCATACTCCACGAAGCGGTAGGCGGTGTCCCTGCTGGCCCAGCCGCCCTGGTCCTCCAGCGCCTGCGGCAGGTCCCAGTGGTACAGGGTCAGCCACGGCAGGATTCCCGCCTCCAGCAACTCATCCACCAGCCTGGAATAGAAATCCAAGGCCTTGGCGTTGGCGAACCGATCGCCAGGGCGCACCCGGGCCCAGCTGATGGAGAACCGGTAGGAATCAAGCCCCAGTTCCTTCATCAGCTGCACGTCCTGCGGCATCCGGTGGTAGTGGTCGACTGCCCGTTCCAGATTGTGGCCGTGGGCGATTGCACCTGGAAGGCGGGCGAAGGTGTCCCAGATGGAGTCTTCTTTTCCGTCCTCATGCCCGGCACCCTCGATTTGGGCTGCCGCAGTGGCCGATCCCCATATGAAGTCTTTTGGCCATGACTGAGCGTTTGTACTGGTTGCCATTTGCCCAGTGTTCCACGATCCCCCCGGGGCGGCCAGAGCCTCCGGTGCATGATCTGAAGCCGCCCTGAACCGGGCAGAAAAAGGCCCCGGTTGCGCGTTTTTCACGAGCAACCGGGGCCTCAAAGAGTGATTTACGCGGTCTTGGCCTTGCCTGGAACAGCCAGCTTGAAGACCTTCGCCCACGAGGACCCGACCTGCTTGAGCAACGGGCCGGTGGTGTACGGCAGGTTGTAGCGCCTGCAGATCTCCTGGACCTTGGGCGCCACCTCCGCGTACCTGTTGGACGGAAGGTCAGGGAAGAGGTGGTGCTCGATCTGGTGGGACAGGTTGCCTGTCATGAGGTGCATGAACTTGGAACCTGAGATGTTCGCGGAACCGATCATCTGGCGGACATACCAGTCGCCGCGGGTCTCACCTTCCACCATTTCCTCGGTGAAGGTGTCGGCGCCGTCGGGGAAGTGGCCGCAGAATATGACTGCGTGGGCCCAGACGTTGCGGACGGCGTTGGCTGTAAGGGTGCCGTAGAGCGCCTGCTTTCCGGAACCGGTGAGCATGGCTGCGGCAGGCGTGGCGGCGTAGTCCTTGGTGAACTGCTTGAGGGCCTTTTTCCCAAGAGCCTTGAGGTCCCGCATCAGGGCTTCCTTGGTCTTCTTCCCCTCCTGGTAGTCAGCGAGTTCGAGGTCGTAGATGGCGATGCCCCACTCGAAGACCGGAGCCAGGATGGCGTTGTAGAGCGGGTTGCCCAGATTGAAGGGCTTCCAGGGCTGGGTCTCGTCCATGCGAAGGAGGTTGTATCCGACGTCGTTGTCCTTGCCCACCACGTTGGTCCAGCGGTGGTGGAGGTCGTTGTGGGTGTGCTGCCAGGAGCGTGCCGGGGTGACGAAATCCCATTCCCAGGTGGTGGAGTGGATGTCCGGGTCACGCATCCAGTCCCACTGGCCGTGGAGGATGTTGTGGCCGAGTTCCATGTTTTCCAGGATCTTGGCAAAGCTGAGCAGCGTGGTACCGGCCACCCAGGCCTTCTTGTTCTTGCTGAAGAGGAGCGCAGCCCTGCCCGAGATCTCCAGGGCGCGCTGGATCTTGATCATCCGGCGGATGTACTCGGCATCCGAGCTTCCGCGCTTGCCGAGGATGTCATCACGGATGGCATCAAGTTCACGGCCCAGCTCCGCTACCTGTTCGTCGGTGAGGTGGGCTGCAGCGGGCGGGCGCACCAGCGGGCTGCCGCTTGTTGCCAGCGCGCCGGGGCGCGTTTTGGCCCCTGCCGGAGCTCCGGCTGCCGTGTCCTCGTGGGTGCGATTTGAAACAGTTGTCATTCGATGTTGCTCCTCAGATGTCGAGGTTAACGGGTCCGGCGGCTGCCGAAACACACGTCTGGATCAGTTGGCCCGGTTCGCCATGGACTTCACCGGTGCGGAGGTCACGGACGTGACCTGCGCGCAATGGAATGAGACAGCTGTGGCAGATACCCATACGGCATCCGCTGGGCATCAGCAGGCCTGCGTCTTCGCCGACGTCGAGAAGCGGCGTGGCGCCGTCGGCTTCGACCTCGCGGTCCGAGGCCTCAAAGGTAACCAGACCGCCGTCGTGCGCGTCACCGCCGGCGAGGCTGGTGGTGAAGCGTTCAATGATGAGGTTCACCGGATCGGCGGCAAAGGGCCCCTCGGGAGACTTGCCGCCATTCCTGGCGGCAGCAGCAGCCTCGGCGGACCACAGCGATTCGGCGTCGTCAAGGAAGCCCTCGGGTCCGCATGCGTAGGCGGCACGGCTACGCCAGTCGGGGCAGAGCGCGTCCAGCTCTTTGGACGAGCTGAAATCGAACCTTCCGCGTTCGCTGGTGTACCAGTCCGTAACCTTCAGGTTCGGGAACTGATCCGCGAGTTCAGCCAGTTCCTCCCGGAAGATACTGTCGGCGGGGGTCCTCGCCGAATGGATCAGTTCGACGTCGGAATCAGGACGGTGCGGCACCAGCGTGCGGATCATGGACATCACGGGGGTGATCCCGGCGCCGGCGGTGAGCATCAGCAGCGGCCGGGGGTGCTCGGGGAGCACGAAATCACCCTGTGGCGGGGCCAGGAAGAGGACGTCGCCGGGCTTGGTGTTGCGGACCAGTGCGCCTGATACTGCCCCGACGTCGGAGACAGTAATGGCCGGGTCCTGACCGGCGGGAGCACTCAGCGAATACGAGCGCCAATGGAACACACCATCAAGCTCGACGCCGATGCGGGCCCATTGGCCGGCCTTGTGGGCCTGCCAGCCGCGGCCGGGACGGAAGAATATTGTGGCGGAATCGGCGGTCTCCGGAACCACCCTGGTAACTACGCCACGAAGTTGACGCGTGGAGAAGACAGGGTTGAATAGCGCCAGGAAGTCTTCTGGAGCCAGCGGGGTTGTGAACAGAGATGCGGCGCGCGCCAGCTTACGGAGCCGGATCATAGACCTAAGCTTATGTCGGAACGAGGCATATTACTTCTCCCAGGGAATACGATCGAACGTTCTAAACTGTTCCCCCGAAACAACTTATGGAAGTCTCTCATGAACCATCCCTCCAAGAAGAGTCAAGCCACCCCGGCCCATGAACCTCCCTGGCTGGAGCTTCCGGTGGAAGTCAGTGAAATACTGCGTCCTCTGATGCCCGGCATTGTTGAGGCCATTATCGAGTCCGTACCCCAGCTGGTGCCCGCTTACGCACGCCCCATTGAAGGCCGCTTTGGCCGGGGGCTGCGGCGCGGAGTGGGAGCGGCCCTCGACCGGTTCCTCCAGCTTCCCGGCACCAGATTGCCTGCCCTGTCCGAGGAAAGCAGGCAGCTGGTTGCCGGCCTGGGAAGCGGGGAGTTCCGGCAGGGCAGGAGCATGGATGCCCTCCTCAGCGCGTACCGCATGAGCGCCCGGGTGACCTTCCGTGAGATGTCGAGGATCTCCATGGACCGGAACCTGGGGCTGAACGTGGTTGTGGCACTCGGCGAATCCATCCTCGCCTACATTGATGAGCTGTCCGCCGTCAGCGCTGAGGCCTTCGCGTTTGAACAGTCTGAGCGCGCAGGAGCGGTGGAACGGCGGCGCACCGAACTGCTTGAACTCCTGTTGTCCGGCCAGGCCGATGAAGCTGCGCTCCGGCAGAAGGCGTCCATGGCCGACTGGGCCATTCCTGAGGAGCTGAGGGTGGTGACCATGCCACTTGACCGTACCGCCGGGCTCCGGCTGCAGCTTGGCGCGGGGACCTTGGTGGTGGAGCGTGAAACCGACGTCGTGGCACTCGTTCCCGCCCGCAACTCCCCAGCCACCCGCGGGCAGTTGGAAAACGCGTTGCGCGGGCGCTCCGCCTCAGTTGGACCCGCCGTGGGCTGGGAAAAGGTGCCTGATTCCCTGCGGCTGGCCGTTCTTGCTGCCTCGGTGTTGCCACCGCGGGAAGGACCGGAGGAAGGTCCCGTGTGGGCCGACGAGCACCTCTCCAAGATCATCCTGGGTTCCGAACCGTCTGCGATTGCTGAACTCGCCAACCGCCGGCTGGCCCCCTTGGAGGCCTTGCGCCCGGCCCAACGCGAGCGGTTGGCGGAGACGCTCCTGTCCTGGCTGCGGCATTGGGGCCAGCGAGGCCCGGTTGCCGCCGAGCTGGGTATCCACCCGCAGACGGTAGGCTACCGGGCCGCCCAACTCCGCGAACTCTTCGGCGAGGCCCTTGAGGATCCCAAGGCACGCTTCGAGCTGGAACTGGCCCTGCATGCGGGGCGCCGGTGAGGTGCGCCAGGCGCATCCCGGATCTGTGACTGAGCTAGAAACGGTTTCCTGTGGGCTCCGCCGCGGCGTTAGGGCCCCGGAGGAGAACGGACATCGTATCCTCGCCGCAGGACTTCAATCCCGGCAAGAGCATTCCGGCGGCGTGAAGTTGCCTGCTCCGGATGGCCTGTTCCACGGCCAGGGCCAGTCTGGCAAGGTTAACGGCGCCAAGCATTTCGCTGGAGGACCTGAGGCTCAGGGCAGCGTCCATTGCCTGGTCCCAATCACGAGCCCGCACGGCGTGGGCCAACCGACCATAGCGCCCGGGCCACATCTCCGTGTAGGTGCGGATGAACGCTGTGTGTGCGTGTGGATCTGCCACATCGTCACGCAGCGTTGATTGGACCGTCCAGGATACGAGGGGTGGCTTCCCGATTTGAGGTTTTCTCACGTGACGGCTCTCCATAGTTATTGCGAGATGTGCTCGCCAGATTAAGTAGGGGCGCCAGATCCCGCTTTTTCGATCCGACACTCTTAAAACGTTGCCAGGTGGGAATCGTGACGAATACCACCCAACTTGTTAAGGACTTTCACGTCACGAATGACATGCGTGCCGCTTAACGTCACGATCTGGGCTTACTGACGTCAATCTCACATGAACGTCGCCGCAATGAACCAGCTCATGTCGCGGATCGGAGTCTTGCCGTGAGCGAGAGCACCCTACCCGTGGCCGACGAGGGCAGGGAAGGGCACCCTCGCTCCAAGGACAACGCCGCCACGAGGACCGGCATGCTCTGGGCGGCCGTCGCCACCTCACTGGCCGTGATGGTGGTGATGATCGTTTTCATCCTTCAGAACCAGGACTACATACAGGTGAGGTTTTTCGGGTTGATCGGGTCGGTGCCTGTAGGCATCGCATTGGTCATTGCAGCCGTGGGTGGAGGCATTCTCGTGGCCATCTCGGGGGCCGCCCGGATCGTCCAACTGCGTTCCGCTACCCGGAGGCAAAGGATGAAGGCAAGGCAAGGGCCCTAGTTCAGGGAAAGAGCAGGCGCTCGCTTCCGAAGATCTCCCCCATGGTCCAGGCGTCGAAGCGGACCACGCGGGTTGTGCCTTCGGTGGCATCGAGGCTGATGCCCCCTCCGCCAAGCCGTGGATACACGCGTGCCGTGAGGGGCTTGCCGTTGGCAAAAATCTCGACGGCGGAACGGTCCACGATGACACGCAGGGATACCCGCCCGCCGGGCATGGGAACCGGTCCCTCCCTGGAATCAGTGTCGACGCCGCCTTCCAGGCTGCTCCGGGTCCGGTCGAGCCGCAGTGTGCCATGACTCGAGCCAGCACCGTTGCTGTCGCTGGCATCCTCGCGGGAAAGCTCGACGGCGGTCTGCTCGATCGCGGTTCCGTCGGCATCCCTCGTCTCCAGCACACCCAGGCGGACGACGGCGCCGGGGTCCAGTTCCAGCTCCAGCTCAAGGTCCAGTTGGAGGCCAGAAACGCCGGTTACGGCACCTGGTCCGGATGCGGATGCCGCAATCACATCCGGAGCCACACTCACGTGCTCCCGGCGCAGTGCGGCGATCTCGGGCACTGGCGCGAAGAACAAGGAACCGTCAGAGTCAGGCGAGACAACCCGCGGGAGGCTCATTACCCCCGACCATCCTGCTTCCACAGAGGTGTCCGCTTCGCGCCCTTCCTGGAGCCATCCGAACATGATCCGGCGGCCCGACTCATCCTGGAACGACTGCGGTGCGTAGAAATAGCGGCCGCCGTAGTCGAGCCGGTGCAGGGCGTGCGGCTCAAACACGTCGCCTGAGTATCGCCCCGTCCAATACAGGGGATGGTGGGTCACGCCGTCGTCCCAGGCCGAAAAGACCAGCACATGCGAATCCCCATCCAAGAGGCTTGGAGCACCGCCTAAAGCGCCCGACGCGTCCGGCAGCTGACCCGGAGCGCCGCCGTCGGCACGGAACAGGTCCACGCACTCCCACATGGTGCCCGTCCAGTCCGGGTCCGTGCGGGCGCCCCGGGACGAGTCGCCGATGCAGAGCGGACCGAGGTACTCCCAAGTCCGGAGGTCCGTCGATTCGTATAGGAAGGCCGTTCCGCCGCGCCCGCGGATGCCTGACCCGACCAGCTGCCGCCAGCGGCCTCCCTCCTCCCAGACACAGTGATCGCGGTAAGCGGTGATGTCGACGTCGGCAGGTGGTGCGGCTATCACGGGGTTCTCGGGCAACTTGGTCCAGCTGAGCAGGTCCGGGCTCCCGATCGCGACACAAGGCAGCTCATGCTCCCCGTGCCGGCCGGAGTAGACGATGGTGGGCGTGCCGGCATCGTTCACCAAAACCCCGGACCAGCAACCGTCAGCGTCGGTGCTGTCCGGCCCGCCCGGAGATAGCGCCACGGGCTGGTCCTTCCACGTAACGAGGTCCGTGCTGGTGGCGTGGCCCCAGAGGATGCGGTGATGGAAGGCGCCCTCGGGGTTGTACTGGTAGAAGAGGTGATAGGTGCCCTCCCACTGTGAAACTCCGTTGGGATCGTTGAGCCAACCCGCCGGGGATACAAAGTGGAAGCGGGGCCGGAGCGGGTCTGCTGCCGCCCGGGCGACGAGTTCGTCTCGGGGCACGGTAGCCAGCGGGTGCGTAAGTTCTGTCATGCGGATGCTTCGTTATCGGTAGGTTCAGTTGCCAGGGCATGGCCGCCAGCTCCAGCTTGCGGGCGGTATAGGTGGCAGCGCACCCAGTGACTGTTTTCGGTCTCGCCCACGCGGTGGCGAACGGGTTCCTCGGCTGAGCAGGCCTGGTTTGGGTCGCCATCGAACATGCAAGTGGTCGAGGCCATCACAGCCTGCCGCAGCCCGGCACGGCGGACGGGATCGTAGGATCCCGACCGGGCCGGATCCGGGACCGCTGAGACCAGCAGTTGCGTGTAGGGGTGGGCAGGGTTGGCCAGGAGGTCCAGGGATTCCCCTTCTTCAACGAGCTCTCCCGCGAACATGACCGCCGTCCGGTCCGCGAGGTATCTGGCAGAGGCGAGATCGTGCGTTATGTAAAGCATGGAGATTCCCTGCTCATCGCGGAGCTTTCGCATCAGGTTCAGCACGCCGATCCGGACCGAAACATCCAGCATGGAGGTGGGTTCGTCGGCGAGGATGACTTGCGGCTCAACAGCCAAAGCCCGGGCGATGGCGACGCGCTGGCGCTGCCCGCCGGAGAGCTCGTGCGGGTAGGAGTTCAGCATGTCGGCCTGCAGGCCCACGGTGGTCATAAGCTCCTCGAGCCGCTGTTGCGTCTCTGTCTCGGAGCTGCCGCCCTTCCGGTGGATCGCCAGCGACCTCCGCAGGAAGTGCTCCACTCTGTGGGCAGGATTCAGCGAGCCGAAGGGATCCTGGAAGACCATCTGCAGTTGGGAGCGGAAGGCTCGGGATGCCTGGAAACGGTCGCGCTTGAGGACGTCGACGCCGTCAATCAGGATCTGCCCGGAGCTCGGCTTTTCGAGCCGCGCCACACAGCGGGCCAGAGTACTTTTGCCGGAGCCGGACTCTCCCACCAGGGCCACAATTTCGCCGCGGCCAATGGTCAGATCCACGCCGTGCAGGGCTCGGACGGAATCCCGGGAGAATAAACCACCTATAGGGAAAGACTTCCCCAGTCCGCGGACCTCGAGGGCTGGACCTTCGGTGTCGGCGGAGGGGCGCTGGGGTGACAGTACTGCGTGACTCATCGTGCGGCTCCTTCCATGATGGCGGTGTCAGCCGCTGAATTGTCGGCACTGACGGGTGCCACGAAATGGCCGGGTGCTGCTTCGGTAAGGTCCGGGATGTTCCGGAACTTCACGCCGTCGGGTAGTCCCGTCAACGGAACCCGCGGACCGGTGAGCGGCGGGAACGCACTCATCAGCGCCTGAGTGTAGGGGTGGCGGGGGTTGGTGTAGACATCCTGGGCCTTGGCGGTCTCCACGATCCGGCCGCCGTACATCACCGCCATGCGGTGCGAGAGCTCCACCATAAGGGACATGTCGTGGGTGATGAAGAGGACGGAGAAGCCCAGTTCGCGTTGGAGTTCCTTGATTTGGGCCATGATTTCCTGCTGCACCACCACGTCGAGCGCAGTGGTGGGTTCGTCCAGGATCAAAAGGGACGGCTTGAGCGCCACGGCCATGGCAATCACGGCACGCTGGCGCATGCCGCCCGAGAGCTGGTGCGGGTAGGACTTGAGGCGTGCGGAGTCGATCCTCACCAATTCGAGCAACTCACCTGCCCGCCGCAGCGATTCCTTGCGCGAGTAGCCCGCATGTGTGGTGAAAATATCCATGATCTGCTCGCCGATGGTCAGCACCGGGTTCAGCGAGTTCATGGCCGACTGGAACACCATGGCCACGTCCTGCCAGCGGAAGCGCCGCAGCTCCTCCGGGCTCATGGCCAGGACGTCCTTGCCGCCGAAGGAGATGCTGCCGCCGGCGATCTTCGCGGGATCCTTCAGGAGGCGCATGATCGAGTTGGCGATGGTGGACTTCCCGCAGCCGGACTCCCCGGCCAGCCCGAACACCTCACCGGTGCCGATGCTGAAGGAAACACGGTCGACGGCGGTGGTGGAGCGGGTGTCACCGATGTACTTGACGGTGAGGTTCTTGACCTCGAGGACGGGCTCATGGGAGCCGAAGGAAACTTGGGAGACTGTCACTTTGCGGCGCTCCTTTCGGTAATCTTTGGGGCTTTGATCTTCCGCAGCCGGGGGTTGGTGACCTCGTCCACGGCGTAGTTGATGAGCGCCAGTGCGAATGCGACCAGCGCGATGCAGACACCCGAGGGAACAAAGACCCACCAGCTGCCGGTCAGCAGGGCACCCTCGTTGCCGGCCCAGAAGAGGTTGTTGCCCCAGGAGACAGTGCTGACGTCACCCAAGCCAAGGAACTCCAGGCCTGCCTGTGCGCCGATGCCGTAGATCACGCAGGCCAGCAGGGTACCCATGACGATTGAGGCCATGTTCGGCAGGATCTCGCGGAACATGATCCGGCCCGCCCGTTCGCCAGACACCACGGCGGCGGCCACAAAGTCCTTTGAGCGGATGGACAGCGCCTGCGAGCGCAATACACGTGCCGACCCGGCCCAGCCGGTGACAATGAGGACCAGGATCACGGTTCCCAGACCCGGCGGGAGGAACGCGGCCAGGATGACAAGAAGCGGCAGTCCGGGCAGGAGCAGGAAGACGTTGGTCACCAGGGATAGTGCTTCATCAATGAACTTGCCAAAGTACGCCGAGGCCAGGCCCACCAAAATTCCGATGAAGGTGGACGCGAAGCCCACAGTCAACCCAACGAACAGGGAACTGCGGGAGCCGTGGACAGTCAGGGCAAGCACGTCCTGCCCTTTGGCAGTGGTGCCCAGCCAGTGCTCGGGAGACGGTTCAAGCGAGGCCATCGCGGTGATCCGCGACGGGTCTCCGGGGAACAGGATGGGGGCCAGCAAAGCAAGCACGATGAACACGAGCATCACGATCATGCCCACCAGGGCCTTCTTGTTGGTGATAAGCCCGTGGACGAAACTGCGGTTGGGCTTGCGGACAGCTGTGGGCTGAGTGGGCTGCTTCAGAATTGCGGTTGTCATGATGGGTCCCTCAGTTGCTGCGCACGCGCGGGTCGAGGCGGACGTAGAGGATGTCCACCAGGAAGTTCGCCAACAGCACGGCGGCGGTGATGGTCAGGAACAGGCCCTGCATGAGCGGGTAGTCGAGGCCTTGGACTGCATTGAGCAGCTGGTAGCCAACACCGGGGTATGCGAAGACCACCTCGGTGAGCAGCGCACCACCCACCACAAAGCCCAGCCCCATGCCGAAGCTCGTGACCGACGGCAACATGGCGTTCCGTGCTGCATAGCGGAGCATGATCCGGCCCGGCCGGAGACCCTTGGCCTCGGCCATGGTGATGTAATCCTCCGAATTCGTGGCGATCATGGTGTTCCGCATGCCCAACATCCAGCCGCCTATGGATACCAGCACAATCGTTAACGCCGGAAGTACAAGGTGAGCACCGACGTCGCCGATGAACTCCCAGGTAAACGCGGGCTCCAATCCGTCCGTGAACGCGTGGCGGATCGGGAACCAGCCCAGCACCACGCCGAACAAATACAGGGCACCCATCGCGAGCCAGAAGTACGGGAACGAGCCGATGAACACCAGCACCGGCGGCAGCGCCGAATCGATCACCCCGCCGCGTCGCCAGGCCGCAAGGATGCCCAGCAGGTTGCCCACGACGGCAGCAATCACCAGCGCGGTACCGCCCAGCAGGAGGGTCCAGCCGATCTGGGACGAGATAACCTCGGTGACCGGAGTGGGGAAACGGGAAATCGAAATGCCCATGTTGCCCGTGACAATGTTGTGCAGATAGTCGATGTACTGCTCCCAGATGGGACGGTCGTCCACACCGAGCAGCTTACGCAGTGCGTCGATCTGTTCAGGCTGCATCTTGCCCTGGGTGCGGGCAAACATGCGCGAGACGGGGTCACCGGGCATGAAGCGCGGGAGCAGGAAGTTCAAGGTGATGGACGCCCAGAAGGCGATCAGGTAGAAACCCAGTCGGCGCAGGATAAAACGCACGGTTTCCTCCATTCAGGTATTGCGGCATTGGGAGGGGGCGGCATGTCCGGCGCGGTGATCCGGCGCCGGACATGCCGGGCTGCTGGGCCCTGCGGGGCCCAGCTGTTACTTGCGCGGTTCCAAAGTGGTGAGAATCAGCACCGTGGTAGGAGAACGATCAGAAAGTGTGGCATAAGGGTTGTCCTGCGACGGCCATCCCATGAAGTGGACGTCCGTGTAGTTGCCCCATTCAGGTCCTGAGAACAGCGGCACCAGCGGGGCGGCGTCGTTGTATTCTTCCTGGAGCTTGAACGCGACGTCCCTCTGTTTGGCTTCATCGCCGGCGGCCACGAAATCCTGCAGGAGCGCATCGGCTTTGGGGTCACCAAAGCGGTGGTAGTTGTCGAACGTCTTGGTGCCGACCGGCTTCACGGTGGCGCTGCCCATGGCATTCTTGAAGTACTTGAACGGGCTGGGATCGTTGGCGCTCCAGACAATGCCGGAGTCAAACGTGCCCTGTTCGTATCCGGCCACCACGGAGGCCCAGTCCGGAGAGTCCACCTTGGCCGTTACTCCCACAGCTTGGAGGTTCTGTGAGATCACGTTGGCTACGGACAGCCAGTCGGAGGAGCTGGCGCCCACGGAGATCTTGAACTCGAAAGGCGTTCCATCCTTCAAGGTGCGCTTGCCGTCGGCCCCCTTGGGGTAGCCGGCTTCGTCCAAGACTTTGTTGGCTTCGTCCACGTTGAGCTTGGTCCAGCTGCAGTTGTCCTTGACGGCCGGGTTCTTCCACTTCTCGTAGTTGCCGGAAAGGCCGGTGCAGTCGGCGGGCTGGGCGTAGCCGCTCATCCCGATCTTGGTCACTTGGTCGCGGTCCACGGCCATGCTGAGCGCCTTGCGCACCTTTGGGTCGTTAAACGGAGCCTTGGTGGTGTTGAGCTGCCAATTGATCATGGCACCCGTGGGCGGGAACCAGTAGTGGCGGTGCTCCTTATCTTTGGAGATGAAGGTCTTCTCGATGTTTGGCATGAACTGGGTGGACCAGTCGACATCCCCGTTGACGCTGGCCAGATTGGCTGCGTCGTTGCCGGACATTGCAAGCATCTTAATGCCAGCAATCTTCTGTTTTTCCGGCTGCCAGTAGTTGGGGTTTTTCTTGAGTGCGTAGGACTGAGCCTGGAAGGAATCGACCTCCGTGTAAGGTCCTGTTCCCACGGGCGTGGCGTTGGCGTCCTTCGCCGGGTCAGCGATCGCAGACCAGATGTGCTTGGGCAGAATGGGTAGCTGGCCCACTTCGTAGAGCGCCGGAGACCAAGGCTTGTTGAAGGTGAAGGTCACCTTGTTGGTTCCTTCAGCGGTTACCTTGTCCAGGTACTCGAAGCCGCCCTTGATCTTCTTCTGAAGTTCGAAGGTGTAGGCGACGTCGTCGGCCACCAGCGGCTGACCATCGGACCACTTCACGCCGTCGCGCAAGGTGAAGGTGATGGATTTGCCGTCAGCAGCAGTCTTCCATTCGGTGGCGAGCCACGGCGTCGTGTCCCCCTTGGCCGGGTTGAAGATCAGCAGGGATTCGTAGATCGCCTGGTTGACCATGGGATTCACCGCGGGCGCAAAGGGATTGAAGTTACGGTCGAAGGTGCTCATGTCCTCCCGCGGGATGGTCAGGAAGGCGTTCGCGTTCGCTTCGGCGTCGGAGCCGACGGACTTATTGACGGTGGCAGCGCAGCCGGTGAGCAGCATAGCGCCTACCGCCAGTCCGGCCACTGCCAGCCGGGCAGACCTCAGGTATCGGGCTTGTGTCATGATTGGTATCTCTTTCCTATCTTCATCAGCAAGGTGAAGGGGTGGGTAAGGGTTAGCTCTTCGACATTGATTTCACGGTCAGACCGAAGAGCGTTCTAGCAGCGGACAGTCGACCAGTTGCTGGTCGGCAGTGATCGGCTGTCCTGCTGTCAGAGCGGCGAGCGTCTGGACTCCCAGAGCGCCCATTTTTTCGAATGGCAACGCAACCGTGGTCAGCTTTGGCCTGAGGTAGGCCGCAATCAGTTCCTGGTTGTCGAAGCCGATCACAGCGATGTCCCCGGGGATGGTCAGGCCCCGTTCTTTGATGGCGTCGTAGGCGCCCATCGCCATGCGGTCATTGAGGCAGAACAGGGCGGTTGGCCGTTGTCCTTCTGGATATCGGTCCAGGATTTCGCAGGCCGCCTCGTAGCCCCCATCCGCCGTCGCAAATCCGGACACCACCAGCTCCGGATCCAGTTCCAGCCCGGCACCCGCGAGTGCGTCGCGTGCACCGTCCAAACGCCCGACGGCTGCCGGGATGTTCGGGTCCAGGTTGATGACTCCGATCCTGCGGTGGCCAGCCAGGAGCAAACGTTCGACGGCAACCCTGCCGCCGGCGCGTTCGTTTGGGACGATCGAGGGCAGCTTCCCGTCCGCGTCGAAACAATTGATCAGGACAGTGGGAACCTCATGGGCGCTTTGCGGAACATGCACGCCGCGGTGGAACGTTGCCGCGTACAAAAGCCCTTCCACTCGTTGTTCCAGCAGCTTTTCAATGGCCGCATCTTCCATGCCCTGGTTGGGTCCTACGGCATCGGCCTGGTCCGAAGGCGCAATGAGGAGGAACCGGCGGTCAAGCCAGGCTTGGTCCTGGGCGCCCTTGATCACGTTTACTGCAAACGGAGCCGTCACGATTTCCGTGACCAGCCCGTACCAGTCGCTTCGCTGGGAGGCCAATGCACGTGCGCCGGCGTTTGGGCGGTAGCCCAGTTCCTGCACAGCTTCAATAATCCGCTTGCGGGTTTCTTCCGAGATATTGGCGGTGGAGCGGTTGTTCAGAACGAAAGACACCGTGGTACGGCTGACGCCCGCATAGTTCGCGACGTCGTTCATGGTGACGCCCCGATCCCGCACTGCAGCCGCCTTAGTGATGGGGCCGTTATTCGCCATTGAAATTCTCCCGTGGTCTCCGTTGACGCCGGCGCTATGACTGGCGATGGTGCTTGGGTCTGATGTCTCTTAGGTCCGCCTCCACCTCGTGAGTAAAGCGCGTTACCAAGACATGAAATCGAGGTTACGCGCGTTACTAAAGCGTGTCAACAACTTTTTTATTCATTGACTTGTCCCCTGGACTTGGCCTAGCGTTCCCTTCACTGACAACGTTGTCTACTGGGGAAAGGCACGCGCAATGAAGGGCGATTTCTAAATATGCACACGAAACGAACGGCAAGGTTTCACTCTTTTTCGGCTATGACGCTGGCGGGGCTAACACTCGCCGGCTTGCTCGCCGGGGCAGGTCCCGTCACGGCGGGAGAGTCCGACGTCGGCACTCCCGAAGGCGGCCTCGGGCAGGAACAGTACCGCCCGGCAGTCCATTTCTCGCCGGAGAAAAACTGGATGAACGATCCCAACGGGATGGTTTTCCACAACGGGGTTTACCACCTCTACTACCAGCACAACCCCTCGGGCAACATATGGGGGAACATGTCGTGGGGGCATGCCACATCTCCGGACCTGGTGCACTGGAAGGAGCAGCCGCTGGCCATCTCCACGGACGATCAGGAGGACGTTTTCTCGGGAAGCGTTGTGGTGGACAAGGACAATTCCTCAGGCTTCGGAACTGCGGAGAATCCGCCTTTGGTGGCCATCTACACCAGCGCGTACAAGGAGGCCTCCCCGCACCGCGGATTGCAGGCGCAGTCGCTCGCGTACAGCCTCGACGACGGCCAGACCTGGACAAAATACAGCGCAAATCCCGTCCTGAACCGGAATTCGACCAACTTCCGCGATCCCAAAGTGTTCTGGTACAGCTCACCCGACGGCGGCGGCTACTGGGTCATGACAGCGGTAGAGGCTGCGGACCATAAGGTGCTGCTCTACAAGTCCACCAATCTTAAGGACTGGACAGCCCTCAGCGAGTTCGGCCCGGCCAACGCAACCGGCGGGCTGTGGGAGTGCCCGGATCTCTTCCCGCTGGCCGTGGACGGCGATCCGAACAACATCAAATGGGTCATGGTGGTCAACATCAATCCGGGCGGCGTGGCCGGGGGTTCGGCAGGACAATACTTCGTCGGCAGCTTCGACGGCACCACCTTCACTTCCGAAAGCACAAAGCCAAGTGACGCCATGCCGGCCGGAACGCCGATAGCGGGGTTCAACGACGGCACGTACAACGGCTGGACTGTGAACAACGAGCCCGGCAACTGGAAGAACGGGCCCTTCGGCGACGCACCGGCGGCCGGATCCATCCCGGGCCAGAGCCCGGTCACCGGCTTTGCCGGCCCAGGCTTGGTGAATTCCTTTAACGACGGGGACTGGCCAGTGGGCTCCATGTCCTCCCCCGACTTCACCGTTGACAGCGACTACATCAACTTCCTGATTGGCGGCGGCCAGCACCCGAGGGTGTCCGACAAACTGGACAACACTCCCCCGGTAGGCGACCTGCTGTTCAACGGTTTTGAAGTCCCCGATGGCAGCACCCTCGCCGACGCCGGCTGGACCGGAACCGGCGACCTCGCGCCGTCGTTCCAGCCCGCTACCTCCGGCGGGGACTATTTCATCGGCGCCAAGCGCATCAACACGTGGGAAACCGGCGTTACGCCCGGCGATGATCGGCAAGGAACACTCACATCGCCGGAGTTCACGCTCACGCGCAACTTCATCAGCCTGCTGGTGGGCGGCGGCCACCGCAGCCCCGAGAGCGGCCAGGTGCTTGAGGCCCAGCTGCTGGTGGACGGCAGCGTCGTGCGGACACTCTCAGGGGACGACGCCGGCCAGCTCAACTGGAAGGGCTGGGACGTTTCGGAGTTTGCCGGCAAACAGGCGCAGCTTCGGATCGTCGATCAGGCCACCGGCGGCTGGGGTCACCTTACCCTCGACCATGTCATGCTGACTGACCAGGCGGCCGTGCCCCGTTCGGACGAGACCACTGTGAACCTGGTGGTGGACGGCCAAGTTGTCCGGTCCGCGACAGGAGCCAACAGTGAGGTTCTGGACTGGGCCAACTGGAATGTGTCCGAGTTCAAGGGCCGCCAGGCGCAGATCAGGATCGTTGACAACAACCGCTTCGGCTGGGGCCACATACTGGCAGACGAATTCATCGCGTCGTCCGAACCGGCAAAGCCCAGGATCAACTCCTACGACTGGCTGGACTACGGCCGGGACTACTACGCCTCGGTGTCCTTCGGCAACATGCCCGAAGACAAGCGCGTCATGCTGGGCTGGATGAACAACTGGGACTACGCCAACACCACCCCCACCTCTCCGTGGCGCAGCGCCATGTCCCTGCCGCGCGAAGTCTCGCTGACGCAAACCCCGGCAGGCCCCCGGTTGAGCCAGCAGGCTGTGAAGCAGGTGGACAAACTGGGCACCAAGGCGAGCTACAGCGACAAGAAGGGTGGGACTATTGCCCCTGGCACGCATCCTCTGCCGGCATCGGCCTCCGGTGACGTCCAGCGGATCGACCTGACGTTCACGCCCGGAACAGCAGCAAAGTCGGGGATCACCGTCCTGGGCGACGGGACGCACTCAACGGTGATCGGCTACGACGCGTCAACCGGTGAGGTCTACGTGGACCGGGGGAACTCCGGCGACACAGGATTCCATCCCCTGTTCACTTCGGTGGACTCGGCTCCCGTCACACCCAACGCGGACGGCACCGTGACACTGCGGATCTACGTGGACCGCTCCTCAGTGGAGGTCTTCGCCCAGGGCGGCCAACGCACCATCACTGACCAGGTGTTCCCCGTGGCGGGTGCAGGCGAGGTAGCACTGTTCGCCGAGGGCGGCACTGCCGGCCTGAAGTCCCTGACCGTTACACCACTGCAGCAGTCAATGTTCAAGTAGCTCCGAAAAACCCAAGGCCGGAAGAGGTCGAGGGTGGATAGTGCAGGCGCTCGGCTGGGTTTCCCCGGCCGAGCGCCTGCGTTCCCGATCTTGATTTCCTCGTCAAGTGGCCCGAGTGATCCGGGTTTTCGCATGACTTATCGCAGCTTGGGAAGTCCTTCAATGATCTCCTTCGCGATGTCATTCGAGGTCAATTCCTCGGTGTCGAACTCGAGGTCGGGTGCGATGTCCGTTCGTGTCTCCTCGAACCGCTGGTACATCCGCCGGAGAAAGTCTGGGTCCTTTGACAGCCCGCGGCTCGGGTCGGAGAGGGCGCGGGCCAACGCTGTTTCATACCTTGCTCTAATCAGGACCTTCTGGACGTGGACCTCCGAACCAACATGACGCAGGATCTGCTCTATTTCCTCAGGTGTTTCAGGCCCCTCGGCGATCACCGTCGGAATCGGCTTTTCCAGCCAGGCCCCAACCAGTTGCCCGTGAACCTCATGTGCCCAGGTCCAGTCGGCCAGAGTTGGCAGGGCCATCTCTGCCACAGTGTCCAGCCCGACAACCACCACTGCCTCGCCGCTGCTACGCAACATGGCTGCAAGGGTTTCAGCCAATGTGCTTTTTCCCGAGGCGATCGGCCCGATGATGAGCACCAGCCTTCGCATGGGCAGCCCGTTGTCTTGCGGGCGACGGTGGGCGTTCATTCAGCAAGTCAACCCGGGGCCGCCCTTGCCTGCAAGTCCGCCACACCCGTCAGCGAAGTGCTTCAATAACCAGCCGGATGTGTGACTCCGCGTCCACAGGATCGTCTGGGACCAGCCTCACCTGGAGTTGGCGGACCATTGACGGCTAAATGTGATGCAGGATACAGTTTGCGACAGTTATACGCATAACCGTTTGCAGCTTTCGCCTGGCCAACCTCCCGGCCTGACATGAAGTCCGCGTGGCACGCTTGCCGCGTCGAAAAGTCTTCCCTCCACTTCATTTGGAGGGGAAGCCGCGTCAGTTATACGTATTACTCGTAGAAGCAGTTTCCCATCCATCACAAGGAAGTGGTTTCGTGAATTACCCAATCCCAAGCTCGGGCAGACGCCTCCGAACATGGCGGCCGGCCACCGCTGCGGCCACCGTTGCCTTGGCCCTCGCGGCCACTATGGCCACCGGCGCGCCCGCCTCCTCCGTCGAACCCGAACCAGCCCCCTACACCGAGCAGTACCGGCCCCAGTTCCACTACACGCCGGAGAAGAACTGGATGAACGATCCGAACGGGATGGTGTATTACCAGGGCGAGTACCACCTCTTCTACCAGCACAACCCCTCGGGCAACCAATGGGGCAACATGTCGTGGGGCCACGCCGTCAGTACTGACATGGTGCACTGGAGTGAGCTGCCCGTCGCAATCCCACACGACGACGCTGAGATGGTTTTCTCAGGCAGCGCGGTCATCGACACCAGCAACACCAGCGGGTTCGGCACCAAGGACAACCCTGCGATGGTGGCGGTATACACACGCCTGGACAAGGCCACGGGCGTCCAGTCCCAGGCCCTTGCCTACAGCACAGACCGTGGCCGCACGTTCACCAAGTACACGGACAACCCTGTCATCGACATCGGATCACGTGACTTCCGTGACCCCAAGGTGTTCTGGTACGAACAAGGCCAGGAGTGGATCATGAGCGTGGCGCTGAGTGCCGAGCGCAAGGTGGCCTTTTACCGCTCGAGTGACCTGAAGACCTGGGAGCACCTCAGCAACTTCGGTCCGGCCGGCGCCACCGGCGGGGTCTGGGAGTGCCCGGACCTCTTCCCGCTTCCTGTGGACGGCGACAAGAAGAAGACCAAATGGGTACTCCTGGTCAACATCGGTTCGGGCGGCATCGCCGGTGGATCGGCCAACCAGTACTTCACCGGAACCTTCGACGGCAAGAACTTCGTCTCGGACGACAAACCGTACGTCGCCCCGACCGGCGTCGACGTCGGCAGTTTCGACGACGGCACGTACAGCGGGTGGACGCCCGACGGCACCGCCTTCGGCACAGCACCTGCCACAGGAAACCTGCCCGGTCAGGGCGGCGTCTCCGACTGGGTGGGTGCCGGGCTGGCCAACAGCTTCAACAACTTTGATGGCGGTACCGGCACGCTGACCTCTCCCGAGTTCACTCTCAATGCCGGATACCTCAACTTCAAGGTGGGCGGCGGCAACCACCCCTACGTTCCTGGGTCCACGCTCAACCCCCTGCCGCCCGCAGGAGAGGTCTTCGCGGACTTCGAGGGAAGCGCCTACGGCGCCGGATGGGTGGCCACAGGCGACTTCGCGGGCACCGCCCCGGTGAAGGGCACCATCGGAGATCAGCAGCAGGTCACCGGTTATGTCGGCGAGCAGTTGGTGAACACCTTCATCGACCACGACGCCTCACAGGGCACCATCACGTCTCCGGAATTCACCATCGCCAAGAGCCACATCAACCTGCTCGTCGGCGGAGGCAACCACCCTTTTACCGCCAGCGAGCCGACCTCAGTTGACCTGATTGTCGACGGCGAGATCGTCAGGTCCGCCAGCGGAGCCAACAACGAGGCCCTCAACTGGACGGGCTGGGACGTCTCGGAGTACGCCGGCAAGAACGCCTCGATCCAAATCGTCGACAAGAGCTCAGGCGGCTGGGGACACATCAACGTCGACCACATCATGTTCTCCGACGAGGCAGCGGCAGCACGCGCCGTCGATACATCAGTCCGTCTGATCGTCGACGGCGAGGTGGTCAGAACAGCCACCGGCTCAGACAGCGAGACGCTCGACTGGAACGGCTGGGACGTTCGCAACCTTCAAGGCAAGACCGCCCGGATCGTGGTGGCAGACAACAACACCGGCGGCTGGGGCCACATCTTGGCCGACCAGTTCAGCCTGTCGGACACGCCGGCCCTGTCCAGCGTCCAGCGGGCGCATTGGGTGGACTACGGCAAGGACAACTACGCGGGTGTAACGTTCGATGACGCCCCCTCTGACCGCCGCGTAATGATGGGCTGGATGAACAACTGGGAGTACTCCGGCTCGATCCCGACTGACCCCTGGCGCAGTGCCATGACAGTTCCGCGCGAGCTGGGTCTTCGCAGCAGCGCCGACGGTGTGCGCCTGGTACAACAACCCGTCGCCGAGCTGCAGGACCTGCGCGAGGAAGCCGTGCTGAACGCCAAGAATGTTCCAGTGGCGGCAGGCTCCACACCGCTTCCGGCCACAGGCACGGCCTACGAGCTGACGGCAACGTTCGCACCCGGTACGGCCAGCGAGTTCGGAGTGAAGGTGCGCACCGGTAACGGCCAGGAGACCCGGATCGGTTACGACCGGTCAGCGGGCGAGGTCTTTGTCGACCGGACCAAGTCGGGCGATGTCGGCTTCAGCACCGATTTCCCCGGGGTGCAGCGGGCCCCGTTGAAGGTGGGCCCCACCGGCGAGGTGACCCTGCGGGTGCTGGTGGACTGGTCCTCGGTGGAAGTCTTCGCCCAGGATGGCTCGGTGGTTATTACGGACCAGATCTTCCCCGATCCCGGCAGCGACGGCCTCGAGTCTTTCGCCACTGACGGTAATGCCGTCCTGAAGTTGGTGAAGGTGACGCCGTTGCGGTCCGTCTGGGCCGACTAGGAGGGATCCTCCACAAAGTGGGGCGCCGAACCAGTTTCGGCGCCCCACCCGTTCCTCCAGTTCAACCACCCTGAAACGTTCGCTACGCCTGCTTACGGCTGGACATGCTTAGTCAGGCCTCGGGAGCGACTGCAGCTCGTAGGCCACGCGAAGTCCGGCACGGGCCCGGATAAGCAGTGCTGAGACGGCATTGGGTTCTATACCAAGCAGCGGGGCAATCTTCCTGGGCGGTTCACCCATCACCTCGGCATGCCACAGCACTGTCCGCCATCGCTCAGGCAATGACCGCATCGCCGCGGCGATGTTCTCATGCTCGAATATCGACAAGACAGTTTCCAGGGCAGGATCCTCTACCGCGTCGGCATCCAAGTGGTCCAAAAAGGAAGGACTTTCCCGCGCACGTTTGATCCATAGGGAGTTCGCCACCGACCGAACGCAGGTGCTCAGGTAGGGTCCGAAAGTATCTGTAGGGCCAAACCCGTTCCGGATAGCGCTAACAGACTTGGTAAAGGCTTCGTGCAGTACGTCCTCTGCATCCTCAGATGAGTTGAGGAGGGTTCGGGCAAACTGCAGTCCCTGAACCCGGTGGCGCTCATAGAGCTGAGCCATTGCCGCAGGTTCCCCGCCCCTCACGCCCACGATCAGGTGGGCCTCGGAAACGCCAGCGGTCAATGGATCAGCCTGCCTCGCAACCTTCCCCCCGGGTATGGTACCCCCCGCGTGAAAACGCGAACGGTCCTGCTGTGTCGTTTCGCCAGGCGCCATGCCCCCATAATTCTGCACAGTCATTCATCCCGTCGATGGGCCCCGAACCGCTGGAGGCGATGAAATTACTTTGTTCTTATACGATCCAAATAGCCGTTCGTGACGCCAAAATGGCAACGGCTTTGTAGTCACTGTGGTTCCTCCTGCCAATCCCCCCGACAGGGCAGGGAGTGACAGGAGGAAACCGCTAGTGGTTTGGGCTAGCGTTCTGCCCTGTTGCCGGCAGCCCGCTTGCCTTGATGACGGCGGTTCAGTGCCACGGCTACAGCGCCACCAAACATCAGAACGAGAGCGACGGCGATCATCCACGCACGGTCGAAGCCAGTCTCTGCGAGCTGACCTGACGAATTACTCTGCAAAGTCCCTGTCGTCGTGGCGGAGGCTTCAGGCACCGAGGCAACCGGCGCAGTCGTCGATGACGTGGGGCCGGGTGTCGCAGCCTGGCCACTCGGAACAGTTTCAGTTTCGGTTGGCTCTGGTGTGGGCGTTGGCTCTTCGCTCCCTACAGCAGGGTTCGTAAAGGTACGTTCCGGGGTCGGGGTTACGGACGCGGACGGCGTAACGGATGCCGACGGCGTCGGGGTTACGGACGCGGACGGCGTAACGGATGCCGACGGCGTCGGGGTTACGGACGCGGACGGCGTAACGGATGCCGACGGCGTCGGGGTTACGGACGCGGACGGCGATGGGGTTACAGACGCAGACGGCGTAACAGATGCCGACGGCGTCGGGGTTACGGACGCGGACGGCGTAACGGACGCCGACGGCGACGGGGTTACAGACGCTGACGGCGACGGGGTTACGGATGCCGACGGCGTCGGGGTTACGGACGCGGACGGCGTCGGGGTTACGGACGCGGACGGCGTCGGGGTTACGGACGCGGACGGCGACGGGGTTACGGACGCGGACGGCGTAACGGATGCTGACGGCGTAACCGTCACTTCGGTGCAAGCCGGGGCTGCGTAGCTCCAGTGGTGGATTTCTCCGGCCGCGGTGATGTTCAGGCTCTCCGCAAGGATCTGGCCGCGAAGCGGGTTGTTTCGGTTGTAGTCCAGCGCAGCGTCGGGGGCCAGCAGCACCCCACTCATTTCTGTCGCGCCAACGAGGCGGAGGTTTTCCCAGCCGTTGAAGTTCCAGACCACCCAGGGGGCGAAGTATCGGTCCGAGACGGTATCGCCGTTGAAACGCACCCCTCCAACGTCGGTGGAGCCGTCGGGAATAACGTTGACTACCAGCCGCGTATCAGCACTGGGAGTTGCTCCGTCGAAATTTACCGCAGTAACAGCAGCAAGATTGATAGCGCTAACATTCCACACATTGGTTTTGCCCTCTTGAAGGGCCAGGTGGATCTCCCCGCTGCCTGTGGCGGAAACCAGCGCGGTGTCATCACCTTCAGTCAGAGCCGCGTACTGAGTAGACAGGTCGCGCAGGTGGTCGAAGTAGTCAGACGGAAACGCCTCACTGTAAGTTCCGGCTGCTGCCGTGTAGTCCGCTACGCTGCTCTGCCCGCCACCGAACTGCGACTTTATGTAGCGGTTGGCGTCATACTGCACGAGCCTCCCATCGGCTGTAACACTCAGGCCGTTGGTGTCGGTGATCTTGCCGAATCCCGCATTCAGGTCAAGCCTCTGGCCGGTACTGTAGTCGACCGCCCCTCCTACCAGGAGCTGAGTGGCAGAACTCCCGATCGTCGGCAGCGCGCTGCCGTCGGAGTTGTCCAAAAGGTTGTAGAGGCCAAAGCTGACGTCGCCGCCAGCAGCAAGGCTTCCCTCAATTTCGCCGCCCGCACCGGTTGAGCCGAGGGAAGCATTGTCTTCCACAATGACTGTGAAGTTATGCGTTCCCGCGAGCGGGTTCACGCAAGTCGGTGATCCTGATGTTGCGACGGCGGCAACCGCGGATCCAGCCGCAACGACAATAAGGGCGGCACCTCCCGCGATAGCACGGGTAAAGCTTGATGCGGCCAAGGGTCTCCGGGCGGCAAGGTTTCTAGATCTGAGCATCGTAGAGTGAACTTTCTTTTTGAGCGCGCCAATTCTCGGATGGAGGCCTGGCGGCTGTTTGTAGGGCCCGAATTCACGTTGATCGTGGTCAGGGCTGCCACCAAAAGAACACAGCGGCAATGGGAGATGCTACGGACGGGTAATTGTCGAATTGTTCGAATCGACAGTTCTTGGGCGTAAATGTCCCTTTTTTGATCGAATCTTGATCTGATGATGCGCTTGGCGTCACATGGGGAAGTTGTGGTCGCAACATGACTCAGGACGTTTCCGTCCTCCGAGATACCGTTCGACTACGAAGTGGGGCGTGGAAAACGGTTTACACGCTGGGCACTAACGCGATCTCGTCTCCTTGCGTGACTGAGATGCGACCCATGCCATGGTCGAGAAAGATCCACACGGTACTACCGTCCCGGGTGCGCACATCGACGGTTCCACTTTTACTGTGGTTCCCGTGGATGAGTTCCACCCGGTCGCCGCTGTTCAGCGTCCTCCACAGACGAGCCTCCCCTGTTTGAAGCGGTGGCTTGTCATACTCCGCAAGCCCTTTGCCCTTGGGGCCGACCTTGCGTGTGGAACGGGGTTTTTGAGCAGAACTACTGCCAATCCCAGGTGGCAGGGAAAGGAAAGACATGACACATTCTCCAAAATCGATGATGAGCGCTGTTTTCGACGCTGAACCGAATGGCTGGTAGTCCGGCCGTAGGTTCATTCGCCTACGGCGATTGACCGTTCCAAGGGAGTTTTATGACGGGGCCAGTAACTCCTCTTCGTCGCCTCGTGCGCGCTGCCAATGGCTGGCGGCCTTTAACACCGAGACAACGGCAGATGAGACTTCCCGCAGTCCTTGATCAGACCAACACCGGGGTCCGATTGTGACGATGTGGTCCCGACTGTCCGCCTTGTGTCACGACACCCTGAGTTCCGCGCTGTCCGCCATCAGGCTCCCCCAGTGAGGCGTCCCCCGATCGAAACGTCAGTCCGCGGTATCGGCGTCGCGACGGGTAAGAAAAGCCGATCCCGCTCGCGGTGACTTGAACGCGTGGTGTGGGACGGGCGGTCCAGTTATTCAGGATCACTGTTCCACCCGTCCCGATGGGTGGCAAGGAGTCTCACGTCTTGGCACCCTAAGCGGGACTCTCAAGCTTCATCCGGGGGACTTGCGTGAGAGATCCGGGCATCAACCGCCCGCTCATCTGGTTAACGCAGAAGTAAGCAATTCCTGACGCGGTTTCTTCCACCGGAGTCCGAGAAGGCAAAGATGGGCTGCGTCACGAATCCCTCCGGTAGGAGTCAACAAGGGCATGAAGCCATCCACTTCCCGCAAGGATGAGACTCCGGCCGGGAGCAAAAGAGCCTCCGCAGAAACAAGGGACCAAACGGAAGTAGACCCCATAGGGACACTTTCCATCCTTGCGGGCATCTGCGGGATCGCCGTTTTCTGGCTGCCGTGGTTGAACCTCTTGTTTCCGCTGATCTCGATAACCCTTGGAGCGGTGTCTCTGCGTGGGGCAGGGAAGGACGCAGTTGGAAATCTCTCGGCCGTCGGTGGCGTCGTCCTGGGCAGCGTGCTGCTCCTTCTAGGCCTCTTCGTTATTGATGTGGCAGGAAGCCTGTCAGAAGTTCTGAGATAGACCCGCCCGCCCTCGGGGGCTGATCCGAGCTGGCCAACTTCGTGTTCAAGACCGGCAGCAAACCTGCCTCCACAGGCGCGACGGTCATTCCCTCACCGTTTGATGCACCTGCATCTGAGGTGTTATTGCGAATGAAGCGAAACCCCTAGGCCTACTCAATACTTCTTGGCCCACCCTAAGCACACTCAAAGTGGTCGCCATCACGAAAAGCTTTCCCCGCGGTTATCCCACTGTGAAGGTGACACAGGAGACTCCTCTTGCGTCTCAACATACGGTTTCAAGGATTGCTCGGATCGTCTCTGTGACGGCGTTCCGATCCCCAGGCTGGCTATCCAGCCGAGGACTGGCATTCCCTGTGATCGGCAAAAACAGGGGAAAGAAAAAATGGGAATTCAACCGGGGCGTAAGCGCCACTTGACCGTACCGCAGGGAGGCACGCTGCTGGCTCAGTTCGGAGCGGGCCGCGCAATAGCAGGATCATTGGTCCTCACACTTCTGCTCGGACTGTTGTTCATAACCAACACAGTGCCGGCTTTCGCCGCCGCCACCTACCAAATAACGGCCGCGTGGGCGGATAACACTCCTGCCACCGTCGCCCCAGGCGCAGTGGTCACCGCTGAGTGGCGAGTGAACGTCAACGACGACGCAGCCGCCCCAGCCAACACTCCGGTGGATAACGTGACCGTCACGCTGACGGCAACGAACGGCAAGTTCGCTGGCCTCCCCGACGTCTGCCTCACCACGGGTGTTACCCCGGCGTCGTCCATCAGTGCCGATGGCAAGACAATGGTCTGCAACCTCGGCACCCAGAACATGGGCACCGCCGTCGCCATCCAGACCCCGATCACTTCCGACGGGAACACCGGTGACAACCTCAGCGTCTCCGGAACGATCGGCGGTGCCACGGCAACCCTGCCGGCCGTGCCGATCGTGGGCAAATTCGGCATGGACATGAAGTGGTCTGACTCCGGAAACTGGCAACTGGACGACGGCAGTGCCATCCATTTGGACTATGAGTGGACGCTGAACCTGCTTAAGGGCAGCCCGGCCGGGCCAAACTCGGTCTCCTACACAGTCACGATGGACCACAGCCTCGGCGGCGCGGTGATCTCTGAGGGTTGCGGGCAATTCACCGGTGACACCAAAGCAGGTCACCCCTGGTCCGGAGCCGGCCACCCTGCCGACCAGACAGCCCCCTTCGTGGGCAGCTGCACATTCACGGCAACGGCGACGCCGAACGTCTTCACCATGACCTTGACCGGTATCAACTACAGCCAGGCCCAGGTCCCGACCAAGGACGCGGCGGGCAATAACCTTCCGACAGACCGTGTCGCTGTCGCCAGCGGCCGCATCCAGGTCCGGATCGCAAAGCCTGCCCAGGGAGTGACAGTGGGCCTGAGTTCCTCGGCTCCCACCTACACCTCGGCGGCCGGGGGACTCACCTCGACTGACGATTCGGCGAACAACACAACCCGAAAAGTATGGACGACAGCGGGTGGCTGGGGTTCTGCCTGGGTTCCTCCCTATTCAGGATCCGCTGCAGCGTCATACTCGGATACGTTCCGTGCCCCCACCGGGACGGAAATCTGGGACCGCCAGGCCACCGCACTGCACTCGGGTCAGCCGGCATCGACCGTGATCCAGCTCTGCACCGCCCTGGATACGGCGGACGTGACACTCTCCTCCACACCTCTCCAGACGTACCTACTCGAGCAGCCCAATACCCTAAATGAGGAGCAGAACCGGGACCTTGCCAATAACCCGTTCGCGGTCTCACCGGACGGCCCCGTAAACGGGCTCACGTTCTATTACTACGTAGGCAGCGATCCCCGCGTCACGGCTGGCTCCGCAGGCTATAACCCTGCAGCGTTCACCACGGACTGCAGCACGGACGCGGCCAATTGGACCACCACCCGCCCTGCCGATCTGAGCACCGTCAAGGCCATCCGGACCCAATACGCTGCCGGTTCCGTGCCATCAAATTACGCCTTCTTTGTCCACACTCCGCTAATCATCAATGCCGACACCGCACCCGGCACGGACATCTGGCAGACCAGCAGCTACAAGGTCGGCGCCGGAGCGTGGACTGCCCCGCCCAACGTCCTCACCAATACACCTGGTTCCCAGTACCCCGCCACCACTCACAGCCGCGACGTCATGCGAGTCGCGTCGGTAGCGCCCTACATGGAGAAGTCCGTGGACCGGGCATCAGTGAAGCCCGGCGAACCTGCCGTCTACACCATCAACTACGCAGCCAACGGCGACGCCTCCGCGCCACCGACCGTTGACAGCTTCGTCGTGACCGACACTCTGCCCGTAGGGATGACTTACGTTGCCGGTTCCTCATCGCCCGCACCTGTGGTGACCACTAACGGTTCAGGTCGGCAGGTCCTGACCTGGACGTTCAATGGTGTAGCCATCAACGTCCTCCACCCCCTGACCTACCAGGCAGTGGCAGGATCTAACGCTGTGCCAGGTCAAACGCTCACTAACAGTGTCACCGGCGCTTTTGGCGGGCTTGCCTCCTCCCCCGCCTTCGCCTCAGTGACTGTGTCCACGAATGGTTCGACGGCGATTGGCAAGACAGCTGATTCGACGTATATCCCGAACCTTGCCGGTGATGGTTCCGGTGCCGGTTCGTGGACGGTGACGTTGCGGTCCTATGATCCGGCGCCTCAGTCGTTTACGGACACGATCGATATCCTGCCCTACAATGGCGATGGTCGAGGCACTTCCTACACAGGTTCTTATGCGCTGACCACCGTCACGCCGGCGGCCGGATCAACGGTCTACTACACCAACGTCACCCCAGGGTCGCTGACTGATGACCCCGCCGACGCCGCCAACGGCTCTGCAGGCAGCGTCACCGGAAACACCGTGGGGTGGACCACCACACGGCCCGCGAACCCAACAGCTGTCCGTGTGATCGGCCCCGCCCTTGCACCAGGTGCGACCCAGTCGTTCCAGATCGGCATCCAGACCACCGGTGCCACGGGCGGGGACGTGCTCGTGAACCGGGCGCAGGCCCGGGCAGAGCACACCGAACTTGTGATGCGCACGTCGGCGCCGATCACCGTCGCGAACTTCTACACCGCTTCCCTGAAGAAGGAAGTCAGGGACGCCAACGGCGTCTGGCATGACGCGAACGACGTCGTGGACTACCCGACCTTCCGCATAGGTGACTCCGTCACCTACCGGATCACCGCGACGAACATGGGCCAGGGAACGCTGACCAATGTTGTGGTCGCGGACGACCAGTACCCGGCCGAGGGTGGCTTCACCATCGCTTCCCTGGCACCGGGCGCTTCACAGTCCCATGAGTACACCGTTGCCCTGGGCGCCGAAGTGGCCTCGACGTTCGTCAATACGGCCTCCGCATCGGCCGACATCCCCGCCGATTCACAGGTCCCGCCGACTATCAACACCGACGCTGCCGGAATCGAGGTCACCAACTACACCACGGTGAAGACCTCCAACCCGGCGTCCGGTTCCACGGTGGTTTCGGGTCAGACGATCACCTACACCGTGACCGTCACCCAAAGGGGCTCCGCGCCGGCGAACGCGTCCTTCAGCGATGACCTCACCGCTGTACTGGATGACGCTGACTACAACAACGACGCCGTCGCCTCTGTGGGCGCCGTCAACGTTGTTGGTAGCGGATTGTCCTGGAACGGCATAGTCCCCGTGGGTGGAACGGCGACGATCACCTACTCGGTGACTGTCAAAGCGGCACCGGCTGGCGATTTCCAGCTTACGAATGTGGTCAGGTCCGAGGGCTGTGTCCCTGTGAACGGCCAGACCACCGACTGCACCACCACCCATCCCGTCTCCGCGGCACCTGCCCTGACCCTGGTCAAGAGCGCTGATAACTCAGCAGTCGGCGCCCCGACGAACGTCGGAGACCTCATCACCTACAACTTCACCTCCCAGAACACCGGGAACGTGACCCTCACCGGTGTAGTGATCGAGGACCAGCTCGCCGGCCTGTCTGCCCTGACCTACACCTGGCCCGGAACCGCAGGAACCCTCCTGCCCGGCCAGACCGTCACCGCAACAGCAACCTACGCAGTCACCCAGGCAGACATCAACGCCGGGCACGTGGCCAACACCGCGCTTGCCAAGGGCACCGACCCGAACGGCGGAACCACCACCACCCCGAACACATCCACCGACACACCCCTCTCCGCGGCACCTGCCCTGACCCTGGTCAAGAGCGCTGATAACTCAGCAGTCGGCGCCCCGACGAACGTCGGAGACCTCATCACCTACAACTTCACCTCCCAGAACACCGGGAACGTGACCCTCACCGGTGTAGTGATCGAGGACCAGCTCGCCGGCCTGTCTGCCCTGACCTACACCTGGCCCGGAACCGCAGGAACCCTCCTGCCCGGCCAGACCGTCACCGCAACAGCAACCTACGCAGTCACCCAGGCAGACATCAACGCCGGGCACGTGGCCAACACCGCACTTGCCAAGGGCACCGACCCGAACGGCGGAACCACCACCACCCCGAACACATCCACCGACACGCCCCTCTCCGCGGCACCTGGTATCAGCTTGGAGAAGTCAGCGGACAAGACGGAACTGGTTGCGGGTGAGACGATCACGTACACGTTTGTATCAACGAACACCGGGAACGTGACCCTCACCGGTGTGGAGATCTCGGACCCGCTGACGGGCTTGTCTGCCCTGACCTACACCTGGCCCGGAACCGCAGGAACCCTCCTGCCCGGCCAGACCGTCACCGCAACAGCAACCTACGCAGTCACCCAGGCAGATGTTGATGCCGCCACTGTGACCAACACGGCGACCACCACCGGCACTCCGCCAGCCGGGCCGGCAGTAACGGCAACGGACACCGTCCAGGTCCCGGCTAACCCGGAACCAGCTCAGTCCATTACCAAGACAGCTGACTACTCAGCTGTTGGAAACCCGGCCCTGGTAGGGGATGTGATCACGTACTCCTTCACGTCCCAGAACACCGGGAACGTGACGCTGACCAACGTCGCGATCGCCGATCAGCTCGCCGGCCTCTCGGCACTGGTTTACACCTGGCCTGGAACCGCAGGGACCCTCCTGCCCGGCCAGACCGTGACCGCGACCGCAACGTATCCGATCACCCAGGCAGACATCGACGCCGGACAGGTCATCAACAGCGCCCTGCCCATTGGTGAGGATGCAGGTGGCAATCGGCCCCGGCCGCCAGCCCCGGCGCTGGCTATCGTTGAACTCCCGCCCGTACCGGTGGTGACAGTACCGGCAACAACACCGCCGGCAACAGTTCCGCCGGCTCCGCTGGCGGACACCGGGAGCCTCGCTAACACCGGAGCATGGCTCCTCGGGTTGCCGATCGGTCTGCTGCTCCTGCTT
This sequence comes from Arthrobacter rhizosphaerae, assembly GCF_023062595.1. Lineage (GTDB taxonomy): Bacteria > Actinomycetota > Actinomycetes > Actinomycetales > Micrococcaceae > Arthrobacter > Arthrobacter rhizosphaerae. Next base: position 276,176 of record NZ_JALLAN010000006.1, read on the forward strand.
GGTGGAGGAATCTTCCTCCTCGCCGGTAAGAGAAGGCGCCACAGCCACTAGATAAAAGATCCACAGCTAGCGAATAGCCAGAACAACAAACAGCAGGTGACCCGCCATCCCGGTGGGTCACCTGCTCATTTGGGAGATGATCCGGGCAAGTTTCCGTGAGGCAGGCCGCCACAACAGTAAGAAAGACCAACACAATACGGCGATTTGGGGGAACGCGTTGACTGCCACCCCCGATAAGGAAAGAACGACGGGTTCGGAACTGACCATTGATCAGGCTCCGTTGCAATTTGTGTAGGACAGGCGGTTCCGAGAGATGACCACTGTTCCACGCGCCCTAAGGCTGCAAGGTGTCTCATGTCCTGCGGGAAAGTGCAGGACCGCCGAAAAGGCCCTCTGTTGGCGTGCCGTCACGAAATCCGGTCCTAAAGGTTATTGGAGCATGAGACGGCGCGGGAAAACTCTCCGTGCGTCTCAATAGCGGTCTCAATGCTTACAAAACCTGTCGGGGCAGGCTGCGTAGTCTGGCTCCTTTCGTCGGAGCCCTGAAGTCCGGCACCGGCGAAATGGGTGGATTACAGTGATGACGAGCAAGCGAGGGCGCAGCGACGCTTACCTTTGTGGTGGAAATGTGCGGTCTTCAGCAGGGCGAGACACCGAGCACCGGGCGCAATCACGGGGCCGACGCCTGCGAGTACCCAATCCAATGCGTCGCAGACGTACAGCAGCATCGCTGATTTTTACTCTCCTGTTAGGGCTTCTGGCAGTCGCCGTTCCGACCCTGACTGCGAGGCCCGTGGAGGCAGCCGCAGGTGACCCGTTCAATCCTTCAGTTGCCACTATTTACATGACGTCGAACCCTGCGGCAACTACCCAGTTGTACACAGTCACGACCAGCAGCACCGGAACACCAGTGGTCACCAACATCGGATCACCATCGCCTGTCAGCTATGAGTCTTTGGCCTACAACACGGGTGATAACTACCTCTATGGGATCGCGCGAAGCGCCGGAACGGCCAGCAACGGCGCCGTTGTGGCCGTGGGTTCATTGCTCCGGATTGGCCAGGACGGATACACCAGACGGGTTGGCACGAATACCTTTTTAAATACCAATGTGGGAGCCTTTGGCGCGGACGGCCTCTACTACATCACCGATGGAAGCACCCTTATTGGGCAGGTCATCAACGTCACAACCGGCACGCTGGTCAGAACAATAGCGCTGAACCAGACTCTCGTTGCCGGCGGAGGCTCATTCGACTGGGCATTCAAGGACGGATACTTCTGGTCACTGGGTAAAACAGGCAGCGGGTCTATCGCTCGCATGAACCCGGTAACAGGGACAATCACGAGGTTCGCCTTGAGTGTAAATCCCTGTGCGCTAACGATAGGTCAGACCGACGCCTGGGTGTATGGGAATGGGAACCTGGGATTCGGCTGCACCCAAAACGGAAGAATCGTTCAGATCTCCGTCACCAATCCCGCAGCAGCAACTCCAACGTTCCAACTGATCGCAGTGACGTCAGGTGGGCCATCGAACTTCAGCGACGCGACAGCCTCGCCCGGGGCACAGACGGACCTCGCCGTCGTGAAGACCGGGAGTCAAGGGTTCACCCCTGGCGGCACTTTGACCTACACGCTGACAGTGACTAACAACGGTCCGGGTGCCTCCTCTGGCTACGTCCTGAACGACACTGTTCCTGCACCATTGACGAGTGTCACTGCGAGTGGTTCAGGTGCCTGCACGGTCACTGGCAATACGGCCAGCTGTGTCGGCGGAACCTTAGCAGTGGGCGCGTCCCAAACGTTCACCATCACAGCACTTTCCCCGTCCTCAACTCTTGCCTGCGTGACGAACACCGCTACCCTCCTGCCAAACGAGGCTGACTCCAGTGGGGCCAATAACTCCTCGTCAGTGACCGGTTGCCCGTCCACCTTGCCGCTTATCACCTGCTCTTCAAACCCGAATCTGTTCAACACCGGTTACAACTCTGCCACCGGCGGTTTCCAGGCTAATCTGACCACGGACGCGAACTGGGATGTGGCCGGACCGTTCACTACAGCTTTAGATGCTGTTTATCTCGCTTTGCCCTACACGGGTACGTCGATGCCTCCTGCGGGAGCTACGTGGGCGGACGCGAATGTCGGCAACATTGTTCCTCAAGCCGGGGGATGGACACCCAGCCCGTACAACAACGCCCAGTGGATCTCCCAGCAATCGACCGCGAGCCCCGATCAGGGCTTATTCTCGGGTGACTGGTACTACCGCTACAACTTCAACCTGGATGCTTCGGTTGTTCCATCGACATTTGCCTTATCAATGGACTTTTACGCCGACAACAGCGTTTCCCAGGTCTTCGTAAATGGTGTGGCACAAAGTCCTCCCGGAATCCCCAGCAGCGGGACCAACAACCCGTACTTCTACCCAGGGTTCGCCGCTTCAACCGGGGCCACGACGACGTTGACGAACAACTGGCAGGCCGGTCTGAATACGATCATTATTCAGATCAAGAGCGGGCGACCAATGGAGGGCTTCCTAGCCCAGATGCGGCCCAGCAGGCTGTGCGCCTCCGTGCAGGTGACCAAGACGGTTGTCGGCAGATTCCAACCTGCTGACCAGTTCACCGTCAGCGTTGCCAACACCACACCGATGGTTCTGACCTCCGCCACGACAACCGGTGCCGCCACCTCCTCGACCAGCAGCCTTGCCTATATCCGCACGGGCACAACGTACACGCTCACTGACACCTTGGCTGCCGGCGCGGACATTAACAACTACACCAAAACCGCGAGCTGCACCGGCACGACCACTGGCACCTCCCCGCCACTAACAGGGACAGGACCTCAATGGACCTTCACCCCTAGTGTTGTTGAGAACTACACCTGCACCATCACGAATACCGCAAAGACCGCTACGTGGACATTGGCGAAGTCCGCCACTGTCGGGGGTGCAGTTCCGGCGGGTGGAATCGTGAGCGGTGGAGACATCATCACGTACAGCATTCTTGCGAGGAACACCGGCACCGCCAATCTACCCGGTGTCGTGTTGATCGATGACCTGACGGCCGTTCTGGACGACGCGGCAATCGTGCCGGGATCCGCACAACTCGTGATCGACGGCGGCGCCCCGAGCACGGTGCCCGGCCCCAACACCTTCGCGCAACAGATCACGCTGACCACCGCGGCGTTCACTCTCCCGGCAGGGAAAACCGCGACCCTGGTCTATCGCGTGACCGTCGACGCCGACGCGTGGTCCCGGACGCTGACCAATGCTGTCAGCGGTGCCAGCACGTACGCACCACCGGTTGACTGTTACATCGGTCAGTCTCCGCTCGGCTCTAACTGCATCACTACCCACACAACCCCTGCGAAGTTCCTGATCGAGAAGATCGGCGAGTCTTCAGGCTCGACCTGGGTGCCCATGTCTGGCTCGTCCTGGGCGATACATGACGACTCTAATGGCACTTCCGGGGCTGTGAACCCTTCCTATCAGGTCGTAGCGGTCCCAGCCGCGACAGGCCGGTTCGAGGTCGAGGGAATCCTGCCGGGTAAGTACTGGCTCGAAGAGACAGCAGCTCCCGCGGGTTTCAGCCTCCTGGCTGAGCCGGTGCAGTTCACCATCGCAGCCAACGGTGCCGTCACCCTGGGTGAAGGCAACGGCAACGGGGTCGTCACCACCAGCGATACGGACGCGGATGGCATCGTCCTGATCAGTGTCAGGGACGTGCCTGCACTGAAGATGCCGGACACCGGCGGCACCGGTTCCTGGCTCTTCGCCCTGGGAGGCTCTGCGCTGCTGCTGGTCTCTGTTCTCCTCACTCCAGGCAGCAGAATCCGGCGCCGGAAAAACCACCTATTTACGACCTAAAACCAAGCCCGATCCTGCGTGAAAGTACAGCACCTGGGCTCCCCTAAATGTTCACTCCGAGCATCAGCATCATCAACATGAAAGAAGATACAAAATGGGCAATCAACGCTCCGGGCAGGTTTGGAAGACCGCCGCCGCCACCATCGCCGGGGCGGTGCTGGCTGTGTCGTTCTCCGCCGCTCCGGCTTCCGCCGCTCCCCTGGTCGACGGCGACCGGCTCGGCTCCATCACTGTGCACAAGTTCGAGCGTCCGAGCACGCCGACTGGCCTGCCGAACGACGGAACCGCCGTCGACACCACAGGACTGACGCCGCTGGCTGGCATTGGATTCACCATCCAGCAGGTCAACACCCTTGACCTGGCCACCAATGCAGGATGGGACGCGGCGCACAACCTCAGCACCGTCTTCTCAGCCGCCGACCCGACAGGGTCCATCACCGGTGCAGGCTTCACTCTCGGCGCTGCACAGACGCAGGCCACTGATGCTGCCGGTACCGCAGGGTTCACCAGCCTCCCCGTTGGTCTGTACCTGGTCACTGAGACCAGCTACCCGGCTGGCGTGACGCCGTCGGCTCCGTTCCTGGTCTCCGTGCCGCTGACCGACCCGAACACCACGGACAACTGGCTCTACGACGTCCACGTTTACCCCAAGAACTCCATCACCACCGCCGACAAGACTGTCAGTGATGCTGCCGACATCAAGCTGGGCGACCAGATCGGCTTCACCATCACCGGTGACATCCCCAACGAAGGAGTCATCGACGCCTACCGTGTCGTTGACGCCTTGGATTCGAAGCTGACCCACGTTGGCGCCTCTGCAACACTGGTTGGCGGGACGCCCGTCGCCCCCGTCATCACTGCGGGCACTGACTACACCGTGGGCTTCGATGCGGCCACGAACACCGTTTCGGTGACCTTCACTCCGGCAGGCCTTGCCGTGCTCGCGGCCAACAACACGGCCGAAGTCCAGGTGCTGGTCAACACCACGGTAAACACCATTGGTGAGATCGCAAACCAGGCGCAGGTTTACCCGAACGCTGGCAGCATCACCAACAACACCCCGGTCGAGACGCCCACGGTCATCACCAAGTGGGGCGAGATCACGCTGCAGAAGATCGACCAGAACGGTACGAGCCTTGCCGGTGCTTCCTTCTCTGTCTACGCCACCGAGGCAGACGCCCAGGCCGGAACCAACCCGATCGTGCTCAACAGCCAGAGCGTCTTCACTGTTGCCGCTGATGGAACACTGACGATTTCCGGTCTGCGCTACTCCGACTGGGCCAACGGTGCAGCCGTTGCCCCAGGATCCCCGGACTTCCGCACGTACTACCTGGTTGAGACCACGGCCCCGGCAGGGTTCGAGCTGCTCGCCGCTCCGGTCTCGTTCCTTATCGACGCTGCGACCACCACGGCGGGCGTGGACCTTCAGGTCAAGAACGTTCCGTCCAACAGCGGGTTCGAACTGCCGCTGACCGGTGGGGTGGGCACCACCTTGTTCTACGCTGGTGGTGCTCTACTGCTCGCAGGTGCAGCCCTGCTGTTCGTCCGTTCACGCCGGGCAACGAAGAACTAACACTGACAGGGCTGCATCAGCTGTCATCACCATGAACATAACGGGGAAGAACGCCACCAAGGGTTCTTCCCCGTTATGTTCATAGCTCAACCCCACCTCTGTCCCGGGATCCTTATGACACAGCCAGACTCTGCTCTCACTCGCCCTCGACGGCGGCTCCGCCAACAATGGACTCTGCAGCGGGTCTTCATCATTCTGGCTGCAGTCCTCGGTGTCGGCGTGATGGTCTATCCGACAGCTGCGGTGTGGTTCTCGGACCGGGTACACGCCACGGAAATCAGCGGCTACATCGACAGTGTCGAAAACATCGCCCCGTCCGATCGGGAAGCGCTCTTGGATGAAGCGGGGAAATTCAATGAGGAGCTGCCCTCCGGCCCGCTCCGGGATCCGTATTCGTTGAATGAAAATGGCGAGCAGACCGTGATCGGATCCGGCTCTGAAGCGTACAAGAAAATGCTCGACGTCGGCCCCGGGGGGATGATGGGACGGATCAGCATCCCCTCTATCCGGGCAGACCTGCCAATCCTTCACGGAACAGATGAGAGCGCCCTCTCCAGAGGGATCGGGCACCTGTTCGGCTCCGCACTGCCGGTCGGCGGAGAAAGTACCCACAGCGTCCTCACCGGGCACTCGGGCTTCGTAAACGCCACCCTTTTCGATCACCTGGACCAAGTCACTAAAGGCGACGTTTTCAGCGTTTCGACGCTGGACGAGACTCTCTACTACAAGGTCATCCAAATACTGACCGTCCTCCCGGACGAAACAGACGCCCTTCGCAAAGTCCAAGGTAAGGACTACACCACCCTGATCACCTGCACCCCGAAAGGCATCAACAGCCACAGGCTACTCGTCAGAGGCGAACGCACCGATTCTCCGGCCATAGATTCAGCCCAGAAGGTTTTGCCCAGCACAACAGCGGACCCAGGCTTTCCCTGGTGGGCCCTGGCACTACCAGCCACAACCGCCCTCGCCATCCTCGCCACCCGCCAACGCATGGCACCTAAGCCCCTTATGGACCCGTCATCGATCATTCCGCCTACGGGTGCGACCTGAAGGAAGTCTCGGACTCATGAGGGTTAATGGCACAAAATATCGACGGTCGGCCCTAAAGTGTTTCAATGGGACTGACCAAATATCACGCTGGCCTCGCTGCAGTTGTAATGACACGTTTAGCGGCCGAAGAATCCGACGGCGCCGGGCAGCTGACCGGCCGCATGGCTGAACTCGTCGCTCAATTGGTCCAACGGAACGGTCCCGATACGGCAGCAGAGCTCGCCATCGCCCTGGCTCGCCAACACTTCACCATCCTGGCCGCCGCGGCCCGAGCGATCAACGTCCCAGTAGAGGATCTCCTCGCCGCCTTGGAACTGGAACAGCTGGCAAATCTCAGAGAAGATAACTAGCCCTTACCGATGACCTCCGAGCCCCTGGGATAATCGGCAACGTGTACACCCGGGTTCGCTGAGGAAGCCGGGGGCGATTGTACCCTCCGCTCTCCTGCTGGCTAGGTGTACTGCCCAGGCAGGTTGGTTAAGCGGCTGATGGGCGGGTGGCCTCCGATTGCGGTGTGGGGCCTGTGGTGATTGTAGTGGTGAAGCCATGCCGGGAGGGCGTTTCTGCGGGCTGATTCCGTGGC
>NZ_JALLAN010000007.1:0-201236 GCF_023062595.1 Arthrobacter rhizosphaerae
CCTGGTCTTCTGCGGTGGCGGTGCGGGTCAGGGCGTGTTCCATCCGGTCCAGGGTGTCCGGGTCCGTGACGTGTTCGGCGCGTTCGAGGGCAAGGGTGATGATGGTCGCGGCGCGGGAGGGGATGGTTCCGGTGGCGAGGACGGTGGCGAGTTCTTCCCGGGCGGGCGGTACGGGTTGGCCGGTGATTCCGGTGGAGGGCAGGAGCGCGGCGGCCAGGGCCAGGCGGCGTCGGGCTTCGGCGGCGCTGATCCGGAGCCGGGCCCGGAGGAACTCGGCAGTGTTCCGGCAGCCATCCCCAACAGGCCCGGCAGACCCGGCAGGCACAGGAAAACCTGAAGACCTCTCAGGCACGGTCCCGGAAGGCCCGGGTCCGGCAGAAACGGCAAGCACACCAGATCCGGGAGACCCGGTAGCCACTGGTTCTGTGCCCCAGCCGGTGGTCCAGCCCTTCCCGGAAGCAGCTCCTGTGGCAGTTTCAGGGCGGGCGGCTTCGTGGCGGGTGCGGTCAACGGCCGCGGCGGCGAGGACCTGAAGATATTCCACCGTCCGGGAGAGCTCCTCGACCTGGCCGGCGAAGTCCGCCGCGTTGGCGAAACCCGACAGTGCGAGCTCGCCCGCCGCCGTCGTCCGCGCTGTCCCCAAGAGTTCAAGACTCGCCGCCACCGCACCCGACACGCCGTCCGACACTGTAAGTCTGGACGCTGTAAGTCTGGACGCTGTAAGTCTGGACGCCGTAGGTCTGGACACCGTTCGGTCCGCGGTCAGAGGCACCGAATCAATCCGTGGGATACGCCGTAAGCCTCGAGTGGGCACCGAGGGAGGTTCAACAGTGGCAGCACTCAGCTGCCGCCAGCGCACTGCGCCAACTGCTGCAAGTTCCCCCATGGCTTCCATGGAACAACTCTGCCAAAGGGGTACGACACTTTTAGGGCCAGACGGTTAGGGCCGAACGGTTTAGGACCGAACAGTCGCAGGTACCCCGATCGTTCCCCTGCCAAGGAAAGCCCGAAAGTCTAGGCCGAAGGTGTCGGAGCTGCAGCCGAGGGCCGCCGCCGATAAAGCCACGCCAGTCCCAGAATGGGCAAAAGCAAGGGAATGAAGGCGTAACCCCGCCCGAAAAGCGACCATACAGTTTCGTGCGGGAATTGGACAGCATCAAAAACACTGAGTGCACCGACCACCAGGACGCCAACAAGCTCCACGAGGACAGCAGCAACAGAGACCTTGAACCATGTCCGCCCTGGCTTGGCCAACGAGACGGTGGCAATGACGTACACGACGGCGGCGAAGGCTGACAGCAGATACGCCAGCGGTGCTTCGGAAAACTTTGTGAGAATCTGGTAGCCGGCACGAGCGGTGGCCGAGATGGCGAAGACCGCATAGACGGCAATGAGCAGCCGACCGGGACCGGTGTTTCGCGTGTTGCCGGCCTTTTTACCAGCCACATCACCACCCGCGCCTGTGCCCGCAACTGGAGATTCAGAGGATTGTGCTGCCACGTCTTGGGGTTCCTTCACGTCAGTACCAGATCTGATTCATGCGGGCGGCCATCACCAAAGCCGTGACCCCGACCGCTGCCAGGACAAAGTTGCTCCAGCGGGTGCGCTCAAGGATGGACCAGTAGATCGCCCCGACCGGGAGCATGAGCGCCGTGATGAGATAACCCCAGAACTCCCATGCCTCACCTGCAATCGGCTCCCCCAACGCCACCCTGATGATGGAGCCGACCAGGTAGACGAGGAGCGCAAGTTCAACGGCCGCAACAGACAGGATAGTGACGTCGTTTGGCCCTTTCCTGAGGATGCCGGCCGTAACGCAGATGATCGTCGAGAGGAGACCGACCACCAGGATGATGTAAAAGTAGGCATCCACCGCTACTTGTCCCTGCCATCGGCGTAGGGCAGCCCGTTTCCCGGCGCGAAGACAAGCACCGGCTTCGCAAAGCTTCCAGCATCAGCCAGCAAGGCAACCAGCGTTCCGTCGGGAGCGAAAGCAGCGGCGGGCTTGTCCACAGTGGCTGCATCCGGTGTCCCTGCTGCCGGTCCGGCGAGTACGCGTCGTCCGAACGAAATCTCAGTGGTTTCAGCCGCGCTCAACTGCCGGTTAGGCAGCAGGGCGCGTGCGGCCTCCGAGATTTCCAGGACTTCCAGTTCCTCAGCCAGTTGCTCAAGGGTTCTGGCTTGCTCCAGCGAGTAAGGGCCCACGTGCGTCCTGCGCAGGGCAGTCAGGTGCCCGCCAACGCCAAGGGCATTTCCAAGGTCACGCGCCAGTGCCCGGATGTAGGTACCGGAAGAGCATTCGACCGTGACGTCGACGTCCACTACCCTGCCGGCGTCGACCGGACTGATGCTGTGCACATCGAAGCGGTGGATGGTCACGGGACGGGCCTTCAGCGTCACCTCTTCACCGGAGCGGACTCGGGCGTACGCCCGCTCCCCATTGACCTTGATTGCACTGACGCTGCTGGGAATCTGCTCGATTTCCCCCGTAAGGGCGACGACGCCGGCCCGGATGGCTTCCTCGGAAACGTCCACCGCGGGGCGGATGGCAGTGACTTCGCCCTCGGCGTCGTCAGTCACCGTGGATTCGCCCAAGCGGATGGTGGCCGTATAGGTCTTGGACGTTCCGACGATGTAGGTCAGAAGCCGGGTGGCCTTGTTGATTCCGACTACCAGCACACCTGTAGCCATGGGGTCCAGGGTTCCTGCATGACCTACTTTCCGGGTACCGGCGAGCCGCCGCATCCGTCCAACCACATCGTGGCTGGTCCAGCCTTGCGGCTTGTCCACTATTACCAGTCCAGAAAGCACGCCTCCCAGTATATCTTTGCGGCCGCGGCCTCCTGACGCCGGGACTTCAGAACACCAGTAAAGCCGAAGTCGCCGCGTTAGGATGGCTCTCATGCCAGAGCTTGCCGCGCATGTCCGCGACGTTCCCGTCAATCAGATCCGTGAAATCACAGAGGCGGCGTGGCGAACTCCCGGCTCGCTGGTTCTCAGCATCGGCGAACCCGGCTTTGCTGTCCCCCGCCATGTCTTGGAGGCCGGGATGGCGTGCCTGGATCGCGACGAGACGAACTACACACCGAACGCTGGCCTTCCCGTGCTCCGCGAGGCCTTTGCCGACCGGTTCCGGCAGCAGACCGGGACGGACATCACGGCCGACCGCGTGTACGTCGTGGAAGGGGCACAGCAAGGCCTGCATCTGGCTATGAGCCTGCTGCTGGGTCCCGGTGACGAGATCCTTATCCCCAACCCCGGCTATCCCACTTTCGTGATGACCAGCAGCCTGCTGCACGCGGTGCCCATCCGATACCCTCTCTACCCCGACCAGCAATTCCAGCCGCGCATCAGCGATATTGAATCCCTGATCTCCCCCAGGACAAAGGTCCTGATGCTCAATTCCCCGTCCAACCCGCTGGGAGCAGTCATTCCCGGGGAGCTAATGAAACAGCTTGTGGAACTGGCAAGGGTGCATGACCTGTGGATCATTTCCGACGAGTGCTATGAAGCCTTCACGTTCGATGTTCCCCACGTGAGCCCGGCCGTTTTTGATGGCAAGGAGCCCGGAGAAGCGCGGGTATTCACCTCCCTGACGCTGTCAAAGACCTACGGGCTCACTGGTCTCCGGATCGGAGCGCTGGTGTGCCCTCCCGGACTGGAGAAACGTATGAACAACGTGATGGAGAGCATCGTCTCCTGCGTGGCTTCCCCGTCACAGTATGCTGCGGTTGCCGCCCTGACCGGGCCCCAGGATTATGTGGCTGAAGCACGCAGGCACTACCGCTCCAACCGTGATGCCGCCTCAACCGTTTTGGCCGCGAAAGGGATTCCCTTTCTGGATGCACAGGGCGCCTTCTACCTCTGGGCCGACATGTCCCATGTAAGTGGCGGAGACGTCAGGGCTTGGGTACATCGCTTCCTTGCCGAGGAAGGTGTGTCCTTTGCCCCGGGAACTGCCTTCGGTTCCATTGGAGAGGGCTGGATCCGGATCTCCCTGTGCGGTCAGCCCCAGGACCTGTTGGACGGCGTCGCCCGCCTACCTGCCCGCGCCTGACCGGCTACCTCCGCCAAGCTGACAGCTACATATCCGCGCCTGACAACGCCTCGTCCAGCCACGCCCGTAGTACGGGTGCGGGCGCAGCGCCGACTTGCCGTGCCACCACTTTCCCGTTGATGATCACCATGAGGGTGGGAATGGACTGGATGGTAAACCGCGCAGACAGGCCGGGGGCGCGATCAACATCCACTTTGACGAGTTTGATTCCGCCTGCCTTCTCCTGCGCGAGTTGATCGAGGACCGGGCTCACCATCCGGCACGGTCCGCACCACTCTGCCCAAAAATCAATGAGCGCCGGCACACTCGATTTTTCAGCTATCAACGCAAAGTCGTCGTCACCTGCCACCGCGACCCATGGCAGATCCTGTTTGCAGTTGGCACAGCGGGGTCTGCCGGAGGCAGCGCCCGGAACCCTGTTCGTCTTGCCGCAGTGCGGACACTTGATCAAGTGAGAAACCATCTAAGTCCCCTGTCCCCGCCTACCCGCCCGCGCCTGAGCAATCAACTCAGCCTTCAGTCGACTCAGTGTTCAGTAGTCAATACGGTCGCCGTGGTCGTGCCACGCCTCGAACGGACGGTTCGACGTCGGGATGGCAGCTTGGCGGACCGGCAGCAGTTCGGGACGGCTTCCGGCGAAGTATTCATAGAACACCGCGTCATCAAATCCGGCGGCCGCGGCACCGTGGCGGTCGGCGGCAAAGTAGACGCTGTCCATCCTGGCCCAGAGTGCCGATGCAAGGCACAGCGGGCAAGGCTCGCAGCTCGTGTATAGAACTGAGCCGCTGAGGTCAAAGTTTCCTGTGCCGGCCGCAGCGTTCCTGATGGCTACTACTTCGGCATGGGCCGTGGGATCGTTATCGCGAGTGACGCGGTTGACCCCTTCAAAGCGCCGTCCGTCCGGAGTGACCACCAGGGCACCGAATGGTCCGCCGCCGTCGGCAACGTTCCGGATCGCAAGGCGAACCGCCATTTCCAGGTATTCTGCGGAACCTGAACCATTCGCTGAGCCGCTCATGTTCTGATCATAGCCAGACAGCGCTGTATTTCCGGGGCTTCCGGGTCATGTACTTCCCACGGCCTTGCCACCTTCAGTAAGCATGAGTGTGGCCGGATCCATCAGGATCCGGCCACACATCCAAGCCACTACTTGCTGTTGTCTTCGTCGATCTCGTTGTCGCCGCTGAACTCGATGTCCTCGTCGTCGAAGTCGTCCTCATCGATGTCCACATCATCCTGCGGAGCATCTGTTTTGTAAGGATCGGCGTCGCCGGCGTGCTTGGCGTTCTGAGCCAGGGCAGCGACCTCTGCATCACGCTTCTTGGCTGCCCGGAGCAGTTCCTCAAGGTTCGACGCGACCACCGGAATCTGATCTGCCACGAACTCGAGGGTTGGCGTCAGCCGGACTGTGATGTTGCGGCCGACCTCCTGCCGGAGGACGCCCTTGGCTTTGTCGAGACCCTTTGCAGCGTCCGCCTGTACCACCTGGTCACCGAGGACCGTGTAGTAGATGGTGGCGTGCTGCAGATCGTTGGTGACGCGGGCGTCAGTAACAGTGATGCCCTCAAGCCGGGGATCCTTGACCTTCCGGCCCAACGCCTCGGCAACAACCACCTTAATCCGCTGCGCCAACTTGGCAGCGCGTGCCGGATCAGCCATGACTTCCTCCTGGAAATAGAAAAATTAGAAAGGGAGGGGCCGCCGGAATAATCCAACGGCCCCGACCCGGGTTACTGCGCTGATTTCTCAGCAAAGAACCTTAGACGCGCGGCTTCTCGCGCATCTCGAAGGTCTCGATGATGTCGCCCTCGTTGATGTCGTTGAACGAACCAAGGCCGATACCACACTCGAAGTCCGTACGGACCTCGGTGGCGTCATCCTTGAAGCGCTTGAGCGTCTCAACGGTGAGGTTGTCGCCGATGACCTTGCCGTCGCGGCTGATGCGGGCCTTCGTGTTGCGTCGGATAACACCCGAGCGAACGATGGAACCTGCAATGTTGCCGAACTTGGAGGAACGGAACACTTCGCGGACCTCGGCGGTGCCAAGCTGGACCTCTTCGTACTCCGGCTTGAGCATGCCTTTGAGGGCCATCTCAATGTCATCAATTGCTGCGTAGATGACGGAGTAGAAGCGCATGTCCACGCCTTCGCGGTCTGCCAGTTCGGCAACACGCTCGGCAGGCTTGACGTTGAAGCCGATGATGACGGCGCTGTCGACCGTCGCCAGGTTGACGTCGTTCTGCGTGATCGCACCAACACCGCGGTGGATAACGCGGAGCTGGACACCCTCGCCGACGTCGATCTTGAGCAGCGCGTCTTCGAGGGCTTCCACGGCACCGGACACGTCACCCTTGAGGATGAGGTTGAGGGTGTCGATCTTGCCTTCTGCGACGGCCTGGTCGAAGTCTTCCAGGCTGATGCGCTTGCGGCGCTTGGCCAGGGCGGCGTTGCGGTCGGCAGCTTCACGCTTCTCGGCGATCTGGCGGGCGGTGCGCTCGTCAGCAGTCACAAAGAAGGTGTCACCGGCGCGCGGCACGTTGGACAGACCCAGCACCTGGACCGGGCGGGACGGGCCAGCCTCAGTCAGTGCAGAACCGTCGTCGTCGAACATTGCACGGACACGGCCGTGGGCCGTACCGGCAACAATCGTGTCGCCGACGCGCAGGCTACCGGACTGAACCAGGACAGTTGCCACTGAACCGCGGCCCTTGTCGAGGTTGGCTTCGATCGCGATACCGCGGGCGTCCTTGTTCGGGTTGGCGCGCATGTCCAAAGCAGCATCTGCGGTCAGCAGCACGGCCTCGAGCAGCTCGTCGATGTTCAGGTTCTGACGGGCAGAGACCTCAACGAACATGGTGTCGCCACCGTATTCTTCCGGAACCAGTCCGTACTCGGTCAGCTGGCCGCGGACCTTCTCCGGGTTGGCGCCTTCCTTGTCGATCTTGTTCACAGCCACGACGATCGGCACATTGGCCGCCTGTGCGTGGTTGAGGGCTTCAACGGTCTGGGGCATAACGCCGTCGTCCGCTGCGACCACCAGGATGGCGATGTCGGTGACCTTCGCACCACGGGCACGCATGGCGGTGAACGCCTCGTGGCCCGGAGTATCGATGAAGGTGATCTTGCGGTCTTCACCCTCATGGGTGTGCGTGACCTGGTAAGCACCAATGTGCTGCGTGATGCCGCCGTGCTCGCCCGCCATAACGTCGGACTTGCGGATGGCATCGAGCAGGCGGGTTTTACCGTGGTCGACGTGGCCCATGACGGTGACAACAGGAGGACGTGCCTCAAGGTCTTCGTCGCCTTCGGCTTCAAGCTCTGCGTCGAAGTCGATGTCGAAGGTGCTAAGCAGCTCCCGCTCCTCGTCCTCCGGCGAAACAACCTGCAGTTTGTAGCCGAGTTCTTCACCCAGGAGGGCGAAGGTTTCCTCGTCAAGCGACTGTGTTGCAGTTGCCATCTCGCCGAGGTGGAAGAGCACGGTGACCAGCGCTGCGGGGTTCGCCTCGATCTTGTCAGCAAAGTCCGTGATGGAGGACCCACGGCGCAGCCTCACGACTGTGTTGCCGTCGCCGCGGGGTACGCTCACGCCACCCAGCGACGGAGCACTCATCTGCTCCAGTTCCTGACGCTTGGCACGCTTCGACTTGCGCTGCTTGCCGCGGCCTGCTCCGCCCTTACCGAAGGCACCCTGGGTGCCACCGCGACCGCGGCCACCCTTGCCGAAGCCTCCGCCAGCGGGAGCTCCGCCACCGGCGCCCGGAGCGCCACCGGTACCCGGTGCACCGCCTGGACGGCCCGGACCACGGGCGCCGCCACCGGGACGTCCGCCGGCACCAGCAGGTGCGGGACGCTCGGTACGGTTGGGCATCATGCCCGGCGTGGGACGGTTTCCACCGGCACCTGCAGGACGCGGACCACCAGCGCCCGGAGCGCCACCCGTGCGGGGAGCACCGGGACGTGCACCGGCTCCGCCGGCGCCACCTGTACGGGGAGCACCCGGACGGGGACCGCCTGCACCTGCGGCGGGCCGCTGGCCTGCGTGGCCGGGACGGTCACCTTCAGTGCGGCTGCCACCGGGACGAGGCATGCCTTGTGAGGTTGCGAACGGGTTGTTGCCCGGACGCGGGGGACGTTCGTTGTCGCCGCCGCGACCCCGGGGCATCCCCTGAGACGTGGCAAACGGGTTGTTGCCGGGACGGGGACCGCCCGGACGAGGGGCTGAACCACCCTGGCGTGAGGGAGCCGCCGGCGCCGCCGGAGCTTCAGCCTTGGGAGCCGGACGCGCACCGGGCTTGGCGCCCGTGGACGGTGCAGCGGGTGCAGCCGGAGCCGCAGAGGCTGCTGGAGCCGCCGGAGCTGACGACGTCGGAGCCGGAGCTACAGGAGCGGCCGCAGCAGGAGCGGGTGCTTCTGCCTTGGCAGCTGGTGCCGGAGCAGCAGGTGCCGGTGCCTTGGGCGCGGCAGGACCAGGCGCAGGCGCCTGACGTGCAGGTGCCGGACTGGCAGCAGCCTTGGATGGGGCGGCGGCTTCGCTTGAGGAAGCGGCGGCGCCGGGGAAAGCGTTGCGGAGTTTCCTCACAACGGGTGCCTCAATGGTGGAAGAGGCGGAGCGAACGAATTCGCCCAGTTCCTGCAGTTTGGTTACTGCATCTTTGGAAGTAATACCGAGCTCTTTTGCAAGCTCATGTACGCGGACCTTGGCCACATTTCTCCTGTCTCGGTCCGCACCGAGCCAGGCACGAACCGTCTACTTCTTACTGCGGGCCTCCGCCGCACATACAGCTGGAAGGCCCATTGCAGAGCGCAACAAAGTTGTCATCGTTGCGCACTCATCGCTGGGAACTCATCGGGTTTCCATCAGTTTTCTGACCCGCTTTCAGGTTGGACGGTTGTTGCTGCGGCCACCGGGGTGTCCACGGCTTTTGTGCCTGCCGTTATCCGGCGTTCGACATCGGCAGTTCCGGTCGCCCCGTTAAGAGCACGTCCGAAAGCCCGCCGCTTGATCGCCAGAGCCAGACACTTTTCGCTGGGATGCAGCCATGCACCCCGGCCAGCCATCCGGCGTCGTTCATCCACGATGACGGCGGAAGATCCGCTGCCTTCGGCGACGAGCCGGAGTAACTCTGACCGCAACCCCTTCTTTCGGCATCCGATACAGGTTCGCTGGGGCTGATCCTTCAAGCGTTGCGTTTCTGCCACTCTCGAGTATCTTCCTGCCAGTACATAACTTGCTGCCTGAAATAATCCGTTGCCACCCATCGGGCGGCCTCGTCTTATTGCAGGCACACGAACACCGGCCGTTAGGCGCGGTCTTGTCTATTCTAGCCCCACTGGGGCCATTGTCTTGAAACCCCGGCCGGGAAATAGGGAACAGGGCCGGCGGCAAGTACTGCCGCCAGCCCCTTCCTGGATCATTATTTCCAGTTGTTTATTTGTTCCGGTCGACGGCGGCGTCGGAGACGATGTCGATCCGCCAGCCGGTCAGCTTGGCCGCGAGGCGTGCGTTCTGGCCTTCCTTGCCGATCGCAAGGGACAACTGGTAGTCCGGAACCACCACCCGGGCCGAGCGCGTGGCTTCATCGGTGATGGTGACAGAGTTCACACGCGACGGCGACAGCGCACTTGCGATGAAGGTTGCGGGGTCGTCGCTGTAGTCCACGATGTCGATTTTCTCGTCATTGAGCTCAGTCATTACTGCTCGAACCCGCGAGCCCATTTCACCGATGCAGGCACCCTTGGCATTGATCCCGGGAATATTTGCCTTCACAGCAATCTTGGTGCGGTGTCCGGCTTCACGTGCCAAGGCAACGATCTCTACTGAGCGGTCGGCGATCTCGGGGACCTCCAGCTCGAACAGTTTCCGAACGAGCCCGGGGTGGGAGCGGGACAGGGTGATGGACGGGCCTTTGGTTCCACGGTGCACGTCGATGACAAAGGCACGGAGCCTGTTGCCGTGGAGGTACTTTTCCCCGGGCACCTGCTCGGGCGGCGGAAGCAAGGCTTCCACCGTGCCGAGGTTGACCTGGATCATGTGCGGGTTGTTTCCCTGCTGGATGAGGCCGGCAACAAGTTCGCCTTCGCGTCCCTTGAACTCACCCAACACGTTGTCGTCTTCAACGTCACGCAGGCGCTGCAGGATGATCTGCCGTGCAGTGCTGGCTGCGATCCGGCCAAAGCCAGCCGGGGTGTCCTCGAACTCGCCGATGGGAGCACCGTCGTCGTCGATCTCAGTCGCCCAGATGGTGACGTGTCCGCTCTTGCGGTCCAGTTCGGCGCGGGCCTTCTCGAAGGCCCCGGGCGACTTGTGGTATGCCACCAGCAGTGCTTGCTCAATGGTGGGAATCAGGAGATCCAGCGGGATTTCACGCTCACGCTCCAGGAGTCTCAGTGCGCTCATGTCAATATCCATTAGGCCTCCTCAGAAGGTCCGTTGTACTCATTTTCCAGACCAGCCTCTTCGAGGTGGCTGAACTCTATCTCGACTTTTCCTTGACGGATCCTGTCGAAAGGAATCTTGACGGGTTCACCCTGCTTGGGCTTCATCCCTTTCTTGACGGTGAGTTCGGGTATCAGCGTCACACCGTCGTCGTCCACGGAAACAATCCGTCCCGTGACGTCATCGCCCTGAATGACCTTTACTTTGACCAGCCGTCCGCGTGCACGGTACCAATGGCGTGCTTCGGTCAGAGGACGTCCCACGCCCGGAGACGAAACCTCAAGGTCATAAGGACGATTGTCGTCCTGGGGGTCCTCGTCCAGTACGTTGGACAGTTCCTTGGAAATCTCGGCAATGACGTCAAGGCTGACCCCGCCGGTTTCTTCCTGAGGCAAATCCACCACTACGTGAACCACCCTGTTGGAGCCCGCGATGTTGATATCAACATCCTCCAGATACAGCCTGTGCGCCTGAACTGTGGGTTCCAGGAGCGCGCGGAGCCGCTGAGCTTCGCGTTGATGCGCAGCGGCGGGCCCGGCCGTTCCTGTCTCGGTACGGTCTGATGAAGTCGTGGCTTCTGCATTGCTCACGATGCCGGCCGCCTTCCGCTAGATGATGTTGTGACTACTAGCGTAACGATTTTCCGGCGGCCTTGGTGCACGCGCTTCCCCACCGGCATGACAACATGGTCTGTTGTGAAAGACGACACCCGGGAAAAGCGACGGCCACTTACGTATTTCCGTTACCTTCTCCTTGCCTGTGTTGCCGGACTGGTTATAAGCCTCGGCATTGCAATGACGCCACGGCCGGCTCCAGAACCGCCTGAACCGGCCTTTTCCGAGCGGGCACGAGCCGCCGCGCTGGAAACTTCACTCAGCCTGCGAAGCTCAGCCCAGCTCCTCGCTGATGCGGCTCCTCAGGCTCAGCAGGCCGCGCTAACCCGGGTTGTGACTTTGCTGACAACGCAGGCTAAGGCACTTCTCCCTCCGGGAACTGCTTCTCCGGAGCCTTCCGCCTCGGCATCGGGAACGCCCTCTGGGACTGTGCCTTCCGGCACATCCACCGGGCCATCGCCGTCGGCCACCGTTGCAGCCGCTTCTGCGGATGAACTGGTGGCCCGTCTGTCCGCCAGCGGCGTTCAAAGGACCAGTGATGCAGTAGCGGCCGACGGCGGGATGGCCCGGCTGCTGGCAGCTGTGGGTACCGCGCAACTGCTGGAGGCCTCCGCGTTGGCGGGCGCAGTGGGCGTCCCGGCCCCCGTGGCTGAGATTTCAGGCCTGACACCGGAAGACGTGGAGCAGCTGAAGCTCGGAGTGCAGGACTGTCTGGCCCCCTCATCAACTGCAGCCTCTTCAGCGGCATCCCCGGCAGGCCCCCCAGCAGCCGATCTGTCCGAAGAGCAGGGCAGTTCCCTCCTCGCGGCGGCCCTGTCCATGACAGTCAAAACCGAAGCGGAGACTGTCTACGGGTATCAGGTGGCGCTGACACGTTTGGAGAAATCGAGTACCCAAGCAGCATCGTTGCTCCTGGCACGGCACGAACAACTGCAGCAGGAGGCCGAGGAGCTGAGCCGCCTGCACTGCGTAAACACCCCCAATCAGGAACCTGGCTATACCCTGAAGCCGGAATTTCTACAGGCTCCCTCCGCCGGGCTGGGGAGCCTGGAAGCCGGAACCTTGCCCATCTATGCCGATCTTGTGGCTCTGAGCGAAGGACCCGCGCGTCGCTGGGCGATCGCCGGTCTTTGGGAGGCTGCACGGAGGTCAGTCCAGTGGGGCGCAGATCCAGGCGCTGTGCCGGGCGTGCTCTTCAACGCCGATCAGCTGCCGCCCTTGCCCGACGAGGCGGCCGCAGATGAAGCGACACGTAAAGTCGATGACGCGGCTGCGGATGACGAAGCAACCGCAGGGCACCCCTGACCATCTGATCCCGCGGTTGCTGGTAGAGCCCGCGTCCACTGGAAAGCTTCCCCTCCCGGTGGTTTGCTGTCCGTATGGATGATCCACAGCCCGGCAGCCTTCACGAGAACGAGCCCCATGGCGACGACCTCTCGCAGCGCCTGAACTGGCTGCGCGCAGGAGTCCTGGGCGCTAACGACGGAATCGTTTCCGTAGCCGCCATTGTGGTGGGCGTGGCCGGTGCAACTGCCGCGTCAGGACCCATTCTGGCAGCAGGTGCGGCGGGGTTGGTCGGTGGCGCCATTTCCATGGCCCTGGGCGAGTACGTTTCCGTCAGCAGCCAGAGTGACAGCCAGAAGTCACTCATTGAGAAGGAGCGCCGGGAACTCGAGGAACAGCCCGTGGAGGAGCTTGCCGAACTGACGGCCATCTACCAGCAGAAGGGCCTCAGCATTGAAACCGCCCGGACGGTCGCGGAGGAACTCACCAGGCATGACGCGCTGTCTGCCCACCTCTCGGCAGAACTTCACATTGATGAAGACGACATCGTAAATCCCTGGCATGCTGCGTTCGCCTCGGCATCCGCGTTCGTCATTGGAGCCATCCTTCCGCTGCTGGCAATTCTGTTGCCGCCCCAGGAGATCCGTGTCCCCGTCACTTTTGTTGCAGTGCTGGCAGCGCTGGCGGCAACGGGAGCGCTAGGGGCATGGATCGGGGGCGGCTCGAAGGGCCGTGCCGCCATTCGGGTGGTTATCGGGGGTGCGCTGGCTTTGGCGGCGACCTTCAGCATCGGTAACCTGCTGGGAGCCAGCGGCGTGGTCTGAATCCCGGCTGCAGCGCGTGTCCTGGACTACGCTGGTGCTGATGATCCGGTCAGCAGAAGTACCCGTACCCGTAGACCTCACCCGGAGGTACAGCACTACCAGCTCCGGGCGGGCTTGGCTTGCGTCACTTCCCGGGCTGATCCAGGGCCGGCTGGACCACTGGAGCCTGGAACTTGACCTTCCCGACGGCGCAGAGCCGTGGAACGGACATGGAGCCATCGTTGTCCCGGTGATGAATTCCGGCGTTCCTGCAGTCCTCAAGGTGGCCTATCCTCACGATGAAGCCCGGGTCGAGCGGCACGCCCTGGCCTTGTGGAACGGACGCGGTGCAGTCCGTCTGCTGGATTCCGACGCCGGAACGTGCGCAATGCTGCTGGAGCGGCTCGATCCGGTCCGGTCTTTGGAGGAGGCGCCCATGGACACGGCGGTTGAGGTCTGGGGTGGCCTGGTCCGCCAGCTCAGCCTGGTTCCCGACGCCAACGCCGAATGGGCGGAATTCGAACATGTGGCAGCACGGGCCGAGCGTTGGAGCGATGACCTTGCAGCGGAGTGGGAACAACTGGGCCGGCCCTTCCCTCGATGGCTGCTGGAAGCGGCCTTGGAGGTTTGCCAGACACGGGGAGCCGTGGGCCGACGCTCGGGGCGGGATGTTCTGGTCAACACCGACTTCCATTTCCTGAACATCCTGGCCCGTCCCGATGCTCCGGTATTAGCTGGGCCAGGCGACTATGCGGCAATAGACCCCCAGCCCATGATCGGGGAAGCCGAGTTCGCGGTGGCGCCACTGCTGTGGAACCGGCTGGGCGACCTTTCCACCCGCGACCCGGGCCGGGGCCTCGTGGAGAGGTGCAGGGATTTCAGTCAGTCAGCGGGACTGGACGCGGACACTGCTGCCCAGTGGGCCGTGGCCCGGGAAGTGGATAATGCCTTGCATTACGCTGCGCGGCCGCGCCACGAAGGAGACCTGGCCCGCTCGCTGTGGGTCGCCAGCACACTTGCGGGCCGTACGCTTTCCGGGCTCCCCGCCCCGCACGAGCTGCCCGAGCCCGGCGCAGCCCATAAAGGGTCCCCGGGGTGGGCCGCTGGAATGCCGGGGCAGGGCAGCTAAGAGCGTACCGCCGCTATTGCGCTTTCGATTGCCGCAACAGCAACGTTGACGTCCTCTTCGCTGGTGCTCCAGTTACTGACCGAGATCCGGAGGATGTCCTTGCCCTGCCAGCGGGATCCGGACATCCACACGTGGCCGTCAGCAATAATCCGGGCAGTGACAGCACGCGTTGTGGCATCGTCCCCGAACGCCAGCGACACCTGCGTGTAGTCAACGTCATTCAGCACTTCTACGCCGCCCACGGCAGACAGCCTTCCCGCAAGCTGGGCTGCTCGATTGGCCAACCGCCGGATTTGCTCTGCCACGCCCTCCTTCCCCAAGGACTTCAGGGCCGCCCATACGGGGACTCCCCTGGCCCGTCGGGAGAGCTCTGGCACTTTGTCGAAAGGATCGGCGGAACCCTCCACGTCCTGGATCAGGTAGCTGGTGCTGACTCCCATCGCCCTACGGAGTGCCATCGCGTCTTTCACCACGGCAATCCCGCAGTCGTAGGCGACGTTCAGGCTCTTGTGCGCATCCGTTGCCCACGAATCGGCCAGGTCCACGCCCTCGGTCAGCGCAGACAGTTCCGGCACGGCAGCCGCCCATAGTCCGAAGGCGCCGTCCACGTGGACCCAGGCGTCGTGCTTCCTGGCAACACTGATCGCTTCACTGAACGGATCAAAAGCTCCGGAATGCAGATTTCCAGCCTGCAGGCACACGAGCAAAGGGCCGGTTCCCTCCCCAAGGACCCGGTCAAGTTCCGCAGGAATAATCCGCCCCTGCCGGTCAGAGGGAACGATTACGGGCGTCCCCAAACCCACGTACCGCAAGGCCAGATCTACGCTGGCATGCCGCTCTTGGCCCACTACACAGCGGATCCGTGGCCCGCCGGCGAGACCGTCGGCGTCCACGTCCCAGCCGACGTTCGTCAACAGCCGCCAGCGCGCGGCCGCCAGTGAGGTGAAGTTGGCCATGGTAGCTCCGGTGACGAATCCGACGTCGGACTCCGGCGGAAGGCCCAGGAGCTCAACAATCCAGTCCCCGGCCGCTTCCTCGATAGCCGCCGCCGCAGGGGTGGCATAGCGCATCCCTGTGTTCTGGTCCCACGCACTGACCATCCAGTCGGCGGCCAGGGCAGCGGGAAGCGTTCCGCCCATGACCCAGCCGAAGAAGCGTCCGGACGGCATAGCCATCAGTCCGGGTTCGGCATGAGTGGCGAGATACTCCACAACGTCAGCGGCAGCCATGCCTTCGTGCTGGAGCGGTCCGCCGAAGACTTCCAGCAACTCCGCCGCGGTTTTCTTTGGCCCCACATGGCGCCCCGGAAGGCTGTCCAGCCATTCCGTGGCATGCCTTGAGGCCGCCTCCAACGCTTCCCTGTATGGTTCTGAACCTGCTGACATAGGAGCATGCTACGCCTGCACTTTTGCATGCGGGAGGGTGTCTGCGGAAGGGGCTGCCTAGGCGAAGGTGTCGTGCCAGACGTCGTAGCCGAGCTTGATGATGAGTGCACCTACCACGCTGAGGAAAACGATCCGGATGAAGCGGCTCCCCTGCTTCACGGCTGTTCTGGCCCCCAGGTATCCGCCCGCCATGTTTGCCACGCCCAGCAGCAGACCAATGCCCCACAGAAGTGAGCCGTGCGGCAGGAAGAAGATGAGCGCCCCGGCGTTGGTAGCCATGTTGACGATCTTCGCCTTCGCGCTGGCTTCGAGAAAGGCATAGCCCATGGCGGATACCAGGGCAATGACCAGGAAAGAACCGGTCCCCGGGCCAATCAGCCCGTCATAGAAGCCGATGACAGCGCCGATCAGGCAGGCCACAACATAGTGGGTGCGGCCGTCATGCCGCAGCACAGTGAGGTTGCCGACGTCGGGCTTGAAGGCCGTAAAAAGCGCGACGGCGATCAGTGCCGCCACGATGATCGGCTTGAAGACGCTGGCCGGGAGCGTGGCGGCCAGCACTGCTCCCCCGAAGCTGCCGGCCAAAGCGATGACGGCCATGGGGATGGCTGTCCATAGATCCGGCCGGACACGGCGGTAGAACGTCACCGAGCTGGTGGTCGTCCCGAAGATGGAGCCCATCTTGTTGGTTGCCAAGGCCTGAACAGGGGTGATCCCAGGCACCAGCAAAAGCGCGGGCAACTGGAGGAGTCCGCCGCCTCCGACCACGGCGTCCACCCAGCCCGCAGCAAATCCCGCCACGACCAGCAGGATGATTGTTGCAAGCTGGATCGACTCGAAGCCTGAGACCACGCCGTCCAAGGTGCTAGCGGCTGTTGCGGGCGGCGTTGACCACGTAGTCCACGGCCTTGTCCACAGTCACGTTCTCGGCCTCTCCGCTTCGGCGGTCCTTGATCTCGACGACGCCGTCCACCAGGCCGCGGCCGACCGCCAGAATGGTGGGGACGCCCACGAGCTCGGCATCGCCGAACTTAACGCCGGGAGAAACCTTCGGGCGGTCGTCGTAAATGACTTCCAATCCAGCGGCCTCAAGTTCGAGCGCGAGCTTTTCAGCAGTGTCAAAAATTTCCTCACCCCGGCCCACAGCAACGACGTGGACATCGGCCGGGGCAACTGCCCTCGGCCAAACGAGTCCCTTGTCATCGTGGTTGGACTCCGCCAGGGCAGCCACTGCACGGGTCACGCCCACGCCGTAGGAGCCCATGGTGACCACCACTTGTTTGCCATTCTGGTCGAGAACCTTGAGCTCAAGGGCTTCGGCATACTTCCGCCCGAGCTGGAAGATGTGCCCCATCTCGA
Source organism: Arthrobacter rhizosphaerae (assembly GCF_023062595.1). GTDB lineage: Bacteria > Actinomycetota > Actinomycetes > Actinomycetales > Micrococcaceae > Arthrobacter > Arthrobacter rhizosphaerae. The sequence continues at coordinate 17,068 of NZ_JALLAN010000007.1, forward strand.
TACCACGGGCCGTCTCCAGCGGGCCGGAGCCGTCGGGAGCTTCGTCACCTGCACGTACCTCAGTGCATTCGATGACGCCGTCCCAGCCAAAGTCGCGGCGGGCAACGAGTCCGTAGACGTGCTTGCCTGCTTCATTTGCACCGGTGACCCAGGTGGTACCGCTGACCACACGGGGGTCCACAAGGTAGAGCAGCTTGGCAGCACCCTCCAGCCCCAGGAAAGGTTCGTCCAAGGACAGGCCAGGGCCAAGGTAACCCTTCACGATCAACGGGTTCTTCTTCAGGTCATCCTCGTTGGCCGCTTCAAGGCCAATCTCACCGGCAACAGGCAGGAATCGACCGATGTTCGCTTCGACGCGCTTCAGGTCCACTCCCCGGTCGCCCGGCAGCCCGATGACGACGATCTGGCGCTCCCCTGTTGGCAGGGTGACTGCCAGAACAACATTCTTGAGGGTATCCGCGGCGGTCCAAGCGCCGCCGTCGGCCTCGTTGCGAGGCACCAGCTGGTTGGATGCCTCCACCAGGGTATCGATGGTGGGAGTGCCCGGGGTGTCCAGGACCTCCGCGGGCGGAGCAGCGCTGAAGTCTATGTCATCGGGAACTACTGTGGTGACGGCCTCCACGTTCGCGGCGTAGCCGCCTGCTGAACGCACGAACGTGTCCTCACCGATCTCGGTGGGGTGGAGGAACTCTTCGCTCTTGGAACCGCCCATCGCACCGGCGGTGGCGGCGACGGGAATGACCTCCAGGCCCAGCCGCTCGAAGATCCGGAGATAGGCACCCCGGTGTGCGGCGTAGCTGGCGTCCAGGCCGGCGTCGTCGACATCGAAGGAGTAAGAGTCCTTCATGATGAATTCGCGGCCGCGTAGCAGGCCCGCGCGGGGACGGGCTTCGTCCCGATACTTGTTCTGGATCTGGTAGATGCTGAGCGGCAGATCCTTGTAGGACGAATAAAGGTCCTTGACCAGCAGAGTGAACATTTCCTCGTGAGTCGGGGCAAGCAGATAGTCGGCACCCTTGCGGTCCTTGAGCCGGAAAATCCCGTCGCCGTACTCTGTCCAGCGGTTGGTGACCTCGTAGGGCTCCTTGGGCAGGAGCGCCGGGAAGTGCACTTCCTGGGCGCCGATGGCGGCCATTTCCTCGCGAATAACCTGCTCAACCCTGCGCAGTACGCTCAGGCCCAGCGGCAGCCAGGTGTAGATGCCCGGCGCCGCGCGGCGGATGTATCCGGCCCTGACCAGTAGCCGGTGGCTGGCCACCTCGGCATCGACGGGATCTTCACGCAATGTGCGCAGGAAAAGTTTGGAGAGGCGAAGGACCACTGGTCGGTATCCGTTTCTGGGGAACTGGCAAAAATGTCTGGATACCAATCTACCGGTTGGAGGCCCCTATGCTATGCGCGGGCTGTGGTCCTCACCTGCCCGGACACAGAAGAGCCACGCCCTAACTGAAGGAAGCCCCTGGCCAGCTCGGCTGGTCATCCTGTTGTGGCGTGGCTCTGCGGCCTGAAAGACCAAGTAATTCTGTGCGTGTTCCTGCTTGGTACTGCATCCGTTCTCCAGCCTGGCAGCCAGTCCGAATGCTGGCTGTTGCCTTAGGACGTGTCCCCTAACTTCCTATCCACTGACGTGGCAAGGTCAACGCAAAGTGCCATTTTGGGAATTCCTTCCTGAGAGACCGACGCGCCCCATCAGCGCGGCTACGTAGAAACTTATGTGATCCCGGCCACCATTTCAAGAGTTCTTAACGCAAATGACTGTTGACGACGGCGGCTGCCGGGTCTACGTTTTATTCATCAGGTGATGAATTATTTCCCCTGGCAGAAGTACTTCGGGGAGGAAAAAGATGTCCCACACAGCAGCAGCCCAGCCCCCTTCAGCTGACACTGAACGGGGCGTGGAAGTCGAAAAGCTCAACGTCACCCGTCACGGAAGGGACATCCTCCGGAGCATCAACTTTTCAATTCCGGCGGGTCAAATCACAGGCCTTCTGGGGCCCTCGGGAAGCGGTAAGACGACGCTCATGCGGGCCATTGTGGGCGTACAACGAATCACCTCAGGTTCAGTACGCGTTCTGGGCCGGCCGGCGGGCCATCCAAGCCTCAGGCACGACGTCGGATACGTCACGCAGGCGCCCAGCATCTACATGGATCTGAGCGTAGAAGCGAACGTGCGGTATTTCGGAGCCATGCACAGCAGGAAGCGCGAGGATGCCCGGAAGGCGATTGACGCCGTCGACCTCGGTGCCTTGGCGCACCAGAAGGCGGCTGACCTTTCCGGCGGAGAGCTCAGCAGGGCATCCTTGGCATGCGCTTTGGTTTCGGAGCCCAAACTCCTGGTGCTGGATGAACCTACGGTGGGTCTGGATCCCGTTTTGCGCGCAGATCTCTGGCAACGGTTCCGCAGTATGGCTGATGCAGGCACTACCCTCCTGATCTCCAGCCACGTCATGGAGGAAGCCAGCCACTGCTCATCCCTGCTCCTGCTGCGCGACGGCGGGCTTCTGGCCTGGCTCACTCCGGATGAACTAAGCCGCCAAGGCAGAAGCGCGGACCTGGAACAGGCCTTCCTCCACGTGATCCAGCAGTCGGAAGCGACGGTGGCGTGATGAATCCACAGATGATGCTGGCGACGACAGGGCGGGTCCTTGACCAGTTACGGCACGACCGCCGCAGCATCGCACTCATCCTGGTAGTCCCTGCACTGCTCCTGACCGCTGTGTACTTCCTCTATGAAAACGAAACCCTCCCGCCGGGCGTACCAAGGACGTTCGACAGGGTAGGGCTCATGATGCTTGCCATCTTCCCGTTCGTGGTGATGTTCCTGGTTACCTCCATCACCATGCTCAGGGAGCGGACGACTGGCACGCTGGAACGCCTCCTCACCACACCGATCCACAAGGCGGACCTTCTGTTTGGCTACGGCCTGGCCTTCTCGATCATGGCTGCGCTCCAGTCCCTGGTCGCCACTGCGGTGGCGTACTGGATTTTTAATCTCGATATCCAGGGCAGTCCTCTCTGGGTGGTGATGATCGCGGTCATCAACGCTGTCCTCGGGGTTGCGCTTGGATTGTTCTGCTCAGCCTTTGCTCGGACGGAGTTTCAGGCGGTCCAGTTCATGCCGGTTGTGGTGGTGCCGCAGATCCTGTTGTGCGGGCTCTTTGTGGCCCGGGACAGGATGAACGAGGTCCTGGAGGCCATCTCCAACGTCCTGCCGCTGACCTTCTCCGTCGACGCGTTGCGGGAAGTCGCGGAGAACGTCGAGGCAACCGATCTGATGTGGCAGGACGTCAGCGTGATGGGCACGATTGTGCTCGGAGTGCTGGTCCTCGCCTCGCTGACACTTCGCCGGCAAACACCATGAGTGAGGGCCTTCCCTTGGTCCGGAGGGGCCGGCGAAAGGGCAGCATCGCATCCAAAGACCAGATTCTGGCAGCTGCACGAAAGCTTTTTGCCGAGCATGGTTTTGATGGCACCAGCCTGCGGCAGATCGCCCGCGAGGCTGAGGTTGATCCCGCCATGGTTCACCATTTCTTCAATGGCAAAGATGAACTATTTGCGCTGAGCGTGGAGCTGCCGGCGGACCCGGCCCAGGTTCTGGCCGGAGTGGACGGCCTCGATCCTGAGCATCGGGCGGAGGCCATCGTGGGGGCCGTGCTCCGGCTGTGGGAGAGCCCTGCCCAGCACAGCCTGGTGGCATTCCTTCGTGGAACCATCGGATCCAAAGCTAAGACAGCCATGATGAGGGAGCTGGTCACGAGGACGATTCTGTCCAGGATCATGGCAGGAGTCCCTGGCACCACCGAAGAAGTGCGGTTGCGCGGCAATCTGGTGGCCTCACAAATGGTGGGCCTGATGCTGACGCGCTACGTGATCCGGCTGGAACCCCTGGCATCAGCCACGGAAGAAGAGGTCATCAGGCTCATTGCGCCCAACGTCCAGCACTACCTGACGGGTGAACTGGACGCCGGGCGGTCAAACAAAGCGTTACTTCAGGAGGGCAGCAGCCTGGTCCATCATGGCTCCCGCCCTTGAGACCGCCTCTTCCCGCGTGGTTCCGCCCGAAGACATGACGGTAATAAGAACGCCGCCGGTAACGGCCTGGGCCATGATCATGTCCTGCTTCTGGCCGGTGGACATGCTCGTATGGGTTTCCTTGGCTATCGTTCCGGGAACTGAGCCAACTCCATCGATCACGGCAACTGTGGCTTCAGCCGTCATAGCACCGACTGTGAATGACATGTTGGAGCAATTGGACACTTCCCCGGCTTTGGCAACCCTTCCCTCAAGGATGGCGGGGTCAAGGCTCGACATCATCGACACCATTGTGGTGGCCCCGGACGTTGCGTCCACGCTGGATCCCGTTGCGGCAGTGACATCATCGAAGGAGGTGGCTGCACCTGCCAAAGCCATTTCCTTGCATTCGGCAGGTTCCACCGCTATCGAGGACATCAGTGCCTTGGTTTGCTCAACGCTTTCCGACAGATCAGCCATGGACATTACCGAGAGCTTGACACCCTTTGAGTCTTTCAACTGGCCAACCAAAGCCGTGAGCTCGTCACTGGTGTAGGACTTGGCCTCAGGGGTGGGGGTCGGAGTGGGAGTCACGGACTCAACGGGCGCTGCGGATGCGCCCTCGTTGCTTTTTGCGGGTTTTTCCGCGGCGGGAGCGCCGCAGCCAGCGAGACCAACAACCAGCACCGCAGACGCACCAAGCGCACGGAAACCAAACGTATTCATTTATCCCCCATTAAGACCAAAATGCTGGCCGCGATGGACAGCTAGAAGAGCACTGTAGCGAACGTACCCACCTGATGGAAACCCACCCGTTCGTAGGTGGCCCTGGCCCTGCTGTTGTAATCATTTACATAGAGGCTCGTGACCGGTGCGAGCTGCTGTGCGTGGGTTACGACGGCGGCCATATAGGCGGCGCTCAGCCCCCTGCCGCGGTACGAGGGATTCATCCAAACGCCCTGCACCTGGGTCACTTCCGGAGTCACCGCTCCCAGCTCCGCTTTGAACACCACTTCACCGTCGGAATTAAGGTGGACCAGAGAGTGCCCCTGCCGGATCAGTCCTTCAACCCTCCGGCTGTAGAACTCCCGTCCCCCCAGGAACGGGGAGTACCCCACTTCTTCTTCGAACATCGCAGCACAGGCCGGCAGGATTCGGTCAAAGTCGTCGAACCGGCTGAAGCCCAGATGGGCATCCGGTTGCACCGTGGGCGGGCCCGTCAGGGTCAGCAAGGGCTGCACGGCCCTGACATCATGGGCCAGCTGACCAAGGTCCTCGAGCCGTTCGTACATGGCGAGCACTGTTTCGGCAGGACCAAAGATGGAGGCGTAGCGGCGGCCCGATCCATAGGCTGCGGCAGCGACGCTGCCCGCCAGATCGGGGTCCAGCTGGATGGGCACCAGGTTGGCGCCTGCCCAGCACGCTCCCATCAGCTCATCGCCGTCGAACACTCCCAAAACGTTGGCTCCGCCGGAGGTGGGAGCCGCCGTTCCTGTGCTCTCCAGGTGGGCAAGGATAAACACGTTTGCCACGACGTCCTGCCGGGCGAGTTCCTGAAGCTGGTTGGTGTCGGCGGCGCCCAGTACCCGCACGGAAGTACCGGCGGGGTATCCGTCCTTACGAGACGCTAACCACGGGGCTACCCTTGACAGCATCTTCGCCATCGGCCTCCCCCATCTCTTCAGCGATACGCATGGCCTCTTCGATCAGTGTCTCAACAATTTCGCTCTCAGGAACAGTCTTGATGACTTCCCCCTTGACGAAAATCTGGCCCTTGCCGTTGCCCGAGGCTACACCGAGGTCCGCTTCGCGTGCTTCACCCGGCCCATTGACCACACAGCCCATGACAGCAACCCGGAGAGGAATCTCCATGCCCTCGAGTCCTGCCGTAACCTGTTCAGCCAGTGTATAGACATCAACCTGGGCGCGGCCGCAGGACGGGCAGGAAACGATCTCGAGTTTGCGTGGCCTGAGGTTCAGGGACTGCAGGATCTGGTTACCCACCTTGATTTCTTCCACCGGCGGAGCGGAGAGGGAAACGCGGATGGTGTCGCCGATCCCCTTGGACAGGAGCGCCCCGAAGGCTGTGGCCGACTTGATAGTGCCCTGGAAGGCCGGTCCGGCCTCGGTCACGCCAAGGTGAAGAGGCCAGTCGCCCTTCTCGGCGAGCATCTCGTAGGCGGCCACCATGATCACGGGGTCATTGTGCTTCACGGAGATCTTGAAGTCATGGAAGCCATGCTCCTCGAACAGTGATGCTTCCCAGACTGCCGATTCCACGAGGGCTTCGGGAGTTGCTTTGCCGTACTTTTTGAGGATTCCCGGCTCCAATGACCCGGCGTTGACGCCGATTCGGATGGATGTCCCATGATCCTTGGCCGCCCTGGCGATTTCCTTGATCTGGTCATCGAACTTCCGGATATTTCCCGGGTTTACCCGAACCGCAGCACAACCGGCTTCGATGGCCGCGAAGACATACTTGGGCTGGAAGTGGATGTCCGCAATGACGGGGATCTGGGATTTCCTGGCGATGATGGGTAGGGCTTCCGCGTCGTCGGCGGATGGGCAGGCAACGCGTACGATGTCGCAACCCGACGCAGTCAGCTCCGCAATCTGCTGAAGCGTGGCGTTGATGTCCGTCGTGGGCGTGGTGGTCATGGACTGCACGCTGATGGGCGAATCGGAGCCAACGCCGACCGAGCCTACTTTGATCTGGCGGGTCTTCCTGCGCGGGGCAAGAACAGGCGGTGGTGCTGACGGCATTCCCAGGCTGACCGAGGTCACGTGGACTCCTTGTTTGAAGATGTGTGGGTTGTGGTCCGGACCGGACTAGGCTGCGTGCTCTGCGAGCAGGCCGATAATCGGGTTCCATTCGGTGATGCGGATGGCCGAAATTACCTGGGCAGAAGCGAAGGGGTCCTGTTGGAGGAGATCGCTCAAGGCGGCGTCGTCTGAGGCTTTGAAAATCAACAGGGCTCCCGCGCCGTCAGAGTAGGGTCCGCTGGTGAGTAGCACGCCTTCCCCGGCAAGTGCGGTCAGCCATTCACGGTGGGCGGGCCGGTGGGCGTCACGGACCTGCCCGGACTCGGCGTCGTATACGTACTCAACAGCAAAAACAGTCATAGGGCTACACTATCTCCCTGCCAGCCAGAGTACCCATCCGGCCGAAGGTCAGCCCAGAAACAAGACCTTGGCCAAAGCGGCAATGCCGGCCGCCCAGAACATGGACGTAAGGGTTCCAATGATGAAGCGCTCGGCGGCAACCGGAGTCTCTTTCAGCTCGGCAAAACGTCCCAGGCCCTTGATGGCAACGACATAGGCGATGGCTACCGGCTGTCCTCCCAGGATGGCCAGGCAGACAGCAAGCCGCTCCAGAATTCCGATGATCGCACCGCCCCGAAGGATCCGCGTGGAGGTGGCAGCGGCTCCGGCGTCAGCCTTTCCCTGAACGGGCCCTCCTGGCTGATCAGTCCCTGGCTGATCAGACGCAGGAACTGCATCCTCCGCTTTGGAAGGTCCTGCCGGAACTGTAATTTCGCCGTCAACGGTGACGTCGGCCGAGGGATCGTCGCCGTCGTCCGGCCTGGCAGCGTTCCTGGCCGTGCGGGTATCAGCATCCGCCTTGTCATCAATCGTCCGTGCGAGGCGGAAAACCAGCGCGGTAACCGGCCAGCCGGCAAATCCCGCCAGGACCATGGCCAGCGTTACCCAGAGTACGTCCATGCGTCTCCTCCCGTCCCTTCAGGGGTAATAATCCCGTGTGCAAGTGCCAGCAGCATTTCAGCGGCAGGCCTCGCCGCCCATTCTTCCTGCCATCCGGACCTCAGCACTGCACGGCTCACCGACTGCTCTGTGATTCCCAATTCGCGGGCAACGACTTTCTGGCTGCCATGCCTTGCCTCGCGGTTTTGCTGGACGGTTGTGAGGGTGTCGACGACTTTCCATTGGGCCTCACTGCGTTCCTGGATCAGCCGCCCGATGAGGCGCAAAACCGCCTCGGCGTTGGCGCAGGCAGAAGCTGCATGCGCCCTGCGGGCGTCAACGGAGCGGGAATCAACGCGCCCGCCGTCGGCATCCGAGCGGAGTGCCATCCCCGGCAAGACCGCCAGCGGGACGTGGCCGGCGGCTGCCTTAGCCCTCTCCACAGCATGCCGGGCTGCTACGAAGGCTGGACCTGATCCTTCCCGCGGGCTTTGGGGCAGCGGTGTATCCACTGGGCCCACGCCGATGCCGACATACCAGTGCCCCTGCCTCAAAGCATGGAGCGCAATGGCCACGACTTCGCCAGGATCCTGCACAGCACCCTGGATTTCATCACCCACCGAGCGCTCGAACGTTCCGGATGTGGTCAGGGGGGCCACATCCTGCAGCAGGGATGGCACGCGGTCAATATCTCCGGTGCTGCCCCGTTGGTCGATAGTCAAGATGAACATACCTCAACCATAAACGGCTGATAATCAAAGATCAATCGTTTATGGCTGAGATATCAGAAACAGCCCATTCCAGCTGATGTGGAGGTCAGAAGATGCTGATGGGCTTAACGATGTCGGCGTAAATCAACAACGCTCCCATCCCCATGAGCAGGACCGCCACGACGTATGTCACGGGCAGGAGTTTGGCGATGTCAAAGGCGCCAGGATCCGGTTTGCCGAAGAGCTTGGCCACCCTCCTTCGCGCACCCTCATACAAGGCGCCTGCCACGTGCCCGCCATCCAGTGGAAGCAGCGGAATCAGGTTGAACACCGCGAGCGCGAAGTTCAGGCCTGCCAGAAGCCCCACTAAAACCGCCAGCCTCGATTGAACGGGTACCTGCTCCATGGCGGCTACCTCACCGGCAACCCTGCCCACGCCCACAACGCTGATGGGACCGTTCGGGTCACGTGGTTCTTCGCTGAAGGCTGCTTGCGCAACACCCGCAACCCTTGCCGGAAGGTTAAGGACGACGCCGGCAACCTGCCGGATGTTTTCCCCTGCCATGGGCAGCACGGAGGACGCAGGCTGCTGAACGAGGGCCGTCTGAGCCCCGATGCCAAGGAATCCCACCTCCTGGTAGAGCGGCTGTCCTTCGGCGTCGAGTGCTTGCCTGCCGTCTTCACCGATGATTGGGCGGGCGGAAAGAACCGGCGTGACGGTGGTGGTGACGGGGGCGCCGTCGCGTTCCACCGTGATGCTGACTTCCCTCCCTGCCGATTCGCGAATCCAGCCGGTCAGCTGCTCCCAGCTGGCGACAGTTTTGCCATCGAAGGACGTAACGGTGTCCAGGGGCTTAAGCCCGGCCGCCGCGGCCGGTGTGAGCTTGCAATCCGGGGAATCCGGATCGATTGTCTCGCCGGCCTTGACCTGGCACCTGGAGACATCGGCAACAGTGGTGGTGGCAGTTGCAATGCCGAAGCCCATGAGCAGCACGGCCGTGAGCACGAGGCCTATCAGCAGGTTGGCAGCAGGCCCACCCAGCATGATGATGATCTTTTTCCACACGGGCAGCTGATAGAAAAGACGGCCCTCATCGCCTGGGCCCACTTCCTGGTGAGCCACGGATCGCGCTTCTGTGGCAAGGGTCTGGAACATTCCGGTACTGGAGGGACGCACCGCCCCGTCCTCTTTGTTCGGCGGGTACATGCCGATCATCGACACATAGCCGCCCAGGGGGATGGCCTTGAATCCATACTCAGTCTCGCCTTTCCGCGTGGACCAGAGGGTTGGGCCGAAGCCGATCATGTATTTGGTGACGCGTACCTTGAAAAGCTTTGCCGGAAGCAGGTGCCCCACTTCGTGAAGCGCAATAGACACAGCGATGCCGATGGCAACGAAAACGACACCGAGGATAAAAAGGAGAACGGGGTTCATGCTTGGTTGCTGCTTCCTAGAGACTGCTCATAGCTAAACGTTCATGGGTCCGCGCACGTGCCCACTTTTCAGCATCCAGCACGGATTCAACAGACAGCAGGGAGGACCCTGAATGTTCGCTGAGGACGGCTTCGATCGTATCCACAATGTCCGTGAACCGGATTCTCCCCGCGTGGAAGGCCACCACCGCTTCCTCGTTGGAGGCGTTGAAAACTGCCGGAAAGGTACTGCCTTGCTTGGCGGCGCCCTTGGCCAGGTCGACAGCCGGGAAGGCGGTGACGTCCAGCGGTTCAAAGGTCCAGCTGGTGGCCTTGGTCCAATCGCACGGGCGGGCCGCACCCGGTACCCGCTCCGGCCATCCCATTCCAAGGGCGATCGGCAGGCGCATGTCGGGCGGGGAAGCCTGCGCAATGACGGAACCGTCAACGAACTGGACCATGGAATGGACTACGGACTGCGGATGGACCACGACGTCGATCCGATCCAGCGGAATGTCGAACAACAGGTGCGCCTCAATGACTTCCAGGCCCTTGTTGACCAGGCTGGCCGAGTTGGTTGTGACCATAAGCCCCATATCCCAGGTGGGATGGGCAAGGGCATCCCGCGGCGAGACATCGTGAAGCTGCTCCCTGGACTTTCCACGGAACGGGCCACCGGACGCCGTAAGGATGAGACGGTCAACCTCTGCCGCCGACCCGGCCCGCAGGCACTGGGCGATCGCAGAGTGCTCGGAATCGACCGGAACAATCTGTCCTTCCCGCGCAGCAGCCTTCACGAGGGAGCCGCCCACGATCAGGGATTCCTTGTTCGCCAGGGCAAGAATGGCGCCTGACTTCAAGGCGGCAAGGGTGGGCGCGAGGCCGATGGAGCCTGTAATGCCGTTGAGGACGACGTCGGCCTCCACCTCCGCGATCCGGGTGGAAGCATCCGCTCCGGTAATGATCTCCGGCTGGTAGCCAACGATGCCCGCTGCGCCGGCCAGTTCCTTGATCAGGCGCTGAAGTTCCGCACCGTCACCCGCGGCGATTCCTACGGCCTGGGCACCTGTATGGACCGCCTGCCGGGCAAGAAGTTCGAGGTTTCCGCCCCCCGCGCTGAGGGCGACCACCCGGAAAAGGTGGGGAGCGCCGTCGACGACTTCGAGAGCCTGGGTTCCGATGGAACCGGTGGACCCGATGAGGACAATCCTGCGCGGCTGCCCAGGGATGGAATGGCTGGCGCCCGAAATCTGCATGGCTTAAGTATCCCGCACTGCGAACGGACTCCATCCCGAGTGCCGTGCTTACAAGGCAGGATTGACGGTGCGCACAGCCGGCGTAGCTTAGTGATGTGGACTGGGTGGGGTGGTTCGACGCGCCGGACTACGGCTTTGCCCGGGAAGTACTGCAGCGGGGCATCGCGGCGGTCTACTTCATCGCGTTCCTGTCCGGCATGAACCAGTTTCCGGCGCTGCTGGGCGAACATGGCTTGCTCCCCGCTCCCCGATTCCTGGAACGGTATGGACGCCTGGCCCTGCCAACGCTCTTCCGCTGGCGATACTCGGACCGCCTCTTAAGGGCTGTCTGCTTGATGGGGATGGCGATCGCCGTAACGCTAGTGGCCGGCCTGCCGCAGCTCGGGCCACCATGGCTTCCCATGATCGCCTTCCTTGCCCTGTGGCTGCTGTACATGTCCATCGTGAATGTGGGCCAGACGTTCTACAGTTTCGGTTGGGAGATCCTGCTGCTGGAGGCGGGCTTTACCGTAGCCTTCCTTGGCTCGAACCAGACGGCTCCGCCGAAGACCATCCTCATCCTGCTGGCCTGGCTGCTGTTCCGCCTCGAATTCGGTGCCGGTATGATCAAAATCCGGGGCGGAAGTGAGTGGCGTAACCTGACAGCCCTGTACTACCACCACGAGACCCAACCCATGCCGGGCCCGGTGAGCCGGCAGGCGCACCTCCTGCCCAAGCCTCTTCACAAGATGGAAGTCCTGGGGAACCATTTCGCCCAGTTGATTGTCCCCTTCTTCCTGTTCGCTCCCCAGCCGTTGGCGAGCATTGCGGCCGGGATCATCATCTTCACCCAGCTGTGGCTGGTGGCCACAGGGAACTTTGCCTGGCTCAACTGGATCCCCATCGTGCTCGCCTTTTCCGCCATCAGTGATTCGGTGCTGCACTCCCTGCTGCCGGCCATTCCGCTGGACCTGCACTCCGCGGAACAGCACTCCGCCGCGGGAGTGGCCAGCGACACGCCCCTGTGGTGGCTCGTCGTCGTTCTGGCTGCTTCCCTCCTGCTCGTGGTCCTGAGCTACTGGCCCATACGGAATCTCTTTGCCCATCGCCAGCTCATGAACGCCAGCTTCAACCGCTGGCAACTCGTTAATACTTACGGAGCTTTCGGCACAGTGACAAAGCGGCGGATCGAGATGGTGGTGGAAGGGACCCTCACTGAGGATCCGGACGACGGCGACTGGCGCGAGTACGGCTTCAAGGGCAAGCCCGGAGATGTGTACAGGCTGCCGAGGCAATGGGCTCCGTACCATCTGCGGCTGGACTGGCTTATGTGGTTCCTGCCATTACGCACGGTGCATGAGGAGTGGTTTTACGCTTTCCTCGGCAAACTCCTTGAGGCAGACCACCAGGTTCTGAAGCTGCTGCGCTATGACCCGTTCGACGGCGCCCGCCCCCGTTGGGTGCGCGTCCGCAGCTGCCTCTACCGCTTCTCCACCCGTGCGGAGTACCGGGGGACAAGGCAGCGCTGGATCAGGACGTCCCTTTCGGAAGTGATACCGCCGCTGTCCTTGCCACCGGATCAATAAACATTCGCGCTGGCCGCTTGAAGTCGTCAGGCAGCCGGCTTGAGGGCGTACCGGCGCTCCGGACGGCCCGCGCCGTATTTGAGCCGCACGTCCACCCTGCCTTCGTCGTTGAGATACTCCAGGTAACGCCGCGCACTCACCCGGGAAGTACCGAGAAGATCAGCGACTTCGGCGGCAGATAAATCAGTGTCAGAGGAACCAAGCACTTGCTCCACTCGCTCCAGGGTTTCCGGGCTGCATCCCTTCGGCAGAGGCCGCTGACCGCCCTCTACCCCGAACAAGCGGTTGACATCGGATTGCTCTGCGACGTTCTTGGACGAATCCAGGCCCTGGTAGGCGATCCGGTAATGCTCCAGCCGTTCCTGCAGATCCGTTTGGGAGAACGGCTTGATGAGGTAATGGACAATGCCGCCCCTCAATGCACGCCGCACCGTTTCCACCTCCCGCGCCGCACTGATCACCAGCACATCGAGCCTGGGAGCAACCTTACGAAGCTGCAGCATAAGGTCGAGCCCGTTCACATCAGGCAGATGGATGTCCAAAAGAACCAGGTCCGGCTGCAGCTCCTTGGTCTTCAGGATGGCGTCAGCACCAGTATGGGCAGCGCCAACGACGGCGAATCCAGGGGTCCGCTGGATGAACCCGGCATGCACCTTCGCCACCATAAAGTCGTCGTCGACTATCAGGACTTTGATCACAGCTCCAGCCTCCGCTGCTTCAGTTCCGCTTTGAACACTGCTCCTCCATCATTGGCAACAGAGAGCTCGCCGCCGCGCCTTCGGCAGACCACTCGCGAGAGCGCGAGCCCGAACCCGCGGCCCTCCTCATTGCCCTGCTGCTTGGTGGTAAAGCCCTGCCGGAAAATATTCTCCACAGCGTCCGGGGAGACGCCCGGGCCGGAGTCACGGACGGTGACTGTCACGTCGTCGTCGCCCTCTTCCACCGACACCTTAACTATCGCGTTAGCCCTGCCCGTAACGGCGTCGAGAGCGTTATCCACAAGGTTTCCGACGACGGTTACCAGGTCCCGTGACAGTGTGTCGTCCACGCGTCCGAGCAAGGATTCCGGGTCCAGCTGCAAAGTGACTCCGCGCTCGGTTGCAAGGCTGGTTTTGGCGATCAGCAGGGCAGCCAATGCCGGATCCTCTATCCGGCTGGTGACCTCATCGTTAAGCCTGGTCCGGTCCAGGGTGGCGCCGTTGACAAACTGCACCACCGAATCGTACTCACCGATCTGGATAAGACCCGATATGACGTGCAACTGGTTGGCAAATTCGTGCGCCTGGGCCCGCAGAGTGTCGGTGGCCGTCCGGGTGGCCCCCAGTTCACGCTCCAGGGAGGACAACTCGGTCCTGTCGCGGAGCGTCGTGACGGACCCGATGTCACGTCCCCGCGAGCGGATGGACACCCGGTTCAGCACCAACAGCCGCTCCCCCACCAGGACCAGTTGGTCCTGGCTTGACTGCTCGCGGGTGAGGACGTCCTTTAATGCGGCATCCACCGGGAGCGTTGCCAGGTTCTTGCCCACGCAGTCGGCCGGCAGGCCGAGCAGTTCACGGGCGCTGTCATTGGCCACGGTGATCCGTTCATTGGGATCGAGTGCCACCACTCCCTCCTTCAGCCCGTGCAGCATTGCCTCACGGTTTTCCACCAGTCCGGTGATTTCACTGGGCTCCATGCCCAGGGTCTGCCGTTTGACCCTCCGGGCCAGCAGCAGGGATCCGGCAACACCCAGCACACTGGCCACACCGAGGTAGGTCAGGAGATTCGGGGCGGCATCGCTCAGCCGCTCCAGCATGGACGGGTAGTGACGGCTGACTGACGCAATGCCGATCATCTTGCCCTTGTCGTCGAGAACAGGGACGTGGGCGGAAAGGAATACAGCTCCGGCTTCGTCCACTACGCCTGTCCATGACCTGCCCAGCATCACCCGGCTCTCGCCAAGTTCCAGGGGCTGGCCCAGCAGGCTTGGATCAGACGAGGCCACTACCGTCCGGTCAAGCTTGGCCAACGCAACCTGGGTTGCTCCGGAAACTGACCGGACGGACTCTGCCACGGCGGGAAGGGCCGCACCTTCCCGAGGTTCGGCGGTTGGCAGCAGCGTGCGAACTGTTGGGTTACTGCCCAGGGCCTCGGCAGCGGACAAAGCCTGACGTCCTTCGATCCGTTCAAAGGCGGCGGCGCTCTGCGCGAGCGAAATGGCTACCACGGCCACCAGGACGGCCAGGACTATCAGCAACTGGAGAACAAGGTACTGACCAGCGAGGGACATTCCTCTACGTCGAGTCACTGTGGTTGTTTCCTCTGGTGGTTCAGCAGGTCTGCCGGTTCTGCAGTAGGCGATTGGTTGCTCCGGTGCGTGTCCGCGCTGGCTACCGGAACTATATCGCAGCACTTCGGGGGTGGGACGCCGGAAACGTGAACGCAATGAACTTAACTTTCTCTGCGTACACAAGAGTGATGCGCGTCACTCTGGGGCCTAGCATCGGATCACCAGTCAGTTTTGCTGATCATTTTAGCGAGAAGAGGAACACCATGCGCCAGAACCGCGCATTGCGAATTGCCGCCGTCGCCGCCGGCATCGCCCTGATGGCCACCGGTTGCGGTGCCACCGGGGGCAGCTCCACCAATACGTCTACCCCCGGCGCCGCTGCCGGGCCGGTGACCGGGCTCCAGATCATGGTTCCCAACACCCCCGGCGGCGGTTACGACACCACAGCCCGTGTGGCAGCCAAGGTTCTCGACGACGAGAAGGTTGCAACCAACACCGAGGTCTTCAACCTTGCCGGCGCCGGCGGAACCGTGGGCCTGGCCCGCATCGTGAACGAAAAGGGCAACAGCGACCTCACCATGCTCATGGGCCTTGGCGTGGTGGGCGCGAGCTACACCAACAAGTCCGAGTCCAAGCTGACCGACACCACCCCGCTGGCCAAGCTCATCGAAGAGCCCGGCGCCATCATGGTCAACAAGGATTCGCCCTACAAGACCATCGGTGACCTCGTGACCGCGTGGAAGGCAAACCCCGGCTCCATCAGCGTCGGCGGCGGCTCCTCCCCCGGCGGTCCTGACCACCTGCTGCCTATGCAGCTGGCCGGAGCAGTTGGAATTGACGCCACCAAGGTGAACTATGTCGCCTATGACGGTGGTGGAGACCTCCTCCCTGCCATCCTGGGCAACAAAATCGGCTTCGCTGCCTCCGGTGCGGGCGAGTACCTCGAGCAGATAAAATCCGGTGAGGTCCGCGTTCTGGCAACCAGCGGCGCCGAACGTCTCGAAGGTGTCGACGCACCCACGCTGAAGGAATCCGACATCGACCTCGAATTCACCAACTGGCGCGGCATCGTGGCTCCTCCGGGAATCACCGACGACGACAAGACCAAGCTGATTGCCGCCCTCGAAAAGATGCACGGCACCGAGGGCTGGAAAGAAGCCCTGAAGAAGAACAGCTGGACTGACGCCTTTATCACCGGCGATGAGTTCGAATCCTTCCTGAGCGAGCAGGACAAGCGGGTGGCTGACGTACTCACGAAGCTTGGCTTGGCGTGAGCTCCTCACCATCTCTGACCTCCAGGCTCAAAGGCCGCTCCGAGCTGGGGGTAGCCCTCCTGCTCGGGGCGGCGGGCGTCGTCGTCCTGGTGGACGCCCTTCGCCTGGTAACCCCGTATTCCCAGTCAGATCCGGTGGGACCGAAGACCCTGCCGTACATCGTGGCCGGCCTGCTGATCATCTGTTCTGTCCTGCTGGCACTGAACGTGCTGCGCGGCGGGCAGGGCGAAGCCGAAGGCGGCGAGGATGTGGACCTCACGCACCCCGCCGACTGGAAGACTGTCCTGCCTCTGCTCGGAGCATTCGTCGCCAACATCCTGCTCATTGATTGGGCCGGTTGGGTGATCTCGGGAACCGTGCTGTTCTGGGGAAGCGCCTGGGCATTGGGAAGCCGGCACTATGTCCGTGACGGCCTCATCTCGGTGGCCCTGTCCATCCTCACCTTTTACGGCTTCTATCTCGGTCTGGGCATCCCGCTGCCGGCCGGTCTCCTGAAGGGGGTTCTCTAATGGATGTGCTCTCCTCCCTCATGGACGGCTTCGCTACGGCCCTGACCCCCATGAACCTTCTTTACGCCGTTATTGGCGTACTCCTGGGTTCCGCCGTGGGCGTGCTCCCGGGTCTTGGCCCGGCCATGACCATTGCTTTGCTGCTCCCGGTCACCTACGTCCTGGAACCCACCAGCGCCTTCATCATGTTCGCCGGCATCTACTACGGCGGTATGTACGGTGGCTCCACTACATCGATTCTGCTGAATACTCCCGGCGAATCGTCTTCGGTGGTCACCGCCATCGAAGGCAACAAGATGGCGAAAGCCGGCAGGGCCGCGCAAGCCCTGGCGACCGCAGCCATTGGTTCTTTTGTAGCGGGCACCATTGGTACCGCCCTGCTTGCAGTTTGCGCACCGATCGTGGTGGAGTTTGCCGTCAGCCTCGGCTCGCCCAGCTACTTCGCCATCATGATTCTCGCCCTCCTGGCTGTGACCGCAGTCCTGGGATCGTCACGGCTTAGGGGCTTCGCTTCCCTGGGGCTCGGACTGGCAATCGGCCTGGTGGGGATGGACTCCGTCACAGGCCAGCGCCGGCTTACCTTTGGCCAACCATTGCTGGCTGACGGCCTGGACATCGTGGTGGTGGCCGTGGCCATCTTCGCCGTCGGTGAGGCGCTGTGGGTGGCCGCTCACATGCGACGCACTCCGCTGCAGGTCATCCCTGTAGGACGTCCCTGGATGGGCAAACAGGACTGGAAACGGTCCTGGAAGCCCTGGCTCCGCGGAACGGCCTTCGGCTTCCCCTTCGGTGCCCTTCCGGCCGGTGGAGCCGAGATCCCCACCTTCCTGTCTTACGTGACAGAGAAGCGCCTCAGCAAGCATCCCGAGGAATTCGGCAAGGGGGCCATCGAAGGTGTTGCCGGCCCGGAAGCAGCCAACAACGCGGCTGCTGCGGGAACCATGACGCCCCTGCTGGCCCTGGGCCTGCCCACGAATGCTACGGCGGCCGTGATGCTCGCAGCGTTCATCCAGTTCGGCATCCAGCCGGGACCACAGCTGTTCGCCAGCGAGGGACCACTGGTCTGGGCCCTGATCGCGAGCCTCTTCATCGGCAACTTCCTGCTTCTGCTCATCAACCTGCCCCTGGCTCCGATGTGGGCAAAAATCCTGCAGCTCCCGCGGCCGTACCTGTACGCGGGCATCCTGTTCTTCGCCACGCTGGGCGCTTACTCGGTGAACCTGCAGGCGTTCGACCTGGTGCTTCTGCTGGTGCTCGGTGCGCTGGGCTTCATGATGCGCCGCTTCGGGCTCCCCGTGCTGCCTCTTATCCTCGGCGTCATCCTGGGGCCGCGTATTGAAGGTCAGCTTCGCAAGACCCTGCAGCTGAGCGCCGGCGATCCTGCCGGACTGTTCAGTGAACCCATTGCAATCGGTGTTTACATCATTATTGCGATCATCCTCATTTTCCCGTTCCTGATGAAGCTTTGGCGCCGCAACCATCCGGCCCCCAGCCTCTTGTCCGCTAACGCCACGCGTGGATCCGAACCGACAGACGTCACCCGCGGCAATGTCACCCATGCCAGCCACCGCTCCGATGGAAGCGATGGCGGCGACGGCGGCGATGCGGGCGACGGCGACGGGTAGGCAGCACCCACTCCCCCGCCACGCCAGAAGATCACAAGGCACTAACCACAGACCACAGGAGAAACCGTGAGCATCATCGTTGGCTACGTTCCCACGCCCGAAGGGGCAGCAGCACTGGAAGCGGCAATCGCCGAGGCGCGAAAAAACAAATCGCTCCTCGTCATCATCAACTCCTCCCGCGGGGACGCCCTCGTGGACAAGCGCTACGCCCAGGTGGAGGACATCGCCAGCATCGAGGAGCGCCTGAAGAAGGAAGGAATCGAGCACATCATCCAGCAGCCTGTGCGTGGAAACGATGCCGCCACAGAGGTACTTCAGGCCGCGGAACAGCACCGTGCCGACCTCGTCGTCATCGGCCTTCGGAGGCGCACCCCAGTCGGGAAACTGATTATGGGGAGCACCTCACAGCAGATACTGCTCGAGGCGGACTGCCCCATCCTGGCCGTCAAGGCCGCTCCGGCGCACTAGGCGCACCTCCGGGATTGGGTGCAGTAGCGACGTCGACGGCGGTGTGAACACCAAGAGAGCAGGCGGCGGATGGAAAGGAATTACTTCCACCCGCCGCCTGCTGCTGTCAGATGCAGACTGCCCTCATAATCGATTCATCTACTAACCGTGCAACGGCTACCCCTTCAGCTGCTCCGTCCGGGCCGCTGGGAAGGACTCCATGACAAGGTTCCGCCTGGCCATTCTTGACGACTACCAAAACGTGGCTGAAGACTTCGCCCCTTGGAAATCCTTGGCCACCGACGGGGTGGAAGTGACAATTTTCAACACGCCCCTTGGCTCTGACAGCGCAGTCGCCGCTGCATTGGCGGAATACGAAATCATCGTGGCCATGCGTGAACGGACCCCCTTCCCTCGCCGCGTCCTCGAAAAACTGCCCCACCTGAAACTGCTGGTCACTACCGGGGCCGCCAACGCTGCCATCGATCTTGAGGCCGCCAAAGAGAACGGCGTTGTTGTTTGCGGCACGGGCGGCTCCCCCGCTGCCGCTCCGGAACTGACCTGGGCCCTGTTGCTGGCCTTCACCCGCAACCTCACTGAAGAAGAAACCTCCCTGCGGAACGGCCGGTGGCAACGGACCGTGGGTTTCGAGCTGTCAGGCAAGACGCTGGGCATCGTGGGACTTGGCAAGATCGGTCACCGAATCGCCGCCTACGGCAAGGCGTTCGGCATGGACGTGCTGGCATGGAGCCAGAACCTGACCGACGAGACCGCCGCGGCCGCCGGTGTTCGGAAAGTCAGCAAGGACGAGCTTTTCCGGATGTCCGACGTCGTGAGCCTCCACTTGCGCCTCTCCGAACGGAGCGAGGGAATCGTCGGGGAAAGGGAACTGCGTCTCCTCGGACCTGAAGGCGTGCTCGTGAACACTTCGCGAGGCCCGCTGGTGGACCAGCAGGCCCTCCTCGATGCCCTTCACGCAGGACATATCCGCGGAGCCGCGCTCGACGTCTATGATCAGGAGCCCCTGCCGCTTGGGCACCCGCTCCTCGATGCCCCGAGGACTGTCCTCACTCCCCATCTTGGCTACGTCACCCACGAGAGCTACCAGGCTTTCCTCGGCGGGGCGTTCGAGGATGTCAGGGCCTGGCTCGACGGCGCACCGATCCGGAGATTGGCTTAGCGGGCGCAGCTGACTTAAACGGCCGGGCCCGCTTAGCGGCCTGAGATTGGCCGGGCACCAGAGCGGCGGACCGTGGCTTCGGCATGCTTGAGGATGGGGCCGTCAATCATCTTGCCCTTGAACTGAAAAACGCCCGACCCGGCGCTGGAGGCTGCTTCCAGAAGCTCGTTGGCCTCCGCAACCTCTGACTCGGAAGGTGCGTACGCGTCACGGACAACCGCCACCTGATTGGGATGGATGCAGGCCTTCGAGCTGAAGCCGGACGCCACTGCATCACGGCTTTCTGAAGCCAGGCCAGCGAGGTCAGGGATGTTCACGTACACCGAGTCAACAGCTTCCTTGCCGTGGGCCCTGGCCGCAAGAAGCACAGCTGAACGGGAGTGCAGTGCAACGGCCCGGTAGCCGCCGTCGTCGTTCCTGCTCGAGGTTCCGCCAAGGGAGGCCAGCAGATCCTCGGCGCCCCACATCAGGGCCACCACGTTGGGTTCGGCCGCTATGGATGGAGCGTTGATGATTCCGGCTGCAGTTTCGCACAGCGCGATGACGCTGAACCCCTCAAGTGCCCGGAGCTGGGCCGCGCTCTCGGCTTTGGCGAGCATGATGGTCCGGTAGGGCGTATGGGCAAGGCAGTGCAGGTCCTTCTCGAACTCCTCGGTGCCCGCCGGATTGAGGCGGACAATGGTACGGGTGGGCTCGAGTTCCGGCACATCGCCCTTGGCGCCCAGCTGCGCGAGGATGGCGCCCCGGGCACGTTTTTTGTCTGCCGGCGCCACCGCGTCCTCCAGGTCAAGGATGACGGCGTCGGCCCTCTCCGCCGCTTTCAGGTAGCGTTCCGGGCGGTCGGCAGGGCAGAACAGGAGGGCAGGACCCATCACAAACGTCATGAATTTATTGTCCCCCTTCTTCTGATTGCCGGTCTTCCTGAGCCTGCAGATGGGCGTCCCGTGTCCACATCAGGCAACTGCGGGTGGCCTCTGCCACCACCGTCCCGTCCTGGTTCCGGCCGGTGTGCTTCATGGTCACTATCCCCTGGCCGGGCCGGGAGTCCGAAAGGCGCCTTCCGGTGATTTCAGTCTCCGTGTACAGGGTGTCGCCGTGGTACAGGGGGTGCGGAAATGAGACATCTGTCAGGCCAAGCTGGGCAATGATGGTCCCCTGGGTCAGCTGCGGTACCGATTGCCCCACCACTGTGGCCAGGGTGAACATCGAATTCATCAGTCGCTGGCCGAAAGGTTGCCCTGCACTCCAGGCAGCGTCCAGATGAAGCGCTTGCGTGTTCATCGTCATGGTGGTGAAGAGGACGTTGTCGGTTTCGGTCACGGTGCGTCCCGGGCGGTGTGCGTACAGCACCCCGGTTTCCAGCTCGTCGTAGTACAGCCCGCGCTGTTCGATGATCCGCTGCGCCGGCGATTCCGGTGTCTTAGGATCCGTCATACCGTCAGTTCCCGGTCTTCCTCCAGGACTTCGACGCCGGTGGCAGCCGCAACGTCCTCAACGGACACGTTGGGTGCCAGCTCGCGCAGCACCAGTCCGTCGGGGGTAACGTCAATGACGGCGAGGTCAGTGATGATCCTGTCCACGCACCCCTTGCCTGTCAGCGGCAGTGTGCATTCCTGGACAATTTTCGGCCGTCCGTTGCGGTCCACATGCTCCATCATCACGATCACTCGTTTGGCGCCAAACACCAGGTC
Organism: Arthrobacter rhizosphaerae; assembly: GCF_023062595.1. Taxonomy (GTDB): domain Bacteria; phylum Actinomycetota; class Actinomycetes; order Actinomycetales; family Micrococcaceae; genus Arthrobacter; species Arthrobacter rhizosphaerae. The sequence continues at coordinate 38,723 of NZ_JALLAN010000007.1, forward strand.
CATGGCGCCGCCCATCCCCTTGACCATCTTGCCGGGGATCATCCAGTTGGCAAGGTCGCCGTTGGCAGCAACTTCCATGGCGCCGAGCACGGCAACGTCCACGTGCCCTCCACGGATCATTCCAAAGGAGGTGGCCGAGTCAAAGAATGCAGCCCCTGCATTTACGGTGACGGTTTCCTTGCCGGCGTTGATGAGGTCGGGGTCCACCTTGTCTTCCGCGGGATAGGGTCCGACGCCGAGGATGCCGTTTTCGGAGTGGAGGACCACCTCCATGCCGACGGGAATGTAGTTGGGAATCAGGGTGGGCATTCCGATGCCGAGGTTCACGTACTGCCCGTTGCGGAGTTCCTTTGCCACCCTTGCGGCCATTTCGTAGCGCGTCCATCCCTTGCCATCAGGCCTGGATGCGGGAGCCCGGCGGTATTCGGGACGGACGCCTTCCGGACGGGGTGCCTGCGAGCTGTTCGGATCCATGGCTATGCTCCTGCCTGGTCTGAGTTGGCGGATGCCGACGCTGCTGCTGAAACGGTCTTCTTTTCGATGCGCTTCTCGACGGCGGGAGCCAGCACCACCCGCTGGACGAAGATGCCAGGGGTATGGATATGCTCGGGATCCAGTTCGCCCGGTTCCACCAGCTCCTCAACCTCAGCGATGGTGATCTTCCCTGCCATGGCACACAGTGGATTGAAGTTCATTGCCGTTGCATGAAACATGAGGTTTCCGTGCCGGTCCCCCTTCCAAGCGTGCACCAGCCCAAAGTCCGGGGTGAGGGACTCCTCCAGGACGTAATCAGCTCCGTTGAAGTTGCGCACTTCCTTCGGTTTGGACGCGATGGCTATGCTGCCATCGGCATCGTACTTCTGCGGCAGCCCTCCTTCCGACACCTGCGTGCCGACGCCCGCGCTCGTGAAGAAGGCAGGAATCCCCGCACCACCCGCACGGAGCTTCTCTGCAAGGGTGCCCTGCGGCGTGAGCACCACCTCCAGCTCGCCGGAAAGGTACTGGCGGGCAAATTCCTTGTTCTCGCCGACATAGGAGCTGACGGTCCGCCGGATCCTGCCGTCTTTCAGGAGGATGCCCAGGCCCCAGTCATCAACACCGCAGTTGTTGCTGACCGTTTCCAGGTTACGGGTGCCTCGCTGATGGAGGGCATCGATCAACGCCACCGGGATACCGCACAAGCCAAAACCTCCGACGGCGAGGGAGGCGCCGTCGGGGATATCGGCTACAGCCTCCTCTGCGCTGGCAACAACCTTGTCAATCATCGTTGATCCTCTCAGGCCGGCTTCAATCCCAGTTCGCGGGCGATGAGCATCAGCTGCACCTCCGTGGTGCCCTCCCCGACTTCCAGGATCTTGGAGTCGCGGTAGTGGCGTGCCACGGTGAATTCGTTGATGAAACCATAGCCGCCGAACACCTGGGTGGCATCCCGCGCGTTGTCCATGGCTGCCTCGCCTGCGACCATCTTAGCGATGGCGGCTTCGGTCTTGAACGGCTTCCCGGCCAGCATCCTGGCCGCGGCGTCGTAGTAAGCCAGCCGTGCAGTGTGGGCGCGGGCCTGCATGCGGGCGATCTTGAACGCGATGGCCTGATACTTGCCGATGTGGTGGCCAAAAGCGCTGCGTTCCTTGGCGTATTTGACCGAGAGGTCCACACAGCCTTGGGCTGCTCCGGTGGCGAGCGCGGCGATGGCAATCCGGCCTTCGTCGAGAATGGACAGGAAGTTCGCGTACCCCCTGCCCTGTTCTCCCAGCAGGTTTTCTTCCGGAACGTGGACATCCTTGAGCGTGAGGGGATGGGTGTCGGAGGCGTTCCAGCCCACCTTGTTGTATGCCTTCTCGGCCTTGAATCCCGGCGTGCCGGTGGGCACCAGGATGGTGGAAATTTCCTTCTTGATACTCCCATCCTTGCGCTCGTGCCTGCCCGTGACGGCGGTGACAGTAACCAGTCGGGTGATGTCCGTGCCGGAGTTGGTGATGAATTCCTTGTTCCCGTTGATGACCCATTCGCCGTCCACCAGCCTGGCGGTGGTCTTGGTTCCGCCCGCATCCGACCCGGCTTCGGGCTCCGTCAGGCCGAATCCCGCAAGCGCCGTCCCGGAAGCCAGCGCCGGGAGCCATTCCTTCTTCTGCGCGTCCGTGCCGAACCGGTAGACAGGCATGGCGCCAAGCGAAACTCCGGCTTCCAGGGTGATGGCGACGGACTGGTCTACCCGGCCCAGTTGCTCAAGGGCAATCGCAAGGGCAAAGTAATCTCCGCCCATGCCGCCGTATTCCTCCGGGAACGGCAGGCCGAAGAGGCCCATCCCGGCCATCTGGGACACCACTTCGTACGGGAAACTGTGCTCTTCATCGTGCTTGGCCGACACCGGCGCAACCACTTCGTCCGCAAATTCCCGGACGGTATCGCTGAGGTCCTGGTATTCCTCACTGAGTTCAAAATCAGCCATGATGTGACTTCCTTGTCCTAACTCTGCTCTGTATCTGCGGCGCCCATGGCGATCGCAGCTTGTGTGGTTGATTCCTTGCCCGAGGCGTCCCCGGCAACTTGAGGGACCGGAGGATGGATGGTGGCCAGGACCTGTTCGGCTTTCACAAGATCGCCCGCGTTGACACTGATATGCACTGTCCCCGCGGTGCTGGCGGTCAACTGATGTTCCATTTTCATCGCCTCCACAGCGAGCAGGACCTGCCCGGCGGTTACGGTTTCACCGTTTTGGACAGAGACGGAAACCACTGTCCCGGGCATAGGCGAGCGGATTTCGGGGTCGGCGACGCCGTCCACCCGCTGGATCGCGGCCAGGACCCGCGCCAGTCGCGCTTCCCGGCTCAGGATCTCGAGCCGGCAGGACCAACCGTCATGTCCCAAAAACAGCTCCCCGCGCCGGGACCGGGCAACGGAGTACTGCCTGCTCTCGCCGTCGAGGGTCATCTCCAGCTTTCCATCGCCGAAGCCGTCCAGTGATGCCTCGTGTTCGGGGCCGTTTCCTACCCGGACCACCACCGAACCTTCGACCGCAGCGCCGAGGCGAACCGTGACAACCTCGCCCGCTCCCCGTCCCAGGTTGACGACCCATGGAGCACGCCCGGCCATCCGCCACCCGCTGCGGGTGTTCCAGGGACTGCCCGCCTTTGTTGAACTTGCGGTTCTTTCACGCGTTGTGCCGTCCGGAACCGTGCCGTCGGTCACCGTGCTCTCCAGGCTCCCCCTCTCCTGTGCCTGCACGTACAGTGCCCCGGCGATCAGTTCGGCGTCCCCGATCTCCCGGAATGTGAGGTCCGGCATTTTCCGTTCGATGAGGGTGGTGTCCAGCCGTCCGGCGCGGACGTCGTCGTCGTTGATCAGCAGCCGCAGATACTCAACGTTGGTAGCCACACCCAGGGCGGTATAGGCAGACATCGCCGTATCCAAGGTGTCCAACGCTGCTTTCCGATCGTCCCCCCACGCGATGACCTTGGAGATCATGGGGTCGTAGTTTGAGCCAATCTCGAGACCCGGAATCAGCGCCGAATCCACCCGAAGCCTGTTGCCGCTCCCCTGAGCTGATGCAGCCGACGGAAGCTCGTCCAGCAAGAGCACCGTCCCGGTGGACGGCAGAAAATTCCGTTGCGGGTCTTCAGCGTAAACGCGTGCTTCGACGGCGTGACCGTTGAGAACGACGTCGTCCTGCGCCACGGTGAGCACCTCACCGGCCGCGATCCGCACCTGCCATTCCACCAGGTCGACACCCGTGACCATCTCGGTGACAGGGTGCTCCACCTGGAGCCTCGTGTTCATTTCCATAAAGAAGAACTCGTCCGGGGCGTCATCGGAAACCAGAAATTCAACCGTGCCGGCTCCGCTGTAGTTGACGCTGCGGGCAGCCTGGCATGCTGCTTCCCCGATCCGGGCCCTGACCCCCGCGCCATCGCTGAGGGATTCCAGCAGCGGCGAGGGCGCTTCCTCGATGACTTTCTGGTGCCGACGCTGCAGGGAACACTCGCGTTCCCCGAGGTGGATCACGTTGCCGTGATTATCCGCGAGCACCTGGACTTCGATGTGCCGCGGATTCAGCACCAGCCGTTCCAGGAACAGGGTGTCGTCGCCAAAAGCGCTGGCAGCCACCCGCCGGGCCGTGGCCAGTGTAGTGGCAAGCTCGTCCGGGCGCTCAACGGTGTGCATCCCCTTGCCGCCGCCCCCTGCCGACGGCTTGATCAGCAGCGGGAAGCCCACCCCTGCAGCGGCTTCGATCAGGTCCTGGTTGGTGAGTCCCGGTTCGGCAATGCCCGGGACGACAGGGACGCCGTAGCCGGCCACATGGTTCTTCGAACGGATCTTGTCGCCCATGATATTCAGGGACTCGACGCCGGGACCGATGAAAGTGATCCCTGCAGCCTCCAGGGCGCGGGCAAAGTCGGCGTTCTCACTCAGGAACCCGTAACCGGGATGCACGGCCTGGGCGCCGGTATCCCGGCAGGCCCGGACTACGGCATCAATGTTGAGGTAACTCTCCGAGGCCGCAGCGGGGCCGATCCGGACGGCCATGTCGGCTTCCCGCACGTGGCGGGCCCCGGCGTCGGCATCACTGTAAACGGCCACGGAACGGATGCCCATGCTCCGCAGCGTCCGGATTACCCGGCAGGCGATCTCGCCACGGTTTGCCACGAGCACTGTCGGGAACAGGGCATCCTTAACGAACAGGGCTTCGCCGTGGACGTTGGCTCGGGTTTGGTCATCAGTGGTGGTCATTGCTCACATCCGGAAGAGGCCGAAGGAGGTCTCCGGCAGCGGGGTGCGGGAGACGACGTCGAGCGCCAGCCCCAGAACGGTGCGGGTATCGGCGGGATCGATGACACCGTCGTCCCACAGTCGGGCGGTGGAATAGTAGGGGCTCCCCTGGTCCTCATACTGTTGCCTGATGGGCGCCTTGAAGGCTTCCTCATCCTCGGCGGACCATTCCTCGCCCCGTCCCTCGTACTGCTCACGCTTGACCGTGGCCAGCACACTGGAGGCCTGGTTTCCGCCCATGACCGAGATCCTGCTGGCCGGCCACATCCAGAGGAACCGCGGCGAATAGGCGCGGCCGCACATGGAGTAATTCCCGGCACCGAAGGAACCTCCAATGACCACCGTCAGTTTGGGTACCCGTGCGGTGGCGACGGCGGTCACCATCTTCGCCCCGTTCTTGGCAATGCCGCCCTGTTCGGAATCCTTGCCCACCATAAAACCGGAAATGTTCTGCAGGAAGACCAGCGGAATGCCGCGCTGATCACAGAGTTCGATGAAGTGCGCCCCCTTCAGCGACGACTCGCTGAACAGCACACCGTTGTTGGCCACGATGCCCACCTGATGCCCGTGAAGCCGGGCGAACCCCGTCACCAGGGTGGCGCCGTAGTGTTTCTTGAACTCGTGGAACCGGCTGCCGTCGACCAGCCGGGCAATCACCTCACGGACGTCGTACTGGGCGTTTACATCTGTGGGCACGGCACCGTAAATTTCTTCCGGATCTTCCACGGGTTCGACGGCGGCCTCCACCTCCCACGCGGGATTGGCAGGAGGCGGCAGGGTGGCAACGATGTCGCGGACAATCTGCAGGGCGTGCTCGTCATTCTCAGCCAGATGGTCAGTGACGCCGGAAATTTTCGAGTGAACGTCTCCCCCGCCCAATTCCTCTGCCGTGACAATTTCACCGATGGCCGCCTTCACCAGCGGCGGGCCGCCCAGGAAGATGGTCCCCTGGTTGCGGACGATGACGGTCTCATCGCTCATGGCAGGGACATACGCGCCGCCCGCCGTGCAGGAACCCATGACCGAAGCGATTTGGGGGATGCCGGCTGCAGACATCCTGGCCTGGTTGAAGAAGATCCGGCCAAAGTGCTCCTTGTCCGGGAACACCTCATCCTGCTTCGGGAGGAAGGCCCCGCCCGAGTCCACCAGGTAGATGCATGGAAGTCTGTTTTCCAAGGCGATCTCCTGGGCGCGGAGGTGCTTTTTCACCGTCATCGGATAGTAGGTTCCACCCTTGACGGTGGCGTCATTGGAAATCACCAGGACGTGCCTGCCGTGGACCAGCCCGATGCCGGCAATAACGCCAGCGCCGGGCGAATCGTCCTGATACATTCCGTTGGCAGCCAGCGGGGCGATCTCCAGAAAGGGGCTCCCGTTATCCAACAGCTGGTCGATGCGCTCCCGCGGCAACAGCTTCCCCCGGGAAACATGGCGTTCGCGGGATTTCTCCGGGCCGCCCAACGCTGCAACGGCCAACCTTTTCCTGAGTTCACCGGCCAAGGCGAGCTGAGCCTCGCGATTGGCCGAGAAGGCGTCGCTTGCTGCGTCCACCTGGCTGGCGAGTGTCTCCATTGACTGCTTCCGTTCCCGGACGCCATTGTGGGCGTCCTGGCTATTTCGGTTAGTACCGCGTAACTGAAATTTAGGTTAGTCTCTATTAACTGTGATGTCCAACACGTTGAGGGTTGGCGAGCTTGGAACATCACATGATTCAGGAGGTATTCAGCCCGATGGCCCAGCGCAGCCCCACGCCCGGCTCCAACTCATTGGCGGCCATCCAGCGATCAGCTGCCAAAGCCGGTTCCGGGACCCAGCGCAGCCAGGCCAAGGAGAGCCGCCGCAAGGCTCTTTTGTCAGCGGCCGCCACCTTGTTTGCCAGGGACGGATTCAACAGCGTTTCGCTCGAGGACCTGGGGGCCGCCGCCGGCGTTAGCGGGCCCGCAGTTTACCGGCATTTCTCGGGCAAGCAGGCGGTCTTGGGAGCGCTGTTGCTGACCGTCAGCGAGGACCTCTTGGAAGGCGGCCGGCGGGTGGTGGCTGAAGCCCCCACCCCTCACAATGCGCTGGCGGGGCTAGTGGCATTCCAGGTGGATTTTGCCCTCAGTAACCCGGACGTCATCCGTGTCCAGGACAGGGATTTCAGCAACCTCGCGGAATCCGACCAGGCAAATGTGCGCACCCTGCAGCGCAGCTACGTCGAATTGTGGGTAGATCTCCTCCTTCAGCTCCATGCAGGCGCTGAAGCCAGTGATCTGCGAATGCGCGCCCACGCCACGTTCGGGCTTATCAACTCAACGCCGCATTCGGTGCGCCACCATGGCCGCCGGATGGCTGCCGCGTCCGCCCGGCCTCTCCTGGAAAACATGGCGATGGCCGCATTGATGGTGCCGCCTGCCATTGGATCCACCTCCCCCTGATCCGCTGGGGCGCTGGTCTGCGCAGTTGAGCCCAACATGATCGCTTGGGCCGAGCAGAGGGGGTGAGGCGTTCCGCCCCACCCCCTGTGCTCGGAGCGCCTGGACTGGGCAGCTGCTAGACCATGGCCAGGACGATGCCGGGATCCGACAGGATGGAGCCTATGTCGGCAAGGAATCTGGACCCCTGTTCCCCATCCACCAGCCGGTGGTCAAATGACAGGCTCAACGTCATTACCTGACGAAGTGCCACCTCGCCCTGGTATTCCCAAGGCATCCTCCGCACTGCCCCCGTGGCAAGGATGGCCGCTTCACCGGGGTTGAGGATCGGAGTTCCGGCGTCAATACCGAACACCCCGATATTGGTGATGGAGATGGTTCCACCGGAAAGGTCGGCGGGACTGGTTTTTCCTTCCCTGGCCGTATCCGTCAGCTCCGTCAGCGCTGCGGACAGTTCGGCCAAAGTCAGGGCATGTGCGTCCTTGATATTGGGTACGGTCAGGCCGCGGGGCGTTGCAGCGGCGATTCCAAGGTTGACGTAGTTGAACTGCACGATCTCCTGGGCGTCCTCATCCCAGCGGGTGTTGAGTGACGGATTACGCCTCAGGGCAATCAGCAGCGCCTTGGCCACCAAGGTGAGCGGAGTGAGCTTGTAGCCGGCAAAGGGGCGGCTTTCCTTGAGCCTGGCGAGCAGCTCCATAGAAGGAGTGACGTCCACGGTAAGAAATTCCGTGGCATGTGGAGCAGTGAAAGCGCTCGAAACCATGGCCGCGGCGGTGAACTTCCGGACGCCCTTGATGGGCGTGCGGACCTCCCGTTCGTCGCCTTGCTTATCGGCACTTTCCCTGGAGTAGGCCGTCGCGGACAAGGCGTGGGCAGCAGCGGGCAGGTCTCCGCCGCCCACGAAGTTCCGGACGTCGTCCCGGGTGATCAGTCCTCCCGGGCCCGTCCCGGTCACTGACTCAATCTCCACGCCCAGGTCCTTCGCCAGCTTCCGTACGGGTGGCGTGGAGCGCGGCCGCTCTGCTGTGCTTTCAGCAGCCGCGGCGGGTTGACTGTGCGCTGCGGGTTCAGCGGGAGCAGGCTCAGGAGCGGCCTGGTGGGTGGGCATCGGCGAGTCCACCAAAGGAGCTGCGTCTTTTACCGCGGCAAGATGGCCCCGCGCCCTTCGGACAGGCCGTCCGGAACTTTCGACGACGGCGCCGTACCCCACCAGGTTCGGCTCCCTTTTTGCAGGAGGCGGCTCGTCAGCAGGACCATTGCCCGGGGCGGGCGCACCGCCGTCGTCGTTCGCTATTTCAAAGGAAACGATTGGTTTGCCGACCTCCACCACGGTCCCAGGCTGCTCATGCAGCGCGGTAACCACTCCCGCGAATGGCGAGGGAAGTTCGACGACGGCCTTGGCCGTTTCCACCTCGGCAATGACCTGGTTGAGCGTGACAGTGTCCCCCACGTTCACTTTCCAGCTGAGGATTTCCGATTCCGTCAAACCCTCACCGAGATCAGGCAGCCTGAATTCCTTGATCATGGTGGCGATCATCCTTCCAGCCCGCTGAGCGAGTTCGGACGGCCCAGCGCCCGGTCCACGCCGTCAAGGATCCGGTCCAGGTCCGGGAGATGATGCATTTCGAGTTTGGAGTAGGGGTAGGGGATGTCGAAGCCGGTGACGCGTACAGGGGCGGCCTCGAGGTGGTAGAAGCAGCGCTCGGTGATGCTGGCCGCAATTTCGCCGCCTATGCCGCCGAACTGTCCGGCTTCATGGGTCACGACGAGCCGGCCCGTCTTCCGCACCGAAGCTTCCACGGTTGAGAAGTCCACCGGCGACAGCGAGCGCAGGTCGATGACTTCCACAGATACGCCGTCGTCGGCAGCCGCGAGTGCGGCGTCGCGGGCCGTTTTCACCAAGGGTCCGTAGGACACAAGGGTGACGTCCGTACCTTCGGTGACAACGCTGGCCTTTTCCATGGAAAGCGCGGAAGCGGGGTCCACGGACTCGTCCACTTCACCTTTGTCGTGGTAGCGGCGTTTTGGCTCAAAGTAGACCACCGGGTCATTGCTGGCGATGGCCTGCTGGATCATAATGTAGGCGTCCTGGGGGTTGGAAACACTCACGACACGAAGCCCTGATGTATGCGTGAAGTAGGCCTCAGGCGATTCTGAGTGGTGTTCCGGGGAGCCGATGCCGCCACCAAAGGGAATGCGGATGGTGATGGGCATTTTTACTGCGCCCTGGGTGCGGTAGTGCAGCTTGGCGACTTGGCAGACGATCTGGTCAAAGGCCGGGTAGACGAAGCCGTCGAACTGGATTTCCACCACCGGGCGGTAGCCGCGGTAGGCAAGCCCGACGGCGGTCCCCATGATCCCGGATTCGGCCAGCGGTGTGTCAATAACACGGTGCTTGCCGAAATCCTTCTGCAGGCCGTCGGTAATGCGGAACACGCCGCCCAAGGTACCGATGTCCTCCCCCATCAGAATTACTTTGGGGTCGTTTTCCAGGGATTTGCGCAGGCCGGAGTTGATGGCACGGGCAAAGGTCATCTGGGTCATCAGCGTGCACCTTCTTCAGAAGCGGCCTGTGCGGGGTCTCCGAACGAAGCCAGGTAACGGGAATAGTGGTCCTGTTGGCGTTCCAGCCAGGAATGCGGCGTGCTGTAAACATGCTTGAACACGTCGAGCGGCTGGGGGTCCGGCATATTGATGCAGCCGCTGCGCATTTCCTGGGCCACGGCATCAGCCTTGGCTGCAACCCGGGTTTCCAGCTCTTCGCTCCAGGATTCCCTTCGCTCCAGAAGTGACCTGACCCGGGTCATGGGATCCTTCGCAGCCCAATCCTCAAGTTCGTTGGCGTCACGGTAACGGGTGGGATCATCGGCCGTGGTGTGGGGGCCCATGCGGTAAGTAACAGCCTCAATGAATGAGGGCCCTCCGCCGTGCCGTGCTCTTTCGAGTGCCTCCCTGGTTGCAGCCATAACGGCGAGCACATCGTTTCCGTCCACGCGAACCGAGGGAATTCCGAACCCTGTTGCACGGTCAGCGAGCTGAATGTGGGACTGCAGGCCTACCGGTTCGGAAATTGCCCAGTGGTTGTTCTGGCAGAAGAAGATGACGGGTGCCTGGAAGCTGGCCGCAAAGACCATGGCCTCGTTGACATCGCCCTCGCTCGTCGCGCCGTCACCGAAGTAGGCCATCGCAACGCTGTCCGCGCCGTCGTGCTGAATACCCAGGGCGTAACCCGTGGCGTGGAGTGTCTGCGCACCGATGATGATCTGGGGTGTGGCCATGTTGATGGAGTATGGATCCCAGCCTGCGGACGCGTTGCCTCGCCACACGCGGACGATGTCCGTCAGGTCCACTCCGCGGCAGTACGCCACTCCATTTTCCCGGTAGCTGGAGAACACGAAATCGTCGTCGCGCAGTGCCCTTGCCGAGCCGATCTGGGAGGCCTCCTGCCCGGCAAGCGGCGGCCAGAGGGCCAACTCACCTTGCCGCTGCAATGCTGTGGCCTCAGTGTCAATGCGGCGGATGACAACCATGTCCTCGTAGAGCGAGGCGAGCTGTTCGTCGGTGACATCCTTGACCCAGACATCGTATTCAGGATGGCTGACGCGTTCACCGCCCGGGGTAATCAGCTGGACCAGGTTTCCACCGGTCCGATAGTGATGGTTTGCCCAGTTGTCCGGGCCAGCTGCGGTGGTGCCGCCCTGGCTCAAATCGTCTGCGTTCATAGTTGCACGCAACCTTCTGACGTCGTGTGACTGGCGGCTCCAGGAACTCGTGATCCCTGTGCATGCCAGCCCGCCGGGCCCCGTTGCCCCGGATAATTGTGACCATACTCACAATGTTCATGCGGTACAACCACTTCAATTTGAACTGAGCATTGTGCACTGTATGGCGTGCTGGGACCGTGCTAACGTTGCGCATTATGCAAGCTTTGGATGGCACTGACACCCGCCTGCTTTCTGCCTTGGCACGCGATCCACGGCGGACTGTTGTGGCGCTCGCGCAAAAGCTCGGCCTCTCCCGGAACACGGTGCAGGCCCGCATGGCGCAACTGGAGAAAAAGCACGTCTTCCTCTCCTTCGAGCGGCGTATCAATCCGGTATCGCTTGGTTATCCGCTGATGGCCTTTATCTCCGTCCACGTGCAGCAGCAGAAGCTGAAGCAGCTTGCGGTTGATTTGGCAGCCATCCCGGAAATCCTTGAAGGCTACGGACTCACAGGTTCGGCCGACCTGTTCCTGCGGGTTGTGGCGGTTGACGCCGAGGACCTGTTCAGGATCAACGGCAAGATCCTGTCCTGCGAGGGTGTGGACAGGACGGACACTGCCTTGGCGATGGGCGAGCTGATTCCTTTCCGGGTCCAGCCATTGCTCGAACGGAATTCAGCGGAATCCATTTAGCTATATCGCCCCGTGGGAGTGACAAAAACGGGGGCATTGTGGGGTGAAAGCCGCGTGCGCAGGTATCCGGGCTATAGGCTGATTTTCATCGCACCCATGGGACCGCCCCCGGCTCCTTGAACACCCAGGCAGTGGCACAAAACGGCTGCCGGAAAGGCACCCTCTTGAGCAATCCTCCGGAATCTGAACAGCCCGGGCCGTACCCCCGCCCATCGCCGGAGCAGAACCCGGGACAGTCATTCCCCGAGACGCATCCGGAACCGGCTTGGCAGCAGGGCTCGCAGCAACCCTGGCAGCCGCCCGCCGGCGGCGAACACGCTCACCCACAGGGCGGGCAACCTCCCTATCCCCAAGAGGGCTGGCCGCCGCCCGCCCCACCATCCCCGCAGCCCCCTTACCCTCAGCAGGGGTGGCCCCCGCCTGCCCCGGGATACCCGCAGCCCCCTTACCCTCAACAGGGCTGGCAGCAGCCGCCCTTCCCCGGACAGCCCTCTTATCCCCAGTCCCAGACGCAGTGGCCGCCGCCGCCTGCCGGCAGCAAGAAGGCGCTGTGGATTGTGCTTGGGAGTGTGGGCGTCGTTCTGCTTCTGATAGCAGCCGGGGTGGTGCTGTTGCTCAACGTTGTGGGCGCAACCACAAACCAGGCAAAAGACGTTGCCGACGATTTTACGAGGCTGATGGTTTCCGGTGAGGCCGATAACGCCTACGACAAATATCTTGATTCCTCATTTCGGCAGGAAGTCTCCAAAGAGGATTTCATCGCCGGCCACAAGGAGCTGGAACTCGACGCTTCGTGCGAGCCCACATACAGCGGCGTGGAGTCGTACAAGGAGGACGGAACAAAGTTTGCCGAAGTCTGGGGTGTGTTGATCTGCGATGACAAGGATCTCGAGTTCGAGTACTTCTTTGAGGGAAGGGACCAGCTCAAAGTGACCGAAGTCTGGATCGAGCCGCTGGAATGAGGCCATTCACCGGCTAAGACCCGTGACAAGCAGATAACAGAGACGGCAGGAGCTCCCGTGCATGTGCACGGGAGCTCCTGCTGTTTAGGGCCGTAGGCAGTTCGGGACTAGTGGTTGGTCGCTTTCTCTGCGCCGACGCCCGTCAGGGAGCGGACCTCCATTTCGGCCTGCTTCGCGGTGTCCTCACGCTGCTTGTCGAGGACTGTTCCAAGCCACCCCAGGAAGAAGGCCAGCGGGATGGAAACAATGCCCGGGTTGCTCAAGGGGAAGATCGCAAAGTTCGCGTCCTTGATCATCGAGGTCGCTCCGCCGGAAACCACTGGCGAAAATATGATCAGGATGATTGCCGAACCGAGCCCGCCATACATGCTCCACACAGCACCCTGCGTGGTGAACTTCCGCCAGAACAGGGAGTAAACAATGGTGGGCAGGTTCGCAGAGGCCGCCACGGCGAATGCGAGCGCTACAAGGAAGGCAACATTCTGGCCGTTGGCGAAGATACCGCCCACGATTGCCATGACCCCGATGACCACCACGGTGCGCCTGGCAACCTTCACCTCAGTATCGGCGTCGGCCTTTCCCTTGGAGATGACGCTGGCGTAGATGTCATGAGCGAACGAAGCCGCCGCAGTGATGGTCAGGCCTGCAACCACCGCGAGGATGGTGGCGAACGCTACAGCGGAGATGAAGCCCAGGAGCAGCGGGCCGCCAAGGTGGAAGGCCAGCAGTGGCGCGGCGGAGTTGACACCGCCAGGCGCGGACTTGATGGTGTCGGCCCCCACGAGGGCGGCGGCGCCATAGCCCAGGACCAGGGTGAACAGATAGAAGAGACCAATGAGCCAGATGGACCAGACCACTGATTTGCGGGCTTCTTTGGCTGTGGGAACGGTGTAGAAGCGCATCAGGACGTGGGGAAGCGCAGCCGTGCCCAGAACGAGGGCAAGTCCAAGGGACATGAAGTCGAGCTTGGAGGTCTCTGACTTGCCGTACTGAAGCCCGGGGTTCAGCACGTTGGGGTTGTTGGCCGTCTCCACGGCAGCACCAAGCAGGTTGGAGAGGTTGAAGCCGTAAATGGAGAGAACCCACAAGGTCATGACGCCGGCACCGGCGATCAGCAGGATCGCTTTAATGATCTGGACCCAGGTAGTGCCCTTCATGCCGCCGATCAGGACGTACATGATCATGAGGGCGCCGACGACGATGATCACCAGGGCCTGTCCGCCCCAATCGCTGATGCCCAGCAGGAGGGAGATCAGGCTTCCGGCCCCGGCCATCTGCGCGAGCAGATAGAAGAAGCACACAGCGAGGGTGGAAATGGCAGCCGCGATGCGGACCGGACGCTGCTTGAGGCGGAAGGACAGGACGTCGGCCATGGTGTACTTGCCGGTGTTACGAAGCAGTTCCGCTACGAGCAGCAGCGCCACGAGCCAGGCCACGAGGAAGCCGATGGAATACATGAAGCCGTCATAGCCGTTGATCGCGATTGCACCCGTGATGCCCAGGAATGAGGCGGCGGACAGGTAGTCGCCGGCAATGGCTGTGCCGTTCTGGGATCCGCTGAATGAACGTCCCGCCGCGTAGTAGTCAGCGGCTGTTTTGTTGTTGCGGCTGGCACGGAAAACAATGACCATCGTGACCGCCACGAACAGGCCGAAGATCGCCATGTTCAGCAGGGTGGTGTCCTTGAGGGCGGCGACATTCACCGCAGACGGAATTCCGATCATTTCACTGCTCCGCTCACAGGGTTGCCTGCCTTATCGAATTCGTGGCCTTCAATTCCCTGGCGGATCTCGGCGGCAATCGGGTCCAGCTTCCGGTTGGAGTAACTGACGTACCAGCCCGTTATTGCAAAGGTGGACACGAATTGCAGCAGGCCCAGGATAAGGCCGATGTTGATGTTGCCCCAGACCTTCGTGGACATAAAACCCACTGCGTAGTCGGCCAGCAGCACGTAGGCGAAGTACCACAGCAGAAACGCAACGGCCATGGGGAAAACAAAGCTGCGGTGACGTTTGCGCAGTTCCTGGAACCGCTCCGTCGACTGGACTTCCTTGAAGTCCACGGACTCCGCTGTATCCGTGGTTTGGGCGTCGTTACCCATCATTCCTCCTCGTTGAGACTTGCTCATCCACACCGGTTTCAGAGTCCCCCGGCCAATGTGACTGCAATCACTGTGACCCGTGACCATGCCGGCCTTCCAGAGCCAGTACCTCTTCCGTCGCCCAACGGTTGCGATGCTGCGACAAACGGCGGCTACGCTGGCACCATGCCGGACTCTCCCCTCTACACCGCCGCCGCAGTTGCCGTGATCGCCCTGGCCATTGCCGTCGTCGTGGGCGTTGGCCTGAAGGTGTTGCGCTCCTTCCGGGAGTTGGGCAGCGATGCTGAACGCGCAACCTACAAGACACTCCATGCGGCCTCCCGCGCCGGGCAGCATCTGAGGACCGGACTGACTCCTTCTGGAGCGGCCAAGGCAAGCCGTCAGCTGCGGAGCCTGCTGGGCTGTGAGGCGCTGGCCATCACCGACACATCAGGAGTGCTGGCCTGGGATGGTGCAGCCGAAGAGCTGAAGCCCCTCCTGATGGCACGGGCTGCTGACGTCCTGTCCGGCGGGCGCACCGCCGTCGTCCCGGCCGGAGAACTCCTGACCGCGGAAGCGGCTGTACGGGCGGCAGGAAAAGCCCGGGCCGGGGTCAAAAACAAGGATGCCGCCGCAACAGAGCTCGCGGCAGTCATAGCGCCCATCAAGGCCGGCGGCAGAGTGGTGGGGGTGGTTGCTGCGTTCGCTCCGGCCGCCGGATCAGGCCTTGTCCGGGCAACCGGGGAGGTGGCGGACTGGGTGGCGACGCAGGTGGAACTTGCAGAACTCGACGCCTCCCGCACCCTCCTCATGGAAGCCGAAGTGCGTGCCCTTCGTGCCCAAATCAGCCCCCACTTCATCTATAACTCCCTCAATGCCATCGCATCCTTCATCAACACCGACCCCGTCCGGGCCAGGGAATTGGTGGTGGAGTTCGCAGATTTCACCCGGTATTCCTTCCGGCGGCACGGGGATTTCACCACGCTCGCGGAAGAGCTGCGGTGCATTGACCGTTACCTGCTCCTGGAGCGGGCCAGATTCGGTGACCGGGTCCAGGTAAGCCTGCAGATCGCACCCGAAGTCCTGAGCACGGTGATCCCGTTCCTGAGCCTGCAGCCGCTCGTGGAGAACGCCGTCCGGCACGGGCTTGAAGCCAAGGAAGGCCCGGGCCGCATATCCCTGACGGCCCACGACTCCGGCGCTTTCGCCGAAGTGACGATTGAGGACGACGGCGTCGGGATGGATCCGGAAGAGCTCCGGTCCATGCTCGCGGGACACACCGATGGTGACCATGTGGGGCTGCGCAACGTGGATGCCCGGCTTCGCCAGGTCTATGGAGAGGACAACGGACTGGTGATCGAGACTGCTCCAGGGGAAGGCACCCTGATCACCATGCGTATTCCGAAATCCCAACCGCACCACGACGCCTGAACTCCGTTGCCGTATCTGGCGTCGCCGGTGCCCACTACCCTAGAACCATGATTAACGTTCTCGTCGCTGACGACGAGCTGCCAGCCGTCGAGGAGCTTGCCTTTCTACTGGGCA
The DNA here is from genome assembly GCF_023062595.1 of Arthrobacter rhizosphaerae. Classification (GTDB taxonomy): domain Bacteria; phylum Actinomycetota; class Actinomycetes; order Actinomycetales; family Micrococcaceae; genus Arthrobacter; species Arthrobacter rhizosphaerae. The sequence goes on from NZ_JALLAN010000007.1 coordinate 54,890, forward strand.
AGGACGACCGAATCGGCACGATCCACCGCGCTTCCTCAGGAGCCGCTGCCCTGCGGGCGCTCGAGGCGGAAACTGTTGACGCCGTTTTCCTGGACATCCACATGCCTGCCGTCTCCGGCCTGGACATCGCCCGTGTGATTTCCCGAAGCTCCCGTCCACCCGCCGTCGTATTTGTCACTGCCGATGAGGACTGCGCACTTGAAGCGTTCGAACTTGCCGCCGTCGACTATCTGCTCAAGCCGGTAAGGGCGGAGCGTCTGGCCCGGTCGGTTGGACGGATCTGTGAACTGCTCAGAGACGGCGCGGAGCCGCCGGAGCTGATCACCGTGGATCTGGGCGGCACCACAAAGATGATCCGGCGCGACGATGTCACTTACGTACAGGCCCAAGGAGACTATGCGCGGCTCCACACTGCCGAGGCGAGCTACCTCGTCAGGGTCCCCCTGGCTGATCTGGAGCAGCAGTGGGCCGAGGCCGGGTTTATCCGCACCCACCGCTCCTATTTGATTTCCCTGAAGCATGTCACCCACATGAAGCTGGCAGCCGCGCGGCCCAGCGTCACGGTGGTCGGCGCTGAGCTCTCCATAAGCCGCCGGCACCTGCCGGCTGTCAGGGAAAAGCTCGAGGCCACCAGGATCCGGCCGCAGACATGACCCGGGTCCGTGTCACAGCACCCCGGTCCGCCGTGCGGCCGGCTGCAGACACCCGCGAAGCTGCCCAGGAATCCGAGGTGGGCCAGGTCTTTGTGCGGTCCCTGATCCGCTCGCAGTTGCGGCTGGGAATCGTGGTGGCCGCAGGCTTCCTGCTGATCCTCGTTGCTTTTCCCGTACTCCTTGGTCTCGTCCCGGGGCTTGCCGCCGTACGGGTCGCTGGGATCCCCTTTGACTGGCTCCTGCTGGGGGCCGGAATCTATCCGGTGATCGGGATCAGCGCCTGGCTCTACATCCGGAGCGCAGCACGGAACGAATCCCGCTACCGGGACCTTGCGGAGGACAAATGATGAGTCGATGAACCCCGTGGTGGGCATTGCAGCTTTCGTTGCAGTTTCGCTGGCGACGGCGGCAATCGGCTTCTACGGTCTGCGGATCTCACGGACCACCGGCGACTTTTACGTCGCCTCCCGTACTGTCCCGCCCTGGTGGAATGCTTCCGCGATCGGTGGCGAGTACTTGTCGGCGGCAAGCTTCCTGGGCGTGGCCGGACTCATCCTGCTGTCGGGAACAGATGCCCTGTGGTTTCCGGTGGGCTACACCGCCGGCTACCTCATGCTGCTGCTTTTTGTGGCGGCACCCCTGCGGCGCTCGGGGGCGTACACCATTCCTGACTTCACTGAGTCCCGGCTGGACTCCAAGGCTGTCCGGCGCGTCACGAGCCTCATTGTCGTCATGGTTGGCTGGCTGTACATCGTTCCGCAGCTCCATGGAGCCGCTCTCACCATACGCATCACTACCGGACTTCCATCCTGGGTGGGCTCGGTGGCAGTGGTTGTGGTGGTGTGTCTGACCGTGGTGGCTGGCGGCATGCGGTCCATCACCTTCGTCCAGGCTTTCCAGTACTGGCTCAAACTCACGGCCTTGGCTGTTCCGGTAATTTTTATGCTTCTGGCCCTGGCTGGAACCGGTGCCACTCCCCTAGCCGAGCCGGTAACCAACCCCACAGGGCTGCCGCCAGCCGGGATGTACCAGAACATTTCCCTGCTGGTGGCCCTGCTCTTCGGCACCCTCGGATTGCCGCATGTGCTGGTGCGCTTCTATACAAACCCGGACGGACAGTCAGCCCGCCGTACCACTTTGATCGTGCTCGGATTACTGTCCGTCTTTTATCTCTTTCCAACGGCTTATGGACTCGCGGGGCGGCTGTTTGCTCCTGATCTGGCCCAACGCGGCCAGGCCGATGCCCTGGTGCTTCTGCTTCCCGGCAGGCTAATCGGCGGAACGGCAGGTGAACTGCTCTCCGCTTTGGTGGTTGCGGGTGCGTTTGCTGCTTTCTTGTCCACCACGTCCGGCCTCGTGGTGTCGCTCGCAGGTGTTATCAGCCAGGACGTCCTTGGCGGCAGCGTCCGCGGATTCCGCGTGGCAGCCCTGATCTCTGCCACGGTTCCCCTGGCCTTCGCGTTCTCAACGGATTCGTTGGCCCTGGCCGGCAGCGTTGGCCTTGTCTTCGCGTTCACAGCCTCAACGCTCTGCCCAGTGCTGCTTCTCGGCATCTGGTGGCGCGGCCTGACAGATGCCGGCGCCATCGCCGGCATGCTGACCGGGGCAATCCTTTGTGGCGGTGCGATGGTTGCCGGGGCAATCCTCGGCTCAGCGGCCACACCTTTCTGGCTTGCCCAGCCAGCGGCGTGGTCGGTTCCAGCCGCTTTCGCCGTGATGGTCCTGGCCTCCCGGACAACCAGCAACAGGGTGCCCGCAACCATCTCGCGCGTTATGACCCGCCTGCACACCCCGGAGCGCCCGCTCGAGACCGTACGCCAAACGGCCGAACGTCAACTTGTGGAACGCCTGCCTGTCGAACGCCACCCGACCGAGCGCTAGTCGATGGCAGCCATGAGCTCCACGACGCGGTCAAGGAAAGCATCCACCTGGGTTTCCTCATAGCCATCGGGACCTGATGCCTGACGAAAGACAGCCTTGCGGACATTGTCGACGCTGAGCGGGCGGTCTTCCTCAAGGTAACCGATCAGGTCACGGCAGAGATTGTCCACATCGATCATGTTGTAGCTTCGCACCCGGGACTTGGTCGGCCGGCGGAAACGCTCACCATCGGGCCTGTGCAGGCGTCCCCGGAGGAGCCCGGAAAGCTTTCCGATTTCCCGGAGCCAGGCATCCTCACCCCGCTGGGCAATGAGTTCATCACGTTCCCGGCGGGCGAAAGCATCTTCCAACCGGTCCAGGGCAGCGTCTACACCGTCGGCCGCATAACCGCCTTTGACCGGGTCAAAGGACACGGCACGGACGTCAGAGCTTTTGATGACGGAGGACGCGGCATGCGGGTTTTCGAAGGAGACCCTGGCACGCTGCAGGAACTCGTCCACCTGCTTGGCGTTGTAACCGTATTCATTCCGCTCTACACGGTCGAAGGTTGCGGGTATCTGCCGTTGCATGTCCACTCTCACGTTTTGTCCTTCAATGCGGTCCAGCCTGAGTTGCTCCGCACTATTCTAGGGTGCCGGATACTACCGGCGCGAAGAACCGTCATGTTCCCGCGAAGGCCGCGAACAGGATGAATGCGGCAGGAGAAGCGAACACGATTGAGTCCAGCCTGTCCATAATGCCGCCGTGACCGGGCAGGACGCTGCTCATGTCTTTGATCCCCAGCTCGCGTTTGACCATCGACTCGGCAAGATCGCCTGCCGTGGCTGCAGCCACCATGGCGACAGCGAGGGCAACGCCCACCCACCAGGGTTTGCCCAGCAGGAAGATGCTGGCCAGGACTCCGATAACCATGGCACCTGCCACAGAGCCGGCGAATCCTTCCCAGGACTTCTTCGGGCTGATTTTCGGAGCCATCGGATGCTTCCCCAACGAGGCACCAACGAGGTAACCGAAGGTGTCATTGGAGACCACCAGCAGCAGCAGCGTTACGATCTGCCAGGCACCCTGCGGCACCACGCCGTCGTCGTACAGCCCCACCGGAGTGGCCCCTCCGGTCGCATGCAGCGGGAGCACGGCAAAGCTGATCAGGAAGGGGACCCAGGCGAGGGTGAACACGCCGCCGAAGATGCTCCGCGCGGATCCTTCGGCGCTTTCAATGGATCGCCACAGCAGAACAGCAACGCTGCTGAGCAGCATCGCGAACAGCAGGCTTTCCAGGCCGCCGAAGTATGCCGAGATGGGCATCGCGACGGTTCCGGTCATCACCGGGACGATGGGGATCCTGGTCCCGGACACTTCGAGCGCACGGAAAATCTCCCAGGCTCCCATCGCGGCAAACGTGGTGGTGACCACCACGAAGCCAAGCGGCAGGAACAGCAGCCCGCCGAGTACCGCAAAAAGCATGGCAAGCCCGACGGCGATGGCGGCCGGAAGGTTGCGTCCCGCCTTGGGGGTGGGATTGGGGCGCTGCATCCGACGTACCCGGGGCTGAGCCCCCGGGCCCTGCTGTGCCTGACTCATCAGACCTCGAGCAGCTCGGCTTCCTTGCGCTTGAGCAGCTCGTCGATGCTGTCCACGTGGGCCTTGGTCATGGAATCGAGTTCCTTTTCGCCGCGGCTTCCTTCGTCTTCGCCGGCTTCGCCGTCCTTGACCAGCTTGTCCAAGGTCTCCTTGGCCTTACGCCGGATGTTGCGGATGGAGACCTTCGCGTCCTCACCCTTGCCCTTGACGATCTTGACGTATTCCTTGCGCCGTTCCTGTGTCAGTTCCGGAATGGTGATGCGGATGACGTTGCCGTCGTTGGAAGGGTTGGCGCCAACTTCGGAATCACTCAGAGCGCGCTCGATGTCCCGCAGCGCCGTCTTGTCATAGGGGGTGACCAGAATCGTCCGGGCGTCCGGGACTGCGAAGGAGGCCAGCTGCTGCAAGGGTGTAGGGGTGCCGTAGTACTCAACGATGACTTTGTTGTAGAGGCCGGGAGTGGCGCGGCCCGTGCGGATCGAGGCGAAATCTTCCTTGGCTACTTCGACTGCCTTGTCCATCTTGTCCCCGGCTTCGAGCAAGGTTTCTTCGATCACGATCTCTCCTCAGAAAATTAGTGCACTCCGGCTTGCCTGCGAGTTGCACGGTTGTGGTTCCGTCTGCCTGTTGGTCCCGCCTGCGGGATCCGGCCTAAAAACATCCTAGCCGTTGCTAGGGCGTGACCAGGGTCCCCAGTTCCTCGCCACGGATGGCACGGGTCACGTTGCCCTCACCCTCCATGCCAAAGACCACCATGGACAGGTCATTGTCCTTGCACATGGTCATGGCTGTCTGGTCCATCACGCGGATGTCGCGGCGGAGGGCGTCGTCGTAACTGAGCCGGTCCAGCTTTTGGGCTTTGGGATCCTTTTTGGGGTCAGCGGTGTAGACGCCGTCCACCCCGCTCTTGGCCATCAGCACGACGTCGGCGTGGACCTCGAGTGCCCGCTGGGCCGCAACAGTGTCCGTGGAGAAGTACGGCAATCCTGCCCCGGCGCCAAAAATGACTACGCGGTTCTTTTCCATATGGCGGATCGCGCGGCGGGGGATGTAGGCCTCTGCGACCTGGCCCATGGTGATGGCGCTCTGGACGCGTGTTTCCACACCGGCCTGCTCGAGGAAGTCCTGGAGGGCGAGGCAGTTCATTACTGTGCCCAGCATGCCCATGTAGTCGGCCCGGGAGCGGTCCATCCCGCTCTGGGAAAGTTCGGCGCCGCGGAAGAAATTGCCGCCGCCGACGACGATCGCCACCTCGACGTCCGGTACCGCTGCCGCGATCTGCTTTGCCACGCCGCGTACTGTGTCAGGGTCGACGCCGAGCTTGCCGCCGCCGAACACCTCACCTGAGAGCTTGAGGAGGACGCGCCGTCGGTTCTTCTCCGGATGGGTCGAAGTGTTTACGGTTTCCATGGTGCCTTCCCGTTGGTGAACTCTGAGCTAGGTTATCGTGCGAGGCGGCAAATGTGTCACTGCCGGCGCCTTTGGCCGGGCAATGGCCGCCGCTGTCTGTGCATGCAAAAGGGGCGGTCACCGTGGTGACCACCCCTTGGCATATATGACTAGGAACCTACGCGGAAACGCGTGAAGGCGACGGGCTTGACGCCGGCCTCTTCGAGAACCTGTGTCACGGACTTCTTGGCATCCTTGGCAAATGCCTGGTCAACCAGGACCTCGCCCTTGTAGAAGCCGGTTACGCGGCCTTCCACAATCTTGGTCATGGCTGCCTCGGGCTTGCCTTCAGCCTTGGCTGTCTCTTCGGCGATGCGGCGCTCGGACTCTACAAGCTCGGCCGGAACGTCGGCGCGGGTCAGGTAGTTCGGTGCCATGGCCGCGATGTGGACGGCAATGTCGTGTGCGGCCGTAGCGGCAGCTTCGCCTTCGCCTTCAACAGCAAAGAGCACGCCGACCTGAGCCGGGAGGTCCTTGGAGGTCTTGTGCAGGTAGGCGTCAACCGTTCCACCCTCAACGCGGGAGATGCGGCGGACAACAACCTTCTCGCCAAGGACAGCGCCTTCTTCGACGACGACCTCGGACAACGGCTTGCCGTCAACGTCGGTGGCGAGGAGGGTATCGAGATCGGCAGCGCCGGACTCCACAGCAACAGCCAGAACCTTGTCGGCAAGCTGGATGAACTTGTCAGCCTTGGCCACGAAGTCAGTCTCGCAGTTGACTTCGACCATCACGCCTACGTTGCCCTCGACCTTGGCAGCAACCAGGCCTTCAGCAGTGGAGCGGCCTTCACGCTTGGTAGCGCCCTTCAGGCCCTTGATGCGGATGATCTCGATGGCCTTCTCGGCGTCACCGTTGGCTTCGTCAAGAGCCTTCTTGACATCCATCATGCCGGCGCCGGTGCGCTCGCGCAGAGCTTTGATATCAGCGGCAGTGTAGTTGGCCATGTGAACCCCTCTGTCTAGAAAATTGTGTGTTTGTGGTCACCGACAAGATGGCTGCTCAGCGAGTGAGCAGCCATCCGGTCGGTAGTCCCGGAGCTGCGGGCAACCCAGGGATGGTCAAGCTTTGATTGCCTGCTTACTTGGCAGCGTCAGCTTCAGGTGCTTCGTCGGCAGCCGGGGCTTCCTCGGCAGCAGCCGGAGCAGCTTCGGCGGGGGTGGCCTCAGCGGCAGGAGCTTCTTCAGCCTTGCTGCCCTCGAGAAGCTCGCGCTCCCACTCGGCCAGCGGCTCTTCGGGGGTCTCGGCAGTGCCCGTTGCACGCTGGTTGCGGGCGATCAGGCCCTCAGCAACGGCGTCGGCGACTACGCGGGTGAGCAGGTTCACGGAGCGGATGGCGTCGTCGTTACCCGGAATCGGGAAGTCGACCTCATCGGGATCGCAGTTGGTGTCCAGGATGGCAACAACCGGGATGTTCAGCTTCTTGGCTTCGTCAACAGCAAGGTGTTCCTTCTTGGTGTCCACGATCCAGAGCACCGAAGGTGCCTTGGTCAGGTTGCGGATACCGCCAAGGTTGGTTTCAAGCTTGGTGAGTTCGCGCTTGAGGAGCAGCAGCTCCTTCTTGGTGTACGTGGAACCGGCGACGTCGTCGAAGTCGATCTCTTCGAGTTCCTTCATACGCTGGATACGCTTGGCGACCGTCTGGAAGTTGGTCAGCATACCGCCGAGCCAACGCTGGTTGACGTAGGGCTGGCCGACGCGCATTGCCTGCTCGGCAATGGCTTCCTGGGCCTGCTTCTTGGTACCGACGAAGAGAACGGTGCCGCCGTGTGCAACGGTGGCCTTCACGAACTCGTAGGCGCGGTCGATGTAGGACAGCGACTGCTGAAGGTCGATGATGTAGATGCCGTTGCGCTCCGTGAAGATGAAGCGCTTCATCTTCGGGTTCCAACGACGGGTCTGGTGTCCAAAGTGGACGCCGCTGTCAAGCAGCTGGCGCATAGTTACGACGGGCATGCCGACGCTCCTTCCGGCAGGTCATTCATGAGAGAGCTCATGGCTCTCTTACCCTGCCAATAGTTGACGGTTGATTTAGCTTTGCCCAGTTGGGCTTTTGCTCCTGGCATCCCTTGCTCCTCTCATCAGGACCGTTGCCGGTACTGACCGCAAGAGGCGCAATCCTCCACAGCCGAAAGTCCGGACTGGCTGGACTTCCGAAAACGGAGGGCTGGATGCGCGTAGTCAGCTACTGCTCCCCCACACCTCTGAATGAGACGTGCCGACGAATGGCAACCTGCAGAACACGGACGCGGACGTAACGTGGGCTGAAGGCAGGCACCGTTGAGGGCACAGCAAACTGCTCCGTCAAGTGTACTACAGCGCCTCCCTTACCAGAGACCAAACCCGGGGCCGTCAGCACGTTCTCCACATAGCAGGTCGGGCGCCTTACGACGGCACACGGAGACGGGCAGGCTGGGGATATGAAAGCATCAATCCTCGCAGTGCTCGTGCTGCTCATCGCACCCTTGGCAGGTGAAGGTCCGGCCGAAACGGCCATCGATGAACCCCGGGGCAATTGGAGTTGGCCGCTGTCCCCTGAGCCCGCGGTACTGCGGGCCTTCGACCCGCCGGACAAGCCGTGGCTAAGCGGCCATCGAGGAGTTGATCTTAAAGCCACAGCAAGCGCCACGCCGGTCACTTCGCCGGAGGCAGGCACAGTCACGTTCGCAGGCGTTGTGGTGGACCGGCCTGTCATCACCATCGATCATGGCGGCGTCAAGAGCAGCTTCGAACCCGTCGAGAGCAGCCTGGCTGTCGGAACGGCGGTGTCGAAGGGAGACGTTATCGGCACCGTGCTTCCTGGTCATTGCGGGGACATACCGTGTCTCCACTGGGGAGTACGCCGCGGCGAGGAGTACCTCGACCCGTTGTCGTTCGTCAGGGACCTGCGTCCCTCCATCCTGCTCCCGCTGACAGCCAGGGGGCCTTAGACGATTGCCGGCTTAGACGATGGCCGAGATTCCCGTGATCGCGCGCCCGGTCACCAGGGTGTTGATTTCGTGAGTGCCTTCGTACGAGTAAATGGCTTCGGCATCAGCGAAGACTTTTGCCATTTCGTAGTCGGTGACGATCCCGTTGCCGCCCAGAATGCTGCGGCCCAGGGCAACGCTCTCCCGCATGCGGGCAGTGGTGAAGGCCTTGGCAAGCGCGGATTGTTCGTCCTTCGCCAGGCCTGCATCCTCCAGCTGGGACAGCCGGACCATCATGCCCATTGAGCTGACAGCGTTCCCCAGGATCTGAACCAGCTGGCTCTGGATCAATTGAAAGGAGGCGAGCGGCCGGCCGAACTGGGTCCGCTCAACCGCGTAGCGTCGGGCGACGTCGAAGGCAGCGAGCTGCTGACCGACCGCCTGCCAGGCCACCCCGAGACGGGTGACCTTGAGGACCTTGTTCGTGTCCCTGAAGCTGTTGGCGTTCGCAAGTTTGAAGAAGTCGGGAACCACCACGTTGTCGAGGACGATGTCCGCGTTCTGGACGGTACGGAGGGAGATCTTGTTCTCGATCTTGGTGGCCGCGTAGCCGGCGGACTTGGTGTCCACGAGGAAGCCTTTGACCTGGTTGTCGGCCTCGTCGCGGGCGTAAATCACCACCCAGTCGGAGAAAGTGGCGTTGCCGATCCAGCGCTTGGCTCCGTTAAGGATCCACTGACCGCCGTCATATCGTGCCGTGGTGCGGGTGCCACCCGCAACGTCGGAACCGCCGAGGGGTTCAGTCAGGCCGAACGCCCCGATCTTCTTCATGGAGTAGATATCAGGCAGCCAGGCTTCCTGCTGTTCCTGGGACGCCAGCGCCTCAATAGAGCCAGTGAACAATCCGTCATGGACTCCCATGAAAGTGGAAATGGAGGTATCAGCGCGGGTGACTTCAGCGTGAATGATGCCGGCAAAGAGGTTCGAGTGGCCCTGGCGCCTCACGGGACTGACGAGGTCAATTTCTGCCAGCTTGGGGATCAGGTCCATCGGGAATTCCCCCCGGTTCCAGCAGTCCACTGCGATCGGCTTTACTTCCCGGGCCAGGAATCCACGGATTTCAGCAAGGCGGTCCTGCTCTTTGGTGGTGAGCATCTGCTCGAACCCAAAAAAGTCACCGTCAGCGTAGGGGAGGTTATCGATGTCGATAGCAGCTTTGGACATGGTGTTCCTTCACATGTGGTCAGCAAGGGCCGGAGGGCCTGGACTGCGGGTTTAATAAGTTACCCATGAGTAACATACCGATCAGTAACATACCGCACATGGAGCCAAAAGCAAAGGAGCCGTGGCTGAGGGTTTCACCCTCGAGCCACGGCTCCTTTCTTGTTCAGATCTTGTTCAAACAGTAGGGCTACTCGGACTTGAACCGAGGACCTTAGGATTATGAGTCCCGCGCTCTAACCAGCTGAGCTATAGCCCCGTGCGCCCCCAGAGCACCATCCAGACAGGACAGCGCCCCCGGGGCAAAAACACTCTAACAATAGTAGTCGAGCACCGGTGGTGCCCACGCCACTCTGGACCATGGTGTCGTCAGACCTGGATGTCGTCGTAGCTGGCGCCCCGGTACAGGTCCTCGAATTTCTGCAGGACACCATCGATGCTGTGAGGTTCCACCATGGAGCGGCTCGCCTTGCCCATCATGGCCCGGTCTTCTGCCGGAAGGCTCAGCACCCGGGAAATTTTCTCAGCGAGGTCTCCGCTGTCATTGGGCCGGAAGAGGTAGCCGTTCTCGCCGTCGTTGACCAGGTGCGGCAACGCCATGGCATCTGCCAGCACGACCGGAGTGGACGCAGACATCGCCTCGAGAGTCACCAGGGACTGCAGTTCGGCTGTACCCGGCATGCAGAAAAGGTCTGCCTTGATGTAAACCTCCCGGAGCTCCGCGTCGCTCGCCAGGCCCAGGAACGTGACCCTGTCCTTCAGGCCAAGACGCTCGACCTGCGCCTCAAGCGCGGGCCGGACCTCGCCGCCGCCCACAATCTGGAGATGTACGTTCAACTCAGCCGGCGTCTTTGCCACAGCATCAATCAGCACATCCACATGCTTTTCTTCCGCGAGCCGCCCGGCGAACACCACGGTAGGCGCCGGATTTGGCTCCAGGACTTCCCCCGGCTGGAGCTCATAGGCTGCTGAATCTATGCCGTTGGAGAGCGGGAGAACCTTCCGCAGGAAGGCGTGCTGGTGCATGGCCTTAGCGGCGAGCGGCGTGGGAGTGGTAACCACGTCCGCCTTGCCCATAACCTTGCCCATGTCCTTCCAGGAAATGCGCCCAATGATGTCCTTGAACCACTGCGGGAACGGCATGAACGGGTTGAGGTTCTCCGGCATGAAGTGATTAGTGGCCACCACCCTGATGCCCCTCTTCACGGCTTCGTAGAGCACGTGCTCACCGATCATGTAGTGGCTCTGGATGTGGACAACGTCCGGCTGCACTTTGTCGAACAGGAGGCTGATTTCCTTCTTGATCTCCCACGGGAAGCAGATCCGGAAGTACTCATGCGTGGGCACCTTATGGGAGCGGAGCCGGTGGACCGTGGCTTCGTCCCGGAACTCGGTGTAGCTCAAGCCCTTGTCCTGCCGGCAGGCCAGCACGTGCACGTTGTGCCCGCGTCCCTTCATGCCTTTGGCCAGGCGGTAGCCGAATTGTGCGGCCCCGTTGATGTGGGGCGGGTAAGTATCCGCAGCGATCAGGATGGTGAGCGGTGCCTGGCTGTCGGGCTCTTTTTGGCTATCGGGCATTGTCACGTGGAAAGCTCCTGGTGTTCACGTTGAGGACAGCGGCAGCCGCTGTTCCGTGCAGGGTGCCCGGCGCCTGGGGCGCCGGTTGCCGGCTGAGTCTGGTCGGCTGAGTTGCCCTACTGGACCCGCCCCGCAGCCTTCCGCGCGTCCTTCTTGCGCTTTGTGACCTCGGGATGGTGCCTGGAAAGGGCTATCACTCCCACGATAGCAAGGGTTGCCGCCGTACCCATCGAAATGGCCATCACGGCGTGGACATCGGGCCTGAGTTCGCCGAGGATTGCAATGCCGATCGCGATCCCGACAATCGGGTCCACTACGGTGAGTCCGGCAATCACCAGGTCCGGCGGCCCCCCTGAATAGGCGCTCTGGACGAACCAGGAACCCAGCCCTCCCGCGGCGGCGATCGCAACGACGGAGTACCACGGCACGTTGAGCAGGCCCAGCCCGTTCGGATCGAGAATGTGTTTGCCGATGATGCGGGTCAGAACGGCCACGAAGCCGAACAGGACACCGGCTCCAATGATGTAAACGAAAGCGCTCATGCGGTGCCTGAACATGACTGCCAGTGACCCGAAGAGGCCCACTGCCAGAGCAAGGAGCAGCACGATGGTGAGTTCGTCGTCGGAACTCACATGGTGGTTTTCCTGGGTTACATTGACGGCCAGCAGGACGAACAGCGCCGACCCCGTCACACACGCCGAAATGGCCACCACCGTGGCCCGGTTGATGCTGATGCCCTGGTCACGGGCGTTGACGATAGTGGTGATCACAAGGGCGATTGCCCCAATCGGCTGAACCACGGTGAGCGGGGCAGTGACCAGAGCAATAGAGTTCATCGCCATTCCCGCCACGAGCAGGAGCAGCCCGAAGACCCAGCGGGGGTTACGGAGCAGTCGCAGGAACCCGTTCGAACTCAAGGCGAGCCCGCCAGTGTCTGCTTTTACGGCGCTCCCCTGCCGCTGCGCGCCGAAAGCCAGGAAAAAGGCTCCCAGTACCGCAAGGAAAACCGCCAGCCATACCATCAGCGGCGTCCGCCGTCGTCGGCGCTTTGCATTTTGCCTTTCCTGACGATGGCCCGGAAGTAGTTGAAGGCGGCCACCCAATGCCCTAGAAGTCCAAATCCCAAAAATACCCATGCGATGACGAAGTACAACTCCGTCAGGGGGATGGGCAGTTTGGACAGTACCAGCAAAGGTGTGCCCACCAATAACAGGGCGGTTCGGATCTTACCGATGCGGCTGACGGGAAGATCGGGGTGGTTCCGGAAATAGAACAGGGAAGCTGTCAGGAGGACGGCGTCCGGGACCAGCAACGCGGTGAGGTACCACCACTCCACCACTCCGGCTATGACGAGGGTGACGGCAACCGAGATCAGGGCCAGGCGGTCGGCCATGGGATCCAAAATGCGCCCCAGCCTCGACGTCTGGTTGAACCGCCGGGCGATATATCCGTCGATCCAGTCGGTGCTGCCCATGATGGCAAGGACCAGCACCGCGAAGCCGTATTCCTTTCGGTCAAGCACGAGCCAGACAAAGAGCGGCACGCCCATGAAGCGCAGGACGGTGAGGATATTGGGGACGGTGAAGATCAGGTCGTGGTCGACCTGCGGCTGACCCGGCCGGGCACCAGCGCCGATAAACTTCATCCGTTCACCCTTTCGATGCCGGCAACGGCCATGGCTGAGCTCAGCTCAGGTCCTAACCCTTGAATAGTTTCCGCAGCAGAACCAGAAAAACGGCGGCGGAGGCGGCAAAGGCGGCGAGTGGCTTCCATCGCAGCTCCGGCCGGCCTGAGCTGCCCTTGGGAAGGGATGCGGAAGCCGCTTCGGAGAGGGCAGCTATCCTGCCTCCAACAGCTTCCTGGCCGTCCCTTAGGATGGCCTGGGCACCGGCCAGAAGCGCCTGCCCCTGCACCTTGACGTCGAGTTCTTCGCCGAGATCGTCCCGGACCCCGGTGAGATGGTGACGGCGCTGTGTCAGGCGGCGGCGCAGTTCAGCTTCGGTGGGGGTGGGAGCCAGATCGGGTTCGGCAGCAGCCTTCGCTTCCTTCTCCGCTTTGGCCATGGCAGCCTTCGCGTCTCTTTCGGCTTTGGCGGCCTTGGCCTGTTCCGAGGAAGGATCAAGGATGCTCGGGTCGTAGTCCGAGCCCTCCTTAACCACGCCGAGATCGTGCTTGAATCCACGGATGGTGTCTTCCGGCAGCAAGGGCATGGCCTTCTTGAACTTCCGCAGCCCCACCAGGGCTCCAATGAGCATGATCAGCAGAAAGACAGCGCAGATGATCAGGGCCGCCAGCCAGGCCGGCATGATAGTGGCCAGGCCCATGATGGCGGCAACGATAAGTCCTGTCAGCAGGAACGCGCCGAACAGCAATGCCACCGCGAAGAAAGCGGCTGCAGTGCCGAGTTGAATGCCTTTACGCTTGATCTCCACCTTGGCCAGGGCAATTTCGTCGTTGATCTGCCGTGGCAAGAGCCTGATGACAAGCCTCAGGGTTTTGGGCAGCGCGGTGAGGCGCAGTCCGTTGCTTGTCCGGCCGCTGTGACGTCCGCTCATCGGTACCGCCTAACTGGTTCAATCTTCGTTCCGCTATCGCTGGGTGCCGGGCCGACGCCACTATCCGCATCCCCCGTTGTCAAAACTATCATTCAGCGTGTTGACGGGCTTGGGGCGGCAGCGCGCCGCGCGCCCTCCAACGCTGTAGAAGTTTTCTTCAGGGCCCTAGGATTGACTTCCGTGACCATTCCCCCCACTCCGGGCGATTTCCTGAGCCGCCGCCGAAAGATCCTGTACATCCTTCTGCTCGGTGCCCTCACGGCCCTGGGTCCCTTCACGGTGGACCTGTACCTCCCGGCTTTCCCCGCGTTGGAGGCCAGCCTGGGAGTTCCGGAGGCGGCTGTACAACTGACGCTCACCGGCACGACGGTGGGCTTTGCCCTGGGACAACTGGTGGTTGGTCCGTTCAGCGACAAGTTCGGCCGCAGGCTTCCGCTCATCATTGCCACGGCACTGCATATTGCAGCATCGGTAGGAGCAGCGCTCTCAACGGATATCACCAGCCTGGGGATATTCCGCGTCCTTATGGGAGTGGGTGCTGCAGGAGGCGGAGTGGTGGCAATGGCCATGGTCCGGGACCTCTTCAGCGGATATGCCATGGTGCGGATGTTCTCACGAATGGCCCTGGTCAATGGTCTGGCACCCATCCTTGCTCCGGTCATCGGATCCCAGCTGCTCCTGGTGATGCCCTGGCCCGGCATCTTCATATTCCTGGCGGGCTACGGCACGGCAGTGGTGGTGGCGGCCATCTTCCTTGTGCGGGAGACGTTGCCGCCCGAGGCCCGCGGACGATCCGGGTTGACGGCAAGCCAGCGATACAAACTCCTGTTCTCCGACAGGATCTTCGTGGGGCTGCTGCTGGTGGGAGGCCTGAACTTCGCCGGGCTCTTTGCCTACCTTTCCGGGTCGCCGTTCCTCTTCCAGGACGTCTACGGCTTCAGCCCGCAGGAGTACGGCCTGCTCTTTGGCATCAACTCACTGGCAATCGTGGCAGGAGTGCAGACAAGCTCACGCCTCATAAAAAACGTCCCGCCGCAGTGGATCCTCGCCTGCTCCACCGCCTGGATGTTCCTTATGGCGCTGCTGATCGTTCTCTTCGACCAGCTGGGATTCGGCCTGTGGGGCGTCCTGGTGCCACTGTGGTTCTACATCCTGGGCACCGGCTTCACGTTTCCGTCCGTTCAAGTCCTTGCCTTGGCCAACCATGGCGCCCAGGCAGGAACGGCTGCCTCTTTGCTCGGCGCTGCCACCTTCTTGCTGGCCGGCATCATCTCTCCGCTGGTGGGTGCGCTCGGCGTCGGTTCCGCGACACCCATGGGAGCAGTCCAAGCCGGCTGCATCCTGCTGGCCGCTGCCGCCCTCTGGCTGGTGGTACGGCCCCGGACCGTCCCTTCCATCCACGGGTAGGCTGAAAGCATGGCTCAGAAACTCCACCGCAACGGGCGCGGGCTCTTTCTCGGAGCGCTGCTGGGCGGCGTCGCCGGCTTCTTTGCGGGGCGGATGATGGGGAACATCGCCCTCGGAATCATTCTGGGGGCAGTGGTGGGAGCGGCCTTGCTCTATCGGGTGAACCCTGGCCCCTGGAACCGAGAGTAGTCCCCTCCGCCAGTGGTCCCTGCGCCCTGTTGCGCGATAAAGTTGTGCTATGCCCAACTGGCGGGATCGTCCTTCTCTTCCGGCCACGTGGCAGCGGTGCGACACCGGGATCCTGCCTCTGTGGTGGGAACGGTTGTGCAGCCAAACCAGCCCCCAATCCGCGGCTCTCTATGCGGCAGGCCTTTTCACGGAGGACCGTCGCCGGCCTATCGCCCAGTGGTTCAATCCGGCCTTCAACGCCGCGCTCCTGGTAGCACCTGAAACGTCCCCGGAATGGCCGGTACAACGCTTCGGCATCTTCTACGCTCCGCCCAACGCCGGCTTCACCCGTGTCCACTCAGCGCCGCACGAGTGGCATCCGCGGAAACCCCGGGAATCCCCCACCGAGGACGAAGCCTTCCAGGCGGCCGTCGCGGAGGCCGAACGGTTTTTGCAGGTTGAGATGGATTTTGTTTGAATCCGTCCCACAAAAAAGGTCCCGCAGCGGGTTTTCACCTGCTGCGGGACCAGTGCGCTCCTCCTGCTGGACTTGAACCAGCAACCCTTCGATTAACAGTCGAATGCTCTGCCAATTGAGCTAAGGAGGAAGGAAGCAGGTACGACATTAGCAAAGCTTTTGCCCCTATGGGAAATCGGGAGCCGTGCAGGCATAAATACCCCGCCGGGGTACGAAAAAGCCTCCGCCCGAAGAGTCCGGACGGAGGCTGTGCGCTCCTCCTGCTGGACTTGAACCAGCAACCCTTCGATTAACAGTCGAATGCTCTGCCAATTGAGCTAAGGAGGAATGAAGCGGCTATAAGCCTAGCAAACACTGGCCGTGGAAACGAAATTGGAACAGACTCAGGCCTCAGCCCGCAGCGCCCGGCGCTCCATCTCCAGCTGCATGAGTTCCCGGTTCAGCCGCTGGAACTCCTCGGGATCAGCCGAAGCGTCCAGCCGCTGCAACTGTCCCATCTTCTGGGCCTTGACCCGGGTGATCTGCAGTTCAAAGAGGCGCGACAGGATGTCCTTGCAGTACTTTTGCACGCCCTCTGCCGTGCTGGCAGGCAGAGGGACGACGGCGAGCTCGGACACCAGCGGACGCAGCGGCTCGGGTACCTCCTGGCGCAGCTGCTCCACCCACCGGACGGGGTCACTTGCGTATCCCAGCCCAATGGCACGGATTGCTTCGTGAACGGCGAGGTAGGCCGGCGTGGAAAACCGTGCATCCGTGAAACGCTGCCACGTTTCGCCCTCGAGCATCCCTGGTTCCTGGACGGCGACTTCCAGGGCCTGCCGCTCCATGGACGCCACCGGGTCCCTGGGATCCGGCCGGTTGAAAGACGGCACGACGCCCGCCGGGGTGGATGCAGCCAGACCCGGCCCCTGTGACGGCTTCAACCCTTGCTTGGCGGCTGCATTGACCACCCGGAGTACTTCATTGGGGTCCGGCATTCCCAGCCAGCCGGTGAGAGCCTGGCAGTAGCCCGTGCGCGTAGAGGCGTCCCTAATGGCCGCCACCACCGGGGCCGAGGCCCGAAGCCCCTGCACCCGCCCTTCGACGGTGTCGAGGTCAAACTGCTTCAGCGTGCTTCGGATGGCGAATTCGAACAGGGGGCGCCGGGACTGAACCAGGGAGTGGACTGCGGCATCACCCTTGGTCTGGCGCAGCTCGCAAGGGTCCGCACCGGTTGGCTCCACGGCCACGAAGGTCTGTGCCACGAAGCGCTGGTCCTCCTCGAAAGCCCGCAACGCTGCTTTCTGCCCTGCGGCGTCGCCGTCGAAGGTGAAAATGACTTCCCCGCCGCTGCCGTCGTCGGAAAGCAGTCTGCGGGCAATCTTGATGTGTTCAGTGCCGAACGCCGTTCCGCAGGTGGCCACCGCGGTCGCAATGCCGGCGAGGTGGCAGGCCATCACATCGGTGTAGCCCTCCACCACCACCAACTGGCGCTCTTTGGCGATATTCCGCTTGGCGAGGTCGATGCCGTAAAGAACCTGGGACTTTTTGTAGAGCGTTGTTTCAGGCGTGTTGAGGTATTTGGGGCCCTGATCGTCCTCGTACAGTTTGCGGGCACCGAAGCCGATGGTGTCCCCGGCGATGTCCCTGATGGGCCAGATGAGGCGTCCCCGGAAGCGGTCGTAGATTCCGCGACCGCCCTCGGAAAACATGCCCGTCAGTTTCAGCTCCGGATCCGTAAAGCCCCGCCCTCGCAGGTGCTTCAGCAGGGCATCCCAGCCCTGCGGGGCGTAGCCGACGCCGAAGTGCTCGGCGGCCGCGCGGTCGAAGCCCCGGGTCTGGAGGAATTTGCGCCCCTCTGCCGCACCGGTGGTCAGGAGCTGCCCCCGGAAGAATTCGTCAGCTATCTTGTGCGCGTCCAGGAGCCGTTGACGCTTGCCCACCTCTTCGCGGTTCGGCCCCGTGCCGCCGTCCTCATAACGGAGTTCGAAGCCGATCCGGGCCGCCAGCTTTTCCACGGCCTCATGGAACGTTGAATGGTCCAGCTTCTGCACAAACGCGATCACGTCGCCGTCTTCGCCACAGCCGAAGCAGTGGTAGCGGCCCACCTGCGGCCGCACGGTGAAGGACGGCGAACGCTCATCGTGGAAAGGGCAGAGGCCTTTGAAGGTGCCCATGCCAGCGCCCTTGAGGGTCACGTAGCCGTCCACGACTTCCTTGATGTCCGTGCGCTGCCGGACCTCGTCAATGTCTTCGCGTTTGATCAGGCCGGCCACAGAGTCATCCTAGTACGAGGCTCCGACACCAATTCTCCGGAAGCGGCGTTCGACGCCGGACCGGCCTTTGCCGGCCGGGTCACCAAAGCGAGGGCAGGCTGCCCACGAGCCGTTCATACATCGCGAGGGCGGAGCCATCGGTGAGGGAAGCAACCTGGTCAATAACGACGCGCAACCGGGCGCCGTCGTCGTCCGCATCGCGCCAATCGGCCGCGAACATGGGCTCGAGGTGCCGGTCACCGCTGGCGTTGAGCTCCGTGACGAGAGCATGGAGCACTTCACGCTGACGCTCGTAAATCGGCTGGCGGTGCTCGGTGGTCATCACAAAGGTGGTGGCCAGTCCCTTCATGACCGCGATTTCCATCACTGTCTCATCGGGCACGATCAGCTCGGCGTTGTACCGTGTCAGATCCTCAGGACCGTAGACGGCACGGGTGGTCTCCAGGGCGCTCTGGCAGAAGCGCCCGATCAGCTGGCTGGTCATGTCCTTCAGGGCAGCCATGGCCTTGCGGCTGCCGTCAGCCTCCCGCACCCACACGGAGGTGGCCTCGAGCCGGGCCAGGGCTGCGTCGATGGCTTCGGGGTCGTTGTGGGGCAGGTACCACTGCTTGGCGTAGCCCACCACACGGGCGCGGTGGTCGGGGTTGTCCATCCAGCGCAACTGGAAGTGACCCGCGACGATGGCGTCCTCGACGTCGTGCACCGAGTAGGAGATGTCATCGGCGAGGTCCATGACCTGCGCCTCAAGGCACGAGCGTCGTACCGGGGCGTCGTCGCGGATCCAGTTGAAGATGGGCAGGTCGTCCTCGTAGGCACCGAACTTGCTGGTGCGCTGCCCGTGGATCACCGGTGCCTCCAGGGCAGACCAGGGGTATTTGGCGGCGGCATCAAGGCTGGCGCGCGTCAGGTTCAGGCCCGCGGGCCTTCCCTCCGCATCCAGCACTTTGGGCTCCAGCCGGGTCAGGAGCCGCAGGGTCTGCGCGTTTCCTTCAAATCCCCCGATGGAATGCGCCATTTCATTGAGCGCAGATTCGCCATTGTGGCCGAAGGGCGGATGGCCCAGATCGTGGCTGAGGCATGCGGTATCCACGACGTCGGGATCGCAGCCAAGCGCGCGGCCAAGCTCGCGGCCCACCTGTGCCACCTCGAGGGAATGCGTGAGCCTGGTCCGGACGAAGTCGTCGGTATCGGGAGCGACCACCTGGGTCTTGGCACCAAGCCTGCGCAAAGCCGAGGAGTGCAGGACGCGTGCCCTGTCACGTTCAAAATCCGAGCGGTACGTGTTTTTGGGCGGTTCTTCTACCCAGCGGGCAATGTCGTGGGCTTCATAGCCTGGAAGGACAGGGGCTGTGGTCCTGGTTTCAGCCACCCGAGACGTCCAGTTCCGCCGCGGAGATGTCCCGCGACTGGTCTGCGTCCATGCAGCGGTCCTCCAGCCAGTCCTTGGGCAGGGCTGGCTGTTTGGGTGAGCCTGCACGGCCGCGCGGTCCCTCCGCGTCGACGCCCGGGTACGGGGAATCGAGGTCCAACTGGTCCAATATCCCGCGCAACACCTCCAGCGTGGGCACGGTTGCCAGCTTGGTGCGGAGTTCACTGCCCACGACATAACCCTTGAAGTACCAGGCCATGTGCTTGCGGATTTCCCGGAGCGCCTTGTATTCGTCGTCGAACGTCTCGATCATCAGTTCCGCGTGCCGGTAGACGCCTTCGGCGACCTGGCGCAAGCCTGGCTTGTGCCGTTCATCGCTGCCTTCGAAAGCAGCCATGAGGTCCCCGAAGAGCCACGGCCGGCCCTGGCAGCCCCGGCCGATCACCACACCATCCACCCCGGTTTCGCGGACCATTCGTACCGCGTCTTCAGCGGACCAGATGTCGCCGTTGCCCAGGACAGGAATATCCGGCAACGCCTCCCGGAGGCGGGCGATTGCCGACCAGTCGGCCTGCCCGGAATAGAACTGAGCCGCGGTGCGGCCGTGAAGAGCGACGGCGGCAACACCGGAATCCCGGGCAATCCGGCCGGCGTCGAGGTACGTCAGGTGGTCCTCGTCAATGCCTTTGCGCATCTTGATGGTCAGCGGAACGTTGCCCTTGGAGGCTTCGCGCACCGCAGTCTGGACGATCGAGGTAAAGAGATCAATTTTCCAAGGCAGGGCTGCTCCCCCGCCGCGCCGCGTTACCTTGGGCACCGGGCAGCCGAAGTTCAGGTCAATGTGGTCGGCCCGGTCTTCTTCAACCAGCATCCGTACGGCCTGCCCCACGGTGATGGGGTCCACGCCGTAGAGCTGAACGGAACGGACTTTCTCGTCGTCGTCGTGGGAGATGATCCGCAGCGATTCCGGAGTGCGCTCCACCAGGGCGCGGGAGGTGACCATCTCGGCGACGTACAGCCCGCCGCCGTATTCACGGCAGAGCCGGCGGAACGCGGTGTTGGTGATTCCGGCCATGGGGGCCAGCACCACGGGGGTGTCCACCGTGATGGGGCCCAGTTTCAGCGGAGGGAGTTCCAGCTTGGGGGCGGGAGGCGTTGCTACAACAGTCACCCGTCCATTGTCTCAAAGCGGGGCAAATCGGGCTGCACCGCGTGTACCCGGCAGATGAAAACTTTGGGGAGCGGAATGCTGTCAGGTCAGGGCCAGAATGTGCCCGGTCAGGGCCGCTCGGCCGCCCGCCGTCCCCGCCGGGTTCCGTCTGTTGCACCGGCGTCCCCTGCTGTGCCCCCTGATGCGCGGTCAGGTGCTGCAGGTGCTCTGGGGTTTCGCGTCGCATCGCCACGGGCGACCGCTGCGGCCGCTGCCAGCGCGCCGGTGTCCTCGACGTCGTCGGGTTCTATGGCAAGAGAACCTGCCCGTGAGGCCGGCAGGACCCCTGCTGCCCTATCGCCAGCGCCCCTTATGCCCGTGGCTTTGACAACGAGGACGGCGATAAGCGTCGTGACAGGAATGGCCAGCACCAGGCCGACGGAGCCCACTAGGGTCCGGATGACTTCTTCCGAGAGTTCGGCGCTGGTGAGCGCTTCGCCCAGGGGCCTGTTGTAGAGCATCACGATAATGAGGGTTGGCAGGGCCGCGCCCGCGTAGGCGAAGGCGATGGTGTAGACAGTGGAGGCGATGTGGTCCCGGCCGATCCGCATGGCCGAGGTGAAGAGTTTGCGCGCACTGGTCTCCGGTGCCAGTTCGTAGAGCTCCCAGACAGCCGAGGACTGGGTGATGGTGACGTCGTTAAGCACACCGAGCCCGGAAATAATGAGCCCGCAGAGAATGATTCCGGAGATGGAGATGTTGGCCGAAACGTTGCTCAGCGTGGCGGCGTCGTGGCTGCCCACCCCGGCAAGGTTGGCGGCGTCGGTTGCCCACGCCGCCAGCAGCGCGGTGATCACCAGTCCGAAGATGGTGCCCAGCAGTGCCGTTGATGTTCTGGCCGAGAAACCATGGGCAAAGTACAGCACCCCGATCATGATCACCGTGGAACCCACCAGCGCCAAAAGAAGCGGCGGCTTGCCCTCGACCAGGCCCGGGAGCATAAATGCAACCAGGACCGCGTAGGCACCCACGAGTCCCACCAGGGCCCGGAGCCCACGCCAGCGTGCCACCGCCACTACTACCACCGCATAGAGGACAGCAAGCAGGATGATGGGGAGGGTGCGAACGAAGTCAACAAAAATATAGGCCGGTGCACCCTGCGAGGACGAGGCACCCTGGGCGTTGGAGAGGTTGAGGTAGCGGATATTGTCACCCACCTTAACGCCGTGGGACTTCACGACGTCGGGGTTGATGACCACCTTGACGGGATTCCCGCCTTTATCCGGCTCGGTGTAGGCAAAGGTGCAGTCAGATCCCTGTTGGGACGGCTGAGCGCCGCTCTGCTCCCCTGTTCCCTGCTGTCCGGTAGGTGGCTGTCCGGTGTTGTCTTGTCCGCTGGCAGCCGGCGCCTGGGTGCACGGTTCCACCACCACGCGCTGGATTTTGCCGGTATCAAACGTGACTCCGGGGGCAGCTGTGTAAGGGCTGGCGAGAGTGAGTCCTTCCTTGCTGCCGGAGGGCCACATCATCACCATGGCGGCCAACGTGAGCAGGGTCAGCGGAACCAGGACAGCCGCGAGGAGCCAGTTGGCCCGTCTCCTGGAGGCGATGGCTTCCGGCGTCGGTTCCGAATGCTCTGTGTGGCCGTGCGAGTGTCCGGATCCCATCAGCAGTTCGACCTCATATCTTCAACTCTACGTGTGGTGCAGTGGCCCCCTGGAACCGCTCAGTCCGAGACGACGAAAGTCTCGGCCCCCTGCCGCCTGGCGTTCCCCGAATCAAGCAGGGGTTCGATGACGGCGCGCAAGGCAGTCATCGAGTCATCCAGTTCGATGAGCACCGGATACTGGTAGGCGATAAGGGCCAACAAATCACGAACGGCCGCCTGCGCCTCGTCCGGAGCAAGCTGCGGATCATGGCCAAGGAAGACGTCCGACGGCTGGGCAGGCTGTCCGGGTTCGGATGTGCCCTGCGCATAACTGATCGCGAAGGCCTGCAGCTTGCCTTTCCTGCTGGCAGGCACGCCCGCCCCGAAGGCGCTTGCTTGGGGAGCCCTCAGCACAATGGCTCCGTGCGCCCCGCTGAGGTCATCAAGGAAGAGCCGCTGAACGGTGGAAACGCTGAGGTCCCCCGGGCTGTCCCAGTCGTGGACGGCCGTGTAATAACGGCCAACCACGTCGCTGAGCTCCACGGAACCGGTGGCCAGGTCCTCAACACGCTCCGACGCTGCTTCCTCTGAACCGTCCCTAAAGACCGGGAGCTTCAGGGCTGCCGGGTCCACTACTACCAGCTGCGAGCGCTGGATCGGAGTGAGCCCTGCCTCAGCGGCAAAAGCGGCGCCCGGAGTGCCGGGCTCGACCTTGCACCGCAACCTGGAAACACCCGACGGCGCCGCCTTGGCTTCATGCCGCAGCATGGTCAGCAGCGTGGAGCCTATGCCTTCCCGGCGGTGGTCGCGGGCAACCTCGATATACGCCCAGAGCCGGTCGGGGTGGAGGGACGCTTCGTGGACCACGCCTGCCGCCACTGGAATGGCGACGCCGTCAACAACGTCTTCTGCCACTATGCAGCGGCGCCACGGAGCATTTCCTGATGGTGCAAGCGTTCCACGGAACTGCCCCGCCTGGACAGTTTCGGGGTCTCCCCAGATCTCCAACAACGCGAGGTCGTCGCCGTCGCGCCATTCCCTGTACTCAATGGCCATACTCAGGCGCCCACCAGCCGGGCTGCGAGGTAGGCCTCCACCTTGCCGAGAGAAACCCGGTCCTGGCTCATGGTGTCGCGCTCACGAATGGTGACGGCCTGGTCCTCGAGGGTATCGAAGTCCACGGTGATGCAGAACGGTGTACCGATCTCGTCCTGGCGGCGGTAGCGGCGGCCGATGGCACCGGCGTCATCGAACTCGATGTTCCAGCTCCGGCGCAGCTGGGCCGCAAGGTCCTTGGCCTTCGGGGAAAGGTCCTCGTTGCGGCTCAGCGGAAGTACGGCAGCCTTGACCGGCGCGAGACGGGGATCGAGCCTGAGTACCGTGCGGACGTCGACTCCACCCTTGGCGTTGGGGGCCTCATCCTCGGTGTAGGCGTCGATCATGAACGCCATAAAGGAGCGGGTGAGGCCGGCGGCAGGTTCGATCACATACGGTGTGTAGCGCTCGTTGGTGGCCTGGTTGAAGTAGCTGAGGTCCTGTCCGGAGGCCTTGGCATGGGTGGAGAGATCGAAGTCCGTGCGGTTGGCGATGCCTTCCAGCTCGCCCCACTCTGAACCCTGGAAGCCGAAACGGTACTCGATGTCGGTGGTGCCCTTGGAGTAGTGGC
The DNA here is from genome assembly GCF_023062595.1 of Arthrobacter rhizosphaerae. Taxonomy (GTDB): domain Bacteria; phylum Actinomycetota; class Actinomycetes; order Actinomycetales; family Micrococcaceae; genus Arthrobacter; species Arthrobacter rhizosphaerae. The sequence goes on from NZ_JALLAN010000007.1 coordinate 78,858, forward strand.
TGAGTTTTTCCAGCGGGTGCTCGAAGAACCGGAGGTTTTCCTCCCGGATGCCCAGCTCGGTGTACCAGGACATACGTTCCTTCATCCAGTACTGGTGCCACTGCTCGTCAGTGCCCGGCTCCACGAAGAATTCCATTTCCATCTGCTCGAACTCGCGGGTGCGGAAGATGAAGTTTCCGGGCGTGATCTCGTTGCGGAACGACTTGCCGATCTGGCCAATGCCGAACGGCGGCTTCTTGCGGGAGGTTGTGAGCACGTTGCTGAAGTTCACGAAGATGCCCTGGGCGGTTTCCGGCCGGAGGTAGTGCAGGCCTTCGTCGTTGGCTACGGGACCCAGGTAGGTCTTGAGGAGGCCGGAGAATTCCTGCGGCTCCGTCCACTGGCCGCGTGTGCCGCAGTTGGCGCAGGCGATGTCCTTCAGGCCGTTCTCGGCCGGGCGGCCCTTCTTCTCCTCGTACTCTTCTTCGAGGTGGTCCGCGCGATAGCGCTTGTGGCAGGAGAGGCATTCTACGAGGGGGTCGGAAAATACGTCGACGTGGCCGGACGCTTCCCACACCTGGCGGGGAAGGATCACGGAGGAGTCCAGGCCGACGACGTCTTCACGGCCGCGGACCACTGACTGCCACCACTGGCGCTTGATGTTTTCCTTCAGCTCGGCACCCAAGGGTCCGTAGTCCCACGCTGAACGGGAGCCACCATAGATTTCACCGGCCTGGAAAACGAATCCCCGGCGCTTGGCGAGGGAAATGATCTGGTCGAGGACGGATTTTGCTGCCATGGTAACTCCAATTTCTACAGGCCGCTGGGTGCGGTCCGCGTGGTCTGGCCCCGGGTCCCCGGCTGGTTGCCGGGCGGGGCGGTGCAAGGTCCGCAGCCCCAACTAGGTAGCAGTAGACGCTGTTCTGAGCCCTCAAAACGACATTAAGTGCTACTTAGTTGGGTGTGCGGGAAGGCTGTGCAGAAAAGCTGCGGTTCCTAGACTACCGGCCTCCCGGCGTGATGGCTCGCCGAGTGGCCACCTGGGGACACTACCTTCTGAGCATCCCCCGCGGCCAAGGCAAAGTGGCCAGGACGATTGCGCCGAGAGTCAGAAGAGTTCCCAGGACGGTAGGGAGGGCTATCACTGTTCCAGGTGTGGGGAAAGCCACGTCCAAGCCAAGGGATCCCAGGAGTTGGCCAGCGATCATTCCCAGCCCCGTCACCAGCACTCCGAGGCTGCGGACCAGCAAGGCTCCCAGCCCGATAAAGACGCACCCCATCGGACCACCAAGGTAGTACCACCACTCTGCAGGCAGCGCATTTCCGGCGCCCAGGACAGCCAGCTTCATCAGCCATGCCAGCCACAGCACCACAGTGCCGGAAATGAAGTTGACCAGCGTGGCGGCGAGTGGTGTGCCGTAGTGGGCTGTGGCTGTGCCGTTCATGGCCTGCTGGAAACTTATGAAGAAGCCTGCCAGTACAGGGAGCAGCAGGGGAAGGAGCAACTGGCCTGGTTCACCCGGTCCGGCACCTGCACCCGCCTGGCCTGCAGCGGCGGCACCCGGCGTTCCGAACCGCGGCGACACCGCCCAGGTCACCGCGGCAATCGTGAGCAGGGAGCCAAGTATCCGGATACCCGTGACGGACCGCTTTCCTGCGGGTCCGATCCCCAGCCTGTCAACCAGGAGCCCGCTGAGGGTCTGCCCCGTTACCGTGGCTACGGTAAACAGGGCCACGCCGAGCAGTCCGATGGTCAATGACTGGGCAAAAACAAAGAGGGCACCGATGCTTCCAGCCATGACATAGAGGGGCGGAAAGCGGCGCTCTTTCACGGCCGGAAGGATCTGCGCGACGCCCGCCCGTCCCTTGGGCAGGATCAGGCATATGACCACCATGAGAATCAGGCCTGTGGTGAAACTCACCGTTGCTGCCGCAATGCCGTCGTTCAGCCTGGTTCCCAGTGCCCCGTTGATCCTGCCCTGGACGGGAATGGCCAATCCGGCGGCAACAGCCAAGGGGAGTCCTGCGGCAAGGGGAAGGTGGGGAACGGTCACCGGATCTACCCTACGTCAGGCATTATTGCTTGTATGAGCAACCCGGAGATTGAAGAGATTCCCATCCGTGACCAGATGATCCGCCTTGGCCAGCTGCTGAAGCTCGCCAACCTGGTGGAGGACGGCGTGCAGGCTACGGAGCTGATCAAGAACGGCCTCGTCCAGGTCAACGGGGAAATCGACGACCGGCGCGGCCGCCAGCTCCACGATGGGGACACAGTCACCGTTAACGGACATACTGTCCAGATCATCGCGCCCTCCGACATCTAGGCGGTGAGGCACGGCCCTACTTGTTCAGGACCTCATGGGTGAGGAACTCGGACACGTGGCCGATCTCCTGCTGGTTGATCCCGTGCCACATTCCGGTGTAAAGCACCTTGGTGAGCTTCACGTGCTTGCGCACCCAGCCCATGGTGAATTCAATCTTGTCCGGCGTGATGACCGGATCCTGCTGGTCCCTGCCCCAGAACATCGGCACACCGCCGTCGAGCTCGTGGTCAAAAAAGTCCGCATCGTCACTGGAATCCACCACAAAACCGGAAAGCCCGACGACGGCGGCAAAGTCCGAGGGGCGCTGCCGGAGCATTGTGGTGGCCATTGCCATACCCATGGAGAATCCCAGCAGGGTCACTGACGGGTGGTTGCCTTTGACGCCGTCGAGCCAGTCCAGGACGTAGGAGGAGGCGATCTTGACGGCGTCGATCGAGTATTCGACGGATCCGGTCAACGGAAACCAGGTGAAGCCCGGTCCCATGGCTATCGGAGCCCTGACGGATGCAACAACGAATTCTTCCGGCAGCATGTCCGCCAGGCTCAGCAGGTCCTGCTCGTTGGCACCATACCCGTGCAACAGGACCAGGAGCGGCTTGCCGGCCCGGGCCTCTTCGGGCTTGGACCAGAGAACAACAGGGGCAGGGAAGCTATCGGCTGAAGTCATGGATCCATTCTTACAGTTACCCATTAGTAACAACCTACGGTGGCGTAGCTTTGGACCTAGAGGGCAGGATATGAAGGTGAGCCAAATCGAAGCCGCTTCCAGCCATCCAGAGCCCACCCAACCGCATCCCTGGAGCCGCTATGTAGCCATGGGCGACTCTTTCACCGAAGGCATCGGCGATCCCGAACCCGGCAACCCCGGCGGGCATCGAGGCTGGGCTGACCGTGTGGCGGAGGAACTGAGCCGCGGACATGAGGACTTCGCCTACGCCAATCTGGCGGTCCGCGGACGGCTCCTCCAACAGATCGTGGATCAGCAGCTCGCCCCGTGCCTGGCCCTGAAGCCGGACCTGGTGACACTCTCAGCCGGCGGAAACGATCTCATCCGCCCCGGCGGCGATCCGGATGCACTCGCGGAGAAGCTGGACTCAGTGGTCCAGATCCTCAGTATGGACGGCGCCACCGTGGTGCTGTTCAACGGCCCGGACACAGGATCGTCGGTGCTTGGCCGGATCCGCAGCAAGGTGGCCATCTACAACGAGAACCTCCGAACGGTGGCCGCACGGCACGATGCCATCATCGCCGACATGTGGTCCTTGCGGCAGCTGCACGACCCGCAGATGTGGGACCCTGACCGGCTGCATTTCTCGCCACTGGGTCACCACACCATTGCCGCCATGGTCCTTGATTCACTCAACGTCAAGCACACGCTGGAACCGCTCGCGCCAAAACCGTTGCCACCACGCAGCTGGCGGGAAGCACGGACGGGCGATCTCGTCTGGGCCAGGGAGTACTTTGTCCCGTGGGTGGTCCGGCGCCTGCGGAACCGCTCATCGGGTGATGGAATCACTGCCAAACGGCCAACACCTGGCCCGGTGTTCGGACCGGGCATGCCGCTGGGCTCCGGTGAAGGACCCCTTGCTACCGAGGACTCACGGCACTCGTAGCTTTCCCCGGCCGTTAAGCTGGAAGGAATACATCTGAGAGGCGTGACGTCGTGGACGCATTTTTCCTGCTTATCATACTGGGGGTCCTGGTTCCCGTGGCAATCCGCCTGTTCCGCAGGTCCGGTGGCCGGAACCAGAACCAGGGCATCAACGGTCAGTATCCTGGCCCGCTGAATAACCAGAACAACCAGTACAGGGATGGTTACACCCAGCGGGACTATTACGGAGCTTTCGGCGCCTTCGACCAGCCAGGCAACCAGCCCGGCAACCAGGGTCCGTATGGACCGCCTCAGGTCCCTCCCTTCCAAGGACCCAACGGTTATCAGGATCCGAATGGCTACCAGGGTCCTGGCGGCTATCAGGGTCCCGGTCAGCCTGGTCCGGGATACCAGGCTCCGGGCCAACCCGGCCAGGTCCCTTTCGAAGACAGCCCGGAGTATCGGGAGTGGCTGTCCCGCCAACAGCCCCAGCAGCCTTCCGCCCCTGAAACCCCACCGCCGCCGTCGGCCCCGCAGGGTTACCGGGCACGGAAACTGGCTGAACTGGATCAGCAGTACAGCAATGGTGAGATTGCGATGGAGGAGTATATGGCCCGCCGGGCCGAGATCATGAAGGGCTAAAAGCGCCGACTTGTGCCGGAGCGTTCACCTGACCTGGGAGCAAAAGCCGGGGGCCGCCCGCTGTGCGCCTAAGCCCGGAACAGCCTCCGGATTACGGTGCCGGCAACAAGCGCATCCAATCCCTCGTTGATCTCCTCGAGCGGTTTGGTATCGGTGTGGAGCAGCTCGATCGGAAGCTTCCCGTCCCGCCAGAAACCCAGATAGCGCTGAATATCGCGTTCCGGGACGGAATCCCCCATGTACGAACCGAGCAGCCGTTTTCCTGCCCCGGCGAACTGTAAAGCCGGTACAGCCAGCTCTGCCGAGGGATGGGGCAATCCGACCGAGACGAGGGCACCTCCCCTGGTCAGCAGGTCAAGTCCCGCAGCCATCACCCCTGCCGAGCCGACAGCCTCAACGGCCACGTCTACACCATCCCCCGTTGCCTCCTCGACGAGCCGGCCCGCATCCTCGGGAGTACCGGCGGCCGTCGCCCCGCAGTCCCTGGCAAGCTGGTGCTTTCCCCGGTTCGGGTCTATGGAAATGATGTGGGAGGCCCCGGCCAGCCGGGCGGCCATGACAGCTGACAGGCCAACTGCACCCAGGCCGATCACGGCGACTGACTGGCCGGAGGCCACTTCCGCTGTGTTGAATACCGCCCCCATTCCCGTGAGTACCGCGCACCCGAACATGGCTGCAACACTGTCCGGGACGTCGTCGGGGATGACCACCGCGGACTCCCGTGCCACCACCGCATAATCGGCGAAGGCGGAAACTCCGAGGTGATGGTTGATCCGTTCTCCGGAGGCGGTCCTCAGCAAGGCCCCGCCGTGAAGCAGGTCCCCGGAGCCGTTGACTTCCGCGGCGCGGTGACACAGCGCCGGCCGGCCCGCCAGGCAGGCGCGGCAGGAACCGCAACTGGGGACGAACACGAGTACCACGTGGTCCCCCACGTTGATATCCCTGACGCCCGGCCCCAGGGAAACCACCCGTCCCACGGCTTCATGGCCAAGGGCCATGGGCAACGGCCTGACTCGGGACCCGTCCACCACTGAAAGGTCGGAGTGGCACAGGCTCGAGCACGTAATCGCCACGCCGATCTCACCGGAGCGGGGCTCCGGTTGGTCCAGCTCCTCAATCGTCAGGGTGTTTGCCTGGGCGTGGACGGTTCCCGGCGGAACCGTTGCGTGGAGGACGGCGGCGCGCATCAGAGTCCTACTTTCGTCCGGCTGCCAGCAGATCAGCTGTTCCCCTGGCATCGGCGGCGTCGACGTCGAGCAGCGAGATTCCCCGGGTTTCTTTCAGGAGGAGGACGGCTACCGCCGTCACCATGCATGCGCCCATCAGATACAGGGCTACCGGTGTGGAGGAACCGAACGCGTTCAGCAGGGACGTGGCGATAATCGGGGCGAGCGAGCCGGCAACGATCGAGGTTACCTGGTAGCCAAGGGACACTCCGGAGTAGCGCATCCGGGTGGGGAACATCTCGGCCATGATGGCCGGTTGTCCGGCGTACATCAGGGCGTGGAAGAGCAGGCCGATGGTGATGGCGGCAAGGATGATGAGGTCGTTTGCCGTGTCCATCATCGGGAAAGCGAAGAACCCCCAGGTGCCGCCCAGAATCGCTCCGGCCAGGTAGACGGGGCGGCGGCCGAAGGCGTCCGACAGCTTCCCCACGAGTGGCACGGCGCAGAAATGTACGAAGTGGGCCACCAGGAGCAGGAGCAGGATCCGTGACGTGTCGGTCTGGACAACCACCTTCAGGTACGTGATGGAGAACGTGACCACGAGGTAGTACAGGATGTTCTCCGCGAAGCGCAGGCCCATGGCGGTAAAGACGCCGCGGGGGTAGCGGCGGAACACTTCAGCCACGCCATAGCCCTTTTTCTCAACCGCCACTTCCTGACGCGCCTCGAGGAAGATGGGGGCGTCGCTGACTTTCGTGCGGATGTAGTAGCCGACGACGACGATCACCGCGGACAGCCAGAACGCTACGCGCCATCCCCAGCCCAGGAAGTCAGCGGACGAAAGCACCGCCGAGAGAGTGAAAAGCACACCGGTGGCGAGCAGGTTGCCCACCGGTACTGCCGCTTGGGGCCAGCTGGACCAGAAGCCACGGGACGCACTGGGGCTGTGCTCTGCAACGAGAAGCACCGCGCCTCCCCATTCTCCTCCCACGGCGAAACCCTGGACGAAACGAAGGAAGACGAGCAGCGCAGGCGCCCAGTAGCCGATCTCGCCGAAGGTGGGCAGGCAGCCCATCAGGAAGGTGGATACGCCAACCAGGATGATGCTCAACTGCAGCAGCTGCTTCCGGCCGAACTTGTCGCCGAAGTGGCCAAAGACGATTCCGCCGATGGGGCGTGCCACGAATCCGACGGCGTAGGTAACGAAGGCGGCGATGATGCCGTCCAGCTCCGTCCCCGAGTTCGGAAAGAACATCTTGCCGAAGACGAGGGTGGCAGCCGAGGCGTAGAGGAAAAACTCGTACCACTCCACCACAGTCCCGGCCATGGAGGCGGTGACAACTTTTCTGAGCCCTGAAGCTTTGATATCAGTTTCTTCTGCGCGCCTTGCGGCGGAGTTTTCCGTACTCATGATGCGAACTCCTTCAGCGTCTACGTCGACGCCACGTGGAACCATTCGAAGGCGGACGCTGGTGACATGCACCACGAACCGCCGGATTCATCGAGTATGGCCTCACATCCGTGCAGGCTCAACGGCGAAAAGTGCAGACAGGCTCTGCAAAAATGCAGAAAACGCTGCGGGGCTGGAACCCTTACGGGAAGAAGCTCCTGCGCAACTCTTCGCTGAGCTGACCGATCTCCGTCAGGAAACCGTCATGGCCAATAGGCGCCTCGATCACGTGAACGGGAACCTCACCCGGCAGCGCCTGGGCAAGTTCGTGGGACTGTGCAGGAAAGTACAGCCGGTCCGTGTCCACCGCCGCCACGAAGAACTCGGCGGTTGCGCCGGAAAGGGCGTTCTGCAGCTGGCCGCGCCCCCGGCTGACGTCGTGGCTCATGAGAGCCTCGGTGATGGCGATGTAGCTGTTCGCATCAAAACGCTTCACGAGCTTGCTGCCCTGGTGGTCCAGGTAGCTCTCCACCTGGTACCGGCCGCGCTCCCCCAGCGACACCGCCTTTAGCGGGCTTTCGCCGTGCTGGGCCTCGCGGCTGAATCTGGTGTCGAGTTCAGCAGCAGAACGGTACGTGATGTGGGCGATACGGCGAGCCAGGGCCAGCCCCGCTTCAGGCTCGGGCCCACCGTAGTAGTCCCCGCCGTTGAAATTCACATCCTGGCGGATGGCGAGAGTCTGGGCCTGGGCAAAGGCGATCTGCTCTGCAGTACTGCGCGCGCCGATGGAGATCACTCCACAACGCTGCACCCGTGCCGGATAGCTCACAGCCCACTCAAGGGCTCGCGCGCCGCCGAGGGAACCGCCCAGCACCGCGTACCAGCTGCCGATGCCCAGGGCGTCGGCAAGGCGCGCCTCCGCCGCTGTGGTGTCCCGCAACGTCACCAACGGGAACCGTGAGCCCCAAGGACGGCCATCGGGTGCCGCCGTCGAGGGTCCCGTAGACCCGTAACAGCCACCCAGGATGTTGATCGAGACGACGAAAAACCTGTCCGTGTCAACGGAGGCTCCCGGACCGGCCAGTTGCTCCCACCAGCCTTCCTCCTCGCTTTCACCCCGGGTAACGTGCGTGCTTCCGGTCAGGGCATGCTGGATCAGAACAGCGTTGGAGCCATCACTGTTCAGGGTGCCCCAGGTCTCGTACGCCAACGTCACGTCGGGAAGGTGGCCACCGGCTTCGAGTTCGAGTCCGCCAATGGTGAGGAACCGGACAGTCCCGTCCGGAACGCTCGTGGGACCCGCAACGGGTGGCGTTGCGGGCAGCGGAGTTCCGGGCAGTTGGATTCCGGGTACGCCGGTGCGGTTGACGGCAATCGTCATAAGAGGACCTTTTCTACGCGCTTGCCTGCCGTCAGCTGACCGACAGGCCAGGTCTTCACCCGGGGCACCCCACCGCGGAAGGAGGGTTGCCGGCCAGCAAGCCGGGGCTGTTGCTGGCACTCATGACCTTTTCAAAGTCTACGAAGAACCGAGCCGTAATAGCGAAGATTGTGACACCAATATGACTCAGGAGGACAAAGGGGCGACGGCGACGCGGATCATAACGCAGTTAGGTGACCCTAAGCTGAGAGGCTCATCACAAAGTGCCAAGATGAAGCTATGCGCATGGATCACGTCTCTTACGCCTGTGAAAACGATGGCCTCGCGGCCACCACCGAACGAATTTCGTCCGCCTTGGGCGTCGAAGCTGTGAAGGGCGGGGTACATCCCCGCTTTGGAACCCGAAACATGATCATCCCGCTGGCCGGGCACAAATACCTTGAAGTTGTGGAGGTCCTTGACCACCCGGCATCAGATAAAGCTCCCTTCGGGCAGGCTGTCCGTGCCCGCTCGGCGGCCGGTGGCGGCTGGATGGGCTGGTGCGTCGAAGTAGACGACCTGGCACCGTTCGAGGAGCGGCTTGGCCGCGCCGCCGTCAATGGAAACCGTAAATTCCCGGACGGTCGCGAACTGGTGTGGAGGCAAATTGGCATCCTGGGACTCATCGCCGATCCCCAGGTTCCCTACATGCTCAAGTGGGAAGGTGACCCGTCACTTCACCCGTCCAACGCGTACCCAAGCAACGTCAAGATGTCCAGCCTCACCATTGCCGGATCAGCCGAGCGGGTCACTGAATGGCTGGGCGAGCCGGTGGAGAGGCCGCTTGAAGACGTGGCCGTAAACTGGCTGGCGCCGCACGGCACGCCGGGGATCCTGTCCGTCACGTTCGAAACCCCCACCGGAGCGGTCACCATCTGATCCCCGTCACTGCGGGGAGGCTCTTTCCAGGAGGCCTTCCCCCTACCCCTGGGCAAACTCTGCCCACAATACTTCGGCCGCCAGCAGCGGGTGCCAATGACGTCACCGGCTGATGGCGGCCGAATTCCTTTAAGCCTCTATCCCAGCCCGATTGCCTTGCCGAAAAGACTGAAGCCCACGAAGGCCACGATGTCCAGCAGGGCGTGGGCAATCACGAGCGGCATTACCCTGCGCGTCCGCGTGTAAAGCCAGGCGAACACCGCTCCCATCACCGCGTTGCCGATGAACGGGCCAAAGCCCTGGTACAGGTGGTAGCTACCACGGAGCACGGCGCTGGTGAAGATGGCCAGCGGCACGCTCCAGCCGAACTTCCCGAGGCGGTTGAGGAGATAACCCACCACGATGACTTCCTCGACGATGCCATGGCGGATGGCAGAGAGAATCAGTACAGGAACGGTCCACCAGTAGTCATCAAGGGCGCTTGGGATGATGGCCGTGGTGATGCCCAGTTGCCGCCCGAGTGCGTAGAGCGCCAGAGAAGGGATGCCGATCAAGGCGGCCAGTCCCACTCCCTGCAGCAGGTCCTTCCCCGGCCGGCTCAGGTCGAAGCCGAGTTTGCCGAACGCGGACTGTCCCCGATGGCCTGCAGGACGTTGTTCCGTGAGGAAATAGAAGACCAGGAGCACCGGCACCAGGGCAAACGCGATGTCCAGCAGCTGGTAGGTCAGGTCGAAGTATTCCCGCGTACTTTGGGAGCGGTTGAGGGTGGACGTGCCCTGCGCCAGGGGTGCCTGGCTCATTTTGTCCAGCAGCTGCACCACGGAGTAGACAGCGGACTGGCCCAGGGAGAGGCCCAGGACAATCAACACTTCAATCCGCAGACGACGGCGGGATGGCACCAGCATGTTCCTATCTTGCCTGCATTTGCTGGTTCTTTCCTGTACCCGTCCGGTACAGGACCCACCTGCCCCTATGCTTGTGGCTTATGAGCGCGCCCGGGAAAATCATCATGATCCGGCATGGCCAGTCGGCCGCCAACGCCGATACCTCGATTTACAACCGTGTACCCGACTACCGCATCCCCCTCACCCTTGCTGGACTGGAGCAGGCCAGGAAGGCCGGGGACGCCGTTCGCCGTCAGCTGGACGGGCAGCAGGTGTGTGTCTATGTCTCCCCTTACCTCCGGGCTTATCAGACCCTCGAGGCGCTGGATCTGGGGAATCTGGTTGAGCGCGTCATCGAGGAGCCGCGGCTAAGGGAACAGGACTGGGCCAACTTCCAGATTTCCGGGGAGATCGAGGACCAGAAGGAGCTCCGCAACGCGTACGGGCACTTTTTCTACAGGTTCCGGGAGGGCGAGTCAGGCTCCGACGTCTACGACCGCATCTCGTCCTTCATGGAGACCCTGTACCGGCACTGGTCCAAGCCCTCCTACGCGCCGAACGCCCTGCTGGTAACCCACGGGCTGACCATGCGGCTGTTCTGCATGCGCTGGTTCCATTGGTCGGTGGAGTACTTCGAATCCCTCAACAATCCCGAGAACGCCGAAGTCCGGACGCTGATCCGAACCGAGCTGGGCAAGTACGAGTTGGACAAGCCCTTCAGCCAGTGGGTGGAACGCCGGGTGGACGAGACTGTGCTCGACGCCCCCCGGATGCTCTTCTAGCCCGCCCCGCGCGGCGTGCGTGCCCGGGAATTACCTGACCCTGACTCCGGCACGCCAGACAGCATGCGTCAGCGGGATTCCCGGCCGGTAGGCAAGGTGAGTCGCCGACGGTGCGTTGAGCATGTGAAGGTCCGCCCGGTGTCCGACGGCGATGGAACCCACCGCCCGTTCGCCGTCGACGTCGTTCCCTGACTCCCGCCCCAGCGCGAGGGCGCCGCCGTAGCTCGCCGCCCGGACGGCCTCGTGGACGCTGAGCCGCATCTGCAAGACGGCAGTGGTGACGCAGTAGGCCATGGAACTGGTGTATGACGTCCCGGGGTTGCAGTTGGAGGCCAGGGCGATCGGGACTCCGGCGTCCAGGAGTTCGCGGCCAGGGGCCAGTGGCTGCCTCGTGGACAGATCGCAAGCGGGGAGGCAGGTGGCCACCGTTCCCCGTCGCCCGTTTCCACCGTCTCCTGACCAGCTTCCTGCGAGCGCATCCACGTCTGCCCGCGACAGGTAGTTGACGTGGTCCACACTCGCGGCGCCGAACTCCACGGCCAGCTGGACGCCGGGGCCCTCGCCGAGCTGGTTGCCGTGGACACGCAGGCCCAGTCCGGCGTCCTTGCAGGCCTTCAGCACGCGCCGTGACTGCTCTTCGGTGAAGGCCCCGCGCTCACAGAACACGTCAGCCCAGCGGACGTAAGGCCGGACTGCCGTCAGCATGGGGCCACAGACCAGGTCCGTGTACTCCTCGGCGTCCATCCCGTTCGGCACCAGGTGTGCCCCCAGATATGTCACTTCGTCGACGGCGGTGGCGGCGATGCGGGCACTGCGGGCTTCGTTTTCCACATCCAGCCCATAGCCCGTTTTGGTTTCCAGGTAGGTGGTTCCCTGGGAGACCGCTTCTGCGACCCGGCCAAGCGCCAGCCTGGTCAGGTCGTAGTCGCTGGTGCTCCGTGTGGCGCCGGTAGTCACCGCGATTCCTCCCGCACTGTAGCTTTCTCCTGCCATGCGGGCCTCAAACTCCGCGGTTCTGTCCCCGGCGAAGATCAGGTGCGTATGGGAGTCCACCCAGCCTGGCAGCACCGCACGGCCGCCCGCGTCCACCGCATCATCAGCCGCCGGGGCTTCTGCCGCCGCCCCGATCCAGGAAATTCGTTCCCCTTCGATCACCACAGCGGCATTCTTGAGGACGCGGTGTTCTGCGTCCTGGGTCATCAGTTCGGCGATGTTGGTAACGAGGGTGCTCATGGATCCATTCTTCAGCGCCGGATGGACCAGCGGGTGGCAGCCAGGGCTTCAGCTGTACGGGATGCCGGACGCTGGCCTTTCCCGGTCGTTTGCTGCCCGGTTTTTTGCTGCCCGGCCAGGATCTGCTCCGCTGCAAGTTCAGCAATCGCCGACGAGGTCTGGAAGCCGTAACCGCCCTGTCCGGCGAGCCAAAAGAATCCGGGGGCCTCGGCGTCGAACCCCACCACAGGAAGGCCGTCGGCTGCCTGTGTCCGCAAACCCGTCCAGGCGGTCCTGACGCCGCTGATCCCCAAAGTGGTCACGGAGTTGAGCCGCGCGATCAGTGCTTCCACGTCTCCGGGGTGCGGCTTCGCGTCTTCGGGGCCACTAGGTATCACCTCTGAAGGGGAAACCAGGACGTCGGCCCCCTCACGGCGGAAGTAAAAAGACTCATCGGCTGCCGCCACCATGGGGCAATTCTCCGGAAGTGAATGTTCGACGGCGACAATCGCCGCCGTTCGCCGGTACGGCTGGAGGCCAAGTTTTTCCACGCCACTGATAACAGCTAGCTCATCGGCCCAGGCGCCTGCCGCGTTGACCAGAACGCCGGCCTGCAACGCCTCCTGTCCGGCCCCGATCTGCCAGCCGGAGCCGAGATGCTGGGCCGAATGAACCCCCGCGCCTGTGATGATATCGACGCCCGCGCTCTCCGCCACCTGCCGGTGATGCTCCAGGAGCACCGGGGCATTGCAGCCGAAGGACTGTGTATCCAAGCCTGCGGCGCTGAACGAATCCGGTTCAAGGACAGGGCAAAGCGCCAAGGCCTCCGTGTGGGTGATCCGGCGCATGGAACCGCTGGCTTCCGCCCGGACGGTATCCTCATCCCCGATCAGCATGAAGCTTCGTGGCGTCAGGACTTTAACGGACCTGGCCTCATCCTCGGCAGCGATCAGCTCGAGGGTTCGGACAGTAAGCTCCTGGACCGAGGCCGGGCCGTAGCTGGGAATCAGCTGCCGGGCCGACCGCGAGGAGGTGTGATAGGCAAGGGTCTGCTCGGCTTCGACGAGGGCGACCGCGCATTTTCCCGCGAGGGCCGAGGCCAGTGACAACCCGGCGATGCCGCCGCCCACAATCACCACATCATAATTTGCTGACATTGCTCCATCCTTGCAGACAGGGGCGGTTGGCGCAGGGCAGATGGCATCCGGCCGCGGCGACACTCAGGCCGCGAGAGCCTCCCGGCTTTCCACGAACGCCCGCACGCAAGCTTCGACGTCGTCGCTGCTGTGCGCTGCCGACAGCTGTACCCTGATCCGAGCTGCACCCTTGGGTACCACCGGGTAGCTGAAAGCCGTCACGAAAACACCATGCTGCAGCATCCGGTCAGCTACCTTGGCCGCCGCAACTGCATCACCAAACATCACTGGGACGATCGCATGTTCGCCTTCAAGCAGCTCGAAACCTTCTTCCATCATTCTGTTGCGGAACAACTCGGCATTGTCGAAGAGCCTGCTCCGCAGCTCAGCGGAATTTTCCACCAGGTCAAGGGCCTTGAGGGTCGCTGCCACGATGGAAGGGGCCAGGGAATTGGAAAACAGGTACGGGCGCGCCTTCTGGCGCAGCATCGCCACAATCTCGCTGCGGCCTGAGACGTAGCCGCCGGACGCGCCTCCCAGGGCCTTGCCGAACGTTCCCGTGTAGATGTCCACTCTGGCGGACACTCCGGCGTGCTCCGGGGTTCCGGCTCCTGTTTCCCCCATAAAGCCCACGGCGTGCGAGTCGTCCACCATGACCAGCGCGTCATACCGGTCGGCCAGATCGCAGATGGCCTCCAGCGGTGCAAGGTAGCCATCCATCGAGAAGACACCATCCGTGACAACTATGGTCCGGCGAGCCGGCTTCTCACCCTGGGTTGCCTCAATCAGTTTCGCCTCGAGGTCTGCCATGTCCCGGTTGGCATAGCGGAACCGCTGGGCCTTGCAGAGCCGGATGCCGTCGATGATGGATGCATGGTTTAGGGCATCGGAAATGATGGCATCCTCGGCGCTGAACAGTGATTCGAAAACGCCGCCGTTGGCATCGAAGCAGCTGGAGAACAGAATGGTGGCCTCGGTGCCCAGGAACCTTGAAACCCGCTCCTCCAGGGCCAGGTGAACATCCTGGGTGCCGCAGATGAAACGGACGCTGGCCATGCCGAAGCCCCGCTCGTCCAGGGCGGACTTCGCCGCTGCGATGATCTCCGGATGGTCTGCGAGGCCGAGGTAGTTGTTGGCGCAGAAGTTAAGGACGTCTGCTCCGGCTTCACCGATCTGGCCCGCCCGGATGTGGTTGCCCTGCGGTGAATCAATGTGCCGTTCAGTCTTGAAAAGCCCTGCGGTGCGGATCTCGTCCAGTTCGCCCAGCAGCTGATCCTTGATGCCTGAATACATGGTGCTCCTTAGATTTCGGTCCAGTTGAGGACGACTTTGCCGCCAATGCCTGCACGGGCGATTTGAAAGCCTTTTTCCCAGTCGGCCGCCGGGAGGGTGTCAGTGACCACGGCCGAAATGCCGGCGTGCAAGGCAGGGTTGGAGGACAGCATGGCGCTCATGGCATACCAGGTCTCAAACATTTCACGGCCGTAGATGCCTTTGAGCGTCAGCATATGGGTAACCACCTTGCCCCAGTCGATATCAATTGACTGGCTGGGAAGGCCAAGCATGGCGATGCGGCCGCCATGGTTCATGTTGTCGATCATTTCGGGCAGTGCAGTTGGGTGGCCGGACATCTCCATGCCGATGTCAAAGCCTTCACGCATGCCAAGCTCCTGCTGCGCGTCCTTGATCCTCATCTTGGAGACGTCAATCGCCAGGTCGACGCCCAGCTTGCGGGCCAGCTCCAGCCGTGGCGCCGAGACATCCGTAATGGCGATCTTCCGCGCCCCGGCGTGCCTTGCAACGGCGATGGCCATCAAACCGATGGGGCCGGCCCCGGTGATGAGAACGTCTTCGCCGACGAGCGGAAAGCTGAGGGCGGTGTGGACGGCATTGCCGAAGGGATCGAAGATGGCGCCCAGCTCCGGGGTAACGGAGGGATCGTGATGTACCCAGACGTTCGTTTCGGGGATGACCACGTACTCAGCGAAGGCGCCGTCGCGCTGGACACCGACGCTGACAGTGTGGATGCACATCTGCTTCCGCCCTGCACGGCAGTTGCGGCAGATTCCACAGACCACGTGTCCCTCGCCGGATACTCTGTCGCCTACTTTGACGTCCCTGACGCCGTCCCCTGTTTCCACCACTTCGCCGTAGAACTCGTGGCCGGGGATGAGCGGGGCCTCGATGATGCTTTGCGCCCAGGCATCCCAGGACTGGATGTGGAGGTCGGTGCCGCAGATGCCCGTGGTCATCACGCGGATCTTGACATCGCCAGGGCCGGCCTCGGGCTCTGGCCTGTCTGCCAGTTCGAACCCGGCATGGGCTCCGGACTTATACAGAGCCTTCATCGGCTTCCTCCACTCTTGCTGGCCTCCGTTTCGGCGGCCATGAACTCCATTCATTAGAGCGTCAATAACGCGTTAGCACAACCAATAATTTCTCCATCGACGATTTAGATTTTACTTACGCATACAATCGGGCTTATGGAAATTCATCAGCTGGAGATGTTGCGCGAACTGGGCGCCCTTGGGAGCGTCAAAGCCGTGGCCGAAACGCTTCTGGTAACACCTTCCGCTGTGTCCCAACAACTGGCTGCGCTGCAGAAAAGCCTGGACGTGCCCCTGACACGAAAGGAAGGACGGAACCTTGTCCTCACCGACGCCGGGCAGGTTCTGGCCGACGCGGGAGCCGCCGTCGTCAGCGCGATGGCCGAAGCCCGGCGGGCGATAGGTGCCTACCACGTCTCGCCGGTCTCGCCCGTGACCGTGAGCGGATTCCACAGCGCGGGCCAGGTGTTGTTCGCTCCGCTGGCCCGCCTCCTGGACGCCCCTGACACTCCGAAGGTGCTGCTGTCAGACGAGGACGTTGCCCAGCATGATTTTCCGGCCCTGACCGCCCGCTACGACCTGGTGCTGGCGCACCGGATGGATCACAGCCCGCGCTGGCCTGAGGAGCGGGTGGCCGTGATCCCGCTGGCCCGCGAGCCTCTCGACGTCGCCCTTCCGGCTAACCACCCGCTGGCCCGGTTGCGCTCACTGACAGCCGACGACGTCGCGGGCGAACCCTGGGTGACCAGCCGGGCCGGTTACTCCCCCGCGGACGTCCTGACCGCCGTCGCCGCGTCCTCCAGCCATGAACTGAACATTGTGCACCGCATCAACGACTACTCCACTGTCGCGGCACTGGTTGCCGCCGGAAGCGTGATCGGCCTGCTGCCCCGCTACACAGCAAGGCCGGCGCTGAATCCGGGTATTGTGCTTCGCCCGCTGGAAGGCATCAGCACCAGGAGGAGGATCGATATCCTCGCCCGCCCCGAAAACCTCAAGCGGACCTCGGTCATGATGGTGTGCGATGCGCTCCAAAAAATCATGGACGGACTCATCGACGCGGATGGGACTCCTGCTTAGGACACGCAAAAAGCCCCAGGACGCCGAAACGGTCCGGACACGTAAATGTGGGTGTCCCCGGACCGTTTTCGCGTCCTGACCGTCTCTGGTGGCTCAGACGTTCCGCCTAGGGTGAGGCGCCTGGCGCTTGGTCCTTGCCCTGGGCCTTGCCGTTGCCTTTGGCGTGATCCTTGCCCGGGCGGTTGTCCCTGCCGAAGCCCATGCCGTTCCCGGGCCCGTCCGGGGCAACTCCGGCAACCACCTTTTCCGCTCTGACGGAGTCGCCGTCCCGGATGCCCTGGACGCGCACTGTGTCGCCGGCCTTAAGGTCCGCTGCGGTGACATCGGTAGGCTTGAGCCGTTTCCCGGACTCGTCCGTGGGAACAGAGCCGTCCTCTGCGAGTGCGGGGAGTTTGGTGATCCGCGTTTCTGCGTTGATGACGTAGCTCTGGCTGAACCCGTCCTCGCTCTTGACTGTGACGGAGTTCTCGCTGACTGAGTCCACCGTTCCCCGCTGGGAAACCTCGGTCTGGAAGGAACCGTCCGGGTTCTTGACGACGGTCTCGCTATGCAGGGCCTGGCCACGCTGGGCTTTGTCCGGCCTGTTCTTCTGTCCCTTGTCTTCGGAGTGGCCAGGAGGGGTGGCTGACTGGGACTGTCCGTTGTTGGGCGGATCACCCGCTGCCCACGCGACCGCAACCCCCGTTCCGGTGAGCGCGACCGCGATGGTGCCCACGAGGGCTGCTTTACGTATGTTCCTGGGCTCCTGGGTAGCCATGGCACTTCCTCCCGTCGCGCCGGGTGGACACCGGCGCCCTGAGAGCAGTTTACGACCGGAAGCAGCGGCGAATGCACAAGATTGACACAAGTTCACATCCGGGCTCAGAGGCACTCTTGGGTTACCTCCCGCAGCCTTCAAAAAACCCGACTGGGTCGCAGTTGTTGTTGTTTTGACGGCTCAAAACAACAACAACTGCCACCCAGTTGGGAAGACTTCACATCATGCTTCGACTCAGCCTTCGACTACCCTTCGACTCCAAGTTTTTCCAGGATCAGCTCGCGGACCCGGCCCGCGTCCGCCTGTCCGCGCGTTGCCTTCATGACTCCGCCAACGATCGCTCCGATGGCCTGCACCTTGCCGCCGCGGATCTTGTTGGCAACATCCGGCTGCGCGGCGAGGGCCGCATCAATGGCCTCGAGGAGCGGGCCGTCGTCGGACACCACGGCGAGGCCGCGCTTCTCCACGATCTCCGCCGGAGTACCTTCGCCGGCGAGTACGCCATCGAGTACTTCGGTAGCCATCTTGTTGTTGATTTTGCCGTCTTCAACCATCTTGTTCAGCTCAACGATGGTGGCAGGCGCCACACCGAGCTGGCCGGGATCGACGTCGGCGTTCTTGGCGCGCCCGACGATCTCGCCCATCCACCACTTGCGGGCCACCGATGCAGTGGCGCCGGCGGCAATGGTTTCCTCGATCTCGTCCATCACACCTGCGTTGACGACGTCGCGGAACTCCAGATCCGAATAGCCCCAGTCGGACTGCAGCCGCTTCCGCCGCTCGGCAGGGGGCTCAGGCAGAGTCGCCCGCAGTTCCTCAACCCATTCGCGGGAAGCCACAACAGGAACCAGGTCAGGCTCCGGGAAGTAGCGGTAGTCGTCGGCGTCGGACTTAGCCCGGCCGGACGTGGTGGTGCGGGTGTCCTCGTGCCAGTGGCGGGTTTCCTGAACCACGGGCTCGCCCGAGTCCAGAACGGCGGCGTGCCGCTGGATCTCGTAGCGGACGGCGTGTTCGACGGCGCGCAAGGAGTTCACGTTCTTGGTCTCGGACCGGATGCCGAAGCGTTCGCGGCCATGCGGACGGAGTGAGACGTTGGCGTCGCAGCGGACGTTCCCGCGTTCCATCCTGGCGTCTGAAACACCGAGGTTTTTTACGATTTCACGGACCGCTGCCACATAGGCCTTGGCCAGTTCCGGAGCCCGCGAACCGGCACCCTGGATGGGCTTGGTGACAATCTCGACCAGCGGAACACCGGCGCGGTTGTAGTCCACCAGGGAGTAGTCGGCACCCTGGATGCGGCCGGCGGATCCGCCCATGTGGGTCAGCTTTCCGGCGTCTTCCTCCATGTGGGCCCGCTCGATTTCGACGCGGAACACTGTTCCGTCGGAGAGCTCGATGTCCAGGTAGCCGTCGTAGGCGATGGGTTCGTCGTACTGCGAGGTCTGGAAGTTCTTCGGGGTGTCCGGGTAGAAGTAGTTCTTCCGGGCAAAGCGGCAGTTCTCGGCGATCTTGCAGTTGAGTGCCAGGCCGATCTTGATGGAGGATTCCACGGCCGTCTTGTTCAGCACGGGCAGGACGCCGGGCATGCCGAGGTCCACCTCGTTGACGTTGGTGTTTGGCTCGTCGCCGAAGACGTTGGGCGCTGAGGAGAACATCTTGGTCTTGGTGTTGAGCTCCACATGGACCTCGAACCCCAGGACGGGATCGTACTTCTCCATGGCCTCATCGAAGGTCAGGATTGCGTCGGACATCAGCGTGAACCTCCGTGGCTCGTGACAAGCTCAGTGAGTGAGGGCGCGCTGGCCAGGATGGGGCCGCCCCACTTCGCCTCGAGCAATGATTCAAGGACTGCACCCACCCGGTAAAGCCGGGCGTCTTCACGGGCCGGGGCGAGGAGCTGGATGCCCACCGGGAGCCCGTCCTCGTCGGCGAGCCCGCCAGGAAGGGACAAGCCCGGCACGCCTGCCATGTTCGCAGGGATGGTCGCGACGTCGTTGAGGTACATGGCCAGCGGATCGTCCAGCTTCTCACCGAGCTTGAACGCTGTGGTGGGTGCCGTGGGCGAAACCAGGACGTCGGCTTTGGCGAACGCGGCCTCGAAGTCACGCTGGATCAGCGTGCGGACCTTCTGCGCAGAGCCGTAGTAGGCGTCGTAGTAGCCGGCGCTCAGGGCGTAGGTGCCAAGGATGATGCGCCGCTTGACTTCGTCTCCGAAGCCGGCCGCGCGGGTGGCTCCCATCACGCGTTCAATGGTCATGGGCGCATCCTCGGGGAGAACCCGCAGGCCGTATCGGACGCCGTCGAACTTGGCCAGGTTCGAGGAGGCCTCGGACGGCATGATCAGGTAGTAGGCACCCAGCGCGTACTTGAAGTTGGGGCATGAGACCTCAACGATTTCCGCTCCGGCCTGCTTCAGCAACTCCAGGGACTCGTTGAAACGGTTTTCGACGCCGGCCTGGTAGCCCTCGCCGTGAAGTTCCTTGATGATGCCGATTTTCATACCCTCGATGTTGCCGATGCGCGCAGCGGCAACAAGGTCAGCGAGGGGATCCGGCAGCGAGGTGGAGTCGAAGGGATCGTGCCCGCCAATCACCTGATGCAGCAAAGCCGAGTCCAGCACCGTACGTGACACGGGGCCGATCTGATCCAAGGAAGATGCCATGGCGATGGCGCCGTAGCGGGAAACGCCACCGTACGTCGGCTTGACGCCCACGGTTCCGGTCACGGCCCCGGGCTGGCGGATGGAACCACCGGTGTCCGTGCCGAGGGCAAGGGGTGCTTCGAAAGCCGCGACGGCGGCAGCAGAGCCACCACCCGAACCACCGGGGATGCGGTCCAGGTCCCAGGGGTTGCGGGTAGGCCCGAAGGCGGAGTGCTCCGTGGAGGAACCCATCGCGAACTCGTCGAGGTTGGTTTTGCCCAGGATGGGCATCTTCGCGGCGCGCAGCTTCTTCACGACTGTGGCGTCGTACGGGCTGCGCCAGCCTTCGAGGATTTTGGAACCCGCCGTGGTGGGCTGGCCGATGGTGACGATGAGGTCCTTGACGGCAATGGGGACGCCGGCGAGCGCGTGGAGCTCTTCGGCCGCGGCTCCGCCTGCGGCGCGGATGGTGTCCACCTCGGCGGCAACGGCGAGCGCTTCTTCGGTGTTGACGTGCAGGAACGCGTGGACTCCCCTGTCGCCTCCGTCTACTGCGGCGATGCGGTCCAGGTGCGCCTGGGTGACCTCAACGGCTGAGACCTCGCGGGCCGCGAGCTTCTCAGCCAGCTGCGCGGCGGAGTTGCGGATGAGCTCGGAGGCGCTGGTGCCGGTGGTGTTGAATTCAGTCATGTCTCAGTCCTCGTCCAGGATTGCCGGAACCTTGAATCGGTTCTCATGGGCATCCGGCGCGCCGGACAATGCCTCTTCTGCGGTGAACGTGTGCCCCACGACGTCTTCACGGAAAATGTTGGTGAGCGGGATGGGGTGCGACGTGGCCGGGACGTCGTCGCCGGCGGCTTCGCTCACCGACTTCACGGCGTCAACGATGACGGCGAGTTCGCCTGCCATTCTGTCCAGTTCGTCGGGACTCATCTCGATGTGCGCCAGCCGCGCAAGATGCGCGACGTCGTCACGGTTGATCGCAGCCATGGATCTCCCCTGCAAGGTAGTTGGTTTCCCCCATAGTCTACGTGGCAACAGTGTGCCCGCCTGACGACCCCCAGCGGGCGTGAGACGGGCACAACCGGCCAGACGGCAAGCCGCCGGCAGTTTCAGGTTAGCCGATTCCGATGGCTCCTGTAAGGACTCCCACACCAAGCATCACGAGGGAAATAACGGCCGTGCGCCACAGCACTTTCTTGTGGTGGTCGCCCAGGTCCACCTTCGCAAGGGAAACGAGGAGCAGGATTGCCGGAACCAACGGGCTCTGCAGGTGGAACGGCTGGCCGGTGATGGAAGCGCGTGCCATGTCTGCGGCGCTGATGCCGTAGTGGCTGGCCGTCTCGGCCAGAACCGGCAGCACCCCGAAGTAGAAGGCATCATTGCTCATGAAGAACGTCATGGGGATGCTGAGCACACCGGTGATCACGGCCATGAAGGGACCCATCTGGGACGGGATGATGTTCACCAGCCAGGCAGACATGGCCTCGACCATGCCGGTGCCGGTGAGCACCCCGGTCAGTACAGCGGCGGCCATGACCATGCTGACCACGGCAACAATGGACGGCGCGTGGGCGATGAGCTGGGTGGCCTGATCCTTGACCCTGGGGAAGTTCACCAGCAGGGCGATGGCCGAGCCCACCATAAAGACGTACGGCAGGGGGACCAGGTCAGCGATGAGCATGCCCATTACGGCCACGGTCAGGCCGAGGTTGAACCACTGGAGCTTCGGGCGCAGGGTCTTGCGGTTGGGATCCAGTGCGGTATCAGCCATGGCTGAATCCTTGTCGTCAACCAGTTCGGGATGGTCCAGAACAGCAACTGCTGAGCCCTCGACGGCGGGGCTACCGCCGGCAGGTGCATCGCCCTTGCTTCCGCTGTGGCCGCTGCGGGAAGTTCCGCCCGAACCGGCCGGAGTGCCGCCGTCGAACGCGGTACCGCCGTCGAACGCCTCTGCTGGATCCGAAAGATCACCCCAGATCCCGGGAGCCGTGGCGCGGAGGCGGTTGCGCTCCTGAAGACCCAGCAGCCAGGAAAAGACGAAAACTACAACCAGGCCAGCGATCAGGGACGGGATCATCGGAACGAAGACGTCGTTGACGTCGATCTTCAGAGCGGAGGCGGCGCGTGCCGTGGGGCCTCCCCACGGAAGGATGTTCATGGTGCCGTTGGCCAGCCCGGCCACGCAGGTCAGGACCACCGGGCTCATCTTCAGCCGGAGGTAGATCGGCAGCATGGCGGCCGTGGTGAGGATGAACGTCGTGGAACCGTCGCCATCCAGGGACACTGCTGCCGCCAGGATCGCCGTGCCGAGGACAACCTTGGCGGGGTCGTTGCCGAGCTTGCGCAGGATGAACCTGACCAGCGGATCGAAAAGCCCGACGTCGATCATCAGGCCGAAGTAGATAATGGCGAACATCAGCAGCGCGGCGGTGGAGGTCATGGACTTCATTGAGTCCATCACCATGTCGCCGATGCCCAATCCAGCGCCTGCAAACAATCCGAATACAGTGGGAACAATGATCAACGCCAGTACTGGCGTCAACTTCTTCGTCATGATCAGCACCATGAATACTGCGATCATGGCGAATCCAAGTAGTACCAGCACGGCCGGCTCCTTTTCGTGTGAACAGCACCACAACGGTGTGATGCGCGATACAGACGTTATAGTGGCCTCGATCACGGCTGTGCCTTTGGCTCAATTGATTGGCATACTGCTTATTGGGAGCATTTTGCTCATTTAGCTCACAGCCATGCGGCTGAGGCATTCAGTACAGGCCAGGCAACGGTCGGTTAGATTGAGGGGATTGTCAGGAGAATCATGAAGCGCTCCACATCCCGCCTTCCCCTGCGGTTCTCGACACAGACCCTGCTCCTGCAGCTTGGCGTCGTATTGCTCGTGGTCCTGCTCAGCGGAGCCATGCACGCGTGGCTCACGTATGACCGTTTAGGCCGTGAGGCAGAGAACCAGGCCCTCACTCTTGCCCGAACCGTAGCTTCGGATCCTTCCGTCCGCGCCGAGGTGCAGTCGATCAGCAAGGAGGAGGGTACTCCCCCGCCGTCCGCGCTGCTCAAGGGACCGCTCATGGCTGTGGCGGAAGGCGCCCGCAACCGCACCGGGGCACTCTTTGTGGTCATTACTGACGAAACAGGACTTCGCCTGGCCCACCCTGACGCCGACCGCCTCGGGGAAAAGGTAAGCACGGATCCCTCCGATGCGCTCTCCGGCAAGGAAGTGACCACCCGGAATACAGGCACACTGGGTCCTTCCGCCGGCGCGAAGGTACCCGTTTTCGCCCCTGGCTCCTCCGCCATCGTCGGGGAAGTGAGCGTGGGATATTCCACCGAGAGCATCTCCCGGAGCCTGGCCCGGGACATTGTGCCCATTGCAGTGACGGCGGCTGGAGCCCTCCTGGCGGGCATCTTGGCATCGTTCCTTTTGCGACGGCGTCTGCAACGGCTCACGCTGGGGTTGGAGCCCGAGGAAATCAGCACCCTTGTCCACGACCAGGTTGCTGTCCTTCAGGGAGTGGACGAAGGCGTTGTCGGTATCTCCGGCGATGGCAGGATCAGTGTCTTCAACGCCGCGGCCCAACGGCTTCTCGACCTCGACGATCTGACCGGGACACCCTGGGCCCGGGCCCCGCTTCCCGCCCAGCTGAAAGCGCTGACCGAGCCCGGGGCCCAGGAGAGGGATGCAATCGAACTGGTTGCCGGCGCCCGGGTGGTGGTCGCAAGTGCACGGAAAGCGTTGCACCGGACAGAGGACCTGGGCTGGGTCATCATGCTGCGGGACCGCACAGAGCTGCAACACCTGACCCGCCAACTCGATGCTGTGGGGACCATGTCCACGGCGCTGAGGGCGCAGCGCCACGAATTCGCGAATCAGCTGCATACCCTTGCCGGATTCATGAGCATCGGACAGTTCCGGCAGGCACAGGATTATCTGGCGCAGTTGGTTGCGACGGGCCCGTTGAAATTTCCGGTGGACCAAGCCGAATTGCTGCAGGATCCGTATCTCCAGGCCTTTATCGGAGCCAAGGGTGTGGAAGCGAACGAGCGGGGCGTAGCGCTGCGCATCGGCCCGGAAACACTGGTGCGCGGTCAGGTCACTGATCCCCAGGACGTCACTACCGTGCTTGGCAACCTCATCGACAACGGAGTCAATGCGGCCGTCTCCGGTGCGTCCGCTGAGCGCTGGGTTGAGGTCGAAGCGCTGGATGCCCCAGGCGAGGACGGCGGGACCCTGCACATTGTGGTGGCCGATTCCGGGGACGGGTTGGATCCAGGACATGTTGACGACGTGTTTTCGGAGGGGTTTACCACTGCTGGAACCTCGACGACGCCGGCTCGCGCAGCTGGTGGCCAGGGACTCGGGCTCGCCCTCGCCCGCCAACTGGCCCGGCGGCGTGGCGGGGACGTCACGGTCCTTGAGAATGGTGCCCCCGGAGGACCGGGGGCAGTGTTCATGGCCACCCTGCCGGGTACAACGGACACCGGCATAACGGTTTCATCAGGAAGGGACGACGATGTCTGAGGATTTCAGGGTGCTGATTGTGGATGACGATTTCCACGTCGCCAAACTCCATGCTGCCTACGTGGATTCAGTGCCGGGATTCCTGGCGTTGGCTCCCGTAGGTTCCGCATCCCAGGCGCTCAAGGCCATCCACAGCCTGCGCCCGGATCTGGTGCTGCTGGACGTGTACCTGCCGGATGCGTCGGGCCTGGACCTGCTCCGGCAGCTCGACGTCGACACCATGATGTTGAGCGCCGCCTCGGACACCGGGTCGCTGCAGCTCGCTTTCCGCCGCGGGGCCCTGGCATATCTGCTCAAGCCTTTCACTTCGGAGTCCCTGTCCCAGCAACTTCGCGCGTATGCCCGTTACCGTCGTATCCTCGCCCAGCCAGGAAACGTCGATCAGGAAACTGTCGAACGAGCCAAGCGCGCGCTGATCCCCGGTGAGGTAAGCCCCTCGGTGCGGCCGCGGTCGGCAACCGAAGCGGCTGTTCTGGAGTCCTTGGTCCCCGGGGAACAGTATTCGGCTGCGGAAGTCGCAGCGCGGGTGGGTGTTTCACGCGCCACTGCGCAACGCTACTTGTCCTCCCTGGCGGACGACGGCTCCGTCGATATCCAGCTTCGCTACGGCACTACCGGCCGGCCAGAACACCGCTATGGGCTGCCGTCTGCGCCCTCCGGGGCGGCGCGAACAGACAACTAGGTCCCGGCTTCCCGGGCTTTGTGCAAAGCTAGCTGGCGCTCTTCTGGGCCACGAGCTCGATTTCGACCAGCATTTTCGGGTCAAGGAACGGCAGCACGTGAACCAGTGACAGGGTGGGGCGGATTTCCCCGAAGACTTCGCCGTGGGCGCGGCCTGCTTCTTCCCATTGGCTGATGTCCGTCAGGTAGAGCTTGGACTGCACCACGTCGGAGAATTCAAACCCGGCATCGGCCAGTACTGCACCTAGCTTCTCGAGGATGAATCTGGTCTGGGTGTAGAAATCCTCGCCTACAATTCCGTCCTCGCCGCTCGCTGCGGTGGCCGAGATGTACAGCGTGTTGTCCACCTGTACCGCGC
Organism: Arthrobacter rhizosphaerae; assembly: GCF_023062595.1. Taxonomy (GTDB): domain Bacteria; phylum Actinomycetota; class Actinomycetes; order Actinomycetales; family Micrococcaceae; genus Arthrobacter; species Arthrobacter rhizosphaerae. The sequence goes on from NZ_JALLAN010000007.1 coordinate 104,644, forward strand.
GTGAATAGCCAAGGATCTTTTCCCAGGCGGAGCCGGAGCCAAACGTCTTGCGCATCTAGTGCCTTTCGCAGTGCAGCATCCTGGCGGACGGCTGTTTGCCGTCTCCGGACGCAGCAGGGTCATGGAGTCGGCACTACTTTAGGTCGCCGGGAGGTCGCGCCGGTAAACGAGCAGCTTTATGTCGGTGCCCGGGACCAGCCAGTCGCGTTCAGGCACCCGCTGGAATCCTGTCTTTTGATACAGCCCATGGGCGCTGTCCCACGTCATGCCGGTGGTCAGGGAAACACCCCTGATCCCTTCCAGGGTGCCGGCGTAGTCAAGAATGGCTTCCACCATGGCTTTGCCTGCCCCGCTCCGCTGCACCGACGGATCAACCACCAGCATGCGGAATTCAACTTCATCCTCGAGTGCGATGTCCGCGAAGGGTTCGCCGGCCACAGCCAGTGTCACGGAGCCGATGACTTGCCCCGCACGCTCTGCCACCCAGACCGTAGCGTTCGCGGCCCGGGCATCGACTTTTTGAATCTGCTGCATGTACGGGTGCTCGGCGGTCTCGAAGTAGCCTGCAGCGAGGTAGGAGTCCCGGGTGATGCGGGCTACGGAATCGTAGTCTGAGGGGACGGCAGGGCGTATGAGAATCGGCGAAGGCACGTGGCAATGCTAATAGGGGCTTCCCCGCTATTGCTGCGAAAGCAACGTTTCCGTGATTGAACTATCACTCCCGAACCCACTCCCAATGCCGAGACGAGGGTCAGAGCGGGAACTTGCCGGACATTTCCAGTGTGCCCGCACACGTCCACGCGGACAAACGCTCCTCAAGGGAGGGACCACCCTCGAGCGGGCTGGTGAGGCGGGGACGGCGCACCCAGCAACCGGCCTCCTCAGCGATCAGCGCGCCGGCCGCGAAATCATGCTCGTTGAGCCCCCGCTCTCCGTAGGCATCATGGGTGCCGTCAGCCACAAGGCACAGATCCAAGGCAGCTGATCCGAGCCTCCGCAGGTCCGCGAAGCCCTCCATAAAGCCCGCCAAGGCGCCCGCCTGTTCAGCCCGGACGTCGGGGTCGTAACTGAACCCTGATGCCAGGATCTGCCCGGGCCGTCCGGGCTCCGGGCCGTTCAGCCGGGTGACATGGCCGCCCTCCTCCAGCCAGGCGCCCTGACCTCTGGAAGCGTAAAACAACTTGCCCAGGGCAGGGGCATTGACCACCCCGGCCAGCCAGACGCCGTCGGGATCCGCAACCGCCACCGACGTGCCGTAGTAAACGATGTTGCGGATGAAGTTGGTGGTTCCGTCGAGGGGATCGATGGACCAGCGGTAGCCGCTGGGCGACGCCGGCACGTGCGTGCCGTGTTCCTCTCCGGTAATGGTGTCGTCAGGCCGAGCCTGAACGATGACATCACGGACTGCGTTTTCGGCCGCGACGTCAAATGCCGTCACCCAGTCACCGGCAGCGCCCTTATTGCTCGCTTTCAACCCGGCGGCGTTCCGGCCGGCCAGGACAGCGGCGCCAGCGGCGGCGGCCGCCTTGGCCAGGTCCAGCAGTTGGGTATGCTCCGGGCCCATCATGCGCCTCCCGCATCGTGGAGTTGCATGTCGTCGGTGTCCTCGGCGGGGTCCTTGTCCTCGGCGGGACCGCTTTCAGGGGCTGGTCCGGCGTCGTTTGCGGCAGATTCAGATTCGTCGCCCGTCGCTCTTGCCGGCCCGTTAGCCAACAATTCACGGAAGCCGTCCTCATCCAGCACGGGAACGCCCAGCTGCTCTGCCTTGTCCAGCTTGGTTCCGGCACTTTCACCGGCCACCAGATAGCTCGTGTTCTTCGAGACTGAACCTGACGCTTTCCCACCGCGGATCAGGATGGCTTCCTTCGCTTCGTCCCGGCTGAAGTGTTCAAGACTTCCGGTGACAACGATAGTCAGGCCCTCAAGGGTCCTCGGCGTTGATTCGTCGCGCTCATCTTCCATCCGCACTCCGGCAGCAGCCCAGGCGTCGACAATTTCGCGGTGCCAGTCTTCGGCGAACCACTCCGTCACTGCCGCAGCGATGGTTGGTCCAACTCCGTCAACATGGGCAAGCTGGTCCTCGGAAGCCCGCCGGATGGCATCCATGCTGCCGAATTCGGTGGCCAACGCACGCGAAGCACGTGGGCCAACGTGGCGGATGGAAAGCGCCACGAGAACCCGCCACAGCGGCTGGGACTTGGCTTTCTCGAGTTCCTTGAAGAGCTTCCCGGTGTTGGCCGTGGGTTTCGAGGGTGACTTGGCCGTGGGCTTGGAGAAGAAGTACGGCACGAGTTCATGTTCTCCGGTGCCAACGCCTTTTGAGCGCTTCTCGCGCCGGATGCGCACATCCGCCAGGTCCTCGGGCTTGAGGTCGAAGAGTGACGCTTCCGTGGTGAGGGGCGGGGTCTCCGGTTCGGCAGGCTGGGTGAGCGCGATCGCCGCCTCCCAACCAAGCGCCTCGATGTCAAAGGCGCCGCGGCCGGCCAGATGGAAAACCCGCTCACGGAGCTGGGCGGGGCACGAACGGGCATTGGGACAACGGATGTCGACGTCGCCCTCTTTGGCGGGTGCGAGCGGAGTTCCACACGACGGGCATTCAGTGGGCATGACGAACTCGCGGACCGGCGGATCCTGCACGTCCCGCAAGGCCAGGACCGGCCCCACGATTTCCGGGATGACATCCCCCGCCTTCCGGAGAACCACGATGTCGCCTATTTTCACGCCCTTGGCCCTGACAACGTCCTGGTTATGAAGCGTGGCCATTTCCACGGTGGATCCGGCTACCTTAACTGGCTCCATCACGCCGAAGGGAGTCACCCGCCCGGTCCTGCCAACGTTAACGGCGATGTCCAGCAACTTCGTGTGGACTTCCTCCGGCGGGTACTTGTAAGCGACCGCCCAGCGCGGCACACGCGTGGTGTAACCGAGTGCTCTTTGGGTGCCGAAGTTATCAACTTTGACCACGATGCCGTCGATTTCATGCATCAGCTTGTGGCGCTTTTCGCCGTAGCGGGCAATGAATTCGAGAATGTCCTCAAGCCCGTCCAGAACCTCGAAGTAAGGGCTGACCGGCAGGCCCCAGCTCTCGAGCTGGCGGTAGGTTTCTGATTGGCTGCCGGTATCCAGGCCTTCACGGGCACCGATTCCGTGCACAAACATCCGGAGCGGACGTTTGGCGGTTTCCGCAGGGTCCTTTTGCCTGAGGGAACCGGCGGCAGCGTTTCGCGGATTTGCCAGCGGGGCTTTTCCTGCCTCAATCAGCGCCGCATTGAATTCAGCGAAGGCTTCGGAAGGAATGAAGACTTCCCCCCTGATTTCCATTTCTGCCGGAAAACCGCTGCCCTTGAGCTCCTGCGGGATCTCCTTGATGGTCAGGACATTGTGGGTGATGTCCTCCCCCGTGGTGCCGTCTCCACGGGTGGCAGCACGCACGAGTTTCCCGTCCCGGTAGAGCAGGTTGACGGCGAGGCCATCAATTTTGAGCTCGGTCAGCCATTGAGGGCGCCCGTTGTTGTTCCCTCCGAGCTTGGCCACAGAGGCCTCGGCTTTGGTGATCCAGGCCTTCAGTTCATCGAGGGAGAAGACGTCTTCCAGGCTGTACATCCGCTGGAGATGCTCGACGGCGGCAAAAGCAGCGGAAACTTCTCCGCCGACTTCCTGTGTAGGGGAATCATTGGCCACGAGTTCCGGATGCAAGGCCTCCATCGCCTCAAGCCGGCGGTAAAGCTCATCAAACTCCGCATCCGAAATAAGCGGTTCGTCCTGCTGGTAATACGCGAAGCGGTGCTTGCGCACCTGATCAGCCAGGGCCTCATACTCTTCCCGCATGTCTTCGGGCGGTACCGCGCCAGCGGAAGATTCGACCAGTGCTGCCTTGTCCGCCAGTGCTGAGTTGTCTGCCAGTGCTTCATTTCCCGGTGCTGTGCTCACAGACCTATCTTGCCTTAAGGGGCCGACATTGTCCGGCCGCCAGAAGGCAGTATCCAGAAGCAGCCAACAGGAAAGCCCGGAGCGCCGCTGCTGCCCGCGCAGCGGCTCCGGGCCTTCCTGTCGCGGGCTCTACCCGCCTGATTTTTCTTTACGCGCCGGCCACACCGGCCCCGCTGAGGGCTGACTCCCCGTACGAACGGTCCTCCGGCGGCAGCGCCACCTGGAGCTTGCGCACCTTCCCCCTGCCGACGATGTAGCCGCGTCCGGGAATGAAGTCATTGCTGATCCGGCCCAATGATGTGTTGAGCAGGCTGTCGCCTTCAATGTCTCCGGGGTTGATGAGCAGGCCCCGGCGTCCGGACTTGAACGGCTGCGCGAGGGACCACGCCGAGGACCAGGTTGACGTCTCGGATTCGCCCACCACCCATTGGTCCGCCTTGATCGACGCCGTCACCAGACGTCCGATGCCCGATTCCGCAATGGTGTCGGTGAATTCAGTAAGGCCCTCGATAAAGATGGCGAGGCTTCCGGGGTTGCCCGTGGAATGCTCGGTGAGATCCTCAAGGGCCTCTTGGACATCGTCCGCCCCCACGAACGAGCGGTCCCAGACCCTAAGGGAAGCTACTGCTGAGCGCCTCGATCCGATGTAGACGAGTTCCGTACTTGGATTGGAGCGGCGGAGGGCGTAAGCCATTGTCACCAGGGCCACGGTCCTGCCACCACCGGGGGGACCCGCCAAAAGCAGCGGTCCCTTGGCGACGATTTCGGCCGGTTGCAGTGTTTCGTCGTCCACGCCGATCACGGGCGCGTCCGGACGTCCCGACGGCAGGATATCCAGGTCCACCTGGTCCGGCAGCCGTTCGATCTGCGGCGCTTTCTCGACTCCTTGACGAAGCATCGCCTGGGCGAGCTTGTGCACCTCCCTGGCCTGGAGGGCGAGGTTCGAGTTCCCGCCGAGCACGGCCAGCTGGACTTCGTTGTCACCCAGGAGCCCCCGCCCTGGTGGGGACGTTTTGCTCAGGACGTCCTTAGGCACGTCGACGGACATGTAGTCGTCCTCAGAGGACAAACGCAGGACCAGACGCCGTTGGATCGATGCCAAAAGCGACGGAGGTACAGCGTTGGGACGGTCCCCGGACACCACAAGGTGGATACCCAGGGGCCGGCCGTCAGTCGCGAGTTGCAGGAAGATGTCCCAAAGGGCGGACAGCCTGCTGAACTCATACGTCTCGCGGAAGGCCGACATACCGTCCACCAGCACGAAAATCCGCTTTTCATCCGGCCTGCCTGACAGTTGGCGATACTCCACAATGGTGGATGCGCGGACTTCGGCGAAACGCGCTGATCTGTCATCGGCGATATCGCGCAACCAGCGCAACAGTCGTCCTACCCGCTCCACGTCGTCACCGCTGATGATCTCGCCGACGTGCGGCAGTTCATCGAGCATGTTCAGGCCTGAAGAACCGCAGTCGATGCCGTAAACATGCACCGGCCCTCCGCGGGGAGTTACGGCCGCGGCGATAGCGATTCCCCTCAGGGCTGCGGATTTGCCGGAACCGCCGGTCCCGTAGATGGCCATGTTGCCGTCCCGGTCAGGCTCATAGAAGACGGTTGGCTGGTTCTGGTGGGCGGGATCGTCAGCGACACCCAGCAGGAGCCGCTCATCGGTCCGCGGATTGGGAAGCTTGGAGAAATCGTAGGTGGTTGCGAGCTCGTTCAGCCATGGCTTTCGGGGGGCTTCAATGGCCAGCACTTCGGCAGCCTTGATGATGTTCGCCGTCATGCGCGCAATGTCATTGGGCCCGGCCGGCTCTTCCTTGACGGGGTGCTCCGGTGCAGGAGGCTCCCAGCTTGGTCCTGAGCCGAAGGCCATTTCCACAATATCGATCTGGGGACGCTGGGGCTTTTCCGTGGTCCAGCCACCCGCATACCCGGTCTGGAAGCCCTGAATGCGGCCCGGACCGGTCTTGGCTGCCCCACGCCCGGGGATGGACGGATCGAAATAGGCCGCAATGGGGACACCAAGGATATCTGTGGCGTCGTCCTCGTCTGCCATACGCAGGGCAACACGGAGGTTGGTATTGGCGCGGAGGCTTTCCTTAATGACGCCTGCAGGCCGCTGTGTGGCCAGGATCAGGTGCAGTCCCAGTGACCTGCCCCTCGCCGCGACGTCCACTACCCCGTCCACGAATTCAGGAACCTCTGTGGCAAGGGCGGCGAACTCGTCGACGATGATGATGAGATACGGCGGCGCTTCCGGGTCAGCTTCCCGTTGCAGGCCCAGCAGATCCTTGGCCTTCTTCCGGTTGAGCAGGTGTTCGCGGTAGTGCAGCTCGGCCCGCAGGGACGTCAGTGCACGACGTACCAGGTGCGGCGACAGATCCGTCACGAGTCCCACGGTGTGAGGCAGATGGAGGCAGTCGGCGAAGGCCGCCCCGCCCTTATAGTCGACGAAGAGGAAGCTGACCCGGTCGGGACTGTAGGCGGCGGCCATGCCCATCACCCAGGACTGCAGGAATTCGGATTTTCCAGCACCTGTGGTTCCGCCCACGAGAGCGTGCGGGCCCTCGTTTTTCAGGTCCAGGTACAGCGGCTCTATGCCCTTGGATCCGACCAGGGCGCGGAGTGTTCCGTTGTCCTTCCGGTTGGGGACGGCCGTGGCCCGTACGGAATTGTTTTCTTTCCAGCGGTCCGCCACGGCCTGGGGGTTGTCCATAAAGTCCTTCCCGATAAGCGTCGCGTAGGACACTGCCCGGGGAAGGTCGGATTCGTCGTCGACCGGCTTACCGACGTCGACGACGGGTGAGAGCATCCGTGCAAGCTGTTGGGCGAGCTCGGCATCCAGGCTCTCGCAGCTGACAGGGTAGGTGTGGCGCCCGAGCCGGACCTGGCCCGTGGTGGTTCCATGATCGCCGTCCACCACCATAAAGTCGCGGCAGGCTGCCGGCAAGGACTGGACGCTGGTGGCAACCCACATCACGTGCACCCCTGAATCCGGTCCCCGCTCCACGAGCCGGGTCAGCCGTCCGCGGTCCACGGGAGCGTCGTCCTCCACGATGACCAGGACCGAGGGCAACACCGGGCCGGGAAGTTCCTCCTTATCGGCCTCGACGGCGGGCCTGGGCTGGGGACCCTGGATCTTTGACGCCGTCTCGCGCTGTTCGATCAGGTCTTCAAGTCGGGCCAGGAGCGTGGATCCGCTCGCCGAGCCGGCCGCAAGGTGGTCCCCGCTCAGGGGGCTATGGCCCGATCCGACGTGCGGGAGCCATTGCAGCCAGCCCCACCTGTCCTTGGATTGAGCCGAGGTGATGGCCGTGACCACCACCTCCGCGGGCGAATGCAATCCGACGGCCTGGAGGACTATTCCCCGCGCGACGTCGTCGACGAGACCGCGGGCCCCGGCCAGCCCGAAGGAGCCTGCCGAACGGAGCTGGGACACCACCGGCACGCCTTCTATGATCTGGAACTGCTTGAGGCAGTCCTGGATCTCCTGCATGAACTCCGGCTCGGTTTCGTTGCTGTTCGGTTCTTCAAGGGGAACTCTCGACGGCACCGTACCCAGCCCGAAGCGGATCCCCAGGAATCCACCGTGTTCGGGCCGGTGGGTCCAGAGGAGCGGCCCGAGCTTGTAGATGGAGTCCACTGTGTCGCTGACCGAGGGCGCCTCCTGGAGGCGTACTGAGCGCTCCACGTGCTGGAGTTCGGTGATGTCCCGCCGGAATGCTGCCATCGATTCGCGGAACTGCTTCAGTTGTTCCTTCCGCTCCCGCTTGCTGCGCATTCTCTGGTCCACATAGTGCCCAACGATGAACAGCGGCATCATGGCCATAAACATCGCCGACATGGGGTTCCGGGTAACCGCGAACAGAACGCCTCCCATCATCAGCGGGGCCAGGAGCATGATGAACGGGAAAGGGTGGTGATCCTGGCGTTTCGGCCCGGCCGGGAGCATGCGCTTGGGAGTTTCGAAGCGCGGCACCACTCTGGGTGAACGGTTGAAATCGACCAGGGGCGACGTCGGTGCGGCCGCCTGGTTTCGTGACAGGGACACCACAGCCACCGTGGTATCTCCAAGCATCACGGTGTCCGAAGAATTCAACGTGGCCCGGGTCACGGGCAACCCATCCATGATGAGACCGTTGGCGGAGTTTGTGTCCACAATCTCCACCGTCTCGCCCACCGTAATGCGGGCGTGGCGCTTCGACGTCATGGGGTCCGACAGCCGGATGTCCACGTCCCGGCCCCGGCCGATGTAGCTGGTTCCGGCGGGCAGCGAAAATTCCTGGCCGACGTCGGGTCCTGTCAGGATCCGGAGTGTTGCCGCGGCGGGTCCCCGGTTGGCCCCGCGGACGGCAAACTGCTCGCTGACCTGTGTCAGCGAAACAACGGAACCCGGGCGGAGCCCTGACTCCAAAAGGTTGTCCGCCCTGTTGAGGACGTTGCCCTTCATGCCCCCGGCGACGAAGGCTTCATCAATGGTGAGGGTGAGGTTTGGGGGCGCCGGCGTGCCCCGCCTGTCCGGATCTGCGGTCCAGAGCTCGACGGCGATGTCAGCCACCGTGGCCAGGCCGTCCACTGTGACGGCCAGGTCCTTTGCTTCGGCCGGGTCCCGGCGCAGCGTCAGTCGGATTCTCACCCTTCTTCGACTCCCCTCATCTTTTCGATCAAATACAGGTCATCGACGGTCACTAAGTGGGACGTCACAGCGTGTTCCACGAGACGGGCGCGCCTGTTGGTGGCCAATTTCCCGCCTCCCCCGCGCAGCCCGGCAACTCCGACCCGGTCCAGTTTGTCGCACACGTTGTCCAGCTTCCGGTTGAATCTTGTCAGGGCCCAGCCAAGTTTTTTTGCTGCCGCAGCCGACGATGGAATGGCGCTGAAGCCTGTTCCTTCGCGGCGGAGCATCGGTTCGGCCAGGGCCACGATCAGCGCCTTTTGGGAGTCCGTGAAGACAACTGGCCCGATGGTGGTATCCCCTCCACTCTCGTCGTCGTGGACCTCTTGCCGGAAAGAAGGAGTCTTGAGGTGCACGGCAAACTCATAGGTGGTTGGACCGGCCGTGAAGATCACGTTGGTATGGCTGAAAACAAGCGGTATCCGCGCCCCTGGCGAAAGCCAGGCCTGCATCCCGCCCGAGCCGTCCGCGATGGTGGCAGAAAGCATGCTGCCCACGTTGCTCAGCCACCAGATTCCGTCATAATGGGCGATCTGGAGGAATCTCCGATGCAGGTAAGGGTTGTCGTCAACCTCAAGGTCACCCTCGCGGCCGATGCTGAAGACGTCCTCGTCTGAGGGCTCGTGCCACTCACCGCAGAAATCTATTGCTAGATTCCCCATATTTCCGTGCCTCCTTGTAGGGCAATGCCGGATTCGTTCCGTGAACTACTTATTAGTCCTAGAGTGAATGGCATTCGCGTGCGTCCAGGGACTGTCCCGCCGAAGCAGTGCCGTCCTGGCGGACAAGTATCACCGTGATGCAGGTGAACTGCCCCGGCGGGTTTGCAACAATTTCAGCCTTGGGCTCAGTGGTCGACTCGACAGGTCCGCCATCAAGGTTCCATTTATAGACATCGCCTGGCTTCGGCTGGGGATTGGTCCATGTAAAGATCACCTTGCCCGGCGCTCCGTTGGCTCCCTTCAGGTTCACAATGTCAGGAACGACGCCATCGTCCAGGGGATCCGCCGGAGGCTTGCTGAACTGCTCAGTGGCCAGCACATGCGGTTCAGGCCTCGTCTGGGACAACGTTATTCCCAGGATGATTGCCACCACCAGGATGGTTCCGCCCGCTATTGCCAGCCACAGATTCCTTTTCCCGGTGTCCTGGGGAGCTTCCTCGGCATCGGCCTCCCCGGTTGCTCGGGGCCGGTTGATGGTGGCGGCCAGGTCATCGTCGCGTACGCTCTGGCTGGCCGTGTACTGTGCCGGGCCTGCCTGCGGGCCGGGGCCGTGGGGTCCACGGGCCGGAGCGGAACCCATTGGTCCACGCAGCATCGTGGCCTGGACTGGATCGTCCTGCTCGGTGTTGTTTCCTGCAGCGTAGCCAGTCGTGTTCCCCGCAGCGTAAGCCGTGCCTGGTCCCTGCGGTCCGGGCTCCTTATGGTCCTGCGGTTTCGGCGCGAACAGCTGCGGCCCCGGTACCTGGGGAGCGCGCTGAGCCGTAGGAACAGGCGCAGCGGGAATCTTAGGAGCAGGACTTTCCCCGGCGAGGGGGCGGGTCCGTGCCGGGAACGTGGGAGCGCTGCCGGTCAGCTCGGGATCGATCGAGGCGACGCTCCGGACGCGTGTTTCTTCGAAGCCATCATCGGGGTGTCCGTCATACTGCTGCGGCTCCTCCAAAACCTCAAAAGGCGTCACTGACAGGTTCAGTTCAGCCTGGGTGCGCTGGAGTGCAAGAGCAAACGCGTGGGCGGACGAGTACCGGGAGACCGGCGACTTCGCCATGGCCGTTGACAACGCAAGCTCGAGGGACTGGGGAACGTCGGCCCGGGCCAGACGCGGAACCGGCATATTGGAGATGCGGGCGATCAGTTCGCGCTGGGAATTGTCAGCTCCCGGCATGACAAAGGGAGACCGTCCGGCCAGAAGAGTGTAGAGGGTTGCTCCCAGCGCCCAGACATCCACCATAATGCCGTCCACAGGACCGTCCCGGAACTGCTCCGGTGGAGACCAGGGAATGGACATCCCGGCATCCTCATCGGTGTCGCTGCCCAGGGTCCCTGATATCCCGAAGTCGGTCAAGGCTGGTCTGTTGTAGTCAGTGACCAGGATGTTGGCGGGTTTGATGTCACGGTGGGCGATCCCGGCGCGGTGCGCGGTTTCGACGGCGGAGGCCACCTGGATGCCTACGGCAAGGACTTCGTCGACACTGAAACGCTGACGACGGTACCGGATATCCAGGCTTGGCCTGGAACAGTACTCCATGGCCAGGTAGGAATGCCCGTCATCGGTCACCTCGGCTTCGAAGATGGTGACGATATAGGGGTGCGAGGACAACTGGGCCATGAGGTTGGCCTCAGACTCGAACCGTCGTCGTGCCCCGTCAGTCTTCAGCCCCGACAACAGAACTTTGACGGCTACCTTCCGGCGCGGCCTGTCCTGTTCATAGAGGTAAACATCCGAAAAACCGCCTGAGCCCAGGAGGCTGACGTAGGTAAAACCGGGGATGCGGGGTGGTGGGGCGGGGGGACGTTTGGAACTCAACGAATCTCCTCAAACCGCAAGGAAATGTCATCGCCGAGTTCGGCGATGTCCCCATCCAGGAGAATAGCCATTTCACCTTGCGCAAGCCGCCGCGGGGATTGCCCCTCGCGGACCAGGACGGTGCCGTTCGTGGCCTTCAGGTCGCACAGCATAACGTGCCAGCCTTCGAGTCTCACCTCCACATGGGAACGTGAGATGTCTCCGCTGGGGCTGGCTACCTGGACGAGCCTGGGCATCACACCGCCCTGGACACGGGAAACAGAGGGCTGCCGCCCTACAATCATCGACTGGTCCAGATCTATCAGCTCGCCCGAGGACACCCGCATCCGGCCCAACGGGGGCCGCGGGACCTGAACGGCGTCATCGGGAAGAGGCTGGCGGCAGGTGGAGCACTCGGAATGAGTGGGAGGATTTGCGTGGTTTTGTGGGCAAACCCGGGCGAGCACCTTGGGCCCTTGAGCCCCGGCACCGTCCGCGTCAGCCCTGTCGACGACGGAAGCCTGGTCTCCCGCGGCCATCCCTGCCAGATCGCTTTTCATGATGGTCTCGCCATCATGGTCGCTGTCATCCGTCAGAGGAAGGACTGGCACCGCTACCGGGAACGACTGCCCGGAAGGAGGGGTCCAGACGGGAGCCGCGCTGGAAGAGCCGCTGCGCCACGGCACAGAATCGATCAAACCGCCCTGCTGGACCGGCGGTGCCGGCGGCTCAACAGGCTGTTGGACTGGCTCCCGAACGTGGGCTTGAAATGAGACGGCCAGGGGTTGGTCTGCTGCCTCCGGGGCCTCGGCAGCCGGTTCGTCGCTCTTTACCTCAGACCCCGCGCCTGTCCCTTGCGCAGCCTCGTCAGCTTCCGGGTCGACCCGGACAGCGGCATCCTCGATGTTCCGCATCACTGTCTTTTCCCAGAGGTGATCGTAGCTGCCGGTCATTTCGACGGCCGCCACCTCCTCGGGCGCATCCGACGCAGCGGCGGAAACAGGTTCGTCAGCCGGCCCAACAGACTCGTGGTCGGCGTCGTGGTCGGCGTCGTCGTCGTCGTAGTCTCCGTCGTCGTCGTGGATGCCCATCACGGTCTCCTGCGAGACCCCGTGGTCAATTGCTACGTTGTCGGATGCCTCAGGCATGGGCTCTTCAGGCAAGTCCTCAACGTCAGGAGCAGCCTCAGGCGTTTGTGGTTCGGGCAACGCCTGTACTACCGGCCGCCCCGCCGCCTGCGGGGCCTGGACCGGCGGTTCCGGCAGCTGCGGTGCCTGAACTGGCGGTTCCGGCACCTGCAGTGCCGCAACCGGCAGCTCTGGTGCCACAACCGGCAGCTCCGATGCCAAGCGTTCCTGCAATTGGACGGAGGGCACCAGCGCCAGCGGAACCCGCGCTTCAGGAACGGCTCCCGCGTCCATCCGCAGACCCTGCATCAGCACAACTCCATCAGCCAGTGGCAATTCAGCTCCGGCACTCCCGCCCGGAACGTTCACTGTGTACCACTGTGGATCCGCCAGGTGACGCTCAGTCCACGTGGTGACATCACGTCCGTTGAGCTCGACAGGACCGCCGGCCAACACGGCCGTGAGCTCGATGTCGCCGCGAAGGAAAACCCGCAGGGACTGCTTGAAGTCCACGATGCCGAACCACGGGATTTCAGCCAAAGATCCACCGGAAGCGCTGGTGACTGCATGGAGGACTTCATGGGCCTGGGGGGCCGTTCCCAACAGCATCCAAAGGGAGTGGACCAGCGCCGGGTCGGCTTCCGGGCGCAGCAATACGGCGGTGCCGGACCGGACAATTCCGATCCAGCTCCCGGGGCTGTAGCTACTGGTGACCATGACCTTGTTCCCTGTCTTCGCGGACGGCGGCTGGGCTGCCTTCCGTCTCTGCCTCCAGGGCGGCGTCAGCATCGCCGGCTCCGGAACCGACTCCGGAATCTGGCGACGGATCCTTGCCCACGTCACGCTCACCGCTCTCCTCTGTCCGGTTATCAGTACCGGCATCGAGCAGGTTCCGTGGAAGCGTATCCTCTTCCTCGGCCGCTACCACCGAGCGTGGCGCTGTGGTGACAGCGCCGGCATCGTTCAAGACGTTCTTGGCATCAACCACGATGACGGTGACGTTGTCACGGCCGCCGCTGCGTAGCGCCGATTGAATCAGGGCGTCAACGGCATCCTGGGGGTGGCCGACAGTGCTGAGGATGCGGAAGATGTGCTCATCTGTGAGTTCGGCATTCAGTCCGTCCGAACAGATCAGGATCCGGTCTCCCTCTTCAACCGGAAGGAGCCAATAATCGGCCTCGGTCTCGTCACCCGTGCCGAGAGCGCGCGTGACCACGTGCCTTCGCGGATGGACCGTTGCCTGCTCAGGCGTGATCTCACCGGCGTCAACCAGTTCCTGTACTTCTGAGTGGTCTACAGTGACCTGTGAAAATCCGCCTTGGCTCAGCCTGTACGTGCGGGAGTCGCCGATGTTCATCACAAGCCAATACGGCAGCCCCATCTGCTCCACCACCACGGCGCCCGTGAGCGTGGTGCCTGCCCGGGAGCCGGTGGCCTCCCGGATGCGCTCGTCTGCACTCATCAGGTACTGCTGGACGACGGCGGCAGTCGCTGTTCGCTCGCCCGTAGCCAGCTGCGGCATTCCTGCCAGGACACGAACACAGATGCCGCTGGCAATCTCACCCGCCTCATGGCCCCCCATGCCATCGGCCACGGCAAACACCGGATCCGATGCAATGAAAGAATCTTCGTTCAGTTCGCGCCGCAGTCCGCGGTCGGTTCCGTAACCGCAGCTCAGCTGGAGCCCGTGTTCGGTGTACTGGGGAGGTGTGGTCGAGTCCGGCTCGGAATTCATGCCTGTCCTAGGTGAAAGGTGCGGTCACCGAAGTGGACGGTGGAACCTGGGCGGACGTATGCCGGCTGGCCTGCCTGCAATGGGGTGCGGATGCCGTCGGGGGTGGTGACGGCGCTGCCGTTGGTGGAATTCCGGTCAGTGACCCAGATCCCGTCACGGTCCGAAAGGAGATGAAGATGGGTTTTGGAAATGGAACGGCCCGGGTCCTGGATCGCCAGCATTTGCACCACCTGCTCCCCGGAATGGGCCGCGGGATTCCTCCCGATAAGGACGGTGCGGTCGAGTTCGAAGTCCCGGCCGTCGTCGAGCCGGATCCGGAGGACCGCCAGCGGCGCGGGAGGCTGTGCGCCCCTCAATTGCGTACGCTCGTGGTCATCATCGGGGTGGCCGACGGCGGAATAGGGCTGGGCGGGATAGGGCTGGGATACCGGTGCCGGCGCCTGTTCCTGACTCATTGGCGCGGGAGCAGCGGGCTGGTGTACCTCGACCGGCAGGTGAACCGGGGGCAGTTGGACCGGAGGCAGTTGGACCGGAGGTGACGGCTCGCCCTGAAGCGGGGCCTGGACCGAATGCGGGGCTTGCCCCGCCGCAGGGGCGGACGACGGCTGTAGCGTTGCAGGGGCCTGCCATTTATTCGGGTCCAGCGCGGCACCGCCCGAAGCCGGGCTTCCAGAAGCCTGGCTTCCCTGCAGGTTCAACTGTTGGGCGTTAATCACCTGCGGCGCGGCGGGGGCAGCGCCGGCAACCGGAGACGGAACCTGTTGCACCGGCGGGAGATCCAGTGGCGCGAAGCTGTAGGGGCCCTGGATACCACCGGTAGTAACGGGATTCCTGCCCGCCTTGATATCGAACACGAGCGTCTTCGCCGCAGCGTCGTGCCACCCGCGGAGGTTGCCGTTCTTATCCCAGGAGTTGGAGAGAACCACCACAACAGCCCATGCACTTCCCAGGAGGAACAGCGGCGTGAGGATCCACAGAGCTATGTCGAACGCTTTCAGGGCAATCAAAACAATGGCCGCAAGGATGGCAAGGATGATGCCTGCCCCCGTAAATATGCCGCGGACAAAGACCGGACCGCCGCCCGGCGCGTAGCCATCCTTATCTGCGCTGCGAATCCCCATGAGCCGGTTTCCAAGCGTGTTTCCCGTACGGCCTTCGATGGCCACCAGGACAAGGGCGTATAGGAGCGCCAGAGCCGAGCCGATTCCGCCCCAGAGCACCACGGAGGACGTGTCGTAGATGATGAAACCGCCGCTGAGCGTCCGCGTCACACCGGCGAAACCGATCGTGAAGGTGACTGCCAGCACGGCAAAGGCCGGAAGCCAGTCAAGCACAGCGGCGCCAAGGCGTTTACCGGCAACTGCGGGTACTACCTCAAGTCGTGCTGCCATTCCGGCTTCTCCCCCTCGTCCAAGGCCCCCATTTCCGTGGCCGGAGTTATGCCCGGATTGAGCGGGCACTATCGGGATATTACCGGGAATCGAGGGTCGGTGCGCGGTCATGCCCTCCACACCTGCCTGCTGCCCGTGATTCACGTTCCGGATACTCCTGGCGGCCCTGTTGTTCAATGGGGCGCCGCAAGCCGTGCAAAACGTGGCTCCGGAGCGGATCAGCTGCTGACAGCGCTGGCAGCGCTCTGCATCATGTGTCATTGCTCGTTGTGGTTCTTCCTGACAGTGGCATCATCCTCGGGATTGGTGTGGGCCCGAAGTTCGCGGCGTCCCCGTGGCGCGTTCACGGACTGCGCGTCCTCGGAGTTCGTGTCCCGGGAGTGCGGGTCCCCGGAGGGTATGGAAGCGGCCGGACCGGTCTCCGCTTTGCGTGCGGCCTCAGTCTTTCCTTCTGGCTGGCGCCCGGCCCCCAAGACCGGCCGTAGCCCGCGCAGGCTGAGCGCAGTCCTGCCGTCGGCAAGGAGGGACCGCGGCGAGAACCTGGCCTGCTGGCGGCGCCAGAAACCCACGGCTCCCGTCATGTCCTTAAGTGATCCTTCCACGATGGTCCAGTATTCCCGGACTTCCGCTTCGCTCGGTTGCCCCGCGCCGAAGATGTTCGCATCGGCCCTGTGAGCCAGCAAGGTGGTAGTCGACTGGGTTGCGGGGAAAGCCTCACCCAGCACGACGGCAGATTCCCGGCGGGTGGCACGGTGGTCCACTCCTGCGCCCATGTCAGTTGCCAGGCTCAGGAGTTCGTTCCACCCGCCACCGACGCGGCGGGCAGGATCGCCTTCAGTGAACCTGGCCTTACGGCGTCGGCCCTTCAGCAACGCAATCAGCAGCAGTGGCAGCGCAAGAATGCCTATCGGGATCATGGCCACGCCAATGGCGGCGAGGATGGGTCCCCAGAAGAGCCAGGGATTGTTCTTCTTCTGATCCGCGTCCAGTGCGTCCGGGGAAGAGTCCGGCGGCAGCTCAGCCGGCTCCTGTGGCGGGGGCGGCGGCTGCAGGACCTGGGGCTTGGGTTTGGACTTGCTCTCCGGGTCAGGAGGGATGGGCACGTTGTCCTTGGGTGGCGTCGGGTCGAAAGCCACCCAGCCGACCCGGTCAAATGCGACCTCGACCCAGGCATGAACGTCCTTACCCGTGATGCTGACTTCGCCTGCACCGTTTTCAGGGCTCTTGGGATCGGGGTAGAACCCCATGACCACCCGGGACGGGATGCCCAGATGCCTGAGCATCAGTGACATGGCCACCGCGTACTGTTCGTCGTCGCCCAGCATCTGCTTGGCTGTCAGCAGGTTCCTGATGCGGGCAGACCCGTGTCCTGAGACACTGGGCAACTGGCCCTCGGTGATGAGGCCGTTGCTGAAGGCCCCCTTTTTCTGGAAATGCGCTTCGATCTGCCGCACCCGGTCCACTGCCGTCGGAGCGTCCGCAGAGAGGTCATTTGCCTGGGATCCGACGACGGGCGGAACCTCAACGGCATCGGGCATGCTGAACTTGGCAAAGTCATATTGAGTGAGTTGGCCGTGTTCCAGTTTGACGGGGTCCGCTACCTGGATGCTGTACGAGTCTCCCTTGGACAGTCCTTTCGTGGTGACGGCGGTATCGGTGCCGGAGTTGAAGTACAGTCCTGCGGCTGCGCTGCTCGAAGCCTGCGAAAAGCTCAGGCCTGTGGTTTTTCGCCCGCCGGGGACGAAGTACCCCTGGTAGTCCTCCACTGTGATGTCCAGGGTGTAGTCAACCGTTGGCACGATGCCGTCGGTATCCGCCAAGGTGTTGATGGATTTGGCGTCACCGACCTTGCTGAAGTTCCCGGAGCTGTTGGGATCGATGTTGTAGTTGGTCCCGTTGAACGCATCCAGTGCAGCGAGTCGAACGCGCCCGTCCTTGGGCAAACCCTTGACCACAAAGAGTTTGTCGTCCTTCTTGTCCTTCACGAAGGTCCGGAAGCTGGCCAGCGGAGTGATGTAGTCCTTCGGGTCGAAGGGGGGAACGATCGTGTTCCTGAGGACGCGGCGGTCATCGCTCGCGGTGACCAGGGGCGAGACCAGGGCAGTGACGCCGACACTGAGCGCAATGACCGCGGCTGCGGTGGCCAGCCGCCGGGTCCGTGCTCTGCGGGCCGAGGAGGCATCGGTCTGCGGGCTGTTGACCGAGACCTTGCGGGTATCGCTGCGCCGCAGGGCATCGCGCCGGAAGGTAGCCCAGGCGATGGCCACCATAGTCAGGGCGATCCCTCGTTCCACCGTCAGGAAGCCCGCGTTGGTGCTGAAGGCGATGCCGGTGACAAAGAGCACCAGGATCGGCAGCAATGGCCAGTATGGCCCCCTCGAGCGCCAGGTCAGCAGGGCCGCTGCCAACGCGGTGATGAAGGAACTGAGGAAGGGGACGATCAGCACGCCGCCGGCGGTGCCAACCGGCACACCTACCGTCAGCATGTCCTTCCACGAAAAGACCACACCCAGCAGCAGGGTTCGTAACGAATCCAACGTGGGGATGAACCCGGCAATGGCGGCGTCCGGCACGGCAAGGGCCGTACCTAGGACCAAGTACGCGGCCAAAGCAATCGCCGCTGTGATCAGCAGGCCAAGCCGAAGGTGGGCGTTGAGGGCCGCAATGCCCAGGCCCAGGACGATTCCACCAAATCCGGCTACAAGGTAGTAAGGGTCACCGCCGTAACTCAGGCTGAAGCCCAGCACGCCCAGACCCAGGAGTACGGTCAGGGCTGCAACGTCGACGGCGAAATGCCACGCCGGCCGCCCGTCCAGAAACGGGGACACTTGGGCGGGTGGTGCGGACTGGCGCCGGGGGCGGAGTCCGGTGGCGGAGCTCATGCTGCTGCCTTTCTAAGGACGATGGCCAGATCCGACAGGTCTCCCAAGGTGAGAACAGTCAGGTCAGCGATGTTGGCCCGTGAGGGCGCGGCGCCGGGCTGAAGGCGAATTGCCAGGCTGCGGACGCCTGCAGGGACGGATGCAGCCGCCGACCGCAGTTGGGCGGGCGTCACCTGGCTGCCAACGATGAAGAACACTACTGACGCATTGGGGACTTTATCGGCCAGGTTACGGGCGAGGTCCACTGCAGTCTTACGCATCGGGGCGCCAACAATCCTGGTCATGTCATCGAGCATGTTCCGGCCGGTCTCGCAACGGAGTGGCCCTTTTTGCGTGAGGACATCAAGCTCACGCTGTTCCCTGATGGCCTGGCGGCCGATGGATGCAGCCGCCGAAATGGCCATCTCGAATTCGTGCTCAGAGCCGTACTCGTCAGTGTTGATGGACAGGGAGATAGCCAGGTGCGCACGGCGTGTCTCCTCGAACTGCCGGACCATCAGCTTGTTGGTCCGCGCCGTCGTCTTCCAGTGGATATGGCGTCTGTCATCGCCTGGCACATAATCCCGCAAGGCGTGAAAGGAGACGTCAGCGCTTGACAGGTCAGTGGTGGGCATTCCTTCGAGGTCACGGATAAAGCCGGCCGCCGATCCGGCCAGAGCCACTGTCCTGGGGTGGACGTAGAGGTCCTCAGGGTCTGTCCAGAGGACCTGCCTCCGCAGCAGGTGGAGGGGGTCCGCCCGGACAGAACGGACGGGGCCGACGACGATGACGGCACGCCGCGCTGTAGGAATCGTGAAGAGATCCTCGTGGACCTGGGCGGGTTTCATCCGGGGCAGGTGGAAAATGGCGGTGGCTGCCCCCACCGGCAGTTCAAGGGCGGCCGGCAACAGCGGCCGTGCTGAGGTGTTGGATACAGCGATGCTTCCTACCGCGTTGTCGCCAACCGCCACCCTGGTGCGGGTAAGGTCCAGGACAACGCCATAGGATGACCTGCCAAGGACAAATCCCACCGCAATGACGAACAGCACAAAAGCCGCTATGGCCGCTGCCTTGGCTTCTTGCCAGCCAAAGGACTGCCCCACCACCCACAGGAGGATGGACCCGGCCAGAATGGACCAGCCCAGCACGCTGACGATGGAGAGGACAGGCCAGACGAAACGCAGCCACTGCGCCCGGACTACCCGCCAGACAGGCTCCACGGCGAGTTGGGCAGTGCTGACGGCCTCCGTCCACACTGCCGAGGGACGGAGGAGGTTGCCTCTGTTCTTTGATGGGAGCAACTGCCTTGCGGGCCGAAACCGGCGGAGGCGTTCAGCAAGCCGGTTCAACGGAGTGCTGCGGAACATATTGAGGCCTTTGATCGCGTGCTGACTGGGATGTTATTGGAGAGGCTTATGGCTAGGCGTTGGCCCGCTGCTGCGGTGCAGCCACGTCGGCAAGCACCCGCGCCAGAATTGCCTCGGGGGTGGCTCCTGAGAATTCGGCCTCGGGGTCCATCACAAAGCGGTGGGTCCATACGACGGAGGCAAGGTCCTTGATGTCATCAGGAAGGACGAAGTTCCGGCCTTGGCTTGCTGCCCAGACCTTGGCAGCACGGACCATCGCCAAGGCACCGCGGACCGATACGCCAAGCCGTGTTTCAGGCGCGTTGCGGGTCTCTTCACACAGCCGGGAGATGTACTCCAGCACGGCAGTGTCAACGTGGGTGGTGGCGGCCAGGTCGGCCATATCAGCGATGGCCTGAGTGGTGATAACGGGGGAAATGTCCTTGGAGCGGTCCTTCAGGTTGGTGCCGCCGAGGATCTGGACAGTTGATGCATGGTCCGGGTAGCCGATGGAAGTCTTCATAAGGAAACGGTCCAACTGTGCCTCTGGCAGGCGGTAGGTACCGGCCTGTTCGATCGGGTTCTGGGTCGCCATCACCATGAACGGACGGCCTGCTTCATAGGTGACACCGTCCACAGTTACGCGGGACTCTTCCATGACCTCCAGGAGCGCGGACTGGGTCTTGGGCGAGGCGCGGTTGATTTCATCTGCGAGGACGATGTTGTTGAAGATCGGCCCCTTGTGAAACTCAAACTTCTGGGTCTTCTGGTCGTAAATGGTCACGCCGGTAACGTCCGAGGGCAGGAGGTCCGGGGTGAACTGGATCCTGTTGTTTGAACCTTGAACCGTAGCCGCCAAGGCCCGGGCCAGCGATGTCTTACCGGTGCCCGGGGCGTCCTCGAACAGCACATGGCCTTCCGCGAGCATGGCCGTGAAGGTCAGGCGGATAACGTGTGCTTTACCCAGCACGGCATGGCCGACATTGGCAACGAGCTTCTCGAATGTTCCTGCAAACCAGGCGGCCTGCTCAGTTGTCATGGTCATGTGTAATTCCTTTTTTCGTGTTCTGGTGAATTTCCGGGCGAATTAGTCTAAATTGGCAATTTCGGGTTAGTAACTGGCCGGGCACGAGCCCATGCCTGAAGTCGAACTATTTACAGTGTCAGCCCGGATGAATCGGTATTCATTGGTCCAGCGGTTGCCGTCCTTGCTGTAGATATAGAACCAACGGCTCGAACCCCACCCGTCGCGATAGCATTCCAGTTGCAAATTGGAGCCCTGCGGCATTTTGTACGAGGTGCAGGTGTCGCCGCTCCAGTGATCGCCGGTGCCTTTTGCCTTCTCCAGGCAGCTATTGACGTTAACCACCGCGGCCCAGGTCTGGGGTCCCGGCGGAGGTGGTGCGCTGCCGCTGCGCGACGTGTCCGCGCCTATCCTGCCCGGCTGCCCGCCGCTGATGGCCCGCACCTCAAGGCGATGAGCTTCGCCGAAGCCCACGCTATCGGAGAAAGAACGCTGCTCTGTGTTTTGCCAGCTTGCTCCGTCCAGCCTGTACTGATAGCCAGACACTGGGCGGCCATTGCCGCTGGGTTGGGTCCAGGTCCAGGAAACAGTCCTATCCCCAACACCGCTGCTGTTGCTCCCCGTTACAGTCGGCGCGAAGGCGAGCCCATAGGGATTAACCGCGTTGGATGCAGGACTGGCATCGCCAGCCGTGGAACTGCGGGAAGAGACAGCCCAGACCACGACTGCGGTCTCGGTGCCGTTGGCTGCGGGGACGACGCCTCCACCGGCAGGGATGTCTCCGCTGCCGCCACCCGAAGTCAACCGGTACTTATAGGTGATCTCGCCACCCGTCGAACCGTTGCGCTGGGCAGCAGTAAGCACCGGGAATTTCACGTCGATCTTTCCCCCGTCGCCGTTGGTATCGACGAGGCTAGCGGTTGGGGTCCCCACCATGTCCGGCTTGCCTGCTGCCCGGATGGGGGGCGACTGTCCGCTGTCGGCGCTGGTTCCCGCCTTGTTCGTGGCCGAGACAGTGAACGTATAGTCCGCTTCGGAATTGGCCACCCTCACGTTCTGGGAGGTTCCCGAAGTCACAGGCTGGCTCGCCACGGCCGCTCCACCGTGCCAGGTGGTCAGGGTGTAAGAGGAGACAGCGTCACCGTTGTTGGCAGGTGCTGTCCACATGACCTGGAGCTGGCTCTCCGCTCCCAGGGAACCGGCCTGCGACGCCGTGGGAGCAGCAGGCACCGCCGGGACACCGGCAGGCACTTCCGCAGCAGAATAAGGACTCCATTCGGACGGTTCCTTCGCATCATTGCGGGCCAGCACGCGCACCTTGTATGCAACGCCGTTCTGGAGCCCCTTCCAGAGGTAGCTGGCTGCCGTGAGGTTTTGGACCTGTGCGTTCTGACCCGCCGGAGCCGGAGAAATCTCCAAGTCGTAAGACTTCACTGGTGAACCCTTGCTTGCCGGCGGCACCCAGGTCACTGTCAGCTCCTTATCGCCGAACTTCAGCGCGGGGGCAAGTGGAGTGTCGGGCTTCACATCGGGACGAACTTCAGCCGACGCCGGGGACCTCTCAGATTCATCGATGGCATTGGTGGCCGTCACTTGGAAGTGATACTTCGTGTCATTGGTCAGGCCCGTCAAGGTGCAGGTGTTTGCAGGGCAATCCTGCTGGTAGCCGCCTTCACCGTAGACCGTGTATTTGGTGATGGGTGACCCCCGGTCGGCTGGCGCCTGCCAGGTCAGTAATGCGGTTTCGTCACCGACGCTTTGGGCCTGCGGTGTGGTCGGAGCGGCGGGCTTGTCTTTGACCGTCAGGCGGGTCCGGGCCGTGGCGTACCTTGAGGATTCCTCGGTCTTGTCTGCAACCGTATAGGACACAACCATGGTTCCGGTGAATCCAGTGGCAGGTGTGACATTCAGGGAGCCCCCCGCCACTGCAACGTCTCCGCTGCCTGTTTCCGTGACAGCCGAGATGATGGTCAATGGCGTTTCGGGAAATGGATTGGAGTCGTTGGCGAGAACATTGACAGTCACGGGTTTTCCGGCCGCCGCGTTGGGTTCAAGATCGTCGTTGGCCACCGGCTTGGGCCGATCGGATGCTGTAACAGCCAGCTGGAACGTCGCTGTGGCTTCCAGACCCCTTGAGTCCTTTGCCTTCACCTGTACGGCTCCAACCGCGCCGACATTGCTGCCGTCGGTACCCGAAACCTTCAACGACTTGCCTTCAATAGTCGTGTTAAAACCAATGGGGTTGCCGCCCACAATCTCGTACTTCATGTTTTCGAGATCGTCCCGATCGGGATCAGCCGTCAGCTTGCCCAGGTCTGTGGCGGCGGAGTCACCTTTCGGCACTTCCACCGAACCACCAAGCAGCGTTGGCGGGTTGTTCCGGTTCGGGTCGGGCAGCACCTTGGTCCGGATACTGAGGGTGGACTTGAGGCCGGCCGGATCGTCGGGACCGGACCCGTCCGTGACTTCAAAGCTGATGGAACCCGGTCCAACGTAGTCAACCCCGGCAGTATATTTCAGCTCGGAGTTGTTAGCGCCGACGGGGTCACTGCCATCGGCTCCGATGAGCTTGACGCGGTCACGTTGCGTCAGCCGTGGCGTGTGCCCCTCGCGGACCTTGACCCACTCATTCAGGTTCACGCTGACAGTCTGCCCGGCAATCACCTCAAGAACCTCGTCCTTCGCCAGCGTGGGAACCTGCTGGCCGATGCCGGGCACCCAAATGACGGCGGTCGACTTCTGACCGTCAACGTCCTCCACTTCATAGGGGATGAGTTGCGGCTGCTCGGTGAGCTGCACAATCATGTTGCCCTCGGTTCCGGGAGCTGCCGTCGGGGACTGGGCGGTGACTTTCAGGTTCTCCCCGACACCGTCCGGATCTTCGTCGTTTTTCAGCACGGGAACGTCGACGGCGGTCTTGCCCAGTGTCTGCGCTGACGTGACCCGGTCGTCTCTGGCGATGGGCGCCTGAAGGGGTACCTCGTTGTCTGCCACCACGCTGATGGAGGCTTGCGCCGACGCGTCCCGATCGTCCGCAATCGTGTACCCGACATTGACCGTGCCCTCCGCGGATGGAGCGAGAAGGATGATACGGCCGCTCTGCTTGCTGACAGTGGCCTGCAGCGAGGGATCCGCCTCGATACCATCGGTCAGGATACGGATGAGGTCCCCATCGGGATCACTGTCATTTCCAATGGCATCAACTGCTATCTGGCGTCCCGGGCGCACCTTGACTTCGTCATCCACAGGCGTCGGTTTCTGGTTGGTGTCCCCTCGTGGAGCAATACCGATGGTCACAGTGCCCGTATTCACGGCACCCTGGCGGTCCACCACCTTGTAGCGGAAAGTGTCAGTTCCTGCGCCGTCCCCTGCCGCCGTAAAGTCGATGAAGTTGCTGCCGACCGTGGCGGTGCCCATGTTGGCGGAACTGTCGATTCCTGTAAGTTGAACGGAATCGCCGTCGGGGTCTATCCCGTCCAGGGGCACCGGAATCCGGACTGAGCCCGCCGCAACTACCCTCGCCGTCAGGTTCCGCGGCTGGGGACGTGAGTTCTCCGCCCCTTCAAGGGGCAGGATGTGGATGGTGACCGCTGCGGCACTCTTCTGGCCCTGCGGGTCCACGGCGTTGTAGATGGCGCGGACGGTCTTTGGCTGGCTGCCGGCGATGAACCGCAGGGAATTCTCCGACACGAAGCTCTTCCCGTCCTCCGCGGGAACCGCTTGCGGCAACACCGGATCAACCGTGAGCTTTTCGCCTTGGGGGTGGGTGTCGTTGTCCAGCACGGGGATGGTCACGACGTCGTTGACGCGTACGTTTACTTCGTCGGGCTTCGGCTGAGGTGCTTCGACGACGGCGGGCGCAGGGACCGGGACCACGGAGACGCTGCCCGTGGCAGACTTCTTTCCGTTGGACATTGTGTAGTTGAAAACAAAGGGGTCCTTGGTGCCCACGAGATCGGTGATGCGCAGGACGCTGTGGTCGATGATGCTCACGGAGGCCGTGGAATTTTCGGGCATCGATACCGACTGCAGCACCAGCACTCCCCCGGAAGGATCGGAGTCGTTCGCGAGCGGGTCCAGAAGCACGCTGCCGCCCACGGGCATGAGGGCGACGTCGTGGACGGCCACCGGATTGCCGGTGTCCTTCCCCGATTCAACGTCGACCCGGATCAGGCCCTGGCTGCTTTGTGGACCGTTGCTGGCTATATACGTCAGGTAGACCGGGCCAGGCGTCCCGCTGCGGAACGTGAAAGTGCCGCCTTCGGTAACGGGACCAAGCTCGCCAGGACCGGAGGCTTCCACCTGGGCGAGCCTCAAGGCGCCTCCGTTGGGGTCGACGTCGTTCTTCAGCGGTGCGATCACCAGGTCCTGGCCGACGACGGCCGTGACGTGATCCGCGTTGACCACTGGAGCCAGGGCACCCGGCGGCTGGACGTTGATGACAACTTTTCCGGTAACCGTGGCACGGCCGTCCCAGATGGTCACCGCGACGTTTTTCTTGCCCGCGGCGGCTCCTGAGTCCTGGTAAGTCAGGAGTCCGTCCCTGCGCACCTTGACCTGGTCCTGGTCGTTGTCCGCCTTCGCGTCCATCAGGACGAGGTCATCGCCGTCTGGATCCATCCAGTCCGTCAGGATGTTCTGGCTGACCGTTTTCCCCTGTTCCACGAGCATGGTAGTGGGTTCGCCGCGCTTGAAGACCGGCGGACGGTTCTCGTCCGGACCTACGACGTTGAGGGTGATGCTGCCACCCGCGGACAGTCCCCGCCCGTCGGAAGCGTTGTAGTCGAAAGTTTCCACGCCTGGTTTGGCGGCGGCCGGGACACTGACCTGGAACGCCGTTCCGCCGTAAATGTTCTCCAGGTTTCCTGCCTTGGGACCTGAGGTACCCACGGATGCTGTGAGGACGTCCCCGTCGGGATCTGAGTCGTTGTCCAGGACCGGAAGGATGGTGGTGCGCCCTGGCCTCACGCCGAACGCGTCCGGTTTTGTTTCCGGCGGGCGGTTTGGTTTAGTGCGGTCCGGCAGGATGTTGATCGTGTTGTTGTCCGCCGAATCCTTGTCCTGCTCATCGGATTCATTCTTGGGTGGGACGACGTCGTCCCAGTTGTTCACCAGCTGCATGTTCTGGTTCACCAGCCACACATTGCCCGAATTCACATCATTAAGAACCACAAGATCCCGGTTCACCCGGAACACATACTCCGGAGACGCACTGGCCTTGGGAACATCAACACTGCGGTCATCAGCATCACTGACACACTCACGCACATACTTATTCGCCCCCGACCACGCAGCATGCACACACCCGCCCAACTGCACCGGAGCAGCCGGAACCCCCTCACCCCCAAAGGTCACAGTCTTCGCCGTCCCCCCACCCAACGGCTGCAACAACAACGCCTTCGGAGTCGCCACCGCCACAGCATCAGCAGCAGGACCACTCTGCTGCAGCTTCGCGTCCTTCGCATCCGCCAACGCCAACTCACGCCCGCCCGGCAAAAACAGCTTCCCCCGCGCAGCATCCAACACCACCGGCTGATCCCCCACCACAGCCAACTGCAGATCCCCGGCCCCCTTCAAGGCCTCCCACGTGCTCTCCTCAACCCCCGTGGACACCCCCTCACCATCCACCGACGTCACAAAAACCCTGCCCGTCTTCGGATCAGCACTATAAATCCGGTCATCAGCCCCCACCGCCGACACCAGACCCTGCGAACCCACCACCACCGGCTCGCTGGACTCCTCATCAAAACCATTAACCGTCGACGGCGACAACGCCCACACCGTCCCCTTGCCAGGATCAGTCACCGACAAAACACCCCGGCCAAAACTCACATCCGCTGACCCCGGCAACTGCTTATCCCCACCCAGACGCATATTCGCCGCCGACACCTGATTCAACGTCGAACCAGTCGGGTCATCAACAAAAACATCCCCGGCACTCTGCAACACATCGAAAGTGGTACTCGCCGGAGTCACAGCCCCATCCAGGACCCGCGACGGATAATTCAACCGACCCACAGCATTCCTGGACTTACTGACAACCCACACCCCGCCGTCGTTCAACTCCACCTCAGTGGTCTTAAACCCCGGATACACCACAGCACCAACCACCAACACAGCACCCGCCACCGCAAAAACAGTGCCAGTAAAAAACCCACGGCGGCGCCGACGAGACCCAGACCTGCCAAACAGATGTGTCACAGCTCTACAATTCCCCCGCAATAAAAGCCACCCAAAAAGCAGCACAAGACCAACCAAAAGACCAGAGAAGGCAAGACGGACCCGATACAGGGCTCTCCGTTACCCGCCATAGCCTACCCAAGCATTCGAAAGCCTGCGATGGGGAGCTCTGCCCACGGCAAGCTGACCTGCGTCCGGCCGCAGGGCTCAGCATTGCGGTATCCCGTGTGCGTACGGC
The DNA here is from genome assembly GCF_023062595.1 of Arthrobacter rhizosphaerae. GTDB lineage: Bacteria > Actinomycetota > Actinomycetes > Actinomycetales > Micrococcaceae > Arthrobacter > Arthrobacter rhizosphaerae. Next base: position 131,656 of record NZ_JALLAN010000007.1, read on the forward strand.
TCGCCAAGCGTTGTGTTGGCGGAATGGATAACGCGTCCAATGTATCGGCTGTCTGCCTGGGAGCTGATCCTGTACCACAGGCCGTCTCCGCGTCCGTCGCCGGTACCGCGCCACATGTAGCAGTTGACGGTGAAGTTATCGCCGGTGTAGATCCACGGGTATCCCCTTACCTGACCGCCACAGAGGTGCCCGGGAGTTGTCGAATCCCACGATGTCTGGCCGGAAGCGGGTGCGTCCGTACACGTGCGGTAACCGGCTGAGGGGACGGTCGCATCCCAACTGGTCTTCGCGGGCCCCGATTGGGCGGTTGCCGTGGCAATGCCGCCGCCAGTCCCTATGGAGTTGACGGTCTGCACCTCGAACGAGCGCCGCTGATCATAGCCACCGGTCTCTATTGTGCGGCTTCCCGATGCGGCAACTCGCTCCCAGCCTCCACCGCCGATCCGGATCTGCGTGTAGGCCACGTCATTCGTGGCAGTCGATGGGGAATTCCAGCTGAAGGTCAGAGTCGTTTGATTCTGGCCGCCGTTCTGTCCGGACGCAGAAGGGTTACCGGGGGCCCCGTAGGGTGTCGCCCGAGCCGGGGCGCTGGCATCGGAACTGGGCGCCACGCTGGAGTTGGCGGTCACGGTAATGGCTACCTCAGCCCCGTTGGTGAATCCGCCGACTGTTCCGCCAGGCGTGATGGGCCCGGAGGCACCATTGCTGGCGTTGTAGCTGTAGCTGACCTCATCCCGGGCCGATCCGTTCCGTTCGGCGTCGGTGAGTGTTTTGAAGTTGATGGTAACCTGCCGGCCCGCTCCTCCGGTATTGGCCGGGGTGGCAGTGACCCCCGAAACCTGGCCAAGCTTGCCGGTGGCACGGCGTGGCGCCGACGGTGCGCTGACGCCGCCCTTGCCCGCTTTGTTTTCTGCCTGGACTGTGAAGGTATAAGAAGACTCAGAGTTGTTCGCAGTGAAGTTCGCAGTCCGTTCTGTGCCTGCCACGACCTGGGTCTGGGTGACCCCTCCCCCGCCGCTCATCGTGACGTAGTAATTCCGGATGGGATCCCCGTTGGTGTTCGGTTCAGTCCAGTTGACCTTCAACTGGTTCTGCGTTCCCACCGAGGATGCCACGGCAGACGTAGGAGCGGCCGGTGCCGCCGGAACTCCGGCAGGGTTGTCCTCGGCGGAGTAGATGCCCCATTCGGAGGGGCCCAGCTCGTTCACGGCTTGTGCGCGGACTTTGTACTTCACTCCATTAGTGAGCGCCGGCCAGGTGTAGCTGAGCCCAGTCACGCCGTTCTTGACGGCGATACCACTCGCCGGAGGCGGGGAGATCTCGAGGTTGTATTCCTTCACAGCGGATCCCTCGGTCTTTGCCGGCGCCCACGAGATCTGCATGTCCTTGTCGCCGGCTTTAACTGCCGGCGCCTCCGGCGGTGATGGTTTTTCATCAGGCCGGATTTCATTTGACACTGGCGATGAAGCTGACTGGCCAACCTCATTCGTGGCTGTGACGGTGAAGACGTACTTCACATCGTTGGTGAGCCCGCTCAATGTGCAGGTGGTGGTCTCACACTCCTGCGTGAATCCGCTGGACGTCACCGTGTACCTGGTGATCTGCGCTCCATTGTCGGACGGTGGGGCCCACTTCAAAACCGCAGTGCGGCTCCTGACATCCGTTGCCGCGGGTGCAGACGGAGCATCGGGTTTGTCCCGCACCGTGAGCCGCAGCCGACCCCCCGCTTGCCGGGACAGGTCACCTGTCTTATCCGTCACTGTGTACCGGACCACCATCACGCCCTTGAAACCCTCGGAGGGAGTCACCGAGATGGAGTCACCATTAATCACAGGTTGACCGCTGGCGGATCCAGTTTCCACACTGGCAGCCACAATCTTCAGCGGCGTGCCCTCGAAGGGGTTGTAGTCGTTGGCGAGGACGTTGAGAGATTCAGTGCGTCCGGCATTGGCCTTGTCGATGGTGTCGTCGTTAGCCACAGGCAACGGTCGATTGGAGGCGACGTGCTTTGCCATGACGGTTGCCCTTACCGCCGGAGAGCGGCCATCCGTGACTTTGAGGGGAATGGCACCAGTGAAGCCGACGTCCACGGAAGTCTCCGCGGTGACTTTCAGGACTGATCCGTCCAGCTCGGCCTTGAGCCCGGAGGGGAGAATTCCGTCCAGCTCAAACTTGAGGCTGCCCTGGTCCCTTTCATCAACATCCTTTGCCACTCCGGAGAGGTCCAGAGTTGCGGTTTCCGCTTTTGGCACATCCAGGGAAGTACCGCTGAACGTGGGCGGATGGTTGGCGTTGGGATCGGGTATCACCCGGGTGGTGATGACAAGAGTGGACTTCAGCCCGGCAGGATCGTCTGCCCTTGATCCGTCTGTAACCTCAAACGTCAAGGATCCCGGGCCAACGTAGTCCGGTTTCGCCGCATAGCGAAGACCCGTACCGTCCGAGACGATCACACCCTCCGGGGAAGCACCCTGCACTTTGACCTTATCCGCGACAGTGATGCGCGGCCGTTTTCCTTCCCGCACTTTCACGAACTCATTCAAATCAATGGTTATTTCCTTACCGGACATAACCTCGACGACGTCGGTATTGGCGAGGGTGGGATACTGCTCTCCCATGCCGGGGATCCACATCACTGCGGTTGCCGTCTGTCCGTCGGCGTCAGTTACCGAATAGGGAACCAGCTGGTCCGTCGCGGCCAGGGTCACCACGACGTTGCCGTCGGTTCCTACGCGGGCATTGGGGTTGCCGTCTGGCAGGCCGATCTTCAAGTCTGCCGCGACACCGTCAGGGTCCGAGTCGTTTTTCAGCACCGGCACGTCTACTGCAGTCTTACCCAGCGTCTCGGCCGGTGTAATCGTGTCGTCCTTCGCCACCGGAGGTTTGAGCTCTGCGGTGGGACTGACCCGGACGCGGATCACGGCGCTGCCGGGGGCCTTCTTCTCATCCTGGATCTGGTACCGGATGCTTTCATGTCCGGCTGTGGACGGCGCCGTGAAAAGAACCTTTGAGCCGTCCGTTGCCTCGACACGGAGTTCAGGCTTCGCCTCGAAGCCGTTTGTCACCAATGCCAGTGCATCCCCATCGGGATCGGAGTCATTGCTGAGAACATCCACGGCCACCATCCGCCCGGGGCGGACATCCACGGGGTCGTCCACAGCTATGGGCTTCTGGTTATTCGCTTCCTGAGGCGCGATGCCCACGATGACTGTTCCATTATTCTCTGCGCCAATCCGGTCCCGGACCCGATAGCTGAAAGTGTCGGTGCCGGCAGAGTCTGCTCCGGCTGTGAACTCAAGGTAGCCGTCCCTAACCACCGCTGTGCCCATGGAGGGTGCAGTGTCAATGCCAAGGAGCTGGACAGAGTCTCCGTCCGGATCGATACCGTTCAGGGGCACGGCAATCTTGATAGTCATGCCTGCCACTACCCGGGCGGTCAGATTCTTGGGCTCGGGACGGGAGTTGCGCTCGTCGTCGCGCGCCCTGATCCGTATCGTGACCTGCTGGGAATCGGTCTGACCGGATTCATTCTGGACCTTGTAGATCGCATACACGGTCTTCGCTGTCGCTCCCGCTATGAAGCGCACGTCGTTTCCGGAGGTGAAGGTCCTGCCGTCGGCCTCGTCCGGCTGCTGCGCCAGGTCACGGACCAGCGACAGTTTTCCGCCGTCCGGATCCGTATCGTTAGCCAGGACCGGAATGCTCACAACGTCTCCGGCACGGACAGTAACCTCGTCCGGTTTCGCTTGTGGCGCCTGAAGTTTGCCGGGTGCGGGGATGACCAGCACCGCGATTTCACCGCTGGCGGAGGAACGGCCATTGGAGATGGTGTACTTCATAGTCAGCTGCCCGGTTGCGCGGATGTCGGTGATCCTGACGACCGAGTGCTCCAGCACTGAAACGTTGACGGGCAGCTGGTCGCCCGCTGTTACTGACTGCACCACCAGGACTCCGCCCGACGGATCCGAATCGTTGCCGAGGACGTCAACCAGGACGCTTCCTCCGATGGGAAGCAGGGCCACATCCCGCACTGCCACCGGCGAGCCTTCCTTGTCGCCGGCCACGACGTCCACGCGCACCAGCTGTTGCGCGCTGGCCGGTCCGTTTGTCACCAGGTAGGACACGTAGTGCGAGCCCAAGGTGGCCGAGTTGAAGGTGAACGTTTGCTGGTCGGCACCGATGGTAGCCGTGGACTGCGCATCGGGGGTCGCTTGTGCCAGCCGCAACGAGCCTCCCTGGGGGTCGGCATCGTTTTTCAGGGGAGCGATCACGGTGTCCGTCCCTGCCACAGCAATGACGTGGTCCGCGTTGGCGATGGGCGGCAAGGCTCCAGGCGCGCGCACGTCAACCACAATCTTTCCTTCAGTGCTGAGGGTGGCGTCTGAGACCGTTACAGTGACGGTTTTCCGTCCCGGTGCCGTGCCCGAATCCTGAAAAGTCAGCTGGCCGTCCGGACGGATTTTTACCTGGTCCTGGGGATCACTGCTGGTGGCGGACACAGCAAACAGGTCGTCACCGTCGGGATCTATCCAGTCAGTAAGAATGTTCTGACTGATGCTCTTGCCGGACTGCAGCACCAGGGCGTTGTTGCGGTTGGGTTTTTGGCGTGGAGCGCTATTCTCGCTGGGCGGAACGATGTTCAAGGAAACCTCCGCTGAAGCCGAAAGTCCTCGTCCGTCGTCGACACTGTATTTGAACGATTCCGTTCCTGACTTCTCACTTGGTACGGAGATCTGGAAACCCGTGGCGCCGTAGATGGGGGAAATTGTTCCTGCCTTGACCTCCTCAGGAGTGCGCAGCGTCAGGACGTCGCCGTCCGGGTCGGTGTCGTTGTCCAGGACCGGAAGGATGGTCGTCTTACCGGGCCGGACCCCGAACGCGTCCGGGTTGGCCACCGGGGCGCTGTTCGGTTTGGTGCGGTCCGGCAGTACTGTCTGCTGGACTTCATCGGCAGAGTCCTTGTCTGCGTCGTCAGAGGTCTGTTTGGGTGGGACGACGTCGTCCCAGTTGTTCACCAGCTGCATGTTCTGGTTCACCAGCCACACATTGCCCGAATTCACATCATTAAGAACCACAAGATCCCGGTTCACCCGGAACACATACTCCGGAGACGCACTGGCCTTGGGAACATCAACACTGCGGTCATCAGCATCACTGACACACTCACGCACATACTTATTCGCCCCCGACCACGCAGCATGCACACACCCGCCCAACTGCACCGGAGCAGCCGGAACCCCCTCACCCCCAAAGGTCACAGTCTTCGCCGTCCCCCCACCCAACGGCTGCAACAACAACGCCTTCGGAGTCGCCACCGCCACAGCATCAGCAGCAGGACCACTCTGCTGCAGCTTCGCGTCCTTCGCATCCGCCAACGCCAACTCACGCCCGCCCGGCAAAAACAGCTTCCCCCGCGCAGCATCCAACACCACCGGCTGATCCCCCACCACAGCCAACTGCAGATCCCCGGCCCCCTTCAAGGCCTCCCACGTGCTCTCCTCAACCCCCGTGGACACCCCCTCACCATCCACCGACGTCACAAAAACCCTGCCCGTCTTCGGATCAGCACTATAAATCCGGTCATCAGCCCCCACCGCCGACACCAGACCCTGCGAACCCACCACCACCGGCTCGCTGGACTCCTCATCAAAACCATTAACCGTCGACGGCGACAACGCCCACACCGTCCCCTTGCCAGGATCAGTCACCGACAAAACACCCCGGCCAAAACTCACATCCGCTGACCCCGGCAACTGCTTATCCCCACCCAGACGCATATTCGCCGCCGACACCTGATTCAACGTCGAACCAGTCGGGTCATCAACAAAAACATCCCCGGCACTCTGCAACACATCGAAAGTGGTACTCGCCGGAGTCACAGCCCCATCCAGGACCCGCGACGGATAATTCAACCGACCCACAGCATTCCTGGACTTACTGACAACCCACACCCCGCCGTCGTTCAACTCCACCTCAGTGGTCTTAAACCCCGGATACACCACAGCACCAACCACCAACACAGCACCCGCCACCGCAAAAACAGTGCCAGTAAAAAACCCACGGCGGCGCCGACGAGACCCAGACCTGCCAAACAGATGTGTCACAGCTCTACAATTCCCCCGCAATAAAAGCCACCCAAAAAGCAGCACAAGACCAACCAAAAGACCAAAAAAGACACGAATGGAGGCGGGCAGCCACGTGATTGGGCCGCCGTTCAGCTCCGACTATCTCATAACACCATCAAATGTATAAATATGAACAACCCTGATCCAGCACGAAATCTAGTCCAGGACCAGACCGCGGCCGCTTCCCCGCGAAAGCAGTACGGGAAGGATTTCGCCGAAACCACGCACCGTCTCCACAGGCTGCGGAACCAGCACGAAGCGTTCGTCACTGTCCAAAGCCGCCGCAGTTACAGAATCCACAAGCACCGTGCCGGGGTCCGCCAGGGCGGTGAGGCGTGCTGCCAGATTCACGGTGGGGCCATAAATATCGCCCAGACGGGACAGGATCCGGCCCCACACCAGCGATACCCGTGCCTCCGGCAGAATCTCATCCTGGGTAAACGCTTCAGCAAGAGCCAGGGAGATTTCTGCTCCGGCGGCCGGGGTCTCGGCGATGTACAGGACTTCGTCGCCCACTGTTTTCACGAGCCTGCCGCCGCCAACGGAGATGATCTCGGCGCACTTGTTTTCAAAGCGTTGCACCAACTGGGCGAGCGTTTTTTCGTTCATCCGGCGGGAGAGACTGGTGTAGGAGACCAGGTCTGCAAAGCCGACGGCACGAGCCAAGGGCAATGGCGCGTCGTCTTCGTCCCCTTCGCGCCCTTCTTCGCTGGCCTGCAGCCCGGCTTCGGCACGGACGGCAAGCCTTTGAACGCCGGCGTTGAGCTGGCGGCGCCACGAGTAGACCAGCATTTCCTCGAGGGCGTCCACCAGTGCCGGAAGTTCGTTTACCAGGCGCTTGCGTGCCACGGCATCCGGCACGCCCTGCTGATGGACCATGTCTTCGACGAGGGCTTCGATCTGCCAGACCACCATGCGGTCGGTCATTTGACCGATGGACCTCGTCACCGAGATAGCCGCCTCTTCAGTGAGCTTTCCGGTGCGGACGAGATCAACAACCGTGGAGAGGGCTGCCTGGTCCCGTTCCGTAAAGGCGACATCCTCGTCGCCGAGATTGGGAAAGCCCAGCGCCCTCCAGAGCTTGCGGGCCGACAGCAAGGAGAGCCCTGCACCTGCCGCGACTTCGCGCCGCCTTAGCTTGCGCTCACCGCCCAGCAACCGGGCTTCCAAGGCCTTTGCCGCAAGACGCTCAGCCGAGAAAGTGCCTGTGGCCGGGGGCTCGGACGGGGCACGAAGGGGAACAGGGTCAGTGTGAGGACCATGTTTGGCAGCGGGCTCGGCAAAGGGCGACGCAGGAGCCGTGTCAAGGACAGCGTCTTCAATGGTGGCGGCCTCTACAACCGGTTCAATAGTTTCTTCCGGTTCCCGCGCGTCTTCGCGTTCCGCTGCCTCTTCGCGTTCCTGTGCTTGTGCCTGTGGTAGGACCTGCGTTTCTTCAGGTGGCTGAGTCTGCCCGGAGGCCAAGGGCACAGCGTCAGTATGCTCACTGCCAGCGTTCATCTCTTCCACCTTCTCTCCGTCTCCAGGGCCACTGCCGCGCATGGCCCTCCCCGTTTCTGTCCACGTCCTCAAGCCCGTCCCCGCCGCTTCCCTCGTCTAAGGCGAGGGAAGCCGGTGGCAGTTCATCGATGGCCTCAAGGACAAAATCACGGAACTTCCCCGCCTCCGGAACGTCCTCCAGCACCGCTGGATCAGGGTGCCCGGTATCCAAGGATATATTCCCTGAGCGCAATATGCGTTGGAGCACCGACTGTACGACCCACACCTGGCGGACAGCAGCAAGGGAAACCTGCCATTCCCGGCGGCGCAACATTCCGTACTTGGCAACTATGCGCTGACTGGTCAGTGTGTAGCGCGTCGACTGCCACCGCAATGTGCGCGGAAGGCAGTACCCGCAGAGAACCCAGGAGACCAGCAGGATGCAGGCAGCCACGAGCCAAAACGTCCAGGCGGAAGTTACGGCTGGAAACATCCTCGCAGGTTCCCCTTTGACGATCCATGCCGTTGCAAAAGCTCCTACTGCGGGGACTGCAATGAAGGCAGCGGCAGGGACGATCAACGTCCTGGGCTGGGGCCGCGTGACCACTATCACCTGTTCACCCGGCAACAGCTGTCTACGCATAACCGCTCTCGGTTGAACCGCCGGAACCGCTTCCTGATTCTTTCGAACCGTCTTGCCCTGGCGGAGTCCAGGGACGGAGGTGAACGACGTCGCCGGCGGTCACCACATGCTCGTGTGAAGCAGCGTCGACCACAAGGAGGGATCCGTACTCGTCAAGCCGGGTGGCGTGGCCAATAATTTCGTGGTCGCCCGGCAGCTGGGCGCGCACTTGCTTGCCCAGCGTCACCAGAACGCCTTGGACCCGCTTATGCAGGGACGGGCCCCCCGCCATCCCGGCAGCGGGGTCGCCGTCGGCGTTACAGAAGCTGCGGTAGAGGGTGGCGAACCGGGAAAGATAGCTCTTGAGCAGAATGGTGCGGTCAACCGTTTGGGCACTCTCCAGCAAGGCAGACGTAGCAGTGGGAACGGGAAGCTCCTCCTGGGTCAGCGTGACATTCAGCCCTGTACCCAGGACAACTGGAGGCGCACCTCCATCCCCCATAGGGCCCAGTTGGGCCAGGATCCCGGCGATCTTGCGCCCGCGGACGATGACGTCGTTGGGCCATTTAAGTTCGGCAGGAATGCCGGCCGTCTCGAGCAGCGCCTCACGCAGGGCCAAGGCTCCGAGCAGGGAGAACCAGGAGTAGCTCTGGGTCGGCAGCGGGCGGCCCTCCGCGTTGACGGGCCGCAGCACCACTGAGACCAGCACGGAACTCAGCGGCGGGGCTTCCCAGCTGCGGCCGAGCCGTCCCCGGGCGGCGGTCTGGTGCTCCGTAGTCAATACAGAAAGATCGGGCCAGGACCGGGGGTCGGTGGTGACAGCTTCCAGCAGATCGGCATTCGTTGATCCGGTGGAGTCCACCACGGTGAGCCGCGGGATGCCAGTGGCCGCCAGGAAATCCTCATTTACCAGCGCGGTCCGGTCCAGGCCTCGGCGCTCGGCTTCATGTGCGCTGCGCTCCGGAAAGTCAACGGGTTCCTGGCTGTTTTCCGGCTGGTGGGCTTCCATAGCTGAATCCTATCGAGTTGCCACGTTCGCGGCGCTTCCGCGCGCCAGGCTCAAAGGAAAATATCAGGAACCAGGCGGTCCTCGGGCATGCCAAGGCTGTAGGGGGAAAAGTCCGTCACGCCCGCGGCAATCAGGACTTCCTCGTCTGTGTAGAAGTTCCCGCTCCTGGATCCGGAACCTGACACCACATTGCTTCCGGTCAACACTGCGTGGGCAGCATCAGCGACAATTTCGGGTCCGCGGGCCGCCTGGACCAGCTGGCTCCCCCCTGGCATGTTCCGGATGGCAGCGGTGTCAATGAGGGTCCGCGGCCACAGTGAATTGACGCTGATGCCATCCGCTTTGAGTTCTTCAGCCAGACCGAGTGTGGTGAGGCTCATTCCGTACTTGGCCATGGTGTACGCCAAGTGCATGCCGGCCCATTTAGGATCCAGGTTCAGGGGCGGAGACAGGGTCAGGATGTGGCCGTTCTCCGACCTGCGCAAGGCAGGAAGGGCCAGCTTGGACAGCAGGAAAGTGCCCCTGACATTGATGTCCTGCATCAGGTCGTAGCGTTTCATGTCGACGGCGTCAGTGCTGGAGAGGTCAATGGCGGAGGCGTTGTTGATCACTATGTCGATCCCACCGAACCGTTCGACGGCGGCACCGACGGCGCCGGCGACGTCGTCGTCGTTCCTCACGTCACCAACGATGGGCAGCGCCTTGCCACCAGCTTCCACCAACTGCTCCGCGGCACTGAAGACCGTGCCTTCCAGCTTCGCGTGGGGCGTCCCGGTCTTGGCCATCAGCGCAATATTGGCACCATCCCTGGCTGCGCGCAGGGCAATGGCCAGTCCGATCCCGCGGCTTCCACCGGACATCAGGATGGTTCGGCCAGAAAGGGAACCGGCGGCCTTGTACGGCTCTGCTGCGGGGCCCGAAGCAACGTTGCTTGAAGTCATAAGAACACTCTAGCCGAAGTATGTTACTGGTGAGTAACATGTTCGACCAAGCCGACCCGGGCACTGAACCTTGTAGGTTTTCTACAGCCATGCGGGTCCAAAACGTTACTAGACTAGCCAGCAGGGCCCGGATTTTGTGTGGATGCTACTTAAGTTCTGCACCCGGGAGCCAGCGACTATCAGCTACAGAGCCGGAGAAACTTGATGAGCCACGATCTGACCACGACAGCGGGAAAGATTGCAGATTTCCGCGATCGCCAGGCGCGTGCCGAACAGCCCTCCGGCCCTGAAGCGATCGAAAAGCAGCATGCGCGCGGCAAGAACACCGCACGGGAACGCATCGACCTCCTGCTCGATGAAGGCTCGTTCGTCGAATTCGACGCTCTAGCCGTGCACCGTTCCACCGCTTTCGGAATGGAAAAGAAAAAGCCGCTTGGCGACGGGCTCGTTTCCGGCTACGGCACCGTGGACGGGCGGCCGGTTGCTGTCTACAGCCAGGACTTCAGTGTTTACGGCGGATCCTTGAGCCAGGTCAACGGGGAAAAGATCGTCAAGGTGCAGGAATTCGCCTTGCGCAACGGCTGCCCGGTAGTGGGTATCCTCGACGGCGGCGGGGCCCGGATCCAGGAAGGCGTCGCGTCGTTGGCGATGTTCGCCGACATCTTCCGCAACAACGTCCACGCCTCCGGCGTTGTGCCCCAGATTTCCCTCATCATGGGCCCGTCGGCCGGTGGCGCAGCGTACTCCCCCGCACTCACTGACTATGTGGTCATGGTGGACAAGACCTCGCACATGTTCATCACGGGCCCCGATGTCATCAAGACTGTCACGGGTGAGGACGTGGACATGGAAACCCTGGGCGGCGCGCGCCAGCACAACGCCAACACGGGTACCTCCACCTACCTCGCCGCTGACGAAGCAGACGCCATCGAGTTCGTCCGCGAACTGCTGGACTTCCTGCCCTCGAACAACCTGGCCGAAGCCCCCGTACTCGAGCACCAGCAGGAGCTCGAGGTCGACGACGATGATCTCGCGCTGGACACTCTGATCCCCGATTCCGCGAATCAGCCCTACGACATGCGCAAGGTCGTTGAGCAGATCGTGGACGACGCCCATTTCCTCGAGATGCAGGCCCTCTATGCTCCGAACGTCATGATTGGCTATGGGCGGATCGAAGGTCACACGGTAGGCATCGTGGCCAACCAGCCCATGCAGTTCGCAGGCACCCTGGATATCTCCGCTTCGGAGAAAGCCGCCCGGTTTGTGCGGCATTGCGACGCCTTCAACATTCCCATCATCACACTGGTGGACGTCCCCGGTTTCCTGCCCGGCAAGGACCAGGAATTCCAGGGCATCATCCGCCGTGGAGCCAAGCTGCTGTATGCCTACGCCGAAGCCACTGTCCCCAAAGTCACCATCATCACCCGGAAGGCCTATGGCGGGGCATACATCGTCATGGGCTCGAAAAAACTGGGGGCTGACCTCAATCTGGCGTGGCCCACAGCGCAGATCGGCGTAATGGGAGCCCAGGGGGCGGTCAACATCCTGTACCGCCGTGACCTCGCAGCTGTGGCCGCAGACGGCGGCGACGTTGAAGCCAAGCGCGCAGAAGTGATCAAGCAGTACGAGGAAGAACTTCTGAACCCGTACCAGGCAGCCCAGCTCGGCTATGTGGATGCTGTGATCGTGCCGTCTGAAACCAGGGTCCAGATCATTAAGGGGCTGCGGGCACTACGGGACAAGCGCGCCAGCCTGCCGGCCAAGAAGCACGGAAACATCCCGCTATGAGTACAGATCTTCCTGCCGTTGGCGGGTCCGAAAGCCCAATTACAGCAACGCCGTTGCCGCCGCTCTTCTCCGTGGCGAAAGGCGACCCCACAGCCGAAGAGCTCGCGGCGCTGACCGCCGTCGTACTTTCACTCGGTGGAACAGAACAAGCTGAACCGGCGAAGCCCACCGTGCGCGGCTGGGTCAGGCGTCAGCAACTGCGGCTGGCACCCACCCCGGGCCCTGGGGCCTGGAAACGCAGCCGCGGCTAAGTCCCCACCGCCTCCCTAACCTCGCTGCGCTCGGCCAGGGAACCCTCGGCGGCGGAGGCCCCTGCCGCGGAAACCTCGCTGCGCTCGGCCAGGGAACCCTCAACTTGTTCAGTAAGTCTTTCATAACTGGGTTTGCCCCGTTAGTCTCGTGAGGGTGACTAACGAAACCACTCCCATTCGGCCGCAGACTGCCATCGACAAGATCGCCGACGCACATACTGACACCCTCATCAGGCTCGATCCCAGCTTCGCCATTACCCTCGGCGTTCCGGGCCACGAGACCGAATACCAGGACTTCTCCCCGGCCGGAATCGAGCAATTTATCGATGCCGCCCGCTCCACTCTCGCTGCCCTTGAGGAGCAGATTCCGGTGGACGACGTCGATGCCGTGACACTGGACGCCATGAGGGAAAGGCTCGGACTCGAGCTGGAAATCCACGAGTCCGGCTGGGATGTTGCCAACCTCAACAACATCGCTTCTCCAGCCCAGGATATCCGCGCCGTCTTTGACCTCATGCCCACCGAGACCGAGGAACACTGGGCCCACATCGCCGGCCGGGCCCACAACGTACCCACGGCTATCGAAGGGTATGCGGCCTCGCTTCTCGCTGCCCGCGATGCGGGCAAAGTCTCCGCCATACGCCAAGTGGAGATCGTGATTGAGCAGACCAGCAAATACGCCGCCGAAGACGGCTTCTTCGCCAAGCTGGCTGCAGAGGCCAAGACGGCCGAAGGCCCTCTCCCCCAGGATCTTCAGGACAAGCTCGACGCCGGTGCTGCCGCTGCCAGACGTGCTTACGCCCGGTTCGCCGAATTCCTCCGGCAGGAACTCCTCCCTGTAGCCCCTGCGAAAGATGCAGTCGGACGGGACCGCTACGCCTTGGCTTCCCGCTCCTTCCTGGGGGCGGCAGTCGACCTCGACGAAACCTACGCGTGGGGCGTGCAGGAACTCCAGCGACTGATCTCGGAGCAGGAACGCGTTGCTGAACAGATCAAACCAGGTGCCTCCATCAAGGAAGCCAAGGAGATCCTCAACAACGATCCCTCACGCCAGCTCAAGGGAACAGACGCCCTCAAGGCCTGGATGCAGGAACTGTCAGACAAGGCCGTCGCGGAACTCGCGGATGTGCATTTCGAGATTCCGGACGTTATGAAAACCCTGGAATGCCTGATTGCGCCCACCGACGAGGGTGGCATTTACTACACCGGACCGTCGGATGACTTCAGCCGTCCGGGCCGGATGTGGTGGTCAGTTCCGGCGGGCGAGGACACCTTCACAACGTGGTCTGAAACCACCACCGTCTACCACGAAGGAGTCCCGGGGCACCACCTTCAGGTAGCTACTGCAGTGTACCGGCGTGAACTGTTGAACAGCTGGCGCCGCAACGTCTGCTGGACTTCCGGCCACGGCGAGGGCTGGGCCCTGTACGCCGAGAAACTGATGCAGGAACTTGGCTATCTCAAAGACCCGGGTGATCACATGGGCATGCTGGACATGCAGCGTATGAGGGCAGCCCGCGTCGTCTTCGACATCGGTGTGCACCTGGAACTCGAGGTCCCTGAGCGCTGGGGTTCCGGAACCTGGACGCCCGATAAGGGACTGGAGTTCCTCAAGGCCAACCTCCCCATCAGCGAAGGGCAACTGAAGTTCGAGTTCACCCGATACCTGGGATGGCCAGGCCAGGCCCCGTCCTACAAGGTGGGCCAGCGGCTCTGGGAGCAGATCAGGGCTGAGCTCGAAACCCGGCCGGACTTCGACCTCAAGACCTTCCACACGAAGGCACTGAACATCGGCTCGGTAGGCCTCGACAGCCTGAAGCGCGCCCTGCTGGCCTAACTAACCCCTCATATCCATTGCAGCCTCGTTGGGAGCCGGGAGGCAGACATCCTCGGCGTGCTCGCTCGTTCCTCGCTTAGACGCACGCTGCCGGATGCCTGGCTCCCGGCTGATCGTCGAGATGACACTTCGCGGTAGTGTCGTAGCAAAACACTGCGGCGAAGTGTCATCTCGGTGGTAGGGGAGGATGCGCGACTTCGCGAGCCGGGCTGGAGGAGACGTTTGCCACACTAAGTTCGGGAATAACTTCATAAACGACCTTGAATGCCCAGTAATCACGGGGACTTTCGGCCGGATGGCGAATGAGCTGCCCGTAACATTTCTCAACGTTCGTTCGCGATGGTATAGGCAGTGCCTTTAGCGTATTCGGGTGAGCACTCAAACAAGCGTCCCCGCCCCCGCAGGAAAATCCGGATTCCAGCTGCCCAAGTGGGCCGGCTCGTTCGGTTTTCAGATCATCGCCGCCCTCATCGTCGGCCTCGGCCTCGGTCTCCTGGCCAAGTACACCGGCAGCACTAAAGCAAGCCCCAATGGCCTGGGAGCGTCGCTGCAGACCATTGGCTCGAGCTACGTCTCGCTGCTGCAGACCGCCGTCGTACCGTTGATCTTCACGGCTGTGGTCAGTTCCATCTCGAACCTGCGTGAAGTGTCCAATGCCGCAAAACTGGCCTGGAACACCCTTCTGTGGTTTGCCATTACCTCGCTCATCGCCGTGCTGATCGGCATCGGTCTGGGCGTGTTCCTTCAACCCGGCGCCAACACGGGCCTTGCCCAGCAGGATGAGTACACCGGCAAGTCCGGCGACTGGTGGGCCTTCCTGATCGGCCTGTTCCCGAAGAACTTCCTGGGCCTCGGAGCCAGCTCCACTGTGGCAGAGTCCGGCGCAGTCACCACCTCTGTCAGCTTCAATGTGCTCCAGATCCTGGTGATCGCTATCGCCATCGGCATCGCGGCGCTCAAGGTGGGCAAGCAGGCCGAGCCGTTCCTGAAGCTCAATGCCTCCGCCCTCGCTGTGATCCAGAAGGTCCTGTGGTGGATTATCCGGATTGCGCCTCTGGGCACCGTCGGCCTGATCGGAAACGCTGTTGCCGTCTATGGCTGGGACACCATCGGGTCGCTTGGCAAGTTCACCGTCGCTATCTACATCGGGCTCGCTCTGGTGCTGTTCGGTGTCTACCCCGCCCTGATCCGCTCGCATGGCCTTTCCGTCAAGCAGTACTTCTCCGGAGTCTGGCCCGCCGTCCAGTTGGCTTTTGTTTCCCGCTCCTCCATCGGCACGCTCCCCTTGACCCAGCGCGTAGCTGAGCGAAACCTCGGCGTCCCCCGCGCTTATGCCTCCTTTGCTGTACCGCTGGGTGCCACCACGAAAATGGATGGTTGCGCGGCCATTTACCCGGCAATTGCGGCAATCTTCGTGGCCCAGTTCTTCGGCATCCAACTGGACTTCAGCCAGTACCTGCTCATTGCCCTGGTCTCAGTACTCGGCTCCGCGGCAACAGCAGGCACCACCGGCGCCGTTGTCATGCTCACCCTGACCCTGTCCACCCTGGGACTGCCCCTTGCCGGCGTCGGACTCCTCCTGGCCATCGATCCCATCCTGGACATGGGCCGCACCGCCTTAAACGTGGCCGGACAGGCCCTGGTGCCCACGATCGTTTCCAAGCGCCAAGGCATCCTGGACGAGACCCTGTACAACGCGCCGCGAAACGGCGAGGCATTCTCGGACGACACCCCGACAGCGGAGGACCCGTCAGCCTCAGGCGTGGCTTCTTCCCGTGAACAGGAACTTGAAACCTCAAAGGCATAGCTGATCCAGTGCCACAGCACAATTCCCCGGGAGGCTCCCGGGGAATTGTGCTTTAAAGGGCACCTGGGGAAAGTTCCGCTTAGCGACCGCCTCCGATTACTCCCTTTTCCACCGCCTTGGCAGCACCATCAGCTTCGGCCTGGGTCAGCGTGCCGTCAGAGACTGCCTTGTCCAGGCGGGTCTTGAGCGCAGCAGCACGTTCCGCTTGCGCCTCGGTGCGGATCTCCTCCAGAGCAGCCGTCACCTTCGCTTCGTCAATCCCGAGGGACTGTGCCAACGATGCTGCGAGGGCGGCTTCCATTGCTGAACGGTCAGGCTTGGTGCCTGGAGCCTTGTCGCCGGAAGCGGCATCCGGCTTATTGGCTTCGCGGAAAGTCTGGAGGGCTTCACTAACCTTCGCTTCTTCAACGCCGAGCTTCGTAGCCAGCTCGGCTGCCTGCACTCCCATACCTCCTGCTCGCTTGCCATGACCGCCCGGCCCTCCGCGCTGACCGTCAGTTGAAGCGTCCGCAGATGCGCTCGCTGAGGGAGTGGGGGTCGGTGTAGTCGTGGCGGCGTATGCCGCCCCCGAGACTCCCAAACCTGCAACCAGCGCGACGCCTGCGGCGCTGAGGCCGAGGGTGAGTTTCTTCTTCTGTGACATTGCTTTCTCCTGGATCTGCCGCCCGTAGGCCGCTCCGATGTGCGGCTGGCCGTTGATTACCGGCCTATAACCACTCTCGGCTGCCCATGTATCAGAGAGCTGTCCCAAGGCTGTCAGGAGGCTGTGAAGCGTACTTGCCCAGAGTGCAAACTTGCACGTAGTGTAGCTTTGTGACTACAGACCCACCCGCCACCCTTGCCGGGCCCCCTTCTCCCCCACTTTCCCGGCGGGAGCTCAACAAGGCAGCAACGCGGCAGGCCATCACGCAGGCAGCCATGGAACTCATCCGGAAAAAAGGCGTGGGCAACTTTACGGTGGAGGATATTGCTGACGCTGCAGGTATATCGCGCCGCACGTTCTTCAACTACTACGCAAGTATCGAAGCGGCCATCGGAAACATCACGCATGAGTTCCTGGAGGTTGCGCTCCAGCAGTTCCGGTTGCGCCCGTCTGACGAACCCGTGATCGTTTCCGCCAAAGAAGCCATGGTGGCCCTCGCCGACCCAATGGCCGTAGCACCCGTCGCCGAACTGTTCACCCTGGTGCAGCAGAACCATCAACTCGCAGGCTCGGAGTTGGAAGCGTGGGACCACTGCACCGGACAGATCATAGAAGCCGCACGCGAACGCATGGCGGGCAAGACCGACGGCGAAATCGATGAACTTTATCTTCGTGCCCTCTCAGGCTCGGTTATTTCCTGTGGAAGGGCAGCCATGGATGTCTGGTTCAGGCGGTGCGGGCCCGACCTTTCCGAGGCGTCCATGGCCACGCTTCGTCAATTGATGATCGATTCCTTGGACCTTCTCGCCTCAGGCTTCGCCGCCGCCACAGATGCTTCACTCCCGCCTTCACACACAACTTCCTCCCCAGCCTCTCCCCTCCTCAACGATCGGCACTGACATGGCCCTGTTCCTGTACCGCCTCGGCAAGTTCTCGTACCGCCACCGCTGGCTTGTCATCTCACTGTGGCTGGCGGTGCTGGTGGCCGTCGGCGGCTCGGCCGCAGCTTTCCACGGAACCATGTCCAACAACTTCCAGATCCCGGGAACTGAAACCCAGCGGATGCTGGATAAGCTGAAAAAGGACTTGCCGGAGTCCTCCGGCGGCACGGCGGGTGTCGTGTTTGAGGCCGACGGCGGGCAGTTCAGCCAAGCGGGCAAGGACGCTGTAACGGCGGCTTTGACCAAGCTGAGGGCACTGCCGGATGTCCAGGGGACTGTTGACCCCTTCGTCACCCAGGCCCAGCTGGACAAGGCTGAGTCGGATCTGGCGGCCGGAGAACAAAAAGCCGCCGAGGGGAAAGCACTGCTGGAGAAATCAGCAGCGGAACTTGCGGCCGGAGCTGCACAACTGGCCCAGGCTGAACAGCAACTGACAGCTGCCGGTCTGCCCGCCTCCGTCATTGAAGCCCAGCTGGGCCAGAATAAAACGGAGATCGCTGCCGGCCAGCAGCGGCTTGAGGCCGGCAAGAAAGAAGCGGAAGCAGGCGCCGCCCAGCTGGAGCTCGGCAAACGGCAGTACGCGGCCTCCGAAGGCATGCGCTTTGTCTCAGAAGACGGTAAGGCAGCCATTGCCCAGGTTCAGTTCAAGACCTCCATCAATGCGCTCAATCCCGAGGTCCGCAAGGAAGTCCAGGAGATCGCGCAGGAAGTCTCCTCGGCCGGTGTCACGGCTTTCGCGAGCAAAGAGATCACCGAAGACGTCTCTGACGTGTTCGGGGTTTCCGAAATCCTCGGTGTCGCCGTCGCCGCCCTTGTTCTGATCGTGATGCTGGGGACCTTGATCGCCGCTGGCCTTCCTCTGCTCATGGCACTGGTTGGCGTGGCAGTAGGTGTCGGGGGAACCTTTGCCCTCACCAGCGTCATTGATATGAGTTCCATTTCGCCCATGCTGGCCCTCATGCTGGGCCTGGCCGTGGGCATCGACTACTCACTCTTCATCGTCAACCGCCACCGCAACCAGCTCCTGGCCGGGATGGACGCCGAGGAATCCGCAGCGCTGGCAACCGGCACCTCGGGCAACGCCGTGCTGTTTGCCGGCCTGACGGTCATCATCGCGCTGGCCGCCCTGGTTGTTCCCGGGCTCCCCTTCCTTGCCGTTATGGGACTTTCCGCAGCGGCAACCGTTGCGGTCGCCGTCGTGGTCGCGTTGACCCTGACACCGGCCGTCCTGTCCCTCATCGGCCGGAAGCTGATTTCCCGCAGGAAGTGGGCCAAAGCCGAACAGCACAACGCCGCCCCCGGCCACGAAGAAGAGGACCACGCCAAGGAAGAGCATAAGAGCAGCCACGGCTGGGGCGGCCTCGTAACCCGGCACCCCATCCTGGCGATGGTTGCCGGCGTCGCGCTTCTTGGTGCACTTGCCCTCCCTGCCAGCCAGCTCCGGCTTGCACTGCCCGACGGCGGTTCGGAGCCGGTTGAGTCTCAGGCGTACAAGGCATACGACGTCACTGCCCGCAGCTTTGGAGAAGGCATGACCGGGCCGATCGTAGTAGTGGGCGAGTTGCCGGCCGGCCTGACCGAAGCCGAAGCGCAGTCCAGGCAGTTCGACGTCGCTGACATCCTCCGCGGCCTGGATAACGTTACCGCCGCTGTTCCTGTTGCCCTCAGCGAGGACCGCCGCACTGCAGTGTTCCAGGTGATTCCCAAGGAGGGACCCGCGAGCGCGAGCACTGTACAGGTGGTCTCCGAGCTTAGGGGCAGGAATGCGGAGATCAAGGACACGACCGGGGTCACCATCGGCCTCACCGGCCAGACGGCCGGCAACATCGATGTCTCCGCCAAGCTGGGCGATGCCCTGCCCCCATACCTGGCGATCGTCGTCGGGCTGTCACTGATCCTGTTGCTCCTGGTGTTCCGTTCCATCGTGGTGCCGCTGCTCGCCACCGGCGGCTTCCTCTTGTCCCTTTGGGCAGCTTTCGGCGCCGTCGTCGCTGTGTACCAGTGGGGCTGGCTGGGAACAATCTTTGACGTTCCAAACCCCGGCGCTGTGCTGAGTTTCCTGCCCATCATCCTGATCGGCGTGCTCTTCGGCCTGGCCATGGACTACCAGGTGTTCATCACTT
The DNA here is from genome assembly GCF_023062595.1 of Arthrobacter rhizosphaerae. Taxonomy (GTDB): domain Bacteria; phylum Actinomycetota; class Actinomycetes; order Actinomycetales; family Micrococcaceae; genus Arthrobacter; species Arthrobacter rhizosphaerae. Next base: position 151,222 of record NZ_JALLAN010000007.1, read on the forward strand.
CGGGGATGCGGGAGTCCTACATGCATGGGGAAAGCGCCAAGCATGCCGTCCGCAGCGGATTCAGCCACGCCGCAGCCGTGGTCACAGCCGCCGCAATCATCATGGTCAGCGTCTTCTCCGGCTTCGTCTTCTCCCACCTCACAATGGTCCGGCCCCTGGGCTTCGCCATGGCCTTCGGTGTCCTCGTTGACGCCTTTGTGGTGCGGATGACCATCGTTCCCGCAGTGATGTATCTTCTGGGCGACAAAGCCTGGTGGCTGCCGAAGTGGCTGGATCGGATCCTGCCTGATGTGGATGTCGAAGGGGCCAAACTCAGGCCGGAGGAACCAGCCGTTGCCGCCGGGCAGACCGAGCGGGCACGTGTTTAAGTGAATTAGGCTGGAACCCGTGACCCGCTTGATTCTGGCCTCCCAGTCCCCCGCCCGCACCAAACTGCTCACCGAGGCAGGGATCCGGCATGAGGTTCTTGTCTCGGACGTTGATGAGGACGCAGTCCAGGCCCGATACGGGGTGACGGACCCGCATGACACAGCACTGCTTCTGGCGCGGGCAAAAGCCGAAGCAGTGGCGTCGCTCCCTGAGGCCGAGGGTGCGCTGGTGGTCGGCTGTGATTCCGTCTTCGAATTCGAGGGCGAATCGCACGGCAAGCCCTACACGCCGGACATTGCCCGCCGGCGGATGCTGCGGATGAGCGGCAACAGGGGCATATTGCACACCGGCCACTGGCTCGTGGACTGCCGGGACACCGAGGCCGACGACGACCCGGGAGACTCCGTGGGATCAGGCGCCACAGTGGGGGCAGTCTCCTCTGCCGAAGTGCATTTTATGGAAATGTCAGACGAAGAAATCGACGCCTACATCGCCACCGGAGAGCCGTTGCACTGTGCCGGCTCCTTCACCATCGACGGGCTGGGCGGGGCGTTCATCAGCAAGATCGACGGCGACCCCCACGCCGTCGTCGGGCTTTCCATTTCCACCCTCCGGATCCTGTTGAGGCAAGCCAAAGTGGGTATCACCGAACTGTGGCCGGCCGCCCCCTAGCCATATGACCCGCGCATCTTGTTGCCTGCCTATTTTGGCGGCGGTACCCTAGCGAAGTAGGGCAGGTGGTCGGGGCTACAAGGGTTCCGATGCTCCGGCCGGAAGAAGTCACAGTGACAGTTTCCACCGCTTTGGACCGCGGCCGGTCAGCCTTCGCGGAACGTCGATGGCTGGATGCCTCCAGCGAGTTCGCTGTGGCCGTCCAGGAAGGCGGACTGCCCGCTGAGGATCTGGAACGTTCGGCCACCGCCGCCCTGCTGCTGGGCAGGTTCGACGACGGCATCAACGCCTTGGCGAAGGCGCACGAGGAATACCTTCTGGTGGGCGAAGCTCCCGCCGCAGCGCGCTGCGCCGCCTGGCTCGCAATGCAGTTCAGGTATGCCGGAAAACAGGCAGCCGCCGGCGGATGGTTTGCCCGGGCGCGGCGGTTGGTGGAGGAGCACCCCGAGCCCTGCTCCGTCGAGGGATTCCTCCTGGTCCAAGAGGCTCTGGGACAAATGTTCGGCCGGGATTTCGAAGGTGCGCGGCAAATGTTTGCCCGGGCTGAACAAATCGCAGAGCGTTTCCAGGATCGCGACGTCCTGGCGCTCTCCAGGCTTGGGCAGGGCCAGGTCCTGATCAGGCTTGAGCGGGTCGACGAAGGAATGGCGCTGCTGGATGAGGTCCTGGCAGCAGTCATGTCAGGAGGGGTGGGCCCGTTCCCCTCCGGAATCGTCTATTGCGCCCTCATAGAGAGCTGCCACCTCGCCTTTGATCTGGGCCGCGCCCAGGAATGGACTCTTGCCCTGGACCGCTGGTGTGCCTCGCAGAAGGACCTGGTGCCTTTCCAGGGGCAATGCCGGATGCGCCGAGCCGAGATCTACTGCCTGCACGGCGCCTGGTCCGATGCGCTCGCCACAGCACGTGCCGCTCAGGAGTTGTTTGGGCGCGGGGACCGAAACGCACTGTTCGGCGGCTTCTATCAGCAGGCTGAGGTCCAGAGGTTGCGGGGTGAATTCGTCGAGGCGGAGGATTCGTACCGCCATGCGCATCAAGCCGGTCATGACCCCCAGCCAGGACTCGCCTTGCTCCGTCTCGCCCAGGGGAAACCTGCAGCAGCGCAATCGCTCATCCGCCGGGCGGCAGAGGAGGCGGGCACCTTCACCCGCCGGTTGCTCCTGCCGGCTATGGTCGAAATTGAGGTGGCCGCGGGAGATTTGGCCGCTGCACAGGCAGCAGCGGCGGAGCTTGAATCACTCGCCGAAGCCACCAGGATGCCTTGGGTCATGGCGCTCGCAGGCTATTCGACAGGAATTCTGTTGTTGGCCACCGGCGATCCGCACGGCGCCGCGAAGGCCCTCCGCGGCGCCTGGAACAACTGGTCCGAGCTGGAGGCACCGTATGAGGCAGCACGCTGCCAGGTGAAGCTGGGCATGGCTCTGCAGGAGCTGGGCGACGACGAATCAGCGCAGCTGGAGTTCGCGGCCGCACGCACAGTTTTCAATGATCTCGGCGCGATTCCTGCATTGAGCTCCCTCGACCAGCTCGAAAACCCTGTTTCTCCAGCTCCCGTGGCAGAGAACGGGCCTCTCAGCCCTCGCGAAGCCGAAGTACTGCGGTTGGTCGCGGCGGGCATGAGCAACCGGAGCATCGCCTCGGCACTGTTTCTCAGTGAAAAGACAGTGGCCCGGCACGTCAGCAACATCCTGCTCAAACTGGATGTGCCGTCCCGCAGCGCCGCGACGGCATACGCCTACAACCACGGGCTGGCCGGACGCCTCCCAGGCAGTAGGTAAAAATACCCATCCTCCTTCCGGCCACTCACATACTTTCCTCGATGTGCTGCCATGTACCCGAAACGTAGCGTGAAGCCATGGAACTACCCCATATTGCAGGCGCCGTCTCGACGGTGCTGTTCGCGAAAGCACCCATTGCCTTGGAGGCATTGTCATGAACAACAATCATTTCTCCGGCCAGCCAGAAGTCACCGAGACCGTTATTGTCGGCGGTGGCCAGGCAGGACTCACGCTCGGATACTTCCTGTCACGCCAACACAGGGATTTCGTCATCCTCGACGCCAGCCAGAGGGTTGGCGATGGCTGGCGGAAACGCTGGGACTCCCTTCGCCTCTTCACCCCCGCGAAGTTTGACGGGCTTGTAGGGATGAGTTTCCCTGGTGACCGTTTGGCCTTCCCCACCAAAGATGAGCAGGCTGACTTCCTGGAGTCCTATGCCCGGAAGTTCAATCTCCCCGTGCTCAGCAATACCCGCGTGGAAAGAGTGGAGCGCTCTGGAGACGGCTACCTCATCACAGCCGGGGACCGGCAGTGGTCCGCCACCAACGTGGTGGTTGCTACCGGCCCGGAAGAACTCGCAAAGATCCCGTCCTTCGCCCAGGACCTTTCACCCAGCATCCGGCAAATGCACTCCACCGGGTACCGCAGCCCGGGCCAACTCCAGGACGGCCCGGTACTCGTGGTGGGTGCAGGGAACTCAGGGGCGGAGATCGCCTTCGAGGTGGTCCGGAGCCACCCCACCCTGCTGGCCGGAAGCCCTTCAGCAGAACTTCCCTTTAAGCACGGCCGGAATGCAGCAAGGTTCGCCCTTCCCCTGGTCCGGTTCGCGGGCTTGCATATCCTGAACCTGGATACGCCGATCGGCCGCAAGGCGGCTCCGGGCTTCCTGACGCATGCCGCTCCCCTGATCCGCACCCGAATCCGCGACCTGGTGGCAGCAGGCGTTGAGATCGTTCCGCGGATCACGGGCATTCAGAGCGGAGCCCCGTTGACCGCTGAAGGCAAGGAGCTGGAAGTCTCCAACATCATCTGGTGCACCGGCTACCGGCATGATTACAGCTGGTTGAACGTGCCTGGTGCCCTCGACCCCAAGGGGGTACCGGTGCAGCGCCGGGGTGTAGTTGAGACCTCCCCCGGCCTGTACTTCCTGGGACTGGAGTTTCTGTACTGCGCCGCCTCCTCCAGCCTCCCCGGTGTCGGCCGGGATGCGAAGTACCTCGCGGAACACCTTGCCGCCCGACAGGCAGCCCCTGCCGGACAGCGCCAGGACGTGGGTTAGCAACAAACCAGCCAATTTGTAGCAACCCTACAAGTTCTGCGGCTGATACCTGCGGACGAACGTGTGATTCCTGCGGGAAACCTCAAATTCACGCTAGGCTCCACTGAGAAAAGAATGGAGCCTTCCCCACCATGTCCCACAGCGCATCCCGTAGTCTTCCCGCCTCAATGACCAAGGTCCTTATCGCCAACCGCGGCGAAATCGCAGTGCGCATCATTCGCGCAGCGCGGGATGAAGGGATCACCTCCGTGGCCGTCTACGCGGACCCGGACCGGGATGCGCTGCACGTCAGGCTCGCGGACGAGGCCTACGCCCTGGGCGGGAACACTGCGGCCGAGTCCTACCTCGTGATGGACAAGCTGATTGAGGTAGCGCAGCGCTCCGGTGCCGACGCCATTCATCCCGGCTACGGCTTTCTTGCCGAAAACGCGCAGTTCGCAGCAAAGGTGATCGAAGCGGGAATCACCTGGATCGGGCCCTCTCCTGAGGCCATCTCCGCCCTCGGCGACAAGGTCCAGGCCCGTCACATTGCCGAAAAAGTGGGCGCTCCCCAGGTCCCCGGCACGGCCGACCCAGTGGAGTCCGCTGAGGAAATCCTGGCGTTTGTGGACAAGTTCGGACTGCCTGTAGCCATCAAAGCAGCCTTTGGCGGCGGTGGACGCGGCATCAAGGTGGCCCGCAACCGCGAAGAGATCCCGGAACTGTTTGAGTCAGCTGTCCGCGAGGCCACGGCAGCCTTCGGTCGCGGCGAATGCTTCATCGAGCGGTTCCTCGACGCTCCGCGCCACGTGGAAACCCAGTGCCTTGCCGACGCCTACGGCAACGTAGTGGTGGTATCCACGCGGGATTGCTCCCTCCAGCGGCGCAACCAGAAGCTCGTCGAAGAAGCACCTGCACCCTTCCTCACGGAGGAGCAGAACAAGCGGCTCTACGAGTCCTCGAAAGCCATCCTTAAGGAAGCCGGTTACCTCGGGGCCGGAACCTGCGAGTTCCTGGTGGGCCAGGACGGCACCATCTCCTTCCTCGAAGTGAATACCCGTCTCCAGGTGGAGCACTGTGTTTCCGAGGAAGTCACCGGAATTGACCTCGTCCGCGAACAGTTCCGTCTGGCCCGGGGCGAGAAGCTCGGCTATGACGATCCGGAGGTCCGCGGGCACTCCATCGAGTTCCGCATCACCGGCGAAGATCCGGGGCGTAACTTCATGCCGGCGCCAGGAACCATCACCACCCTGAAGAACCCCACCGGTCCCGGAGTCCGCATCGACTCGGGGGTGGAACAAGGCGACGTCATCAGCGGCAACTTTGACTCTATGCTCTCCAAACTCATCGTCACGGGGGCCAGCCGGGAACAGGCTCTTCAGCGTTCACGGCGTGCGCTCGAGGAGATGGTGGTTGAAGGCATCCCCACAGTGATTCCCTTCGACCTCGCAGTGGTTTCGGATCCGGCGTTCGCTCCCACCGAAGGACCTTTCACAGTCCACACCCGGTGGATCGAGACAGGGTTCGTCAATAACATTCCCGCTTGGAGCGGCGCCGGGGCGGCGGCCGATGGTGAGGAAGCAGGTGAGCGTCAACGGGTGGTCGTCGAGGTTGGCGGCAAGCGCCTGGAGGTGGTGCTTCCCGCATCGCTCGGCAGTGTGTCCAGCGCCTCCGCGAGCGCAAAACCCGCTAAGGCCAAGAAACGTTCCCGCTCCGGTGGCGCTGCTGCTGCGGCGAGCGGCAACGCGCTCAGCTCCCCCATGCAGGGCACCATCGTCAAGGTTGCCGTGAACGAAGGCGACGTCGTGGCCGAAGGCGATCTCGTCGTCGTGCTCGAAGCGATGAAGATGGAACAGCCACTCACCGCCCACCGTTCCGGAATCATCACCGGACTCGCGGCGATCCAGGGTGAGACAGTTTCAGCCGGCGCGATAATCGCCACGATCGAAGACTAGTCTGCCACCCCGCGCGGCGTGCACACTTAGCCTGTGAAGCCATTTTTGCTGCTGGCCTCCCGGGCCGAAGACGCTGCCGCCGAGGATGAATACCAGGCGTACCTGCGGTACGGACGGCTGGATCCGGAACAGCTGAAGCGCATCCGGATGGAAGCCGGCCCTCTGCCTGCGCTGGACCTCTCTGACTATTCGGGGATCATCGTCGGCGGAAGCCCGTTCACGTCCAGCGACCCCCCGGAGCACAAAAGCCCTGTCCAGCACCGGGTGGAAGCCGAACTTGCACGCCTGTTGGACCGGGTGGTGGAGGAGGACTTCCCTTTCCTTGGCGCATGCTACGGCGTGGGTACTCTCGGGCTGCACCAGGGTGCAGTGATCGACAGGACCTACGGCGAGGGGCTGGGCGGGGCAACCATCAGCCTCACGCCGGAGGGCCTGGTTGATCCTTTGCTGCAAGGGCTCCCGGAATCCTTCATCGCGTTCACCGGTCACAAGGAGGCCTGTACGGTCCTGCCCCCGCATGCTGTTCTGCTGGCCACTTCCCCTGCCTGCCCGGTGCAGATGTTCCGCATCAAGGAGAACCTGTACGCCACGCAGTTCCATCCGGAGCTCGACGTCGGTGGCCTGGTTACGCGGATCGACATCTACCGTCACGCCGGCTATTTCCCGCCGGAATCGGCCGAGGAGCTGATGGAGAACGCCAGGCAGTTTACGGTGACGGAGCCCATGACCATACTCCGGAATTTCGTGAAGTTGTACGCCCGGTAACGCGACCCGGACGCAGAAAGGCCCGGCGTTGAGGAAACACGCCGGGCCTTTCTTTAGTAACTGCGCGGGAGTGTCAGGCTACGTTGTTTTCGTAATCCAGGTCCCGGGTTTCCTTGCTCAGGAACAGCGCCACCAGGGTCAGGACCGCCATGGCGGTGAGGTAGATGCCCACCAGCACAGGGCTGCCGTCAGCCTGTTCCCAGAGCGCGACGGCGATGAACGGGGCCACAGCCGCTCCAAGGATGCTGGAGACGTTGTAGCTTACGGCGGAGCCGGTGTACCGGACGTTGGTCGGGAACAGTTCGGGCAGCAGCGCACCCATCGGCCCGAATGTGAGCCCCATCAGGGAAAAGCCGATGACCAGCAGTGCCATGGTGCCCACGAAACCGCCGCTGAACAGCGGGACGAACAGCAGGCCGAACACAAAGATTCCACCGGTCACGGCCAGCAGCATCTTACGGCGGCCGTACTTCTCGGCCAGCGGACCGGAGACAAGGGTGAAGATACCGAAGAACACCACGCCGGCAATCAGCATCCAGAGGAAGTCATTGCGGGTGAATCCCAGTCCGGGAACGAACGCCGCGGCGGCTGCTTCGGTCATGGGTTTTCCGGCCTTCTCCGCAGCTGCCTTGGCGGCGTCCAACGTGGCCGGGCGCGTGCCGTAGGTCAGCGTGAACGTGGTCATGAGGTAGAAGAGCACGTAGGTAGCAAGCATGATGAACGTGCCCAGGATGAGCGGGCGCCAGCTCGACTTGAAGACCCGGGCAAGGGGCAGCTTGGCCACTTCGTTCGATTCGAGGACCTTGGTGAAAGCCGGTGTTTCAATGAGCTTCAGGCGGACGTAAAGGCCGATGATCACCATGACGGCGCTCAGCAGGAACGGTACGCGCCACCCCCAGGCTTCGAATGCGGCCGGGGAAAGGATGTAGCTGGCTAGCAGGAAGATCACGTTGGCAATAATGAAGCCGATGGGCGCTCCAAGCTGCGGGAACGTCCCGTAGATGGCGCGCTTGTTGGCGGGGGCGTTCTCCGTGGCCAAGAGGGCTGCGCCGCTCCATTCGCCGCCGAGCGCGAGGCCCTGGGCGAAGCGCATGACTACCAGGAGGGCAGGAGCCCAGAAGCCCCAGCCCGGGACCAGCGCCGTGGGAAGGCAACCTATCAGGAACGTGGCAATGCCCATAGTCAGCAGCGACGCCACGAGGGTGCCCTTGCGGCCGAACTTGTCCCCGAAGTGGCCGAAGACGATGGACCCCAGCGGTCTGGCGATAAAGGCGACGCCAAACACTGCGAAGGAGCTCAGCAGCTGGGTGGTTTCATTCTGGCCAGGGAAGAACAGCCTGGGGAAGACCAGTACGGCGGCCGTGGCGTAGACGTAGAAGTCGTAGAACTCCACGGTAGTGCCAATCAGGCTGGCGACGATCACGCGCCCGCGCGAGTTCACCGGGCGCGAGGACCCGGCTTCGGTTGATGTGGATGTGGAAGACATGCAGCTACTTTCGTCAGTGTTATCCGGCACGTGCGAGGCCGTCCGGCTGTGGAATACGTATTCCTAGATATTAGTTCCCGAAATCCGGACATCGGACGAAAGGTCCATGATGCGGAACTGTGCCTTTTATCTCAGGGCCTATCGGCACTTCCCCGGCCCCTGACAGAATTCTCACGCCGTCACAAAGACCCCGATAGGCAAATGTCACAGCACGTTAACAAACGGCGACGCTTGACGAAACGAGCAATCCCTAACGTGGGAGTACAACATCCCCCTTAGGAGGTACACCGTGACTGTTGACCGAACCGCCGAATCCGGCGCCGGCACTCCGCCTGAAACTGACGCCGAGCCGTGGCACGGATCTGTTGCCACATCCGCTGACGCGCAGCCCGGTTCCACCCGCACCGCAGACGCGGCGGCCCTTGAATTCCGTTCCGGCCGCTGGATCGCCGGATGGGATGCCGAGAACAAGGAGCAGTGGGAGTCCAAAGGCCGCTCCATAGCCAAGCGGAACCTGAACTGGTCCATCTTCGCTGAGTTCCTGGGCTTTGTCGTCTGGCAGCTTTGGTCCATCGTAGTTGTCCAGCTCCCCGCGGCCGGCTTTACCTTCACGACGTCGGAAATCTTCTGGCTGATCTCCATGCCGAGCCTCGTTGGCGCAACTCTCCGCATCCCGTACACCTTTATGGTCCCGCGCTTCGGCGGCCGCAACTGGACGATCGTCTCAGCCCTCCTCCTGCTGATTCCCTCCATCGGCCTCGCGATGTGCGTCTCCAACCCTGAGACACCGTTCGGCGTAATGCTCCTGGTCGCCGCGCTGGCCGGTTTCGGTGGAGGTAACTTCGCCAGCTCCATGGCCAACATCACCTTCTTCTACCCTGCGCGTGAAAAGGGCTGGGCCCTGGGACTCAACGCAGCCGGCGGAAACCTCGGTGCCGCCGTCGCACAGCTGGCCGTTCCCATTGCCATCACGCTCCTCGCAGCCGGCACGGTGAACCTGCCTGTCGCAGGCCTGATGTGGGTTCCCTTCATCCTGCTCGCCGCATTTGGTGCCTGGAAGTACATGGACAACCTGACCAGCGCCAAGGGTGACATCGCAGGATCTGTGGCCGCGCTCAAGGAACCGCACCTGTGGATCATGGCGTTCCTCTACATCGGAACGTTCGGCTCCTTCATCGGATTCGCCGGTGTTTTCCCCAAGCTCATCAAGGACTACTTCCCGGATTTCTCCTCCATTGCAGTCGGAACTGTCGCTCTGTCGCTCGCCTTCATGGGTCCGCTGGTTGGTTCCCTGGCCCGCCCCTTCGGCGGACGCATGGCGGACCGCATGGGCGGCGCCCGGATGACTGTGGCCACCTTTGCGGCCATGGCAACCATCACTCTTGTGATGATCTGGACGCTTCCGCTGAAGAACTTCTGGCTGTTCCTGGCGCTGTTCCTGATGCTGTTCACGGCCAGCGGCTTCGGTAACGGTGCGACGTACCGCATGATCCCGATCATCTTCGCCACCTCCAGCCGGGCCGCCAAGGCCGGTGCCAGCAGCGTCCACACCGCCAAGCTCGCCTCCGCTTCGCTTGGCCTGGTCTCCGCAATCGGTGCCTACGGTGGCTTCGTTATCCCCCAGGTCCTGAACGCCTCCAACAGCGCCAGCGGCTCCTACACCCCGGCATTCTACGGATTCGTCGGAGCATACGTTGTAATGCTCCTGGTCTGCTGGGCCTTCTACATCCGCCCCGCCAAACGAAATGCGATGGGACACGTCTAACATGACCAAAAGCGCCGACACGCACTGCCCTTACTGCGCCCTGCAGTGCGCCATGACGCTGAAGTCCCCAGCGGCTCTGACCCCGGCTGAACAGCCGGGGTCAGACCCCGTGACGGCTCTACCCGTTCTTGAAGCGCCGCCCCTTGAAGTGAGTGGTCGGGATTTCCCCACTAACCGTGGCGGCTTGTGCCGCAAGGGCTGGACCTCCGCTTCGCTGCTGAACCACCCGGGCCGCGTAACCGAACCCCTGCTCAAAGGCTCCGACGGCGTCCACCGCCCCATCAGCTGGGACGATGCCCTGAAACGCATTACCTCCGCAGTAAAGGAAACCCAGGCCCGCTACGGTGCGGACGCCGTCGGAGTTTTCGGCGGAGGTGGGCTCACCAACGAAAAGGCCTACATGCTGGGCAAGTTCGCCCGGCTGGCCCTGCGCACCTCGCGGATTGACTACAACGGCCGGTTCTGCATGTCCTCCGCCGCCGCTGCCGGGATGCGTGCGTTCGGCGTTGACCGTGGACTCCCGTTCCCGCTGGAGGACCTGGCCGGCGCAAGCGCCATCCTGATGCTCGGCTCCAACGTTGCCGAGACCATGCCTCCCTTCGTGCAGCACCTTCAGGGAGCGCGCGACGCCGGCGGGCTGATTGTGGTGGATCCCCGACGGTCCGCCACGGCTGCCTTTACGGGCGACGGCGGCGGGCTTCACCTGCAGCCACTGCCGGGTACCGACCTCACCTTGCTGCTGGGCCTGTCCCACGTGGTGATCCACGAGGGCCTCGTGGACAACGACTACATCCAAGCACGCACCAGCGGCTACGACGCCCTGGTCCGCAGCGTCAATGCCTTCTGGCCTGAACGCGTTCAGTCCCTCACCGGTGTGCCCGCTGACCTCATTCGCGAGACCGCCCGGAGACTGGCCGACGGCGCGCGCAAGGGCGGATCTTACATCCTCACAGGGCGCGGCGTTGAACAGCACGTGGACGGAACGGACACCGCCACCGCCGCCATCAACCTGAGCCTGCTCCTGGGCCTTCCCGGCTCCACGCGCAGCGGCTACGGCACACTCACGGGCCAGGGCAATGGACAGGGCGGTCGTGAACATGGCCAGAAGGCTGATCAGCTCCCTGGCTACCGGAAGATCACTGATCCCGCCGCCCGCGCGCATGTTGCCGGAGTGTGGGGCGTTCCGGAATCCCTTATCCCTGGTCCCGGCCTGCCCGCTGTCCAGCTCCTGAAATCGCTCGGAAAGCCCGACGGCGTCCGTTGCCTTATCGTTCACGCCTCCAATATCGCCGTGGCATCCCCTGATGCGCGCTCCGTTATCGAAGGAATCCGCAGCCTTGACTTCATGGTGGTGTGCGACTTCTTTATGTCGGAGACAGCCGCCGAAGCCGACCTCGTTCTGCCCGTGCTGCAGTGGGCCGAGGAAGAAGGCACGCTGACCAACCTTGAAGGACGCGTCCTGCGCCGGCGTCGTGCGCTGCGGCCGCCCGAGGGAGCCCGCAGCGAGCTCTGGATCATGGCCCGGCTCGCCGAGGCACTGGAAGCTCCGTCCACGTACAGCGAAGACCCGGAGACCGTGTTCGAAGAGCTGCGCCTTGCCTCAGCAGGCGGACTGGCCGACTACTCAGGCATCGATTACGCCATGCTGGACCGCGGCGAGGCCGCGTACTGGCCCTACCCCGCCGGCAGTACCGGGACACCCCGGTTGTTCCTGGATGCGTTCGCCCATGCGGACGGCAAGGCGGTCATGACAGCGGTGACGCCCCGCCGTCGTCGTACCCCTGCCGCCAATCCTGACCCCGACGCCAAAACCATGACCCTCATTACCGGGCGGTTGCTGGAGCACTACCAGTCCGGCGCGCAGACCCGCCGAGTCTCCGAACTCATGGCGTCCCAGCCGGAGGCGAAAATGCAGATCCACCCCGCAGCAGCAGCCTCCATGGGAATCACGGACGGCGCCTTGGTCTCGGTAGCGAACGAGCGCGGCGAAGTGGTGTGCAGGGCGGAGTTGAGCACGGCGATCAGGCCCGAAACGGTCTTCCTGCCCTTCCACTTTCCGGAGCTCGGGAGCGCCAACCGCCTGACGGAAGCTGCCACCGACCCCATTTCCGGGATGCCGGAGTTCAAGTTCAACAAGGTATGGGTCCAACTGGCCAAAAACGTACTTCAGACCAGTGTTCTTCAGACGACGGAGGCCTCATGAGCGAGCGCATTGTTGTAGTTGGTTTCGGCCCGGTCGCTGCCCGGCTGATCGATGAATTGATGCCTGCCGTCCGCAGCGGCCTTGCGCACGTTACGGTCATCGGCGAAGAGGCAGACGCCGCGTACAACCGTGTGATGGTGGCGGACCTGGGCGTCGGGCGAACCACGGCCAGTGCGTTGGCCCTTGCCGACGCTGCTGCCCTCATAGCCGAGGGCGTCGACGTCCGCCTGGGCACCCGGGTGCGGCGCGTGGACCGCGCAAGGCAGCAGGTGGTCCTCACGGACGGCACCTCCCCCGGTTATGACAGGCTGGTGTTTGCCACCGGCTCCCGGCCCGTCATCCCCAACCTGACCGGGCTCAACCCCGACCCTGCGGCCCCTGTGCTACCCGAAGGCGTTACTGCGCTCCGCGATCTCCGCGACGCTAACGTCCTCCGGGAAGCCGTCTCCGGAGGCAAGCGTGTTGTGGTCCTCGGCGGCGGTGTCCTGGGCCTCGAGACCGCCTTGGCTGCGGCAGAGGAAGGCGCCACCGTGACGGTGGTCCACAATGGACCCCACCCCCTGGGCCGCAACATTGATCGGGGCGGCGGCGTTGTCCTTGCCGCGGGCCTGCGTACCTGCGGCGTGCGGATGGCAGCCAATGCGCGCTCCACCGGGGTTGAACATAACGGTCCCAACGATGCCTTTTCCGCACTGTTGCTTGACGATGGCTCTGCCATCGACGGTGACCTGCTGGTGCTCTCCTGTGGCGTCAGGCCCCGGATCGAACTGGCCGAAGGCTGCGGGCTGTCCACGAGTACGGGCATCCTTGTGGACCACAAGCTACGGGCCCACCACGAACGGCACATTTTCGCGATCGGTGACTGCGCCGAGGTACGTTGCCCCGATTCTTCCTGCATTGAATGCCGGAACGCCAGCGGCCCCTCCGGCCTGGTCGGACCAGGCTGGCGGCAGGCGGAATGGCTCGCCGAGTACCTGACGCTGCTGGCCGAGGACTCGGCGGAAGGCATCCTGCCCGATGGTGTTTCCGCCGATCTGAGGGACACCGGTTCCCATCTCTTGGCAAATGCATTGCCTGAACTGCCCGCGGAGAAGCCCGGCGTTGTGATCCTGAAGGCCCGCGGGCTGAATATGGCCGTGGCCGGGGATAACTCAGCGGAACCGTGGGATGAAGAAGTGCTCACGTCCGGTGCTGTCACTGGACGTCCACGCCGGCAAATTGCGCAGTGGGCGGATCCTGAACATGGCCGGTACGTGAAGATGACCACCCGTGGAGGAGTTCTCGAGGGTCTCGTTTCAGTAGGGATGCCGCGGACTGCTGCAGAACTGGTGCAGCTGTTCGAACGCGGCGACGAACTCCCCGCCGATCGGTCCCTCCTTTTGCGCCTCGACGGTCCTGACCAGTTAGCTGCGGCAGCGAACAACGACCCCGCCCGCACAGTCTGCCGCTGCGCGGGGGTCAGCGGGACAAAGATCCAGGACGCCGTTGAACATGGTTGCTCTACGGTGGCGGAAGTATCCGGCTCAACGCGCGCGGGCACGGGTTGCGGGGGCTGCCACTCAGACATCAAGGAGATCATCGAAAAACACTTCCAGGCGGCAGCAGCCGCCTGAGGTAAAGGCCTGAAAACCCGAGGGGCGAATGCGCTGATGGCTTGGCTCGGCCGCTGATGGCCTGACTCGGCTGGCCACTGCTCATCGATGTCGGGGCAACCCGACGTGCCTTGGAAGCGAAAGCCAGACGGCGGCGGTGGCTGGGCTACCGGTCGGGTATAGGTCTTATCCAGGTGTAGGTCTTATCCAGGTGTAGGTCTTATCCATTCGGCGGGCCTTAAATGTCACACCCTGCTGGGATGCTTTTTTTATGGAAGGCATGGGGGCTTGGACTGCTAGGACCGGGGAGGCTTTAGAGGGCCCCGTCGGGTTCGAGGTTGCCGATGCCCTGGCTGCTGTTGCTGCGTCCGTTGCTGTTCTCACCCGGATCATTGGAGCGGATTTCCAAGGCCAAACTGCTGGCCGGGATGTAGATACTAACCAGGACTCCGATCCGTTGCGGCGCCGGCTCGATGCCTGTCTGGACGCTTTGGCCGAGGTGGCCCGGTTCGAAGCCAAGACGGCGGCGCTGAAAGTACAGCTGGCCGCCAGATACGTCGAAGCGGCGGAGTCCATCGCCTCCCCTGCTGCCACCGCCCAGGACGCCACGGCGCAGGAAATGTCCACCATTGCCGAACTCGCCTGCGTCCTCACCGTGAGCGAGCGGACCGCCGCGGCGCTCCTTGACCACTCCCTCCACCTGACCACCCAGCTGCCGCTCACCCTCACCGCACTCCAGCACGGGTCGATGTCGTGGCAGCACGCCCGCATCATGTGCGACGAAACCAGCAACCTGGACCCGGCCGGGGCAGCCGCAGTGGAAACACACTTCCTTGACCCCGACTCCCCTGACACCGCGCGGGGCTGCCCCATGGGCGAGCTGGTCCCATCCAGGTTCCGCGCCAAAGCCCGCACCTGGCGCGAACGCCACCACCCGGACAGCATTGAAATCCGTCACCGCAAGAGTGCCCTGGACCGGCGGCTGGAATACACCCCGGACCATGACGGCATGGCATGGCTCTCGGCCTACCTGCCAGCCGCGACAGCCGCCGGGATCTGGGAGCGGACCACCACCGCAGCCAGAGCGCTCCAAGGCCCCACAGAGCGCCGGACACTCACCCAAATCCGCGCCGACATCGCCGCCACCTGGCTCCTCAGCAACCCAAGGGCCAACAGCGATCCCTGCAGCCCGGACTACACGGACGTTACAGACCCGGTGGGCGTTCCGTCTCCCCGCGCCCAGGTGCTGGTCACCGTCCCCGTCCTCTCCCTCCTAGGAGCCACCGACGAACCGGCAATGTTGGACGGGTACGGACCCATTCCGGCATCCATGGCCCGGGACCTCGTCGCCAACGGGGCCGATTCCTTCCACCGCGTCCTGATCGATCCCCGCGACGGGGCACCCCTGGAAATCGGCCGCACCAGTTACCGGATCCCCAAGACCATGCGCCAGTGGCTGCGTCTGCGCGATGCCAAGTGCCCCTTCCCGGGCTGCAGCAACCACTCCCTCGATAACGAAGCCGATCACCTCCTGGCCTGGGCCGACGGCGGCACCACCGGCATCAGCAACCTTGGCCAGCCCTGCCGGAAACACCACCACCTCAAACACAGCACCTCCTGGACACCATCCCCGGCCACCGAACACCAAACACCCGGCTGGACCGCACCCTCAGGCCGGCACTACCCCAGCGAACAACAAGACTGGCAACCACCCACCTGGCCCGACCACACCGGTTTACCCACGCCCAACATGGACCACGATCTGGACCTGAATCTAAATCTCGATCTCCCTCATAATCAGGATCTGAATCTGGATCTGGATCTGGATCTGAATCTGAATTTGGATCTCCCTCAGGATCTGGATCTCCCTCAGGATCAGGATCAGGATCTAGCTCTGCCCGTGGACCCGTTCCCGGACTGGCAACTATTGCCCGCAGTGGAAAGGGATGATTGGTGGCTGGCGGCTGCCTGAAACACCCACTGCGGACGACTCGCCCGAACGAGTTTCCCTGGGGCATGTCCTGACCGTTTCCGTTTCACCGGAATCATTGTCGTTTCGCTCAGCGTGGTTAAAGCGAAACACCATGGTTAAAGCGAAACACCAGCTTTGCGGAGGGGACTAGAAATATGCGGTGCCTCCCCGACAAAATGGTAAGCAAGCTGATGATCGCTGGCCGCGAGCTCTGTCAAGAAAGACAAAGAAGAAAGGACAAGGGGTCCGCGGATCCCCAGCCGGGCCGGGAAATACTACGAGGAGGACCAATGTCCAGGAAATTCATTCGCACCGCCGTCGTTCTGTGTTCTTTGGGGGTTTCGCTCCTGCTGACGGGGCCGGTTCATGCGGCAGTCGTCTCACCCGCGGCCATCTCAGTACCGGCAGCCGTCCAGGCCCAGACCACGTCTCCAACACCAACAGATGCGCCCACCGGTGCAAGTTCCGCCCCCACCGGAGTTGCAACACCCTCGGAAGGAACGCCCACCGGCTTCGGCAACCCGGGGACCGGCGAAACCCAGCAGGCGGAGGACGCGCGGCTGGACATGGCACCGATTGTGATTGGTGCCATCCTTCTGGTCCTTTTGATCGTGGTTGTTATCTGGCGACGCAAGCGGAAGGACAGCACGATCGTCTAGGCGCAGCGGAGCCCACACTCAGGCTGTTGAATCCTGGAGGAGCCAGCGCACCGCCTCCGCCCGGTCTGTGAAGAAGAGGGTGGGGCATGGAAAAGAGTCGGCGCGGCGGAAGTTGGCAATGACCCGGTCAACCGGAGTTGAACCGAGCAGCGCAATCCGGGATGCGGCAGACGGTAGTGAAAATGCTGCACGGGCGTCGTGGCTGACACTCTTGGTCCCAGCCATGTCAACAAGCAATGGGTGGGGAAGTCCTCGGCAAAGGTCGTCCAGGCGGGCCATCGCAGCAGTAACGTCGGCCACTTCAAGATTTACCTGGGGCTGCCACGTCAGGCACACTACGCCATTTTCAAGAAGTTCCAATGTGGCCTTCTCGCTGTCGTTGGAAGTGGGCTCCACTGGTTGACTCCTTATGTGGCTGAGTTATCCACGATCTTAGCCATCAACATCAGCGGCCTGCTTCGTCCCCGGCCAACTGAACACAGTCCCGAGCGTCCCCAGAGCGTCCAAGACGTGCCTCGCGTCGGGCCCAACGCCGCGCAGTGTGGCGGAGGCGAACATCCGTTGGCGCTCGAGCCCGACGTAGCCGAGCCCTGGGACGGCGGTAGATAGGCCTTCTTTGTGCAGTGGGGCTCCCGATGAATTCAGCGCCACTAAGGGGAGGAAGGAGACATCGGGCAGGAAGCCTGTGGCCAGAATGATGACATCGACAGGTTCAAAGGACCCGTCCGCCCACATGACACCATCGTCAGTGAAGCGGGTGAACATGGCCCTCCGGTCAGGCCTGTGGGCGCGCACGGCTGAACGGTATCCGCCGTCGTCAATCACCGGCGTTCCGTGTTTCGCCAGAAGCAGTCCCGATCGGGCGCGGTCCAGACCCGTGCGGTCCAGCCACCAGTGGAAGTCCCGTCCGAGTATCCGTTGTTGTTGCCACCGCAGAGGTTGCCGGGTTGCAATGCTGACCTTGGCCGTTCGGGCAAGTTCGACGGCGATCTGCACTGCCGAGTTCCCGCCTCCGACGACGACGATCCGGCCGTCGGCAAAATCGTCCGGTCGCCGGTAGTCAGCACTGTGCAGGATTCTGCCTGCAAAGGTTTCCATTCCGGGAATGGCCGGGGTCCAAGGATTGCCGAAGCTACCGGTGGCAATCACCATTCTTGGCGCACGAAACTCCGCACCCCGGGAAGTCTTGACCAGGAACCCTTCGCGGCCCGCGGTTACAGCGTGGACCCTTTCGTTCTGACAAACCTCCGCATCCAGTCGGTATGCATAGTCAGCCAGGTAGGCAATGGTCTCGTCGCGGGAGGGGTAGCGGTTTGGATTCCCCGGAAATGGCAGGCCGGGCAGGGCCGAGTACCTGGCCGGTGAGAACAGCTTCAGGCTGTCGTAGTATTTGGGCCAGGACCCGCCGGGACCTTTCGCGGCGTCCAGAACAATGGGTTGCTGGCCTCGCGCCAACGCTTCGTACGCTGTAGCCAGACCGGCCTGTCCGCCGCCAATGATGATCAGGTCTGCCGTATTCATGGCACGAACATATCGTCATATCGCGATATTAAGAAATAATCGCTAAGCTGGAACCATGATCCAGCCACTCGATGAGGGCACCCAGCGATTCCTGAAGGCATTGGCCAGCGAGACCCGCCAACAAATCATGCTCACGTTCGCCGGAGGAGAATCACTCACGGTCGGCGAGGTTGCCACACGGTGCGCGCTAGGTCAGTCGACAGCCTCGGAGCAGTTGAGCCTTTTGCGCCAGAGCGGGCTGCTGACTGCGGTCAAGCAAGGCAAGAATGTCCACTACAGCGCTGACGCGGAAAGCATCCGGTCCAGCCTTGGAGAGTTACAGGACTATCTAGCTAGGTGCTGCTAAACGTCCGTGCTGCCAAACGTCCGGGTCCTGGGACCCTGGCGCGTCAGCCAAAGAATGGAATCGTCAGCTGACTACCCCGCTGGCAGGGAACCTCGTTTTGGCCATCCAAATTGCCGGGTCTGCGAGCGGTTCGAACCCGAACCGGCTGTAGAGGCCATGCGCGTCAGCGGTCGCCAAGAGAATCCTGGTCAGGCCAAGGCCGTCCAAGGTGGCGCACGCTCCGCCGACAAGCGCTGTGCCCACTCCAGTGCCCCGGACCGACCGGTCTACATACACGTCACACAGATAAGCGAAGGTGGCGCCATCCGTTATGACCCGGGCATAGGCCACCTGCTCGCCGGAACCGGTGCGGTAGATCCCAAAATTCCGTGAGGCATCCATCGCCGCCTCCTGCTGGCTCCGGGACCTGCCGGCGGCCCAGTAGCTGTCACCGCTGAGCCATTCATAAACCCGGCTTCGGTCCACCCTGCGTGCATCGGAAGAGAACTCGAGCCCTTCCAAAACAGGGATGGGACCGGGAATGTTCACCTTTGTAGTCGGACTCGTCATCGCATCAGACTAGCCGTTAGTTTGCGGCCCAGCCGTCTGTCACCTGTGGCGAAGCTTCCATGCCTGCCTGCACCATCGTGGCTGGAGCCGGAGATGCCTGCAAAACCTTGGCCACCTTCTGCTCCCGGGCGGCAGCTACAAAACTGCGGAACAGCGCTTCCTCTTCCGGCAGTTGTTCTGGATGCCATTGCACGCCCAGGCAGAAGCTCTGGCCCGGGTGTTCAATCGCCTCAACAATCTGGTCCTCACTCCAAGCCGCAGCGATGAGCCCCTCCCCCAGCCTGTCAACAGCCTGGTGGTGGGATACCGGTACGGTGGCGGAGTCTTCACCGAGCAGACGGTTCAGGAGGGAATCGGCTTTGACCTCCACCTGAATGCTATTGAACTTGTGCCCGCCAAGCTGGTAGACGCCGTCGCCCACCACGTCAGGGAGGTGCTGATGGAGGGTCCCACCGAGAGCCACGTTCAGCAGCTGCTCGCCCCTGCAGATGGTCAGGAGTGGAACATCTTGCCGGATCGCTTCGAGGATCAGCGCCAGTTCCCATTCGTCCCGGGCCGTGCGTGGAGAATCTGTCGCCGGATGGGCTTCCTGGCCGTACCGTGCAGGGTCAACATCCCAGCCTCCGGGCACCAGGAGCCCATCCAAGGTGTTCACAAGTTGCTCCACCACTCCATTGAGGGCTGGCTGGGGAGGCAGCAGAACAGGAATGGCCCCGGCAGCCAGGAGAGGAGCGAAATACGCTTCGGGCAGGAAGGCCGAACTCACGCGGCCGCAGCCATCGGTAACGGCGTCCTCCAGGTAGGTGGTCAGCCCGATCAACGGCCGAACGGTTGTTTCCGGTGCGCTCATTTCCCTGTCCTTCCACAAGCTTCCTCCAGCAAGGCTACGAGCCAGTTGTTTATTCCATGTTTCGTAACCGTCACCATTGGGTATCAAATTGGCCGGAGAGCAGCCGCGGAAGGGGCCCATTCGTGAGGGATTTGGTGCCGGAGGACGCCCCCAGGGGGACGTGGACATGCCCCGCTATGAACCAGGGCCGTTCAACGGAACAACGGTGAACCGCCGGTTTGCCAGGGAGGGCACGCGTTGCCGCACTGACTGGAGCCGCTCCGGGGCGATGTCCGCGAAGATCACTCCCGGTGCTTCCCCGGCATTGGCCAGGACCACCCCGGCGGGATCAACGATCATGGAGTACCCGGTACCCAATGGCACGGTTTGGTTGGCCGCCACAACATATGCCGTGTTCTCTATGGCGCGGGCACGGACAAGGGTGTTCCAGTGGTCTTCCTTCCCCGGCCCTGGGACCCACATGGCAGGAATCAGAAGAACGTTGGCCCCGGCGTCGACGAGGCGGCGGGCACTCTCCGGAAAGCGGAGGTCGTAGCAAGTGAAGGCACCCAGCTGGAGATCGCCGAACTTCAAGAGGAAGGGATCTGTGACATCGCCCGGGGCAATACCTTCACTCTCCCTGAAGCCAAAAGCGTCGTAAAGGTGGATCTTGCGGTAGGTGCCCGCAATGTTGCCGTCAGCGTCGACGGCTACCAGTGTGTTGTACGGCAATCCGCCGGGATTTGCCTCAATGGTTCCGACCACCACAGGCAGGCCCAGCTTTTTGGAAACGGCTGCGATACCACTGACGAAGGGGCCGTCCAATCCCTCGGCCACCGAGGCAAGCACGGCTGCAGATTCGGGAGAACCGTAAAGGCTCAGCTCAGGAAGCAGGAGCAATTCCGCTCCTCCCGCCGCCGCCTGCTCCATCTGCCTCGTGATGGCCTCAAGGTTGGCGGCTGGATCCTTACCCGCTGTGAACTGCCCGGCTGCTACACGCATTCTGTCTCCTTTTCCTCACCTCACATCGTCCCACCCTTGCAGTCAGGACGGGTACCGGCAAGTTGTACCCACCAAGGGGTCGCGCACGCCCACGGGTGCCGAGATTTTCCAAATAAAACTTGACCCGGCCCAACCCCAGAGTTCAAGGTTAAGGGAAGTAAGTATGCTTAGTATCTGAATAGCTGGTGCTGGTCCTTGGAATCAGCCCGGAGCCTCGGGGGGAAGCTGCCGGAACCTGGTGTGTTGAGTCCTTCAACACTTGAGGCGAGGGAAGTTTTTCGATGTGCGGGATAGCTGGCGAACTGGCCTTCGGCGGGGTGAGGGCCGGCGTCGAACCGGTCAGAAAGATGACAGCTGCAATGGAGTCCCGGGGTCCGGATGGACAGGGAATCTGGCGTGAAGGCTGGGTGGCCTTGGGGCACAGGAGGCTCAGCGTCATCGACCTTTCCGATGCCGGCGCCCAGCCCATGGTTGACGAGGACCTGGGGCTGGCCCTTGTGTTTAACGGCTGCATCTATAACCACCATGTGCTCCGCCGCGAACTGGCGCCCTACTACCGGTTCAGCTCCACCAGTGACACTGAGGTGATCCTGAAGGCATATCACCACTGGGGGGAAGACTTCGTTCACCATCTTGTGGGGATGTTTGCGGTAGCCCTCGTCGACTCTAAGCGAAACCGTGTGGTCTTTGCCAGGGACCGCCTCGGAATCAAGCCGCTGTATTTTGCCGAAGTTGGAGGCACAATCCGGTTCGCGTCGACGTTACCGGCGTTGGTGGCCAGCGGGGGCGTTGACACCTCAATTGACGAGGTGGCGCTCCATCACTATTTGAGCTGGCACTCCATAGTGCCGGCTCCGCGAACCATTCTCCGCGGTGTCAGCAAGCTGCCGCCCGCTACCATACGGATCATTAATGCCGACGGCGGCCACCGGGACAGGGTCTATTGGAAGCCAGCCTACGTGCGGGACCCGCAGCGAAATGAGTGGACGGCTGATGACTGGCAGGAAGCCGTGCATGCCTCGTTGCGCACCGCCGTCGAGCGCCGCCTGGTGGCTGACGTTCCTGTCGGAGTCCTCCTTTCCGGCGGCCTTGATTCTAGCCTCCTCGTGGCCCTGCTGGCGGAAGCAGGTCAGCCGGGACTCACCACCTTCAGCATCGGTTTTGACGGGGCCGGAGACGAATCCGGCGACGAATTCATCTACTCGGATCTCGTCGCCCGTGAATTCGGCACAGACCACCACCGGCTTCACATTCCCACAGCCGAGTTTGCCCCCGCGATCGGGGAAGCTCTGAATGCCATGTCAGAGCCCATGGCAAGCCACGACGTCACCGCATTCTTCCTGCTCTCCAAGGCTGTGGCCGAGCACCTCAAGGTAGTCCAGTCCGGCCAGGGTGCGGACGAAGTTTTTGGTGGTTACGCGTATCACCAACCGGCCCTGACAGTTGAACGGGACGCTGCCCTGGACACCTTTACCGCCGCGTTTGCGGATCGCAGGCATGCGGATATGGCGGATGTCCTTGAGCCGGAGTGGTTCTGCGGTGCGGACGTCAGCCGCTGGAAGCTGCAGTCAGAACTGGCCCGGCCAGGAGCCGAAACAGCTGTGGACGCACTCCTCCGCCTGGACACGCACGTCCTGATGCCTGACGATCCCGTCAAGCGGGTGGACAACATGACGATGGCGTGGGGGCTCGAAGCCCGGGTGCCGTTCCTGGACCAGGACCTCGTTGCGCTTGCCGCCTCCTGCCCGCCCGAATTCAAGGCCGGAGGCGGAGGCAAGTGGGTGCTGAAGGAATTGAGCCGCAAGCTCCTGCCCTCAGCGGTAATCGACAGACCAAAGGGCTATTTCCCGGTCCCGGCCTTGCGCTACCTGGAGGAGCCGTTCATCACCATGGTGGAGGATGCGCTCCACGCCCCCGAGGCAAAGCAGCGCGCACTCTTCCGGTCCGACTACGTCGAGTCCCTCCTGCGCAGCCCGAACGGACACTACTCTCCCGCGGGAAGCAATACCCTGTGGCAACTGGCTGTACTGGAGATGTGGCTGCAGCACCACAACGTCGGATAAAGCTGCGGAAACTACATGTGGACGTGCAGGCGCCGGGCGGCCTCAGAGATGGATCCGCTCAGTGACGGGTACACCGTAAAGGTGCTGGCGACGTCGTCGACGTGCAGTTTCTGCTTGACCGCAATGGCGATGGGGAAGATCAGCTCCGACGCGTTGGGGCCCACAACCACTCCCCCGATCACCGTTCCCGAACCCTTACGGGCGATGATCTTCACGAACCCGTCCTTGTGGTTGCGCATCTTGGCGCGGGCGTTGCTTCGCAGCGAGAGCTTGATGACGTCGCCCTGGTACTTGCCGGATTCGACTTCCTCTTCGGTTACGCCCACCGAGGCGATTTCCGGGGAGGTGAAGATGTTCGATGCCACCTGGTGCAACTTGACCGGGGTAACGCTGTCGCCCAGGAAGTGCGCGATGGCGATGCGCCCCTGCATGGCCGCCACGGATGCCAGCGGCAGGACTCCGGTGCAGTCGCCCGCGGCGTAGATGTTGGGGGCGGAGGTGCGGGAGACGCCGTCCACCTTGATGTGCCCGCTCTCCGTCAGCGCCACTCCTGCTTCCTCGAGGCCGACGCCGGCGGTGTTGGGGATTGATCCGACGCATACCAGGCAGTGGCTGCCGGTGACTTTGGAGCCGTCGCCGAGGGTGACCACGACGCCGTCGTCAGTGCGTTCAACAGTCTCTGCCCTGGACCGCGACAGCACTCTGACCCCCCTGCGCTCAAAGACCTCCTCCAGGACCAGGGCGGCGTCCTTATCGGATCCGGGCAGCACCATGTCACGGCTTGAGATCAGGGTGACTTTGGAGCCGAGTCCGTTGTAGGCGGAGGCGAATTCAGCGCCAGTGACGCCGGAACCCACCACGATAAGTTCTTCCGGCAGTTCATCCAGGTTGTAGATCTGCGTCCAGGTCAGGATCCGGACGCCATCGGGACGGGCCGTGGGGAGCTCTCTCGGGTGGGCTCCGACAGCCAGCAGGACGGCGTCGGCCTGAACTGTTTCGGTTCCCTCCGCGGTGAGGACCTCAATGGTGTGGTTGTCTACCAGTTTGCCGGAGCCCATCAGGATGCGGACACCCTGCAGCTCCAGGCCCTTGAGGATGTCGGACGACTGCTGCCTGGCCAGATTCAGGAGGCGGTCGTTGATGTGCTTGAGGTCCGCCCTCATGACGGGCACAAAATCCCCGCCGTCGACGTCGAACTTAACTCCCAGCTCCCCCGCCTCACCGACGCGGGTCATGAGGTCCGCCGTCGCAATCAGGGTCTTGGAAGGCACGACGTCGGTCAGCACTGCAGAGCCGCCAAGGCCGGCCCGCTCGATGATGGTGACCTTCGCGCCCAGCGACGCGGCCACCATGGCGGCTTCATAGCCGCCGGGACCTCCACCCAGGATTGCGATACGGGGGGCGCTGAAATCAGGATGCGTAGTCACAAACATCCATTCTCGCCTATCCCTCCCTGCAGAACCAATGCACCACCAATACAGGCGCTTTCCGTGCAGCCCCAGCGCCGCCCGGGCTGGAAAGCTAGTGCGATACACGGCCGGTAAGAAGGGCTTGGGCGACGTCGGGGCGTCCATTGTCTTCGGCTATGCGGGCAGCAGCGTCCCAGGAGTACTCGACGGCGAGGAACTCGGCCTCCCAGCGTCCGCTGACGTCATCCACCACGGCGTAGCGGGCATGTGGGCTGCCTGCCTCCATGACATGCGGATAGGGCTGGTCATCATCGTAGGCGGGCCAGCCAACACTTCCCGGGTTGACCACGAATGAGCCTGACGTCAGGCGCATGGACCGCTGAAGGTGCGTGTGACCGCATAGGAGGAGCGAGTGCCCCACGGCCCCGCCGAGCCGCTCCATAACCTCGGCCTCCGTTGCCGGCCTCACGCCGTCGGGCCCGACCGTTTCCAGAAGGTAGGTGAGATCGTCAGTCGGGGATCCATGGAAGGCGAGTACGCCCGGCGCGGGCACCAAGGTGAGCGGAAGGGATTGAAACCACTCCCTGTGCCTTTCAGTCATCTCGTTGCGTGCCAGCAGGTCAGAGCGGCTCATGTCTGCCGGTTCTGTTTCGAGCACCTGCCGCTCGTGGTTTCCCCGCACTGTAGGCAGATCAAGGTCCAGGAGCCTGTCGGCAGTTGCGCCAGGCTGGACACCTCCGGAGAGCAGATCACCAAGGTTGACGATGCTGTCGACGCTGCGTTGTTCAATGTCGGCCATCACCGCATCAAGGGCCAGCCGGTTGCCATGGACATCAGAGATGACGGCGATTCGCATCTGCCCAGCTTAATGGCCGTACTGGAACCGCTGCTGGAATCGCCCTACTGGGCAGGGTGGCAGCGGCACGATAACTTGTACCAGTGAGTAATACAGAATTCCGGAACACTGACCCCCTTAACGCTGATCCCTTTGACGCTGCGCGTCGCGCGGCCGAGTACATCGCCCAGGAGACGGACGTTGACCGTCACGACGTCGCCCTGGTGCTCGGCTCCGGCTGGGGAGGCGCGGCTGACCTGATCGGCCACACCACCGCCACCCTTTCGGCTGACGAGGTGCCAGGATTTTCCGCACCCGCCGTCGAAGGCCATGTGGGCACCATCCGTTCAGTACTGACAAGGGACGGCAAACGCGCGCTGGTCCTTGGCGCCCGCACTCATTACTACGAGGGCAAGGGAGTCCGCGCCGTGGTTCACGGTGTGCGCACTGCTGCGGCCGCCGGTTGCAAGACGCTGGTGGTTACCAACGGTTGCGGCGGTCTCAATGAAAACTGGGCTCCGGGCACTCCTGTACTCATCAAAGATCACATAAACCTCACCGCCACGTCCCCCTTGGAAGGTGCGACGTTCGTGGACCTCACCGATCTCTACTCGTCGCGGATCCGCGCCCTCGCAAGGGAAGTGGATCCTTCGCTGGAGGAAGGTGTTTACGCACAGTTCACCGGGCCGCACTATGAGACCCCGGCCGAAGTGCAGTATGCAAAGCGCATTGGTGCCGATCTGGTGGGTATGTCCACCGCCCTCGAAGCCATCGCAGCCCGGCACGCCGGGATGGAGGTCTTCGGCATCTCGCTGGTAACCAATCTCGCCGCAGGCATCAGCCCGGTGCCCTTGAGCCATGAGGAGGTCCTCGAGGCCGGCCACACGGCAGGTGCCCGGATCTCCAAACTACTGGCCGAAATCATCGCCAGGCTATAAGCCCCTGAACCGTCAGTCCTCAACGACTGACCCAAACTGTGACCGTTCTCCCTCTCTTTCGAGGCAGGCTTCATGAACGTTTGGGGCTAGTTTGGATCCTATGACCTCTATCGATCCCGAACTGCCGCAGCTGTTGGACTCCGCCCGTGAATGGGCAGCGCAGGACCCGGATCCCGCTACCGCAGCAGCTCTCTCGGAGCTTATCCTGCGTGTTGCTGACGGCGTTCCCGCGGCCCGCCAGGAGTTGACGGACAGCTTCAACGGCACCTTGCAGTTCGGCACGGCCGGACTTCGCGCCCCGCTGGGGCCGGGCCCGAACCGGATGAACAGGGTAGTCGTCCGCCGTGCCGCTGCAGGTTTTGCCGCGTTTCTCACAGACGCCGTCTCCACGGCGTCCCCCGGAACGCGGCCCCGCGCCGTCGTCGGCTACGACGCCCGCTACAACTCGGACATCTTTGCCGAGGAAACAGCCGCCATCTTCGCGGCGGCAGGGATCGAGACTTTCCTGCTGCCGTTGGCCCTGCCGACGCCGTTGCTCGCCTTTGCTGTACGGCACCTGGATTGCGACGGCGGTGTGATGGTCACCGCGAGCCACAACCCGCCCGAGGACAACGGGTACAAGGTGTACCTGGGCCGCCACGCAGTGGAGGAAAGCGGGCGCGGAGCACAGATCGTGGCACCGTACGACGAGCGGATTGCTGCCAGGATCAACGAGGTCGGTTCCCTGGACTCGGTCCTGCTGGCCGAAGAAGGCTGGACCATCCTGGATCGCTCAATTATCGCGGAGTACCAGTCATCTGTTGCAGGGCTGGCTATGCCTGAGGCTTTCCCCGCCCGCGAGCTCAAGATCGTCCTGACCCCCTTGCACGGTGTGGGCGGTGAGACGGCAGTGTCCGTCCTGAACGCGGCAGGTTTCAAAGATGTCACCCTGGTACAGGAACAGGCGCACCCGGATCCGGACTTCCCCACTGTCAGCTTCCCGAATCCGGAGGAACCGGGCGCGCTGGACCTTGCATTGGAGACGGCGGGCCGGGTTGGTGCAGACATTGTGCTTGCCAACGATCCCGACGCCGATCGGGCCGCCGTGGCCGCCGTGGACCCTGACACGGGCGCCTGGCGCATGCTGCGCGGCGACGAGGTTGGCGCCCTCCTGGGCCACCACATTGTCTCCAGGCTCGCAGGCCAGGCCCTTGAGGGAGAGCAGAGCCAGGGGGTCCTCGCCAATTCGATTGTTTCGTCACGACTGCTCGCCCGCATCGCCAAGGCCGCCGGATATGCCCATGAGGAAACCCTGACGGGATTCAAATGGATCTCGCGGGTGCCGGGACTGCTCTATGGCTACGAGGAAGCGCTCGGTTATTGCGTTGCCCCTGAGCTGGTGCGGGACAAGGACGGGATTTCCGCATCGGTGCTCATCGCGGAACTTGCAGCCGCCGCGAAGGCTGAAGGGAAATCGATCTTCGACACCCTGGACGAGCTTTATCTGTTTCACGGTCTGCATGCCAGCGACCAGCTCAGCATCAGGGTGGCGGACCTCGGGTTGCTCGGAGCCATGATGAACAGGCTCCGCGTGACACCGCCGGAATCCTTCGGAGGGTCCGCCGTCGAAACATACACAGATCTCTCGGTGGGAAGCGAACACCTGCCTCCCACGGACGGTCTGCTGTACATCACCAGAGACCTGAGCCGGGTCATCATCAGGCCCAGCGGTACCGAACCCAAGCTGAAGTGCTACTTGGAAGTGATCCAAAGCGTGGGCTCAGCAGCGGAGCTCCCCCAAGCCCGTCAAGCAGCAAGAGCCTCGCTGGACAATGTGTTGCATGATGTCCGCGAGGCTCTGGGGCTGTAGTTGGTAGGGCTATAGCTGGTAGGGCTGTAGTTGGTAGGGCTATAGCTGGTAGGGCTGTACCTGGTAAGGCTATAGCTGCTGCTTAGAGCTCGACTTCGATGTGGCCGTCCACAATCCTGGCGTTGAATGTGGGCAGGTTCAGCTCTGCATTGCCGAAGCATTCCCCTGTTACGAGGTCATAGACCTCTTTGTGCAGGGGTGAGGCAATGGTGGGCCTGTCTCCACGGGAACCGATGATGCCGCGGGCCATTACGTGGGCTCCGGTGGCCGGATCCTCCTGGGAAACGGCGTAAACCTCGTCCGAAGCGGTGCGGAACAAGGCGACCTGGCGTCCGGCGATCAGTGCCGCTTCGCCCCAGGCGGGCTCAAGCTCGGCAACGGGGCACACCCGGTGCCAGCCCGTCGCAGCTGCGGTGGTTTCTTCCTGAAGTTCAAGTACTGCCGTCATTTTCGGCCCCTCTCACGTTGCCTTCTGTCCAGCGGGAAGCTTGTGTGCTTTTTCGATGCTTCAAAATGCTTCTTCCGGTGGAACCCGGACCGCCGACGCGGCCACATCATCCAAAGTAGGCGGCGGGTGTTTCATCGGCATGCGGTGAATGTGTCCGGCGCGTAAAAGAGACCTCACTTGCCCGGAAATCTATTCGTGATGCAGAAGTTAAGTTCACGAAACAATTGGGAAACTGAAGCGAAACTGCCCTTGCCTAGTCTGGATGGACAAGCTGCAGAGCACCGTCTGCGGCCCATGCGAAAGGCCCACAGTGACCGGACAGACTTCAAGCACAGAGACACCACGCCGCGTCGTGGTCGCCGGCGGCGGCCCAGCGGCCCACCGTTTTGCGGACGCAATGCATGCCCGTGGCCTCGATGGCTGGCACGTTACTGTCCTCACTGAGGAAACCCACCTCCCCTACGACCGTGTGGCGCTCAGCAAGGCACTCACGGATAACGACTACGACCTCACCTTGGGTGAAGCGTCCATGTGGGACCACGGTTCGCTTGAGCTCAAGACCGGCGAACGCGTCATGAAGATCAACACCGATGGCAAGTCGGTGGAAACCGCAGCCGGCAACAGCTACGAATACGACCACCTCGTCGTCGCAACGGGCTCGAACGCAGCCCGCCTGCCCATCCCCGGAGCCGAGCACACACACGTCTACCGCACGCTTGAAGACGTCTGGGCCATCAATAAGGCCATTGCGGAACTCACTGAAAAGCTTGGCCGCAAAGTAAAAGCGGTCACCATCGGTGGTGGCCTCCTGGGCCTCGAGTCAGCTGCCGGAACGGAGCAGCTGGGGGCCACCCCCATCGTCATCGACGGCGCAGCATGGCTGATGGCCACCCAGCTCGACGAAGGCGCCGGCCAGGCGATGGGCCGCCTTATCAAGGCCAAGGGCTTCGAAGTCCACAGCGGTGTGTTCCCTTCCGAGGTACTGTCCGACGACGACGGCCAGGTCACCGGCGTCCTCATGGCAGACGGCCGCATCATCGACGCTGACCTGGTCATCGTCGCCATCGGCGTCCGCCCGCGCGATGAACTCTTCCGCGCCGCTGAAGGCGAAGAGCAGATCTTCTCGCTGGGCCAGCGCGGCGGTGTAGTTATCACCGACGGTTGCGAAACCGAGATCCCCGGCATCTGGGCCATCGGTGAAGTGGCCAACTTCGGCGGAATGTGCCTGGGCCTGGTTGCCCCGGCCAACACCATGGCAGAGATCGTCGCCGACCGTCTGCACGGTGGCGAGGCCACCTTCCCCGGTTTTGACACCGCCACCAAGCTCAAGTTGTCCGGCGTTGACGTCGCCAGCTTCGGTGACGCATTCGCCAAGACCGAGCACGCCCTCGAGATCGTCTACGCCGACCCCGCCCGCGGCGTCTACCAGAAGATCGTTACCACCGACGACGCCAAGACCCTGCTGGGCGGCATCTTCGTCGGTGACGCCACCCCGTACACCAGCCTGCGCCCGCTCCTGGGCCGCGAACTCTCCGCGGAGCCCGGTGCGTACCTCACTGCCGCAGGCGGCGGCGAGGCACCCGATACCGAACTGCCCGACGACGCCATCCTCTGTTCCTGCAACAACGTGACCGCCGGAACCATCCGCGACACCGTTAACGGCTGCGGCGCCTGTGAAGGCAACGCCCCCGTCCAGGAACTCGGCGAGCTCAAGGGCTGCACGCGCGCCGGTACCAGCTGTGGTTCCTGTGTCCCGATGCTGAAGAAGCTGCTCGAAGGCGAACTGACGAAGTCCGGCGTCGAGGTCTCCAAGGCCCTTTGCGAGCACATCGAACTGTCCCGCCAGGAGCTCTTCGACGCGATCCGCGTCCTGGAACTGACCTCCTTCGAAGACATCATGGCCAAGTACGGCACCGGTGCCGGCTGCGACATCTGCAAGCCGACCATTGCCTCCATCCTGGCCAGCCAGCACAACGCCTACGTCCTCGACGCCGGCCGCGGCGCCCTGCAGGACACCAACGACCGCGCCCTCGCCAACATGCAGAAGGACGGCACCTACTCGGTGGTTCCGCGTATCGCCGGCGGTGAAATCACCCCCAAGAAGCTCGGTGTCATTGCCGCCGTCGCTGAGAAGTACAACCTGTACACGAAGATCACCGGCGGCCAGCGGATCGATATGTTCGGTGCGCGGCTGGAGCAGCTTCCGGAAATCTGGAAGGAACTGGTCGACGCCGGGTTCGAATCCGGCCAGGCCTACGGTAAGAGCCTGCGCACGGTGAAGTCCTGCGTCGGTTCCACCTGGTGCCGCTTCGGTGTCCAGGACTCAGTGGCCATGGCCATCCAGCTGGAACTCCGCTACCGCGGCCTCCGCAGCCCGCACAAACTCAAGATGGGCGTTTCCGGCTGTGCCCGTGAATGCGCCGAGGCCCGCGGCAAGGACGTCGGCGTCATCGCGACGGCGGACGGCTGGAACCTCTACGTCGGCGGCAACGGCGGTGCCACCCCGGCCCACGCCCAGCTGCTGGCCAAGGACCTGGACGACGAAACCCTGCTGAAGTACATCGACCGTTACTTCATGTACTACATCCGCACCGCCGACCGCCTGCAGCGCACCGCGCGCTGGCAGGAGGAGCTCGATGGCGGCATCAAGCACGTCGAGGACGTAGTCGTGAAGGACACCCTGGGCATTGCTGAAGAGCTCGAGGCGGCCATGGCCAAGCACGTGGACACGTACGTGGACGAATGGGCAGACACCCTGAAGGATCCCGAGCGCCTGCGTCGGTTCCGCTCCTTCGTCAACGCCCCCGACCAGAAGGACGACTCCATCACCTTCGTCCCGGACGAGCGCGGCCAGATGCGCCCGGCCACCGCTGAAGAAAAGGGGAAAGTGCTCATCGGCGCTTCGATCCCTGTCCGGTCAGCCAACGAATCCGTCACTGAAAGCAAGGTGTAACCCATGCAGCTCAGCATCGATGTCAATGGCCGCGAAGTTCTCATCACGGGCTCCGACCATGCAGCCCGCCAGGCGGTCCGCCGCTACGAGGCTGCCGGCGCAGTGATTTCCAGGCTGAGCACTCCCCACGGTGCCCGCCATGATGGTCCCCTCCCGGAGCGGCCGTTCCTGGTCGCAGCGGTCGACGACGGCCAGCCAGGTTGGGGGGCGCTCCTGGAGCGGTGCCGTGAAAACGGAATTCCGGTCACCAGCGAACCCGCCGCCGGCGCAAACGGGCACGTCACCCTCGTGGGCGGCGGACCCGGCACCGCTGAGCTGCTCACGGTTGCCGCCATCAAAGCGCTCCGCGATGCCGACGTCGTGTTCTACGACCGGTTGGCACCGTACCAGGAACTGCCGTCGCTGACATCGGCCGAGCTGGTGGACGTAGGCAAGCGCCCCGGCCACCACCCGGTCAGCCAGTCCGGCATTGAGAAGCTTATGGTCGAGGCCGCCTTGGACGGCAAGAACGTGGTTCGGCTCAAGGGCGGCGACCCTTACGTGTTCGGCCGCGGCGGTGAGGAAGTAGCGGCCTGCGTGGCGGCCGGCGTTCCCGTCCGCGTCGTCTCCGGTGTCACCAGCGCCATCTCGGTCCCTGCGGCTGCGGGGATCCCCGTAACCCACCGGGAAGTCAGCCACATGTTCACCGTGGTTTCCGGACATGCGCCACTTACGGAGAAGGAGCACATGCACCTGGCCGGGCTGGGTGGCACTATCGTGGTGCTGATGGGAATAGGTACTCTGCATCAACTCGCCGCCGGCCTGCGAAAGGCCGGAATGAGCCCGGACATGCCAATGGCCGTTATCGAACGTGGTTACCGGCCCGGCCAGCGCACCACGATTGCCCAGCTGGGAACCATCGTGTCGGCAGCTGCAGATTGCACCAACCCCGCCGTTCTGGTGATCGGCGAGGTGGTTCGCGTGGGGGAAGCCAACCGGGGGCATGCCGAAGCATCAGCTGATCTTGACCGCCTTGCGGCATCGCTGCTGGGATCGTGACAGACTCCATGACTGCTGTAGACACGGTTGCCCCCTTTCCCAGCCCTCCGGTGACCTCCGTCAGTGCCCAGGAAGTCCCCTCCGCTGAGGGTGCCGACCTGCCCTTGGAGGGTTTCCGGATCGGTGTGACCTCCCACCGCAGGTCGCAGGACCTCATCGAAGCCCTGGAACGGCGCGGCGCTGAAGTGCTTCACGCCCCGGCGCTGAAGATTGCGCCCGTCCAGGAGGACTTCCGCCTCATCGACGACACCCGCGCCATCATCGCGGCCAAGCCTGATCTTTGTATTGCGACGACGGCCTACGGCATGCGCCGCTGGTGTGAAGCCGCTGATTCCTTCGGCATCGGCGACGAACTTTTGGAAACCCTGGCTGCCTGCCGGATGTTCGTCCGCGGGCCCAAGGCGCGCGGTGCGGTTCGTGCGGCCGGCCTTGCCGACGTCGGAATCAGCAGCGACGAAACCACAGCCACCCTGGTGGACATGCTGCTGGCCGAAGGTGTCCGCGGGAAAACTGTTGCCGTCCAGCTGCACGGCTACACGGACGTCCGGCAGCTTGAGCGGCTCCGCATGTCCGGCGCCACGGTGCTCACCGTGACACCGTACCGCTGGGTCAAACCGGAGGGCGAGGACAAGCTGCCGCGGCTGATTGAGGCTGCATGCAGCGGGAACCTCGATGTCCTGACGTTCACCAGCGCCCCCGCCGTGGACGCAATGTGGAGCACCGCCCACGAAATGGGTCTGTACAAGCAACTGATCGAGGCCCTGAAGACCACCGTGACCACCGCCGTCGTTGGACCGGTAACGGCGCAGCCGCTCATCGACGCCGGACTCTCACCGCTCGTTCCGGAGCGGTTCCGGATGGGTGCCCTGATCCGCCTGGTGGTTGAACATCTGGCATTGAACCACGTCCGCAGGCTGGACACGCGCTCCGGCAACGTGGAATTGCGTGGCCGCTCCCTGCGGATCAACGGCGAGCAGGTGGAGATGGCACCGGCACCGCTCCTGCTGCTCCGCGCCCTGCTCGGCGCCGGCGGGGCAGTCCTATCCAGAGATTCGCTCTCCGAGCTCCTCGAACTCCGCGGCTCGGTGCACGCGTTGGATATGACGGTCAGCCGGCTGAGGTCGTCCCTGCCGGATGGACGCCTCGTGGAAACTGTGGTGAAGCGCGGCTATCGGATCCGCGTCTAGCTCCCCAGCTTCCGGCCTAGCCCCCCAGCTTCCGGCCTAGCCCCCTTGCTTCCGGCCCGTGACACAGCGTTGTGTTACCGGCCGGTAAACAACCATGGACAACAGCAGATACTTTCATCACGCGCAGGGACGTTTCGGCAACCGCGGGGAAACACGGGCGAAAAATGGACGGTCTAGCCTAGGTTCCATCACGAACCTTGCGGCCAGACCACGGCCGCACCATGAAAGGGCCTGCACATGTCCGCTCCGGCATCCCCACTCTCCCCCATAACTTCTTCACCCGCTGACGCCCCCTCGGCCGCGCCCGCCTCAGGTACGCCTGCCCCCAAGATTGTCATCGCGGGCGCCGGTCCTGCGGCACAGGCACTGGTAGTCCAGCTCGCCCGGCAGCGATTCGCCGGAAGCATCACCGTACTCAGCAACCGCGATGACGCTCCGCAGGATCTGCTTGAGCTCGCCATGCTGCCCCAGGTTTCGGTCCGCTTCGGACAGCCGGCCAGTTTCATTGACCCTGTCCGGCGCTTCGTGACAACTGCCGACGGCATGGAATTCAGTTACGACCAGCTGGTGATAGCCACTGGTTCCGCCCCCGTTCACTCCCCGGTTGACGGCTCCGCCCGCTGCCTTAGCTATTCCACGATTGACGACGCCGGCCGGATCGGTGAAGCGGTCAAGGAAGTATCCAGGGTACTGGGCCGGCGTCCGTTGGGAATTCTTGTGGGCACCGGGGCTGCTGCAGGCCAGGCCGAGGCAGTTCTCAGGGCGCGGGGTGTACGCCCCATACGAACAACCCTGCGGCCGGCGTCTGTGGTACCCACCATTGCCGGCTCCGTCCTTCCCGCCGCCGGCATCGTCTTCGAGGACGGCAGCACCATGCAGGGCGACCTCGTGGTGCTGGCGGAAGAGCGAGTTGCCCGCAGTGCCCTTGCCGCCAGTGCAGGGCTGTCCACGGCGGCCGATGGCGGAATCGTCATCGACAGGGAGTTCCGCACGTCCGCGCCGGGCATCTGGGCCATTGGTGATGCTGCGTCGTTCGACGGCGTCCGCCTGGGCCTGCTCGTGGCCGCCGATCCCGCTGCGGATGTCTGCGCAACACAGCTGCTTCAGGCTGCCTCGGCGGAGTCCGTGCCCACAGCAGCCTGACAAGTCCCCAACTAGGTAGCAGTAACCGCTGTTTTGAGCTCCCAGAACCGCAACTACTGCTACCTACTTGGGCTGGTCCAGGCGCGGAGACGTGGCAAGATGGTCACCTGAAACACCCCACTGGGAAAGGACCATCATGAGCAACGAAGCCGCTGCGGCAGGCGCCGCCGCAGGGACTGCCTCCGCAGGAGCACCCACCGTCGGAAGACCCGCCGCCGGAACAAGCCGGGACATCGCCTCCTACATCGACCACACCCTCCTCAAGCCCGAGGCCAGTGAGGCAGAGATCGTCAAGGTTTGTTCCGAGGCCGCCGAGTACCGCTTTAAGTCTGTGTGCGTCAATCCGGTCTGGGTCAAGACTGTTAAAACCGCCCTCAAGGGGTCGGGGGTGCTGACCTGTTCAGTGGTTGGTTTCCCGTTGGGTGCAACGCCCAGCGACGTCAAGGCGTTCGAGGCGCGGGGCGCCGTCCTGGATGGTGCCGACGAGATCGACATGGTGGTGAACATCGCGGCCGCCCGGGCTGCCGACAAGGGCGCCATGGTGGATGACATCACCGCCGTCGCGGACGTGGTGCACGCGGGCGGTGCAATCCTCAAGGTGATTATCGAAACCGGGCTTCTGTCCGACGAGCAGAAAGTCGTTGCCTGCCAGGCGGCCGTCGAGGCCGGAGCGGACTTCGTCAAAACCTCCACGGGCTTCAATGGCGGCGGGGCAACCTCGGAAGATATAGCCCTCATGCGGCGGACGGTGGGCCCGGACTTGGGCGTCAAGGCCTCCGGCGGCGTGCGCTCGCTCGCTGATGCGCAGGCTATGATTGCTGCAGGTGCAACACGTATTGGCGCCAGCTCCGGAATTGCAATCGTCAAGGGTGAACAGGGTTCATCCGCGTACTGATGCAGCGGGCTGCCGCCTCAGTTTTCGAATGATGTTTTCAGCCCTTCGAGGCCGTAAGTTTGATGTTAGGAGCCCTTCGGGGCCGGGAGGAATGAATGTCCAAGATCGTTGATAGCCCCAAGACCCCTCAGAACGAGAACAGCCTGGCCGGCAGCGTCGTCGTCTTCGTGATCATGATGGCCCTGTTCCTGGGTTCCATCTACTCGTTGTCCTTCCTGACCCTCGGCAACCCGTGGCCGATGGCTGTCTGCCTGGGCCTTTTCGCTGCTTCCTTCTGGATCCCGCAGACTGTCCTTGGCCGCTCGGATTCAGCCGGCGAGCACTAAGCGCTCCGCACTGACAAGCGCTTCAATACACAACTGACGCCCCGGATTCCGGGGCGTCAGCCGTTTAACTCAGCCTGTTGACCGGAGTCCTAGCCGGTGCCCAGCAAGGTGCTCATAAACCTGCTCCCGAAGGCCAGGGCGGCAGGAAAGTGCACATTCCCCAGCGCCCAGGCGGCCATGCACATGCCCACCATGGCGTAGGCACTCACTGGAATCAGGACCAGCCACTCACGGCGGGAACCGGCCCGGCCCAGCAGCGGGATGGAAAACGCGCCGTTGGCTTTCCAGACATCCTTGACCAGGGGCAGCTTCCGAAGGAATTTCGGCGGCTTGACCACAATCGGCCAGAGGAGCGGGACTCCGCCGGTGGTGATCATGTCCCCCACAATGTGCACCACCACGCCGGTCAGCATGGACACCGGAAGCCAGGTCCACTGGTCCGGCGCGAACCACGTCACCAGGCCAGCCATTGTGAGGGCGAACAGCCAGTTGGTGATCCAGCCCGACTTCGGGAACAGTTTGAGTGCCTTCGCGGCAATGTTGATCAGGAACATGCACAGCAGGCCTGCTCCCACGGACAGGATCCCCCAGTCTGTGTGCAGCTGGATCTGTCCGGCCATCATGGCCAGCACAACGAAAAAGGCTCCGCCCAACAACGAGTGGGTTCCCTGCCGGTGTCCACCGCTCGCATTCTCTATTCCGACGGCGATGATGTTCGACAGCGGAGGCAACGACTGGGCTACCGTGCTGTGGCGGTGGTCCCAGTCGAGCACCAGGGCGGTTCCCGCCGTCGCCATGCCGCCGATTAAAATTCCGGTGGCGTCCAGCGGGTACCAGCCCAGGGTGTAGGGACCGGTGGAAGCAATGGCTACCCACGCCGCGGCTCCCGACGCGGCGTGGTGTCCTCCCATCACTGCTCAGCCCGCGGTCAGTTGCGCTGCTGGAGCGTCAGAGAAGATATTGCGGATGACGCCGTTGGCCCACTCGAGGATTTCGGCATCCTGCAGGTCCCGTCCACCGATTTTGGCGGTCTTCGGTTTGGGAATCAGAACGGCGTCCAGCGCCGGCTTCGACTGCGCTCCCGGATACATGCGGTTCAAGCGCATCGTCTTGGACTCGGGCAGTTGGGCCGGCGAGAAGCGGATGAAGTTGCCTTGAAGCGCGACGTCGGACAGCCCGGCTTCGCGGGCCCCCACCCGGAACCGTGCGACGGCGATGAGGTTCTGTGCGGGGAGCGGCGGCTCACCGTAGCGGTCCACGAGCTCGGCAAGCACTTCGTCGATGGCATCGTAGCTCAGGGCAGCCGCCAGCTTTCGGTACGCCTCCAGCCGCAGGCGTTCACCGGGCACGTAGTCGTGCGGCAGGTGCGCGTTCACGGGCAGCTCGATCTTCATCTCAGCCGCCTTTTCTTCAGCATCGCCGCGGTAGTCTGCCACGGCCTCGCCCACCAGACGGATGTAGAGATCGAACCCGACGCCCTGGATGTGGCCGGACTGTTCCCCGCCCAGCAGGTTTCCGGCCCCGCGGATTTCGAGGTCCTTCATGGCCAGCTGCATGCCGGCGCCAAGCTCATTGTGGGTGGCGACGGCCTTCAGCCGCTCCAGGGCCACCTCCCCCAACGGCTTTTCCGCCGGGTACAAGAAGTAGGCGTAGGCCCGTTCACGGCCTCGGCCCACACGGCCGCGCAGCTGGTGCAGCTGGGAGAGCCCGTATTTGTCAGCGCCATCGACAATCAAGGTGTTGGCGTTGGAGATATCGAGGCCCGTTTCGATGATGGTGGTGCAGACCAGGACGTCAAAGCGCTTCTCCCAGAAATCGACGATGATCTGTTCGAGCCGGCTCTCGGACATCTGCCCGTGGGCCACTTCAACCCGTGCTTCCGGTACCAGTTCCCGAATCTTGGCGGCCGTGCGTTCAATCGTGGAAACCCGGTTGTGGACGAAGAAGACCTGGCCTTCCCGCATGAGCTCACGCCGAATTGCGGCGGACGTCTGCTTGTCGGTGTAGGGGCCCACGTACGTCAGCACGGGATGACGTTCCTCCGGAGGGGTTGCCAGGGTTGACGTTTCCCGGATCCCTGTCAGCGACATCTCGAGGGTACGGGGAATCGGAGTGGCGCTCATGGCCAGCACGTCCACGTTGGTGCGCATCTTCTTGAGCGCCTCCTTGTGTTCCACGCCGAAACGCTGCTCCTCGTCCACGATTACCAGGCCGAGGTCCTTGAACTCAAAGTCCTTGGAGAGCAGGCGGTGCGTGCCGATGACGACGTCGACCGCGCCGCTCTTGACGCCCTCAACGGTCTCTTTGGTCTCCTTCGTCCCCTGGAAGCGGGACAAAGGCTTGACCCGGAGCGGGAAGCCGGAGAACCGCTCGGTGAAAGTCTCATAGTGCTGCTGCGCGAGGAGGGTGGTGGGCACCAGGACCGCCACCTGCTTGCCATCCTGCACTGCCTTGAAGGCGGCACGGACGGCGATCTCTGTCTTGCCGTAGCCCACGTCTCCCGACACCAGCCGGTCCATCGGGATTTCGCGCTCCATGTCCGCCTTGACCTCGTTGATGGTGGTCAACTGGTCCGGGGTTTCCACGTAAGGGAAGGCTTCCTCAAGCTCACGCTGCCAGGGGGTATCCGGGCTGAACGAGAAGCCGCGGGATGCCATCCGCGCGGAGTACAGCCGAATGAGTTCTCCGGCAATCTCCTTGACGGCCTTGCGCGCCTTGGACTTGGTGCTGGCCCAATCCGAGCCTCCCATCTTGCTGAGCACCGGGGTGTCCCCGCCGACATACCGGGTCACCTGGTCCAGCTGGTCCGTGGGTACGAACAGCCGGTCCCCCGGCGCTCCGCGTTTGGACGGAGCGTATTCCAGGACGAGGTATTCGCGCATGCCGTCCCCGCCGCCAGAGACCTTCCGCTGGATGAGCTCCACGAAACGCCCGATGCCGTGTTGCTCGTGCACCACATGATCGCCGGCGAGGAGCTGCAGGGGGTCCACAGCGTTCCGCCGTTTGGAGGGCATACGCCGCATGTCCTTGGTGGAACCCGCTGAGGTGCGCCCCAGCAGGTCCGCCTCGGTGAGCAGGCTCAGCTTGAGGCCCTCGAGGACAAAACCGCGGCCCACCGCGGCAGTTGTTATTTCGATGATGCCCGGCTGCGGTTCCTTGTCCAGCAGGTCCACGCGGGCACAGGGAATGTTGTTGTCGTGGAACAGTTCCGCAAGCCTCTGGGCAGGACCAGGCCCCTCAGTGACCACAACAATGCGCCACTGGTCCCGGACGTGGGAGCCGATAAAATCCATCATCTCCGCCACATCACCCTGGTAGCCGCGCGGTTCACGGGCGTGCAGGTTCAGGACGTCAATGTCCGGCGCTATTTCCTCATCGGTGGCCAGCGACGTGATGGACCACCACGACACTTCGTGAGCCAAAGCAGCCGTCCTGGTGTCCGTAAGGGAGCGGAAGCTGGCTGAGTGGAGGGCTGCGGAGGCCGCGGAGCTCAAATCCAAAGGTGCCGTCCCGCCGTCGGACGCCGTGGACCACGCTGCCTCCAGGAACTCTTCATTGGTGGCGGCAAGATCGTGGGCCCTGGTCCGCACCTTCTCGGGTTCGATCACTACGGAGATCGAGCCCGCCGGAAGCTGATCGACGAAGGGCACCATCGAGTCCACCAGCACCGGCGCCAGTGACTCCATGCCTTCGACGGCGATCCCGCCCGCGATCTTCTCCAGCATGTCCGCAGCTGCCGGCATCTGTGCCTTGAGCGTCGCCGCACGCGACATGACCGACGGCGTGATCAGGATTTCACGGCACGGCGGAGCGTGAAGCTCGGTGGGGTGGTGCACGCCAGGCGCCGACAGCGAGCGCTGGTCAGCTACTGCGAACCAACGCATCTGGTCCACCTCATCGCCGAAGAACTCCACGCGGATGGGGTGGTCTTCAGTCGGCGGAAAGACATCCAGGATGCCGCCGCGGATGGCGAATTCCCCACGATGAGTCACCATATCAACGCGGGCGTACGCGGCATCGGCGAGGGCTCGCACAACATCGGTGAAGGAGCGTTCCTGGCCAACTTTCAAGGTAACGGGGGTCAGTTCGCCCAGTCCTGCCACGATCGGCTGAACCACAGCACGGACGGGCGCTACCACTACCCGCAAGGGCCCGCTGGACGAGGTTTCCGGGTGTGCCAACCGGCGGAGAACGGACAAGCGCCGTCCCACGGTGTCCGAGCGCGGAGACAGCCTTTCGTGCGGCAGCGTTTCCCAACTGGGGAACTCTGTCACCGAGTCGGTCGGCAAGTATGCCCTCAGCGCCTCGGTCAGGTCCTCAGCCTCTCGGCCGGTGGCCGTCACTGCAAGGACGATTCCGGCGTTTTCCTTGGCACCTTGCGTTGCAAGGCCGTCGGCCATCTCGGCCAGCAAGGCAGCCCTTAGCCCTGCAGGGGCGCTGATCTGGTAGTCCTCGCTGCGGCCGTCAAAACTCCTGGCTGCCTCCGCCTGGACCCGGGCAAAGGTTTTGTCTTCGGCGAGGACACGGCGCAGACCGGTGAGGGATGGGCCGTTGAGGCTCATGACTGAAGCTCCTGAAATGTTCACGGGGATGCAGGCAACACGAAAACCCGAAATTCATGAGAATCCCGGGTGTTCCCAGCCTACCCCTGCCACAGGGGCATAGGCACCCGGGGTTGAATTACGACAAGCATCGGGGTGGCAGTACGTCGGTAAGCTGGCTTAGTGTCCACTCCCCCGGCAGTCACACCCGTCCACTCCCATTCTCGTGAATCCCCCACCGTGCTGGTGACTGGGGCCACCGGCTATATCGGCGGCCGACTGGTCCCCCGGCTCCTCGAGGCCGGACACCGGGTCAAAGTACTGGTGCGCACACCAGGAAAAATAGCGGGAGTGCCGTGGCTCGATCAGGTGGAAGTGATCCGCAACGGTCTGGACGACGCTCAGTCCTTACGCGAGTCCCTCGACGGCGTTGACGTGCTGTACTACCTGGTGCACTCGATGGCGGCAGGTACAGGCTTCGAAACCAAGGAACAGGAGATGGCCGGGCTCGTAGCCCGTGCCGCCGCTGACGCGGGCGTTGGAAGGATCGTGTATCTCGGGGGGCTGCACCCCCGGGACCAGGTTCTGTCCACGCATATGCGTTCGCGCGAAGCTGTGGGCCAGACCTTCCTTGACGGCCCCGTCAACGCCATCGTCTTTCAGGCGGGAGTGGTCATCGGATCCGGCTCTGCATCCTTTGAAATGATCAGGCACCTCTCGGAGACGCTGCCCGTGATGCCGGCGCCCAGCTGGGTGCGGAACAGGATTGAGGCCATAGCGGTCAGGGACGTGCTTTACTACCTTGTTGCAGCCGCTGCACTGGATGGGGCCATCAACCGCACCTTCGACATCGGTTCCCGGGATGTCCTCACGTACGCCGGGATGATGAACGAATATGCCGCGGAGGCAGGCCTTCCGCGGCGGCTTGTCCTGGCCCTGCCGGTCCCTGCCCCAAAACTGGCTGGACTCTGGGTGGCGCTGGTTACTCCCATCCCGCTTTCAATGTCGCTCCCCCTCGTGCAATCCCTGCAGCACGACGCCGTCTCCGGCGAACACGACATTGATCGCTTCATCCCCCGGCCCGACGGCGGCCTCACCGACTACCGTTCCGCCGTCGCCCTTGCATTGGGTAAGGAACGGGACGGGCAGGTGGAGACGACCTGGGCCAACGCGGGGGCGGACGCCGATCCGCTGCCCAGCGATCCCGACTGGGCCGGGCATAGGGTCTCCATCGATGAGAGGAGTTTCCACCGTGACGTGGATCCCCGTCGGGTTTGGACTGTTATCGAGGGAATCGGGGGGCGCAATGGCTGGTATTCCCTTCCGTTGGCCTGGAGGCTGCGCGGG
This sequence comes from Arthrobacter rhizosphaerae, assembly GCF_023062595.1. Lineage (GTDB taxonomy): Bacteria > Actinomycetota > Actinomycetes > Actinomycetales > Micrococcaceae > Arthrobacter > Arthrobacter rhizosphaerae. Next base: position 192,912 of record NZ_JALLAN010000007.1, read on the forward strand.
TGGCTGGACAAGCTGACCGGGGGTGCAGGCCTCCTGCGTGGGCGCCGGCACCCAGGCAAACTGGCCGTGGGCGAGGTGGTGGACTGGTGGCGGGTGGAAAAGATCGACAGGGGACGGCTGTTGCTTCTCCGTGCGGAAATGCGTGCCCCGGGACGTGCCTGGCTGGAACTGTCCGTTGAGCCGGACGGGACCGGAAGTTTGTACCGGCAACGCGCCATCTTCTTTCCCCGCGGCCTCAGCGGCCGCTTGTACTGGCTTGCCGTGCTTCCATTCCATAGCCTGATTTTCCCCGCAATGTCACGCAACATTACGGCAGCAGCCCAAGCACTCACCGATGCGGAGGAGGCCCCGCAAACACCGTAGGATGTGGAAGGCAAAAAGCGATGACCACCACTTTCCTGACCCACGGAGGAACAATGGCACTGAGTGCTTCCACTACCCTGCCGCACAACGTTGAGCTCGTAGCGGCTGTTTTCGTCAACGAGGATTTCCAGCGCCATACCAGCGAACTGGTCGGCGGCACCCTGGAGTCCTTTACAGTTGACGGCGATGTCACCGGCTCTTTCAGCACCACTTCCGTCCGGACGTTGCCCACCACGCGCCTGCCCGAGATTGCCCGCAAGTTCGTGGGCGACACACTGAAGGTGACGCAGCTGGAAACCTGGGAGGCCCCTGCCGCTGACGGTTCCCGGCAGAGCAAGATCAGCCTCAAGATCGCCGGTGCTCCCCTGGACGTCACCGCCGTGCAGCGGCTTGTTGCCGACGGCGGCAGCACGCGCGTTGAGCTCGAAGGCAATGTCACGTCGTCGGTTCCGTTGCTCGGCGGAAAAATCGCCGATGCAGCTGAACCCATGGTGGGCAAGGCCCTGAACATCCAGTCCCAGCAGGCACAGGCCTGGCTGGAAAGCCACTGACCCCGTGCAGCTACCGGTACTGCTGTCAGTTGTCCTGATCATTTCGGGCATGTGGTCCCTGGCCGTCTGGCCTCAGTTCCTGCGCCGGGTAATGAAAGATCCACGGGCACGCGATGAGGCGGGTAAGGCCACCCGGTTCCTCACCGTCCACGTTGTGCTGGTGAGCGTCTCCATGGTCCTGGGAGCCGCCACCGCTGCGATCGGGATTGCTGCGCTGATGTAGCCGGCAACCGGAGTAACAAGAGTGCGCCTGCCCCGAACGGGTCAGGCGCATTTTTGTTGAAAAGTTTGGGTCCGGCATTTACTGGTGCCCGAATCTACGACGCCTGGTTGAGGGCGTCCTCAGCCGCTACCCAGGAAATCATGGCGCACTTGACCCGGGCGGCGTAACGGGCCACGCCCTCGAATGCGGCCGCGTCGCCAAGGATTTCCGGATCGGCCTGGATCTTGCCCCGCGATCTGAGTACTTCCCTGAACGCCCCAATCGTCTCGTGAAGCTCATCGACGGTCATCCCCTCCGCCATTTCACTGAGCACCGAGGCGGAGGCCATCGAAATGGAACAGCCTTCGCCATCCCAGGAAACTTGGGCCACGTTCCCGTCATCGACGGCGACACGGAGAGTCACTTCGTCGCCACAGACAGGGTTTAGCTGGTGCGACTGCCCCGTCTGTGCTCCGTCCGGCGCCGGAGTTTCGGAAAGGCCACTGCCGTGGCGGGTCTTGGAATGATCAAGAATAATCTGCTGGTAAAGCTGGTCGAGGCTCATATTAAGTACCTTCGTGGTCCCTGTGCTTAGACACGGAAATAGGAGCGGACCCCTGAGACAGCGTCCAGGAATTGATCAATATCGTCAGTGGTGTTGTAGAGGTAGGCGCTGGCCCGGGTCGTTGCAGTAAGGCCAAGACGCCGGTGGAGCGGCTGGGCACAATGATGACCGACGCGGACGGCGATGCCTCGCGCATCAAGGAACTGTCCGACGTCGTGCGCATGGACTCCAGCAACGTCAAAGGCGGCCAGGCCGATTCGTTCCTCACCTGCCGCGGGCCCAAGGACCCGGACCCCTTCGATCCGCTCAAGCCCTGCTACCATCCGTTGCCCGAGTTCAGACTCCCAAGCGTGGATCCGGTCCAGGCCTGTTTCACTGAGGTAGTTGACGGCCGCGGCGAGGGCGACTGCTTGCGAGATGCGTTGTGTTCCCGCTTCGAACCGCTGAGGGGCAGGCAGGTATTCCGCCCGTTCCATCGTCACCGTGGTGATCATGGAACCGCCGGTGAGGAACGGCGGCAGGGTATCCAGGAGTTCCTGCTTCCCGTAGAGCACACCGATGCCCGTGGGGGCGAGCATCTTGTGGCCGGAGAAGACGGCGAAATCGACGTCGAGTTTCTTGAGGTCCAGTGCCAGGTGCGGTGCAGACTGGCAGGCATCAAGCACCACGAGGGCGTTGTGTTCGCGTGCCATTGCCACAAGCTTATGCACTGGATTAATGATGCCAAGGACGTTTGAGGCGTGTGTGAAGGCCAGCACCCGGGTGCTTTCCCCAATGATCTCCGCGGCCTGCTCAAGGTCAAGGGATCCGGAACCGTCAATCGGGATGTACCGCAGCGTTGCTCCGGTCCTGAACGCGAGTTCCTGCCACGGAATAAGGTTGGCGTGGTGCTCCATCTCCGTGACCACAATTTCATCGCCGGGCCCCACTGCCAGTTCCTTCAGCCGCGGCTCTCCCCTGCCCTGCGCTGCCCAGAGGGTCGCATTCGACAGCGCATAACTGATCAGGTTCAGCCCCTCCGTGGCGTTGGAGGTCCACACGATTTCCTCATAGTTGGCACCGATGAAAACCGCGACGGTCTGACGTGCATCCTCGAATGCATCTGTGGCCTCTACGGCCAGGTGGTGGGCGCCTCGATGGACGGCGGCATTGCGTTGTTCGTAAAATTCCTGCTCTGCCTCGATCACGCTGAGCGGGTTCTGCGAGGTAGCGCCGGAATCCAGGTAGATGAGTGGCTGCCCGTTGACAGTCTGGGAAAGGGCAGGGAAGTCGTTTCTGATCCGCAGCACCTCCGCGTTGTCCAGTACAGAGGTGGACGGAAGCAGGTGGGCAGGTGTGGCGACCATGGAGTGACTCCTGGATTTAAAGCAGCAAGGCGTGCTGGGAGAAAAATGAACTGCTCAATTACGTGATGGTTTCTGTACGTAATTGTCCCACATGTGATCCCTTGCCACCGGGCCCCGTGCAGGCCCCGATTTCTTGCGGGAATATTGATGCTCCGCCTTTAGCATAGGCGGATGAACCAGGCTCTGCGGATACTGATGGTCCATCCAAGCTGTGAACTGTACGGCACAGATCGCGTCTTTCTTGAGAGCATCGATGCCTTTCTGGAGCGAGGCTGGAACGTCCAGGTAGTGCTTCCGGAATCCGGTCCGCTTACAGCTGAGCTACGGGAACGGGGCGTTTCTCCCATGATCTGCGAAATGCCGGTATTGCGAAAAAGCCTGATGTCACCGAGAGGGCTTCTCCGATTGGGCAGAAACGTGAGCGTCGGCTCTGTTCAGGGCCTCAAGCTCATCTTCAGGAGCTCCCCACACGTCGTGTACGTAAATACCATTACCATTCCACTCTGGCCGATCCTGGCCAGGATCGCGCGCAAACCCGTGATCATCCACGTCCATGAGGCAGAGGGAAATGCCCCCAGATGGCTACGGGCCACGTTGGCATTTCCGCTGCGCTTTGCAACAACAGTTGTCGCTAACAGCCACTACAGCATCGGAGTCCACACCGAGAGTGTGCCGTCACTGAAGAACAAGTCCGAGATCATCTACAACGGGGTAGCCCTCCCTGAAACTGCCACTCCGGCCCGGGCAGTCATATCAGGCCCATTCCGTGTCCTCTACGTCGGACGGTTATCGTACCGGAAAGGCGTCGACGTTGCAGTCGCTGCGGTAGGGCAACTGTGGGATCGGGGCGTACCGGTGCATCTGGATATTGTGGGCAGTGTGTACATGGGCGGGGAGCCCTACGAAGAGAGTCTGCGGCAAGCGGTCCAAGCCCAAGGCCTCGAGTCAAGGGTGACCTTCCATGGATTCCATCAGGACGTCTCCCCCTTCCACGAAAAATGCGACGCTGCCGTAGTTACATCCCGTCTGGACGAGGGGTTCGGAAACACTGCGATCGAGACAGTTCTGGCAGGACGGCCCTTAGTGGTGAGTGACACTTCAGGTCTACGAGAGGCCGCCGCGGATTATCCCAGCGCCCAATTCGTGGCGCCGGACAATCCGACGGCCTTGGCGGATGCACTCCTGAACGTGGCAGACAATTGGGACAGCTTTTCGGCTATGGCCGCTGTGGACAGCCAGCTGGCCGCTAGGAAACACAGTTCCAAAGCCTACCGCTCGGCGATTGCAGACGTGGTCATACGGACAGGGCGCCTTGCAGCCAGTGGGTGAGCAGGACGGGGTCCAAGAGGACTGCCGCGCCTGCGTCAACCTTCTTTCCGTGTGAACCAGCCTTCGCGGACAGCCGTTCCCTGTTCCAGGGCAGCTTCCAGTGAACATCCTGACAGCCCCCGCGCTTGGAATTCCTCCAATATGAGGGTCGTCAACCGCCCCCTGTCCACCGTTGGCTCCGGTCCGTCTCCGACTCCGTCGGCTTCACCCGCAAATCCGTCATGGGCAAGGAGGATGGTGCCCGATATAGGCCGCTGGGTTGCCATGGCTACCCGCTCTTGCTGCGAAACGTTCCGGGAGTCCCAGGTAGTGCGGTTCCACATCACCGGCTCCAGGTTGGTTGTCCTGATGGCATGCCAGGTCGCAAACGTCTGCGCGCCATACGGCGGACGCATCCATCGAATCAGCTGGCCTGTGAGGTCTTCCAGCTCCGCCTTTCCGTCTCTTAGGCGCGCCTTAGCCGTTCCATAGGGAAGGGACGAGAGCCTTTGATGGTCGAGGCCATGCAGACCTATTTCATGGCCCGCCGCCAGGATGTCATCGAGCAGGCGGGGGTGGCGCCTCACCCTGGTTAGCAGGACGAAAAAAGTGGCTGATGCTCTTTTGGCTTCCAGCGCCTCGAGAATGGCGGTCGTTCCCAGCGGATCCGGCCCGTCGTCGTATGTCAAAACGATCACCGGACGCTCGGTGCTTACCCTGACAATGGAACCCACAAACGTGCACCGCCGGATCAGCGGCTTGAGGGATCGTCCGGCTGCCCGTCCTGCGGAGGCAGCGAAGCCGCTCGGACTGTCAGTGGTCTGCATAGCGCCCGATCTTCGACCGGGACCAAACCGAACGCCTGGCAAACGGTCGATAAATAGAGGACGCGCTCTGTTTGTTCCGGCCGTATTCCTGATACACCAAACCTCCGGCGCCGGCGATCATTCCAGCTCCACGCATCGCTGCCCGCAAGCCTCGGGCCTCGTGACGGTCCGAGCGCGTCACAAGCCCCCAGCCGTAACGCGCAGCCCCGCCACCGACTCGCAATAGACCCCTCGCCACCGCCCGAAGACGCCGTAACTGTTGTTGCCGGCTGCTGCCTGCCAGCTTCAGATCCACCAGCGTGGCGGAGTTCCCATGGCTCCAGGACCGGGCCAACACCCATTTGCGTGTGGTGCGCGATGCCGGAACGAAATCAGAGGCAACTGATTCATCGCACCAGACGATCTTCCCCCCGGCGTTTCTGAGCATTCCGCTGAACAGCGTGTCCTCAGCACCTGTCAACCCAAAGCTTGAGTCGAAACGGATTCCAAGATCACGGATCTGATTCAAATCGAGCAGCAAATTCCCCGCAGCCGCAACGTCAATTGCGGTTCCGGTGGCCATGCGTCGACGGACAAAAAACCTTCCTGCAGTAATCCACGGGTCCACTTCATGTTCGAATTCCGAAACAACCCTGCCCATTACCGCGGCGGCACCGGATTCTTTCCACGTCTGAACCAAAGGAAGGAGCCACCGCTCCTGTGGGCGTTCGTCGTCATCGATATAAACCAGAAGATCCGAGCCAAGTGCTTCATCGAGGGCTCGGTTACGGCCGGCCGAAATTCCAGGCTCCGGCTCAACGACGTACGTCATTAGTGGAGAGTCCATCTCCCGGACCACCTGCGCTGCGCTGCCTTCCGGGTCGTTATCCACCACCAGCACGTCGGCCATAATTCCCACATCCTCATGCCCGTTCAAACGAGATACATGCTCCAGGACGTGAGGGAGCCCCCGGCGCAGCTCAGCCGGTCTCTTATATGTGAGAACGCAAACTGTGAGCCTTAATTTTTTCATTGTGTTGTCCCGGCTGATTTGTGCCGGCGCGACAAGGACAGAGCCCGTTGGTAAGCAGTGGCATGCCGGGCTGCCGTCTCAGGCCAGCTCCGCGAAACGAACTCCGGCGATACCGGGCGTGCCTGCGTTCTCACTGATTGCAAGGATTCAATAATGACGTCCTGGCTCAAGTCGCCCTCGTACATGTGCACCCATCCCGGTCCTACCTCTTGGCTAATCCTCTCGTTGACGGCGTTCCTGGGAGCAAGTACAGGCCTGTTCAGAGACAACGCCGTCAAGAGCGCACCGGAGTTGTGCATGAACCGGTACGGCAGCACCACCAGTTCGGAGGACGTGACGACATCGACCAATTCCGCATCTGAAATAAAGCGCAGATCAATGCGTATCCTTTGATCAGGAGCCGCCAGCCGGAGAATTTCTCTCGCCAGCTCAGGAGTGGATGGTTTACCTGCAAGCCGAAGAGTGAGCCCGTCCATCATGTTCTCCGTAGCTTGGAAAGCAAGGAGCAGACCTTCAACGCCCTTGTACCTGCGCATCAACCCGGCAAACGCCAGCTGTCCTTCAACAACTGGGCTGGCCGGATATTTTGAGAACCACGCCCGGTAATCTCCATGGGGGATGACCACATGCGGTACTCCCTGCCCGACCTCCGTATCAGGGTTCAGCGTGATACGGAGGGCTGTGTTGTGCTCCACCCACCGGAGCAGGAGCTTCTCCCGGAGCGAGACACCTTCAGGGGGTCTGACGTTGTGTACAGTCCTGACAATGGGGATGTGCCTGGTCTGCAACCTGATCAGCAGGGCTGCGGTGAGGGTTTGCCGAACGAATTTCTTGAATGGGCTGGCCCCATTGGCGAGAATTTCCGGCCAGTGCACGTGGAACACGTCATACTTCTCCAGCAACGCGGCCCGCCAGCTGAAGTTCAGCACCTCGGTTCCGGGCAATTCACGAAGGCTCCTCTCAAGCATTACAAGATAGGGATTCGTCGTAGGTCGAGGCACCGGGAAGGATTGCAGGACGGTAACCACGCCGTTCATCTTCCACCTCTTATACGATCGACTCGTCCGGGTTTAACTCAAGAAACTCACTATTGGATGCGGTTGGCTGCCAGCGCACTGAAGCTGGCGGTCACAGGGCCTACGGTCGCTGACCCTGACAGGTATACGTTCAAACCTATGGATCCATTGGCCTGCAGGACTGCCGTGGAGTCGGTTGTAGACGAAGTCCACGCCGTCGGTTCTGTGTCTGACGCTTTCCAGATCTTTGCTTTCAGGTTGGTGGGCGAAACGCCTGTAGCCTGAATTCGGATCTGCAGCTGGTCCCCTCCCACAAAAGTCAGTCCGGGAACCACCATGCTGGTCAACGTCGTCTCGGCGCCGGCAACCCGCCTCACCAAGTAGAAGGTCACTTGCCCGGTGGAGGAGATCCAGGCCTTTGCCCGATAGTCATTGTTGCTTCCTACTTTGCGGGCCAGCACAGAAATGAAATAGCCGCCGCCATCAGCCCTCTTATCCAGGCCGGCCCTCACCGTTAAATCGGTGCTGCTGGATGAAACGCTGTTGAGTGTCGCATTTGGTTGTTGTCCGGCATTTGTCACCATCTTGCCGGCCCCGCCGGACACAGAGTACACAGGCCCTGGCCAAGTGTCGACGCTCCAAGCCCCGCCGACGTTGGCATTCCCAAACCCGGATTGCACCGTCCGGGCGAAGTCGTCCAGAGCCAAGACGTCACCTGGCGCGACGCTAACGGTCACAGCCTTCGTCGCCGATCCCGTTGCCCCCTTGTTGTCCGTCACCGTCAGCTTGACCTGATAGGTACCGGCAGAAGCGTACGTATGGGAAGCAGTGGCACCGGAACCAGCCGGAGAACCATCACCAAAGTCCCAACTGTAGGAAGCGATCGTTCCATCAGGGTCAGAGGAAGCCGAACCATTGACACTAGCCACCAGATCCGCCGTCGAGGACGTAAACGACGCCACCGGTGACTGGTTCGCCGCTGTAACAGTCACAGCATTGGTCACCGATCCCGTTGCCCCCTTGTTGTCCGTCACCGTCAGCTTGACCTGATAGGTACCGGCAGAAGCGTACGTATGGGAAGCAGTGGCACCGGAACCAGCCGGAGAACCATCACCAAAGTCCCAACTGTAGGAAG
>NZ_JALLAN010000007.1:201327-264119 GCF_023062595.1 Arthrobacter rhizosphaerae
TGTAGGAAGCGATCGTTCCATCAGGGTCAGAGGAAGCCGAACCATTGACACTAGCCACCAGATCCGCCGTCGAGGACGTAAACGACGCCACCGGAGAAACGTTGCCGGCGCCCTTGGCAAGGGCATAATGGTTTTGGATTTGCTGGTCATTCAAAGCATTGGAATAGATGGCGACGTCGTCAATCTCCCCCTGGAAGAATCGGCTCAATGGTGTTGAGGGCCACGAATTGAGGTTGTCGCCGCCAATCCGCCAGTAACCGAAGTAGGCCTGTCCGTAGGTTGCATCGGTGCGTTGTCCCACCCTTTGGCCGTCCAGATAGAGGACCATGCCTCCAGGACTCAATGTTGCAGTGACGTGGTGCCAGTTGCCATCGTTGTAAACGAGTGGGCTATTGACCGTCTTGATGCCACTGGAATTGACGCCGAAGAAGATACGGCCGAGGTTGTCCATGTAGATATGGCGGTCGTACCTCGTTGAATCACTGGCATTGCGATTGCCGAAGCCAAGGATCTTGCCTCCGAGCCTGGTGGTCGTCTTGAACCAGCCTTCCACGGTGAACGTGTTGGGACCCGAAACTGTCTTGGCAGTTGCACCTAAACCCGAGCTGGTGCCATTGAAGCTGGCGGCAGTGTTGGTGTCTCCTTGGATTGCCCCTGATCCACCCCAGGTCACTCCGGAGCCGGTGCTTTGGGGCAGCCACCCTGCGGAATCCGCCGCGGTGGAGCCGCCGGATTCGCCCAGCCTCCAGTAATTCAGTGCACCGTGACCCCAGACTTCCGACGCATAAGCGCTCATGGCGCCGGTGGAGGCTACGGTGACGCTAACGCTGTCCGAACGGGCAATATTTCCTAACGGATCCGTGGCAAAGATGCGATAACCATGGGTGCTCCCGGGCTGCAGCCCTGTATCTGTGAAGCCCATTGCAGGCCGGTCCCAAAATGTTGAGTTCCGCGATACGACAGCGATTGGGGACCCAGTGTTTCCATCACGGATAACTCTGTACGTGAGATTCGTGTTGTCCTTGTCCCAGTTCGCCTGCCAGTTGACGCGGACGGTACCTGCTGCCGGCGAAAAAACAGTGGGGTTGAAGAAGGAGCCGGTCACGGCGGGGCCAACTTTGTTAGGTGCTACCGACTTGATGCCAAAGCGGACCAAACCTTGCTGGGAGACGCCATTCACTCTTGGAAATTCACCGCCCAGGACGACATACTGGGCGTTTCCTGAGACAGCCCATGCCGCCTGGGACTGCCCCGTAAAGCTCCCCACACTGAGTTCAGGGAACCAGTTCAGAAGGGAGGGGGCAGGCCTGCCGGCAAAGTTGAAGTAATTGAGAGGATCCCTTGTGATGGTCCCTGTGGCAGCTTTGCTGAACCCGATCGCCGGATAGAAGGTCCATTGCGGTTCTGTTTGCGGGAAGCCACCTATGTTTCCGCAATAGTGGGCATGTCCCACGGTATATACGGCTTCGTCGGCGGCATAGACATCGTAGGTGTCACCGTGGCAGTCTTCCACCCACTTGATGGCGCCGTCATTCCAACCAGCAGAGAACGTTCCCTCGAGGTTACCGCCGGAGCCAAAGACATATCCGGTGCCATATACATGGGTGCTATCGGAGGTCAGGCTAAGGATCGCTGCGTTGGCTCCCCCGTTACGAATCAGGCTGTTCGCGGCCCATGGTAGGAGCGCTCCCTGCCCGGTATCGACCGCTGCCAGCCCGTAGCCCGGGTTGTTGGAGCCGTTCATCGACGTGAAGCTCCCGCCGATCACAACCTTCGAAGCGTCGGGAGCAAGGGTCAAGGCCATCACGTCGCCTCCGGCTGGCTGCGGATTCCACGGTAATAGGGCGGCGTTAGCGGCGTTTACGGCAGCGAGCTTCGTGCGAGCTACCGAGCCAACGCCGCTGAACCAGCCACCGAGATAGACAGTGGTGTTTGTGGCCACTATGGCCGTTACGCGGGAGTTTACCCATGGCGTGAACGATGTAATCGCTGCCCCTGTGTTCGGATCGAGAGCTGCGAGGTAGTGCCGGGTTGCACCATTTACTTGTGTGAAGGATCCCCCGACGTAGATGCGTGATCCGTCAGGAGAAGCGGCCACGCTTACAGCCTGGGCATTGAGACTGGCGTTGAAGGTAGTGATGAGGTTTCCAGTCCTGATGTCGTAGGCGAGGATGTTCCGTCGCGGCGTCAGATTCGTCCCTGGTGCGGCCCCCGCTGGGCGCGCGTTGGAGAAACTACCCACTGCATAGACCGTGTTTCCCACGACGGTTTGCTGCCACACCACCCCGTCCACCTGGACCGTGGGAAGTCCATCGGCGGAAACAGTAGCCGGCGTTGCCGGATTTGCCGGGTTATCGGGGGCTGTGTCGGCGAGCGCGGGCGTGCCTCCGATCAGGACGGAAGCAGCAAGCACTGATGCCGTGAGGAGCGACAGAGATCGCATGGCAAACGACTTCACACGTTGGCCACCCTGAGAGGGAACGTCCGCTGCTTTGACACTTGCTCGTGTAACGATTTTCATGATTATTCCCCTGTTTTCGGGACTGGTCCTTCAAAACTTGCGATTGGAACATCAACCCGGAAGTTGAAAAGAATTTGAACGTTCTGTCTCTGTTCATCGGGGATCGAATAGACATAAACAGCCGACGCTGTGGTAGCTGGATCGATCGTTGCGGGCAAAGTTGTGGCTCCGGGGCCACTAAGTGGGCTGGTAGGCGCCTTCTCCGGCCCGGCATTGACATTAACGAGGGCCTGGTCAGTGCTGATTGGCTTGTCAGTCCTGTTGGTGATGACCACCTTGAAGCGCACCGCCGGTCCGGCCACTTCGCCGACGCCCCTGGCTTCACCCTGGACAGCCTCTATCTCGACAATTTTTACCTCTACGCCCTCGACGACGACGACGTTCTCGGAGATGGCGACAGGCGGAGCAACCGGCTGCTCCACATTGGCCTGGCGAACCTCTTCGTTAGGATCACCACTAGCTGGGGGAACAGCCGCATCGCCCGAAGGGGTTGCCAACGGCGCCGTGGGAGTGGGTACAGGCACTTCCCCTGGACCTACGGAGGCGGATTCTGTCGGAGTGGGCGGACCAGATGTCTGGGTGGTGGTTGCTCCCTGTGAACCCGGTGAGGTCAGGGCGGATGTAGCCCCGGGATCAGTCGCCTGGGGTGTCAGGGACACGGCAAGTCCAGCTGAAACCAGCACAGCGGCTGCCAGCAGCATTCCGACCTTGGTGGCCCGGGTAAACCTCGTAGGGCTATCACTCGACTGTGTGTCCCCTGAACGCATCATAATCCTGCCCCAAACGCCGTTGGCGTGCCGGGAGAAGCAGCCGGTTCGCGGGAGTCTTTCCGCGCTGTTCCCGAAAGGGCCTGCAGTTCTGCGAACCATTTGATACAAGCAAGCAACAAGAAGCCTGCAGTTGCGGCGAAAATCGCGGTGTAGGCGACCAAGAAAAACGGAAAAGCGCCATACAGGAGGAACGACAGGCACAGCACTCCATAATCCATGGGCACAACGAGCACAGAGCGTAGCCAGGAGCCGCGGGTTCCAGCCGCGGCCAAAGGCACATTACTAAACTGCCGGCGTAACTGCTCCGTTAGGATCATGCAGAAGAAAAGTACGGCCGAAACGAGGGCAGAGCCCAAGGGAATGAGAATCCACCAGGCATCAACCAGTTCAAAGCGGTGGAAGGAGACAGCCAAGGCCAACGGCAGGACGGAAGTTTTGACGGAATCCACCACGTGATCAAGCCATTCCCCCGCAGGTGATCCCGTGCCTGTCAGCCTCGCAAGCTGGCCGTCCGCTGAATCCAGGGCATAGCCAAGAACAAGGGCCAGTGATACAAGAACGCCCAACCACAAGGACGGCGGGAAAGCCAGCAGCAACCCAACTCCCGTGAAAGTGAAACCTGCACTGATGGCGGTAACAATGTTGGGACTTAGTCCTGCCCCAAAAGCTGCTGCGGCCAGGAAGCGACCCAGCCGGCGGTTGACGAACCTGGAGTAGGCGGGTGCACCGCGTGCAGCCGTCTTCTGCGCCCCGGACAACCTGGCCAGGGCATCCCGATAACCGGCATACGGCCGTACCTCGGCAGCCTCAGCCACCTTCGCGTGCTGCCCTGACATCAGGCCCCTCCTAACGTATTCTGCCGCTCTAGGGCGGGCCGTCCGCTGCGGCGAGACAACCGTCGCACCGAAACGGGAAGCTTGGCTGTTGCAAGGTCAACGCAGAGTTGTTCGTAGCCATTGGCAACCACATCCCAGTCGAAGCGGCGCGCCAACTGTTGGGCGAGGGCACCCCTTTCGCGCAGAGTTGACGACTGGTCCTCCGCCTCCTCGGCAAGGTCTGCGACATCCTCTACGCCTGCGAAGTACCTGCCGGAAGATGAGAGAACTTCCCGGTTGAAGTCGACGTCGAACGCATTTGTTGCTGCCCCGGAACCGATCGCCCGAAGCAGCGAGGGATTGGTGCCTCCCACCGAATGGCCGTGCCAGTAGACGAGGGAGTTGGCGTACAACTGGTCCAGCAGTTCCTGGTCCCAGATGCCCCCGACGAATCTCACCCGATCGTCTCCAAGGCGATGGATGAGGTGGGTGTAGTGGCCGGAATATGGAGCTGAGCCGACCACCACCAAGGGCTTCGTCGCCTTACTCCGCACGTAGCCTTCCACGATCATGTGGACGTGGTTTTCCGGCTCGAAGCGCGCCACGACCAGGTGATACCCGCGGGCTGTGAGGCTGAGTTCAGCAAGCCGGTGGGATTGGCCGTCGTCGAGGATGGGCGCGCCGTACGCGAGGTAAACGGTGTCGGCGTCGAACCTTTCCCGGTAGTAGCTTTGGATGCCCACCGCGTCCGCGATCAGTGCATCGGACCACCGCACCGCCATGGCTTCCACACTGCGGTAGTAGCGCTTTCCCATCGTTCCCCATTTGGCCCGTTTCCACTCGAGCCCGTCCACGTGGGTTGCAACGGGGATGCCCGCAGCCCTGATCATGGGGAGATAGGGGGCATTGGCCGCGTTGAAGACGATTGCGGCGTCGGTTCGGTGACGCAAAAGGTGCATCACCGAAAGACCAGTGTGGCTGAGCGTCTCCAATGCGCGCTTGTGCAGTGCCGGCAGGTGTACCAGCTTCATGCCCAGGTACTCGGAAGCAGCCCCGCCCTCGGCTGACGTATGCCTGCAGTAAACGGTGACCTCGTGGCCATTTGCGGCAAGCCGCCTTCCCACTTCCTCAATGGCGGTTTCGAAACCGCCGTAGCGGGCCGGCACTCCACGCGTGCCCAGCATGGCAATCTTCATCCCTGTCACCACCACTGGCCGCCTTGTGACCGTGGAAGGGGCATGTTTGGCTCACCCATCAGCTCAAGGGCTGCACGAAGTCCTGTGCTCGAGGTGTGCACGGTGTACGGGAAATACATCACCTTGACGCCCACGGCGGCGAACTTCTCCTCAAGCCGCCTGCCTGCCTGCGTCCCTTTCCAGTCGTCGCCCTTGAAGAGCAGATTGAAACGCAACTCCTCCCAGACCTGGAGCTTGTCAGGAACCACTTCCTCGAACACCATGTCCACGAAGTTGATACTGCGGACGATCTCCACTCTTTCCCCCATAGGAACCACCGGAGGATGGCCTTTTACCTCTTTGAGGATTTCATCGGAGACCACCCCGGCAATCAGGAAGTCGCATTGGCTTTTCGCATGCTTGAGTATGTTCAGGTGCCCAACGTGAAACAGGTCAAACGCACCCGGTGCATAACCGATCCTGAGACCCACGTCTGCTCCTTCCGATTCCAGCCGACAACCGGCCATTAGTAGGCTCCGACCGGCTTCAGGATCACTTTGACAGTCCGCCAAAGAATCATGATGTCGCCGGTCAGCGACCAATTTTCGACATAGTAGAGATCCCAGCGGACGCTCTCGTCCCAACCGAGGTTCGATCTCCCGTTTATCTGCCAGAGTCCCGTTATTCCGGGCTTGATCAGGAGGCGACGGCGGACGTCGCCTTCATATCCCTCAACCTCAGAGGGAAGTTGCGGCCGCGGTCCCACCAGGCTCATGTCGCCTTTGACCACATTCCAGAACTGCGGCAGCTCATCCAGCGAGTACTTCCGCATCCATCGACCGCATCTGGTGATGCGGGGGTCGTTCTTGATCTTGAAGAGCAAGCCTGCAGCTTCGTTCTCGGCGCGAAGATCAACAAGGTCGGCTTCGGCCGTCTGAACCATCGAGCGGAACTTAACCATCCGGAAGTGTCTGCCGTTGAGCCCCACTCTTTCCTGGAGGAAAAGGATGGGACCACGGCTGTCTATGGCGATAATCCCTGCGAGGATGCAGAACACCGGAACTAAAAGCACTAAGGCACAAACGGCCACGAGGATGTCCACAAAGCGCTTGAGTGTGTGCTTCCCTCCGCTGAACTGCGGCAGTTCCACGTGCATCATCGGGAGACCTTCCACCGGGCGCCAGTGGATCCGTGGGCCGGCGATGTCTGTGAGGCTCGATGCCAAGACAAGGCCCGCACTGGTTCCTTCCAGCGCCCAGCCCAGCCGCTTAATCGCCTGCGTTCCGCCAGGCAGCTGGCCTGCCACCACAACAGCGTTTGCACCTGTGGCTTTCACCTGAGTGGCCACGGTGTCTATTGAGCACAGAACAGGAACCCTGGTGGCGGAAATCTGGAGAAAGGGGTGCTCAAAGTCCGACGGCAGCGCTGCCCCCACCACTTCGTAGGCAGCTCCGGAAACCTTGCCGAACTGGCGGACGACATATTCGACGTCGTTCGGTTCGCCCACAACTATGACCTTGGACAAATAGTGGCCGAATTGCCGCTGCCGGTTCAGCCAAGCACGCCATTGCCAGCGGCTCAGGAGGAGCAGGAGAGCTCCCGCCGGCAGGGCCAAGGCAAAATAGCTGCGGATTACTTCGATGTCCAGAACCAGGACGACGATTGCGATGCCTCCGAAAATTCCCAGAGTGGCGTCAAGGACTCGCTTATACTCTTCAGAGCCGACGCCCAGGACAGTCTCATCACGGGTCCTATGGATTTCCAGTGCCAGGATCCATGCGATCAGAATGCAAATGCTGACAGTCAGATACGGTGCTCCCGCGTCTGTACTCTCAAAGAGTGCACCTCCGGTTTCAAATCGGATTCCGTAAGCAACAATTACGGTTCCGGCGATGATGACCATGTCGGTAGCGCGGAGCCATCTGCGATACCTCTTCGCCCAGGACCGGCCCGAATCCACCCGACCCGGGGGCGTACCATCAACAGACCATGAAGGGGACCCGCCGGCCAGGGCAAGTGACCTGGCAAGGCCACGGCCAAAGCGGCGTGACCTCGACCTCGTCTCCGGGGAATATTCGTCGACTGCGCTCATAGCCGCTCCCCCCAAATGCCCCAGGTTGAACGCAGCACCGACTGAGACCGGCTAAAGGAGCCGACGACGACTGGGGGGAGAGCCTTGGTCTCAGGAGGCTCTGACGCCGTCGGCTCCGACCAAGGGGCGCTGGTGCCGGAAAGGACACCGCGCGGTTCCAGGGAGGAAGGCGAGGGGGGAAGGAACCCGCTTGAAGGGCGGGTCTGAAGGGCGGTGAGTGAAGGGGCCTTGTGGGTAAACTTCACGGCCGACATACGAAGCCTGATTTTGGGAACGGTGAATTCCCGGAGCTTATTCATCCTGAGACCATTCTGGGTAGGTTCATTGGATTGCATCCAGTCAACCGCCTCAGGCTCACCCGGGCATCGGTAGTGATTACCCGACTTCTTAGAACCATCAGACTGCGTACTACTTGCTTGTACTCAGTTAGGGTCGGAAGGTTTGCCGGCAGCACCCCCAAAGAAGCCGGATTTACGCTCGGATTGGGGATAAGAAGTCAGAGCCGCCCAAGGCGTACTCACCTGCAGGATCTGTTTCCTGTCCCGTCGAAAGGGCTGCGAGGCGCCTAAAGATGCACTGCGGAAGCGAGCTGGTCGCGGCCGCGAATGCCCAGTTTGGCGTAGCTGCGGTAGAGATGCCCTTCAACGGTCCGGACCGAAACCATCAGCTTGTCGGCAATCTGCCTGTCTGTCAGTCCTTCCACGGCGAGCACGACGATGTCCTTCTCGCGCCGCGTCAAATGCACCCCCGAGGACGATTCAGAAGCCGCCCCGATATCCACGGTTACCCGAAGTTCCCTGTCGCAATCATCCCTGCGGCTGGCTGCCTCCCGTGACCGCAGCCGATTGCCGGCAATGCCGAAACGGTCAGCCGCAGCCGCAAACAGGTTCCGCGCAACACGGACCAGTCCTGCCGCGTGAACTGCTTCTCCTGCTTCCAGGTAGTCGGCAGCGGTGCCTGAGAGATGTGCGGTGGCAAATTTGTGCCATGCTCCGGCCCAGGTGCCTTCCATGTTCTCTGTCAGGCTTGCGATTCTGGAGAAGTCACCCCGATGCCCCAGTCTGGCTGCCACGGCGTGGATCAAGAGCTCGGCTCCGGGCGATGACACCACCGAGGGGTCGTCAAGAAGTGCCAGCAGAGTGCCCGGGCTGCCATCCCCGGCCTGCAGCACATCAATGCTGGCAGCAGAGAAAATGCGAGCGTACTCGGCGTCGAAACCTCGCCCGGGGCTCTCAAGGTAATCAAAATCCTGGAGGAGACGCCGGGCTTTGGCGGTGTCCCCGGTTCTGGCAGTGGTGTACGACGCAGCCGCGAGAGTCATAGGCAACAAGCCGAGCGGATCATTCTCGCGCAGGGATTCAACGGCTGGAAGGAGGTATGACCCGGCGGCATCGAGCATATCCCGCAACAGGAAGGAAATGCCGCGCCAGCTTTGCACGGTACCTCCGAAGGTGACCAGCGCTTGGCTTCGCTGGCTTGTATACGCTGCGAGGTAGTCCTCCACTGCTATCCAGTGTCCGGAAGCCATCGCTGCACCCAGCTGGCGATGGAGGACAAACTCGGGGAAGAAAAAGAGCTCGCTGCCCTCCGCCGTGAGGAGTGCGTTGGCCTCAGCGGCGACGTTCTCCGCAGCCTCGGAGCGCCCCTCTGAACGAAGCACTTCTGACCGCATTGCCAGCATAAAAGCCCCTCTAGCCGGGGACCCTCGATTGGGGTCCTCTCCAGGCGGGATGGAGTCAAATTCATCCAGGTATTTGCCCAGCGACCGGTAATCGGCAGCAGCGCTCAGCGCGAAAAGTTCCAAGACGGTCCAGTGCCGCATCTCGCCGCCCGAAGCATCCGACAGCTCACCTGTCTTAGCTGCATGGCCGTTAATATCAAGGAGTCTCCGGGCATCTTCGAGGAACGCCTCCGGAATGTGACCCAAAGCCGCGTGCGTGCACGCCCAGAGGAGCACATCCCCAGGGTTCCGTGCAGGTTCCCCGTCTGCAGCAAAGTGGAGATCCAGCTGCTTTGCTGCCTCCTCGTAGCTGCCCTGATTGTAATGGGCCCGGGCCATGGCAACCTGCCCGCGTTGGCGGAGGTCTGGGTCACGGATGCGGGCGGCTGCATCCAGTGCCAGCGAATTCTGAAACAGTCTCGCGGCCATGACCGATGCCTCCAGCAATTCCGCATCGGGGACTTCGGCTCCGCATTCGAGCGACCAGCTGACCATGCGCAGCACGCCCTCGGCCGTGGTGGAGTGGTGACGTGCATGCTCGAGGAGCTGTCTGCGTAGGTGGAGGCTTCTTGATGCTGAAACCATTCGGCGGATGGCCCCACTGTAACTGGGGTACAACAAGCGCAGCTCGGCTGTCCCTCCCATTGATTCCCGCACCAGTTGGTGTTCCAGGAGGGAACGGACAGCACGGGCACCGCACACTTCTTCGATAAGCCCACGTGGAACGGGCTCCGACAGGGCGATCAGCTTCAGTGCCTCCTGCTCCTCTGCGCTCCTGCGCTGCAGTTGTTTCGCCACGACGTCGGTGAGCTTGCGTCCGCCCGATGGCCAGTTGCCGAGGAGCAACCAGATGCCATTCCGCTTTACCAACGATCCAGACTCGATGGCGTCGTTGAGGAGACAGTCCAACAACAAGGGGTTACCCCCTGATTCTGTCCAAAGAGCCTGCACAGTGCTTTCGGGGACGGTGCCTTCCAGGGCGTGGCCGACGGCTTCAGCTACCTGCTCCTGTGTCAGGGGCCGCAGATCGATCCGGTCCGCGAGTCCGTCGTACCACAGCTGGTTCATGGCTGCAGGAAGGCCCGGCCGGGAACGGCCAGTGGCCAGCACGCTTGCCCAACCGGCAGAAACCATGTCAACAACAATGCTTGCAGTCGCGTCGTCCAGGTGATGGGCGTCGTCCACCACGAGAAGGAGCGGGCCGTCCTTGGCTGAGCGTAGTTTTTGGAAATAGGTCCAGACCGATCTCAGCACGGCGACGGGAGACAGGGCGTCTTCCGCGGACAATCCGGACGTATATGGTGCTAAGACGCCGAAGGGAACCTTGGCCAGCGACGAACTTCCATGGATCCGCAGGACATTCATGTCCCGGGTAAGCCGTTCACTGATTGCTTCGACCAGGGCGCTCTTACCGATCCCGGGACCGGAGATCAGGAAAACTGCCTGGCTGGTTTTGGTGAGGATCGTGTGACAGACGCGTTCCATCGTCTCCCGGCGACCGGTCAACTGCCGGTTCACCGAGCCTGACTTCGGAACGCGGCCGCTAAACGAGTCCAGGCAAATCACCCCGGGAGGTCACACCAAGCTTGGTGAAGACCTGGTACAGATGGCCCTCGACGGTGCGGACCGAGACGCCCATCTCCTGGGCAATGTCGCGGTTGGACGTGCCCCGGCCGGCCAGGCGTGCAATCTGCCGTTCCCTTGCGGTAAGGAGCGGACTTCCACTGCTGGGAACAATGGGCAAGCTGCTGACCGTGGAAGAGAGGTGGTCCAGCCGCGACTGCGCAATCCGGGCGGAGCCCGAGTCGCCGGCCATGCGGGCAAAATCAACAGCAAGGGCCACACAACGTGCCTCGACGACGTCGAGCTCCATTGATGCGGCGAGCTCACCTCCGGCGAGAAGTACTTTTGCATCCTTTGTCCGGGTGCCCACTGCTATCAGCCTCGACATTTCAGCGAGCGGCCCCTGACGATGCCCTGCCACGTTTTCCAGAAGGCGATAGTCCTCCTCCGAACCGTTGACTGTCGCGCCGAGGAGACTGATTCCTGCCAGCGTAAACCTGCCCTCGACGATGTCCTCGCGGGCGGAGGCCAGAAGCCGGTTGGTCGCGTCCGCTTCCCCCAACCACCGGCCTGCCATGTCGGCACAGAAGTTGGTGACGGTCCTGACAGCGAAAGTGCATTCCCCTCGGGCTGTACGCAACTTTTCAAGATATTTCCGCGCCTGGCCGGCGTCGCCTATCTGAGCATAGGCAAAGGCCGTAGCCGCGTAAGCGGCCTGGAGCGTGTTCATGACGGGCCGAAGCTCCAGCTGTGCCACGGAGGAAAGAAGGGACTCCAGGGCAGTGGCTCCGCGTCCCGAATAGACATAGGCAAGGCCCGTGGACAACTCTGAGGCAGACGTCCGGAAAGCGAGGCCACGAGCCTCCTGGGACCTGGGAGGGTTGACCAGGTCCAGGCACTGCCTCCACCTGCCTGCCTGAAGTAACACGGTGAACGCACGGATCGAGAACTTTTCGCGGAGACCCACTATGTGTCCGGCGTCAGAGAGCTGCCCCCCGAGCAGCCGCATCAGCTGCAGCGCATCCATCTCGCGCCCCATCGTTGAGAGAGCTTCCATAAGGATGATGGCCGACTGCATCCGGAACCAGAGGTCATTGTTCAGCCGGGGGTCAGCCGCCTCTTCAAGATCCCGGATGATGTGGCCGAAATTTCCCGTGAACGCATGGTATTCGAACTCGCTCAGGCTTATCCGGTTGGCAGCCGCAGCCAGCGGATCCGGCCACGACAACTTAACGCCGCGCTTCACGCCCAGGCGCTCGCGTGCGTGATCCAGGAGTTCGGGCACCTTGCTTTTATGCTCGGGCAACCACACCATCACGTCGCATTTGGCGGCAACAACTTCCGCAAAGTCCATGTCAGCGAGTTCTTGCAGCTGCGCCGGGGTGATGTCCTCGAGGGCGGCCAGGGCCTGCAGCGGAAGATCCAGGAGCAGATAGGACGCGGCCTTCTGGCGTTGCCCTGCCACCCATTCGTCATCCGATTTCTTCAGGCTGCCGGCACAGGTCAGCGCAAACCTCGGATCGAAGAGCTGGTTGGCCGCCTCAGCAGCCGCCAGCGAGAAAGGCGGGCGCAGTTCCGCCTCACATTCATGGGTCCATGCCGCAAAACCTATGAGCTCTTCAAGTGTCATGTGTGAGACATCGGGTTCGCGGTCGCCCAAGAGCCTGGTACGCAATTCCCTGCGCCGCGCAACGCTCAACCAGGACCTCACCACATCACCGAGGTACTGTTCCCTGAGGGTCACCCATCGGTTGTCAGAGCGGGCTACGCTCAACAGCCCTGCATCTTCCATATCAGCAATAATGTCCGTACCGAAGACGCCGGTCAGCCGTGTAAGGGAAACAGTCCGCGCACAGGACAGCATTTCAATGACTGCCCGTGTCTCGGGCGACTCACGGGCCCAGCGGGACCGGACGATGTCATCGAGCCCGGTGCCGCCGTCGAGAACCACTTTGTCCCGCAGCGTCCACACCGAGTCGGAAAGGATAAGGTTCCCCGCCAGTTGCTGCTCAGCCACAAGCGCCTTCAGGAGCATGGGGTTGCCGCCCACAATGGCGTGGAAGGTGCTCACGAGCGACGAGGAAACACGATGACCCAGCAAGGAGAGCAGCACCTGCTTGGTCTGCAGTTCATTGAGGTTCTCCAAGCGAACCTCGGTGAGCCGGCGCTCCGTCAAAAGCCAGTGGAAATCCGCCGGCAGATCGCTGATGTTCGGGGCAATGGCGATGATCCTCGCCGTGCGTGTCAGGAGGATGTTCAGCAGCACCCCTGCACTCATGTCATCCAGGCTGGCTGTGCTGTCGAGCGTGATGACGCACTGCCTCCCACCGGCGTCGTTCCGGATGAGGGATGTGATGCCTTGGAGGATTGCGGTTGGCGATCCCATAGCGGCCTGTGGCAGCCGGGCGAGGAGAAATGCAAGGCAGCCGTACGGAGTTTTTGAGCCGGCCAACGTATTGCGCAACTGGAGTGTAAAGACCTCGGGACCTAATTCCATAACAGCGGTCCTGGCCAGTGAAGACTTGCCGACCCCGCGGGCCCCTGTGATGACAACCCCCAGGGAATCAGCGTCTGTTAATGTGGCGCGGATATGGCTCAGATCTGCGCTTCGTGCCGGCAGCGACCATCTCTGGTGCTCATCCGGACCGGCAAACGTCACTGGATCGGCAAGCGCGCTACCAGTAGACCCACGTCCCCAGTTGAGTGGCTCAATTGACATGAACTTTTTCCTTACGTCCCGCGTGGCGGGTATAAGGCGTTTCTGACCTTCCCCCGCTTAGGAGAAGACTACCCCGTGGCGCCGACTGTAAAACAGGGCAGGCACCACCTAGATTTCATCAAGAATTGCGCATAACAACGGCGCCTCGTCAAGCCCCGGAAAGGGACGTCTTCCTCACCATGTCAGAGGCCGGTCCGGGACCGGACGGGCGTCACGCTTTGGCCGGATGAAATTTCTGCTGGGCAACTGTCAGGCCATCGCGCACGAGGAGTTCGACGGCGTCAGCGGCCTCGTCCACGAGGAAGGGAAGGTCCTTCTTTTCGGTCGTCGAGAAATCCCTCAGGACGTAGTCCGCAGTGTCCATTCGGCCCTGCGGGCGTCCTACGCCAACGCGCACCCGCAGGTAGTCCTTGGTAGCCAGCGCCTTCGAAATGTCCCGCAGTCCGTTGTGCCCGCCTTCCCCGCCGCCGAGCTTCAGCTTGACTGTATTAAAAGGGATATCGATCTCATCATGGACAACAACGACGTGGGCCGGGTCCACCGAGTAAAACGTGGCCAGGCCCGAGACCGGACCGCCGGAGACGTTCATATAGCTGAGAGGCTTGGCCAGCACCACCCGCGGACCGCCGGGTCCCAGCCGGCCCTCCAAAATCTGCGCTCTCGCCTTATGAGTCTTGAAGCTCCCGCCCACTCGGGCTGCAAGCTCATCCAGGACCATTTGGCCCACGTTATGCCTGTTGCGGCTGTACCCGGGTCCCGGGTTTCCAAGGCCTGCTATCAGCCACGTCTCAGTCATGAAATCCATCCTAGGTTGGCGAACGCCCTGTTTTGGCCAATGCACGTTTTGCAATGCTCGGCAAAGCAGCGCAAGGGCAGGGCGATGCCGGGAAACGACAGTGGCCGGGTCCACCGGACCCGGCCACTGCTTGATTTGCTTGTGTTACTCGGCGGAAGCGGCCGCTGCCTCGCCGGCCTCAGCCTCTTCGCCTTCAGCGGACTCTGTGGCCTCGGAGATGTGAACCACGAGGGCATCGGCGTCGGCCAGCAGGACAGAGCCCTTCGGCAGAACGAGGTCCGATGCGTGGATGTGCTCGCCGGCCGTGCGGCCTTCGATGTCGACCTCGACGGCGGTGGGCAGGTGGGTTGCCTCGGCCTCAAGGGAGATGACCGTGAGTTCCTGGTTGTAGACGTTGCCCGGAGCAAGCTCGCCGGTCACGTGGACGGGGACGTCGACGGTGACCTTCTCGCCCTTGATAACGGTCAGCAGGTCGATGTGCTCGATGATCTGCTTGATCGGATCGCGCTGGATGTCCTTGACGAGGGCGAGGTGAACGTCGCCGTCGATGTCGAGGGAAAGCAGGGCGTTGGCCTTGCGGACCGCGAGCGTGGTGGCCTTGCTCGGGAGGGTGATGTGGATGGGCTCTGCACCGTGGCCGTAGATGACGGCAGGAATCTGGCCGGCCATGCGTGCGCGGCGGGCAAAGCCCTTGCCGAATTCGGTACGTACTTCTGCTGCGAGCTTCTGCTCAGACATGTCGATCTCCTTGAAGACTAAAGTGTGTTCAGCAAGGGCGGAGGTCTGTTACGACCTTCAACGCCGGCCAGCCTTTATGGCTGCCCTTCACGAAGGGAGATTCAGACCCAGTCGATAACGGAGACTGCGGTTGATCCGTTAGTTTATGTTCCGTAATCACCGGAACTAACGGCCGCTCTCCCTCGCCAAGGTATCGTCAAGAAGTTTACCAGTGCCGGGCCCGAATCCCGAAAACGGCCCGACCCACTGCCGCCAGCTGGCAGAGCTGGCAACTGTTGCCGCCGTCGCTCAGGCGTTGCCGTCGAACAGGCTCGTCACAGAACCGTCGTCGAACACTTCGCGGATGGCCCGGGCAATCAATGGTGCGATGGAGAGCACTGTGAGTTGGGGGAAGCTCTTGTCTGCGGTGATCGGCAAGGTATTGGTGACCACAACTTCGCGCGCCCCGGACTCGGAAAGCCTGCGGGCTGCCGGATCAGAGAACACAGCGTGGGTGGCTGCAATGATGACGTCCTTGGCCCCGGCATTCTTGAGGACCTGCACTGCGCCGGAGATGGTACCGCCGGTGTCGATCATGTCATCGATGAGGACGCACGTCCGGCCCTCAATCTGGCCCACGACAGTCTTGGAGACGGCCTGGTTGGGAACAGTCAGATCGCGGCTCTTGTGGACGAAAGCCAGCGGTGCGCCGCCCAGGCGTTCCGCCCATTGCTCGGCAACGCGCACGCGGCCGGTGTCCGGCGAGACCACCGTGATGTTTTCCGCGTCCACTCGGGTGCGGATGTAATCGGCCAGGAGCGGGATGGCCATGAGGTGGTCCACTGGGCCGTCAAAGAATCCTTGGATCTGGGAAGTATGCAAATCCACGCTCATGATGCGGTCAGCACCGGCCGTCTTGTACAGATCAGCGATCAGGCGGGCCGAAATGGGCTCGCGACCGCGGCCCTTTTTGTCCTGCCGCGCATAGGGATAGAAAGGGGAAACCACGGTGATGCGCTTCGCGGAGGCCCGCTTCAGCGAATCAATCATGATCAGCTGTTCCATCAGCCAGTTGTTCAGCGGAGCCGGATGCGCCTGGATCACGAAGGCATCGGTACCGCGAACGCTCTCGCCTGCACGAACGTAGATCTCACCGTTCGCGAAATCATAAGCGTCAACGGGCAGCAGTTCCGTGCCGAGCTCCTTGGCGATCTCGCGGGCAAGGTCGGGATGGGCCCGCCCAGCAGCGAGTACCAGCTTCTTCTCGCCGCGTGCCGTAATTTCGGTCATGGTTGCTTGCCTTCTTCTGTTGATGCAGGGGTCTCTGAGGAATCTTCGAAGTGGGCTGCGGCTTCTGCCAGCTTTGCCGAGACGCTGCCTGGCCTGTTCGCTGTCACCCAGCCTTCGGCGTTGCGCTGCTTAGCCAACGACAGGGCCAGTGCGCCAGCCGGCACGTTCTGCCGAACGACAGCACCTGCACCGGTGTAGGCGCCGTCGCCTACCTCAACCGGAGCAACGAAAACGGTATTTGAACCCGTGCGAACGCCGGAACCGATCACCGTGCGGTGCTTCTTTTCGCCGTCATAGTTTGCCGTGATGTTCCCGCAGCCGATGTTGGTGTCTTCGCCGATTTCAGCATCGCCGGCGTAACCAAGATGGGAAAGTTTAGAGCCGCGACCGATCGTGACGTTTTTGGTTTCGTAGAAAGCGCCAATCTTGCCCGTCTCACCCAGGACGGTGCCTGGCCTGAGGTAGGTGAACGGCCCGACTTTCGAACCGGCTCCAAGAACCGCCCCGGAGCCGTGGGTCCGGATCACGGTGGCACCCTCCCCCACCGTCACGTCTGTGAGCGTGGTGTCGGGGCCGACGACGGCGTCCCTCGCCACGTGCGTATCGCCGTGGAGTTGCGTATTCGGCAGCAGCCGCACATCCTCCTCAAGCATCACGGTCGAGTCGATCCACGTCGTGGCAGGATCAACAACGGTGACTCCTGCCCGCATCCACGCCTCGACAACGCGGCGGTTGTGCTCGGCGCCAAGTGCTGAGAGCTGGACCCGGTCATTGGCGCCTTCAACCTGCCAGCGGTCAGAGGTGACCACTGCCGCGACGCGTCCGCCTGCCGCCCGGGCCAGCCCGAGGACGTCAGTCAGGTACTTCTCGCCCTGGGCATTGTCCGTGGTGATGTGGCGCAATGAATCCCTCAGGACCGCCGCATCAAAGGCGTAGATTCCTGAATTGACCTCTTTGATGCCAAGCTCGGCGTCGGAGGCATCCTTATGTTCCCGGATACCTGCAACAGTTCCATCCACGTCCCGGAGAATCCTGCCGTAACCAGTCGCGTCGTCGAGGACAGCTGTCAGGACTGTGACAGCGTTTCCCTCCGATTCGTGAACCGAGATCAGCTCGGAGAGCAGGTCCCCGGTCAGGAGCGGGACATCACCGTACGTAACTACAACGGTTCCGGTGAGCGGTGCGGTGCTGTCGAGGGCTTCCAAGGCAACTTCGACGGCGCGGCCGGTCCCGGGAAGATCGTCCTGATCCACGATTAAGGCGGAAGGATCCAGCTCATTCAGGTGGGAGGCGACAAGATCACGTTCGTGGCGGACCACCAGGGCAAGCTGCTTCGGGTTGACCGAGCGGGCCGTGTGGAGGGCATGGCCCACAAGGGAACGTCCGCCAATTTCGTGAAGGATTTTTGGTGTGCGCGATTTCATCCGGGTACCGGCACCTGCAGCCAGGACGATGACGGCGGCGGGACCAGTATTTACGGGGCTCACGTAGAGAGTCTCCTTGCTAGATTGCTCGGTGGATCGCGCGTTCAGTGCTTCGTGCTGGCTTATGATGCGGCATGCGATCCGGAGCTGCAGTCCGGTCGCGGCATCAAGATCATCCTACTGGACACGCTTTCATACCGGCCCGGGTTTCCGGTGACCCGGCTACTGCGGCAGTTCCGCCCATAGGATTCGAACCTATACTCCACGGCTCCAAAGGCCGGGGTGCTGCCATTACACCAGAGCGGACCGCGCCTCGGAGCTAAGCCCCGCGGCACGAGAATCAATTCTGCCATGAACGTTGGCGCACATGCGACTCAGCCTCCAATCGCCACCCTCGAGTACCCCGACTGATAGGGCATGATGGAGCAGTGAGCAAGAGCGCAGGCATGCCCCATGGGGCAGAGAACCCAACCGGCACGCCGGCCGGGGAGCCGCGCCACATTCCACGCTCCCGGATGACGGGCCTGCAGCGACGCACCCAGCTGATTGAGGTGGGACGCGGACTTTTCGCAGTCCGTGGGCTGGATGGAACCACCATAGAGGAAATTGCTGCCGCAGCGGGGGTGTCCAAGCCGGTCATTTACGAGCACTTCGGGTCCAAGGAGGGCCTCTATACAGAGGTGGTGGAATGTGAGTTCCGTATCCTTCTCGCCTCCGTCAACGAAGCCCTGACGGAGGAGGCCAAACCGCGGGTCTTGGTGGAACGCGCCGCACTGGCCCTTTTGACCTACATCGAGGAGCGCACGGACGGCTTCAGGATCCTCATGCGCGACGCTCCCCCGTCTCAGCCCGAAGGCGCCTTCTCCACCTTGCTTTCCCATGTCACCGCAAGGGTGGAACACATTCTTGCCGATGAATTTGCCCGCCGCGGCTTCAGCTCCGCGGACGGCGCCATGTACGCCCAGATGCTCGTGGGCATGGTCGCAATGACCGGGCAGTGGTGGCAGGACAGCCGCCAGCCGGATAAGCGCGAAGTAGCCGCCCACCTCGTGAACCTGGCATGGAACGGTCTGACAGGCCTGCAAAAGGAACCGGAGCTCCACAGCGAAGGCTAGCGCGTTCCCGCACCCGTGCTCACCTCCGCGGCGCAATGGCCCTTCGTCGTCGCTTAGCGCGTAGGTCCCTTCCCAACACTCGCAAGCTCGCGTCGGGTCCCTCGGGACGACGCTTACTCGCAAAGGGGCTGTTCGCTCGCTGAGCGAGCTCTCAGCCCGTTGCGCCGCGATGCGCTCCTACACGAAGGTCCCCCGCACCGCACTGAGGAGAATGAGAGGGTGGCAGGGGAGCAGGTCTTGACTTACCCGCATCGTGACGATTGACACAGTTGCTGTGTGTTTCTGTCTAGGAGGAGATCTGTCGGTACGGCTCGCTTGCTACACACTTTTGGCCTCCTGTGAGCGCGTCGCACTTCACCAGGTGGTGCGAGCGGTCAACATTAGACCGTGGCAGGGAGTGGTTCCTGACTTACCCGCTGCGTGACGAACCGCAGCAATGCGCGAACTGTCTATGCGGAGATCTGTCGGTACCACTTCCCTGCCACTCACCTAGGGCGACCGGGCCGGACGGAGTCGTGACTTGATAGGAACGTGCAGCTTAGCTTTTCAGTGCTTTGTCCGCCCGGCCCGGTCAATCGTGCTCGCCACTCGCAACCTCGACAGGAATGAGCCGGCATGACACTGATAACGACCCACCCCATCAGGGCTGTGACCATCGGAGTGGACACTCACCAGCTAGTCCACCATGCCGCGGCGGTAGACCAGGACGGGCGAATGCTCGGCGACCGAAAATTTCCCGCGGATCGAGCCGGCTACCAACAACTGTTGGACTGGGCCGCAAGGTTCGGCATCATCAACGCCTTCGGCATAGAATGCACCGGCTCCTACGGCGCCGGACTCACCCGACACCTGATAGCCGCAGGAATCGATGTCGTAGAGGTCAATAAAGGTCACTCACAAGTCCGTCACCGCGTCGGCAAGAATGACGCCGTCGACGCTGAAGCTGCTGCCCGCAAAGTTCTCTCGGGTGAGTGCACAGATCCAGCGAAAGACACCACCGGAGCGGTGGAAGCAATCCGTAATCTTCACCTGGTCAGAGACTCTGCGATCAAGGCCCGCAGTGCGGCTTGTGTCCAGCTGCGCGATGTATTGCTCACCGCACCGGAACATCTCAGAACCAGACTGACGGCCAGAACTCTCGAGGGCAAAGCCACTCAAGCCCGCGCACTGCGCCCGGACCTTAACCGGATCCATGAACCTGAGCAGGCAGTTAAATACGCACTCCGCGAGCTCGGCCGCCGCATCTACGAGCTCACAACAGAAATCAACGAGGTGGACAAGCATCTTATCCAGCTGGTCTCAGCCGTGGCACCGAACACCCTGGCACTGCCCCAAGTCGGCCCCGTCAGCGTCGCTCAACTGCTTATTACCGCCGGCGAGAACTTCGAGCGTTTCCGGAGCGAAGCCGCTTTCGCCAGACTCTGCGGCGTCGCACCCATCCCTGTCTCGTCTGGGAAATCTCATCGCATGAGACTGCACCGAGGAGGTAATCGGCAAGCCAACAGAGTCATCTACCTCATTGCGATCTGTCGTCTCCGATATGACTCGAGATCCCAGGCGTATCGGGACCGGAAAAGGGCACAAGGGCATTCGTCAGCAGATGCCATCCGCTGCCTTAAACGCTTCATAGCCCGCGAGATCTACTACAGCCTCAAACGGGATCTGGCAGTTGGCTCTAGGCCGGAGCCTCATCGACCGAGCAGCTTGGAAAGCCAGCCCTTGCTAGATGACTGATCGGACTTCCCCGAAGGAACAGGTGTCCCAGCAGTTTCCACGCTAGGCTCCTCCTCAAATTTTCCCACGACTCCCAAATCGATATGGATGCCTGTGACTCGACCCTCGGCGTCCTTCGTTTGAAGCAACGGGTAAAAGCCATCTCCCCACCCGGAGTGGGCGAGCACAACGTTCTCTCCGGCGGTTGCCCGCGGCATCACCAGATTGGCCAGACCCGATGGGAGCGGTTTGTCCGCATCCATGACCGCAAACCAGGAACGCGGATCATCGTCCGGATCGAAGACATCGTCGTACCAAGAGCTACCGTCCTCCGGCATGCACCTACTGACCGAATCAGCATCAACAAAAGCAACCGTTCCAGCGTCAACAACGACACCGAAGAACTCCCCCGCCGGAGGCGGGCCATCCAGGCTCGGTGCTGCTTCGACCTGCGTTGCCGTGGCGTCGGAAATAACCAGCGAAAGGTAAGCCTCCCTCATATGGGAGCCATCTTGCTCTTCCGATACATCAGCCACAGTTACGTAAACGGGATAATCGCCGGGAGGAATCCGGACGATGACCGGATCCTCAAGATAAACGAACGGGTCGCACGCGCCTAGTTTCCCAGAAGGAATTCGAACCATGCCTAGATCGGTAACGGTCAATTTACCCAACCGGCCTGATGCCAAGGGTGCGGATCCTGACTGGAGGGCGAAGTGATCGGCAATGTCCATTCAGCCATCTTCTCCTGCAGGCCACTGATAACAATTTTTGACACTCTCTTGTCTATGGGAGCATCTCTTGCCGCTTACCCTTCCACAGCGGAAGCCGACTTCCATCGCCGGAAGCGGTTCTTCCGAAAGGAGCGCATCGCGGCACATCGGAGCGCGGAGGTCGCTCGCGACCGGAGCGCTCCCTATGTGCTGTGTCTAAGCGACGCGGAAGGGCCGGTTCCGGCACCCGATGCCGGCCGGAGTCTGATGTGGCAGTTTATTCGCCGAGGACTTCCAGGGCTTCGAGCCATTCGAGCTCGAGGGCTTCCCTGTCATCGGCCAGGATCTTCAGCTTTTTGTTGAGCTCAGCCATGGCGTCGAAATCGTTGTCGGACGTGCTCTTAACCATCTGGGCGTGGATCTTTTCCTCTTGCTGGCTGACTTTGCCCAGCTGGCGTTCGATCCTGTTCTTGGCCTTGCGGGCGTCCCGCTTCTCGGCTTCGGACGCTCCCGGGGCTGCGGGAGCGGTGCTGCCGCTCGAGCCGGTCACAGGGTTGCCTCCGCCGGTGATGGTGGAACCGGCCAGAGCGGATTCGCGCAGTTCCAGGTATTGGTCGACGCCGCGAGGCAGCGCTCGAATCTTAGCGTCGCCCAGCAGTGCCATCTGGTGGTCTGTGACGCGCTCCAGGAGGTAGCGGTCATGGCTCACGACCACGAGCGTGCCCGGCCAGCCGTCGAGGACATCCTCGACGGCGGCAAGAGTATCGGTATCAAGGTCGTTGGTGGGCTCATCCAGCATGAGCACATTGGGCTCGCCCACCAGCAGGCGCAGGAGCTGCAGGCGACGGCGTTCACCGCCGGAGAGGTCCTTCACCGGTGTCCACTGCTTCTCGTTCGTGAACCCAAGCTGCTCAACCAGCTGGCCCGCAGTGAACTCCTTGCCGCCTACGTTGAATGACCGCTTTTCACGCTCAATCACTTCGATTACGCGCAGGTCGGCGACGTCGTCGAGCTCCTTCACCTCCTGGGTGAGCACCGCTGTGACCACGGTCTTGCCACGCTTGACTTTGCCCGAGGTTGGCTGGATCTCGCCGTTCAGGAGCTTCAGCAGGGTAGTCTTGCCGGCCCCGTTGACGCCCACCAGACCCAGCCGCTCACCCGGCGCGAGACGCAGCGTGATGTTGTCGAAGAGCTTCTGCCCTTCGGTACCGCCGAGGAAGTCCAGCGAGACGTTTTCCAGATCCAGGACGTCCTTACCCAGGCGTGCCGTAGCCATCTTGCTCAGCGCTGTTGAATCGCGCGGCTCGGGGACATCCGCGATCAAGGCGTTGGCTGCCTCAATCCTGAACTTGGGCTTGGCCGTCCGGGCAGGGGCGCCACGGCGCAGCCAGGCGAGCTCCTTCTTCACCAACTGCTGGCGTTTGCTTTCCACCACGGACGCCGAGCGGTCACGCTCGGCGCGGGCCAGGACGTAGGCCGCGTAGCCGCCATCGAACGGATCCATGATGCCGTCGTGAATCTCCCACGTCTTGGTGCAGACTTCGTCGAGGAACCAGCGGTCGTGGGTAACCACCAGGAAGGCGCCCTGGTTGGCGCGCCAACGTGTTTTGAGGTGCCGGGAAAGCCAGGCGACGCCTTCGACGTCGAGGTGGTTGGTGGGCTCATCGAGCATGATGACGTCGTGATCCTCAATGAGGAGCTTGGCAAGGGCCACTCGCCGCTTTTGTCCGCCGGATAAAGCGTGGACGTTTGCATGCCAGTCGACGTCCGAGACCAGCCCTCCCATGACCTCCCGGATCTGGGGGTTCCGGGCCCATTCGTAGTCGGCCTGGTCCCCCACTATGGCAGCACCCACGGTCAGGTCCCCGTCGAGCACGTCACTTTGGTCCAGATAACCGATATTGACGTCGCCGCGCTTTGTCACCCGGCCTGAATCAGGGGTGGAGCGCATCGAGAGAAGCCGCATTAGGGTCGATTTGCCGTCACCGTTCCGGCCCACCATTCCGATCCGGTCACCCTCCTCCAAGCCGAGGGTAACGCCGTCGAGGACGGTGCGGGTTGCATACGAGACCGTGAGGTTCTCGCCGCCGAGCAGGTGTGCCACTGGGAACTGCTTTCTTAGGAAAAGGTCAAAACTGTCAAAAACTACTAAAGGAGCGTATCGGAGATGATCCGCGCACCAGGTACCGGGCCGTGGACGGCCTGGGCATTGAGGCCATGATGGCGAAGGTCTTCCGCCAGGCCTTCTGCCGCGGCAGGGTTACGGGCCAGCAACGCCACGGTTGGACCCGAACCGGATACAAGGCCCGCGATGGCGCCACGGGATTCACCGAGTCCAAGGGTAT
This sequence comes from Arthrobacter rhizosphaerae, assembly GCF_023062595.1. Lineage (GTDB taxonomy): Bacteria > Actinomycetota > Actinomycetes > Actinomycetales > Micrococcaceae > Arthrobacter > Arthrobacter rhizosphaerae. Next base: position 224,816 of record NZ_JALLAN010000007.1, read on the forward strand.
CCCGCAGCCCGGGCGCCAGTTCAAACGAGGCGCGCTGCAGGTCATTGATCATCACCCGGCTCAGGGCGTCGGCGTCTCCGCTCCGCAGTGCCTTGAGGATCTTGGGGTCGACGGCGGTGGGCTCCTCGATGGGAAGTCCTTCAGCATCGCGCAACTTGTCCAGGGTTCGGAAAACCTCCGGAGTGGGCAGGCCAAAGTCAGCCGTTACGAGCACCCAGTCCGTTTGCGCCTTGGCGAGGGCCGGCGACAGTTCATCGCCCACCCCGAGTCCCACTGCTGTTCCGCCAAGCAGCGAGAACGGGACGTCGGCGCCGAGTTCAGCTGCCAGGTGGGCAAGTTCATCACGGGAGAGTCCGCTGTTCCAGAGTGCGTCGCATGCCACCAAGGTGGCTGCCGCATCCGCGGAACCGCCTCCCATTCCACCCGCAACGGGTACCCGCTTGGTGATTTCGAGGTGCACCCCCGTGGGGTGCTCGGACACATCGGCCATGATCGACGCAGCCTTATAGGCAAGGTTCCGCTCGTCGAGGGGAATATCCACGTCGTCAAGGTCCAAGGTGCTGGCAGGGGCGATACTGACCGTAATCCCGGGGGTTGCCGTGCTGGTGGCGGCTACTTCTTCATAGAGGGAAACAGCGAGGTAAACGCTGGCCACTGAGTGATAGCCGTCGTCCCTCAGGGGTCCTACGCCAAGTGAGACGTTTACCTTGCCGGGAGCCTTGGCCCGAACAGTACGTGCTGCAAAGCGCCCTCTCACTGCGTTCATGAGTCCAAGCTATGGCATGGCAGGGCGGCGCTCCAAGAATGACCGGGGATCAGGGACTCAGACTTCCTGGATGGCATGGGCTTCTGCGATTCTGGCAAAACCCGAGATATCTATTACTTCGCCGCGCGCTGATGGGTCGATGCCGGCCGCCCGCAGGCACCGTTCGGCTTCGGCCGCGCTTCCCGCCCATCCGGCGAGGGCGGCACGCAAAGTCTTGCGGCGCTGGGCGAACGCGGCATCTATGACCGCGAAAACCTGTTCCCGGCTGGCCGTCGTCACGGGGGCGGCCCTGCGCGTGAAGGACACGAGGCCCGAGCTGATCTTTGGAGCGGGCCAGAAAACGTTCATGCCGATGACTCCGGCCTTCCGCATGCTGCTGTACCAGGCAGCCTTTACGGACGGCACGCCGTAGGTCTTCGAGCCGGGGCCGGCTGCCAAACGGTCTGCCACTTCATCCTGGACCATCACCAGGCCGTGCTGAAGGCTTGGGAAGTGCTGCAGGAGGTGAAGCACCACGGGAACGGCCACGTTGTAGGGCAGGTTGGCCACCAGCGCAGTGGGCTCTACCGGAAGGCTGGTCACCTTCATGGCGTCAGCGAGTACCAGGTGGAAATCATCGGAGGCGTCCGGACGCCAGGCCTTCACGGTTTCAGGCAGTTTGCCCGCCAGCACAGGATCAATTTCGACGGCGACAACGGCTTTGGCTGCGTCCAGCAGGCCCAGGGTCAGTGAGCCCAGTCCGGGGCCAACCTCAAGCACGGTTTCATCAGCATGAATACCGGCCACGGAAACGATGCGGCGGATAGTGTTTCCGTCAATGACGAAGTTTTGGCCCAGGGTCTTGGTGGGACGGACTCCGATCTCCTCAGCAAGCCTGCGGATGTCGGAGGCGCCCAAAAGGGGTGCGGGCGCCGCGGTGCCGGGCGTAGCGGGAGTCGGTTCAGTCACCTAGGTATCCTATCCCGTCAGGGCACGTCGGCCGTGGCCAGGAAGACGGCAAAGGCCGGGCCCGGGAGATCCCAGGCCCGGCCTTGTCCCTTCACCGCTGTGGTCAGCTGCGGCGGGGGACCTGCCTTCTTTACCGGCTACGAGCTTGTCAGCTGGTGGCGGCCCAGCCGCAACCCCACGGCTGGAGTCCACGCTGCGCATAGACGCGGTTGGCGATGTCGATCTGCTGGGCTTTTGTGGCCAGGCTGGCGTTCGGGGCGTATGCTCCGCCGCCTGCACCGATCCAGGTCTGGATATCGAACTGAAGTCCGCCGTAATAGCCGTTTCCGGAGTTGATGGACCAGTTGCCGCCGGACTCGCACTGGGCAATCTTGTCCCACATGGCTTCGTTCATCATTGCCGGAGCAGCAGCACCGGTGTTCGTACCGGCCGGGGCCGCTACAGGCGCAGCCACCTTGGTGCCTACGGTCACTTTTTCAGTGACGGGCTGGGAGGTGATGTTCTCGGAGACGAGCGTTCGCGAGGCTTCCCGTCCATCAACCAGAACGAGTTTGAAGGTCTTGTCCACCTTGCCGGCGGTACCGGCCTGGGTGACCTTCTTCTCCCCCTTGGGCAGGTCAGCACTTTCTGAAGACAGTGTCTCGAACGGGATCTCTTCGGAGGTGGTGGCAGTCTTGCTGGCGTCAACCCGGGAAACCTTGATGACCATGTCACTTACCACCGGGGCGTGAGCCGGCTGCGAGCTGCGGTCGCTTGCGCCCAGGACGATGCCGGCATCCTCCAGGACCTCGGCAACGGTGGGGGCTGTTGTGGTGGTCTTGCGCGCTTTGCCATCTGCCACAATGCTTACGTTCTTCGGGGTGGAGATAGTGACGAACGATCCTGAGACGGCCAGCTGGGAGTCCTTCGGAACAGACACGGAGGATGCGCTGGCAACCCCAAGCTCGGTAACGAGGCCTTCGACATTGGCGGAAGTCGTGCTGACAGTCTTTTCAGCGCCGTCCAGGTTGATCTTCACTGCCTTGACGCGATTGACGTTGATGACTGAGCCGTTTTCAACCATGGCGTCCGCCGAGGGCGATACACGGTCTGCTGCCTGCAGTTCCACCTTTGCGGCCTTGACCACTTGGCCGACGGTGCCTCCGAACGTCTGCACGGAGCTTACCTGGCCGTCAACATTCAGGGTGATTGTTTTGTTGTTGCCGACGAAGGCCACGAGCCCCAGCACGAGTGCCGCAAGCACCACAAGCTGTGTACCGACCTTGACGACGCTTAACTTGCCGTCGGAAGTGAATAGTTTGACCACGATTGCCCGTAACTTTTGAACCATCCGGGCACGGGGAATAACGCACACGCCTGTTGCAAACTCTGTGCCCGCAGGGCAAAGCCGGACATAGTCCGAAAGCTTGCAGCACGCCTGTGCGCCGCCACACTTGAGCTCCCTGCGCGCGCGAACGGTGCGGCGCGGAGAGTAGTGAATTATCCGAAGGCCTTCCCCGACCCCGGCTAATAGTTGTCCACTGTAACCGAAGCGTTATAAAGCCACCAAGAATTTTACATACCCGGTATAGCTGGCGTTGCGCCAGAAAGGTCGGCGGTTCAGTCCCAGGAGCCGTAAGCCCGCAGGGTATTTGCGGCAATTCCGGAACACAGGATTGACAGCTCAGAGCTTGTCAATTCCGCCATAGCCCGGACCGTATAAGGGATCATATAGCTGGCATTCGGGCGCCCACGGAACGGGTGCGGCGTCAAGTAAGGGGCATCGGTTTCAACCAGCACACGGTCCGGGTCGGCAATGGCAAGGGCGCTCCGGAGATCGCCCGCATTCTTGAACGTCAGCGTCCCCGCGAAGGACATGTACCAACCCTCGTTGTTGCAGATCCGGGCGAGGTCCTCGTCACCGGAAAAGCAGTGGAAAACCACTCGTGAAGGAGCGCCTTCTTCCTTCAGGACCTGCACGACGTCGTCGTGGGCATCGCGGTCGTGGATCTGTAGCGTGAGATCCAAACGCTTGGCGATATCGATGTGGCGACGGAAGGAGTATCGCTGGTGGGCAAGGCCTTCTCCCTCCGTGCGGAAGAAATCCAGTCCTGTCTCACCAATGGCTCGGATTCTGGGATGCGAAGCGAGTATTTCTATCTCCGAAAGAGCATCCTCCAGTTTCCCGTTCCGGGCGTACTTGGGTGCATCGTTGGGGTGAATCGCCACGGCCCCGAGGAGACGGGAATCCCGTTCTACTGCCTGAACGGTAAACCTTGAGGACTCCAGGTCGCATCCCACCTGGACGGCGCCTTGGACTCCAACGGCTTCAGCCGCGTCCAAGGCAGCCGAAGCATCAACCGTCAGCGATCCGGAACGGAAATCCAGATGGGTGTGATTGTCCATGACAGGTATAGGGAGCGGTTCGGGCGCGGGCGGGAAGCCGTGCCTCCCGGAACCGTCGCTGCCAGGCTCGCGGAAGGGCACGGGAGTCAGCGGAGTGAGCATCCCTCTACCTTAACCGGGCGAAGTCGCCAGATTTACCCGGAACTCTCTGTTAGGCCCGGCAGTTGTGTTAGTAGTCTGGTACCAAGACAGGCACACACCCGATGGCGGGCGCCGGCTGTCCCAGCCGTCCCGTTGAGTTCCCCCAGGGCTGAAAGGTTGCCGATGGACCCCCAGCGACACATCACCGTAGATGAAGCGCTTCCCGAAGGGCAGGGATTGGCTGTTGCTGCGGCAGCGGCCGGGCACGTTAACGGCCACAGGCCTGCCGCGATGCGCGCCGAGGCGTTCCATGCTGCCAGCGAGCGAATACTGACGTCTATCAACACTGTGATCGACGGGAAGGCCGACGCCGCCAAGCTGGCTCTGACTGTTTTGTTGGCCCAGGGCCATCTGCTGCTGGAGGATGTGCCAGGAGTCGGCAAGACGCTGCTTGCCAAGACGCTGGCCCGCACCATTGACTGTTCTGTCAGCCGGATTCAGTTCACCCCGGACCTCCTTCCATCGGACGTCACGGGCGTCTCCATCTACAACCAGGCTTCACGGCTCTTCGAATTCCGGCCAGGAGCAGTCTTCGCCAACATCGTGATCGGCGATGAGATCAACCGGGCGTCAGCCAAAACCCAGTCGGCCCTTTTGGAATGCATGGAAGAGCACCAAGTCACGGTGGACGGCGACTCCTACCATCTGGATGAGCCGTTTATGGTGGTGGCAACTCAAAATCCGATCGAGATGGAGGGAACGTATCCCCTTCCTGAAGCGCAGCGGGACAGGTTCATGGCCCGTATTTCCATGGGGTATCCGGACAAAGACTCCGAAATCGAGATGCTGGAGACACATCAGGCAACGTCTCCCCTGGCCAACGTCTCCGCAGTGGTTACGGCGGCGGACGTCGCTGCAATGATCACCACAGTGCAGCAGGTGTATGTTTCCCAGGCCGTGAAGGAATACACGGTTGCCATCGGACGGGCCACGCGCGAAAGCGCTCTTCTGCGCCTCGGGGCGAGTCCCCGCTCCCTGCTTCAATTGCTGCGGGCTGCCAAGGCCACAGCCGCTTTGGAAGGCCGGGACTTTGTTCTTCCGGATGATGTGATGGGCATTGCCGAATCGGTGCTCGCGCACAGGATTATCCTGGACCGGAAAGCTGCCGGCACAGGCGAGAACCCTCACAGCGTCATCCGGGGAATCCTTGCCAAAATTCCGGTCGAACAGAATGTTGCCCTCTCCTCGGCGAGGCTGGCCGGCCAGCGTGGGCTGGATCCGGGGCAAACCCTGCGGAACCCCAGTTAGCAGGAAACACTTTGGCTGTCCTCGATTACCTTCCCAAGCACATTTTCAGTACCCGCGGCTGGGGCCTCCTGGCAGCCGGTGTTCTGGCGCTCCTGCTGGCGCAGGTCATGGGGCGGCGCGATCTTCTCACCTTGGCCGTGCTGCTCATCCTGTTGCCGCTGGTGGCGCTGCTGGGTGTCAGGATCCTGAAGCCGGGGTTCCAGGTCTACCGGGAGTTCAATCCGTCCACGGTCGAAACCTCCGCCACCACAACCGTCAGGCTCGCCGTGGCCAGGACCGGTGCGGGGGCGGGTGTTGTGATCATGGAGGAGAAACTTCCGCCGCGGTTCGGAGAGTCGCCGGCGTTCCGTTTCCCTGCACGCTCGGCAGTCGGCGGAACCAGCCGCTACGAATACCATTTAAGGTCCGGGAAGCGCGGTCAATTCACCATCGGCCCGGTCACAGCGGAATTCAGTGACCCCTTCGGGCTTTCCCTCCAGCGCCATTCCATAGACGACGGCGACACACTCACCGTGACACCCGCCGCCGTCGAACTGCCCATGACCGGGCTCGCGGGTGCCCGCGGCAACGACGGAGTGACTGCCACCCGGATCCGGGCCAATCCCAGCGATGACGACGTCATGACCCGGGAATACCGCCACGGCGACCCAATGCGGCGGGTGCATTGGGCAGCAACAGCACGTCACGGTGAGCTGATGGTGCGGCAGGAGGAATCTGTCACGACGCCGGAAGCCACCATCATTCTCGATCAGAGGTACACCGCTTTCCACAATGGTCTTAATTCGGTTTTCAGCGGAGCACATGGGGACTCCGGACAGGAACTCGTCACCAGCGACACGTTTGAATGGGCCGTCACAGCGGCGATGTCCATCAGCGCCCACCTGGCTGAGCGCAATTACGTGCTTCGATTCCTTGATGCGCAAGGGGATCCTGCCTTCCTTCACTCCCCTTCGGCGCCCGAACCGGAGTCTGAGGACTTCAACGGAACCGCAGGACTGCAATCCGTGGCAGAAAGCCTGGCGGCAATCCAGCTTTCAGGTTCCCATCATGTCCGCCGGGATTCCGGTCGAAAGGAAAGCGACCGGAGGGATGGTGACCGAAGGGATAGTGACTCTGATGGCGACAAGCGGGAAAATCGCGACACTCGGGAAAACCCCCTCGCGCCTGAAAACGATCCCCGCGCATTTGACGACAGGCTGATCGACAAACTTTCCGCCCACCGTCTCAGGGGACCCCTCCTGGCGATCTTGGGAAAGGTCACGCTGCAGGAGGCCCGGTCGCTGTCACAGGCAGCCGCCTTCGGTGCCAACGCGTTCGCCATCGTGATCACGGATCATCCCGAAGCGGCCGACGACGCCCTGGAAGCCCTCCGGCTTGGCGGCTGGCGGGCCATCGCAGTCAAGGCCACCACGTCCCTGGCTGCAGCCTGGGTCTCATTCGATGAGGGCGATGCCGCGGTCTCCACCGCGGCCGCCGACGTACGACGCGGAGCAGGAGTAGACCGATGACAATGACGCCCCATCGGGCAGACACGTCAGCACCCGCTCTCGTCCTGTCACCGACTGACCCCGGCCAAGGTGCTTCACGGCGCGTCGGCCCCTACCCGTGGGCGATGGCGGCGGCCGTTGCAGTGGCAGTGAGTGGTGCTGCTATGTCACTTAATGGGGTCCTGGGCGGCTGGGCATGGTACATGCCTGCAGTGACCACGGTCATTGTTGTGGTCACTGCCATGGCGTTGCTGCGCAGGGTTCGGGCCCAGCCTTTGCTGGTTGCTGCAGGCGGCTTCATCTCCCTGATCCTTATCCTGACCTTCACCTTTTTCCGCAGAAACAGCATCGCGGGCTTCATTCCATCCGGCGAGACCACGGACATGCTGGGGCAGTACGTGCGCAGGGCCACGGAAACAGTCCTGGCCGAAAGCGCCCCAGTGGCCCCCAACGTCGGCATCGTGCTGGTGACGTGCGCTGTCCTGGGTCTCGTGGTTATCCTGGTCGATGCTCTTGCCGTCCCCCTCGGGATGCCGGCCACGAGCGGCCTCGGATTGATTGCGGTCCTGGTGGTACCGGCCATGATCAAGCCCCAGAGCGTTGGGCTCCTCGCGTTCATTATTACCGCCGTCGGATACCTGATGATCGTGGGCTGCAGTCAGTGGTTCTCCGCTAACCGCTTGCAGCTTGGAGCAGGCAGGAACCCGGGTCAGTTCAAGCGGGCGGCCATGACCGGCGGAGTGGCGCTTCTTGCCACCCTCCTGCTTCAACCGCTGATTCCCGGTTTCGACCGAGGCACCTTTCCCCAGGGCTCGCGCCTGAATCCGTGGGGTTCCTCAAGCGGCCTCAATCCACTGATCAGTCTGGGCAACAGCCTCCGCAGCCCCACCGGGGAGGGGCGGATTACGTATGCGTCCACGGCCACCTCGCCGCTATACCTCAGATTAGTAACGGTGGACCGGTTCGACGGTGAGACGTGGGCTCCTGATAACCGTGATGACACGCGCCGGGGAGGCGTAGCGAGGCTGGATCCGGGCCACGAGATCAATGCCACCGACACCACGCGCAGCATTACTTCCATCAACACAGGGCAATTCACCAGCCCGTATCTTCCGGTGCCGTATGCACCTGCTGGTGTGAACGGCCTGGACGGCTCGTGGAGCTGGGATCCTTCCACATTGAGCATCAAGGGCGTGGACGCCAATTCCCACAGCCAGCAATACGTGGTGGTTTCGGCCATGCCCACCCTGACAGCAGACCTGCTGGCCAGGTCCTCCGCTCGTGTGCGGGGCATTTCAGACGATTTTATCCGCCCGCCGGAAGGGGTGCCGGACATCGTCAGGACCACGGCGGACACAATTACCCGGGAAAGCAACACGTCTTATTCCAAGGCCCTGGCAATACAGAGATACCTTCGGTCGGCCGAATTCACGTACTCCCTGGAATCTCCAGTCCAGGGAGGCTATGACGGCGATGGACTGTCCGTCCTGGCCGATTTCCTCGCACAAAAGAGCGGCTTCTGCATCCACTATGCGTCTGCGATGGCTATCATGGCCCGGCTTGAGGGTATCCCCAGCCGCATCGCCGTTGGTTACGCGCCGGGCAGGCCCACAGGGAAGACAGTTTCGCTGGCGGGGCAGGGCGCGTTGCCGGAATATGAGGTTGACGCCCGGGATGCGCATGCCTGGCCCGAACTCTACTTCGAAGGCCTGGGCTGGGTTCCGTTCGAGCCGACTCCATCGCGGGGCTTCCTTCCCGCCTACGCCACTGAATCCAGTGCTTCCGGCGGGGCAAGTACGAACCAGAACAATGATGACCTCATCCCGTCAGGCGCTGCCAGCGGCGCACCGCTCCCCAGTACAGCACCCGTACCGCTGCCCGGGGGTGGGGCCGGTGGAGTTGCCGGGTCCCAATTACTGCCGGTTCTTTACGGCGCTCTGGGCATCCTGTTGCTCGGCTTACTGCTGGCGTCTCCGCGATTGATTCGCTCGGGGCTGCGTTCCCGCCGGCTGAGGCCGGGATCAGTGGCCAGTGATGACACGGCGCTGCAGTCCTGGGCAGAGCTCCGGGATTTGGCCATTGACTACGGAGTACCGCCGCGACCCAGCGAGACGCCCCGGCATTTCTCCGCCCGCCTCCGACGGTCAGGAGCGCTGGGAGAGGAAGACGGAAGGGACGGTGCGGCGCACCGCGCCGTTAATTCGCTGGTGCAGGATTTTGAGCGCCGCGAATATGGCCGGCCCCTGCGGGCCCAAGCTGCACTCGAAGGGTCGCGGCCGGGCGGCACTCCTGCCTCGATTGCCGCCGCGCGCATTGAGCTGATCATCGCAGCCCTGCGGGCTAATGCCCGGCGCCTCGTGAAGTTCCGGGCCTCGTGGCTCCCGCCCGCAGTGATGAACCGCTGGCAGTCCACCCTCGGTACGCCTTTCCGCGCAGTCTCCAGGCACGTTGCCGCCTGGCGGCGGGCCGCCGCACGAACACTGATAAGGACGCGCGACGGCCTGCGCCGTGTCAGGGAAGGCTAGCCAACGAAGACAGGCTGGAACGCCAGGTTATTGAAGCCCGCTCGACTCGAAGCCGGATCAGGAGAGCTATCCCGCGTATGGGTCGGCAATGCCAATGTACTGGGTGTAGAGGTATTCCTCGATGCCTTCGAGACCGCCTTCACGCCCGAGGCCGGACTGCTTCACGCCGCCAAAGGGAGCTGCGGCATTGGATACGACGCCGGCGTTCAGGCCCAGCATTCCGGTCTCAAGTCGTTCCCCCATCCGAATGCCGCGGTTGAGGTCCCTCGTGTACACGTAGGCCACCAGCCCGTATTCCGTGTTGTTGGCCAGACGGACGGCTTCATCTTCGCTGTCGAAAGTGATGATCGGCGCGACCGGTCCGAAGATCTCTTCTGACAGGATCCGGGTGCCCTCGGTTACGCCCTTGAGGATGGTGGGCTGGTAGAAATATCCGGGTCCATCCACCGGAGCGCCGCCTGTTACGGTAACGGCTCCGGACGCAACAGCGTCAGACACAAGTTCGTGTACCTTGTCCCTGCTCTTGGCGTCGATGAGCGGGCCCACCTTCGAGTTCTCTTCGGTTCCACGCGCTGTGGTCATGTCCGCCATTTTCGCCGCGAACTTTTCCGCGAATTCGTCAGCCACTGACTTGTGCACGATGAAACGGTTGGCCGCCGTGCAGGCCTCGCCCATGTTCCGAAGCTTGGCGAGCATGGCGCCCGCAACTGCTGCGTCGATGTCGGCATCCCCGAACACTACAAAAGGAGCATTTCCGCCGAGCTCCATGGACGTCCTGAGGACGGTCTCGGACGCGTCCGAGAGCAGACGGCGGCCGACCTCAGTGGAGCCGGTGAAAGAGAGCTTCCTCAGCCGTGTGTCCTTGATCAGTGGACCGGTGGTGGCTCCCGCCGTCGAAGTGGGGATCACGTTAAGGACGCCGGCCGGGAGCCCTGCCTCCATCATGACGGCTGCGAAGAGCTGCGAGGTAAGCGGAGTGAGATTGGCCGATTTGAGTACCATGGTGCAGCCGGCAGCGACCGCCGGGGCGACTTTTCGGGTAGCCATCGCCAGCGGAAAATTCCACGGCGTGATCAGCAGGCACGGCCCCACCGGCTTCTTCTGGACGAGGAGCCTGGATTTCCCGTCCGGTGAGACAGAGTAGCGTCCAAAGGCCCGGACTGCTTCCTCAGAGAACCAGCGCAGGAATTCTGCACCATAGGTGACCTCACCGCGGGCTTCGGCCAGGGGCTTTCCCATCTCCAGGGTCATCAGCAGGGCAAAGTCATCGGCACGTTGCGTTACAAGCTCGAAGGCGCGGCGCAGAATTTCCCCACGCTCACGGGCAGGAACCTTGGCCCAGGACTCCTGGGCCGCGGCGGCGGCATCAAGTGCGGCGGCGCCATCCTGGGGACCGGCGTCGGCGATGCTGAGGAGGGTATTCCCCGTGGACGGATCCTCGACGTCGAACGTCTTCCCGGAAGCAGCGGGGCGCCACTCGCCATTGATCAGAAGACCAGTCGGAACAGAGGACAGCAACTCGCGCTCACGCTCCGCGGTTACAGTGTGGTGTGCAGTGACAGTCACGATGACTCCCTCGTCAGCAGTTGGGTACGGGTGGGTTCAGCCAGAAGCTGGATTACTGCCACCGTACTGCCCGGTTCTCAGGAGTGTCTACGAAATTGCGCACTACGCGAAGCACAAGCTGCTGTGCAGCTGCACAGCAGCTAGCGAGCCGCTAACACCGCCGAATAAAGCTCACGTTTGCTGACCCTGACGTCCTCAGCCACGGCAGCTACGGCTTCCTTGAGGCGGATACCTTGAGAGATCAGTTCGTTGACTGCAGCCACGTGATCTTCAGGCTGCCCGGGCGCTTTTTCGGGTGCACCGCCCACTACCACGGCTATTTCGCCCCGGACTTCCTGGGTCTCCGCCCACTCCAACAACTCGCGCAGGCTGCCGCGAATTACCTCCTCATACGTCTTGGTGAGTTCACGGCAGACGGCTGCCTGCCGTTCAGCACCAAACCGCTCATGCATGGCACGGAGCATTGGCTCAAGCCGGTGCGGAGCTTCGAAGAAGACCATGGTCCGGCGTTCCTGGTCGAGCTCGGCGAGACGGGATGCGCGCTCCCCGGACTTACGGGGAAGAAAGCCTTCAAAGCAGAACCTGTCCGTAGGCAATCCTGACAGGGCCAGCGCCGTCAACACGGCGGACGGGCCAGGAACAGCCGTCACGGTGAGCCCTGCGGCCACAGCGCCCTCCACCAGGCGGAAGCCGGGATCCGACACTGACGGCATGCCTGCATCCGTCACCATCACCAGGGTTTTGCCCGCCTTCACGTGCTCGAGAAGCTCCGCGGTCTTAGTGGCTTCGTTGTGCTCGTGGTAGCTGATAATCCGGCCGGCGACGGTGATGTTCAGGTTCTGGACGAGACGGTGCAGGCGCCTGGTATCCTCAGCCGCGACGATGTCGGCCGTGCTCAGCAGCTCTATCAACCTTGAGGATGCGTCGCCGACGTTCCCGATGGGTGTGGCCGCCAGTACAATTCGGCCGACGCCCCCGGCTCCGCTCCCCGGTTCATTGGCTGCGTCAGGAGCATCCGTTGGCGCAGGGGTGAGGGGAGAAGTGCTGAGATGAGAATCCACATCAACCAGACTACTGCCGCAAAGGAGTACAGCGGCAAAGGTAGCATGGGGCAGGTGACTCAGACCTCCCTGCAGCAGCCCGTCGAAGCCGAACCCGCGGCTCCAACAGCCACAACACCCCCTGGCGGCGGCCGCAACCTCGAAGGTCACCGTTGGATCGCCCGGCCCTCGGAAGCCTTTACCCCTGACGCCTTGAGGCAACGGCTGATCGGGGAGATCCAAAGCTGGCGGGACTACCCGCCGTCGCTACGCCTCTGGTACTGGTTAATCCCCGCTCTGACAGCCGCTATTGCCGGGATCCTGAGGTTCGTCCGCCTGGATTCTCCCCGGAGCCTGGTCTTCGATGAGACGTATTACGTGAAAGATGGTTACTCGTACCTGATCAGTGGCTATGAACGGAGCTGGCCGGACAAAGCCAACGATTCCTTCAATGCCGGAAATCCAGGGGTGCTGCTGGACTCCCCCGAGTATGTGGTCCATCCGCCGGTCGGAAAATGGATGATTGCAGCAGGAATGTGGCTGTTTGGTCCGGACAACGCATTCGGCTGGCGGTTCGGGGCCGCCCTCACCGGAACAATTTCGGTCTTCCTGATCGCCCTCATTGCCCAAAAGCTGTTCCGTTCACTGACGTTGGGTGCCGTAGCGGGGATCCTGCTCGCAGTGGATGGCCATCACCTCGTGATGTCACGGACCTCGCTGCTGGATATCTTCCTGAGTTTCTGGATCCTTGCCGCTTTCGGCGCCCTGCTGATGGACCGCGACGACGGCAGACGGCGGCTCGCGCTACGGCTCGGACAGCGGGCGGCAGCCTCCAAAGACGGCAGGCCATCCACCTTGCAGCTGTTGTCCGGTCCCTGGCTGGGCGTCCGTTGGTGGCGGGTGGCCGCCGGTGTGTGCCTCGGCCTGGCAGTGGGCACCAAATGGTCAGCCCTCTTCTTCCTGGCGGCCTTCGGCCTGCTGACGGTTTTTTGGGACCTCAATGCCCGGCGCATCGCCGGAATCCGTGGCTGGATCAGCGGAGGCATTATCAAGGACGGCATCCCTGCTTTCCTTGGGATCATCCCGGTGGCAGCAGTGGTGTATCTGGGGACGTGGACGGGGTGGCTGCTCTCCAAGGATGCCTACTACCGCCATTGGGCAGACACCCATCCTTCAGGCGAGTGGGGCTGGCTGCCCGGTTGGGCCCGGTCATTGGCCCACTATCATCTGGAAGCCTATAAATTCCACCAGGGACTGAGCTCGGAGCATCCATACAAGGCCAGCCCCTGGACCTGGTTGGTCATGGGACGGCCCACGTCCTTCTTCTACGAGTCACCCAAAGCCGGAACGCCCGGCTGTGATGGGCCAAATTGCACCTCAGCCGTGCTCTCCGTGGGCAATCCGCTGATCTGGTGGAGTGCGGCGATCGCCGTCGTGATCCTGCTCTTCTGGTGGATGGGGAGGAGGGACTGGAGGGCAGGAGGAATCCTTGCCGGCATTACTGCAGGCTACCTTCCCTGGTTCCTCTATCCCGAACGCACCACTTTCTTTTTCTATGCCGTGTCATTTGAGCCTTTTCTGATTCTGGCCCTGGTGTATTGCCTGGGCCTGACGCTCGGCAAGCGCACTGACAGCCTGCTGCGGAGGCGGTCCGGTCTTTATTTTGTGGCGTTGTTCCTCATGTGTGTGGTGCTGTTGTCCGCCTTCTTCTATCCGGTATGGACCGCCGAGGTCATTTCCTATGAGCAATGGCGGTTCCGGATGTGGATGCCCTCCTGGATCTAGGAGACAACCGGGGGTTCTGCTCCTCTAGGCTTTGGACTCAGCGGTGCCTGCCAAGCCATCCACTCCGTTTGTGGCGGGCTTATCGTCAGGAAGCAGTCCGCGGCGCTTGCGGGTTGGCCAGGTCAGCACCATGGTGACGATTGCTGTAAGCAGCACGAGGGCCGCTATGACAATCCCGGCGTCTATCCAGAACTGACCGGGGAACAAACGAATGAGCGTGTCTTCCAGTGCGAATGTCCAGGATCCGCTCGCAAAGAAGATCCTGTGGAACTCGGTGAAGAACTGTTCCCAGCCCAGAAACGCCAGCACGCCGAGACCGATGATGATCACCAGGGTGACAATCGACCCTGCAAAGAATCCTCGTCGCACTCCCCCGGTGCTGCGGCGGCGAAGGTAGATGATGGCGATGACGCTAAGCAGCACCAGCAGAATCCCGGCGCCGAAGGCTGACAGGATCACGAGTTTGACGTCGGCCATGTGGCTGACCTCGCCGTCCTTGAACAGCTGATCACCGCTGCGGTTCACCAGTTCGCCGAGATACCGGGGACCGGCCCAGTTCCCGAGGTAGTCCACGGTATAGGAACCGTACGTCATCCGGTCATCAGTGCTGAAGCCGTATCCGTCGCCCGGGAAGCCGGGCCTGTTGTACTCCACCCACAGGAACAACGGGCTGGTGACGGCGCGTACCGCCAGGACCAGGAGAATAACGGGGTAGAAAACGGCAAGTGCCACCTGCATGACGCGAGGCAACACGGGCTTGGACTTTGCCGCCAGTTCCCGCTCCGCATTCCTGCGCTGCACTTCGTCCTCGGGAGGACGGACGTGCAGAGCTGAAGTGGGAAGGGGTTCGCGGAAATGCGGGCCGGCCTTGGTCGGAGGGGCCCCTTTGCCTGATGTCACACCACTGGCAGGTGCTGCACCGTTGGCAGGTGTCGCAACGCTGGAAGGTGCTCCTGGCTCAGCCGCCGATTCAGCTGCCTTACGATCGGCCCTGCTGCCCGCCTGGGGCAATCCGCCCGTTACGGCGTCGCCGGTGCTTGGTCCGGAAATGGCTCCGCTGCCGCCGGCAGCAGTTACCTGATCTTCGGTTGCCGGCGTTTTCTGGGCCGGCGTTTTCTGTGCCGGGGACGCCGCGGTTGACGTTGTCGGTGCCGGCTTCATCCAGTCGAACGCGGGCTCGTCGGAATCCGCGGAGGAATCAAAATGGTGATCCTGGCGGTTAGGAGGGGTGGGTGTCTTTTCAGTCACTGCTGCATCGCTTCCGTAGGGCTCCGCGTTGCCTGTCGGGGGAATCGGCAACGCTACTTCTCTCCAGACGAGCCTACCGTCAGGGGCTTCTGCCCGGCGAGGTGCCACCCCTTCGGGAACCATTACGCTCCGGCAACGATTACGTTCTTACGCCCGGCTCAAGGTCGCAGTCACTGGAAGGATCACGCGGTGATCTCGGAGTACCCGGCATCCTGATCGTTGAGATCCCCGCGTGCGCCGGACAGGTAAGCCCTCTTGCCTGGGACAAGGGCGTAAACCCAGTAGGCGGCCAGTACAGCAGCACCGATTGCCAGCTTTGCCCACACCGGCAGGAAACTGGGGGTCACAAAACCTTCGACGATCCCCGAAATAAACAGGACCAGGACAAGCCCGAGGGCCACCGTGATCAGTGAGCGGCCTTCCTGCGCCACCGCTTGGCTCCGCGTGCGGGGACCGGGGGCGATCCATGCCCAGAAGATCTTGAGACCGGCTGCGGCCGCTATGAAGACCGCCGTCAGTTCCATCATCCCGTGCGGAAGAATGTAGCTGAAAAACACGTCCGATTTGCCAACGGCGGCAAAGACGCCGGCAGCGGCCCCGACGCCCTGGGCATTCATGAAGAGAATCATCGGCACCCAGAAGCCCGTAATACCAAGTGCCACGGCCTGGGCACAGATCCAGGCATTGTTGGTCCATACGGCGCCGGCAAAAGACGCAGCCGGATTCTCAGAGTAGTAGTTGATGAAGTCCTCCTCCACGTACTGCCTCACCCTCTCGTCGCTGCCGAAAGCAGCCCGCAGGGCTTCAGGCGAGGAGCCGATCCACCAGGCGTACGCACCGGCGACCAAGCAGAACGCGATTCCGCACCACAGCGTCAGCCAGCGAAGACGATAGAAGGCTGCAGGAAGGGCAATCACGAAGAACTTCGCAACGTCGTCCATAAAATTCGAACGTGCACCGGTGAATCGGGTGCGTGACTGGGCGAGGGTTGCGGAGAGCGAGGCGGACAGCCCGCTCTCCGGGGCTACCGAGCGGAGCAGGGAGAGATGCGACGATGTCACCTGATAAAGGCGCAGAAGCTCGTCTGCTTCCTGGCCGGTTAGGCTGCGTTTGTAGGCAAGGTCATGAAGCCTTGACCATTTGTCACTGTTGACCGCAGAAAACGCATCAATGTCCACGGGATCACCCTAGCCTGCGCAATAGACTGTCAGCATCAGGATCCATGCTGAGTCAGGATTTGCTAATAGGGATGGGGCCCGGCTTTGAGTTCAATCATCACGGGTGAGGCAGTCGTCCTGGAGTTGCGTCCGGCGTCCTTCGCGGCCCGCGCATTGGGATTGCTGCTCGACGTCCTGGTCAACATTGTGCTGTTCATTCTCATCCTCATCATGATCTCCTCCCTCTGGAACGAAGTCGACGAAGCTGCAATGGGGGCCATCGTTCTGGTCAGTGTTGTGTTTTGCTTTGTGATGCTTCCGGTAGCTATCGAGACCGTGACACGCGGTCTGTCGCTGGGTAAGTTGGCGGCTGGACTCCGGATAGTGCGCGACGACGGCGGAGCCATCCGCTTCCGCCATGCCGTCATTCGGGGACTGACGGGATTCATTGAGATCTACCTGACGTTTGGCGGCCTGGCCATCGCCGTCGCGCTGTTCAACGACAAATCCAAACGACTCGGTGACGTCCTTGCCGGTACCTATTCTTTGCGTCGGAGAGTACCCGCCGAGCCGGCCCTGCCTTTGTTTGTTCCACCTCACCTGAGGTCCTGGGTGGCTTTTGCTGATATCGGCCGCATTCCCGATGGCTCAGCACGCCGGGCAGTCCAGTTCATGCGCCAGGCAGGAAGAATGGCGCCGGCGTCGCGCATAGGCATGGCTGCGTCCCTCGCAACGGAAATAGCAGTGCATGTGGCGCCGGCCCCTCCCCCCGGAACATATCCGGAGGACTATCTCGCGGCTGTCCTTGCCGAGCGCCGGGAGCGGGAAATGAACCGTCTGGTCACGGCCCGTGAACGCAGCAACAAGATCGGACAACGGCTGCACCGGCTCCCCTACGCTCGCGACAACAAATAGTCAGTACGACCTGGCGGCGGCCCCCAGCTCGCTCGGGGAGCGCTCGGAGAGCCGCAGTCAGTGACCGGCGGTCAGCGCTTGGCGTACTGCGCCCAGGGAATGTTCCAGTCGCCGTAGCCTTCAAGCGGCTCCACAGCCGGTGCTCCAGTGTTGAGTGTCTGGACAACATCCCCGCTCTTCATGTTGTTGAAGAACCAGGCCGCGTCCGCCGGAAGGAGACCCACGCAGCCGTGGGACACGTTGTACCTGCCGACAGCTCCCCAAGCAGACTCAAGAGCCTGGTGGACATAGACGCCCGATGATGTCAGCCGGTTGGCGTACTCCACCGTGAGCGGTGGATAGTAACCCTTGTCACCGGGCTTGAGCCCGATGCTTCCTGCGTTGAACTTCGAGTGGCGCTCCTGCTCCATGATGACGGCGTACCCGGTGGGCGAGAGCCACTCCGGGTCACCCAAAGTCACGGGAGCAGTTTTGACCAGCTGGCCGTCAAAGTAGACCTTCATGGTTTTGGTGATGTCGTCCACGACGGCGAGACGCTGCGGCCCTGTGCTGAAGGAAACCGTGGAGTCAAAGTTGCCGATCATTCCGTTCCCGAAATCGACACCGAACAGTTTCAAGTCCACTGAGACCTGGCTGTTCGAGGCCCAGAAGGTTTCGGGCCGGATGCGGACACGCTGGTCCGAGTACCAGTGCCAGGCCACGGCCTGTCCGGAGGAGGCCTTGACAGTGACGGCCTTTTCCACGGCTTCTTTGTTGATGACAGGTTCACTGAACACGATTTCAATGGGCTGGCCTGAGCCCACAGTGGCGCCGTTCTGCGGATACACGGCAGCGTCAGCTTCGTTCGCCTTGGCTACGGTGGTGAAAGTCTGGGTCTTTTTGGTCTCGCGGCCAGCCTCATCAACAATCGTGAAACTGTAGTTATAGGCGGTGTTGAAGGTGAGGGGGTCAACGGTGGTCCACGTGGTTCCGTCGGCGCTCACGGAACCCTTAAGAGGCGTGCCGCCCTCGGCCGGGACGAGGACCACATCCTTCACCTGCCCGTTGATGGCCTTCACGGAAGGCGCCGCAGCAGGGTTGACGCCTTGCGCGCCGTCAGTGGGAGTTACGCCCAGTTCAACAGCCTTCACCACAGGAGCAGCAAGGCCGGGAGTGTTGCGGACCGGACTGGCGGATTCGGACGCAATAGCCTGCCCGGCCCAGCTGGGAGCCGTCGCAACGCCTATTCCGCCGGCGGCAACAGCCGCACACATCGCCACGACAGCAATGATTTTCCCGGTCTTCCGGTTGCTGATCTCAGTCATGCCAAATTCTCCGTGTCCCCCGACAGCCGATAGTCAGCCCCCGTTAATCTGTTCAGCGTGCACTGCCGACTAACCAATTTTATCCCACGCCAAAACCGCTCAAGACCAAAAGGCGACGACGGCCCCCAGTGTCGCCTTAACCGGCAACGGCCCCGGGTCGGTCCGGGGCCATTGCCGAAACTGAACTCAGTAGCGGTAGTGCTCAGGTTTGTAAGGACCTGCGACGTCGATGTCCAGGTACTCGGCCTGGTCCTTCGAGAGCTCCGTCAGTTCCACTCCCAGGGCGTCAAGGTGGAGCCGGGCCACCTTTTCGTCAAGGATCTTGGGGAGTACGTAAACCTGGTTTTCGTATTCTCTGTGCCCCTCGGGCTGGTCTTTCTTCGTGAAGAGCTCGATCTGGGCGATCGTCTGGTTCGCGAAGGAGTTGCTCATGACAAAAGACGGGTGGCCGGTCGCGTTGCCCAGATTAAGGAGCCTGCCTTCGGACAAGACAATGATGGATCGGGCTTTCTGTTCCTCTGAAGCATCATCAGCGAAGACCCACTCGTGGACCTGGGGCTTGATTTCAACTTTGCGGATGCCGGGAATCCGGGCCAGTCCGGCCATATCGATTTCGTTGTCGAAGTGGCCGATATTGCCCACTATGGCCTTGTTCTTCATGCCCGCCATGTGCTCGGCCATGATGACGTCCTTGTTGCCCGTGGTGGTGATGAAGATGTCGCCCTGCGCCAACACAGATTCAAGCTTGGCCACCTGGTAGCCGTCCATTGCAGCCTGAAGGGCGCAGATGGGGTCGATCTCGGTGACAATGACACGGGCCCCCTGGCCGCGGAGCGCTTCCGCGGCACCCTTGCCGACGTCACCATAACCGCAGACGACGGCGACCTTGCCACCTATGAGGACATCGGTAGCCCGGTTGAGTCCGTCCGGGAGCGAGTGGCGGATGCCGTACTTGTTGTCGAACTTGCTCTTGGTAACCGAGTCGTTGACGTTGATGGCCGGGAACAACAGCTTCCCCTGCTCCGCCAGCTGATAGAGGCGGTGGACCCCGGTGGTGGTCTCTTCGCTGACGCCATGGATCCGGGCAGCCATCCTGGTCCACTTCTGCGGATCCTCGGCCAGGGTCCTCTTGAGCAGGTCCAGGACAATCACGTATTCCTCAGGATCGTCCGCGCCAGCCGACGGAACTGCTCCGGCTGCCTCAAACTCCACACCGCGGTGCAGCAGCAACGTTGCGTCGCCGCCGTCGTCGAGAATCATGTTCGGTCCCAGCTCCGGATCGGACTCCGCGCCTGGCCACGTGAGAATCTGTTCAGCGGTCCACCAGTACTCCTCGAGGGTTTCACCCTTCCAAGCGAATACAGGGACGCCTTGGGGATCATCCTCGGTCCCCTTGCCCACGACGACCGCCGCAGCGGCCTCGTCCTGTGTGGAGAAGATGTTGCAGGAGGCCCAGCGGACCTCTGCACCCAGCGCCGTCAGCGTTTCGATCAGTACCGCAGTCTGGACCGTCATGTGCAGCGAACCGGCGATCCTGGCGCCCTTGAGGGGCTGAGTGGGACCGAATTCTGCACGCAGGGACATGAGCCCGGGCATTTCGTGTTCCGCCAGGCGTATTTGGTGCCGCCCAGCCTCCGCGAGGGAGATATCAGCAACCTTGTAGTCGAGAGTCATGTGGATCCTTTGGTAAAGCCGGAGAGATGTACTGGAATAAGTGTGGCTTGCCGGCCGAGGCGAGGAAGCAAGGCGTTCTGTTAATGCTCGACTGGCTGATCGGTGGCCGGCGGAAGGACGGCGTCGTGCTGATCCGATGGTGCGGAAGTCGCGGCCGGCAGGAGTTCGGGCGGCAAGAGCAGCGGGATGCCATCCTCGATGGGATAGCGGAGCATCTCCCCAGTTTCCCCTGGCATCGTTGACACGAGTTCATCGCCGTCTTGTACAAGTGAAGATCCCGTGACGGGGCAACGCAGGACAGACAGCAGTTCAGCACTGATCTTTGGCATGGTGGATGCTCCTGGCGGGCGCCGCAGCGGGGCGCCGTTAGCTGACGGATTTGCAGCTTCAAGCCTACCGCCAGTTGCCCTCAGGAGGGTTCGCGCAGGATTCGCAAATGTCCCCGGCGGGTGCCCTCGGTGGGCGTGGGAGCTTCGAGGACGCCGGGGGATGCACGGTGGCCGGTTGACGGTTCCTTATCCGAAGGACGGGACGCCGCCTCCCTAACGGCGTGTGCCAGCGCCAAGAGGTCATCGGGGCCCGGCTGCGGCGGATGCGTGGGCATAGCCAGTCTCAGTACTTCCCAGCCGCGCGGAACGGTCAAAGATCCGGCGTGCTGCTCGCAAAGATCGTAACAATGCGGCTCAGCGTAAGTGGCCAGAGGACCCAGGACAGCGGTTGAGTCTGCATAGACGTACGTCAAAGTGGCCACCGCGGACTGGCGGCAGGCTGATCTTGAACATTGACGAATTGCACCCACGACATCACAGACTACTCCCCCTGCAGCCCGGCTTCGTGCATTGCGACGCCGCGACTGACGCCGTGCCGGACAAGCCATCACACAAGATGAAACCGGTGGCCGTGGCTGGGACGTTTTTGTCGCGAATTTCATTCCGCGGGTTTACAGTCAGTGTATGCAGTCATCGAACCACGATCCGGCTTTTACGGTCCGGTTGGCTGACCAGGCCGCCAGCCCTCAGGACGCCAGCCCTCAGGATTTCAGCGCAACTGGCCTAAAGGGCCAAGCCGCTGGCCGCAAGGGCTTCCGGCAGCGGCGCAGGAACCGGCACGGGCGGGGCCTCCGCGGGGAACTGATGCTTCCGACACTGCCCGGTTACCGTACCCGCTCCGAGCACTTTGATGAGCTGGTCCTCGATTCAGCCCAGCGTCTGCATGACATCTGGGGAAAGCTGCTCGACGGCGTCCGCTTTGCCGTGGATGAAATCCCGCCAGGGCTCGAACAGCTCGTGGCCGATTCCGCCCCCGCTCCCATGGGCTCCTATGAACCCGCCACTGCGGATGAAGGGCCCGTGATCACTCTCTACCGCCGCGTTGTGGAGCAGGCCTGCAGCAGCAGGGAAGAGCTGCAGGACCTTGTCCACGATGTTGTAGTGGAGCACACGGCAGAAATGCTTGGCGTGGCACCCGAGACACTGGACCCCGTTTACCGGCGGCGGTACTGAGTCTGCAGATTCCCGAAGCCAGCCAGCGCAGCATCAATAGCCAGCGCAATATCAGTAGCCCAGGGTCACCGGGACTTCTTCTTGCCCGGCCGGACCGGGCGCAAAAGCCACGACAGAGACGTCACTGCGGTCCTCCTTGCCCAGCAGGACAGCGCCGTAGGCGGGGTCACCCGAAGCGGAGATGACGTAACCCAGCACCGCGGCTCCGTCCACTTTCTCAGGAACGTCGATGCTCGCCGTCGTGCCCCCTGCAATATCAGCGGTGCCGGCTGCGCGGATCTTTCCGTCCTCGGTGATGGGCGTGTAAGTGATCTTGGCCCGGTCCTCCGGTGCTCCGAACACGAGAGTCCGCTTCCCGGTGCGAGGGATCGGCACCACGTGTTCGCTGCCAAGCCTGGCTGAAGCCGGTGACCAGGCGACGTCGGATGCCTCGCCCGATTTGGTTCCGCGGGTTACGCGTGCCGCAGCGGCAAAGGTGACATCGGAGGTGGCTGACACCATGTACTGCCCGGCCGGCACTCCGGCGAGGGAAATCTCAGTCACTGAACCGGCTTTCGCGGTCACCACACCACCGTTTGGCAGGGCTTTTTGGCCGTCTCGCCCAAACAGCTTGACCTCCACCACAGCGTCCACCGGCCCTGGAACGGCCAACTGAAGGGCTGGTCCGGCATCGGCATAGCCCGCCTTTGACGTTTGGGACTTGATGTCGGCTGCCTCCTGAATGGACACTCCCGACACCACCTGACGCACCGACGGTGGTGCTCCTGGCGCGATGAAGTCCACACCGCCGGGGGTCAATCCACGCAGTACGCTTTGCTGGATTACCGCAGTGACAGGTCCGCCCACACTGCGGACGTGGACGCCGAGCCTGTCCTGCTCGGCGGCAAGTCCTGCCAGGACGATGGCACGGGTGCTACCCGGGGGAACCAGCAGACCACGGCTTCCCGGGGCCTGGATTTGCCCTGCCTTGCCAAACAGATCCAGGCTGACGGTTGCCGGAGTGCTGGAAGCATTGCTCAGGTTCAGGACCGCTGTCCTGCCCACCGAGGTATTTGCCCCCACCAGCCACAAATCGTTGGCCGGCTCCTGGCAGGCCGCAGCGGCGGACCCGCGAAGGTCTCCGTCGGTAGCTGTGTAACTCATGACAGCGCTGGCGGTCGCCTGCTGGTTGTTGAGCGCATCGGCGCTCAGCACACTGACCGCATCGACATCGCGCTGGGACACAACGCCGGCCGTAAGAGCTGCCGGACCCGTTTGCGCCAGCGCACCCTCGGCATCTTTCGAGACCTCCGTCAGGGTTTTTCCATCGAGGGCTGCCAATCGGCTTATCGGAACCTTTCCGGCGCTGGTGCTCAACACGGCAGCGTCTACCTGGCTGTTGGCCGTGCCGGATTCGGGGCTGAATTGAGGATCGGTTCCCACCGGAGTGCCTTCAAGAAGGCGGGCGGGGCCGGGACAGATTTCCACCTTGCTTCCCGCCGGTACCGCCGAGAGCGGTGCGTCGATGTGCCTGCTCCCCGACGCGGAAGGAACTAAGGACGCTGCCGTGACCATGCCGGCAGCACAGGCCAGAATACCCGCCGCCGACAGGACACGTTTCACAGCACTGCCCGGGCCTTTTAGCCTGAACCCCTTGGCGCCCTTAGCTGCTTTCTCCATGGGCTTGCCGGGTTTCCGGGGTGCCTTTCCAGACGGGGCAGCCTTGCTGTGCGGCGCCGGTTTGATGCTTGGTTCACTGTCTGGCTTGGGCGGCAGTGGCGGAACCGCCGCCGATTCTGAGGGCGACACGCCGCCGTCGTCATCCTTATGCATTCTGGTGTTCCTTACGCAGCGAGCCTTCATCCCGTGAAAGGCCGGAATTGAGCCTGCGAGCGGGTACGGGAATGGCAAGAATTATCGTCAGTCCAATCACAATCGCCTGGGCCAGTCCTGAAGGGAACGCCCACGGATTCTCATAGCGGATGGTGAGTTGCCCACCCTGTTGAGGCAGAGTAAAGGCCTGTGCCCAGTCGGAGGTGGTTGACGTCAGGCGTCGTCCGTCCAGCCAAGCGCTCCATCCGGCATCGGCGCGCTCCGCGAGGACAACCAGTCGTCCTTCCTCGCCGCCAGGTACCGGAACGTCGACGGACTCAAGACCGGAGGGCACCATCGCCACGGTTGCGCCCTTTGCGTCAACTATGCGGACCCGGTGGGCGATGTCGGCGGCATCAACGACCGGCTGGTTCAGAGGGCTGATCCGCCACAACCACCCAACATCGGTCTGGCCTACAGTGACAAGACCAGGAACGGCATCCATTCTGCTGGCCGTGAGTTGCGCGGCGGTGTCGGCAGCGCGCAGAACCACAAAGCCCACGCCCAACTGCTCCAGCTCAGGCCGGGGATCCACGCCTTGAGCAGCAACTATGGTTGCTACCGCTTTGCGGAGGGACGCGGTAGCGGCGTCGTCTTCCCTGACCGTTTCCTCGCCAGGTTCACCCATGATGTTGCGGGAGGCTGCGATGGCGGAAAGGTCGTCAAGGGTGGTCCCCGCGCCGCGCATCAGGGTGGCATCGAAGGAGCCATCCTCCTGAGTACTGATCAGGAGGGTCCGGGTCTGCTCTGGTCCGACACCCCGGTCGATGGCAGTTGCGGGCAGTATCCGGGGTTGGGTGGCTGCTATCAGCATTGGAGTCCCCAGCGGTGGGCCATTCCCTGGATCGTCTTGTCCGGCTGCCCGGGGAACAAAGTTCTGCGCCGTCCATGCGGAGAGACCGGCGAGTGGACCGGCGAGGAGCATAACGGCGGTCAGAACGGCCAGCGAACGGGTGGCAACGCGCCGGCCCCGCGAACCTGTGACTTTTTCTGAGCCGACCAGCAGCCTCTCCGCTCCGATGACCGCTGCCCCCAGCAACGCAATGGAGGCGGCCGAAACAAACGGTCCCGTAAAAGGTGTGACAAGGATGTCTGTTGATTCCCCAGTGGCAACATGCCCAGCCAGCCATCCTCCCGCAAGGATGATCAGTGCAGCCACCCACAAGGTTCGGGCTGTGGCAGCGCCCCGAGCAGGCACAAAGAGGGCTGCCACGGCCAGCAACAAGGTGGGCAGGCCAACAAGAACAGCCACCAGCAGCGCCCATGGAACGGTGTACCCGGAGAAGACAGGAAGACCCGACAAACCGCCGAAGACGTCAAACTCCAGCGGCTGGCCCAGTACTTGTTGCCACAAAGGGGCAGCATCAAACGCGAGGGGAAGTCCCGGGTCAGCCAACAGAGCGCGGGGACGGTCCAGCACAGAGAGCCCGAAAGGAATAAAGAGGACGGCACTCGGCAGCAGGGCCCACCAAATGGTCCGGCCGCGGCGGCGCAACATGATGCCCAGCAGGACAATTACCGCGAATGAAGGCAACAACAGGGACGGTGCAGCGGCAGTAACGAAAGCCAGTGCGAGCCCCGCCGCGGCAGCCGCCGTCCATGAGGGAGTTCCATTGATTCCGGCCTTGGTGGGCGGAGTTTCATGGAATCGCCGCTCCCCCTCTGTAGGCACGCTGAACCGGCCATGGCCGATTGCGGTGCCGGTGGCACGAAGCAGCGCAAGCACCAGCAAAGGCAGCATTACGTGTGCCAGAAGGGCGCCCAGACGTCCTTGATTCAGGGCAACCTGCAGGGCCGGGGCTCCCGCCCAGAGCAGCGCCGCGATGAATCGAATCCTTCGGCGTACGGTGATTCCTCCAGAAGCGAACCAGGCTGCGAGGCCCGAAAGCGGCATTGCCAGGAAAACCAGCCAGGTGACAACGACGTTGCCGTTACCACCGCCCAAAACGCTGATAACCCACAAAAGGAAGGCGAAGGGGTCACCGTGACCGGATACGCCGGCGCCCAGTCCTATCCACCAGCTCGAAGCATGGTGCCAAACCTCGGCAAGGCCGGACGAAACGGGCAGAAGGGCTCCACCCGAAACAGCTGCGGCCTGGAACAGGGTCAGGAGCCCCATCACTGAAGCGACGGCGGCAAGGATGACCGCCGCCAAGGCGCCGTTTCCCACCCACCCCCGTTTTGTGGTGGTCAGTGCGGCAAAGTCATCACTTGAGTCTCCGCTTGGCTGCTCGTCCAGGGGATCGTTGGAGAGTGAGTCGTCGGAATCGTGGGAGCCAATTGCTTCTATTAGCGAACGCCGATGCGACCATACCTCGCGGCGCGGTGTCTGGAGGCCCTTGATGACAGAGCGCCGGATGCGCCTGGTACGTGCAGCATCCCGCCGGCCCCGAAACACAGCGTCCGGTCGGCTTAGTGAAACCAGTGTGGCGAGCAGTTGGGAGAACCCGTGTCCGGGGTCCTTCACTGCAATGCTCAGCAGCAACTTGAACAGGCTGCCCAGCAAGGCACCAATGGCGTGCCCCGGGACCTTCCACAATGGTGAATGCTTGAGCCGCAGGTAAACCTGGGCCTTTCTTGCCGCCGCGGCGTTACCCAGGGCATGCGGGCGGTGGGACACGTGGAAGACCTTCGCAGAAGGCACAACCACCACCCGGTGGCCGGCAAGCCTGTTACGCCAACAGAAGTCAACGTCGTCGCCTGTTCCAGGAAGGGCCGGGTCGAAGCCCTTAAGGTCCTCCCAGACGTCACGGCGCACCAGCATTCCGGCTGAGTTGACGGCGAAGGTGTCGGTCCTGCCGTCGTATTGGCCCTGATCGAGTTCATCAACCTCAATCAGGGTCAACCGCTCACCCCAGCGGCTGGTGGAAAGTCCGACGTCAATGAGCCGGCGCCCCGCGTCCCAGTCCAATTGCTTACACCCGGCCACCGTCACCGAGGGTGCACGTTCGACGGCGTGCAACAGTTCAGCAAGGGCGGCCGGATGGGGTGCGGCGTCGTCGTGAACCAGCCAAATCCATTCACTGGCCTGCTGGCTCTCCGGATTCCACGGCGATCTGGCCGCCAGGCCGGCGCGAACGGCACCTCCCATACCGGTTTTTGTACCGTTGAAGGAAACAACATTCGCCGGACCGAAAGATTCTTCCAGAAGCGCTGCCGAATTGTCGCGGGACCCGGTGTCTACGCCAATGAAGGCATCAACGGGCCGGGTCTGCTGCGCCAGGGCAGCCAGTGTCCGGGGGAGATAGCCACTGCCGTTGTGGGAGACCACAACGGCCGTGACCAGTACGTCCTGATGAATCAGACCGCTCGCTTTCTCAGCCGACGACGCTCACGCTCAGAGAGGCCTCCCCAGATGCCGAACCTTTCGTCGTTCGCCAACGCATATTCCAGGCACTGGGAGCGCACGTTGCATGCTCCGCAGACCTTTTTAGCGTCGCGGGTCGATCCGCCCTTTTCAGGAAAGAAAGCCTCCGGATCGGTTTGTGCACACAGCGCATCGGTCTGCCATCCGAGTTCGCCTTCGTCATCGAAGCCTTGCTCAATGGGGAGGCCGATCCAGACGGGCTGGGTGGTGGTTCCCGAATGGAGCGTCTGCAGCTCCATAGGCGGATCAAGGGGATCGTCGTCCTGCTCCTGGGTCCCCTCCAGAAGTGCCTCGTGTGCGGCCAAAAATGCTGTGGCCTGGTCTTGCAATGAATCCTTCGTGCTTTGGTCGTACCGTTCCGCAGCATCCGGGTCTGCCGGATCTACGTACCAGTCACTTGGTACCCCCCTTGAACGGTATTTTGCCGTTGCCTGACCGGCGACGACGGCATCTTCCTGGATACGCTCAGCTTGCCCCATGGCGTCCCTTCCTGATGTTGCCGCCCTTGCCTGCATACTGTGGCACTCGGTTGTGTGCCATGTAGTCGAACAAGGGCTTTCGATAACTAATTACACGTGTGTAAGTAGCAGTGCGTCAAGCGGCGTCCGGGATAATAATCAACGCAAGACATAATTCGGTGCCGCGCCACGCCCGGGAATTTTCCGCCTGGACCGCGCAGCAGCAAGGATTTTGACAGCATGCTGACTTGTTTTGAAGGCATTTGCCGAGATCCCGGGAAAGTTGCGGTCACGGTTAAATAACACCAGCAACGTTACTAAGTTGAATGTGTCGGAGATCACACAGCATGCGTCCAGTCTTCCGGTTCAGCGCCCCTAACCCTTCCCGTTCAACGCAATTAAGGGTCCGGTTCAACGGCGTGAGGGGTCGTGGCAAGATGGGAACCATGAGCATCCCGGCGACTGAACTGATGACAACCCTTCGTTCCGGACACTCCACCTCACCGCGGCTTACCTGGTACGGGCCTGACTCAGAACGCGTCGAGCTCTCCGGCCGGGTGCTGGATAACTGGGTGGCCAAAACCAGCAATTTGCTCCAGGACGAGCTTGATGCCGGCCCCGGCTCCCGGCTCAGGCTGGACCTTCCCCCGCACTGGAAATCGGTAATTCTGGCCTTGGCCGCGTGGCAGTTGGGGATGACCACAGTCTTAGGTGACGGTGAAGCGGACCTCCTGGCCACCGGTGAGCCCGAAGCCTCACGAGGTTCCGCCCGATACGACGCCGTCATAGCCGTTCCGCTGCCGGCATTAGCCATGCGGTGGCCCGGGGAACTGCCCCCCGGCGTCGTAGACTACGCTGCGGAGGTCCGCTCCCACAGGGACGTTTTTATGCCCCACGCAGACCCGGACCCTGCCCACCCCGCCGTCACGTCGTCGGATGGAACCACCTACCGGCACGCTGACCTGCTCGACGGCTTCGCCATTGGGCATCAAAACGGAGCCCGGCTCCTGGTGAAAGCCGGCGAGGGGCTGGAGCAGGTCCTGGTGCAGTCCTTGGGAGCCTGGCAGCAGGACGGGTCCGTCGTTCTGGTGCACCCCGATGTGGAAATTACGGACAAGCTCCTCGCCAACGAGCGCGTCCAAGGCAGCTGAGGCAGCTGACAAAGCTGCCCTAAGGACAGCGGCTAGAGGCCCTTTCCTGGCCCGTCGGGATCCTTGACTGCCTTTTGGACGCCCGCTTCCGAAGCATCGCCCCCCGGGACAGTGACCGCTTCCTTCTCATGGGCATGCGGGTGCAGTTCGATCAGCTCGTGGTCGTGGGAGAACTCCGGCTCTTCATCCAGTTCCTTGTTGAAGACAAGGAAGCGGTAGGCGAAGAACCTCACCACTGTCGCCACGAGAATGCCGAAGACTCCTGCGAGGAAGACGAGGTTCTTATCCGTGATGTTCAATCCGTACTGGGCCGCGGCCGTCAGCCCGGTGGAAATCCCGATGCCGATGCCGTTGATGAGAGCGAACATTATGAACTCGCGTGTCACGTTGTCCTGCCGACGGTGGCGGAACGTCCATAGCCGGTTCGCAATCCACGAGAAGATGGTGGCGACTGTGGCTCCAACCAGCCGCGCCTTTGCATTGCTGTCGATCATCGGCCCGTGCATGAGGTAGTACGTGAGTCCGTTGTCGATGACGAATGCCACACCGCCCACAGCACCGAATTTGGCAACCTCGCGCCAGAAGAGTGAGGCAAGCCCCCGGATACGCTCTGCAAGTGTGTAAAACATGACCCTCCATGGCTGAATGAGAATTAGGCCACTGGGCCGAGAGTCCATTTTAGCCCGGGAGGCTGGGAGACAACTCCGAATCTCCTCCTTTTACGCGCAAGGCGCGGACGAATGAGGCGCAAAACACGTTCCAGGCGGGGTGGAAGTCCGCAACCGCTCCCCTGTTCTGTAGGCTGGCACATGTGACTTTTCCAGTAATCGGCGTAGTTGGCGGCGGCCAATTAGCGCGCATGATGGCTCCTGCAGCTACAGCCCTCGGCTTCGAACTCCGCGTTCTGGCGGAAGGGGACGACGTTTCAGCTGTCTCCGCGGTACCCACCGCTCCCGTGGGCGACTATAAGGATCTGGACGCCCTCCTGGAGTTCTCCCGCGGCCTTGACGTGATGACTTTCGATCACGAGCACGTACCCACAGAGCATCTCCGGGCCCTCCTTGCGGCGGGGGTCAACGTTCAACCCGGCCCGGACGCCTTGGTCAATGCCCAGGACAAGCTGGTCATGCGTGCTGCTATCGACCGCCTGGAACTCCCGAACCCGGCGTGGGCCGCCGTGCATGACGTCGGGGAACTCACCGAATTCGGCAACCAAACCGGCTGGCCTGTAGTCCTGAAGATGCCCAGGGGCGGCTACGACGGCAAGGGTGTGCGGATTATCGCAACACCGGATGAAGCAGCTGCCGCCGGCGATTGGTTCGACGCTATGAACCCCCTCCTCGCCGAAGCCAAGGTTGATTTCAGCAGGGAACTCTCGGCTCTCGTCGCCCGGACTCCGGACGGTGAATCCCGGGCCTGGCCAGTGGTGCACACGGTACAGGTGGACGGAGTGTGTGACGAGGTCATTGCCCCTGCCCAAGGTATGTCGCTCGATGTCGCTGCGGCCGCCGAAGAGGCAGCGGTTCGCATCGCCAATGAGCTCGGGGTCACCGGCGTCATGGCTGTGGAAATGTTCGAGACGCCGGGGGTAGGCACAGGTTTCCTCATCAACGAATTGGCCATGCGCCCGCACAACACCGGCCACTGGACCCAGGACGGCTCGGTAACCAGCCAGTTCGAACAGCACCTCCGTGCTGTCCTCAATCTCCCCCTTGGCGCCACCGACGTCCTTGGCGCCGTGGCGGTCATGAAGAACTTTCTTGGCGGCGAAAACCAGGACCTGTATTCGGCCTATCATCTGGCCCTCGCTGTTGAGCCGGCAGCGAAGGTGCATTGTTACGGCAAGGCGGTGCGTCCCGGCAGGAAGATCGGCCATGTGAACCTGGTGAGCGCCTCGGCGGCTGATGTTGAGTCGCTTAGGAAACGCGCGACGACGGTCGCCGCCACCATTCGCGATGGCCGGCGGCCTGCCCAGTCGGCAACTGCAACTCCCGAGGAGAATTCATGACCAGCGAATCGGCTGCCCCTGCCGGAACAGCACAGCCCGTCCCTGTCGTGGGCCTGGTTATGGGCTCCGACTCTGACTGGCCGGTCATGGAAGCCGCGGCCGAAGCGTTGGCCGAGTTCGGAATACCCTTTGAGGCGGACGTAGTCTCGGCACACCGCATGCCTCTCGAAATGATCCGTTATGGCCAAACCGCCCATGAACGCGGCTTGCGGGTCATCATCGCAGGGGCAGGCGGCGCCGCGCACCTCCCGGGGATGTTGGCGTCGGTGACCCCCTTGCCGGTGATTGGCGTCCCGGTTCCGCTGAAAACCCTGGACGGCATGGATTCCCTGCTCTCCATAGTGCAGATGCCTGCGGGAGTACCCGTGGCGACGGTCTCCATCGCAGGGGCCCGAAATGCCGGACTGCTTGCCGTCCGGATGCTCGCTTCGGCAACCGATGAACTTGCCGGCCGCCTCCAAGGTGAACTACTGGAATTCGCGCAGGAACTCAATAACGTCGCCACCCGCAAGGGCGAGGCCCTCCGCCAAAAAGCCGGCGAAGTGTTCTCCGACGGAAACGTCATTCGCCGGGGCAGCCGTTAGGGAGCACAAAGATGTCCAACACCCAACTACACACGGATGAGCAGCAAGGCGGCGTCCTGACGGACCCGGTGCGTCATCCTGGCAGTGCGGCCTCCCCTGTCAGGACGAAGCGCGCCTTCGTCCTGATCCTGCTGACATTGTTCGTGCCCGGCAGTGCGCAGATCGTTGCCGGCGACCGCAGACTTGGCCGGCGGGCCCTGCGTGTCACTTTGGCTGCCTGGGCGCTTATTGTGCTCATGCTGGTTCTGGTGGCCACGAACCGATCGCTCTTGATTGGAATCGTCACCAACGAGTTCACGTCCCTGATTCTCATCCTGATCCTGGTTGCCTTCGCGGTGGGATGGGCCATCTTGTTCATCAACACCCTCAGGCTCATTCGTCCGGTCCTTCTGGAGCCCCGCATCCGGCCCGTTGTCGGCGCTGCGCTGGTGCTCGCCATGGTCCTGAGCAGTGGTTCCCTGGGGTATGCGGCGTACCTGCTGAACGTTGGCCGAAACGCCATCGGCAGCATTTTCGCGTCTGGGCCGGCCATCGAGCCCTCAGAGGGCAGATACAACTTTCTCATGATGGGTGGCGACGCCGGAGCTGACCGAACAGGGCGGCGACCCGACAGCCTGTCCGTGATCAGCGTAGATGCAGAAACCGGCAAGACAGCCATTATCTCGATACCCCGGAACCTGCAGAACGCACAGTTCAGCGAAGACTCACCGATGCGCAAGATTTATCCTGACGGTTATGACTGCGGCAATGAATGCCTCATCAACGCCATCAACACCGAGGTGACCAATGAACACCAGGACCTGTACCCCGGCGTGGCCGACCCCGGTGCGCAGGCAACGCTGGAAGCGGTCTCAGGCTCCCTTGGCATCAAGGTGCAGGCATATGTCCTCGTGGATATGGAGGGCTTCTCCAAACTGATTGACGCCATGGGCGGCATCAGGATCAAGGCCGGCGGGTGGGTTCCCATGAGCGGTCCGATGGTGGATGAAGCCAATGGGATCCACGGCATGCCCGAGGGGTGGATCCCTGCCGGCGAACAGCATCTGGACGGTTACCACGCGCTCTGGTACGGCCGCTCGCGGGAGTTTGTGGACGACTATTCGCGTATCCAGCGGCAACAGTGCGTGCAGCAGGCCATGCTCAAGCAATTGGACCCCGCTACCCTCCTCTCCAAGTTTCAGGACATCGCCGAGGCCGGAACCAAGGTGGTGGACTCCAACATCTCGGCTTCCCAGCTGGGGAGCTTTGTGGATCTTGCAGTGAAAGCCAAGGGACAAGATGTGGCGCGGCTGACCATCGGCCCGCCGGATTTTGACGCCTCCTTCTCGACTGTTCCCGATTTCGGCATCATCCATGACAAGGTGCGCCAACTGCTCGGTAGCCAGGCCTCCCCTTCGGCAGGTGCCTTGGACGACGCCATGGTCGAGCCTCTGGCCCGGCTTGCACCCTCCGGCGGTCAGCCCTTGGCAGCGGGACCGGCGGCTGGGGTGCCCTTGACGCAGCCCGCACCGTCGCCGTCGGACTTCACACCGGTGACCACCACGCCGGATGGGCAGCCGATCACAGCTGAGATGCTGAATGAGTTCAAACGCCTTGGCGATGAACAGTCGATCCGCGAACTCGTTGCCACCAATGGCCAGTGCGCACCGCTGTAAACCTCCCGGCCGCCGGTGTCAGTAGCGCCTGCACACGATGGCATCATTAAGCAGCAACAGATAGGGATTCCTGGTTTTGTACGAAATTGAGAATGTCCTCCGCCCTTATGCTTGGGGTTCGAAGACGGCAATAGCGGGTTTTCTGGGGCGACCGGCGTCCGGTGGACCGGAAGCCGAGCTATGGCTTGGTGCCCACCCCGGTGCCCCTTCCGTCGCTTTGACGGCCGACGGAACGCACAGGCTGGACGCCCTCATTGCCGCCGATCCCGTCCATCACCTCGGTGCTGCAAGCATTGCCGAGTTCGGGCCCCGGCTGCCGTTCCTCCTGAAGGTGCTGGCCGCGGAGAACCCCCTCTCCCTCCAGGTGCATCCCACGCTCGAGCAAGCCAGGGAGGGTTTCGCGCGGGAGGAAGCTGCCGGCGTGGACCGGAATGCCGTGGAACGCAATTACAAGGATGACAACCACAAACCCGAAATGATCTTCGCCTTGACGCAGTTCGAGGCGCTCTGCGGATTCCGTCCGGTTCCCTCCACCCTCGCTTTACTGGAGCACGTTATACGTTCCATGGAGCAACTGTCGTTGGAGGTTCCCGGTGTTGTACGCCTCGTTATGGAGGACTTGAAGGCGAACCCTGAACCCGAAGCACTCAGGGCTGCTTTTACACGCCTGATCAGCGGAGGCCGCGACATTTCCGATGCCGTCGGGCAGCTTGTCGGCGGAATCAAAGCCGGCTTGATGAAGAAGCCGTACGAGAAGGAACTCACTACGGCTCTCGAGCTTAACGCTCAGTACCCGGGTGATCCAGGTGTCCTGATTTCCCTGTTGTTGAACCGGATTTCGCTCGGGCCCGGGGAGGCCATGTACCTTCCTGCCGGAAACGTCCACGCCTACCTGCATGGGCTGGGCATCGAGGTCATGGCCTCGTCGGACAACGTCCTCCGCGGCGGCCTCACCCCAAAGTTCATTGATGTCCAGGAACTGCTCAACACCATCGATTTCTCGGCTGTTGCCGTGCCAATGCTCGCGCCCGGGTTGTCCGATCTGGGACAGGAGCTGTACTGCCCGCCGTTCAAAGAGTTCCAGCTTCAGCACGTGATGCTTGCTCCAGACGCCGAGCCTGTGCCGATCGCCCAGTCCGGGGCGGCCCTGATCATCGTCGTTTCAGGTTCCGTGCTGCTCGATTCCCCCAAGGGAGATCTTCATCTCGGCCGCGGAGGCAGTGCGTACATTCCCGCAGCGGAGGCACCGGTGAACATTCATCCGGTATCCGGGGCGACCGAAACTGGCCGCGCTTTTGCCGTGACTACAGCATTGAGAGCGTGATCATGGAGTCCTTTCTACAGTCGTCCGCGTGGGCAGAGTTCCAGCGTTCCCTCGGCAGAACAGTCCATGCGGAGTCCGGCCCGGGCTGGAGCTTCCTGGCCATCGAGGAGAAGAATCCTGCTGGAACCGTGCTGTATTCACCCTACGGTCCAGTGGCTGATTCTCTGGAGTCGTTCGACAACGCTCTAGCCTCGCTAGTGGCGCTGGCCAAGCGGTGCGGTGCAGTCTGTGTCCGGATCGAGCCGGTCAACGTAGGGTTGCCATCCGATGAAGCCGAGGCCCTGCTGCGGCGTCGTGGACTCGAACCGGCCCCGTCGAACCAGCAGCCTGAACTGAGCTGGATTATTGATCTGGAGCCGGACTTCAAGGACATCCTTGCTGCCATGAAGCCGGTTAATCGCAATCTGTACCGGAACATCCACAAAAAGGGCGTAACCTTCCGCAGCTCACAGGATCCGGAAGACATTGGGGTGCTCCTGAACTTCCTCCACATGACGGCCAGGCGGAACGGCTTCAAGCCCCAAAGCGATGAATACCTGCGGCAGGTGGCAGCGTCGTTGATGCCTGCAGGCGCGGCCACCCTGTACATTGCCGAACTCCATGGCGGGCCCATCGCAGCTGCCTTGGCCTATGATTCCGCAGACACACGTACGTATGCCCATGCGGCCCTGGACGACACCCATCGGAAGCTCAGCGCCGGGATCCCTTTGCTGGTGACCCTTATTGCCGAGGCCAAGGAAAAAGGGCTCAAGTACGTGGATCTCTGGGGCGTGGCCCCCTCGGACCAACTTGACCACAAGTGGGCGGGCTTTACCGCCTTCAAGAAGTCCTTCGGTGGCCGCGAAGTTGCCTACGCCGGCACGTGGGATCTCCCCGTCAAGAAGATCCGCTACTCCGCCTACCAGTTGGCGCGCAAAGCCCGGGACAAGGCGAAAGCCCTCCGAAGCAAAGTCCCGGCGCGAACCGGGAGCTGATCCCCTCTCGACGCCGGCCGTTAACGCGAACTGGCAGCTAACGACCGCAACCCGTGGGTTCGAGGTCGTTAGCTGCCTGTTCACGGAGAGGCAGAGCGTGGCGCCTAGCGGCGGGCGTAGCCTTCCCACTTGCTCGCCTGGTGCTCGCCATCAACGAAACGGATGGTGCCGGACTTGGACCGCATCACGATGGACTGGGTGAGGACCTTGTCCTTGGCGTAGCGGACGCCCTTGAGGAGGTCACCGTCGGTGATGCCCGTCGCGGCAAAGTAGCAGTTGTCGCTGGTGACCAGATCGTTCGTGGAAAGCACACGCTCGAGATCGTGACCGGCGTCGATGGCCTTCTGCTTCTCGTCATCACTGGTGGGCCACAACCGGCCCTGGATCACGCCACCGAGTGACTTGATGGCACAGGCAGCAACGATTCCTTCGGGAGTGCCGCCGATGCCCATCAGGGCGTCGACGCCGGTGCCGCCGCGGGCAGCGGCAATCGCACCGGCAACGTCACCGTCCATGATGAACTTGGTGCGGGCCCCGGCTTCGCGGATTTCCTCCACGAGGGGACGGTGCCGGTCGCGGTCCAGGATCATGACATTAAGCTGGTTGACCTTGACGCCCTTGGCCTTGGCGATCAGGTGGAGGTTTTGCTTCACAGGTAAACGCAGGTCAACCATATCGGCCGCTTCAGGGCCTGTGACCAGCTTCTCCATGTAGAACACCGCCGACGGGTCGAACATGGAGCCGCGCTCGGCAACCGCCAGAACGGCCAGTGCGTTGTTGATGCCAAGGGCAGTCAGTCGCGTCCCATCGATGGGGTCGACGGCGACGTCACACTCGGGGCCCGTCCCGTCACCGACCTGCTCGCCGTTGAAGAGCATGGGGGCTTCATCTTTTTCACCTTCACCGATAACCACAACGCCATTGAAGTGGACGGTCTGAAGGAAGGAACGCATGGCGTCGACGGCGGCGCCGTCCGCTTTGTTCTTGTCCCCGAAGCCAACCCAGTGGCCGCCGGCAATTGCGGCAGCCTCGGTGACGCGGACAAGTTCAAGGGCGAGGTTGCGGTCAGGCTCGTCCAGCCCAACAGCGAGCGACGGAGAAAGTGTGGAGTACTTCTGGCTAACAGACGCAGGTGACACGTGAACCTCTTCTTCGAGTGGCGATCATTGAACCCGTACGGCCGGAAGTCCGTACGGTGATTCCTCTGCTTCGATCATAGTCTGGGCGGCAAGCGAAGGTCGCGAAATGACTCGGCCGGAAAATACCGCAGCTTCCCAGGGCTGTGGGCACCGAGTGTGAGAACGTCCCGTCCATGAGCGACTATAGAGGGGTGAGTGATATGCAGGACAAGCCCGCCAGCCACGCCCCGGCGCCAGCCGCCGGCACAGCTTCCGGCTCCCCAGTCCAAACCCCGGTCAAGCCCGTAATCCCCGCTGCGGCAGCGAAACGGGCCAATGCATCGGTTATCGGAATGATGATCGCGCTGGCTGTGAGCATTGCAGCGTTCCTACCCATCGTGTTGATGAACCCCGCCCCGAAGAGCGACGGGTTCCGGCCCGATATCAACGTCAGTGCCGTGGCGCAGAATGCCGCAGGTGTGGCCGGATTCACACCGGTGGCCCCCAATCCCGGCGACACATACAGCCCCAATTACGCGCGGTGGGAGTCCGGAACGGAAAGCGGAGTGCCCACTTGGGAAATCGGCTACCTCACCCCGAAAGAGGCATTTATCGGCCTGGCCCAGACCGCACAGGCCAATCCGACGTGGCTGGTACAGCAGGTCGAGAACGCCCCGGTAACTGGAAAACGGAACGCCGGAGGCCTGGACTGGGAGTTGCGTGACTCCGGAAAAGGCAAGAAAAGCATGGTCCTGGTCCACCGGGGAACCACCGTAGTGCTGACCGGAGCTGCACAGCTGGACGAGTTTACGGTGCTGGCTGCCGCCGTCGTGCAGTCACTGAACAGTAATCCTCCCGCCACGGTTTCACCTTCGACCGCACCTTCACCGTAAGGTATTGGCCGTGGCTACTTATCTGACTCCCGCGCTGGCATGGCGCCGCCTGCGCGAAGGCAACGAGCGCTTCGTATCCGGTCAATCCTCCCACCCCAACCAGGACGCGTCCCGGCGCTCCTCGCTGGTGGAGAACCAACACCCTTTCGCCGTTATCTTCGGCTGTTCCGACTCCCGCCTTGCTGCTGAAATCATCTTTGACCTGGGCCTCGGCGACGCTTTTGTGGTGCGGACGGCCGGGCAGGTCATCGACGATGCGGTACTTGGTTCGCTGGAGTACAGCGTCAGCGAACTGGCCGTGCCTCTGATCGTGGTCCTGGGCCATGACAGCTGCGGAGCCGTCAGCGCAACCAAGACGGCCGTGGAAACCGGAAAAATGCCGATTGGCTTCATCCGTGACCTCGTCGAGCGGATCACACCGTCAGTGCTGACGTCGCTCCGGAACGACCAGCACGAGGTCAACGACATGGTGGTTGAGCACGTCAAGCAGACCTCACAACGGCTCGTGGACAGTTCACGTGTGATTTCCACCGCAATTGATACCGGCCGCGTGGCGGTCATTGGACTCTCGTACAGCCTCGCAGAGGGCCGCGCTGAGTTTATTTCCGGAGTCGGCGACCTTTAGGAACGCTCCTGGCGGGTCCAGCGCGACTCGCGGGAGGACCGGACAGAGGCCCTTCATGGTTTTCAGTGCAGGCCCCTGTCGACCTAAGCTAGCCCCATGACTTCCACTACTGAAGAGTTCCGCATTGAACATGACACGATGGGCGAAGTCCGCGTCCCCGTGAACGCCCTGTACCGCGCGCAGACGCAACGTGCAGTGGAGAACTTCCCCATCTCCGGGAAGACCCTCGAGCGCGCCCACATTGAGGCGCTCGCCCGGGTCAAGAAAGCTGCCGCCCTGGCGAATGCAGAACTGGGAGTGCTCGACGGCGAGCTTGCCCAGGCAATTGCCGACGCCGCCGATGAGGTCGCTTCGGGAAAGTACGACGGCGACTTCCCCATCGATGTCTTCCAGACCGGTTCGGGAACGTCCTCGAACATGAACACCAATGAGGTTATCGCCGAGCTCGCCTCGCGTGCCCTCACCTCCGCCGGTAGTGACAAGGTTGTCCACCCGAACGACCACGTCAACGCCTCGCAGTCATCCAACGACGTTTTCCCGACCTCCGTCCACGTCGCGGCGACTTCGGCGCTCATCAACGACCTCATTCCGGCCCTGGGCTACCTGGCCGATTCCCTGGACCGGAAGGCCGTCGAGTTCAAGGACGTCGTAAAGTCCGGCCGTACCCACCTGATGGATGCCACCCCCGTCACCCTGGGCCAGGAATTCGGAGGCTACGCGGCGCAGGTCCGTTACGGCATCGAGCGGATCAACGCTTCGCTCCCCCGCGTTGCCGAGGTTCCCCTCGGTGGCACCGCTGTTGGCACGGGAATCAACACCCCGGCAGGCTTCCCGGAGCGCGTTATTGAACTGCTGGCCGCAGACACCGGGTTGCCCCTGACCGAGGCCCGCAACCACTTCGAGGCACAGGCCAACCGTGACGGCCTCATCGAGGCTTCCAGCCAGCTGCGTAACATCGCGATCTCCTTTATGAAAATCAACAATGACCTCCGCTGGATGGGCTCGGGTCCCAATACAGGCTTGGGCGAAATCGCCATTCCTGACCTGCAGCCTGGCTCCTCGATCATGCCCGGCAAGGTCAACCCGGTCATCTGCGAAGCGTCCATCATGGTGTGCGCGCAGGTCATCGGCAACGACACCGCCATTGCCTGGTCCGGCACCAACGGCGCTTTTGAGCTGAACGTCGGCATCCCGGTCATGGCCGCCAACCTCCTGGAATCCGTGCGACTGCTGGCCAACACCAGCCGCGTAATGGCCGACAAGATGATCGACGGCATCACAGCCAACGTTGAGCGGGCCCGCTTCCTGGCGGAGGCTTCCCCGTCCATCGTGACCCCGCTCAACAAGTTCATCGGCTATGAGAATGCCGCCAAGATCGCCAAGAAGGCAGTTGGTGAGGGCCTGACCATCCGCGAAACAGTGGTGGCCATGGGCTTCCTCGAGCGCGGCGAACTGACCGAGGAACAGCTGGACACGGCACTGGACGTCATGTCCATGACGAGGCCTCCGCACAAGGCATAGTCTTCCCCCTCCAATAAGTTCGACAACGTCAAGCAGTAACGACGGCGGTCCGGTACCTTTCGCACGAAAGGCACCGGACCGCCG
>NZ_JALLAN010000008.1 GCF_023062595.1 Arthrobacter rhizosphaerae
GACGTCGAAGCTGACCAGGGCTCCTTCCTCGCGGGCGTACTCGATGGCAGTGAAAGTGGCGTCCTCAGCTGAGCTGGAGAGCGAGGCTGTGATCCCTGTGACATGGACGACGCCGGCCTCCGCGATCTGATCGCGACGGATGTCCGCCGGGGTGAGGCGGCTGCCTGCGCTGGCGTGTCGATAGAACAGGACCTGGGTGGTGTTCGGTGTGCGGTGGTCTTTGACCATCAGCCCGGTGGGCGCCGGGTCGAGGATCGCATGGGTCTGGATTCCCTCGGCCCGCAGTTCCCGCTCGATACGCCGCCCGAGGGAGTCGTCGCCGACCCTGCCCGCCCAGAGGACCGGCACGCCCAGCCGGCTGAGGCCGATCGCAACGTTACTGTCCGCACCACCAATGCCTATCCTGGCCTCGCTGGTCGTCTCTATACCTCCGGGTGACACCGTCCGAAACAAGGCCATCGTCTCACCAAAGGTGTATACGCGCCGCCTCATTGCAGTGTCCTCAGGGCGTTTTTGCAAGTGTTCACGATTTTCTCGAAGGATCCGGCGGCGATGAGGGAGCGACTTGCTATCCAGCTCCCGCCCACTGCAAGGACTGAAGGGCGGAGGAGGTAGTCTGCGACCTCCTCGAGGGGGATCCCTCCGGAGGGCAGGAACGTGGTGTCGGGAAAGACCGCGGTCAGTGCGTCGATGAAGCCGACGCCCCCCAGATGTGCGGCGGGGAAGATCTTCACGGTGTGGACCCCGGCGGCGCGGGCAGTCATCAGTTCCGTGGCAGTGGCGACCCCGGGGAACCACGGAAGGCCGTGCTCCAGGGCGCTCCGATGAACACCATCGTCCCAACCGGGACTGATGAGGAACTCGGCGCCGGCATCGGTGACGCGGGCGACATCGGATGCGGAGAGAACAGTTCCCGCACCCACAGTGAGTCCGGGGATCCGCGCAAGGCGGCGGATCACCTCTATTGCCGCTCCGGTGCGCAGAGTCACCTCGACCTGGGTGATGCCCCCTTCCAGAAGTGCCGCGCCAAGGGCCTCCGCGTGCCCGGCGTTATCGACCACCGCGATCGGAAGCAATGGTCCCATCACGATGCTCATCGTCCGAGCCATCCGCCGTCGACCGGGAGGATCACGCCGCTGATATAGCGGGCAGCGTCAGAGGACAAGAAAACAGCTGCGCCACCGAGATCCTCCGGCTCGCCCCACCTGGCCGCGGGGATCCGGTCCAGGATGGCTTGGGTCCTGGCGGGGTCCGCCCGCAGTGCAGCCGTGTTGTCGGTGGCGATATATCCGGGTGCGATCCCGTTGACCGTCACCCCCGACGCAGTCCATTCGTTGGCCAGAGCCCGGATCAGTCCGGCGACCGCTGACTTGGACGCGGTGTACCCGGGAACGTTGATCCCTCCCTGGAAGGAGAGCAGTGACGCAGTGAAAATGATACGTCCACTCCCCCGGGCCAGCATCCCGCGTCCAATAAGCTGAGTGAGGATGAACTGGCTGGTGAGGTTTATCTGGATCACCCGCGAAAAGGAGTCCACCGAGTGCTCCGCTGCCGGCGCCCGCTCGATCGTGCCCGCGTTGTTGATGAGAATATCGATCGGCGTGCCGCTGCCGGCCAGGCCGGACCCGAATGAAGCCACGGCATCAGGGTCCGCGAAGTCCACCCGGTGCCCGGAAAACGACCGACCGTGCGACTCGACAGCTTCCTGCACGGCTGATCCCTGTGGATCCAGTGTCGCCGAGACCGCCACAATATCGGCACCGGCGGCCGCTAGGGAGTCCGCCATCGCCAACCCGATACCGCGGCTGGCCCCGGTGATAAGCGCCGTTTTCCCTCTCAGATCGAAAGAGCTCATGACTGTGCGCCTCCGACATCGACGAGTACCTTCAGTGCGGCCCCTGTTTCCAGCTTCTCGAACGCGGACTGCACTGCGTTCAACGGGACGATCTCCGTGATGAGCTGCTCGGCGGGTATCACCCCGGCTGCGATGAGCCTTACGGCTTCCTCGAAATCGGTGCGCTGGTAGACCCGGGCACCGAGAATCCGCAGCTCGCGCCAGAACACCCGTTGAAGGTCCACCGGGCGCGGTTCGGGGTGGATCGCGACTACGACGACGGTACCGCGCACTTTTGCCAGGGAGGTCGCGGTGTGGATTGCTGCCGCTGCGCCGGCGACC
Source organism: Arthrobacter rhizosphaerae (assembly GCF_023062595.1). Classification (GTDB taxonomy): domain Bacteria; phylum Actinomycetota; class Actinomycetes; order Actinomycetales; family Micrococcaceae; genus Arthrobacter; species Arthrobacter rhizosphaerae. The sequence continues at coordinate 2,177 of NZ_JALLAN010000008.1, forward strand.
TCGAAGACAACGTCGGCGCCCGCTCCGTCCGTCCAGTCCGCTACCCACGCGGCGGGATCGATTTCACCCGGATCGACTGTGGTCAGGCCGAGCTCCCGCGCCAGCGCCCGCCGGCCCGGATCCAGCTCGATGACTGCCACATCGGCACCCACGTTTCGAGCGACGGTCGCGATCAGAACACCAATCGGTCCAGCACCGATAACGACAGCCCGCTGTCCGCTGCTGAGCTCTGAGCGGCGCACGTCATGGACCGCGACAGCGACGGGCTCCACCAGCGCCGCATGAGCGAGTGATACCCCCTCTGGCGCGCGGACCAGAAGCTCTGAAGGGACGACCCACTGCTGCTGCAACGCGCCTGCGGTGTCGATTCCGACGAACTGGAGATTCTGGCAAATATGGGTGTGGCCCGCCAGGCAGGCCGGACACGTGTTGTCCCAGATCAACGGCATCACGGTCACAACGTCACCGATCCGCCACCCGGTGACGTCCGCACCGATCTCTGTGATGGCCCCGACCATCTCGTGGCCGATGACGGCCGGTTTCGTCACCCTCGAATCCATATGTCCATGGAAGATATGGAGGTCCGTTCCGCAGAGTCCGACATATGCCGGTTCGACCCTGACGGTGCCCGGACGAACCGGTTCAGGCTCGACATCGGTGAGGGCGAACGTCCGTTCGCCGGTATAGGTGACAGCTTGCATGCGTTGATTCTCCTGAAATCCGTTCCCAGGCGCGCCGATGATTCGCACGCCCTCCAAGGGGTTGATAATTCGTGTCATTCCGCCAACCGGAGTCGGCTCAGTGAAGGGGCGTTAGCGGCCCGTTAGTCGTTCTGGTCCTTACCGGATGCCAGGCGGCTGACGACCAGCGCACCGAGGATGATCGCGCCGTACTTCGGGTAGAGATCAGCCGGCTGAGACACCGTGACGTCCAGCTTGTTCCCTTGTATTCCTGAGGGATGCCGTCGTTGGACACGGTCCAGACCTGGTCTTACCGGTCCGGGGAACGGCCTTGCCGGCTTGCTCGAGCACCTGCTGGGTTCCGCAGAGTGCAAGGCTGGAAACCACGCGTCCGCTCGAATACGCACGAAACTGACCTTCTACTTTCTAATGGCCCTCCTGGTCGAGGTCAGAACACTATAGACAGAACATTCATCATATGTCTACACGGATTAAATACAGTTTTCCTTGGGAATCGACACCAAAGATAAGATCAATTGACTTCCAAACGCCATTGTTGACTGGATCGGGTGGTTCGCCGCACGGCGACCTGCTACGTCCCACTGAGCATCGCTCCGAGCACGCGCAGATCGCCTAAGGGTCGGAGGCTGAAGGATAGATCAGATGTGCTTTTTCAAGAGTTGCACTAACACATTTGGTCGTATTTCGACGGATGCATCCGGACTTCTTCCGAACACGACTTGGAGTGTATTGCGAACGATCGTTATTGAGCCCAGAACCAAGGCAGCGTTTTTTAGCCGCTAGGCCGAAAAATTGAGACGCCCCAATCGCGAACATCGCCCGCCACTCGCCCACATCACCTGGCGCTTACTTCTTCGGGCGGCAATGGGACACCCAAGGTCGCTATTCACTGTCCCGGCCTCCCGCACACGACTCCAGGCTGGGCTGCTGAGATGACGAGGTGCGCACAAGAGTCGTCGCCCGCGGCGGAAGCGTCGAGTTCAAGGCATCTACTTCGGACCCGGCCGCGACTACAGCCAGCCTGAAGCGAGACACCATCATGGACGCCGGGCTCGCGGTCACGCCCGTCACGGCCGACCGTGACGAATAGAAATTCCTCGTTCGGTTGCCCATCGAGGGACCGCGCTCCCCAGGCCGCCGGGGCTGTCCTGCGGTGGCCCAGCACGGATATCCTCTTTATCCGTGTAAGAAGTCTTGACGGGGTGGCCGAGCCTCGTCTTCGAGGTAGAGCCGTACGACCGGACCCGCTGCCGTCGCCGATTGGGCCGGCAACGTCACATCAAGCGACTCAGCGGATCGCTGCCAAGCAACGTCTTCGGCAGAACCGAGGACTCGAACCTCCCGGATTCCGCGGGTAAGGAGCCCGGCGCCGCTTCCAAACGATCGGATTCTGGCTATTCCGTCCTGCGGATGTGCGAGCAATGTTGCGTAAACGTAGTCGCCGGTAACGTCGGTTCGTGTGGTGAAGCGAACGTCGGCGGCCGTGTACTCGGGCGAGGAGCTGTCAACGAATGAGCCGACCGTGACCTCGGTCGGGCCCTCGCCGGGAATTGTCCACGGTCGGCTGCCGTAGATCGCTTCGCCGTTTCGGGTCAGCCACTCCCCGATGCCTTGGAGGAGCCGACGTTCCTCTTCCGGGATGGTGCCATCTGGCTTCGGTCCGACGTTCAGGAGGAGCACGCCGTTCTTTGAGACGGTGTCAGCCAGTTCGGCAATCAGCTCGTGCGCGCCCTTGTACTCGTGTCCCTCCACCCAGCTCCACGCTGTTCGCGACACCGACGTGTCGTTTTGCCAAACGTCGTCGCGGATACCGCCCATGGTTCCGCGTTCGATGTCGTAGACAGCGCTCCCTTTCGCGAAGGCGTTCCACTTGAAATTGATGACGACCTCACGGCCCCACTCGGCGGCGCGGTTGTAGTAGTACGCGGCGAAGCGCCTCAGGTACGGCTCGAAGGCCGGCGACTCGATCCACCAATCGAAGTAGAAGATCTGCGGCCGGTACTTGTCGACGATCTCGACGCATCGCAGGAGCCAGTCCTCGAGGAAGCGCTCATTCGGCGCGATCTCTTCACGTTGGGCCGGACCGTAGAAGTCCGCGTAGGCGGGATCGCGAACGTCGGAGTCGAACCGGCTCCCTCCGTTCATGAAGAACCAGTGCTCTGCGCGATGACTCGACGCGCCGAGAACCATCCACGCACGATCGACTGCGTCGCCGAGCTGACGGAAGATGTCCTGGCGCGGGCCCATCTTCGTTACGCTCCACCGCGAACGCCCGGTGTCGTACAGGGCGAAACCGTCGTGGTGCTCGGCCACCGGGACCACGAACTGCGCGCCGGCCTCTTTGAAGAGCGCGGCCCAGTCGTCGGGCTGGAATTTGTCCATCGTGAAGCTCGGGATGAAGTCCTTGTAGCCGAACGCATTCTGCGGTCCGTAGGTCTCGACATGATGCTCGAATGCCTTGGTCCCTTCGAGGTACATCGAGCGGGAATACCACTCGTCGCCAAAGGCGGGGACGGAGAACACTCCCCAGTGGAGGAAGATCCCGAATTTGCCGTCGTGGTACCACAGCGGTGCCCGGTACCTCTGCAGCGATTCCCAGGTCGAGTCGTAGGGCCCGGCGTCGATGACCTGCTTCACTCCGGCCAAGGCTGCGGTGTTATCAGAAATATCGACCGGCTCGGGGAGGTCGTCAGGGTTTATCAAGGGCAACGTCATTGTGGATCCTTCTCGCGAGTGTCATTGAAATCTAGGTCGTTCTTGGACCAGACCGACCGCATGGTGGGTTGACAGCCTGGGGGTTCTGCGGGACAGTGTACCCCAGTCCTTGGAACGCTCCAAGGATGTCACTGTTCAAAGGAGAATGGACATCCCATGCTGAAAAGTCCGAAACGTCCCCGAGCCATGCTTTCCCTCCTCACCGCCGTGCTCCTCACGGTGGCGGCACAAAGCAACGCCGGGGTGGCAAACGCCGCAGGAACAGACCACTTCGTTGATTGCTCGGCCAGCACGAATGGCCTGGGGACCCAGGCGAGTCCGTGGAATTCGCTGGCACCGGTGAACTCCCTGCAGTTCGGGCCTGGAGAACGCGTCCTGTTCAAGGCAGGAACGACCTGCGTTGGTCAGCTGACACCGTCCGGGTCGGGAGCGGCAGGAAGCCCCGCCGTCATGACGAGCTATGGAGTGGGTGCCAAGCCGGTCATCGACGGTGCCGGCGTTGTGGGCGCGGTGATCAAACTCCTGAATGTCCAGCAGTGGCAGCTCTCGGGCCTCGAGGTCCGAAACGCCGCGGCGTCCCCCGCGTTCAGGTCGGGAGTGCTGGTCGAGAACTCTTCGGGGACGACGCTCTCGGGCATCTCCATCACCGACATGACCGTTCGCAATATCTCCGGATGGTCAGGCGGCTGGTACTCGTCGAACGCGGGTGTCGCCATCCAGACCGACCACACCACGCCGGTCTCGACCTGGAACGACATCCTCATCGCCAACAACACCTTCGACCACGTCGACCGCATCGCAATTGCCGTCACACCAGACCGCGATGGCGAGGGTGTTGGGCAGACCACGAATGTTCGAATCCTGAACAACAACATCCGGTACTCGGGTGGCGACGACATCCTGGTTGTCCACGGTGCCGGCACGCTCATCGACGGAAACGATGCGGCGTACGGCGGGTTCAAAGCGATAACCGAATGCCCGCCCTCCGGGAATTACTGCAATAGGGCGGCAGCGTCGATCTGGAATGCCGGCAGCGATGACACGATGATCCAGAACAACACGGTCGCGTGCTCCATCAACCAGCAGGACGGCCAGGCGTTCGACGTTGACTGGGGCAACCACAATACGACAATCCAGTACAACTACTCGCGCAACAACTCCGGCGGCTTCCTGATGATGATGCCGAAAATCTCGGGCTGGACCGAAGAACCCCGCTCTGCACTGGGGAGCGATGGAACGGTCGTCCGCTACAACGTGAGCGAAGACGACACGAACACGGCCGGCTGCCCGAACCACACCACCTTCAACCGAGCTCACAACGTGATCGACTTTTCAGGGCCCATTCCCAACCGGAGTGACTCGGCCGCGCCGCTTCCAGACATCTACAACAACACGATCTACATCTCTTCCGGACAGCCGACGTCGGTGACTGGAACGCGATCCGGCACCACGCAGTCCGGTTCCTACAAGTTCCGAAACAACCTGGTGCTGAACTTCGGATCCAAGGGCTACCTGCAGACGACAGGTTCCGTGTTCGCCAACAACCTGCTGTACGGGCCGCGCAACTTCAACGAGCCGACAACGGGGACGATCTACTTGTCTCCTCAGCTGGTCGGTCCGCTGCAATCGGCGACCCAGGCCTCGGTCGGGGCGGCGGCCTATCAGCCGCGCGAATCGTCGCCCGCCATGGGCGCCGGTGTTGCGATCCCCTCCAACGGCGGCCGGGATTTCGCCGGCAAACCGATTGCGGCGGTCCCCAGTATCGGCGCCTACGAGACCGCCACCACGAATCTGGTTGCAAATGGCAGCTTTGATTCCGGATCTCTCACCCCGTGGACGCTCAGCGGGTCAGGATCGTCGCTGACCACGAGCACCCGGTTCAACGGCACCGCGGCCCTGCAGACCGGCAACGCGAACAGCGGAGTCCAGAACATCGTCAGCGGGCTCACCCCATCGACCACGTATCTCTTGTCGGCCTGGACCAAGGTCGCGGTCGTCGGCGAGCAGGTGGCCATCGGGGTCAAGAACCACGGTGGAACGGAGACCTACAGCAAATCGACCGACACGGCCTGGGCGCTTACTACCGTTCCGTTCACCACGGGACCGAGCAGCACGACCGCGACGATCTACTGCTACAAGAACTCCGGGACGGGCCCGGGCTTCTGCGACGACTTCAGCATCGTGAAGCTGACGAACCCCGCAAACCTGGTGGCGAACGGGGACTTCGAGACCGGCTCGCGAACGCCGTGGGGCCTGTCGTCGACGGTCCCCGTGAGCGTCACGGCCTCAGCTGCCCACAGCGGGTCGTTCGGGCTCGCGACGGGACCGGCGAACAGTGGTGTGCAGCAAACCATCACCGGACTCCAACCCGGCACGACCTACGTCCTCACGGGGTGGCTCCGTGCCGCGTTAGGCGAGGAGATTGCCCTCGGCGTCAAGTCCTTCGGTGCCGCCGAGTCCTTCCATCAGGTGGCCGGGGCGACATACGCACCGGCGGCGGTGGTGTTCACCACGGGCACCGCCAGCACGCAAGCAACCGTCTACTGCTACAAAGGCACGGGATCGGCGGCGGGGGCATGCGATGACCTCGCGGTGACCGCTGTGGGCTAGTCATCATCTCGATCTGTGGCTGTGTCGGCAACTCACCGACACAGCCACACATCGCGCCGCACCGCATCGCTGTCCTTGGTACGCTGCTGTCTTTGGTACGCTCCAAATAGGCCGCCGGCCGATGAATCTTCAGGCAAGCGACAAGGATCAAAGGACGGGAATGGGTCGGCAAGTAACATTAGAGGACGTCGCCGCCGAGGCGAAGGTCTCCAAGAGCAGCGTTTCGAACGTGATCCGCAACCATCCGAACGTTCGGGAGTCGATGCGCGAGCGTGTCAACGCGGCCATCGACAAACTCGGCTACCGGCCGCAGGCCATTGGTCAGAATCTTGTCTCTGGGCGGACAGGTCTTGTGAGTCTTGCGATCCCCAATTTTGCACAGCCCTACTTCGCCGAGTTGGCGCGGGCAGCGGTTGCTGCAGCCGACGAGGCCGGGATGCGCCTGATCGTTCAGCAGACCGACAATCTCCTGGAGCGTGAACGTGAAGCTGCGGACTCCTGGAATCTGGGCTCCGCGGATGGTCTCATCTTCAGCCCGTCGGTGATCGAGGACAAAGAGATCGAGGTGAGGCGCGGTCGGGCCCCGCTCGTGCTGTTGGGCGAGCGATCGAAGTTGTCCTCCGTTGATCGCGTCGGTATTGACTCGGTGGCGATCTCACACGCTGCCACCAAGCACCTGTTGGATCAGGGCCGGTCGCGTCTGGTGATGATCGGCGACAAGACGTTCGGTGACCCGTTCGTGGTATCGGAGCGTGAGGCCGGTTTCCACCTGGCGTTGGAGGAGGCCGGCCTGCGTGAAGCCGGGCCCGTCACTGCCGTTCGGGATTGGACCCGCGAAGACGGAGCCCGCTCAATCGAGGAGCTTCTCGACGCGGGCGTCGAGTTTGACGGGGTTTTCTGCGCGAACGACCTGCTCGCACTAGGGGCGATGTCGGCGCTTCGGCGGCGCAGGCTGAAGGTCCCGGAGGACGTCGCGGTGATCGGAATCGACGACATCGAGGATGGCCGGTTTGCTTCACCGACGCTGTCCACGATGTTCATCGACAAAGCCTGGATGGCGCGTGAGGCGATCCGGCTGCTCGCCAAGCAACTCGCCGATCCGGACTCGATCCCCGAACAACTCAGCGTTCCGTTCCACCTCGTCGCGCGCGAATCAACCACTTCTCCGCGCTGACTTGACAAAAGCGCCCGGCAAGGTCACTCTGTAGATGCGCCCATTTGGAGCGCTACAAATTCTCAATGGAGAGGACACCATGAATCACAGCACCCGACCTGATCGCAGGGATGTTGCTCGTTCAGGCAGCACTAGAGGCCGTCGCGGACGCCTGATCTTGGGAGCTGTGGTCGCCCTGTCCACGCTCCTGACGGGCTGCGCATCGACCGGCGCAAGCGGAACCGACGACAAGACCGTCCTGAAGGTGTACGGCTGGAAGGGCGGGGACGCCGAGCCGGCGAATGTGAAAGAGATCAACGCCGCCTTCGAGAAGGCGAATCCTGATATCTCGCTCAAGTACGAATTCATCCCGTCAGCTGCATATCCCCAGCGTGTGCAGTCGGAACTTCTTGCCGGAAACACCGCCGACGTCATCATGACCGATTCGGCCAAGGTTCAGGACTGGGGATCCTCGGGATACCTCGAGGAACTGTCTTCGCAGCCCTGGGTAAGCGGTGTGCGCAAGGAGATCAAGCCGTTCGTTGAGAACGACGGTAAGACCTATGCGATGCCGATGGAGGTTATTGGCATTTCGCTGTTCGCCAACAACGCCCTGCTGCAGAAGGCAGGAATCACCTCGACGCCGGCGACGTGGCCCGAGTTTGAGGCGGCCCTTCAGAAGGCGAAAGACGCCGGCATCACTCCGATTTCTTTGCCCAACAAGGGCGGCTGGACCGGAGACGCGGCGATCAACGCCATTGCCGCCTCCCTCGTTTACAAAGACAACCCGACATTCGACGCGGACTTCGTGCAAGGAAAGGCGTCTTTCTCTTCATGGAAGTCCTCGCTGCAGCAACTGATGGATCTGCAGTCGAAGGGGTTCGTTGACTTCAAGAGCGAGCTCGGCGTGGATGAGTGGAGCACCGGAATCTCGGACTTCCAGGCGGGCAAGAGCGCGTTCTATGTGCAGGGCGCGTGGAACCAGTCAACGTTCACGAAGGCCGGCCTGGACGATTCGTTCATCCCGTGGCCAGCCACCAGCAAGGCCGATTCGAACGCGAACCTGTTCGTTGGGACGATGCTCAGCGTCAATGCCAAGTCGAAGGTCAAGTCGGCGGCAGAGAAGTATGTCCAGTTCTGGTCTGAGAGCAAGAACGCCTCGCTCTACCTGGAGGCCGAGAATGCAGTGTCGCCGTTCACCAACGGCGAGAACCCGTCCGGCCCCGCGACAAAGACATTCGTTGAGGCGGTGAACGAGGGAAGGTACCGCATCCTTCCTTCCAACACGTGGCTTGATGCCGCAGGCGAGAAGACCCTGCAGGAGCAGATCCAGGCCCTCTGGCTTGGTCAGCAGAGCATCGATCAGACGGTCAATAACCTCGACGAGAAGCTCAAGCCCACGAAGTAGGCAACGGCGGCAGGGGCCGAGTGGCATCCCGCTCGGCCCCTGCCGTTTCAGTTCAATTGAAGGAAATTCGATGATCCACCGCAGACCGCTCGTAGCCGTCGCTTTCATGGCTCCGGCCTTGGCGATGTACCTCGCCATCATTTTGTACCCGCTGGTGCAAGGGCTCGTGTTGAGCGTCACGGACAGCAAGATCGGCAATGCCGGCAACTTCGTCGGAGCGGCGAACTACATCGCCATGGCAAAGGACGGTGACGTCATGCGGGCACTGGGCGTCACGGTTGCCTATGCGGTCGTGGTGGTCATCGCACAGAATGCGATCGGTCTGGGCCTGGCCAAGGCTCTGTTTATGCGCCCCCGTGTCCGCCAACTGGGCAGCACGCTCATTCTCGTTCCCACTCTGATGTCGGCCGTGATGGCAGCGTTCGTCTGGAACTCGCTGCTCGCACCAGACGGAGCTGTCAACTCCCTCCTTAGATCACTCGGTTTGAACACGCTCACACACGTGTGGCTCGGCGATCCCTCAACGGCACTCTGGGCGATCGCGCTGGTTAATATCTGGATGTTTTCGGGCTATTCAGCTGCCATCTTTTTAGCCGGGTACATGAACCTCTCGACCGAACTCCTCGACGCATCGAGCGTCGATGGAGCGGCAGGCTGGCGCAAATTTGTCTCGGTCGAGTGGCCGCTTCTCGCCCCGGCCACGACCGTCAGCGTCACCCTTTCCCTGCTCGGCTCGCTCAAAGTTTTCGAACTCCCCTTGGTGATGACGAACGGTGGGCCGGCCGGTTCAACGACGACCCTGACCATGTTGATCTTCCAAAAGATCTTCGGAGGACAGGGAAGCTTCGCGTATGGCACGACCATCGCCGTCCTTCTTCTGGTTGTCGTCGTGCTCTTTGCCGGAGCCACCCAAGCCCTTCTTCGACGTCGCGAGGAGCGAATCTAGCATGGAGAACACTACGATCACCCCAGCCCCGACAGCCCCGACAACCCCGACAGCTTTCCGAGCGGAACGCCGAGCCGGCGTACGACGAGTGCGGCGCGGACCCGTATCGCTGGCCGGCGATGTGATCCTGGCCATCGCCGTCGTCCTGATCTTCGCCCCGTTCGCCTACATGGTCCTGACGTCGTTGCGCCCTCCGTCCGACGTGATCAACGATCCGCTTGGCTGGCCGACGAGCCTGACGATCGATAACATCACGAACGCCTATTCGAAGATGAACTACACCCAAGGGTTGTTCAGTTCGACCATTGTCCTGGGGGGCTCGTTGATTTTGACCATAGTTGTCGGATCGCTTGCCGCGTACCCGCTGGCACGTATCACCCGATCATGGACGACGGGGGTGTACCGCATCTTCATTGCGGGCTCGACGGTCCCGATCTTTGTGTTACTTGCCCCGCTGTACCTATTGCTTCGAGACGTTGGCCTTCTGAACAGCTACGCGGGAATCATTCTCGCCTACACTGCCATCAACCTTCCGGTCGCGATCTTCTTCTACACCTCGTTCTTCCGACAGATTCCGATCGAGCTTGAGGAGGCGGCCGCGATCGACGGATCCGGACCGGTGCGCACGTTCTTCGTTGTGCTGTTCCCTCTCCTCCGGCCCGTCACCGCGACCCTTGCCACGTTCCTGACTCTCAGTGTCTGGAATGACCTGCTCATTCCGCTGGTCTTCGTGCAGGACCCGTCGTTGAAAACCGTGATGGTGAATGCCTACTCCCTTGTTGGCAGTTACACCCTGGATCCGAGTTTGCTCTTCCCCGCCGCGTTGCTCGGCGTCGCACCCCTACTCATCGTGTTTGCCTTCTTGCAGCGGCAAATCGTGAGCGGACTCACGATGGGTGCCGTGAAGTCCTAACAATGGCGAACAACAACTCACAACAGGCAACCGCTCTCCACTCCACGAACCCACGCCACGACATGATCGAACGGTCCGAGTTGCGCATCCGGGACCCGTACATCGTGGAGTACGAGGACCGCTACCTGCTCTTCGGGACGACGGATCCGAGCCCCTGGCACGGACCGGGTTCCGGGTTCGACCGTTACGAGAGCGATGACCTCGAGCAGTGGAGGGGACCCTTCCCTGCCTTTCGCCCGGGTCCTGGATTCTGGGGCGAGACCCAATTTTGGGCGCCCGAGGTGCATTTCTACAACGGCGCATGGTGGATGTTTGCGACGTTCGCCGACGGCGCGGGCCGCCGCGGCACCCAGGTGCTGGCGGCAGCAGCCCCGGATGGGCTGTTCCAACCCTGGAGCGACGGACCTGTCACTCCGAGTGGGTGGATGTGTCTTGATGGCACCCTGTTCCAGGACCCGTCCGGTGCGCCGTGGCTGGTCTTCTGCCATGAATGGCTTCAGGCAGGGGACGGCGCGATTTATGCGCAGCGTCTCAGTGACGACTTGCGAACCTCGAGGGGGGCTCCGATTCTCCTATTCACTGCCTCCGAGGCGCCCTGGACACGACCCTTTCGCAATGACGAAACGGGTTACGACGACCTCGCCTTCATCACTGATGGTCCCTTCGTGATTCACGATGACTCGGGGCTTGCACTCCTCTGGACCAGCGGTGGCGAAGGAGGCTATTCAGTCGGCATGGCCCGCAGCTCCACCGGTCTCATAACCGGACCATGGGCGCACGAACCGCAACCCCTCGTTGGATCTGATGGCGGACACGCAATGCTGCTCAGAACACGAAATAGTCGCTTTCTGGTGTTTCACCAGCCCAATGAACTTACCTTTGAAAGGCTTACCATCCGACGCGTGGCTGAAACCAACGGGATCTACCGGGTCCCAGCTGTTAACGCCAACTGAACAAAACAATCGCCTCGCTGGCGTAGCCGAGCGACCTTTCCTTAGTGTCCGTTTTTGACGCCGCCTGGCCTTGCAAAGAAAGATCAGGATGCCTTGCCCGGCGGCGATGCGTTCCTGGGTCTCCCGGTAGAGGCGCTCCAGAAAGGCTGCTGGGTCGTCTTCGCTGACGCGCCAGATCCGGCGACCGCGGAGCTGCCTGAGGACAACAACGCGCGGACTGCTGGCATCCCTATATTCAGAATCTCTTGAACCTGGGCGAGGGTAAGCAGCTTCGGGAACCTGGGCTTTTCCGGTTCCGTTGGTGGCATCTTTTCGATGTCCTCGCTCCATTGGGCATGCTTGCTTGTCCTCGTTCCGGTGTTGGAGTTCTTCGCGGGTTCGCCGGCCCCGGCGCAGTTCGCCCTGCCATTTCTTCCCGCCGTTGTACTTGCGCTGCAGCCAGCGAGCAATCGTACTCCCGACCAGCCACGCTGGCCTGGCCAGCAGGTCCGTCAAGGCCGCACGTCAGAAACACCGGCCGGTGACGGTGAAGCTTCCACTTCATTGCGTCGGCGCCGAAGGTGCACGAGGCTTTCCTCCAGGGCCTTGACCTCTCCTAGCCACTGGTGCTGCCGGGCTTCGTCAAGGCGCGCTTCCGCGTTCACGGTCATATCCTCTATCCGCCCTGTCTCTGCCGGGTCGACCTGCAGGAACCGGCATTTGATGCAGGCGTGTTCGTGTACGCAGGGGGTTGCGTAGGGTCGGTGGCAGGTGCCAAGGGCGACTCTGCGCAGGAGGAAGTGTTGTTCGAATTCAGCCCATTCAGTGTCTGAGGCGGCCCGGGCTTCATGGCCGGGCCGGGTTTGCCGGCGCCGTTCAATGAAGGCGTGGTGGGCCTGGATGACATGTTCCGGGAACACAGCCGTGTAACCCCGGGTGGTTTCCAGGTTCAGGTGGCCCAGCAGGCTCGAAACGATATGCAGGGGCAGCCCGGCGCCGACTAGATCTGTGGCGAACAGCCTCCGGAAATCGTGGGGTGTGAATGTCACGGGGATACCGCCGTCGGTAAGGCGTGCGTGGGACGCGATGCCGATCAGCAACTTCCGGACGTAATGATAAGAAAGGACGTTTTGGGTCGGCCCCACGAGTCTGGCAAATAGGTGGGGTAGAGAGTTGCTGAAGGTCTTGTCGTTAGGGTCGTACCGGGTGGACAAGGGAATCGCCTGGCTGGTTCCCCGGGCGCGGCGCTGCACCTCAACCAGGATTTTGACGAGCTCCGGGGACATGGGGATCAGCCGTTCCTGGTCGTTCTTGGAGGGAACGATATGGAGTAGCGGCACGATGGTGTTGGTCGTGGGTGCGACGTAGTGGCGGAGGGACAGCTGAGTGAGTTCCAGCAGTTCCTCGATCCGGACGCCTGTTTCTTTGAGTGTTGCGGCCACGGCCCAGCCCCAGAAGGAGTCGGCTTCGACCGCTGTGATGTCCGCTCGCTTTCCCACCGGAGCCGGTGGTCGGGCGCCTTGCTCGGCGGCAATCACTTCTGCCCAGATCCTGGCCCTGGTGTTGGCCGCGGACCGGACCACTGGGTCATGACGTCGGTAAGTCACACCTTCGACGGTGTAAGTTTCCCCGTGGGCGGCGGAGAGTGTGCAATCGAGCAGTCGGGCACCGTGATCGCGAAAGGCTTCCGCGGCGCGCATAAAGGCCGGCAGCAGGGGAGTCAGGGAACGCGTACGTTGCTGCATGCGTGCCCGGACCTGCCGGCGCTGCTTGGACTGCAACTTGGATTCAGCGCGTGGAAGCGGGATGGGCGCAACCCAGATGGCCCAGCGCTCTGGTTGCTCGTGTGACCACTCGGCGATGTCACGGTAGAGCGCCCGGACGGCGAAGTAGGTTGAGGCAGTCTCCCGGCGGGGCAGTCCGTCCAGGGTGACCTGCACCCGTTCCCGCCACTGCAGGGCGACCTGTGGCGTAAGGCGCAGGTTTTGCTGCCCGGGGTTGATGTCGAGGACTTCTGCCCAGAACAGCCGTACCAGCCGGTAGGCCAAACCTTCGAGTGAGCTGTAGTCCATGTTGGGCTTGAGTTCTTCGAGGTAGTCGATCAGCAGTGTGCGGACGCCGGAGTCCGGGATTCCGTAACGGCGGACAAGCGTTTCGACGGTGTGGCGGCGGTTGACGACGTTGGCGTGCCAGGCAGCCCGCAGAGTAGGTGGTTCCCCGGCCAACGGGCCCAGGGCAACGAGTAATTCCCACGCCAGATGTTCCTTGGCATGACGTCGGTTGATGCGCGCGGTGTGTGAGTAGGCGAGGATGTCTTCGCCCTTGAGCTGGCCCAACCTTTTTCCGGTCCGCACAAGCACCCTGGCGATGGCGTTTTCGGCGTTCCTTCGGAGGAGCTCGTGCGCAGCCCGGTACTGAGGTAGATCCCTCATCCGCGCCGCCTCTTCGGGCTCGGCAACGTCAAGGAACGTGTCCGCGCCGGCGCTGCGGTTCCATTGCTTTGACGTGAACATCCATTCATAGGAGGGCCGCACGAGCCGTCCCCGGACGAGGCTCGTCACTCCCAGACTGATCTGGCTTGCAGGTCGTGCCAGGCGCCTACTGACCTCGTCGAGGCCATTCCTTGGTGCTTGGTCCAGTCCGGAACTGAACCATCTTTCATCCCAGGTTCCACCGGGGAAACGAACAAGCCACTGCAAAACTTCGGTCGTGGCGCGCATCCGCCACCGTCGGTGCGGCTCGACCATGGCGTAATGCCCGTTGTAGCTCTCGACCCATGCAAGGGCTTCTTCTACCCCTAGCGTCTGGAGCCTGCGGAACTCGTCGGCCTGGTCCTGGGATGCGGGGTTTCCCCCATCGAACCCCTGCCTGGGCCAGGCACTGTTCACCGAAGTGACGGTGCTGTCAGCCGCCAGCCTCAGCTCCTTGGCGCGCGCCAAGGTTTTTGCCGCAGCGGCCCGGACCGTCGATCTGGAATCGGCGATGGTTTCGTTGGTGGTCACTCGCCCAATCCCAGCAGTTCGCGCAACGCCGCGCTGTCGTATTCTGGTTCTATGCCAGGGACCGGGCGCTGAGGCCGGGCGTAGTGCTCGAGAACCTTCTGCAACACATCCTCCATCCGTGGCTGCGTGTAGATAGTCGTCGTGGTGACGTTGACGTGCCGCAGCACCGTCTGCACATCGACCAATGTGAAGGCGGGGTCGGCAATCATCCGTTCTGCGGCCGTGTGCCTCAGATCGTGCAACGTCCAGTTCGAGCCCAGATCCTTTTGTACCCTGGCGAACATCCGCCGCGCAGCCCCATACCCCAAAGTCCGCCGGTTTCTAGGGTGGACGGTCCACCAGACCGGATCACCCGGTGAGGCCGGTTGACCCTCGCGCATATACAGCGCCAGCCACACGAAGGCGTCAGAACTGGCAGGGACAACATCGCGGTTTCGAGTACCTTTGCTCGTCACGACAAGTGTGTGCTCCCCGAAGTCGTAATCCCCATGCCGCAAACCCAACAACTCTTCGGCGCGAACACCGCTGCTCAGCCAGAACGACAACAGCGCCCGGTCCCGGTGATGTTTCAGTCCGTTGAAGATAGAGGCCACGGCGTCCTCCGGAATCCCTCGCCAAGCCGGCTTCGGAACACGCTGCCGATAGGACCCCCTCCTGGGCGGCCTGAACTGCTCCATCGGGTTGTGGTGGGCATATGCCCTTGACGCGGCACCGCGCTGCCGGGGCACCGGGTTCACCAGTGGCCCCAGATCCATCTCAAGAGCGAAGTCATAGAAGCTGGACAACACAGTGAGCTGGTGATTGATGGAATTGGCCGAGAAAGTCATCCCTGGGCCTCGCTTACCGGTAACGGCGTTGGTGGTGGGGGCATTGTCCGTCCCCCTGCGCAATGCGTTGGCCGTCGGCGACGCCCGCATATGCTCCACGAGCGCTCTCACGTCCAACCGCTCGGCCCGCTCCCAAGGGACGAACCTGCCATGAAGAAACCGGAACCAGCGCAGCATGTCATAGGCATAACTCCGCAAGGTTGCCGGCGAACAGTCAGAAGCTGAAAGATCACGCAGAAACGACGAAACCACTGGATGTTCCGTGTCCGGGAAGACCAAGCGGTACGGAAGCCCCACCGACGATTTCACGACCCTGCCCAATTGCCCCGTCATCTACCCAGCCCTCCACCACGGAGATTACCCAAAACCAGCACAAGGTGCAGTTAACACGCCGGGCCTGTGCCTTGATCGGACCTGACGGGGTGTCCTTGTACTCCCGGCAGGGAAAAGATTTATCGAGGTACTTCCCGGATCTTCTGGAGGCTTTGGCGAGGCAGATTCCGCCCGGCTGTGTCCTGGATGGAGAGGCCGTCGTTTGGGCCGGTGACAGGCTCGATTTTGACGCCCTGCAGCGGCGCCTGGTGGCGTCAAAGGCTGGCCTGCCTGCCCTGATCCAGGAACGCCCTGCGTCATTCGTTGCATTCGATCTGCTGGCTGTGGCCGGGCACGACATCAGGGAAGCACCGCTGGAGCAGCGACGCGAGCTGCTGGAGCAGCTGTCCGCTGATTGGGAGCCGCCACTGAACCTCTCCCCCATCACCCGGGACCGTGCCCAGGCGCTCAGGTGGTTCGAGGAACTGCATCACGCCGGCTTGGAAGGGCTCGTGGTCAAGGGTGCGGGACAGAGCTACCAGGCAGGCGTTAGGCAATGGTTTAAGGTGAAGCGCCGCGAATCCGTGGACGTAGTGTGCGGTGCCGTCATCGGCCCCATGGACCGGCCCCAGTACATCGTGGCCGGCCTGCCCGTTGAGGGCCAGCTACGGATCGTTGGACGCTCCACCCCACTCACGGCCAAGGCTGGACTTGAACTGGCCGCCTATCTGCACCGGCCGCAGAGTCCGCACCCATGGCCGGAAGTCATCACCGAAACCATTCTCAACAGATTCAGCAAAGACAAAGGCCCGGTGGCCCTGACTTTGGTAGAGCCCCTGATGGTGGAGATTTCCGCAGATGTCGCTTGGACAGGGAACGCCTTCCGCCACGCCGTTAGGTACGTTCGACCGCGGCCGGAGCTATCCCCTGATGACGTCATCCTGCCGGCCAGGCTTCACGAGGGTTAGCGATCCGTGCGGATCACGATGAGGTTTTGGCCCTCTTCAAGAAGTGCGTACAGGTTTTCCCGTGCTTCTTCGTAGGTGTCGCCTTCGGCCTCAAGGTGGTGGTAGCTGCCGTCCGGGTTAGTAATGGTGCCGGTGAGTATCACCGCACGAGCTCAGCGGGCTCAATGAGCTCCGGTCAGGAGACCGCAGCGGGCCTGCACGCCGTTTGAAAGCCAGGCCACGGGGCCGACAGGGTCATTTTAGAGAGAAACCCGCCGCAGTCTGAGGAACCCCGGCTGCAGACCGAAACTCCCCACCCGCAATTTAACAAGCTGGTCGTTTTTGAAGCGGGGCGTTGAGCCCAGCTTTCCAGCATCTTCTGCTGTATCTGGGTCGCCTGTTGTCCGTCAGCGAACGAATCCCGAAATTGAGCGTTCCGTCGCATCCGCCCCGGCTTGCAGGGCCTCGGGCATCAGGTGTCCGTATACCTGCTCGGTAGTTCGGGTAGATGTGTGACCCAGGCGCCGCGAGATGGTAAACAATGGAACACCGTCCTGGATAAGCCACGAAGCATGGGTGTGTCGCAGATCGTGGATTCTCGGGCTTTTCAGGAGCCCATTGGCTTGGGCCGTGCGTACTGCGGGCACCCAGTAATGGTGCCAATAGAGCTTGTGAATAATTCGCTGGCCCTTAGGCGTGGTGAACACCAACTCTTTCCCCGGGCGACTGGCAACCAGCGGGATCAGCAGCTCAACAAGTGCTGGATTCAGCCCGATAGTCCGTTTGCCGGCTCCTGTCTTCGTGGCGCCTATGTAGTACTGATTCTGGCCGTCGCGCTTCCATGCCTTGTTTATCCGCGCAGTGGGAGGCTTTGCGAGCAGATCCACATCAGCGACGGTCAGAGCAGTGGCCTCACCAAACCGAGTGCCCGTCATGACCAGGAAACTTGTGAATGCCTTGTACCGCTCTCCCATGCCTTCCATGATCAGGCTGAACTCGCCATGAGTCAGGAACATGGCTTCGTCTTCGGCTTTCTCAACTGAGGGAAGCTGCACGCCGCGACAAGGATTCCGCGGAACGTACCCGAGCATTTCAGCAGTGTTCATAGCGGCCGAGATCAGTCCGTGCACGTTATGGATGGTCTTTGCTGAACGGCCCTTAGCGCTCATCGACTTCACCCAATGAGCGATGTGGCGATAGTCGAGCTTGTCTACCGGGATGTGACCGATGATGTTTCGAATATGAAGATCCAGCATCACCTGATACGTCCGCGTGGTTCCACTTGAAGGGCGGATCAGCAGGTCGATGTGTTCCTGGATGACTTCAGCAACAGTCGGCACTCTGGCTTGATTGGAGAGAATTGTATGTTGGGCAATCTCGAAAGACTGACCGTTCGCGTCCAACAGCCGCTTCAGTGTCTGGGCCTCGACCTCTGTGGCAACGGTGATGCCCTGTTGCTGGCGGCTCTTCGGATCCCGCCAGAGCACCATGAAGGACGACGTACCGTCCCTCTTCTTACGTTTGCGAATGCTGGCCACATAAAAATGCTACGTCCGTGTCAACACTTTTGGGGGTTTTGTCAACAGTCAGAGGCCCATAGGGCCTCTGACCTGCGGAAACGCTGTGCCCGAGGTGGGACTCGAACCCACACACCTTTCGATACCGCATTTTGAGTGCGGCGCGTCTGCCAATTCCGCCACTCGGGCGCGGATTACACCGAAGTAACAATCGTAGTCTCAGCGCGAGGGTGAGAGCAACGCGATAACTTCCAGTGCGCGGAATTACTCTACATGCAGATAGGCTGAATTCCAGAATCGCGCCAACGCCGCCGCAACGAACCATGTACGTCCGAGTACTGGCGGGAGCGCGCACCTAAAATGGTCATGTTCCCGCCGTACCTTTCCAAGGAGATCCCGTGTCAGAACAGACGGAGTCAAACCCCACATCCCAGCCGGCGCGCAGAGTTGTAGTCGCGGAAGACGAAACACTCATCCGCCTCGACATCATCGAGATCCTGCGCGGCGAAGGCTACGACGTCGTCGGCGAAGCGGACAACGGCGAAAAGGCAGTGCAGCTTGCAGAGGAACTGAAGCCGGACCTCGTCCTGATGGATGTGAAGATGCCCGTCATGGACGGCATCTCCGCTGCCGAGAAGATCGTCAAGGCCAGGATCGCCCCGGTGGTCCTGCTCACAGCCTTCAGCCAGAAGGAACTCGTGGAGCGCGCCCGCGACGCCGGAGCCATGGCCTACGTGGTCAAGCCCTTCACCCCCGCTGACCTGATCCCTGCCTTGGAGATCGCACTGTCCCGCCACGAGGAAATCAAGGCCCTCGAAAGCGAAGTGTCCGACCTCCAGGAGCAGTTCGCCACCCGCAAGCTCGTAGAGCGCGCCAAGAGCCTCCTGACCACCAAGATGGGCCTCACGGAGCCGGAAGCTTTCCGCTGGATCCAGAAGACCTCCATGGACCGCCGCCTGAGCATGCGCGAAGTGGCCGAAACCATCATCAACCAGGTCAACTGAACAGCAGCAATATACAAAACAAACTAAGGAGGGTCCCCGCCATGTGGTGGGGACCCTCCTTAGTTGTCTAGCACCACAAAGGTGTCAGGACTTCTGCTTCTTCTCGGGCCACGGGCCCAGCTTCTCCTTGTTGCTGACGGCTTCGTCGCCCTGGCGGGAGGTATCGGCGAGGTCGCCTACCTTGTGCACCTTCAGCGAGTTGGTTGAGCCTGCTTTTCCGGGAGGGGAACCGGCAGCGATGACCACGAGGTCGCCGTCTTCCACCAGTTCCATGTCCAGGAGGCTGCGGTCAACCTGGGCGGTCATTTCATCGGTGTGGCCAACCATCGGCACGAGGACCGGCTGGATGCCCCAGGTGAGCGCCAGCTGGTTCCAGACGTGCTCCACCGGAGTGAAAGCGAAGACCGGCTTGATGGGGCGCAGACGGGAAAGGCGGCGTGCGGAGTCACCGGACTGGGTGAACGTACAGATGTACTTTGCTTCCAGCTGGTCGGCGATTTCGACGGCGGCACGTGTGATGGCGCCACCACGGGTCTTGGGCTTGGTGCCCAGCGGAGGAACGCGCTCGAGTCCGTGAACTTCGGTGGACTCGATGATGCGGGCCATCACCTTGACGGTTTCGATCGGGTACTTGCCCACGCTGGTTTCACCGGACAGCATGACTGCGTCGGCGCCGTCGAGCACTGCGTTGGCGCAGTCGGAGGCTTCGGCGCGGGTGGGGCGCGGGTTGTCGATCATGGATTCGAGCACCTGGGTGGCGACGATGACCGGCTTGGCCCAGCGGCGTGCCAGCTCAATGGCGCGCTTCTGGACGATCGGCACTTCCTCGAGCGGCAGTTCAACGCCGAGGTCGCCACGGGCAACCATGATGGCGTCGAAGGCGTCGATGATCTCGTGAAGCTGCTCCACGGCCTGCGGCTTTTCGATCTTGGCGATGACCGGCACGCGGCGGCCTTCTTCGTCCATGATTTCGTGGACGCGCTTGATGTCCGAGGCGTCGCGGACGAAGGAGAGGGCAACCATGTCCACTCCACGGCGCATGGCCCAGCGGAGATCGTCCTCGTCCTTTTCGCTCAGTGCGGGAACGTTGACGGCGACACCCGGCAGGTTGATGCCCTTGTTGTTGGATACCATACCGCCGACAGTCACCTGGGCGACCACCTTGACGTCGTCGACCTCAATGGCGCGCAGCGCAACCTTGCCGTCGTCGATCAGCAGGGCGTCGCCCACGTTGACATCGTCGGTGAGGCTCTTCAGCGTGGTGGAGCAAATCTCCTTGGTGCCCGGGACGTCCTCGGTGGTGATCGTGAAGGTGTCCCCCACGCTGAGCTCGTGCGGTCCGTCGACAAAACGGCCCAGGCGGATCTTCGGGCCTTGGAGGTCAGCCATGATGGCGACGGCTTTGCCGAGGTCTGCAGCGGCCTTGCGCACGTTCTCGTACGTATTGTCGTGCACGGTGTAGTCACCGTGGCTCATGTTCATCCGGGCCACGTCAACGCCGGCTTCCAGCACCGCGAGGGTGTTCTCATAGCTGGAAATAGCCGGTCCGAATGTGGCAACAATTTTTGCGCGTCTCATATGCCTACCCTAGTAGTGTGTTGCGTTGATTAAGCTGTCGCGGAGATGAATTTCCGCTGCCCGCGGATGTGGCTACAGAACGGCAATTGCCCGGTCTGTCGGAGCCACAGGAGCGGGAAGGATGGTGCTTCCCATTAGGAATTTGTCCACAGCTGCCGCGCACGCACGGCCCTCTGCGATGGCCCACACAATGAGCGACTGTCCGCGGCCTGCGTCGCCGGCAACAAACACACCCTCGGTGTTGGTCATGTAGTAGCCGTCGCGCGCAACGTTGCCGCGACCGTCGAAGTCCGCATGGACCTGCTCGGTAATACCGGCCGGTTCCGGACCCGTGAAACCCAGGGACAGGAACACGAGGTCTGCCGGGATGACCCGCTCGGTTCCGGCCTTCGGGAGGCGCTTGCCGTCGACGAATTCCGTCTCCGCTACCTTTACGCCCGTCAGCTTGCCGTTCTCGCCGACAAACTCGACGGTGGAGGCCAGGTACGTACGCTCCCCGCCTTCTTCGTGGGCGCTTGCCATTTCGAAGAGCGTAGGAAAGGTGGGCCACGGCTGGTGCCCGGCACGCTCGGCCGGAGGCTGCTTGCCGATGGCGAGCGTGGTCACGGAGGCGGCCTGGTGACGGTGAGCCGTGCCGAGGCAGTCAGCGCCGGTGTCTCCACCGCCGAGGATCACCACGTGCTTGCCCTTGGCGTGGATCTGGTTCTCCACCGCCTCCCCTGCAACCACGCGGTTGGCGGGGACAAGGTAATCCATGGCGAAGTGAACGCCCTCGAGTTCACGGCCGGGAATGCCAAGATCGCGGGGAACGGTGGCACCCGTGGCAATAACGACGGCGTCGTAGCGGCGGCGCAACTGTTCCCAGGTCACGTCGGTGCCTACTGCAACGCCGGTCCGGAAGCGGGTACCCTCCGCCTTCATCTGCTCCAGGCGGCGGTCAACCTGCTCCTTCTCCATCTTGAAGTCGGGGATGCCGTAGCGGAGGAGTCCGCCGATCTTGTCGTCGCGCTCGTACACCGCCACAGTGTGGCCGACCCGGGTGAGCTGCTGGGCAACCGCAAGGCCTGCCGGACCGGAACCGACCACTGCCACGGTCTTGCCCGTGAGCCGGGTGGGCGGCAACGGGTTGACCCAGCCGTTGTCGAAGGCTTCATCAATGATGGACACCTCAACCTGCTTGATGGTCACGGCGGGCTGGTTGATGCCGAGCACACAGGAGGCCTCACAGGGGGCGGGGCACAGACGGCCCGTCCACTCGGGGAAGTTGTTGGTGGCGTGCAGCCGCTCAATCGCTTCCTCGCCCTTATCCCGCCACATGAGGTCATTCCACTCGGGAATCAGATTGCCAAGGGGGCAGCCCTGGTGGCAGAACGGGACGCCGCAATCCATGCAGCGGCCGGCCTGGCTTTTGAGGACACCCTTTTCCTGGGCCTCATAAACTTCCTTCCAGTCCATGATGCGGACGGGAACGGGACGGCGTGGCTGTGTCTCACGCTGGCGTACTTTCAGAAATCCGCGTGGATCAGCCACCGGTCACCTCCAGGATTCGAGACCATACTTCTTCGCCGTCGGGGTCCAGGCCCTCTTCGATGGCGTCAAGACGGGTTTGCAGGACGGCCGCGTAATCGCGCGGCAGCACTTTGGTAATTCGGGCAGCGGTGTCGTCGAAGTTTTCGAGCAAGCGCGTGGCAAGGAGGGATTCGGTCTCCTCGACGTGCTTGACCAGCAGTCCGTGCACGATGTCACGGTCCTCTGCGTCCAGCTCGCGGAGCTGCAACTCCCCCGACTCCAGGGCGTCCTTGTTGACACGGGCAACCTGGAGGTCCAGCACATAGGCCGTTCCGCCAGACATGCCGGCGCCGAAGTTCCGCCCGGTACGGCCGATGATCAGGGTCTGGCCACCGGTCATGTATTCGCATCCGTGATCGCCGATTCCCTCGACGACGGCGGTGGCACCGGAGTTCCGCACCAGGAAGCGTTCGCCAACCTGGCCGCGGAGGAACATCTCACCGCTGGTGGCCCCGTAACCGATGACGTTGCCGGCTATGACGTTCCGCTCTGCCTGGAAGATGTTGCTGCGGTCCGGGCGCACAATGATGCGTCCGCCAGAGAGGCCCTTGCCGACGTAGTCGTTGGAGTCCCCGTACATGCGCAGCGTGATGCCGGCAGGCAGGAAAGCACCCAGTGATTGCCCGGCGGTTCCCTTCAGGCTGATGTCGATCGTGTCGGTAGCCAGGACGTCAGTACCGAAAGTCTTGGTCACAACGTGACCCAGCATCGTTCCGACCGAGCGGTCCGTGTTGATGACGTCGAGCGAGATCCTCACAGGGCTGCGGTCGGTGAGAGCTTCGGCAGCCATGGTGATCAGCCGCTGGTCGAAGTGCTTGTCCAGCTCGTGGTTCTGACCGGTCAGGTTCCGCAGCGGTGCGTCGTCGTCGAACTCGAGGCCGTGAAGGATCGGATCCAGGTCCAGGCCTTCGGCCTTCCAGTGGTTGATGGCTTCACGGGTGTCCAGCATCTCTGCATGGCCGATCGCCTCTTCCAGGCTGCGGAAGCCAAGCTCCGCAAGGATCTCGCGGACTTCCTCGGCCAGGAACTCGAAGAAGTTCACCACGAACTCAGGCTTGCCGTTGAAGCGGGCCCGGAGCTCGGGGTTCTGCGTGGCGACACCCACCGGACATGTGTCGAGGTGACAGACACGCATCATGATGCAGCCGGATACCACCAGCGGAGCGGTCGCGAAGCCGAACTCCTCGCCACCGAGCAGCGCGGCGATGACGACGTCGCGGCCGGTCTTGAGCTGGCCATCCACCTGGACCACAACGCGGTCGCGGAGGCCGTTGAGCATCAGCGTCTGCTGCGTTTCGGCGAGCCCCAGTTCCCAGGGAACACCGGCATGCTTGAGCGAGTTCAGCGGCGAGGCGCCGGTACCGCCGTCGTGACCGGAAACCAGTACGACGTCGGCCTTCGCCTTCGTAACACCGGCGGCAACCGTGCCGATCCCCACTTCGGACACGAGCTTGACATGAACCCGGGCCGAGGGGTTGGCGCGCTTCGCGTCGTAAATGAGCTGGGCGAGGTCCTCGATGGAGTAGATGTCGTGGTGCGGGGGCGGCGAAATGAGGCCGACACCAGGCGTGGAGTGGCGCGTCCGGGCAACCCAGGGGTAGACCTTCTGCGCCATCAGCTGGCCGCCTTCGCCGGGCTTTGCACCCTGGGCCATCTTGATCTGGATGTCGTCGGCGTTGGTGAGGTAAAGGCTGGTGACACCGAAACGGCCCGAGGCGATCTGCTTGACCGCGGAACGGCGCTCGGGGTCCAGCAGCCGGTCAACGTCCTCGCCGCCTTCGCCGGTGTTGGACTTTCCGCCCAGCCGGTTCATGGCAATGGCAAGGGTCTCGTGCGCTTCCTTGGAAATGGATCCGTAGCTCATCGCGCCGGTGGAGAAGCGCTTGACGATGCTTGAAACGGACTCCACTTCCTCAAGCGGCACCGCCGGACGCACCCCGGACTTGAACTTCAGGAGGCCACGGAGGGTCATGAGGTTCTCGGACTGGTCGTCAACGCCCCTGGTGTAGGACTTGAAGATGTCATAGCGCCGTTCACGCGTGGCGTGCTGCAGGCGGAACACCGTCTCCGGGTTGAACAGGTGGGGTTCGCCGTCGCGGCGCCACTGGTATTCGCCGCCGCCCAGCAGGGGCTGGTGCGGCAGTTCGATGCCGTTCTCCGGGTAGGCCATCTGGTGGCGGGCCGAAACCTCGGCAGCGATGACGTCCAGTCCGACGCCGCCCAGCTGGGAATGCGTTCCGGAGAAGAATTCGTCCACGAGTTCCTGCCCAAGGCCCAAGGCCTCGAACGTCTGGGCACCGGTGTAGGAGGCCACGGTGGAGATGCCCATCTTGGACATGATCTTCAGGACGCCCTTGCCGAGGCCCTTGATGAGGTTGTAGACACCGTCCTGCGGGGTGACACCGAGGACGTCGCCGGAGCTGATGAGCTGCTCCACTGATTCCATGGCCAAGTAGGGGTTGACCGCCGAGGCACCGTAGCCGATCAGTACGGCAACGTGGTGCGTCTCGCGGACGTCGCCGGCTTCGACCACGAGGGCCGTCTTCGTGCGGTTGGCGCTGCGCAACAGGTGGTGGTGCACGGCACTGACCAGCAGCAACGACGGGATAGGTGCCCACTGTGCATTGGAGTCGCGGTCAGAGAGGACGATGTACTGCACACCGCGGTTGATAGCACCCGAAACCTGCTCGCAGATTTCGGTAAGTCGGGCACGCAGCGCGTTTTCGCCACCCTCGGGCCGGTACAACCCCCGGACCTTCATGGCAACCCTGTCGCCGTCGGGGCTTTCGATGTTGGCGATCTTCGCGAGCTGATCGTTGTTGATTACCGGGAACGGCAGCTGGACCTGCGGCTGCCGGACCTGCTTGGTGTCCAGGAGGTTGCCGTTGGGTCCGATGGCACACGTCAGGGACGTGACCAGTTCTTCGCGGATGGCGTCCAGCGGCGGGTTGGTGACCTGGGCGAAGGACTGCACGAAGTAGTCGAAGAGGAGTCGCGGCCGCTTGGACAGAACAGCCACCGGCGTATCGGAGCCCATTGCACCGAGAGGCTCAGCTCCGGTGCGTGCCATAGGGCCGAGCAGGATCTTCAGCTCTTCGGTGGTGTAGCCGAAGGTCCGCTGACGGATGTTCACGGAGGCTGCGGTGTGGACCACGTGCTCACGCTCGGGAAGGTCCTTGAGGTCAATGAGGTTGTCCTTGACCCACTCGGCCCAGGGATTGGCGGCGGCCACCTCGGCCTTGACCTCGGCGTCGCCGATGATCCGGCCGGCGTCGGTGTCCACAAGGAACATCTTGCCGGGAGAAACCCGGCCCTTCTTGACCACTTTCGAAGCCTCGACGTCGATGACGCCCACCTCGGAGGCGAACACAATCAGGCCATCCTCGGTGATCCAATAGCGTCCGGGGCGGAGACCGTTGCGGTCCAGCGTGGCGCCGACCAGGTTGCCGTCAGTGAAGGACACGGCTGCCGGGCCGTCCCACGGTTCCATCAGCAAGGAGTGGTACTCGTAGAACGCCTTGCGGGCGGGATCCATGGTGGCGTGGTTTTCCCAGGCCTCGGGGATCATCATCATGATCGAGTGCGTGATGGGGCGGCCTGACAGCCACAGCAGCTCGGCTACTTCATCAAAGGAAGCGGAGTCGGAGGCACCCGGGGTGCAGATGGGATACAGCTCTTCGGGGGCATCCCCGAGCAGCGGGTTGGCCAGCTGGGACTGGCGGGCACGCATCCAGTTCCTGTTTCCCTTGACCGTGTTGATTTCGCCGTTGTGGGCGATGGTGCGGAAGGGCTGCGCCAGCGGCCACGAAGGGAACGTGTTGGTGGAGAAGCGCGAGTGGACGATCGCCAGCTTCGTTTTGAAGCGCTTGTCCGAAAGATCGGGGTAGAACGGCTCCAGCTGGGCAGTGGTGAGCATGCCCTTGTAGACGATGGTCCGGGACGAGAACGACGGGAAGTACACGCCGAACTTGTTCTGGGCGCGCTTGCGGATCCGCCAGGCACGCGAATCGAGTTCGTTGCGATCCAGCTGCTCCCCACTGCTGGAAGCGAGGAAAGGCTGGGAGAAGTACGGCATACAGGCACGGGCCATGGCACCCACCAGGTCAGCAACGATGGGAACCTCCCGCCAGCCCAGAACTGTCAGGCCCTCATCTGCAGCCAGCCCTTCGATTCCTGCCTTGGCTGCATCTGACTCCCGCTGCTCAGCAGGGAGGAAGGCTGTACCCACGATGTACTGGCCGGGGGCGGGAAGTTCGAAGTCGGTGACAGCGCGGAAGAACTCGTCCGGCACCTGCATCAGGAGGCCGGCGCCGTCGCCGGTACCTTCATCCGCGCCCACGGCGCCCCGGTGCTCAAGGTTACGCAGGGCAGTCAGGGCAGCATCAACGATGTCGTAGCCGGGTTCACCGCGGAGGGTGGCAATAATGGCGAGGCCGCAGGCGTCCTTCTCCTGCTCAGCGTTGTACAGACCGCCGGACTCCGGCAGCATGGCGAACCGCTTGAACGGCGACATGGCCGCTTGGGACTGGCTTGGTTCTGACCAGCTGGGGCTGTGAAGAGTTTGGGTCATTGGAGACGTCCTTCCTCCTGATCGTGCGTATGGAAGGGACAACGTTGGCCCGACTTTGAGCACCACTGTGATGGGCACAACAAAGTGTTAGTACTTGGAATTGTAGGCCAGAGGGCCCTGCTCAACTAACAGTTACGCAGGTCTACGACCCGGGCTTGACCGGTCAGCAGCTGTGTGCTGGCAGGGCGGGCCCTCATGCCACGACGCTGTGGAGCGGGCTCTCGGAGCGGTAACTCTGATGCCCTGCTATACCGTTACTGGCCTACTTGGTGCTGCCAGCCTCCGGCGCGTTTTCCGTAACCTCATCAGTGGACTTTGCAGTCGGCTGCTTTTCCTGGAGGGAAGTGCTTCCACCGTCTGATTCGTCCGCCACTTCCTGGGAGGAAGCACGGTCTGGATCGCTTTGGTTATCAGGGAGATTACCACGCGATTCACTATCTGAGACATGTTCGTCCGCATCACGGATGCTTTTGACGTCAGCTGATTCGACTGTTTCGGCTGCCGCTGCATCGTGGTCTGCAGAACTGCGCCCGTCCAGATAAGGGGTGTCGGGCTCTTCCGGCTTCTTCCTGCCCAGCACGATGAAGACAATCAGTGCCGCAACAAACACGAAGATGCTGGTCCAGACGTTGAGCCTGGTGGTGATGCCGAACAGGTTGATCTGCTCGGCGTCGTCGATCCGCATAGCCTCAATCCAGACACGGCCCAGTGTGTAATACATCGCGTAGAGCCAGAAAAGCCGGCCGCGCCGGAAGTTGAACCTGCGGTCCAGGATAAGCAGGAGGGCGACGCCAACCAGGTTCCACAACGACTCGTACAGGAATGTGGGGTGGAACAGCGTGTCAACAGGCATCCCGGGCGGGAAATTCGCGTTGTCGGCGTCCACCTGAAGTCCCCAAGGAAGGGTGGTGGGGCTGCCGAAGAGTTCCTGGTTGAAGTAGTTCCCCCACCGGCCGATTGCCTGGGCAAGCAACAGTCCGGGCGCAGCTGCATCGAGGAATGCGGTGAGCTTCACTCCTGCACGGCGGCAGCCAATCCAGGCGCCGACTGCACCCAGCAGCACAGCGCCCCAGATCCCCAGGCCGCCGCGCTGGATCTGCGGAATCAGTGAAAGATCGCCCGTGCCGTCGAAGCCAGGGCCGAAGTAGGCATCAGGGGAAGAAAAGACGTGATACAGGCGTCCGCCGATGATGCCGAAGGGGATCGCCCAGATGGCGATGTCCCACAGGCTGCCTTCCGGCGTCCCCCTCTTGTTCCAGCGTCGGGACGTGAGCCACAATCCCACGATGATGCCGGCCAGGATGCACAGGGCGTAGGCGTGGATGCGGAGTGACCCCCACGGCAGCGGGATATCGAAGCCGGACCAGTCCGGGCTCGGGATGCTTGCCGGCACGAGGGCGGCAGCGTGGAGGACAGTCTGCATTATTTAGGCTACTTCCTTGTTGAGTCCGGTGCGGAGGTCTTTGGTGAGCGCGGCAACCGCGTCCACACCACCGTCGCGGATGGCGGCCACAAGAGCCGTGCCCACGATCACGCCGTCGGCGTACTCAGCAATTTCCCGGACGTGCGAAGCGGTGGAAACACCGAGTCCCACACAAACCCGTTCGGCGCCTGCCACCTTGGCCGCAGCCACCACATCCTTTGCGGCGCTGCTGACAGAGGACCTTGCGCCGGTGACGCCCATGATGGAGACGGCGTAAACAAAACCGCGGCTGGCGTCGACCGTACGCCGCATCCGTTCCGGTGATGAGGAAGGCGCGACAAGGAACACGCGGTCCAGACCGTACTTATCGGAGGCTTCCATCCAGTCGGCCGCTTCATCAGGGATGAGGTCCGGAGTGATGAGGCCTGCTCCCCCTGCTTCGGAGAGGCGGCGGGAGAACTCGTCAACGCCCATCCGGATCACAGGGTTCCAATAGGTCATAACCAGCACAGCGGCATCGGTTTTGCTGGTGATGCCGGCGACGACGTCGAACACCTGCCGCACGGAGAAGCCCTTGGCGAGAGCCTCGGTGGTGGCTGCCTGAATAACCTGGCCGTCCATGACCGGGTCCGAATACGGGATGCCGATCTCGATGAGGTCAGCACCGTTCTCGGCCAGGGCGATGCCTGCGGCAATAGTGTCTTCGACGCTGGGGAACCCCGCCGGCAGGTAGCCGATGAGTGCCGCCCGGCCCTCGGCACGCGCCTTATCAATGGCTGCTGCCGATTTGCTGGTGCTGGTGATGTCCTGAACGCCGGTCACAGCTGCTCTCCCTCTTTGCCGATCTCGGCTTCTGCGGAATCCTTGTCCAGCAGATCGAACCATTCAGCGGCTGTTGCCACGTCCTTGTCCCCTCGTCCGGACAGGTTCACGAGCACGATCTTGCTGCTGGCGTCGCCGTCTTCTGCGGCGAGCCGCTGCCCCACCTTGATGGCGCCGGCCAGGGCGTGCGCCGACTCAATAGCGGGGATGATGCCCTCTGTACGGCACAGGAGACGGAACGCGTCCATGGCTTCGCTGTCGGTGATGGGCTCGTAGCTGACCCGTCCGATGTCCGCGAGGTAGGAGTGCTCCGGTCCGACGCCGGGGTAGTCCAGTCCGGCGGAAATGGAGTGGGACTCGATGGTCTGGCCGTCGTCGTCCTGCATCAGGTAGGAGCGGGCACCGTGAAGGACGCCGGGCTTGCCCAGGGTGATCGTAGCTGCATGGCGGCCGGTGTCGACGCCGTCGCCGCCGGCTTCAAATCCGTAGATCCTCACGGACGGGTCATCAAGGAATCCGTGGAAGATCCCGATGGCATTGGATCCGCCGCCGATGCAGGCGCACACCGCATCCGGTAGGCGACCGGCCTGGTCGAGGATCTGGGCGCGGGCTTCCTCGCCGATGACCTCATGGAAGTAGCGGACCAACGCGGGGAACGGGTGGGCCCCGGCGGCAGTACCGAGCAGGTAGTGGGTGTTTCCGACGTTCGCAACCCAGTCACGGAGTGCCTCGTTGATGGCGTCCTTGAGCGTCTGAGAACCGTTGGTCACGGGGATGACCGTAGCGCCCAGCAGTTCCATCCGGGCAACATTCAGCGCTTGCCGGCGGCAGTCTTCAGCGCCCATGTAGACAACACATTCGAGGCCAAGCAAAGCGGCGGCCGTGGCGCTGGCAACGCCGTGCTGGCCGGCACCGGTCTCGGCGATGACCCGAGTCTTGCCCATGCGCTTGGCAAGGAGCGCCTGGCCCAGGACGTTGTTGATCTTGTGGGAGCCAGTGTGGTTGAGGTCTTCGCGTTTGAGGAACACGCGCACTCCCCCGGCGTGAGCGGAGAACCGCTTAGCTTCGGTGAGCAGTGAGGGACGCCCTGAGTAGTTCTTGTTCAGGTCCGCGATCTGCGCGATGAACTCCGGATCGGCCTTGGCCTTCTCAAAGGTATCTTCAAGCTCGTCCAGGGCGGCGATCAGCGATTCGGGCATCCAGCGCCCGCCGTAGGAGCCGAAGTAGGGGCCGGGTGCATGGCGCAGCGACGGTCCCCCTTGAAGGAATGCGTCCACGGCATCCTTGTCAGAGCCGGCTGTTGGTGCGTCGACCATCAGTCTCACCATCCTGTTCCACTGTTTCAGTGTTTTATGTAGTGCTCAGTGTTCTATGTGGCGCTCAGTTGCTTTTTGTCGTGCGCCGTAAGTCCGGCAACATGACGTGCGGCAGACCGTTGCAGGCGGCCGCCTGCAGCGGAGTACCGGTTGTCAGACGCGGGCGGCGATAGCTTCGGCGCCGGCCGCTGTGAATTCTGCTATCCGCTCCCGCGGAGTCGCGTCGCTGACCAAGGCTTCGCCGACAAGGATCGCGTTGGCGCCGTGGGCGGCGTAGTGGGTGACGTCGTCGACGCCCCGCACACCCGATTCGGCGACGATGACAGCACTTGCCGGAATACTCCCTGCCAGGGAGGCAAAAACTGAACGGTCGACGTCGAGAGTCTTCAGATTGCGCACGTTGACACCGATGATTCTCGCCTCGGCCGCGACAGCACGCTCAATCTCCTCAGGCGTATGCGTTTCCACGAGGACATTCATGCCAAGCTCTGTGCTCAATGCACTGAACTCCTGCAGTTGGGCATCGGAAAGGGCTGCCACAATGAGCAGGACCATGTCCGCCCCGTGTGCGCGGGCTTCCCAGATCTGATACTCGTCCAGCGTGAAGTCCTTGCGGAGCAGCGGGATATCCACACTTGCCCGGACGGCGTCGAGGTCGGCAAGGGATCCATTGAAGCGGCGCTGTTCAGTCAGGACGCTGATCACTGAAGCTCCGCCGTCGGCATACTGGACGGCCAGCGCGGCAGGATCGGTGATACTGGCGAGGTCCCCCTTGGAAGGACTGCGCCGTTTGATTTCGGCGATGACCTTGAGCTGCTCGCGGCTGGCAGAGTTACCGCCAAGGGCAGCCCAGGCATCCCGGGCAGGGGCGGCTGCGGACGTGAGGTCCTTCAGTTCCGCGAGGGAAACGAGACGACGCCGTGCCTCCAGATCCTCCCTAACACCGGCGTTGATGTCATCGAGAACTGTCACTTCTAGTGGCCGGAGTTCTTCAGCTTGCTGCCGCCGACGCCGTAGCCTGCCTTGCGCATCGCGAAACCGAGGACCAAGCCGACCAGCATCACAATCCCGCCGGCGATGAAGATCGGAGTGCTGGCGATGACGAACGCAATGGAAGCAATGAGCGCACCAACGAGCATCACGATGACGCACGTCCACGCTGCCGGGCTGTTGCCATGACCAAGCTCAATGCTGTGGTCAACGCCTAGGTCGACACCGGCGGCGGAGGCGCCTGCCGGTGAACCTGACTTGGATGCGGAAACAGTGGCTTTGCTCATGAAAATCTCCTCAGGATGAATACTGCTTACATTCTGCCATTTTTTGTCCCTGCCTTGGACATCGGCTCAGGTGGGGTCGTCGCCCTTTGACAACCTGTCCCAGCTGTCAATCTCGTCAGCCGGACCGGAGGCTTCAGGATTCGTGCCGGCCGCCGCCGCGTCAAACCGCGTACGCGCCTTCCAATACCGGCTCGCCGGGATTATCAGGAGGGCGCTCAATCCGAGCATTGTTCCGGCAACGACGGCGAGGGCAGGGAAAGCCGTAACGCTCACCTGGACGTTGCTTCCGGCAACGCCTGTTGCTGCCGCAATAGCACCCTGGGACGCAGCCAGCGGATCAGCGAGGACAGTCAGGGCGGCCGCCAGGATTCCCGCAGAAGCGGCGACGATAATTCCCGTAATAATCCAGCGCGCGATCCTGCCGGCGATCGAGGCAGCCAGGCCGCCTGCCAGGGCGACGATTGCAAGTGCCGTTACCGCTGTTGCAGCTTTGCTCCCCTGGACCGGCAGGCCGTCCTGGGTGTTGACAGCCTGGCCAAGTTGGGCGGGATCCAGATGGACGGTTATCCAGGTCTGGGTGGTGGTTCCGACGACGGCCAGCGCCGTCAAGGCAATGATCATGACGAGGAACGGTTTTCGGGTCCATGCCGGTGCAGGCTTGGTGCCGGTTCCCCCCATGGTCGCTCCCGTGGCAGTGGGGTCGGTGCCGGCGGTGCCGCCTCCGGTGGAAGCAGTGGAGCTCGCTGACTTGTCGGATCGGCGCATCAGACGCCCGGACCTGTTGCAGCAGGCGACGGCGGGAGGCTGCCTGGAACGGGCACGCCTTCCTCCTGGATATTGTGCAGCGATCCCGCTATGTGGACCGCCCGGAGAGGCGCGGCGGCCTTGTTGACCGTCTCGAGGGCTTCGGTGGGATTGACCGAATCCGCCACGATCCCGCCGCCAGCCTGGACGTAGGCGCGGCCGTCACGCAGGAGGGCGGACCGGATGGTGATGGCCATGTCCATGTCTCCCGCGAAGTCCAGGTAGCCAACAACCCCGCCATAGATACCCCGGCGGTGAGGTTCGAGCTCGTCCAGGAGCCTCAGCGCACGCGGTTTGGGGGCACCGGAAAGCGTTCCCGCCGGAAAAGTAGCCTTCAGGACGTCATAGGCCTTCGCTGTGGGCGCGAGGTTGCCAACCACTGTGGAGACGAGGTGCATGATGTGGCTGAAACGCTCCACCTCCATGAACTGGGTGACATCCACGGTGCCGGCCACACAGACCTTGGAGAGGTCGTTACGGGAGAGGTCAACGAGCATCAGATGCTCAGCCCGCTCCTTTTGATCGGCCAGCAGTTCCTCTGCCAGCGCTTTATCCGCCTCCACTGTCTTGCCCCTGGGGCGGGATCCTGCGATCGGGTGGGTGATGACTTCCTCGCCGTTCACGGTGACGAGAGCCTCCGGGGACGAACCCACGATCGAGTACTCACGCCCGTCGGCATCCTCGAGGCTGAAGATGTACATGTACGGACTGGGGTTGGTGTTGCGGAGCACGCGGTACACGTCGAGCGGGCTGGCGTCGCATTCCATCTCGAACCGGCGCGAAATGACCACCTGGAAGACTTCGCCGTCGACGATTGCTTCCTTGCCGCGGTCAATTGCGGCCAGATACTCCGGCTCGTTCCAGCGTTCCTGCACGCTGGAGGCGAAGTCCAAGGCCGCAGGCTCCAGGACCGAGACGGGCTGCTGCACAGGGGTGCTGACCCTGCTCAGCAGCGCCTTCACGCGGGCGATGGCGTCGTGCCATGCCTCGTCGACGCGCTCGGAGCTGTTATCGAAATTGATGGCGTTGGCGATGAGCAGCACTGTGCCGTCAGTATTGTCGTGCACGGCCATGTCGGTGACCAGGTTGAGCGCCATTTCGGGCAGCTGGAGATCATCCTCGGGAGGGCTGGTGAGCTTCTCCCAATGGCGCACGGTTTCCCAGCCGAGGAATCCGACCAGGCCTGAGGTGAAGGGAGGCAGTCCGTCGAACCTGTCCGTCCGCAAGGCCTCAATGGTGTCCCGTACAGCGTCCACCGGATTGCCGTCGACGGGCACACCCTTAGGCGGCTCGCCGAGCCAGTGCGCCTGGCCGTCCTTGGTGGTCAGGGTAGCCCGGGATTTGGCGCCGATGAAGGAGTACCTGGACCAGGAACCGCCTACCGCAGCGGATTCCATGAGGAAGGTGCCCGGCTGGCCCTGCGCGAGCTTGCGGTACAGGCCGATCGGCGTTTCAGCGTCCGCCAGGACCTTGAGACGGACGGGGATGACGCGGCTGTGGCCTGCGAGTTCGCGGAACTCTTCCAGGCCCGGGCTGATGACTCCAAGGTCCTGCATGGCTATGGTTCTCCGCCTGTTCTATAAGTGGCAATTGAAAGTAGGGGGTGTGCTGCTGGTCCTGATTCAGGTCCGGGTCAGGAGGAACTGCCTGTTACGGCTTCGAGTTCGCGGCCGTCGAAGCAGGTCCGCGTTCCCGTGTGGCAGGCCGCGCCTACCTGGTCCACCCGGACCAGCAGGGCGTCTCCGTCACAGTCAAGGGCCACGGACTTAACCCATTGGACATGCCCCGAGGTATCTCCCTTACGCCAGTACTCCTGGCGGGAGCGTGAATAGAACGTCACACGGCCTGTGCTCAGGGTCCGCTGAAGTGCCTCATCGTCCATCCAGCCCAGCATGAGCACTTCATTCGTGTCGTACTGTTGCACCACGGCCGCCACCAGGCCGGCGCTGTCACGCTTGAGGGCAGCGGCAATTCCGGCCGGAAGGTCACTGGCCCGTGGCTGCGAACCCGTCGTTGAACCAGCCGTAGCTACAGGCGTGGAAACGGGCGGGTTTGACGCGCGCGGGGCGGGGGCGGGCTGCTCAGACATCAGGTCAAGTCTAGTGCCTGCCGAAAGTGTGAAGATCAGCACCAGCCGAGGCGGCGGTTCCACTGCGCGTGTCCCGCCCTGTCGTGCTACTTTCACAAGTGATGCATTTCGTCGAACCGTCCCGAGAAGTTCTGGCCGAGACCCTGCTGGCGGCCGGTCCGGACTCCCCCACGCTCTGCACCGGATGGCAAACCCGGGATCTCGCCGCGCACCTCTATCTGCGCGAGCGGAAGGCCGCCGTCGGACTGGGGCTCCTGTTCAAGGGCCTGGCAAAGGCCTCGGACAAAGCGACGGCGAAACTGGCGGCCAAGCTGAAGACCACAGAGGACTACAACCGCCTGGTCAACACCTTCCGGGCAGGTCCTCCGGTTCTTTCCCCCATGAATATTCCGGCGCTGGACGAAAGCTCGAACCTCATTGAGTACTTCGTCCACACTGAAGACGTCCGACGCGCAGTGGACCGCTGGGCTCCCCGCGCCCTGGACGCCGAATACTCCGACGCACTCTGGGACGAACTCGTTAAGCGCGCTGCCATTCTGTATCGCGGCGTGGACCTGGGTGTGGTGCTGGTGCGCCCTTCAGGCCCGCGGCACGTTGCCAAGCGCGCGCCTGTTTCGGTTGCGATCGTCGGGGAACCCGGTGAGTTGCTGATGCATGCGCACGGCAGAACGAAACATGCCCTCGTCACATTTGAAGGCCAGCCCGACGCCGTTGCGCTGCTCCAGTCCGCAGAAGTGGGCCTGTAGCTAATACGGGCAGGCGGCTGTCCGTGCGAGGGCTAGCGGACTTCGAAACCGGCTTCGCGGATGGCCGTCTTAACCTGCAAAATCATGTCGTCAGGTCCGAAGTGGAAGATGGATGCGGCCAGGACGGCATCTGCGCCCGCGGCCACGGCCGGCGGGAAGTGGGCCGGCTCGCCCGCTCCGCCCGAGGCGATGATGGGAACCCGAACTGCGGCACGAACCAAACGGATGAGCTCCAGGTCGAAGCCGTCCTTGGTTCCGTCAGCATCGATGGAGTTAAGCAGAATTTCTCCCACGCCGCGGTCCGCTGCCTCCTTGGCCCAGGCGATGGCGTCTATCCCGGTCCCCTGCCGGCCGCCGTGGGTTGTCACTTCGAAGCCGGACGGGGTCGGTTTGGAGCCGGGTCGGTTACGCCGTGCATCCACAGACAGCACCAGCACCTGGGAGCCGAAGTGCCTGGTGATCTCATCCACGACGTCGGGACGCGCTACAGCGGCTGTGTTGATGGATGCCTTATCGGCTCCATAGCGCAGCAACTTGTCCACCTCAGCAACGCCGCGCACACCGCCGCCTACTGTCAGCGGAATAAAGACTTCTTCGGCGGTCCGGCGCACGACGTCGAAGGTGGTCTCGCGGTTGCCGGAAGACGCTGTGACATCGAGGAACGTCAACTCGTCGGCACTGCCGTTGTCGTACCGGTGCGCGAGCTCCACCGGGTCTCCGGCATCGCGAAGGCCTTCAAAGTTGATGCCCTTGACCACGCGGCCGGCATCAACGTCCAGGCATGGGATGACGCGTACGGCTACAGCCATGACTTCTCCTGAAAACTTATAAAGGAAACTCTGTGGACGAGGGGCTCAGATGCGGCAGGCGTGGATGCTGCTGACAAGGATGGCACGGGCACCCAGGTCATAGAGCTCGTCCATAATCCGGTTGGTTTCCTTCTTCGGCACCATGGAGCGCACTGCCACCCAGTCAGAGTCGCGCAGCGGGGAGACAGTCGGAGACTCAAGGCCGGGGGTCAGCGCGGCTGCCTCTTCCACCAGTTCCTTACGGATGTCGTAGTCCATCAGCACGTACTGGCGGGCTACGAGGACACCCTGAAGACGGCGGATCAGGATGTCGGCCGCTGGATTCTTTTCACCCTTGCGGCCGATGAGCACCGACTCGGAGAGCAGGATCGGTTCCCCGAAGATTTCCATCCCGGCAGCCTTGAGCGTGGTCCCGGTCTCGACGACGTCGGCAATTGCGTCGGCGACGCCGAGCCTCACGGAGGACTCGACGGCGCCGTCGAGCCGTACCACTTTGGCGTTGATTCCCCGCTCGGCAAGGTATCCCCGCAGAAGGCCGTCGTAGCTCGTGGCGAGCCGCTTGCCCTCAAGCTGTTCAACGCTGTCGAAGTCACCTACGGGCCCAGCGAAGCGGAAAGTCGAGGCGGCAAACCCAAGGCCGAGCAGCTCCTCCGCCTCCACCTCGGCGTCCAGCAGCAGGTCCCGGCCGGTGATCCCGACGTCGAGCGTTCCTTGCCCTACATACACAGCGATGTCGCGCGGGCGGAGGAAAAAGAACTCAATGTCGTTGTCCGGATCAACCAGCACCAGCTCGCGGCCGCCATCTCGGCGCTGGCGGTAGCCTGCCTCGGCGAGCATCTCGGAGGCGGCTTCGGACAGGGATCCTTTATTGGGAACGGCAACTCGCAGCATGGAGGAAAATCTTTCTGGGTGGGGACGGAATCGGTTCAAGCAGGGTGTGACCGCAGCGACGCGGCTAAAGATGCTTGTAAACGTCTTCCAGGCTTAGTCCCTTGGCAAGCATCAGAACCTGCAGGTGGTAGAGCAGCTGGGAGATCTCCTCAGCGGCTGCTTCGTCTGATTCGTACTCAGCAGCCATCCAGACTTCCGCTGCTTCTTCGACAACCTTCTTGCCGATGCCGTGGACCCCGGACTCCAATTCAGCGACCGTGCGGGAGCCGGGCGGGCGTGTTGCAGCCTTCTCACTGAGTTCTGCAAACAGCGTCTCGAAATTCTTCACGCCCTCCAGCCTACTTGCTCGAGGCTGGAGAGCGCCTGCCGGGCCGTAGCATGACGACGGCGTTGTGACAGAAAGCACAGACGGCTAATTACCGATACTGGCCCAGGGTCACTGCCGTTGCGAGGGCCGCTGTCACGGCTTCATGGCCCTTGTCCTCCGAGGAACCCGGAAGGCCGGCCCGGTCAAGGCCCTGCTGTTCCGTGTCACAGGTCAGCACACCGAATCCAACGGGGACGCCGGTTTTGACGCTGACATCGGTCAGGCCCATCGTGGCGGCCTGGCAGACGTAGTCAAAGTGGGGGGTGCCTCCCCTGATCACCACACCGAGTGCCACGACTGCGTCAAAGTGTGAGGCCAGCCGGGCGGCCGCGACGGGAAGCTCGAAGCTGCCTGGTACCCGCAGGACGGTGGGCTCGCTGATGCCGGCCTCTTTGGCAGCCCGGAGCGCACCGTCGAGCAGGCCGTCCATGATTTGCGTGTGCCAGCTGGCGGCAACAATCGCCAGTTTCAGGCGGGACGTTTCGTCCGGGTTCAGGGTGGTCAAGTCGATTTCGGGCGCGCCGTGTCCGCTCATTGCGAGGTTCCGTTCAGTAGTTGTGGTGGGTCTTGGTGTTCAGTGTTGACGAGGTTCTGTTTGGACCAGGCAGCTCAGCCCGGGTCAGTTCAGGCAGAGGCCGGCTCAGTCCTGTTCGTGGTCAAAGGGGGTGGCGGCCATGCCGACGGCCCCAGCGGAAACGGTGGCGGACTCGGCGCCAAGGACAAGCCTGTGGTCCATCCGGTCCTTCTTGGTCTGCAGGTACCGGATGTTCTGCTCGCGGGAGGGAACCTCGGTGGGAATCATCTCCACCACTGTGACGCCCGCCTTGGCCAACCTGTTCTGCTTATCAGGGTTGTTGCTCAGGAGCCGGATTTCGGTGAGCCCCATTTCTGCCAGGATCTGCGCCGCAGCCTTGTAGCAACGGGCATCCACAGGCAACCCCAGCTGCTCGTTGGCTTCTACGGTGTCCAGTCCGGCTTCCTGAAGGGCGTAGGCCTTGATCTTGTTGGCAAGGCCTATGCCGCGGCCTTCCTGCCCCCGGAGGTACAGCAACGTCCCGCCATATTCGCTGATCATCTCCAGCGCATAGGCGAGCTGTTCGCCGCAGTCGCAGCGGTAGGACCCGAAGACGTCGCCAGTGAGGCATTCCGAGTGCAGCCGCACCAGGGGTGCCTGCCCGTCGGTGGGCGGAATGGGAGAGCTCACAGCCAGGTGCTCGGCGCCGGTTTCGAGGTCAATCCATGCCTGGGCAACCAAACCGCCGAACTCGCTGGGCAGCTGGACCACCGGGCCACCGCTGACCGGGTGGGGCTCTGCGCCGTTAGCTGCCTTATGGGCTTTTGAAGCCGTCATTATTTCTCCTCTTTTCCGGCCGGAACCGATGCCCGCCTACTGTGGTCCCCATTGCCCAGATAGCTCACAAGGTCCTCGATCGAGATGAGCGGGCAGCCGTGTTCTGCAGCAAAAACCCGCAGTCCATCCAGCCGCATCATCTCTCCGTTGTCATACACCAGTTCTGCAATCACACCCACGGGCGACAGTCCCGCCAGCCGGCACAGCTCAACGGCCGCTTCCGTGTGGCCAGGACGTTCCCGTACACCACCCTCAACGGCGCGAAGCGGAAAAACATGCCCGGGACGTGTGAGCGAGGCCGGTTTGCTGGCCGGATCGGCCAACACCCTGGCAGTCAGGGCACGGTCGGACGCCGAAATTCCCGTGGTCACGCCGACTGCCGCATCACAGGAGACTGTGTAGGCAGTTCCCTTGGAGTCTTCATTGACTTCGACCATGGGCGGCAATGCCAGGACATCAGCGCGGGCACCATCGAGGGGAACACAAATGACTCCCGAGCTGTAGCGGACGGTCCAGCCCATCAGGGCCGGCGTGGCAAACTCCGCCGCAAAAATGATGTCGCCCTCATTTTCGCGGTCCTCGTTGTCCACCACGATGACCGGTCGGCCGGCGGCGATGGCCCTTACTGCTTCTTCAATGGTGTCCAACGCTGACGGAACAACGCCCAATTCGACAGGAGCGGCCAGATCCAGCGGGTGGCCGGTCACAGGGAAGGCCGGGCTCACAGCGAGGCCCCCGTGTCTGCTGCCAGCGAGGCCGATGCGGATTCCTCACGTGATGCCGGAAGCGAGAATGCCAACAAGCGCTCGGTGTACTTGGCGAGCACATCAACTTCCAGGTTCACCGGGCTCCCTATGCTCTTTGCTCCCAGACCGGTCTCTGCCAATGTGGTGGGGATCAGTCCGACCTCAAACCAGGCTGCCGGCTCCTGCGCCGGGCTGACGGCAGTAACAGTGAGGGATACGCCGTCGACCGCTATGGAACCCTTTTCAGCGATATAGCGTGCAAGACCGGACGGCACTTCGAACCTCAGCCGGTCCCAGTTTTCCAGGGATTCCCGTTCCACCAGGCTGCCGACACCGTCCACGTGGCCTTGGACGACGTGGCCGTCGAGGCGCCCACCGGCAGGAACACATCGCTCAAGGTTGACGGCGTCCCCAGCCTGCAACTGACCAATCGTGCTCCTGTCCAGGGTCTCGCCCATGACATCGACGCTGAACTCCTTGCCCACGATCTCAGTGGCAGTCAGGCATACGCCGTTCACTGCGATGGATCCGCCCAGAGCGAGACCCTCGGTGGTCCCGGGC
The DNA here is from genome assembly GCF_023062595.1 of Arthrobacter rhizosphaerae. Taxonomy (GTDB): domain Bacteria; phylum Actinomycetota; class Actinomycetes; order Actinomycetales; family Micrococcaceae; genus Arthrobacter; species Arthrobacter rhizosphaerae. The sequence goes on from NZ_JALLAN010000008.1 coordinate 42,083, forward strand.
GCCTGCAGGCGGAGGGTTGCGCTGCCGTCTCCCCTGTCCACGGACAGGACTTTGCCCTGCTCGGCGATAATTCCGGTAAACATCAATAGCCTCCTGCTGCGCTGCCGGCACCTGTCAGGTGCACGGTTGAATCGGTTGAAGTTGCCTTGGAAAGTTCAGTGATGGCTGAGCCGGCGGATGTTTGTGAACCGGCAGGGCGAAGATGCAGCCGAAGGTCCCGGCCCAGGGTCTGAACGGCTCCGCCTCCTGCGGGATCCCATTCCCAATGCTGGGCGTCGGACAGTGTTGTGATGCCGAGGTCGCCCAGGGCTGCGGTTCCGGACCCCAGCAGTGTGGGTGCCAGGTAAACAATAAGTTCATCCACCAGCCCGGCCGTCAGGAAGGCGCTGAGGATACGGGAGCCGCCCTCCACCATCAGGTGGCGTACACCGGCAGCAAAGAGGGTGTCCAATGCCTGGCGGGGGTCCCTTGTGGCGAGATGGAGGACACGTCCGTCATCTCCATGGATAGCGGCATCTTCCGGGATGCTCCGGAGTCCCATGACGGCCCGCAGTGGTTGCCGGCCTTCGAGCTCACCGGCGGAATTCCTGGCCGTCAACCGGGGGTTGTCAATCATGACTGTCTGGGTGCCCACCAGGATGGCATCAATTCGGCCACGGGTACTGTGGTTGTCGGCCAGCGACTCCGGACTGGAAATCCACTGGCTGGTGCCGTCCTGGGCTGCGATTCTGCTGTCGAGGGTCTGCGCGATGTGGAGTGTGACGAAAGGCCGCTTGGACAGCACGGCGTCGAACCATCTGCGGTTCAGGTCGAAGGCGCCCTCTGCGTTCAGACCCGAACGTACCTTGACTCCCGCCGCCAGCAGTGTGGCCGCGCCTCCGGCTGCCGGATCATGCGGGTCATCGACGGCATAAATGACATTGGCGATGCCGGCATCGATGATGGCCTGCGCGCAGGGACCGGTGCGTCCACAGTGATTGCAGGGTTCAAGGGTGACCACCATGGTGGAACCCGACAGATCCAACCCCTGCAAGCCCGCCTGGGCAATCGCGTCGGCCTCGGCGTGGGGGGTCCCTGCTCCACGGTGATAACCGGTAGCAATCTGCCTGGCGGAGGCATCGAGAATTACCGCTCCAACCAACGGGTTCACCCCACGGGGTCCCTTGAGGGCCTCTGCCAAGGCGCGCTCCATCGCCGCCATTTCAGCGGACGTGAATTCAGCGTCTGAGAGCACCTGTGTGTCGTTCCTTCCCTCGAAAACCGCGTGGGCTCCGGGGGTGTACGACAGCAAATTCCGGGGCGCTTTAAAGCGCCACAGAAACAGCCGTACGTGCTTCTCTCATCCAGACTTTAACTGTCGGTACCGGAATTTCACCGGTTCAACCGTCCGCCGGAAGCCTTCGAAGAGAAAGCACCGGCTCGCGGGTCGCGGACTGTCACCGCCGGTTCGGACTTACACCGACCCCGGAGCACGTATTGTGTGTTGTTATTCTGTCACAACCTCACTGCCCGCCCGGGTATTCCCGTCAGAATGCGTCACAGGAGAATTCTTTTCGCCTCAAACCCGAGGCATCATCGTCGGCTAACGGCTGCCGGCCTTCCGAAGCCTTTCAACGGCTTCCGACGGGTCCTCGGCGCCATAGACGGCAGAACCTGCCACAAAGACATTCGCTCCGGCTTCAGCTGCCCTGATGATGGTTTCTTCTGTGATGCCACCGTCCACTTGCAAGGCCACGCCTGTGCCGGCGCCGTCGATGGCAGCCCGTGCCCGGCGGATCTTGGGAAGCGTGAGGTCCAGGAAGGACTGACCGCCAAAGCCCGGCTCCACTGTCATGATGAGGAGCAGGTCCAGTTCCGGCAACATGTCCAGGTACGGCTCCACCGGTGTTCCCGGCCGTAACGCCATTCCAGCCTTCGCTCCTCTTGCCCGCAGCTCACGGGCAAGTTTGATCGGAGCGATCGAGGCCTCGACGTGGAAAGTCACGGATGCCACTCCTGCATCGGCGTATGCCGGGGCCCAGCGGTCGGCGTCGCTGATCATCAGGTGGGCGTCCAACGGCACCGGACTGACGGCCTGGATCCGCTGCACCACCGGCAGGCCGATGGTCAGGTTGGGAACGAAGTGGTTGTCCATTACGTCAACGTGGACGGCGTCGGCGTTGCTGATGCGGCGAAGTTCGGCCTCAAGGTTAACGAAGTCCGCCGAGAGGATGCTGGGATTGATACAGCACTGGGCCATGTGGATGTCCTTTCACGTAAGGGCACTGCCAAACCAAACAACGGCCGGCGGTTTTCAGTTGAGGGTACCTGCGGGATCGACGCTGCCCGGCAATCCCGGTGTCAGGACTTCTTCCGGATAAGGGCAAGGAACATGGCGTCTGTGGCGTGGAGGTGGGGCCACAACTGTGCCGTCCCCTCATGCCCGGACTCCAAGTGTCCGGTCAGGCTCACGTTGTCCAGCGCAGCTCCGGCATCCAGCAATTCCAGGTCATCACGTTTGCGCAGGGCATCGCTCACCACCGCGGTGGTTTCGGCCGGGTGCGGCGAGCACGTCACATAGGCCACCACGCCGCCGGGCCGAACCGCGGCCAAGGCCGACTTGAGCAAGTCCCGTTGCAGGGGCCCCAGGTCTGCTAGGTCTTTCGGTGACCGGCGCCAGCGGGATTCCGGACGGCGCCGCAGGGCGCCCAACCCGCTGCAGGGAACATCCACGAGGACCCGATCGAACGTTCCGGGCTGTTCGCTGCCGAGCTCCCGGCCGTCGCCGGTGCGGACTTCCCAGACGTCGCCGGGCACAATCGATAACGCCTGGCGGACCAGCTTGGCCCGATGCGGCAGGGGTTCGTTGGCCAGCAAGCGTGCGCCGCTCTGGAGGGCGAGGGCACCAAGCAGGGCTGCCTTTCCGCCCGGTCCGGCGCAAAGGTCCAGCCAAAGTTCACCCTGCCCGGAACCGCTGCGGCCGGCGTCGTCGCCAGCGCCACCACGACTGCCCTGAAGATCGACGGCGGCAAGGGCGCGCGCCACCAATTGGGACCCCGCGTCCTGGACCCTGGTGCTGCCCTCCCGGACGGAAGCCAGCCTGCCGAGGTCTCCCCCGCTGGAAAGTGCGGAGCCCTCAACGAGCTCGCCTGCTGTCGCTCCATTCTCGAGTGCTTCATCAAGGCTTCCCAAGCCGGGCAATGCCACAAGGTTGACCACAGGAGCCGCGTTGTCCGCCTCAAGCAGCGCGGTAATTTCCGTCACAGGCCGCCCATGCGCCACCAATGATTGCCTCAATGCCCTCACGATCCACTCCGGATGGGCATGACGGACTGATGCAACAGTGGTTTCGTCAGTCTGGTCCCGAAGGAGTTCCTCGAGCCATTCATCGAGGCTGCGGGCAGAAACCTTCCGCAGGACGGCATTGATCAGTGTGGAAGGCCCGGCTCCGATAACAGCCCGGGCGAGGCCGACTGTCTGATCGAGGGCAGCGTGGGCAGGGACACGCATCGCCAACAGCTGGTGGGCTCCGATCCGGAGGGCATCAAGGATCGCCGGATCGAGCTGGTCAAGGGGACGGTCAACGCAACGGGCCAATACGGCGTCGTAAGTCCCCTGTCCGCGAAGGGCGCCGTAGCTCAGTTCGGTGGCAAACCCGGCGTCGCGCTTGTCCAGCCCGTGGTGCCGGATCCGGGCGGGGAGTACAAGGTTCGCATAAGCGTCCTCAGACGCAACGGCCCGGAGCACCTCAAAAGCCACCAGACGGGCGGGATCCGCACGGCGGGTGCGCTGGGAAGGTGCGTTCTCGGTGAAGCTGCGCTGCGATGTCCGGTTCCGCTCCCGACCCTGCGCGTTCCGCTGGCTTCCGCCCGCCCCGCTGCCCCGCTGCCCGCCGCTCCCTTGCCCGCCGCTGCGTTGCCCGCGGCTGTTGCCGCCTGTGCCGGACCCGCTCATTCGAACACCATACTTTCCAGTGAAGTCTGTCCGCGCACCCAATCGGTGGCGGTCATCATTTTCTTGCCCGAGGGTTGGATCCTCGTCAATTCCACAGCGTGCGAGCCAGTTCCTACCAGCACCGCCTTTTCCCTCACGGCGACGCGGCCCGGTTCCAGATCAAGGGTATCCGGGCGCAGCACCACGGGTTCCAGTTTCAGCCGCTGGCCCTCAAACGTCGTCCAGGCTCCCGGCTCAGGAGTCACGCCACGCGCCCTCCGCCCAATGGCGAGAGCAGGCTGGCGCCAGTCGAGGCGGGCGTCATCAATGGTGAGCTTGGGCGCGAGGGAGACCTCGCCACTCTGCGGCACGGCAGCAGCGGCGCCGGCCTCCACTGCCGAGAGAGTCTGGGCGAGGAGAACGGCTCCGCTGTGGGATAGCCGCTCAAGCAGCGCGCCGGAGGTGTCGGCGTCGTTCACTTTTTCGGTGAGCGTTCCAAACACAGGTCCTGTGTCCAGGCCCTCTTCCAAAAGAAAGGTGACGGCGCCGGTCACGTCATCACCGGCGATGACGGCGTGCTGGACCGGCGCGGCACCACGCCACGCGGGCAGAAGCGAGAAATGCAGATTGATCCAGCCGTGTTGCGGAACGTCAAGTGCCACGCGCGGAATTAGCCCGCCATAGGCCACGATTGCGGCCACATCAGGTTTCAGTTCCGCGATCCTGGCAGTAACATCAGCATCCACCTTGGCTGCGTGAATCAGGTCAATACCCAGTTCCGCGGCCCGGGCCGCGACCGGAGAAGGCGTCAGCACGCGTTTCCGGCCAAGGGGAGCATCCGGGCGCGTGAGCACGGCGACGACGTCAAACCCGGCACGGAGCAGACCATCCAGTGACGGCACGGCCACCGCTGGTGTTCCGGCGAAGAGGACCCTCATCCGGCTGTTCCGGAACCGACACCGAAGCTGGAACCGACAGTCCGGGCGCGCTTCGCCGTGGTTTGTTCTGCAACGGAGTGGTAATTGGCAGCGCGGATGGCCCGCAGGGCACTCTTGCGGTCCTCTCCCTCAAGACGGTCCGTAAAGAGGACGCCGTCGATGTGGTCATTCTCGTGCTGGAAGCAGCGGGCCAGCATACCCTCAGCCTCTACGACGACGGGGTTGCCATTCAGGTCAACCCCTGTTGCCTTGGTGGCCCGATGACGGCGGACAGGGAAACCGAGCCCGGGAATGGACAGGCATCCTTCCACTTCATCTGCTTGGAAGTCGTCGCTGTTTTCAAGGACCGGGTTGATGATGTGCCCTTCCACTCCGCCGATGCGGTAAGTGAAAACACGGAGACTGACTCCGACCTGCGGCGCGGCGAGTCCTGCGCCGTCAACGTCCTCCATGGTTTCCACCATGTCAGCGACCAGCTTTTCAAGGTCCGGTCCGAAGTCCGTCACCGGATCGGCCACGGTGCGGAGCACAGGATCCCCGATGATGCGGATGTTCAGAATGGCCATGGGCAGTCTTTCCTCACGGTGGAGAGGTACGGGATCCCATCCAGTTTAGATGGAGCAGTTGCCAGGAGGGCACGATGTGCCGCTTAGCGCAGTGGAGAAGCTGACTGGGAAGACACCGGCGGGGCCACGGGCAGCAGTGCAGTTCCGGCACTTCCCGTGTCAGCGGCCATTTCCCAGACCCGGCGGAGTGCGCAGAACTTCCACCAGTGATGCTTAAGGACATCGGGGTTGGCCCTCAAGGGACGGACTTCCGTCTCACCCAGGGCGACGGCAAGGAGGACGGGTGTTTCACCGTGCTTCCACGGTTCCCATTCGCCGGCCATGGCGTCCACCAGGCTTTCCTCGGCCTTCATCCCTGCCACCAGCTGCATCACAACTTTGTCATCCAGAGGCTTGACCGTTCCATCCCTGGTGGTGCCCTTGGTTTTGTAATCGATGAGGCAGGTCCGGCCGTTAATCCGCGCTACCAGATCCAGCGTTCCTGCGTAGCCCACTGTTTGGTTCCAGACGGTGATCTCCGGCGCGATGGGCTCAACACGGTAAAGCTCCCACCATTCATCGAATCGAGCGGCAAATGCTTCCTCGCCGTTGGCCGCGAGGGCCTCGCGGGTTTCCTTCATCCGGTGGGGCTTACCCAAGGCCCTCAGAGCCACCTGCTCGCAGTAATCATGAACACGGTCACCTCGTTTCGCGGCGACATCCCGGTACGCCTCCGCTGCCTTGGCGGCCCTGTTGACCGCCTGGCGTACCTGCGCCGGACTGCCCAGAATGCCTGGGAGCAGGGGGTCGCTGGCAAGGCTGCTCGCACCCATATAGCCGAACCATCCATCCAGGCCGTGAGGCTGTTGCCCTATGACCGTGGTGATGGACGGAACAGAGAAATCCGCGCTGGTGGAACGGGCGTACATGCGGCCATAATCCGTGGCGTGGGCAAGCAGTGGAGCGGTCATGTCTCAACTCTTTCACAAAGGACCGACAGGAAGTCCAGCTCGCATAAACCGTCTGGACCACACACAAGGAACACAAAAAGACCCGCTCCGCTGCAAGAACGGAACGGGCCTTCGGGGGTGGGCGATACTGGGTTCGAACCAGTGACCTCTTCGGTGTGAACGAAGCGCGCTACCACTGCGCCAATCGCCCCGATGCCTTTGAATGCTAGCCCAGTCCGGTCGATTTTAGAAATCGACCGGCTCACACCATTATCCCACTTTGGGACTGCGGCAAAAGTAAAAGGAATTACAGTGCTGTAATTAGTGAAAACCCCTAGAAATCAAGCAAGCAGCGGGATTTGTGTCCCGAGGCAGGGAAGCGATTTGGAGAATCATTGAACCTCCTATAGAGTTTTTACTCGTTGGAACGCGAGGAAATGCCCGTGAGGGCACGGAATCGAAGCTCCAAACTGCGGACGTAGCTCAGCTGGTAGAGCACCACCTTGCCAAGGTGGATGTCGCGAGTTCGAATCTCGTCGTCCGCTCGCAGGACACTGTCACGGCAAGGGTTCTTCGGAATCGTGCTAACACGGTGGGTTGGCCGAGAGGCGAGGCAGCGGCCTGCAAAGCCGTATACACGGGTTCGAATCCCGTACCCACCTCGGTGAAAACCATGGTTTCCGGTTCAGGCTGGATGGCAATGGGCGATTGGCGCAGCGGTAGCGCGCTTCCCTGACACGGAAGAGGTCACTGGTTCGATCCCAGTATCGCCCACCAGAGCAATTCACATTGCTTGTTGTAGAACGCCTTTCAGGCGTAAAAGATCTACATGTGCGGACGTAGCTCAGCTGGTAGAGCACCACCTTGCCAAGGTGGATGTCGCGAGTTCGAATCTCGTCGTCCGCTCTCTTTTCTTTTAAACCGCGTTACCTTCGCGCGGGCGATTGGCGCAGCGGTAGCGCGCTTCCCTGACACGGAAGAGGTCACTGGTTCGATCCCAGTATCGCCCACCATGAAAGCAGCTCCCCCGGAGCTGCTTTTTTGCTGTTAAAACACCCCGAACGGTTGGCACCTCCATAGTCCGCGGTTAGGATCGAAAGGCCAGGAGCGATCTGGCTCCGCGACTGAAGGGAGGTGCCCGTGGGATTACTTGACGATCTAAAGGGCAAGGCTCAGCAACTTATCGGTGGCAAGGAAGAAGCCATCAAGGACGGCATCGGCAAAGCCGGTGACTTCATCGATACCAAGACCGGTGGCAAGTACGCCGACAAAATCGATTCCGTCCAGCAAGGTGCAGCCGGCCTCGTGGACAAGGCGAACGGGCAGCCCGATGCGGCGCCTGCAGCCGATGATCCGCACGTCGACGGTGAGCCACCTGTGGCCGGGGAACCCCGGCAGCAGGGCCTCTGACCCAACTAGGTACGTCAGCGAGGTGTCGGTCCCGCCGAGAGGCGGCGCCGGCACCTTCGGCGTTTAACCGGGCCTACGAGTGCACCTGGCCGCAGGAAGGCACAGCCCCTACGAAGGCACTGACTCTACGAGGGCTCGTGATTTTGACCCTCACGGGCCAGGGCTGTCAGGCGTGAGACTGCCCGGAAGTACTTCTTCATGTAACCGCCGGTCATCATTTCCTCGGTGAAGAGGCGGTCGAATGGAACGCCGCTGGCAAGAATGGGGACGTCCTTGTCATACAGCCGGTCCGCCAGGACCACGAACCGCAGGGCAACTGCCTGTTCCGTGATGGTGTCGACATCGCGCCACACCACTCCATCGATGCCGTCAATCAATTGCCGGTAGCGGCTCGGGTGGACGCCCGCCAAATGGGCAATCAGGGTATTGAAATCGTCCCTGGCCACAGTTTTGCCGTCGAACTCTGCCTTCATGTGATGGTTAAGTTCGTCGTTGCGCAAAGGCAGCGGCGCCGCCGGCAGGCCACGGTGGCGGAAGTCCTCGCCGTCGATCCTCACCACATCGAACTGATCGGCCAGAACCTGGATCTCACGCTGGAAGTCGACGGCAGCAAAGCGTCCGTCGCCCAACGAACCCGGAAGCGTGTTGGACGTCGCTGCGAGCTTGACTCCGGCGTCCGCCAACTCCCGCATCAGCCGCGACATGAGGACGGTGTCGCCCGGATCGTCAAGCTCGAATTCGTCGATGCAGACGAGCTTGTAGTGGCTGAGGGCTTCAACCGTCTTGCGGAAGGACAGTGCTCCCACGAGATTGGTGTACTCAACAAAAGTGCCGAAGGCCTTCGGGCCCGGCGTCGCGTGCCAGAGGGACGCCAGGAGGTGTGTCTTGCCGACGCCGAATCCGCCGTCGAGGTAGATGCCTGCGCGGGAGGTATCCTTCTTGGCAAAGAGGCGTTTGAAGAGGCCGTCGCCGTCGCGCGCGCCGACGCCAGCAGCGAAACCTTCGAGGGCACGGACCGCCGCTGCCTGGCTTGGCTGGGAAGGATCGGGGCGGTAACTGCCGAAGGAGACCGCGCCGAATCGTGGCGAAGGATAAAACCCCTTAAGGAGGTCATCCACGGAAACCGCCGGAGTGCGCGCGGCAAGCTGTTCGATCTGTACCAAAGTGGTCCGTTCTGCTGGTCTGTCCCCAGAAAGAATACCGGTATCGGCCTGCCGGAAACGGCCAAGTGACTAAGGCCATATGACCCTGTGTTAACCGAGGGAAGCAATAGTCCGGGGGCGTGGCTAGTGTTGGAGCAGGTCCGGCTGCCGTGACACCTCGTGCCCGGCCAGGACCCCCTGACCGTTTTCAATGAAAGGCCACCAGCATGCCCTACCCCGTTGAACAGAACGAGAAGTTTTCCGCCTATACCCACCCGGAGCGGCTCGTATCCACCGAATGGCTGGCCGCGGCCATCGAGTCCGGAGCCGTACGTGACGGCGGGCTTGTAGTGGTTGAATCCGACGAAGACGTCCTGCTTTACGAAACCGGTCACATCCCGGGGTCCGTGAAGATCGACTGGCACACTGACCTTAACGACGAGGTGACCCGGGATTATGTGGACGGCGAGGCCTTCGCTGCCCTCGCTGCCGCCAAGGGGATTTCCCGGGACAGCACCGTGGTGATCTACGGCGACAAGTCCAACTGGTGGGCTGCCTACGCCCTGTGGGTCTTCACCTTGTTCGGCCATGAAGATGTACGGCTGCTGGACGGCGGCCGCGACAAGTGGATCTCCGAAGGCCGTGAACTCACTACGGACGTTCCCTCCCCGGCTCCCGGCAACTACCCCGTAGTGGAGCGCAATGACGCCCCCATCCGCGCCTTCAAGGAAGACGTGCTCGCTCACCTGGGCAAGCCGCTGATCGATGTCCGCTCCCCTGAGGAGTACACCGGACAGCGCACGCACATGCCTGCCTACCCTGAAGAGGGCGCGCTCCGTGGCGGCCACATCCCCACCGCGGCTTCCATCCCCTGGGCCCGCGCCGCTGCACCGGACGGCACCTACCGCAGCCGCGAAGAACTCGAGGCTCTGTATCTCGGAGAAGCAGGGCTGACGGCGGGCGACGACGTCGTGGCCTACTGCCGTATCGGCGAGCGTTCCAGCCACACCTGGTTCGCCCTCAAGTACCTGCTGGGCTTTGACACCGTACGGAACTACGACGGCTCGTGGACCGAATGGGGGAACGCTGTCCGCGTTCCCATCGTCAAGGGCGCGGACCGCGGCACTGTTCCTTCATCGCGGCCTGCAACGGCAGCGGCGTCGAACTAGTCGGGGAAAGCCCACACCACTCCCCTGCAAATACTGCGTAAGCTGGAACTGATGAATACCGATTCCCTCCCCGCCACCCTGGCCGAAATAGTTGATGATTTCCAGGCCCTCACCGAACCGGAGCGGCTGCAGCTGCTTCTGGAGTTTTCGCGTGGACTTCCGGAGCTGCCCGAGCATCTCAAGGACCACCCTGAACTGCTCGAACAGGTGGTGGAGTGCCAGTCGCCGTTGTTCCTGACAATCGAGACGGAAAAGGGCGACGGCGGTGCTCCGGACAGCGTCCGGCTCTACTTCAAGGCGCCACCGGAAGCTCCCACCACCCGGGGCTTCGCCGGTGTCCTCCATGAGGGACTTGACGGCCTGTCCGCGCAGGAGATCCTGGCCGTTCCGGATGACATGCCGGAGCTTCTGGGACTCACGCGCGCCATCACTCCGTTGCGGATGAGGGGGATGACGGCAATGCTGGGCCGCATCAAGCGTAAAGTCGCGGCCTCAGCCCGTTTCCAGGGCTGAGTCCGCACCGGCGGATGGCAAGAAAACAGGCTTCACAGGGAACACCGGCCACAGCTGCCTTGGCTGCGGCCGGTGTTCCTTTTGTGCTTCACCCGTACCAGCACGATCCCGCCACGGCGAGCTACGGTATGGAGGCCGCCGAGGTACTCGGTATCGACCCGGCCAGGGTGTTCAAGACCCTCATGGTCGACGTCGACGGCCAGCTGGCCGTGGGAGTGGTTCCGGTCAGCGGCAATTTGGATCTCAAGGCGATGGCCGCATCCCTGGGCGGCAAGAAGGCAACCATGGCAGATTCCGCCGTCGCCGAACGCCGGACTGGTTACGTCCTGGGCGGGATTTCACCGCTGGGACAGCGTCAGGCTGCCCGCACCGTCGTTGACGACAGCGCGTTGGAACAGGAAACAGTGCTCGTCTCCGGTGGGCGCCGGGGACTGGATGTCGAACTGGACCCGCACGACCTGATCAAACTCACGGGCGCCATTTCCGCACGAATCAGGACGGAACGGTAGCCGACCCGGCTCCCGGGTTCTTTCTCGGCGCAAGCTGCTGTCGGAGCCACGCCGAAACCAGCGATTCCCAGCGCTGTGGATCAACGTTCCATTCCTTGGTGTGCCGGGCCCGGCTGAAACTTTCGAACGTGACCATCTCCGGGTTTTTCTCAGCGAGCTCCGCTGAAGGGCCGTACGGCACATATTCATCATCCACACTGTGAATAATGAGGCTCGGCGTCCGCAGCTCCACAGCCCTCGCCACCCAGTCCATGGCTTTCAGGTCCACAGGAGCCGCGAGACCGGTGAGCCTCCGGCCGAGGCGGTGGCTCATCATCAGCTGGCCGTACCTGCCCACGCCCGACGGTATCCGGTGGATTTCGGCGTGATGCGCCAGGACCTCCACCCAGTTGATCACGGGAGCATCCAGGACCATGGCGCGGATCAGGTGGCGGTACCGCGACAGATCGGCGGCCTGAAGACAAATCGCCCCGCCCATGGACCAACCGAACAGGACCACCTCTTTAGCGCCATTGGCGAGGGCATAAGTAATAGCGGCCTCTACGTCGCGCCATTCCGTGGAGCCGAGCCCGTAGCGGCCGTCAGGTGCCGACGGCGCCAGGCCGTCATTCCGGTAGGAGATCAGGAGGCTGGTCAGGCCGTGCTCCCTCGCCGTGTGTACAGCCCGTAGCCCCTCCTGCCTCGTCGCGCCCCTGCCGTGGACCATGATGGCCCAGATGTCCGTGGCCGGCTCCGCCGGAATCATGATGGCCGGCGCTGATCCGCCGTCGACGTCTATCAGCACCTCCTTTGACGGAAGGCCGATAGCGGCGGGATCGGGGTAGGCAACCCCGCTCCACCAGCCACGCCGGGCAGTGGCCAGATCACCGCTGTATACCGCCTCCACCTCCCGAAGCACCGTTCGCTCCGCGGGCGAATACGACAGAATCCTGCCGATCCGGGCATGGCCGCGCCCGCTGTCGAAGAAGAGTCCGTAGACCCCTTCCACAGTCGCGTCATCAGTCGCGTCGAGGATGACCTGTTGCCGGTTGCCTTCGCGAATGACGGCAAGGATTTCCTGGTTCTCGTCGCGGATACGGGCAGGAGTGATTACCCTTCGCGCGAAATACAGGGCGAGGGCAGAGGACCCGGCCCCCATCAGACCTGCCAGGCTAGAACCCGCAATGACCCCGCCAATGGCCCACTTGGCACTGAGGGACTTCGATCCGGCCCTGGCACTGCCTGGTGCCGAATTGCCCATAAAAGAGCGCAGTGAAGCGGGGGAAGTGTCGGGACGGCGGAGCAGGAAAGCCATGCAACCATTCTTACCGCTAACTCACATCTGACATATTCCGGACATGCCGCAGCCGTATGTACTGCGGTGATGAAGCTGCCGGACTAGGCTGAGGTCATGAACGATCCGATCGTCATTTTGACAGAAGAACCGCTGGGTGCGGATGACCGCGTCAACATCGAACGCCTTGTGGACGGCGGTGATATTCCATTGGTGGTGCTTGTTCCGGCCAATACCGAGCGCCACATGCTCGTGGATTTCCTCGAGCACCTGTCACTGCTGGAGATCGCTAAGGCCTTCCGGGAGCTGACAGCGCAGGCTCCCGATCCCGAGTCTGAGCGTGCAGAGGCTGCCGAGACCCTTGCTGTCTCCCTGGCGGCGCTGGCAGGAGTGGGCACAGGCGTCACGGGAGAGGTAGTGGACGGCCGCGCTGTCGACGGGCTTGTGTCCAAGGTCAAGGAGCTCGGTGCGCGCCAGGCTGTGGTGATCACCCGTCCCCATGCGATAGCTGACACTTTCCATACGGACTGGGCCAACAAGGCACAGGACAGGCTGGGACTGCCTGTGCTCCATCTGTATGCAGGGTCGGGATTTATCGGCGACTCCTAGACGTTGACCAAAGTATGAGCATTCAAGGAGATCACGGCAACAGCGAGGCGCCCGTTGTGGCCCGGACCGACGAGGAATGGCGCCAGGAACTTTCGCCCGAGGAATACCGGGTGCTTCGCCAGGCCGGAACCGAACGGCCCTACACAGGCGAGTACTGGGACACCCATACCGAGGGCGTCTACCAGTGCCGTGCTTGCGGAACCGAACTGTTCACCAGCAAGGAAAAATTCGATTCACACTGCGGCTGGCCGTCCTTCTGGGCTCCCTTGGCGGAGGGAAAAGTACGCTACATCCACGATCGCAGCATGGGAATGGACCGCGTCGAAGTGCGTTGTGCCACGTGTGATTCGCATATGGGGCACGTCTTCGAGGGCGAGGGGTATGAAACCCCCACCGACCAGCGTTTCTGCATCAACTCTGTTTCACTGCGGCTGGTTAACGCCGAGGAACGCTGAACGTAAGCGGCCCGGCCCCAGGCAGCTTTCCGCTTGATCTGGATGACCCTTTCTGAAGGCCTTGACCAAGACTTTCTTATGCTCAACCGCTTTTGGGATTAGAGGCTCTGATTGGTTGCTACGCTCGCCGAAGAAGCAACAGCGACCAGAAAGGCCACTGCCACCATGAGCATCCCCGTCATCACAAGTGAAGACACAGTCCAGGAAAAAGCGGACGCAGTCCAAGCGATTGATTCCCCGCAGTCTTCGCCTACGGCACCAGTTACTGCCGCCCATCCGGAATGGATCCGGCTGAAGACGGCAGCCACAGCTCTGCAGCCCCTGCAGGCAAAGGACGGCTCCGTTCCTGAGGCGGACCACCACACTGACGCGGCCGTTCATGTCTCTGCTATCGTCGACGCAATCGAGGCCCTCGCGCCTTCGTTCCCTCACGACGCAGGCTACCTGGATCTCCTCGTAAAGGACTTCGGTACGTGGCGAGACGGAGGTTTTGGCGTACCAGACTTCCTCGACTCACTGCTGGCGTTCCAGCCGCAGCAGCACCGGGAAAACGGGCTTCAGCACCTGGTGGTTTTCCCCATGTACACGCAGAACGGCAGCAGCAGCCGCCTGGTCGAGGCGGTGCTGATTGAGGTCATCTGGCCCGAGTTCATCGCTGACCTCGAGGGCGGCGAGTACTCAAACAGGCTTTTTGTTCCCATCCGCTTCCTCGACTTCACCCCCGGCTACGATTCCAATTCAGCCGTCCTGTTCCCGGAAACCGTCGGGGTCCGGGAAACACCCACCTTCACCTGGGGCGCAATTTTTGCTGACCGGGAAGCTGCCCGGTTCCGCAAGGTACTGCGCGCCGCCGCCCAGATCACCTCGCTGGACCTTCCGCCAGAAGCCAGGGAGTTGCTTGAAGATCAGCAGCTGACCCAGGAAACGTTCGTGATGTGGGACCTGATTCACGACCGCACCCACATGCGGGGCGACCTCCCCTTTGACCCCTTCATGATCAAGCAGCGGATGCCGTTTTTCCTGTACTCCCTGGAAGAACTGCGCTGTGACCTGACAGCATTCCGGGAGTCCGTGAAGATCGAAAAGGACGAAAAAGCCAGCCCGGAAGCCCGTCGGCATGCCAAGCTCGTGCAGTACGCCGTGATCTTCGACCGCATCTTCCGCTTTGCCATCACGGGCAGCCGAGTGCGCAACTACGACGGGCTCGGCGGCCAGCTCCTCTTTGCCTGGATGCACCAGCACCGGGTGTTGCACTGGACCGACAGCAGCCTCAGCATCGACTGGGATGAAGTGTCCCAGGTGGTCATCGAGCTGGGGCTCCGGATCGAGGAACTCTACTGGCGATCCATCGACCGGCCGAAAACAGCACACTGGTTGGCAGCCTATGAGCTGGTATCCGGTACCGTGACTCCTAACCCCGCATCCGTATGGGCCAAGGGTCCTGACGCTTTGCCACTGGCCGGACCGCCACGTGGACTCACTGACCAGGTGCTGGACGACGAATTCCCCCTGTCCATGTTCTACGAAGCGCTGGAGAAGAAGATGCGGCCGGTTATCGAATCCACTGCGGGAATCACCGGCAATTCAGCCATCACATCCAGCACGGAGGCTTTGAACGCGGCATGAAATCCGGACTCACCCTGAAGGTATTGGTCACTGGCGGCAGCGGGCCCTCGGGGGTGGCGACTGCCAGGGCCCTCTGGCAGGCCGGCTTCACGGTGCTCACCGTGGGCTCGGACAAGCAGCGGATTGTGGCTGCAGCCACCGAGGCGGGCGAAGGCGTCATCCCCCTGGTCTGTGACCTCGCGAACCTGGCCGAGGTGCAGGCCCTTCAATCGGAAGTGACAGCTTCCCATGGCAGGATCGACGGCGTCATCCACCTTGTGGGCGGATGGCGCGGGGCCAAGGGCATCACCACCCAGACCGACGAGGACTGGGACTTCCTGGAACGCAATGCCGTGACCACCCTCAGGAACGTTTCCAGGGTGTTCTATGACGACCTCTCAGCATCGGACACAGGGCGCTTCGCAATGGTGTCATCCACTGCAGTCACCTCCCCCACCGCCGCGACGGCAAGCTACGTGGCGGCCAAAGCTGCGGCTGAGGTTTGGACGATGGCTATGGCCGAGGGGTTCGAAGCGGACAGGAACGAAGAAACGGAATTGCAGAGCGCCGCCGTCGTGTTTGTGGTCAAGGCACTCGTCGATGACACCATGCGCGCGAAAGCGCCGGAGCGGACGTTCCCGGGCTTCACCGACGTCGGGGAACTCGGCGCCGCCGCTGTTGACCTGTTCCGGACTGAGGCCGCGGAGCTGAACGGGCGGAAACTCCCTCTGGTCCCCTGACAGCAGCCGCAACTCCGGCAGCTTCCAGACAGGAGGCCGCCCTCCCCGCCGGGCCCCGCCGTCGAAGGCGCCTTCGAGGACAGACATCCAGTGCATCCCTAAACTGAAAGTGTGACCAAAGCAATGACATCCACAGTAGAGACTTCCCCCGCCTCTGCCGCCGCGCAAACTGCAACCGCTGCTCAGGAACCGGGTCAGCTGCAGCTGCACGACCCCTCCGTGCGTGGTTTCGCCTCGGACAACTACTCGGGCGTGCATCCGGAGGTCCTGGCGGCGCTGGCAGCGGCAAACGGCGGCCATCAGGTCTCCTACGGTGAGGATGACTACACGGCCAGGCTTCAGCAGTTGATGGAGCAGCACTTCGGTGAAGGCATCGAATGCTTCCCTGTTTTCAACGGAACGGGGGCTAATGTACTTTCTCTGCAATCCCTTCTCCCCCGCTGGGGCGCCGTGATCTGCGCCGCAACAGCCCATATCAATATGGATGAGAACGGTGCCCCGGAGAGAGTGGGCGGCATTAAGCTGCTCGCGGTGCCCACCGCCGACGGCAAGCTGACCCCCGAGATCATCGACCGCGAGGCATGGGGATGGGGAGACGAACACCGCGCCCAGCCACTTGCCGTATCCATCACCCAGACCACTGAGATGGGGACCTGCTACACCCCCGAGGAGGTCAGGGCCATTGCCGATCACGTTCATGCCAAGGGAATGAAGCTGCACATGGACGGAGCCCGCCTGGCCAATGCGGCGGCCCACCTCCAGGTGCCGTTGCGGGCCTTTACCCGCGACGCCGGGGTGGACATCCTCACATTTGGAGGCACCAAGAACGGACTGCTTTTCGGCGAAGTGGTGGTGTCGCTGAATCCGGCAGCTTCCAGCGGCCTGATCTTTTTGCGCAAGATGAACATGCAGCTCGCGTCCAAAATGCGCTTCTTATCCGCACAGTTCATTGCCCTCCTGGACGGCGATCTGTGGCTTCGCTCGGCAGCACATGCAAATGCCATGGCAGCGCGGTTGCGCGCCGGTGTGGAGGGCATCGACGGCGTCGAACCCACCCAAAATACCGAGTCCAACGGGGTTTTTGCCGTCCTTCCTGCAGGAGTGGCGGACAGGCTGCGGAAATCGTTCCGGTTCTATGACTGGAACGAGGCAACCCGCGAGGTCCGATGGATGTGCTCCTTCGACACCAGCGAAGAAGACGTGGACTCTTTCGTTGCAGCCATCAAACGGGAGTTGACTGCCGGTTGATCCAAGAACCACGACGGCGAGCCTGCAGGAAAATCTTGCGGCGCTTGCGTACCCTGCGAAGGTGAACGCACTCGCCCAGGTTCCTGCAGAGTTTCTCCACGCTCTGGGGACCCTTAGAAAAGCTCGTTGCAGAAATGAACTTCGGCTCGATGAGATTCCCGCGCCTTCACGGCTGGCACCCTACGCGGTGGCCTTGGGCGCCGAAGTCATGGCGCCAAGCCATCGTCCGGGACCGGCGTCGATCCATGGACCGGCTGCCGCAGCCCTTTCAAGGGCATCCGGCGGGGAGGAGCCCGACGACGAACTGGCTACTGGACGATTTATCCTCCTGTATGACCCTGACGGCTCTGCAGTCTGGGACGGGGAATTCCGCATTGTGACGTATATCCGCGCCCAGTTGGAACCGGAAATGGGAAACGACGAAATGCTCGGTTCCGTAGCCTGGACCTGGCTGGTCGAGGCCCTCGAAAACCACCGGGCCCCCTACCGTGCTGCCGGGGGAACGGCCACTCGGGTCCTGTCCGAAAGCTTCGGAACACTTTCTGACCGCCGGGAGTCGATCGATATCGAACTCCGCGCATCCTGGACCCCGGCCTCGTCGGATGTCCGCAGCCATCTGGAGGCGTGGTCTGACATGGTGTGTACCTTTGCAGGCCTCCCGCCCCTGCCCGACGGCGTGTCTGCCCTGCCACGCAGGCGGACCCATTGGCAGTGATGGAGAGGGCGCAGGACATCCTGCCGTGCGTTGTCGGTAAACTGTTGGAATCATGACCCCTCACATTCCGGAACACACCACAGCCGGCGTCCCGGCTGCTGACATCAACCCGCACATCACGGTGGAAGGCTTCGACAGCCTCGTCCCGGAAGTCATTGACCTTGACTCCCCCCGTGACGGCGTACCGCTCGTTATTGAAACCCCCGCCGGCCTCGAACGCTGTGCCGCCGCGATAGCCGCCGGAACAGGCCCCGCCGGTGTCGACGCTGAACGCGCCTCGGGCTTCCGCTACGGGCAACGCGCCTTCCTGGTCCAGATCCGCCGCGAAGGCTCCGGCACCTGGCTCATCGACCCGGAACCGTTCGGGGACCTGCGGATCATCAATGACGCCCTGCAGGGCGTCGAATGGATCCTGCACGCGGCCAGCCAGGACCTGCCCTGCCTCTCAGAACTGGGCATGTGGCCCGACAAGCTTTTTGACACCGAGCTGGCGGCCAGGCTGGCCGGCCTCCCACGGGTAGGTCTCGCCGCCGTTATCGAGCAGCTGCTGGGCTTCGGTCTGGCCAAGGAACACTCGGCCGCGGACTGGTCCACACGGCCGCTCCCCGAACCGTGGCTCAGGTATGCGGCACTGGACGTGGAAGTGCTCACCGAGTTGCGGGAAGAGCTCATCGACCTGCTGGAGGCAGACGGCAAACTCGAATTCGCGGAACAGGAATTCGCCGCCATCCTCGCCAACGGCCAGGCGCCCCCTCGGATTGACCCCTGGCGCAAAACCTCCGGCCTCCACCAGATCAGGGACCGCCGGCAGTTGGCTGCTGTCAGGGAAATGTGGGTGGAACGGGATTCGCTGGCGCGCAAACGTGACGTTGCCCCCGGGCGCCTCCTCCCTGACTCAGCCCTGGTTGCTGCAGCCAAAGCCATGCCCTCGACAGTTCCGCAGTTACTGGGAACCAAGGGCTTCCATGGCCGGGCGGCGCAACGCGAAGCGCCCCGCTGGCTTCGCTGCATCAGCATCGCCAGGAACCTCGAGGAACTCCCTCCCCTGCATCTGCCCACCAACGCGCCCCCACCTCCCCGGGTTTGGGCGGACAGGGACCCAGAGGCAGCCCAGCGGCTTGCAACGGCCCGCCCTCTGCTGCAGGAAGCGGCCGACCAGCTCAAGCTCCCGGTAGAGAACCTGCTGACACCCGATTATCTGCGCCGCGTGGCCTGGCGCCCCCCGGCCGCGATGAATGAGGCATCCATCGCCGAGGAGCTTCGCACCCTCGGCGCCCGTGACTGGCAGGTGGGGATAGTGACACCACTGATCACAGAGGCATTCCTCAATCCACAGCCGCTGCCCCTCAAGGAACCGAAGGAAGCCCCGGGCGTAAAAGGCAACGCAGACGGTCCCGCAGTGGCCTGACAAACGGCTGAGGCTTCAGTGCGGGCCCACCACGACACTCCTCCCTTGCAAGCTAAGTTACTCGCGAGTAACATGAGTGTTACTTGTCGCCCGGTTCACTGCTGCCTGTGGTCATTTCGGCCCTGGACCAGTGCCGCGGCACCCATGTCTCGATGAGGAGTAGCACGTGAGCCAAAGCAGCGGTAATCCGCCGACCAACCGGAACATCAGGGACATAGTGTTTGTGGACGGTGTCCGCACGCCATTCGGCCGCGCCGGAGAGAAAGGCATCTACGCCGGCACCCGCGCTGACGATCTGATCGTGAAGTGCATCCGGGAACTCATGCGGCGTAACCCTTCCCTCCCGGCAGCACGAATTGACGAGGTGGCGATCGCAGCCACAACTCAAACAGGCGATCAAGGCCTCACCATCGGCCGGACAGCCGCCCTGCTCGCCGGCCTGCCACGGACCGTCCCGGGATTCGCCATTGACCGTATGTGCGCCGGGGCCATGACGGCAGTCACCACCACTGCAAGCGGCATCGGTTTCGGCGCCTACGACGTCGTCATCGCCGGCGGTGTGGAGCACATGGGCAACCACCCCATGGGCGAAGGGGCTGATCCCAATCCCCGCTTCATGTCCGAACGGCTCGTGGATCCCGCGGCACTCAACATGGGCAACACCGCGGAAAACCTTCACGACCGCTTCCCCGCCATCACCAAGGACAGGACGGACGCCTACGCGGTCGCCTCCCAGAACAAACTGGCGGCAGCCTACGGAAACGGCCAGATCCAGCCAGACCTGGTCCCCGTGGCAACGATGAAACCGGGCCAGGGCTGGACTCTCCACTCGACTGACGAACCGCCGCGGCCGGGCACCTCGCTGGAGGACCTCGCCTCACTGCGGACGCCTTTCCGTCCGCACGGAAGGGTAACGGCGGGTAACGCCGCCGGACTCAATGACGGCGCAACGGCAGCAATCCTCGCTTCGGCCGACGC
The DNA here is from genome assembly GCF_023062595.1 of Arthrobacter rhizosphaerae. GTDB lineage: Bacteria > Actinomycetota > Actinomycetes > Actinomycetales > Micrococcaceae > Arthrobacter > Arthrobacter rhizosphaerae. Next base: position 62,202 of record NZ_JALLAN010000008.1, read on the forward strand.
GGCCGAGGAACTGGGCCTGGCGGTAAAGATGCGGCTTGTGACCTACGCGTTCGCCGGCGTCGAGCCGGAGGTGATGGGCATCGGACCTGTCCCTGCCACTGAAAAGGCCCTCAAGAACGCAGGGTTGGGCATTGATGACATCGGGCTGTTCGAAATCAATGAGGCCTTCGCGGTGCAGGTCCTCAGTTTCCTGGACCATTTCGGCATCGACGACGACGACCCCCGGGTCAACCGCTACGGCGGTGCAATCGCCGTGGGTCACCCCTTGGCATCCTCCGGGGTCCGGCTCATGAACCAGCTGGCACGCCAATTCGACGAGGACCACTCTGTCCGCTACGGCATGACCACCATGTGCATCGGTCTTGGCATGGGGGCCACGGTCATCTGGGAAAACCCCCATCACGCCGACTACAGCGGAACGCGTCCCGGCGCTGACGCCCACACTGATGAGACCACTACAGAGACTGGAGCCGCAGCATGAGCGCCGCAGATTTCCGCAAGCTTGCGGATCTTTTTCCGAACGAGACAGTTACCCACTCGTATGTCCAGGACATCCTGCTGCCGCCTGCAGCAGGAAAGGACGGAACCCCAGGCCAAAGTCCTGGCACGTTCGCCCTCGTGACCCTCGATAACGGCCTCGACCACTCCAAGCCCACCACCCTCGGACCCAACACCCTGGTTGAGCTCGGTACTGTTCTTGAGGGCCTCCGGGAGCGCGCAGCCCGCGGAGAGATCGTCGGCGTCGGGGTTACCGGAAAGCCGTACTACCTTGTGGCCGGCGCGGATCTCTCCGCCGTCAAATCCCTGGACAGCCGCGAACATGGATTGTGGATGGCCCAGCTGGGCCACGACGTTTACGCCACGCTGGCCAATCTGGGCGTCCCGAGCTTCGCCTTCATCAATGGTGTGGCTTTGGGCGGCGGGCTTGAGATCGCCCTGCAATCGACCTACCGCACGGTTTCCACCGGTGCCGGCGCACTCGCGCTGCCGGAGGCCTTCATCGGCCTGGTCCCTGGCTGGGGAGGGGTCTACGTCCTGCCGAGGCTCATCGGTCCGGAAAATGCCGTCAAGGTCATGATCGAGAACCCCCTCAGCAACAATCGCAGCCTTTCCGGACCCGAGGCCTTCAAGCTGGGCGTCGCCGATGCGCTGTTCGAACCCGCCGACTTCGTGGAGCAGTCCGTAGCGTGGGCAGCCAAAGTCATCTCCGGTGAGGTCACTCCTGAGCGGTCCAACGCCGTCGATCCCTCTGACTCGGATGTTGCCCGCCGGTGGGAAGCCGCGGTGTCTGCAGGACGTTCTTTTGTGGAGGCCAAAACCTCCAACGCTTCCCCGGCGCCCGGCAAGGTCCTGGACATCATGGCAGCCAACCGGACTATGCAGCAGCAGGAATCGGCGGAGCTGGAATGCGATACGCTCGCGGACCTCATGCAGACCGATGAATTCCGGTCCACCGTCTACGCATTCCTGGATCTGGTGCAGAAGCGGTCCAAGCGCCCAGCCGGTGCTCCCGACCGGAAACTGGCCCGTCCCGTGACCAAGATCGGCGTGGTGGGTGCAGGGCTGATGGCGAGCCAACTGGCCCTGCTGTTCGCCCGTCAGCTCAAGGTGCCTGTTGTTATGACGGACATCGATCAGGCCAGAGTGGACAAGGGCGTGGGCTACGTCCACGCCGAAGTGGACAAACTGCTGGCAAAGAAGCGCATCAGTCCGGACGCGGCGAACCGTACCCGCGCCCTGGTGACCGGTTCCGTTTCCAAGGAAGCTTTCGCCGACGCCGATTTCGTCATCGAAGCCGTCTTTGAGGAACTCAACGTCAAGAAGCAGGTTTTTGCGGAAGTGGAGGCCATCGTCTCGCCGGACTGCATCCTTGCCACAAACACGTCTTCGCTGTCCGTCACAGCCATGGCCGAGGACCTCCTGCATCCCGAGCGGCTGGTCGGTTTCCACTTCTTCAACCCGGTGGCCGTTATGCCGCTGCTGGAAATTGTCCGCGCGCCCAAGACCGACGACGCTGTGCTGGCCACCGCCTTCGAGCTCGCCAAGGGCCTGAAGAAGACTGCCGTGCTCGTCAAGGACGCGGCGGCCTTCGTGGTCAATCGCATCCTCCTGCGCCTGATGGGCGAGGTGACCGCCGCCTTCGATGAGGGCACACCTGCCGACGTCGCTGACAATGCCCTGCGGCCCATGGGCTTCCCCATGACTCCCTTCACCCTCGGGGCCATGGTGGGCCTGCCTGTGGCGCAACACGTCCAGGAATCGCTGCATGCAGCCTTCGGCGACCGGTTTGCCGTATCGCAGAACCTGCAGAAGCTCATCGACAACGGGATCAAGTCCATCTGGGCGCCAGGTTCGGAGAAGACGAGCCCCGACGGCAAGCCGGTCATCCCGGCAGAGACGCTGGCTCTGATGTCCTTCGGCTCTTCCCCTTCCACTGCCGAGGAAGTCCTGCGCCGCACCCAGGACGCCCTTGCCGAGGAAATCGGGCTCATGCTTGCCGAAGGAGTGGTGGCAGGCCCGGAGGACATCGACCTGTGTGTCATCATGGGGGCCGGCTGGCCGATGTTCCTTGGCGGCATCACCCCGTATCTTGACCGGGTTGGCGCATCCGAGCGGGTCAACGGCAAGCGCTTCCTCGCGCCCGGGATCGCTTCCCGCCCCGCCTGACGCATCGCCTATGGCCATCGGGAGGACCGTTGGAGGACCGCGGACGCAGGGTGGAAGGCTCCTCTAAGTATCCTGGAGCCTTCCACCCTGCAGCCTGAGCACGCGGTGGCCTACTGTCCTGGCATAGGCGAGATCATGCGTGACGATCAGGACTGCAGCTCCGCGGAGGGTGACCGTGTCAAGGGCTGTTTGCAGGCGGGCAAGGCCGTGGCGGTCCAATCCCACCGTTGGTTCGTCCAGGGCGATGACAGCGGGCTGCCGGGCAAGCACCGTGGCCAGGGCCAGAAGGCGCTGGCCTGAAGCCGGCAGATCGTGGGGATGGGCGGAGGCAACATGTGCCAGGCCAACGTCCTCCAACGCCTGGACGGCATGCGCCTCCGCTTCAGCACCAAACAGGCGGTCAAGCCCAAAACCGACTTCCCGCACCAGGGTCCGTTCGAACAGTTGGTCCCGCGGATGCTGGAAGAGCAGGCCGACATCCGCGGCGATGGCCCCGGTTGATTTTCCCCGGATGGGAAGTCCTGCCACCAACACTTCCCCGTGCTCAGGGCGTAGCAGCCCGTTGACGTGGCGCAGCAACGTGGATTTTCCCGCTCCGTTAGGACCCGTAATAGCCACAGTCTGGCCGGGTTCTACCTCGAGGTCCACCTCCGTCAGAACGGCACGCTGCGCCCCTTGCCCGGCAGGCAGGGAATACGTGACGTTCCGGAAACTCAGGCTGGACTCTCCGGTTCCGGCTCCCGAGGAAACCTTGTTCGAGGCCGCGGCGCTCCCGGATACCGGTTCCGGGGCGGTCGCTTCAGGACGGTAACGTCCGTGGCGCACTGCCTCCGACGGCACCACTACGCCCGACTCGGCCAGGCCCCTGCTGAGCAGCACGTCAGCCGGCGTCCCCTGGGCGGTCACCGTACCGCCGTCGAGCACCATGCAGTGTGTTGCCTGGCTGAAAAGGAGGCCCGCCACTTGTCCGAGATGGACGACGGCGGCCCCCCGGGCAACCAGCCCCGCGATGAGGTCCCGAATCAGTTCGGCGCCCTCGCCATCCAAGGAGGACAAGGGATCATCCAGGATGAGGACGGCCGGGTCGGTGACCACACAGCAGGCGATGGCGAGGCGCCGCAGCTCGCCTCCCGAAAGGCTCCCCGGGTCCCTGTCGAGCAAGGGGGAAAGACCTGTTTTCGAGGCCACGTCAGCTACCCGACGGTGCATGCTGTCGCGATTCATGCCGCGGTTTTCCAGCCCGAATGCGAGTTCCTCCGCCACTGTGGAGCGGATCCCGGAAAGCATGGCAGCGGCGTCCTGGGACACATAGCCCACGTGCCTGGACCAGGCTGCCGGACTGATCCTGGGATCGTCCTCGGTACCGGCGAAGTCAAGGCGTTGGGCGCCGTTGGGGACGCCGTCACCGCTCAGCGACAACCGTCCCCTCAGCTGACCATCAGCGCTTCGGAGCCAGCCTGCAAGCAGCCTGCCGAGCGTTGATTTGCCGCTGCCGGCCCCGCCCAGCACACACGCCAGCGTTCCAGGCTGCACCGCGAGGCCTACGCCGTGCACCGCCGGTGCTGTCTCCCCATGGAAACTGAAACTTTCGATGTATGCGTCAAGAACCGGCGTCGTCATGCGTTTCCTGCCGACAGCGAAGGAAGAACCGGCACACCAAACCAGGAAGCACACAGCCTCAGGATCACCGCCGCCGCAGCCAGCCCCAGAACTGCACGGCGGAATGTGCGCTGCCCCCGTGAATCGGCCACCTCACGATACGTGCTGCGGGGGCCCGGAGAACTGAATCCACGCGCATCCAAGGCGTGGGCCCGTTCGGCTGCCTCCTGGATGAGTGCCAGGACCAACGGAACCATCTGCAAACGTGCAGCGGCCACGCGCTGCAGCAGGCTGCCGCCCAGGACCAGCCCACGGGCTTCCTGGGCCTGCCGGATCCTGCTCAACTGATCCGTGATGGCAGGAGCCAGTGTGAGAGTGGAAGCCAGAACGTAGCCGAACTGCGGCGGGATCCTGCGGGTGGTCATCATTGCTACAAGATCAGCAACGTTAACCACGAATGAAAACAGCAGCAGCACCAGAACGCAGGCAGTGGTGCGCGTTCCCATCTCAAGGGCGAAGGCAAGCCCCTCGACTGTGATGCGGGCCGGCCCCCATCCCGCCAGGACGATGCGGCCCTCCGGAAAAAACAGTCCGTGCAGCACCAGCAGGGAAAACCAGAGCGGCAAGAGGATGACAGCGGAGGCAGCGAGGACCCGGCGCATAACCCCGGCACCCGTGCCTGCAGCGAGCACAGCCGCCGCTACGGCAACGGACACGGGCCAGTTCGAGGCAGCCATCGTGAGGGCGATGGCAGCGCCGGAAGCGGCGAGGGTGGTGAGCGGATTGAGGCGGGAAAGCACGGGCTAGGAAGCGGCTGCCGGGTCCTTGCCTGCGAGGACGTTGAAGCGCCGCACAAACGGGAAGCGGAAAGTGGCCCGGCGCGGAAGTGCGTACACCAGCAGGGCGGCGATCGCGAACACAATGGCTTTATCCATCGGGTCAGAGATCAGGGCCTGCTTGGTGATCGCCGCGAGGAGGGTGTCCCCCATGGCGCGGAAAGCGCTGACAATGGCGCCTGTCCCGGCTCCGGAAGTGCCGCCGAAAACAAAGGCCGCAATGGGAGCCGAGACCACTCCGGCGATGATGCCGGTGGCGAACCCTGCAACCGGAGCCAGGTAGAAGCGGCGGAACAAACCGTAACGGGCCGCCATGCCGGCCAGGAAACCAATGAGGGCCGCTCCTGCGGCGAACGGCAGGACGGTCGGGTTGAAGAACGACCATACGATGCTGCTCAGGGCCCCCGTGGCAGCTCCGGCCGCTGGTCCCGCCAGGACGGCTATCAGTACGGTGCCGATTGCGTCGAAGTAGAAAGGCAGGCCCGTGGTGCCCATGATCTGGCCCAAGGCAATGTTCAGGACCAGCGCAACCGGGATGAGGACCAGCGTGGATGTGGGCAGGGTCGGGAGCACGCCCAGGATCAGGAGAATCGCACCGAGAAGGAAACCGCCCAAGGCCACGAGGGTGGAGGCGCTCCCCACACCGTTGGTGATATCCGCCGGCTGGGCAAGGACCAGGAAAATAAAGGTGGCCGCGATGGAAGCGGCACCCAGAAGCTCAAGCAGGCGGCGTTTTTTGTCCGCCGCCGCGCCAGGAGCGGGAAGAGTGAGGGACTGCTGCGACATGGTGGTTCCTTTGGCTGGGGCCGTACGCAGGGATTTCCCGGTACTGGCAGGGCACAACGATCCGCCTATGTCACCTCGGCGCGGGTACCATGATACCGGCTGGCCGCCAGCCGGCCCACGGAATTAATCAGCTCATCGAAGCACTGCTCGGGGTTGTTGGCTGAAACAATGCGGGCGTTCGGCGGCTGGCCCCAGATGCCCCTGAAATCCGCCACCGTGGTGCCCATCAGCAACGGGGAATCAGTTTCAACATGAACGGTGGCCAGCCTGGTGCTGAACTCTGTCCGTCCAACCGCCACCGCTGCGGCGAAAGCATCGTGCATGTGGGAGATGAAACCCTGGTCATAGAGGCGGTGGAACTCCATATAGAAGCGGATGGCGTCTGACAAGCACGCCACAAGTGGATTGGCTGACTTGCTGCGTTGGCCCTCCGGCTGCTCCGGCAGTACCAGTTCCGGCTCATGCACCCCGGCGGCTTCCCCCAAACGCCGGACGTGCTCGGGGCGCATCTCAATCCGTTCGGTGGACTCGAGGGCGCAGACTATCGGCAGCTTGTCCTGGGCAACGCCCCGGTAGGCAGCGAAGACCTCCTTGGCCGCCTGCGGGTCCACCGAGACGTTCCATTCGGCGGTGGGCGTGGTGTTTCCCTGATAGTTGAAGCATCCGCCCATGATCACCAGGCCTTTGAGCAGGCGGGGCAGCTCCGGCTCGCGGCGCAGGGCCAGCGCAAAGTTTGTCAGCGGTCCGGTGATAAGGCCGGTGATCTCGCCAGGATGGGCGCGCACCTCCTCAACCCAGATATCCACAGCGTGCCGTTCAGAGATCTTCCGGTGTGGAGCAGGCAGCACAGCGTAGCCCATCCCCTGCGGGCCGTGAGTCTCTTCGGTGGTGCGGAGCGGGATCTCCAAGGGAACCTCCGCGCCGATGGCAACCTCGATGTCCGCGGCCCCGCAAAGTTCGAGCAGTGCGAGGTTGTTTAAGGCCACCTGGCGGGCCCCGACGTTTCCGGCGGTGCAGGTGATGGCCCGGATGTGGACTTCAGGACGGGACAGCAGGTAAACGAGTGCCAATGCGTCATCGATGCCGGTGTCAACGTCCACCAGGAGTTGCTGCATCAGAAGAGGGCGACCTTCGGCGTGAGCGGGAAAATATCGTCCAGTTCAGCGCGTTCCCCGTCTGTGGGGACCCAGGCCACAGCTGCGGCGTTCTCGCGGACCTGTTCAGGCCGGGTGGCACCCGCGATCACGCTTGCCACGCGCGGCTGCGCCGCCAACCATGAGAACGCAACCTGGACTTCTGTGAGGTTTCGTTCCGCGGCAAACATGCTGAATCTGCTGAGCTGGTCCCAGTCCGCCTCGTGAACCAGGTGGGTCCGGGTATGGCTCAGGCGTGAACCCTCCGGCGCGTTGCCAGGACTGTACTTTCCGGTGAGGAGGCCGTTGGCCAGGGGGAAATAGGGCAGCACGCCGAGGCCCAGGGCCTTCGCGGACGGGATGACCTCGAGCTCGGCTCTCCGGTCCAGCAGGTTGTAGTGGTTCTGGGTGGAGATGAAGCGCGCTCCGCCCAGGCTCCGTGCCACGTATTCGGCCTGGGCAATCTGCCAGCCGGCCATGTTGGAGTGGCCGATGTACCGCACCTTGCCGCTTGTGACGAGGTGGTCCAAGGCAGCAAGGGTCTCTTCAATGGGCGTGAGCGGATCCGGGGTGTGGTACTGGTAGAGGTCGATCCAGTCCGTCCCGAGCCTGCGGAGGGAAGCCTCTGCCGCCTGGATGATGTAACGGCGCGAGCCCCGGGCACCGAAGTCGTTGCCGTTGGCGCCCCGCATGTCCAGACCGAATTTGGTGGCGACTATGGCGTCGTTCCGCCGGCCGGCCAGGGCTTTGCCCAACATCGTCTCGCTGAGGCCGGGATCCCGACCATAGACGTCCGCGACATCGAAAAGGGTGATCCCGGCGTCGAGCGCGGCATGAACGACGGCGTCTGTTGCCTCTTGGGATTCGGTCAGGGTGTTTGCCCGGCCCAGATTATTGCAGCCAAGCCCCACGACGGAGACAGTGAGTCCGGAGGTTCCAAGCCGGCGATATTGAGTCATGAATTCACCCTATAACGCCTGCACGGACGCCCGCCCAAGGTATGGCTACGGGTGTTCAGCCCGTTTGGCGGGAAGGGAACGTCAGTCCGTGCTCATCCATTGCGTCTTCCAGTTGGGCCATAGTCTTGACGCCCATCCCGTGCAGTTTTGTCAGGTCCGTATGACCGAACTGCACTACCTGCTCCAGGGTTACCACTCCCGCGTGGGCGAGGGCCCTTCGTGCCGGGGCACCGATGCCCTGAGGCAGTGGTGTGTGGCCTGGTTGGATGGATTTTGGCGTCATAACAGATCCCTTCCAGTGGTTTGATACCCCCTATTAGAGGGTAAAGCCCGAAGCCGGTTTGGGCGAGTGCTTGAGCCTGAAAGCTTCCGGATCGGTGAAGGGGGCCGCCCCGATGCTGAGCTTGGTGAAGTCCAGGTCTTCCCCGCGAATGCATACTTTGATGGCATTTACGGCTTTGTTGACATCGGGACACAGGCAGAAAATATTAAGCTTCGAGTCCCCGAATTCTGACCGGTCAACAATGCCGAGCCCCCTCCAGGCCAGGTGGCTGATGAGCGCGTCCTTGGCCTTCTCCTCGAGATACCGGTCCCGGTCGGTGCCATCCTTGGTCTTGAGGGCATATTGTGCCACCACCCAGAACTGCTCCTCGTCGGGGATTTCTGCGTACCCGTCCTCTGCGCATTGAGCGGCGAAGGCTGCCATAAGCCCCTCTGCTGCCTCGGCGTCGGCGACGTCGGTCTCTTCGGTTTTGCTCTGGTGGCCAACCACGCCGTAGTTCATGACCAGCTGGCTGTAGTCTTCATCGAACCAGGCCTCCCTGAAATTCAGGATTCCCTCGTCGTCGCGCTTGTAAACCCGGATGATTCCGCTCATGCCCGTCCCTTCGTGAACCAATCGACGTCGGTGCCGTCGAAGGGTGCCTGCTGTGCCTTGACGGCCTGATAGAGGTGGTCCGCATCGCTCTGGAGGGATTCCACCAGATAGGCCGGGTAATTCATGGCCAGGCGGTGCTCGGCAAATTCGTCTTCATCGTCGATATATACGCCGCGGTTAGTTGTGCGCACGACGTCCAGGTCCATGTCGATCACATGGAACTCGGTGACGCCAGGCCTGATGGTGCTCCATTCATGGGCGACGGCCAGGTCAACGTACACCCGGACCCCGTTGGGGTGGGCGTCATCGTAGAACGTGGCCACCCAGTCGCCAGAGCGGGGAATGAGCAGCACAGCATCGGACTCTGCGTAAAAGGCAGCTCCCGGTCGCGAGCAGAATTGGTTGGTTGCCTGAAAGATCCACCAACCGTGGATGTCCTCGCCAAGGTAGGTGCCAGGGACCACCCAGTGGGCTTTACCGTTCCATTTCCTGTTCCGTGCCACCACGAGCTGACCGGGCTGAAGGCCTGCAGGGATACGGGTTGTGCCTTGATGCTGCCGGATCTCGCCTTCTCCCCATGCCCCGGGATACTTGAGCCTGTCCTCTTCCCTCACAGTTTCGGCAGGCTGCCGGTAGTGGGGTGTTCCTGGCCGGGAAGGGGCCGGGCGAAAGGCACTTTGGTCCCCAGGACCTGGGCCACGACGTCGTGCGTTATCTGCTGGGCAGTCAATCCCACGCGCGTCAGGACCTGGCTCCGTGAGCCGTGATCCAGGAACTCTACAGGCAAGCCAACCTCGTTCAGGGCGGTGTCCACTCCGGCTGCACGCATCTCCTGCCGGATCCGCGAGCCGACACCGCCGGCACGGACGCCGTCCTCGATGCAGATCACCAGGCGGTGCCGGGCCGCCAAGGCGACGATGGACCGGCGTACGGGAAGCACCCAGCGGGGATCCACAACGGTGGAGCTGATGCCTTGGGCACCGAGGCGGTTGGAGACATCGAGCGCAAGTTCGGACATGGCGCCGACGCTGACAATCAGGACGTCGTTCTCGGTGGAGCCGGACGGGCGGCGGGCCAGGATATCCACGCCGTCGCTAAGCCGCTCGATGGCCTCTACCTCTGCACCAACACTGCCCTTCGAGTATCGAACCACGGTTGGTGCGTCGTTGATGGCCACGGCCTCCCGGAGCTCCTCCCGGAGCCGGGTGGCGTCCCTGGGGGCAGCCAAGTGGAGCCCCGGAACGATCTGCACCATGGCCATGTCCCACATGCCGTGATGGCTGGCGCCGTCTGGTCCCGTGACGCCGGCGCGGTCCAACACAATGGTGACGCCTGCCTTGTGCAGTGCAACGTCCATCAGGAGCTGATCGAAGGCACGGTTGAGGAAGGTGGCGTAGACCGCCACAACAGGGTGAAGCCCGCCGAAGGCCATTCCGGCAGCAGACGTCAGCGCGTGTTGTTCAGCGATGCCGACGTCGAACACCCGCTCCGGGTGCCGCTCGGCGAACTTGTGCAGCCCGACGGGGATGAGCATGGCGCCGGTGATGCCGACGATGTCCGGCCTCTCATCGGCGATGTCAGCGATCTCATCGGCAAATACGGAAGTCCAGGATTTCGCTCCGACTGGATCCGTAGGCTCCCCTGTCTCGGGGTCGATGATCCCGACCGCATGGAACTGGTCAGCCTCGTGCGCGCGGGCGGGCGCGTAGCCGTGGCCCTTCTCGGTCATGGCGTGCACAATGACCGGTCCGCCGTAGTGCTTGGCGGTCGAGAGGGCGTGCTCCATGGCCTGCAGGTTGTGGCCGTCAACAGGGCCGATGTACTTCATGCCGAGGTCTTCAAACATTCCCTGCGGGGCCCACCAGTCCTTGACGCCCTTCTTCATGGCGTGCAGGCTCCGGTACGTGAACTGGCCCACCGTGCCGCCGTTCTGCAGCCTCTTCTTCCACCAGTCCATGGCGCCTTCGTAGGCGGGCGCAGCGCGGAACGAATCGATGGTGGGACGCAACGAGGCGAGGTAGTCTGCGAAGCCGCCTACGGTAGCCGCGTAGGAGCGACCGTTGTCATTGACAACGATCACCACGCGGCGGCGCTTATCGGCGGCTATGTTGTTGATGGCTTCCCACGCCATGCCGCCGGTGAGGGCGCCGTCGCCCACTACCGCGACGACGTAACGGTCGCCTTGGCCTGTCAATTGCCGGGCGCGGGAAATCCCGTCGGCCCAGGACAGGGAGGAAGATGCGTGGGAGCTTTCGACAATGTCGTGCTCGGATTCAGCGCGGTCCGGGTAGCCGGAGAGGCCGCCCTCCTGGCGCAGTGTGGTGAAATCCTGGCGTCCGGTCAGCAGCTTGTGGACATAGGACTGGTGTCCCGTATCAAAAACAATGCTGTCGCGGGGAGAGTCGAAAATCCGGTGCACGGCAATGGTGAGCTCCACGACCCCCAGATTCGGACCCAGGTGGCCGCCGGTCTGTGAGACGCTGCCGATCAGGAAACTCCTGACTTCTGACGCCAGTTGTTCCAACTGTTCGTCGGAGAACTTACTCAGGTCCTGCGGATCCCGGATGGTGTCCAAAATTCCCAACGGCCCCTCCTTCGGATGATAGACATGCCGTTTAACTCTACCGCCTTGGACCCAAGCGCCGTGCCGCTGCAGCCGAAGGCCCCGGCGGTCTTGGACCGGCCGGGGCCTTCGGTGGTGGCTCTACACTCTCTCTGTTCTCCCCACATAGCGGAGCTCAGTTTGGTGCAGTCACCTGGTACAGCTCAAAGCGTGCTGATCAGTTCGCGGAGATCTGGCGCAGCACGTACTGCAGGATGCCACCGTTGCGGTAGTAGTCCGCTTCACCCGGGGTATCGATGCGGAGCACAGCGTCGAAGGACTTCACTGAACCGTCTTCGGCGGTGGCTGTAACCTTCAGCGTCTTGGGCGTGGTGCCTTCGTTGAGGGCTGTCACACCTTCAACCGCGAAGACCTCCGTGCCCGTCAGGCCCAGCGTCGCCGCTGACTCCCCTGCCGGGTACTGCAGCGGCAGGACGCCCATTCCGATGAGGTTGGAGCGGTGAATGCGCTCGTAGCTCTCGGCGATGACTGCCTTGACACCCAGCAACGCGGTGCCCTTGGCTGCCCAGTCACGCGAGGAACCTGAACCGTATTCCTTGCCTGCCAGGACCACCAGCGCGGTGCCGGCTGCCTGGTAGTTCTGCGCGGCGTCGTAGACGTAGGCCTGCGGGCCATCAGCCTGCGTGAAGTCGCGGGTGAAGCCACCCTCAACACCGGCGCCGTCGTTGAAGCCGGCAAGCAGCTGGTTCTTGATGCGGATGTTGGCGAACGTACCGCGGATCATGACTTCGTGGTTGCCTCGGCGTGAGCCGTAGGAGTTGAAGTCCTTGCGCTCAACACCGTTGGCCAGCAGGTACTGTCCCGCCGGGGTGTCCGACTTGAACGAACCGGCCGGGGAGATGTGGTCGGTGGTGACAGAGTCGCCCAGCTTCAGCAGCACACGCGCGCCGGCGATGTCAGTCACGGGCTCCGGCTGTGCCTTCATGCCCTCAAAGTACGGGGGCTTCCGGACATACGTGGAGTTCGGGTCCCAAGCGAAGGTATCGCCGGCAGGGGTGTCGAGAGCCTTCCAGCGCTCGTCGCCGTCGAAAACACCCTCATAGCCGCGGGCGAACATGTCCTTGTCGATGGAGGAATCGATGACCTGCTGGACCTCGACCGGGTTCGGCCAGATGTCCTTCAGGAACACATCGTTGCCGGCTTCGTCCTTGCCCAGGGAGTCGGTGTCGAAGTCGAAGTCCATGGTGCCGGCCAGGGCGTAGGCGATGACCAGCGGCGGTGAGGCCAGGTAGTTCATCTTGACGTCCGGGTTGATGCGGCCTTCGAAGTTGCGGTTACCGGAAAGCACCGCGGTGACCGACAGGTCGTTGGCCTGGATGGCCTCGGAGATCTCGGCGTCCAGCGGGCCCGAGTTGCCGATGCAGGTAGCACAGCCATAGCCCACGATGTAGAAGCCAAGCTTCTCCAGGTATGGTGTCAGACCGGACTTTTCGTAGTAGTCGGTGACAACCTTGGAACCCGGGGCAACGGAGGTCTTGACCCACGGCTTGGCTACGAGGCCCTTTTCGACGGCGTTGCGCGCCAGCAGTGCGGCGGCAAGCATCACTGAGGGGTTGGACGTGTTGGTGCAGGACGTGATCGAGGCAATGGAAACCGCGCCGTGGTCCAGTTCAAACTCGCGGCCGTCTTCAGTTACCACGTGCACCGGGCTGGACGGGCGTCCGTGGGAGCCGTTGGCGGCGGAGATAACACGGCTGGTCTCGGTGGTGTGCGAGTCAGCGTGCGTGAAGGATGGGGCATCCGATGCCGGGAAAGATTCGTCCAAGGACTCGTCCACGCTGCCGTCTTCGATGGCGACGTAATTGTGGATGTCCTTGCGGAACTGTTCCTTGGCATCGGTCAGCTCAATACGGTCCTGGGGACGCTTCGGACCCGAGATCGAGGGAACTACGGTGGACAGGTCCAGCTCAAGGTACTCCGAGAAGCGGATTTCCTTGGAAGGGTTGTGCCAGAGGCCCTGTTCCTTCGCATAGGACTCCACAAGCGCCACGTTCTCGTCCGAGCGGCCGGTGAGGCGCAGGTAGTCGAGTGTGACGTCGTCGATCGGGAACATTGCGGCGGTCGAGCCGAATTCAGGGCTCATGTTTCCGATGGTGGCGCGGTTGGCCAGGGGCACCGCGGCAACACCTTCGCCGTAGAACTCCACGAACTTGCCGACAACGCCGTGCTTGCGCAGCTGTTCGGTGATGGTCAGCACGACGTCCGTGGCGGTGGCACCGGCGGGAATGGAGCCCGTCAGCTTGAAGCCCACAACCCGCGGGATCAGCATGGAGACAGGCTGGCCGAGCATGGCTGCTTCAGCTTCAATGCCGCCAACGCCCCAGCCCAGTACGCCCAGGCCGTTGACCATGGTGGTGTGCGAGTCAGTACCGACGCAGGTGTCGGGGTATGCACGAAGAACGCCGCCGACTTCGCGGGTCATTATGGTGCGTGCAAGGTACTCGATGTTGACCTGGTGGACGATGCCGGTGCCCGGCGGAACCACCTTGAAGTCATCAAACGCAGTCTGGCCCCAGCGGAGGAATTGGTACCGCTCGCCGTTGCGCTGGTACTCGATCTCCATGTTGCGCTCAAGGGCGCCGGAGTTGCCGAACGCGTCAATCTGTACGGAGTGGTCAATGACCATTTCCGCGGGAGCAAGCGGGTTGACCCTCTTCGGGTCACCGCCCAGCTCCTTGACGGCCTCGCGCATGGTGGCGAGGTCGACTACGCAGGGCACACCGGTGAAGTCCTGCATAATGACTCGGGCCGGTGTGAATTGGATCTCTGTATCGGGCTGGGCGTCAGGATCCCAACCAGCCAAGGCACGGACGTGATCGGCAGTGATGTTCGCGCCGTCCTCGGTCCTCAACAGGTTCTCTAGCAATACCTTGAGGCTGAACGGAAGGTTTTCTGCACCTTCAACGGAGTTCAACCGGAAAATTTCATATTCGGTTCCGGCTACATTAAGTTTGCCTTTTGAACCGAAACTGTCCACTGTGCTCATCGCAGGACTCCTCTCGCAACAGTTTCATCTTTGTCGCGCGGTAGACCGCTTGCTAGTTAGGTCCTCCTAATTACTGCTAATTAGTCAAGGACTTACGAATTGCAGGAGGTCAGCCGTGATTACGGCTCGCGACGCGGGACTACTACGCTCATCCTAGTGGCATCATCCCCGGGGAGTCAGCAACGCCGCAGTCTCCAAGTGATGGGTATGGGGGTAAAGGTCAAAGGCCCGTAGCTCCTGCAGGACCCAGCCCCTGTCCTGGAAGTAACCGAGATCACGTGCAAAGGACGCCGGGTCACACGACACGTAGGCGATGGCCCGCGGAGCTGCCTCGACCAGCTGGCCCACAACGGCCTTGCCTGCGCCCGCACGGGGCGGGTCCAGAACCAGTGCGTCGAAGTTCCGTGGCTTGTGCCGGAGCACGCGTTCCACCTTCCCCTGGACGATCTCCACCTGGGGAGCACCGTGCAGGTTCTTCCTCGCATCCCGGCTGGTGCCGGCGGCGCCTTCGACCGAAAGCACTGAGCCCGTTGTGCCCACGATGTCCGCCAGCGCGGCCGTAAAGAGCCCGGCACCGGCATAAAGGTCAGCAACGACAGCCCCTGCGTCGAGGAACCCGCCGTCGTGAAGGAAGCCGGTCACCGCTCCCACAAGCGTTTCAGGTGCATCCCTGTGGATCTGCCAGAACCCGTCTCCAGTCACGCGGAATTCATGGCCGACGGCGGTTTCCTGCACCCAGGTGCGGCCCCTCAGCTGCTTGAGATCGCCAGTAACGGGATCAACAGACGCTACCGAGACGTCGTCGGGGAGTTGCGCAATGATCGCGCTGATCCGTTTTGCTTTGGTTCCCGGGGCGGGCGCCAACAGCACGAGACGCCGTGATCCATTGGCCGGGGCGGCTACCTCCACCCGCTCTATGCCCTGCAGATCGATGTCCCAGAGGTTGAGCGAGGTGATGCCCTCGACGGCCAACGGCATGTCCTGGATGGGGATCACCTGGTCGGAGCGGTGGGCATGCATGCCGAGCTTGCCCCCGGCGGTGACGGCGAAGCTCGCGCGCGTTCGCCAGGCGAGGCCGGGGATACCGGTGTGGGAAGCGGCGGTGGCTTGGGCAGCAGCGGCACCTACCGGCTCGACCTCGGTGACAAGCTCGATGCCGGCGAGCCTCTTGAGCTGTTCGCCGAGCACATCACTTTTGAGCCGCCGCTGGCGTTCCAGCGACACATGACCGAACTCAGCCCCGCCTACCGGAGGATGTCCGTGCGGCCAGGACCGCAGTGAATCTGCCACATGCCAGAAGTGCGGAACGCGGTCAGGGGACCGCTCAAGGACCTCGACGACGTCGGCCCGCCAAAACTTGGAGGACTCCCCCGCGTCGGTCAGCCGGATCCGGACCTTTTCGCCGGGGATTCCGTGCCGGACGAACACCACGCGGCCTTCATGCCGGGCGACGCAATGGCCCCCGTGAGCCACGGATCCGACGTCGACGACGAGGTCCGCAGGGGTGCGGGTCTGGGTAGCGTGACTCATTGGATATCCTGCAGTTTCTTGGCTTCCTCGGATGATTTCAGCTGCCAGGGGACGCTGGCAACCATGACTCCCGGCTCAAAGTGCAACCGGGTCTTGATGCGGAGGGCAGTCTGGTTATGGACCAGCTGTTCCCACCATTTACCTACGACATACTCCGGGATGTAGACGACAATGAGGTCGCGGGGTGAATCGCGCCGCATGTTCTTGATGTATTCCATTATCGGGGTGACCGTTTCCCTGTACGGGCTGGCCAGCACCGTCAAAGGGACGGGAATCTCGAGTTTTTGCCAGTCCGCCAGTGTCTGAGCTGTCTCTTCCGGGCTGATGTCAACAGTGACGGCATCCAGGCGCGAGGGGCGGGAGGCACGGGCATAGGCCAAGGCGCGCAATACGGGTTTACGCACGTGTGACACCAGCAGTACGGCGTGAACACGGGTCGGCAGCGCACGGGGCGAGGAATCTTCGTCAACCGCGAGTTCCTTTGCCACATTGTCGTAATGCGCCCGGATGCTCCACATGATGAGGAAGAGCACGAACATGGCCAGGAGCGCAATCCATGCCCCCTGCTCGAATTTGGTGATCAGCACGATCGTCAGTACGAGAGCCGTCATGCCGAAGCCGATGGTGTTGATGGTCCGGGACTTGATCATCCGCCTGCGGACAGCCTTGTCCCGCACAAGCTTCAGCTCCCGCCCCCAGTGCCTGATCATTCCGAGCTGGCTCATGGTGAACGAGATGAAAACACCAACGATGTAGAGCTGGATGAGCTTGGTGACGTCGGCGTTGAACGCCAGAATCAGGACCAGCGCCCCTGCGGCCAAGGCGAGGACGCCGTTACTGAATGCGAGGCGGTCTCCTCGCGTCCGCAGCTGACGGGGCAGGTATCCGTCCTGGGCAAGGATCGAGCCAAGAACCGGGAACCCGTTGAAGGCTGTGTTCGAGGCGAAAACGAGAATCACTCCGGTGGCAGCCACGACGATGTAAAAGAAGATGGACCCGTCGCCGAAGATGGTCTCGGCAATCTGTCCGATGGCAGGTGTCTGGATATAGCCAGCCGGCGGTGCCTTGCCATCCACCAGGAACTCGGTGGCCGGATCAAGGACGATGTGCACCTTGGTTGCGTTGGCCAGGTAGATGATGCCGGCGAGCATGGCGGAAGCGATGACGCCTAGAAGCAGGAGCGTCGTGGCGGCGTTCTTGCTCTTGGGCTTCTGGAAGTTCGGTACACCGTTGCTGATGGCCTCAACACCCGTCAGGGCAGCGGCCCCGGAGGAGAAGGCGCGCAACAGCAGGAAAGCGCCGGCCAGGCCGACAAGGCCCTCGTCGAATCCCTCTTCCGGGATGATGGTGAAGTTGGCCGAGGGCGCTTCGCCGAGCTGGCCGGTGGCCGCCTGGAAGAGGCCGACGGCGGTCATGCCCAGGATGGAGGCCATGAAGATGTAGGTTGGCACCGCGAAAACCGTACCGGCCTCCTTGATCCCGCGGAGATTCACCAGCGCCAGGATAACGACGCCGATCGAGGCCAGCATCGCCTGCTGCCCATGCAGGGAAGGCACCGCCGTGGCCAGGTAGGCGGCCGCCGAAGACATCGAGACGGCAACTGTCAGAACATAGTCCACCAGAAGTGCCGAGGCCACCGTCAGGCCGGCATACTTGCCAAGATTTACGTTGGCAATTTCGTAGTCACCGCCACCGGACGGATACGCGTGGACGTTTTGCCGGTAGGAGGCCACCACGGTAAGCAGGACCACCATGACGGCAAGTCCCACCCAAGGCGAGAATGCGACGGCGCTGACGCCCGCCAGCGCGAGGGTCAGGAGTATCTCGTCCGGGGCATACGCCACTGAGGACAATGCGTCAGAGGCAAAAATGGGAAGAGCGATCCGCTTTGGCAGCAGGGTGTGGGCCAGCCGGTCATTCCGGACGGGCCTCCCCACCAGCACCCTCTTGACGGCGTTCAGAATTGTCAGCACCAGACAAAGCTAGTCGGATTCGGGCGTGATGTCATGACGGCCAACACCCAACGACGGATATGACCCGGCTCCCCGCCCCGCCCCTGCTGACCGGCACTGCCCCCGCTGCCGGTAGAGTCGTACCGGCAGCAGGATCAGCATTGAGGAGGAACCGGTGGCCCACTTCGTCATTATGGGTTGCGGACGTGTAGGGGCGACGCTCGCGCACACGCTGGAAGATGCCGGCCATTCAGTGGCCATCATTGACCAGGACGACCGCGCCTTCCGCCGCCTTCGCAGTGGCTTTTCCGGACGGAAAGTCACCGGAGTAGGGTTCGACCGGGAGACCCTCAAGCAGGCTGGCGTCGCTGATGCCTACGCGTTTGCGGCCGTTTCCAGCGGTGACAACTCCAACATCCTTGCCACCCGGGTAGCCAGGGAAACGTTCCATGTTCCCCATGTTGTTGCCAGGATCTACGATCCCGGGCGGGCCGAAATCTACCAGCGGCTTGGAATCCCCACTGTTGCAGCAGTCCGCTGGAGCGCGGACCAGGTCTTGCGGCGCATACTCCCTGAACAGCACCTGGCAGGAGATTTCCGCGAGCCCTCCGGCAGGCTCGTACTGGCAGAGATCGAACTGGACCCTGCATGGGTCGGACACTCCCTGACCCAGATCGAAAGGGCAGCCGACATCAGGATTGCGTATCTGACCAGGTTCGGCGAGGGCGTTCTCCCCACGCCCGCGATGTCCTACCAGGACGGTGACACTGTCCACGCCATGCTCCGGGTGGAGCGCAGTGCCGAAGTGGCGCATCTCCTTGCCAAAGCACCTCTGAAGGAGTCCTGAGTGAAAGTCGTTATTGTCGGAGCGGGAAGCGTTGGTTCCTCGATCGCCCGCGAGCTCCTGGCCCACAAGCACGAAATCCTGCTTCTTGACCTGAAGCCGGAAGTGATCGGCCGAAGCGGGTTACGGGGAGCGCACTGGCTTGTTGGCGATGCCTGCGAGCTGAGCACTCTTCAGGATGCAAGGCTGGAAGATGCCGACGTCGTGGTCTCGGCCACCGGAGATGACAAGGTCAACCTGGTGGTATCACTGCTGGCAAAAACTGAATTTGGTGTCGGGCGCACTGTTGGCAGGGTCAACAACCCCAAAAACGACTGGATGTTCAATGATTCCTGGGGAGTCGACGTTGCAGTGAACACCCCGCAACTCATGACCGCGCTGGTGGAGGAAGCGGTGGAGATCGGGGACCTTGTCCGGCTCCTCACCCTGCAGACAGGTGTGTCGTCCCTCGTCGAATTCACCGTGCCGCACGACTCGTATGCCATCGGGCTGACCGTTGGCGACATTGATTGGCCTGAAGACTCAACACTGGTAGCTATCTTGCGTGACCAGGCACCCATCACGCCCACCCGTGATGACGTCATTGATGGCGGCGACGAACTGTTCTTCGTCACCACCATCGCTGCCGAGGATGAACTGCGTGCCTTGTTGTCTCCGGAGTCAGCCCAGGACCAGGAGGAAGGTCCAGCAGAGTTTTCCGCTGGCGCTGATCGGGCTGCCGAGGTTGGTCAGGCTCCCGAGGACGACGGCTTCGACGGCTGAGCGCTCTCCGCCTCAGGCAAGGGGACGGGCTTTGTAATCAGCCACGCCACCCAGATGCCGAGGATGTAGAGGGGCGCGCCCATAATAAGGCGCATCGTGGCCAGTGCCGCGAGGCCCTCGTCGCCCATGAAATACAGCGGAACCTGAACCAGGAGGCGAAGCGCGAGGACGGCGACAATCACCCAGGTGCCCAGGGAGTAAGCCCGGACGCGTACCGGGTCCTTGCGCCAATCAAGCCCTTCGTTGCGGATGAATCCAAAGAGCAGTCCGGCCACCGGCCACTTAACAGCAATGGAAATGATCATGGCAACGATGTAGGCGGCGTTTGTGAAGAAGCCCGGGACGTAGAAGTCCTCAGCCTTCCCCGTGGTGTTGGCCAGCCACGCTGAAATGGCAACGCCCACAATCCCCGCGAAGGCCTGGGTCAAAGGCCGCCTCTGGATCAGCCTGGCAACGGTGAAGAGGGCAGCTGCTGACAGGGCAGCTACGAGGGAAACCGTCAGATTGGCAGTGACGGTAAAAGTCACAAGGAAAACGAGGCCGGGAAGGATGCTTTCGGCAATCCCCTGGGCCCCACCAGCCGTTTTGAGGACGTTGATGCGCCCGTCGCTGTGACGGTGGAGTCCGGCCTTTGCGGCATAGCCCTCTGCAAGGGCCGCCACTGTTGGTTTTGGTGAGGGGCCTTCCGGATCGCGTGCAGGGTCGCCTGAAACCGGCGT
This sequence comes from Arthrobacter rhizosphaerae, assembly GCF_023062595.1. Taxonomy (GTDB): domain Bacteria; phylum Actinomycetota; class Actinomycetes; order Actinomycetales; family Micrococcaceae; genus Arthrobacter; species Arthrobacter rhizosphaerae. The sequence goes on from NZ_JALLAN010000008.1 coordinate 82,475, forward strand.
GAGCACAGTCGGATCCTGAGACGGCTCCTGTTGCGGCTTTGGCGCCGGACTGGGCGTTTCGGACTCGGTCATTCGTGCTCCTGGCGGGAAAGTATTTCATAGCGGGGGTTGAACATGGTGGGAAGACCGTCCCGGAGGGTCAGCATCCCCTGAAGCTGCAGTTCTACGCCGGCAGCAATGCCGGGGACCCGGCGTCGGCCGAGCCAAGTGACGCGCAACCTGGCGGGAACTGCAGAAGTACCCCCCTTGACCTTGCTTGCAGTGGTATGGCGGTCCCGGACCACTGCAGTAAAGGAGGCGACATCGGAAGCGGGAACAAAGGTCACCGATTCGATGAAGCCGTGGCACACGACTCTTCCCCTCTCCGGCAGTTCACTCACTGACAGAACGGGCCCTTCCGGTGCCTGCACGCGATCAACCAATCTGCGTAATCTCGGGTCCGCGTTCAGGCTTCTGGAATTCAGGGGCGCCTTGTGGCGTGGTGGTGGCATCCTTGGGCAGGCGCAATTGCAGGAGATCCCGCGGCGGCATCGGGTTGTCACCGCGAACGACGACGATCTGCCGGAAAAGCCCTTCAAGGGGCGCTGCGGCTTCACGGTCGACGGCGGCCTCCCCGCCCAGAACTCCCCGCAGGAACCAGCGGGGACCATCCACACCGATGAACCGCGCCACCCGGTATCCACGGCTGCCGTCGGCCTGACCGGCAGGAAGTTTGGCAACAAGCTCCGTCCCGAAGCCGCCCTGCACCTCCTCCACCTGACCGCCCTGCCCGCTGACGGACTGGCCGATCTGTTCGCGGATCTCATCCCACAGTCCTTCGGACCGCGGAGCCGCGAATGCCTGGAGCTGCAGGCTTGACCCTTGAAGGTCCATGGTGACGGCAACTACCCGCTGCGTGGCCTCTTCCACCTCCAGCCGAAGCTGAAGCCCTTCCGTTGGGGCAATGAGGAGGGCCCCGAGGTCAACGTAGCCGTCCCGGTTCTCAATCTCGGAGGCATCGAAAGGGCCGCTGGCGCGTCGGACGGTTGACTCCTCGTCGCCCTCGGACGATCCGTCGTCGGTTTCCGGCCACTCTGCGGACTCTGCCGCCTGTTCCTTCTTGGCTTTCCTGCCACGCCCAAAAACCATGGGGTTGTCTCCTTAGTTGTTCTTGTCCCACATGGGGAGGACGCCTGTCCGTGCCCCTAAGAGCCGGTTACGGTGCCGACGCCCGGCTTCTTTGAAACCTGCTGCCGGGTGGGGATTAGACCGGGGATTGACCGAATCCACCGGTTGAGCCGAACCCGCCGCTGCCGCGGACAGAATCACTGAGTTCCCCCACAGCAACGAAGTCCGCATACTCCACGCGCTGGATGACCATCTGTGCAATTCTATCGCCGCGACTCAGTTCAATGGCGTGTTCGCGATCGGTATTCAGAAGCGTCACGGAGATTTCGCCCCGGTAACCGGCGTCGACGGTTCCGGGGGCATTGACAATGGTCAGGCCGTGCTTTGTGGCGAGACCCGAGCGGGGATGAATGAGGGCGACGTAACCCTCAGGCAGGGCAATGGACACTCCGGTAGGAACGAGGCGGCGCTCACCCGGGGCCAGCACCACGTCCTCACGCGAGCGGAGATCGGCGCCAGCGTCTCCGGGGTGGGCGTACGACGGAGCTTCCAGTCCGTCGTCGAGCATTTTCAGCTGCACCGTCAAAGTCCTCTTACCGGTGGAAGAGGAAGAGGCCACCGGCGCATCTTCGGGCACTGTCCGCACCGCTGCTAGTTCATCAGTCACAGTCACTCACTCTATCGCCCACCCCGGAAATCGGCCTAGCCGCCTCCCTGGGCACGAAGGACGGGCAAAGATGAATTAGCCTGCGAAAAGTGGAAAGCTTGGCACATGCCGGAATCCAATGCAGGTTCGCCTGCCCCCAACAGCACTCCCAGCGCCACTGTACTTTTCCGCGAAAAGCTTTGGCCCACTTTCTGGATCTGGCTGATTGCGGTGGGACTGGCGGGTGCCGGCATCCTCGTGTTTGCTCCTATCAGCCTGGCTGCCGGATTCACGGCGGCCGCCGTGCTGTTCGTGATCATGGCGGTTCTGCTGATGACGTCGACGCCGACCATTACAGTCACCCCTGAAACCCTTCAGGTGGGCCGGGCAACAATTGAACGACGGTTCGTTGGGGACGCAACAGCCTTCCGTGGCAAAGAGGCAACGGCGGAACGCGGCGTACGTCTGAACGGCCTCGCCTACCTCTGCATCCGGGGCTGGGTGGACCCGGTGGTGCGGGTCGAAATCACCGATCCCTCGGACCGGACCCCTTACTGGCTTGCATCCACCAGGCATCCCGAAGAACTGCTTGCAGCACTTCGCGAATAACTTGCTGGCCTAGCCTTCGCATTCCATACAGAATTTCATTCCGTCCTTCTCCCGGGCCACCTGGGATCGGTGCCGGACGAGGAAACAGGACGCACAGGTGAACTCGTCTGCCTGAGGAGGCAGGACACGAACCAGGAGCTCTTCCCCGGAAAGGTCCGCACCGGGGAGTTCATAGCCCTCGGCAATATCAGATTCGTCCTCGTCCACCACGGCGGTTGGCTTGTCCGTACGCCGTGACTTCAGTTCTTCAAGGGAATCTTCGCTGAGGTCTTCTTCCGTCTTCCGTGGCGCATCGTAGTCTGTCGCCATGATTTGTTTGCTCACACTCCGCAATGGTTCGGTTGGATCCCCGGCCGCAGGGGAACCTGTGGCCGGTTCACCGATGTAAACGCTGCGCCATCGGATTTTGTGCCCGATTTCCGCGCTATTTTTCCCTAAGAGGAAACGGAAAGCCAGAGCCCCCGCCGCTCCTTTTTTCCCGACGCCGGCCAGGGGCGGAAAGTCGCGGAATATCGCGGCGCGCCCTCCGTCCTAACAGCAATTGGTGCTGCCGAGTGGCAGAGTTTCGATTGTTAGTAATGCCAGGGTGGAGGATTTGTATGCAGGATCTACGGCTTGTAGGCGTCCACGACGACGGAGAGCATCTCCTGTTGAGCGGCACCGGCGGCGAGATGTTCCGGCTGCCGATCGATGAAGCACTCCGTGTCGCGGCCAGCCGCAATTCCGCGAATGCAGCAGCGCGCGCAGCGACTGCGCCCATTGCCATGTCTCCACGCGACATCCAGGCCAAAATCAGGAGCGGTTCAACAGCCGCCGAAGTTGCTGACTTGTCCGGAATACCCCTTGCAAAAGTGCAACGGTATGAGGGCCCGGTGCTTGCTGAACGCGAATACGTCGCCCAGCAGGCCCGCAAGATCGAAGTTGCAGCTCCAGCTCCCGGTCACGACATCTATCGCTCAGCCTTCGGGGACAACCCGGCTTCCCTCGGCGAAATGGTCGCCCACCGCTTGACCGCCTATGGAGTTGAGCCTTCCACTGTCGAATGGGATTCCTGGCGCAGGCCGGACGGAACATGGACGGTTGTCGCCAGGTTCGAGGCAAGAACGGGCGGTCCGTCGAACATCGGCGAGGAGCCCCCCGCGATGTGGACATTCAGTCCAAGCAGGAAGTCCCTGCAGAATGCGAACCGCTGGGCGCAGCAACTGAGCGAACTGGAGCCGCTGGACGGACCGCTTCCTACCCGCAGGCTCACCGCCGTCTCAGACCGGCCCTTCGATTTTGAAACCGATGCCGGTGCGGCCCGGAATGCTTCGGGAAAGCACGGGAAGGATTCCGACGGGCTGCTCGACATGTTGCGTTCCCGTCGGGGACAACGACTCGGCGTTGACGAAGACAGCGACGACGCCTTGGCGCTCCTGCTGACCAACGGGGTTCCGGCCGCGCACCCGAGGCCTTCGGAAGTGGTGGCTGAACCGGATGCCGAACCCGAGGCCGCAGGGCCCGACGTCGATGAGGATGCAGCCGCGCCGGCAGCACGTTCAGATCTCCACGACCGTAAACGCGATGGCAGGGTGTCCATGCTGTCGCGCCTCAGCCTCGCCCCCCGACCCCAGGGCGATGATGAAGATTCGTTGAAACTGCAGAACGGCGTCAGCACGGACACACGTGAGATCACTATCATTCCTGCGCCCCGCCGTCCCGGCAGTCCCGGAAACCCGGGCAGCACGGGCGGGGCCGGCAGTGCAGGAAACGCCGGCAGCGCAACTAAGAGTGGCGGTCCGGGTTTGAGTGATGCCCCGTCACGCCCCGGAATTGAATCCGGCGGAGATGGATCACGTGATCCGTCTCCGGCCCAAGGGACAAGAGGTGTCGGCGGCACACAAAGTGTCGGCCTCGACGAGCTGCTGGGCGGACGCGGAGGCCGCCGCTCCGCCAGCGATTCCGGCAGCGCACGGGATCGCGACGGAAACCGGGAACGCGAGGGAATCCGTGAGCGGGACGGGGACCAGCCCGAGCGGCAACCATCAAAACCCAAACGGTCAAGTGTCCCGAGCTGGGATGAGATTGTGTTCGGAACCCGCGGCGATTGAGCGGATCCCGCCAGTTAAAGGCGCTCTGTTCCTAAGATTCTTTGGCAGGCGGCGGGCCTGCTGCATTCCAGACGCAGGCGTCAGTATCAAACGGCAGAAGCTGGTCATGTTGGGCCAGGACATTGGCCCCGTGGGCAGTAACCCGGCGCATATAGTGCCTGCGGCAAAGTGTTTCGTACCCCACCACCGGGAGCAGGTGTGAGTCTGTACTTGCGGTTGCGCCGCCGCCTGTGCCCCGATCGACGTCGCCCACCACTACCTGCTCGCCTTCAACGACCATCACGCCGTCAACAGTGCGGGCATTCTGGGTGGCCCGCCGCCCGCACCAGCACAGTGCCTCTACCTGGAGGACCTGGACCCGGTCGGCAAGCTCAATGAGACGCTGGGAGCCGGGAAACAGCCGCGTACGAAAATCAGCGGTGATCCCGAACGCGAAAACGTCGAGCTCCATCTCATCCACAACACGGGCCAGCTGTTCCACCTGCAAGGGCGAATAGAACTGGGCCTCGTCACAGATCAGGTAGTCAACGCGGCCGCCTTTAGTGCGTCGCCGCACCACCTCGTCCCAGAAATCTGTGGAATCAAGAACCTCCACAGCGTCTGTTTCAAGTCCCAAACGGCTCGATATACGGGAGACGCCAGCACGGTCATTGCGGCTGAATCTGACCCCGTCCCGGCCACGCGCACGGTGGTTGTAGTCCATCTGCAAGGCGAGCGTCGATTTACCACAGTCCATGGTTCCCGAGAAAAAGACGAGTTCAGCCACGCCTGCCCTTTCTGCCTTCAGCCTGGAAGCACAGCAGAGGAACTTCACGTTCGGCCTTAGTCAGCGAGCCGTGCTGGCCCACTACCTCCAGGGCCGTGGGCCGTACCCTGCGGGTGTCGTAGAGCGCCAGGGCGTCCCTGGCGGCGATCATAACGTCACCGATCCTGGGAACGACCTGTTCGCGTACCCTGCCGAAGAGTCCCGAGGCGATGGCTTCGTCGCGGGTGAAAGCCCAGATGCGTTCTCCAAACCTGGAGCGCCAGGCCGCGAGCAACCGGTCCTGCCCCAGCTGCCCGAGATCCGGCTCGAGGTAAAGATGGAGCATCCGGGGCTCACCGGCTGTATGCCGCACCCCCGCAATAAGGGCGGGATCTGCGGAATAGTCGAGCCGTTGGGACTCGGGAACATCCAGCATCCCGTGATCTGCAGTGAGGAGCATGGTGGTGCCCGCCGGAAGCGTGGAGCTGAGCCTGCGGACAGTGGCATCCAGTTCTTCCAGCTGATGTTCCCACTGCGCAGACTGGCAGCCGTGCCTGTGCCCTGCCTTGTCGAGTTCGTTGACATAGAAGTACATGAGGGCGCGGTCCGTACTTTCCATCGCTTCCGCGGCGGCCTCTGTCCTTGCATGCGCGGTGATTCCTGAAACGTGGCGGCCACCGCGCAGGGCAGCCTGGGTCATGGGCGAGCTGGTGAACTGGGGAAGGCTGACGGTGATCACCTCCAGGTGCTCAGCCACCCGCTCCAGCACTGTCGGGAAAGGCTGCCACGTCTGCGGATCAACCCCGGAGTCCCAGTTCCCGAGCATGTTGACCACTTTGTCCTGGTCAGGATCCAGGATGTCATAGCCCACCATGCCGTGCTGACCCGGCTCAAGCCCTGTCCCAAGGCTGGCAAGGGAAGCAGCGGTGGTGGAGGGGAACGCTGCATCCAGCACAACGGGAACGGAGCCCTGTCCAGCCAGGACGAGGCTGCGCAGGAACGGTGTGTGGGCAAGTTTTTGCTTCAGCAGGCCGCGTCCCAGTCCGTCAGCAACAATGACGCAGATCCGCTGTCCCTGCGGGATGCTAAGACGGTTGTCAAAGCCCTCAACGCCCAGGCTTGCCGCTGCACTCGGAAAGACTTCGGCCACAGAGCGGCTTCCGAAAGCCGGTGGGGATGGAAGGGAGAGAGCGCCGGACGTAACCGGGGGTGCTGTGGCGGGGATTGGACCAGGACTTTGCGCAGGCGCCATCTTAACGCTGGTGCCCGCGGCTCAGGCGGTTGCCGAAGACACCCATCCTTGGTCGCGGATGTGCCGAGCCGGCATGGGCCGTGGGAGTGGAAGATCCGGTGTTCACGGCACGCAGGGCACGGGCGAACAGCTTTGCGTCCTGGACGGCCTGGAGCCCGTCAGCTTCGGCGCTGATCCGAAGGACAATGTCCTCCTGGGCGATGGTTCCGCTGTAGCCGTGGTCTGCCTCGCACTGCGGATCGCCGCAGCTGGCTGGCCCGACGTCGAGCCGCTGGCCCCCTGACCAGGCAATTGAGAGAGTTACCTCCCGCACAGGATCCGATGACTTATAGTTTTGCGGCTGGGCGTACATATAACTGAGCACCACGGAGCGGATCTGCGCGACGGGAACGGACTCCGTGGAAATTTGGGCAACGATCTGCTCGCCGGCTTCGTCGAGCTGCTGATCATCCACGTGGGTGATGACCAGCATGTCGTCAGTCAGGACCAGAACTGTAATGTGCCGGCGTACTTCGGCCCGGTCGAAGTGCGTTTCGAGATGGACAAGGTGGGCCACGCAGTCCCGCCCGTCGAGGGCGTCATCAACGACGTCTGCCACGAGCCGAGGATAAAACCCGGCTTGCTGAAGCGCTCCCTCCAGGCTCTGTCCTTGGACGCTGTGGTTGTGTGAGCTGTGGGAATGCGGGACCTGCTGGCCTTGCTGGTTCCCGGTCACGGGCGTTTGCGGCTTCGAGGTGGGAGGCTGGGAGCTCATGACCCCATTTTCACAGATCGGCTGGGGAGTTGCTAACTGCGGGGGTGCGGGAGTGCGCTGCGGCACCTATCCCAGCATGATCCTGCGGGCCGTATCCGTGCGCTTGGAGGCGTTGGCAATCCGTACGTCTGCAGCCAGGATGGAAAGCCCTGAGGCGCCCGCGAGGACCGGATTGAACTCCACGAGGGCAACTTCGGGATGATTGTCCTTAAGCATCGTCAGGCGAACCGCCAGGTCTTCCAATGCCGCCACGTCGACGGCGGGAAGTCCCTGGTATCCGAAAAGTTTCCGGGCCGCCCGCGGGGCACGAATGAATTCGTGAACGTCCGACGCCGAGAGCGGAGGCACCCGGTGGGCCCAATCATCCAGGAGGTTGACGGCGTCGCCCGCGAGGCCAAAGGAAACGACGGGTCCCAGCAATGCATCCTCGATGGCACGGAACGTGCACGCCTGCCCCACCGGCGCCATCGATTGCACCTCCAGGGTTGTGGAACCGTACGGCTCCAGTACATGCTGCATCTCCCGTATATTCCGGTGGAGCGAGTCTGCGTCCTGGATATCCAGCCGGACGCCGCCAAGATCCAGCCTGTGCCGAAGCGTGGAGTCCGTTGTTTTCAGTGCAACTGGCCAGCCCAGCCTTCCGGCCGCTTCCATTGCCTCATCCACGGTGGAAAATCCTTCTGACGGCACTAACCGGATGCCGTAATGCCCCAGTAGCTGCGCCGCCGTGGATTGGTCCAACCGGACGAGCTGCTCGCCACTGACGCCGTGGAGCAACCCGTCCAGCATGGTACGGGCAGCCTCGGGATCACAGCCCGCCGGCTCCACAAAAAGCCCCTGGTCGCGGTTCACCCACTGCACGTAGCGGACAACGGCAGCCAACGCGGCCACTCCCGCCTCGGGGTTGGAAAAGCACGGCAAGGGAAGGCTGGCCGGCGGTTCGGCTGCCACCATCCCTTCCACATAAATTGAAGGATCCAGAATGCCCGTAAACGCGGCGACGACAGGCTTGCCGGCCGCGGTGGAGCACTCGGCCAGCACCCCCGCAATGTTCTCCACCGTCAGCCCACGTGCAGGCAGCAACGCCACCAGCACCGAATGAACGGATTCTGCATTGAGCGCTTCGGCGAGCGCCCGACGCAGGGCCGGAAGGGCAACAGACATCCCTGCGTCCAGATCCACGTCCGTTACGGTCTGCTCCACGGCTAGCCCGTGGGCCGTGGCGCTGTCCGCTACTACCTTCCCCAAGGCCTGGGAGTTGCTGACCACTGCGATGCCCGGTCCTGCCGGGAGCGGCTGGCGGGAAACAACCTGGGCAACATCCATCAGCTGTTCAATGGTTTCCACCGGAATCACTCCGGCCTGACGCATCATCGCGTCCAGCGCGCCGGCGGGTGCCTGAGTGGTCCGGACCGCGTGGCCGGGTGGCAATTGAAGGCCCATGGAACCGGACTTGGCCACGATGACCGGCTTGGTGAGCGCCAGGCGCCGGGCGAGACGCGAAAACTTGCGCGGGTTACCGATCGACTCCAGATAGAGGCCCACGGCGGCGGTGTCGGCGTCGTCCTCCCAGAATTGCATCATGTCGTTACCGGATACATCCGCCCGATTGCCTGCGGACAGGAAGGTGGAGATTCCCAGCCGCCGGCGGCTGGACGCGGCGTAGAGCGAGACTCCGATAGCCGCAGACTGGCTGAAGAGTCCAAGCCCTCCCCGGAGGGGCAGGCTTGGCGCCATCGATGCGTTGAGGGAGACAGCCGGGTTGGTGTTCACGATGCCCAGGGAGGCCGGCCCGATGACCCTCATGCCGTTGGCCCTCGCCTGCCGGACCAGTTCGCGTTGCCGGGCGAGCCCCGCTTCGCCCGCTTCTGCGTAACCGGCGGTCGCCACCACAAGCCCCTTGACCCCGGCAGCGGCGCATTCGTCGACGACCTTTGTGACCTCGTCCTGTGGGACGGCCACAATGGCCAGCCGCACGGCGTCGGGAACCTCGGACAGCCTGCCAAAGGAGAGCATGCCGGCCAGCTCAAGTGCCTCAGGATTGATGGCATAAACAGGCCCGGTAAACCCGCCTTCGATGATGTGTTCCAGGAGCTGATAGCCGATAGAGCCCCATTTACGGCTTGCGCCGATGACTGCGACGGATGACGGCGCCAGCAGTTCCTGGATACTTCTTGCCTCGGCTCGGTGCTCGCGGGATTCCATGACTGCCCGGGATTTGTCCGTGGGGTCGATGTTGAATTCGAGGCTGACCACGCCGTCATCGAAATGACGCCTGACGTCATAGCCGGCGTCGGAGAAGACCATCAGCATTTTCTGGTTCTCCGGCAGGACCTCTGCACTGAACCTGCGGATTCCCTTTTCCCTTGCGGCCGCTGCAAGGTGCTCGAGCAGGATCGACCCGATCCCCCGCCCCTGGTGGGCGTCGGCGATATTGAAGGCGACTTCGGCTTCAACCGGATCATCCAGCCGGTCGTACCGGCCGATACCTATGATTTCGCCGCCGATCGTGATGACCAGCGCAACCCGGTCCTGGTAGTCGACTTCTGTGAAGCGTTTGAGCTCCTTGGCGCTCAAGCGGGATTTGAACGCGAAGAAACGCATGTAGATTGAATTCTGCGATTGCCCGGTATGGAAGGTCTGCACGGCGTCCGCGTCAGAGGGATGAATAGGGCGCAGATGAGCTGTCCCACCATCCCTGAGGACGACATCGGCTTCCCAATATTCCGGATATTCGCCGTCCCCGGGCTGATCCACCATAGGCTTAGCCTAGCCAAAAACTCCCGCGGCGCACCGCCACGGCTTGATACGCAGTTTTATCCGCAGCTTCATACAGGTACTAACCCGCAAGATACAGAGGAACCTCCAGCCCCATGGCACGCCGCCAAACTCCCGCCGCAGCCGCATTAGTGCAGGACTACACCGAGAACATTGTTGACATTGACGTCACTTCCGAAATGGAAGGCTCATTCCTTGAGTACGCCTACTCGGTGATCTATTCACGCGCCCTTCCTGATGCCAGGGACGGCCTGAAGCCGGTCCAGCGGCGGATTCTGTTCATGATGAGCGAGATGGGCCTCCGTCCTGACCGTGGCCATGTGAAGAGCGCGCGCGTCGTCGGTGAAGTGATGGGCAAGCTCCATCCGCACGGGGATACAGCCATTTATGACGCCATGGTCCGTATGGCTCAGGACTTTTCACTGCGGCTGCCGCTGATCGACGGCCATGGCAACTTCGGATCGCTCGACGACGGCCCCGCGGCTCCGCGGTACACCGAGGCCCGCCTCGCGGCCGCGGCTTTGACGCTGACAGACCATCTCGACGAAGACGTCGTCAACTTCATTCCCAACTACGACAACCAGCTGACCCAGCCGGAGGTCCTGCCCGCCGCGTTCCCGAATCTCCTGGTCAATGGCGCCACGGGCATCGCCGTCGGCATGGCCACGAATATGGCTCCGCACAACCTCGTGGAAATCATTGCCGCGGCCCGTCACCTGATTGCCAACCCTGATGCCACTCTCGCCGACATCATGAAATTCGTGCCCGGACCCGATCTCCCTACGGGCGGACGGATTGTTGGGTTGGACGGGATCCGCGACGCTTATGCCACTGGCCGCGGCTCCTTCAAGACGCGGGCCAAAGTGGAGGTCGAGCAGCTTTCAGCCCGCCGCACGGGCCTGGTGGTCACGGAACTGCCTTACATGGTGGGTCCCGAAAAAGTGATAGAAAAGATCAAGGACGCGGTCAACGGCAAAAAGCTGACGGGCATCAGCGACGTTGTGGACCTGACCGACCGGAAGCACGGACTGCGGCTGGTCATCGAGCTCAAGAACGGCTTCAACCCCAACGCCGTACTGCAGCAGCTCTACCGATACTCACCGATGGAAGACTCCTTCGGCATCAACAATGTGACCCTGGTGGACGGTCAGCCGCAAACGCTTGGACTCCTGCAGCTCCTATCGGTGTACGTTGGTCACCGCATCAGCGTGGTCAGGCGGCGCACCGCGTTCAGGCTCGGGAAGAAGAAGGACCGGCTGCATCTGGTCGAAGGCCTCCTGATTGCCATCGTCGACATCGATGAAGTCATCCAGATCATCCGCTCGTCAGATGAAGCGTCGGCGGCCCGTGAGCGACTCATGTCGATTTATGACCTCTCCGAAATCCAGGCGAATTACATTCTGGAACTCAGGCTCCGGCAACTCACTAAATACTCCCGCATCGAGCTTGAAAAAGAGCAGGATCAGCTCCGCCGTGAGATTGAGGAGCTCGAGGCTATCCTGGCTTCGGACGAGCGGCTCCGCGACCTCGTATCCAGCGAACTGGCGGAGATCGCGGAGAAGTACGGTACCCCCCGGCGGACGGTGCTGCTGGAATCAGAGGCCGTCTCCCCTACCGTTGCTGCAGCCCTTGCCGCCGGTCCGGGAGCCAAAGGCAAGGCAGTTCCGCTGGCTCTGGAAATCGCGGACGACCCGTGCTGGGCAATCCTGACCGCCTCGGGCCAGATCGCCAGGACGTCCAACCGGGACGATCTTTCAGAGACAGGACCACGGACCAAGCATGACGTCTTCCGTTCCGTCGTGAAAACCTCTGCCCGGGGTGAGGTCGCTGCAGTGACCTCGTTGGGCAGGATGTTGCGTGTCCAGGTAATGGATATGCCGGTGCTGCCTCCGACCTCAGGCCTTCCCAACCTGGCTGGCGGGGTGCCGGCGAAAGACTTCATCACCTTGCTCAAAGGCGAGGCTCTGGTGGCATTCGCGCCCCTGGACGAAGTGCTCGCCATCGGAACAGCGCTTGGAGTGGTCAAACGCGTCCAGCCCGATTACCCCCTGAACCGCGAGGACTGGGAAGTGATCACGCTCAAGGACAAGGACACCGTGGTTGGCGTGGAATCCGCTGCCGACGACGATCACCTCGTCTTTGTGACGCGCCAGGCACAGCTGCTCCGGTTCAGTGCAGGCGCTGTCCGTCCGCAGGGCAGGACAGCGGGCGGCATGGCAGGAATCAAACTGGCCGACGGCGATGAAGTAGTGCACTTCGGCACCGTTCGCCCGGATGACGACGACGCCGTCGTCGTCACCATTGCGGGCACCAACGGTGCCCTGCCCGGCACCGCTCCCGGAACCGCGAAAGTTACAGCGCTGGCCGAATATCCCCTGAAGGGGCGTGCCACAGCAGGTGTCCGTGCGCACCGGTTCCTCAAAGGGGAAGACGTGCTGCTGCTTGGATGGGCCGGACACGGTCCCGCCAGGGCCTCGTCGCTGGCTGGTGTGGCACGGTCGCTTCCCCAGGAGCACGGTCGAAGGGACGGTTCAGGGATTCCCCTGTCTCAAGCCATCGACGCGATCGGCCCAAGCATGACGTGGTCCGACACCGCCGAGGCTGCTTCCTGAGTCCATCACCGTCCGGGCCCTAGACTACTGGCATGCCTATCATCCCCGATGAAAAAGACTGGACCTGGGTGCTGTCCCGGCCCTGCCCCGAGTGCGGTTTCGATGCTTCGACGGTGACTCCTTCCACCGTTCCGGGGACGGTGACCAACATGCTCCCGCGGTGGCGCGCAGCCTTGCGCCGCCCGGATGTAGCTGAGCGTCCTGACGATGCCACCTGGTCTGTGCTTGAGTATGCCTCGCATGTGAGGGATGTTTTCAGCCTCTTCGACCGCAGGCTCAACCAGATGCTGACGGAGGACAACGCCCGCTTCGAGAACTGGGACCAGGACCGGACGGCCATTGAGAAGGACTACGCCAATGCAGATCCTGCCGTGGTCAGCTCTGAGCTCACAGCAGAGGGGCAGCAGGTAGCTGAGTCCTTTGCCGGGGTGCGCCAGGAACAATGGGTCCGCCGCGGCATCCGCAGCAACGGCTCGGAGTTCACTGTGCTGACCTTGGCGCAGTACTTCCTCCATGACGTGGTGCATCATCTCCACGATGTGGACGGCTGAGATGGGGATGGATGAGCCGTGGACGGGTGAGTCCTCGGATTGACCTCCGGAATCGTTGACCGGTCCGGCCGGTAATCCTAGACTCGGGGGCAACGCCACTACGATCGGCTCAGCGATGTCACCTCTCAATGTCCGATTGAGGGTTCATCCATTCGCGCGGAAGCAGAAATCGATGACAACACCCCATCAAGGTGACCCGGAATCCACGATCGATCGTGCACTGCAGCAATTGCGCGGGGCGCTTTCGGGATCGCTGATCGAGCCGCAGGATCTGCAGTACGAGGACGCCCGTCGCGTGTGGAACGGAATGGTCGATCTCCGTCCCCGTGCCATCGCCCGGGCGGGAGCAGTAGCTGACATCGATGCGGTGCTTGACGCCGTCCGGCAATCCGGCTTGACCCTCGCCGTCCGGGGCGGAGGACACAACGTCGCCGGCCACGGCACCGTCGAAGGTGGCCTCGTACTGGACCTGGGTCAATTGCGTAACGTGACCGTGGATCCGCAGCAGCAGCTCGTGACCGTCGAGCCAGGGGCGACTCTGGCAGAAGTAGACGCCGCGACAACCGCACATGATCTGGCAGTTCCCTTCGGTGTAATCAGCGCTACGGGTGTAGCCGGGCTGACTCTGGGCGGCGGTGTCGGATGGTTGACGCGCTCTTACGGACTGAGTCTGGACAACCTGCAATCCGCCGACGTCGTCACCGCGGAAGGGGAGCACCTTCATGCCAGCAGGGAGGAGAACACTGAGTTGTTCTGGGGATTGCGGGGCGGAGGCGGGAACTTTGGTGTGGTCTCCTCCTTCACCTTCCGGGCCCGCCGGCTTCCTGCTTCTCTCCTGGGCGGAAACCTGTTCTATCGTCCCGAGCACTGGGAGAAGGCCTTGGCCGCCTTCGGTTCGTGGACGCGCGGTCTGCCAGAGGAAATGAACCCGATCATCTCCTTTCTGGTGCTTCCGCCTGAGTTCGGCATGGGCGGGGAACCATGGATGATTATCGGATTTGCCTGGGTGAGCGAAAACCATCAGGCCGGGCTTGATTTGGTCCAGCAGCTGGCGGTGGAGGCGCCGCCCGACGAGCAGGAGGTGGGGCCGGTCCGGTGGGTTGAATGGCAGAGCGCCATGGACAGCGTCTTCCCAAAAGGCTCACGGGGATACTGGAAGAATCTGTCCTTCTCACGGCTTGACGAGGAGGTGATCAAGGTCCTGGTGGGATTCGCTTCCGAGGTGACCTGGCACGGCACCGGGATCGACATCCACCATATGGAAGGCGCTTTTGGGCGCGTGGCCGAGGACGCTACCGCTTTCCCCACCCGGTCAGCCCGCTACTGGCTCAATGTCTACGGATTTTGGCGCGATCCGGAGGAGGACGCACGGCTTACCGCGTTCGCCCGGAAGGCCCACGCCCTCATGCGCCCCTTTGCCGAGCATGGTGAATACGTCAACTTCCTCGGAGCCGAACTTCCTACCGGGGAGGAAGATGCAGCGCGCCAGGCCTATGGTCAGGATAAGTACCAGAGGCTCGTGGCCATCAAGGAGCGCTATGACCCGCAGAACATCTTCCGCCTCAACCACAACATCAGCCCTGGGCAAGGGTCCTGACTCTCATGCTGCACCACTGATCTGGCCTACAATTCCTTGTCCCACGCCATGCTGCGGTTCACAACGGTGTAGCCCATCTTCGTGTAGAGCGCGAGGGCACCTGTAGGATTTTCGGAGTCGACATCCAGCGAGGCCTTGTCCAGCCCGGCCGCCGCGAACCTTCTCATGGCGTCTGCAAGGAGTGCGCTGGCTATGCCCCGGCCGCGGTAGTCCCGTCTGACCCCCAGCAAATCGGTGTACCCCTCTGTGAAACCCCGGGACACAGCAATGTGGGGATCATGCGTGGCCAGTTGATAGCCCGCAACTTGTCCTGTGGCGCGATCCAGGACAACGGCGCTGAGGTCCGGGCGGGCCAACGGATCGTTCACGGTGTCCGCCCACGATTCCTCATCCCGGGGTTCGCTCCCCCAATGGTCCCTGAAGGCATCGTTGTGGGCCTCCCGCACGGATTCGTTGAGGTGCGGGGCCATCCCCACAAGCTCCAGACCGCTATCGAGGTGAAAGCCGGGTAGCGGCGTATTCAGCGGCCGGTGCATCTCGTTGTAGTACCGGACGACGACGAACCCGGACCGGCCAAACAGTCCAGCCTGATGGCGGTGCTGCTCTTCCATATGGACGCGAAGACGGGGACGCGGAGCCGCCTGGGTTTGGTCTGGGCCCGTTCCGTTGGCGGCCCGGTCCTCAGCGAACCTGTCCACGGTCCGTGCTTCCAGCCAAGCAAGCAGAGCCGTTCCTATTCCTTTTCGCTGCCACTCCGGGTCCACACAGCCGAACCCGTAGGCCTTGTCCCCCTCCGGGTTCTTGGTGATGCGTGCATATGCCCGGGGGATCCCCTCGCGCTCCACACCGATGATTGTGTTGGCTGCAGGCCGGTTTTTCTTTGACTCCAGGATCTGGACCAGATCCTCCTCCTTTTCGAACCAGACGGGCTGTTCCACAGCTGCGGTCCGTTGAATCAGTCCAGCCCAGGAATCGAGATCCTGCAGCGTGGCTGGGCGCCATGACAGCAGTCGTGGGAGTATTCCGGCCTGCGGGCGTGGATTGCGGTAGTCGCCGGCATCGTGATTCATGGCAATAGGCTAGCGTCCGGCTCCTGCCCGCGCCAGAATGGCCCTCGTGGTGTGGCCCGCGTGCTCCTCAAGACGGATAACGTGGTCAGTCGAGTGGATGTCGGCCGGATTATGGCTCACCAGAACAACGGTCTTGTCCTTGAGCCCGCTGCGGAGGTCCGCCAGCATGGCTCGCCCCGCTGCGGCATCCAGATGTGCCGTGGGTTCGTCCAACAGGATGACATCCGCCCCGGTCAATAGTGTCCGTGCCACAGCAAGCCTCTGACGCTCGCCACCGCTCAGGAATGACCCGGAGGGCCCGATCCTTGTCTCGATACCTTCGGTCAGCCTGTCTATCAGTGGGCTCAACCCCACCGCGGCCAGGGCTGCCTTCATCGCAGCATCCGCTGAGCCGCCCCTAGCCCTTTGATCCACACTTTCGCCCTGCCCGCTTTCATCCTTTGAGCCGGCGTCTTCACAACCAGGCAGTCCCAGCATCAGGTTTCCCCGGATCGTGGAATCAAAGAGATGCGCCTCCTGAGGGCACCACGCCACTTTTCCGGTGACGAGAACGCGACCCTTCCTGGCCGGCAGGAAGCCAAGGATGGCGGACAAGAGGGTGGATTTACCCGATCCCGAAGTCCCGGTGACGGCCAACCACGTACCTGGTTCGGCAACGGCGGACAATTCCTCAAAAACCGGCAGCCCTCCCGGCCAGGCTGCGGTGAGCCCGTCCAGCTCAACTCCCGGCCGCTCCCCTGCCCGGCCGGGCACCGGAACCAGGCCATCGATGATTGTTGCGTCTCCGGCACGGCTCTCCCTGGCACAGCTCTCCCCGGCAGGGTGCTCCCCAGCGGTGCCTACCGAGGCAGGATTCTCTCCAAGAGGAGCGCCCAAAACGCCGGCTCCGCTGATGCGCTGCAGTACGGAGCGGAGGGCGGGATACTGCCGGACCGAACTTGCCATGGCTGAGTAGGGCTCCACAAGGGCAAGCTGAATCAATACGAGAACTGCCGCCGTCGCAGGTTCCACAGCTCCCGTCATCACAACTGGTGCGGCGAGCACGGCGGAGATCAGGGCTGCTGCTCCACAGGCCAGAACGGTCAGTGCCTGCCCGAGGCCCTCAGCCCACGCCGAGCGGACGGAGGCGGCTGTGGCCGCACGGTCAGCGTCCTGGATTGCCGAGAGCACCGGTCCGGCGGCATGGTTTGCCTGCAGTTCCATCCGGGCATCCAGCGCCGCCGCCACGTCCCGAAGCACCCCGGTGCGAAGCCGCTGTTCGGCCCTGGCTGACATTCTGTCGGCAAGGAGAGCCAGAGCGGGAGACCCCAGCAGTGACACCAAGGCTGCACCCATGGTGGCCGGCAGTGCCGCCGGAAGCAGGAGTCCGGTAGCCAGAACAGCCCCTGCTGCCACGGCAATTGCGGTCAACGGGGGCAGCACAACCCTGGGCAGCAGATCGCGCACTGTGTCAACGTCATCAATGACAGATCCGAGCACGTGTCCGCCCTGCAGCAGTTTCCGGACTGCCAGCGCCCGTCTGCTCAGCGATTCCCATAGCCGTCCGCGGAGTGAGGTCAAAGCAGCGAACACGGCATCGTGCAGGAGCAGCCGTTCGCAGTACCGCAGGACGGCACGGCCGATGCCGAAGAACCGTACACCGACGATAGCTGTGAGCAGGTACAGGATGGGTGGCTGCTCGCCCGCCCGGATGATCAGCCAGCCGGACAGCCCTGCGAGCGCGACGGCGAACAGTGAGGCAAGCACGCCGACGGTAACCGCTGAGGTGAACTTCAAGGCTTGCGGAGCGAGCAGGCTCAGCAATGCCCTGAAGGTGTTCCCCCTGCGTGGGCACTCTTTGACTGTGGGGGCGGAGATGGTGCGCTTTACCGAATCGGTAGACGATACAGAAGCGGCAGCGGAGGAGACTGGGCCGGAACTGGGCTCAGCTGATGGCGGCTCAGCAATTGGGGCCTGCGCAACGGAGACCGCACGGGCGCCAGGTTCATGTGCCACGGGAACAATCTTGTCGGCCAACTGGCGGGTGGTCGGATCATGGCCAACAAGGACGACTGTCACTTGGCCCCGCAATGCCAGGATGGCGTGGTTGATGATGGAAGCTGTCTCAGGATCCAGATGGGCAGTGGGTTCATCCAGCAGTAGCAGCGTGGCCCCGGCCTCGATCCTGGCCAGTCCGCGGGCCAGAGCTACCCGCCGCAGCTCCCCTGGGCTCAACTCCGCTGGATGCTTATTTGCAAGGTGGGCCGCCGCCACGGAAGCAAGGCAGCGCTCCGCCATTTCTGTAGTGCCCTCGGCGGGCAGGAATCCCTTGTCCGAGGCTGTCAGGTACAGCTTCACTTCATCCAGCACTGTCGGTGCGACCATGACCGGGTGCTGGGGCACCCATGCCACATCAGCTCGATCAAAGCCGGCTATTCCGCCGCGGACCGCGGTGGAACCACCGTTTCCCACCGTGCCTGCCAGCACCCCCAGAACAGTACTCTTTCCCGCGCCGCTTACTCCGTCCAGGGCCGTTATGCTTCCGGCTGCTGCCTCAAAGCTCAATGGCGCGACGGCGGGAATGTCTCTTCCGCTGAACCTCACCTCCAGGCCGCGGACGACGACTGCTGGCGGACCGCCGTCGTCGTTCTTATGGTGGTCCGCTTGGCCCGCTTCAAGCGGTACCGCTTGTGGCGCATCCAGGACCAGCGTTGCCTCAGCGAGCGCTGCCCGGCCGTCGTCGCTGGCGTGATGGGCGGTGCCCAGCTCCCGCAGCGGGAGATAGCAGTCCGGGGCCAGGATCAGCGCGAGGAGCCCCGCCTCCAGAGGCATCTCCCCGTGGACCAGGCGCACTCCGATAAACACGGCCACGACGGCCACGGAGATCGTGGCAATCAGTTCCAGTGCCAGGGCGGAGAGGAACGCGGTGCGCAGGGTGCCCATGGTGCGGACGCGGTATTCGTCAGAGATCTCTTCGAGGGCTTTCCTCTGCGCACTGGCACGTCCCAGGCCAACCAGGACCGGCAGGCCCTTTGCAAGTTCGAGCATGTGTCCGGACAGTCGGGCGAGTGCCGTTTGGGCTTCCCTGACGCGGTCTTCCGTATACCGGCCGATCAGAACCATAAATACAGGGACGAGCGGGACGGTTAGCACAATGACTGCTGCGCTGACCCAGTCGGCAAAGAGGATGCGCGCCCCCAGCAAGAGAGGAACCGCGGCGCAATTGACCAGCGCCGGCAGGAACTGGGTGTAGTAGCTGTCCAGGGCGTCCAGTCCCCGGGTGGCCAGAATGGCGAGTCCTCCATCGGAGGGGCCGGCACTACGGGTCCCGGTCCGGAGGGCCCTATCCAGGAGCTCGGACCGCAGTTGTTCTTTCACGCCCAAGGACGCGCGCCGGGCCGCGACGGACTGGGCCCACGTCGTAAGCGAACGCAGTAGAACACCGGCCATTCCCCAGGCCAGCTGCTGGCCCCAGGCCGGGTCGTTGGCCATCAGTCCTGCAAGTACCGAGGCAACTGCCTGGGCCATCAGCACAAGTGACAATGCTTTCAGGGCAGCCAGGAGTCCCAGCAGGTAGATGGCGGATCTGGTGGCCGGCCCGGAGGGGAAGGTGGGTCTCACGACGGATCAGTCCTTGATGACCATGGCTTTGGCAGCGATCGCGGGAAGGAAGCTGTGCGCCTCGGGGATGTGACTGGCGCTTACGCGGCGCCTGAACACCCAGTAGGTCCACGCCTGATATGCGAGGACCAGGGGAAGCCCGATGGCGGCAACGATACTCATCAGCCCCAGAGTGTAATCGGAGGAGGAGGCATTGATCACCGTGAGGCTGAAGTCCGGATTGATGGTGGACGGGAGAACTACCGGGAAAGCAGCACCGAAGATCGAGGCGGTACCCGCGACGAGGAAGACGCCAAGGGCCAGGAATGCCTTGCCTTCTGAGCCGCGCCGGGCGAAGCTCCACGCCAGGACCGCCGCAACCACCGCGACAACAACGGCACCCCACGTCCAGGGTTCGCCGCTGAGCAGCTGGACACTGACCGCCCACGCTGCCAGGGGCAGCAGAAGGACGGGCAACAGCCGGACAAACCAGCGCCGTGCGCGGTGCCGGACTTCGCCGTCCGTCTTCAGGGCCAGGAAAGCGAGGCCGTGCACAATCGCGAAGCCCACGACGGCGAATCCCCCGAGCAGCGCGTAGCCGCTGAACCAGGCAAACGGGCCGCCTTCCCGGTCCCCGTTTGCGTTGAGGGGCAGGCCTGTGGTGGTGAGGGCCAAAGTCGCGCCGACGCCAAAGGCGGCCACGAACGACCCAGCGGCAATCGCCAGGTCCCAGCCGGTACGCCAACGCTCAGTGTCCACTTTTCCCCGGTACTCAAAGGCAACGGCGCGGAAAATGAGCGCCACGAGCACCAACAGAAGTGGCAGGTAGAGGGCCGAAAAAAGGGAGGCGTACCAGAGCGGGAAGGCCGCGAACGTTGCACCTGCCGCGGTCAGGAGCCACACCTCATTTCCGTCCCATACCGGCCCGATCGTATTGAGCAGGACGCGCCGATCCGTGTTATTGCGAGCGAAGAGCTTCATCAGCATGCCGACGCCGAGGTCGAAGCCTTCAAGAAAGAGGTAGCCGGTCCACAGCAAAGCAATGGCGACGAACCAGATGGTGGGTAGCAGTTCCATGCTCAGATTCCTTTGCTGTTCTTAGTAGGCGAAGGCGAGGACATCGTCCGGAGCGCCGGGCCTGCCGTCTTTGGTGGAACCGGACGCCCCCGGTCCTTCATCGTCGTCGCCGGGTTCTTGGCCACGGGTCCGTCCGTGCGCAAGCTCCGGCATGGCTGAAGCCACACCTCCGCGGATGTACTTCACCAGCAGTTTCACCTCCACCACAAGCAGCACCGCGTAGATGGAGGCCAGGACTACAAGGGATGTCAGGAGCTCTCCGGCGGAAACCCCGGGCGAAACGGCCGCGGCGGTGAACATAAACACCTGGTCAATGCCGCTGGGGTCCGGATTGGGTGCAACCACGAAGGGCTGGCGGCCCATCTCCGTGAAGATCCAGCCAGCGGCGTTGGCTCCGAACGGAGCCAGGATCCCGAAGACGGCAAGGCGCATCAGGCCCCGGGAGGCCGGAACGGTTCCATTCCTGGTGGCCCAAAGAGCCAGGAGTGCCGCGAAAGCCGCCATTCCTCCAAAGCCGATCATCATGCGGAAACCCCAGTACGTCACCTCCATCACGGGGACGTACTCGATTTCCTGGCCGGCCCGGTCACCGTAAATAGGGTTATCGGGGAGGTTGGTGCCGTACTTGGCCTGATATTCAGGGAGCAGGCTGTTCACGCCCTTGACCTCGGTGGTGAAATCGCCCTTGGCCAGGAAGGAAAGGATGCCCGGGACTTCAATGACGGCGACAATATCGTCACAGTTCTGGGAGCCCACGTTGCCCACGCTGAGGACTGAGAAGCCGGTGCCGTCATGGCAGGCTGCTTCGGCTGCCGCCATTTTCATGGGCTGCTGCTCAAACATCAGTTTGCCCTGCAGGTCCCCCGTCAGGGCTGTTCCGGCGAAGGAAATCATCGCGACGACGGCCCCGATCCGCAGCGAGCGGATCCAGACACTGTGGTCGGTGAGATCGCGGCCGGGAATGTCCGCCTGACCGGGAATGACCTTTCCGTCGGGCCCTACGGTGTCGATGCCGTCATGCCGCCGGCGCCAGAGGTGGTACCAGGCGATCCCCAGCAGGAAAGCTCCTGCTACGGCCAGTGCACCAAAGATGGTGTGGGGAACTGCGACAAGCGCTGTGTTGTTGGTGAAAACGGCCCAGGCGTCTGTCATCACCGGCCTGCCGTTGATCATCTCCACTCCAACGGGATGTTGCATCCAGCTGTTGGCGACGATGATGAAGTACGCCGAGAAAACGGAGCCGACCACCGCAATCCATAGGCAGGCAAGGTGGACGGCGGGCTTGAGCTGTTTCCAGCCAAAGATCCACAAGCCCAGGAAGGTGGATTCGACGAAGAAGGCAAGCAGTGCTTCCATGGCCAGCGGGGCGCCGAACACATCACCCACAAACCGGCTGTACTCGCTCCATGCCATTCCGAACTGGAATTCCTGCACAATGCCGGTGGCAACGCCCATGATGAAGTTGATCAGGAAAAGCTTGCCCCAGAACTTGGTCATCCGCAGGTATTCGGTCTTGCCCGTGCGGTGCCACAGTGTCTGCATCACCGCCACCACGAGTCCAAGGCCAATTGTGAGGGGCACCATCATGAAGTGGTAGACGGTGGTGATTCCGAATTGCCAGCGTGCGATTTCCAAGGCGTCCAAGGCGGTCCCTACTGTTGGCCGGGCTATCAACGGTTGAAACTTCTACAGGGCGTAGAACATGTAACTTCTACAAAGTGTAGAACAAATCCGGTGAGTCCGGAAGCTGCACTCTCACACGGCGAAAAATCGGGCCGACACGCCGGAGAGGTGTTCTACCTCATGTAGAAAGAAAACGGGAAACCGGGTAGATTTGGAGCTGAAGCTTTTAAGAATCGCGCCCTGGTCGAAAACCCGGCCCGGGCGCCGGCGGGACCAGAAGGATGTACGAATGGCAAGTCTTGGGGAACTGGAACGGGCAGTGATGGACCTGCTCTGGGCGGGCCAGGAGGCAGCCACTGCGAACAGGCTTCGCGATCTGCTGGCGCAGAGCACGCAAGCACACGGCGGGTCAGCCGGTCATGTGGGCAAGGACCTTGCCGTGACCACCGTGCTGACGGTGCTCTCCCGGCTGGAAAAGAAGGGTCTTGTGGAGCGCGAACGTGGCACACGCCCTCATCGCTACCAGGCGGTGTCCAGCAGGGAGGACCATACGGCCGAACTCATGCATGAGGTCCTTGGCTCTGCGCCGGACCGCGAAGCAGTCCTCGCCCGCTTCATTGGATCGGTCACTGAAAGTGAAGCTGAAACGCTCCGCAAGCTGCTCGGCCACATTTAGCAGGCCATGTTCTGGACCTCGTATTTTCTGGCGGTCCTGGCGATAGCGCTGGCGTGGCCGGTGCCTATCCTTCTTTCCCGTGCGCGGTGGCCTGCCAGGTCGCCCTTTACGGCCATGCTGTTGTGGCAGGCAATAGCTTTGGCTGGTGGCCTTTCGATGATCGGCGCAATGCTGGTTTATGGCCTGGAACCGCTTGGCGACAACCTCCTGGCAGGACTCAACGCGCTTGCAGCCATGGTCCTGCACAACGCTCCCACTACCGAGCTGGGATTCTGGCACATCTTCGCGTTGTCCGCTGCAGCCCTCCTGACGGCGCACCTGCTGTTTACCCTGTTGCTGACGTACTACCGGATCGAGCGCCAGCGCCGGCGGCATCGGGAACTCCTGGCACTCCTTGCATCTCCCTCCGCAGATGGTCCCCGAACTGTCGTGATCAGTCACGATTCCCCTGTTGCTTATTGCCTTCCCGGCGGGGCGCGCTCGGTCACTGTCCTGTCAGACGGACTGATGTCCGCACTCGAGCCTGCGGAGCTACGAGCCGTCCTCGATCATGAGAACGCGCACCTGGACCAGCGGCACCACCTTCTCTTGTGGGCTTTCGCAGCGTGGCGGCAGGCCCTCCCCTGGCTGCCCACCACCCGGCTTGCCCAGGAAGCGGTCAACTCCCTGATCGAGATGCTGGCCGACGACGTCGCCCTGAGGACCGAGAGCAAAGCCACCCTCATCAAGGCAATCGCCATTGTGGCAAGCGGACCGGCTCCTTCCCCCAACGCCGGTTCCGGATTCACCGGGCAGATCGCACCGGACGTCGAAGCCCAGCCTGATGGGACGACCGGTGGTGCGGGGTCGGCGCTGACCACGGCAACCCGGGTCAGCCGTCTGCTTTCGGCCGAACCGCCGCTTTCCGCAGCCTTCCGAGGCCTGGTTCTCGCGGCGTGCGTGCTGCTGCTTGCTGTTCCCACTGCCTTGCTGATAGTTCCCGGCCTGCTCGGCTAGGGCCACTCCTGCGCAAAGGAACGTCTCCAGTCGGACTCAGGCGTCGGTAGGCCGCTTAGGCGTCGATACGTTCGCGGTCCAGGCTGGCTGCACCGGCGATGATGAAGTCCTTCCGCGGAGCCACGTCGGATCCCATCAGAAGGTCGAAGGTGTCCTCGGCCTGCTTGGCGTTCTCGATCCCCACCTTCCGCAGCGTGCGGTGCCGCGGGTCCATGGTGGTTTCGGCAAGCTGCTCGGCATCCATTTCGCCCAACCCCTTGTAACGCTGGATGGGCTCTTTGTAGCGCTTGCCCTCCTTCGCCAACCTTCCCAGCAGGGCATGAAGCTCAGCCTCAGAATAGGTGTAGATCATCTCGTTGGCTTTTTGGCCGGCATTGATGACTTCCACACGGTGCAGCGGCGGAACGGCGGCAAAGACGCGGCCTTCATCGACCATCGGACGCATGTACCGGAAAAACAATGTCAACAGGAGGGTGCGGATGTGGGCACCGTCGACGTCGGCGTCCGTCATCAGGATGACTTTCCCGTAGCGGGCAGCACTGATGTCGAAGCTGCGGCCGGACCCGGCGCCTACAACCTGGATGAGGGCGGCACACTCGGCGTTGGAGAGCATGTCACCCACAGAGGCTTTCTGTACGTTCAGGATCTTGCCGCGGATGGGCAGAAGGGCCTGGAAATCCGAGGACCGGGCCAGTTTGGCGGTTCCGAGGGCCGAGTCGCCTTCCACGATGAAGAGTTCGGAGCGCCCGACGTCGTCCGTCCGGCAGTCAGCGAGCTTAGTCGGCATCGACGACGTCTCCAGCGCATTCTTGCGCCGCTGGGTCTCTTTATGAACCCGGGCCGAGATCCGCGATTTCATCTCGCTGACGATCTTCTCCAGCAGCAGGGCCGATTGGGCTTTGTCGTTGCGGTTGGCGGAGTTGAGCCGCGCGGTCACTTCCCGCTCCACCACCTTGGCGACAATTGCCCGGACTGCGGAGGTGCCCAGGATCTCCTTGGTCTGGCCCTCAAACTGCGGCTCGGCCAAGCGGACCGTCAGGACGGCGGTCAGCCCTGCGAAGATGTCATCTTTTTCAATCTTGTCGTTCCCTGCCTTGAGCTTGCGGGCGTTGGATTCAACAGCCTTGCGGAACGTCTTCACCAGGGCTTGCTCGAAGCCTGACTGGTGGGTTCCGCCCTTGGGCGTGGAAATGATGTTGACGAAGCTGCGGACGGTGCTGTCGTAGCCAATGCCCCAGCGCAAGGCAACGTCCACTTCGCATTCGCGCTCAACTTCGGCGAGCTGGCTGTGGCCGCGTTCATCAAGGACCGGAACTGTCTCCTTGAACTTGCCCGAGCCATGGAGGCGCCAGACATCGGTCACGCCTGGATCGGCAGCGAGGAACTCCACGAACTCCGAAATGCCGCCGTCATGGTGGAAGACTTCCTCATGCGCACCGGATTCGCCTGGGGTACCGGGAAGGCGCCGCTCGTCCCGGACTGTCAGTTTGAGTCCGGGGACAAGGAACGACGTCTGGCGGGCACGTGAAGCGAGTTCTTCGTAGGAGAAACGGGCATCCGGAGTAAAGATCTGGCGGTCGGCCCAGTAACGGATCCGCGTACCGGTAACTCCGCGCTTGGCCTTGCCGATGATGTCCAGCACTGAATCTTCAACGAAAGGTTCGAACACGGCCGAGGGGTCCGGCTTGGTTCCGACATCCCGGAACCGGCCAGGCTCGCCCCGGCGGAAGGACATGCGGTACGTTTTGCCGCCTCTGTCCACTTCAGCGTCCAACCTGGCTGACAGGGCATTGACCACTGACGCGCCCACCCCGTGAAGGCCGCCTGATGCTGTGTAGGAGCCGCCGCCAAACTTTCCGCCGGCGTGAAGTTTCGTGAAAACCACCTCGATGCCGCTGAGCCCCGTTTTGGGTTCCACATCGACCGGGATGCCGCGGCCGTCGTCGTGGATTTCCACTGAATTGTCAGCGTGAAGGATGACCTTGATGTCGTGGCCAAAACCAGCCAGGGCTTCGTCGACTGAATTGTCGATGATCTCCCAGAGGCAATGCATCAGTCCGCGGGAGTCAGTAGAGCCGATGTACATGCCGGGACGCTTCCGGACGGCCTCCAGGCCTTCCAGGACGGAGAGGTGCCGGGCAGTGTAATCAGAACTGGGTGTCACGGGTGGTGAACTCCTTCAGTGACGGAATAGCTGGGGGTTGAAATGCTCTCTCTAGGGTAGTCGCCCCGCTGGCCTGCCCTTGGCTGCCACTCCCCTGAGGCTTCGTAACGCTACGACTCGTTACGCACATGTGATACGCGGACAGCGAACTTGATCAATCCTTGCCGTGGATCAGCAACGAATGCTGGTTATATAGAGTTACCGATCTACTAAGGAGGCCGAAATGACAACAGCAGTAGCGGACCGCACGCTAAACGCACTGGACCGGTGCGATCGTTGCGGGGCACAGGCATACGTCCGGGTTGTTCTCGGTTCCTCCGGCGGTGAGTTGCTGTTTTGCGGCCACCACGCACGCGCGGTCGAAGCCACCCTGAAGCCGCTGAGCTCCGACTGGCACGATGAAACGAGCCGGCTTCACGAGAAGGAACCGGTTCCAGTCGACTAGCTGCCCCACTGATCATGTCAGGGCTCCTCCACTGTGGAGGGGCCCTGATTTTTTTCTGATCAGGGTCGCAGGATTCCCGCGACCTGCCGGGGCGGACGGGAACCTCCGGGGCGGACGGGGACAACCGGGAACAGCAATGGCCTCCATCGGGGATTCCGACGGAGGCCATTGGCGTTAGTGCAGCAGCGTTCAGGACGCCGCGTTTTAGTCGAGGTAGTCGCGCAGGACCTGCGACCGTGACGGGTGGCGCAGCTTCGACATCGTCTTGGACTCTATCTGGCGGATGCGTTCACGAGTGACGCCATAGACCTTGCCAATTTCGTCTAAAGTCTTCGGCTGGCCATCTGTCAGGCCAAAGCGCATGGCCACAACACCGGCTTCGCGTTCCGACAAGGTGTCCAGGACGGAGTGGAGCTGTTCCTGGAGCAGCGTGAAGCTCACGGCGTCAGCAGGAACAACGGCCTCGGAGTCTTCGATCAGGTCACCGAACTCGGAATCGCCGTCCTCACCCAGGGGGGTGTGCAGCGAGATGGGTTCGCGGCCGTACTTTTGAACTTCGACGACCTTTTCAGGAGTCATATCCAGTTCAAGGGCCAGTTCCTCGGGGGTAGGTTCACGCCCAAGGTCCTGAAGCATCTGCCGCTGCACGCGGGCAAGCTTGTTGATGACTTCAACCATGTGCACCGGAATACGGATGGTACGCGCCTGGTCAGCCATGGCACGGGTGATGGCCTGGCGGATCCACCACGTGGCGTATGTCGAGAACTTGAAGCCCTTGGTGTAGTCGAACTTTTCGACGGCGCGGATCAGGCCCAGGTTGCCTTCCTGGATGAGGTCCAGAAACAGCATGCCACGGCCGGTGTAGCGCTTGGCCAGCGAAACAACCAGGCGGAGGTTGGCCTCCAGCAGGTGGTTCTTGGCGCGCTTTCCGTCGTGGATCACGAATTCAAGCTCACGCTTAAACTTCGGATCCATGCTGCCGTCGTCGGCGTTGATCTTCTCTTCGGCAAAGAGTCCGGCTTCGATGCGCAGCGCAAGATCGACTTCCTGCTCCGCGTTCAGCAGGGCGACCTTGCCGATCTGCTTCAGGTAGTCCTTGACAGGGTCAGCTGTAGCGCCGGCGGACATGACCTGCTGGACAGGGGCGTCGTCGTCATCGGCATCCGAATAGACAAATCCGGAACCAGTGGCGGCACCGGCAGCCTTGCCGGCTCCCTCTTCGCCTTCCTCGGTGAGTTCCGAAGGGTCAGGAACGACGTCGTCGAGGTCTTCCTCGACGTCCACGTCGTCGGAATCGTCGTCATGCGACTTGCCGGCAGCTTCCGCTGCCGCTTTGGCGCCGGGCTTGGGCCCGCGCTTCTTGGGTTCGGCTGCGGACACGGTGTCGTCGCCGCCTCTGACAGCCTTGTTGGCTGCACGGGTGGCGGCACGCTTCGCGCTCGTGGCCGCCTTCTTCTCCTCTGGAGACAATTCGGCCTGGTCGGCGGGTTCCTTCTTCGCGGAAGACGGGGTCACAGAAAACCTTTCTAGCGGCGGTCTGTGGAATCACCATACGGGCAACACCACTATGACCCTGTCAAGTCCGTGATTCACATCAGGTGCAACCACGGCCGGCAGGGCCACTAAGTAGAACTGCCGGGACGGCTGCAATGTTCCCGTTTCGGGGTACACCGCTCGCACCTGATTCACGGACCCAACCGGGTCTCGGCAACCATTGTCTCACGGATTTCGGAATCGACCCCTCATGAATCCCTTGTTACCGCATATTCCGCAGCGTTCCCGGCAACCCCTTATCTGCTCAGGCAGCCTCAGAACCGATTTTCTGCCAAGCTGCCTCCCGTCGTCCTGCCCACCCGCAAACCGTTCCCCGCCGCACCACCTCGTTCAGCAGATCTGCGAGCCGATAGCCAGGGAGGATGTCGCTTGCCTGCCCGAGCAGCGAATGGGCATACGAACCCCGGCCCCGGCACCATTCGATCCAACCCCGCCCTGTCAGGGCGGCCGCGCTTGCTTCCCCACCCTTCGGTTCATCCAGTTGCACGAGCAGCTTTTCAAGCCTGTCCATCGACGTCCAGTCCGGAACGCGCGGGGCTACTCCCAGCAGGACTTCGCCGTAGTTTGGAACGGGGCTTCCTGGGAGTGGTCGGGCTGCCTCTTCCCTTGTGCTGTGTCTGGCCGCTGGAATGCCGCCCGTAAGTTGGCCGGTAAGTTCGGGACTGTAGGGTGCGCCATCTTCGTCGTCATCGCTCTCGGCCTGGAATACTCCGAATTCTGCAGCACCTTGAATAGCCGTCTGGGCTCCTGCCGCAGCCATCACGAGCACGGCATCACGCCAGGCCGGGATACACAGCGAAGCGCGAAGGAAGCCCGAGACCGCCGGTGGTGGCGGCTGGACGTGCGATTCCGCCAGAACCGCATTCCAGGCCTCGAGGACGGCGTCGAATTGCCGCCGGCTGGCCCTGCGGTGCGCGAACGCACCCGACCATGCGGCTTGAGCCGCTGCCACTAATGGATCCGGGGTGCCCTGTTTTACCTGGGCGCTGCGTCCCGCGGGAGTGTCCGGGCCGGGACCGATGCTGCTCCCCCGAAACACCATTTCAGCATTCAACCGGCTGTCGCGGATCTCATCCAGTGAGCGGCCCGGGCGCGGACAGCAGGAATCGTCCGTACAGTGGGCGTTCCGCCAGTAGTCATCTCCCACGAGCCACACATCACGGACGGGCGTGCCTGAGCGTTCAAGGACTTCTTCCACTGCAGCCAGGAGTTCGGAGTGCGGGGCAGCGGAAGTCTCAACGGGCCGGGGAGACACGTCGGGCCTGGCCTCCCCGTCGCGTTTTTCCCAGCCGTCGTTGCTGAAGATGACGAGCAACGACCCGTCAGCGTCCTCGTCGGCCTCAAGATAGTCACCCACAGTTTGGGCATAATGCCGGACGTCCGCCTGATCCTCCGGTGGAAGATCCACCCGAAGCGTCGCGCCCAGCCGCTTGCCCTGCATGGTCATCGCAACCAGGCTGTTGCACGGCCAATAGCCCAGGGTATGGGGAATGAAGCCGAGAATATCTTCAGGGCCGCTGATTTTGAGATGGTCTCGTGTCATGCCCCCAGCTTTCCGAAGCAACCGCCAGCTCCGCGAGACCAGCCTTGACCTATGTGGACAACCAGGCGGGAAACATGGACCACCCTGCCGGCAACCCCCTGTGGAGGAAGGGAACGGCGGGGACGGCCAGCAATCTTCGTGGCTACTCCGGTGTGCGCCGCTTCTCCGCATTCCGCAGCCGCTGCTGCGCCATGGACTTAAGCAGCGGCTGAACCACCACACCTTGTGCCGCCAACTGGCGGCGTACCTTGCGCCGGCACACCAGGACCGCGGTGGCACCGAAGGCCAGCAACAGGAAATGGACGCAGAGGGCGATCCGGAAAGGTTCGAGGCCGTACAGTTCCCCACGCGAGAATCCAGTGGAATAAAGGATGTCGAGGACAAGTCCGACGAGGTAGATACAGACAAGGGCGGCAATGAAACCACCCACATTAACGATGCCTGTAGCCGTTCCTATCCTGTGGGCAGGATTGAACGTGCGGGCAAAATCGAATCCGATCATGGAGCCGGGTCCGCCGATCGCCAATACCACCACCAGTCCGGCAAGGAGCCAGAGCGGGGACCTTCCGGGCATGAGCAGCACGGCTCCCCACGCCACGGCTGTGGCGGCCGCGATCAGGAGCACCATGGTGGAGCGGCGCAAGGGATGCCGGGAGACGAACCTGCCGATGAGCGGGCCGGTGGCCATTGCCGCGGCAACGTAGAGGGCCATCAGGGCCGAGACTGCGCCGGTGTCCAGGCCTTGTGCCGAGATGAGGAACGGGTAACCCCAGGTCATGGCAAATACAGTGCCGCTGAACTGAATAGTGAAGTGGCTCCAAAGGCCCAGCCTGGTCCCAGGCTGCCGCCAGGCCCGCGATAAGGAAGCGCCTGTGGCGCGAAGTCCCTGGACCTTCTCCGGGCGTGGATGTCCCGGCGGCAGATCCCGCAGCCAGGCAAGGACCAGGACGACGGCGACGCCGGACATTCCCGCCAACGTCAGGAAAGCAGGAGTCCAGCCCGCCAAATGAAGTATCAGGGCGAACGGCACAACACTGACAAGCTGGCCGAGCTGCCCTGACATTCCGGTGAGTTGCGTAATAAGGGGAACTCTCGCTGGCGAAAACCAGAGCGGAATAAGCCGGATCACCGAGATAAAGGTCATAGCGTCTCCGGCACCCACCAGTACACGGCCGAGGACACCGCCGGGAATGTTGACCGCGAACGCGAGCTGAAGCTGACCCAGGCACATCAGGATGGCTCCGCCTGCGATCATGGCACGTGAGCCGAACCTGTCCACCAGTATCCCGACCGGAATCTGCAGGCCGGCGTAAACCAGCAGCTGAAGGACGGTAAAGAACGAAATCTCTGCGGCGCTGGCTTGGAAGCGTTCTGTTGCTTCCAGGCCCACGACGCCGAAGGACGTCCGTTGGCTGACTGCTACCAGGTACGCAAACACACCGATGGTCCAAATGAGCCAGGCGCGGGGTGCAGTCACCCCTCCATTATGCCTTCGGAAGGGATAAGTCGTATTTATTGACCAGCTTCTTTGCTGGCAAGGTAGGCCTCGACAGCTGCGCCAAGATCGTCGGCGTTCGGCAGCTGGTCGTTTTCGTCGGCGAGCAGGGAACGTCGGACCGTACCCTCGGCCTTCTCGTCGTACCGGGACTCCAGCCTCGACACGACATTCTGCACCTCTTCCGAGGCCTCGATCTGCTCGGCAATCTGCCTCCCGACTTCACGACCCGCTTCGCGAAGACGGTCGGTCGGGAGCATCAGCGACATCGCTGCGCCGAGGTATTCAAATCCTGCGACAGCCGCGGGAGGGTACTCCGCCTCGGCCAGATAGTGAGGGACATGGATAACGTATCCAGCCACCTTGCGCCCGGCCTCCGTCAGCCTGAGTTCGAGAACATGGCCCACTGCGGCGGGCACCTCAACAGTGGGCTTCCAGACCGAAATGCCCTCAATGAGCTCCGGCCTGTTGCCGTGAACGGTGACTCCTACGGGCCGGGTGTGCGGCACCGGCATGGGAATGGAGTGGATCCAGGTGACCAGGTTGACCTCGAGCTGCTCCACGATGTGCAGGACCGCACGGGCGAACCTCTCCCATTGAAGGTCAGGTTCGAACCCTGCCAGCAACAGGAACGGCTTTCCCAGACCGTCAACCAGCCTGTACAGCGCGAGGCTTGGGGCCTGGTAATCCTGCAAATGATCCTCCACGAAGCTGACGTGGGGGCGCCTGGACCTGTAGTCGATGAGCTGGTCTGCGTCGAAGACAGCCACGAGTTCCGATTCCAGTGTTTCGAGGAGTTCGGTGGTGATCTGCTTGACCACATGACCTGCATCGGCAAAGCCGGTAAACCCCATGACCATGTCCAGCCCGCGGTTGGCGGGGTCGTGGAACAGCTCGCTGTTGCTTGCATAAAGCGCATGGGGGTCCAGCAGCGAGCCGGATATCCGTTCAAGCATGGCATGTTCCTTTCACGGTTGCGGTGGGGAGGATGGTGACACCGCACGGGGCGGGCCGGAGGACCGGCACGCCGGACTAATCTTTACAACGTAGAAAAAGCGCCAACCATTCCTCCCGTCCGGTGTGCCGAACATCTCATGGAATTCAGTGTGCACTCCAGTGAGAGGCTACGATCGGAACTGGCCTTATATCCGGCAGGAAGACTCCGGGTTGCGTCACAAACCGATGCAGGCCGGTCCCCGGCAGGGGCGCCCAACATGTACTCCCTGCCAAGCAATCACAGAGAATTGAGGACTGATCCTCGTGGTCAAGAATACTGAGATCAAACTTAGCGCCATCGCCCGGGACCTGAAGAAATCCCCTAGCGAAGCCCTTGTTATCGGCGTGGGGCAGGGACCGGACGGTCCCGTCCTGCTGGAGAACCCTTTGACGGCGAAGTCCGCCGAGGCCCTCGCCGGATCGCTGAAGGTTCTTGGGGTCACCGGGGCTGCCGACCAGTTGATCCGTCTTCCGGGCCTCCCCGAGACCGGGGCTTCCGTCCTGGTATTGACCGGTCTGGGCAAAGTGCGTGACGGCCAGAAGATCTCTGAGGAGTCGCTGCGAAGGGCGGCCGGATCCGCTGTCCGTCAGCTGGCCGGGCTCTCCAGCGTCACCATTGCGTTCCCGACGGCGGCCCTCGGCGACGTCGCTGCCGTCGCCGAGGGAGCCTCCTTCGGCGCTTACTCCTTTACCGATCACCGCTCGGAAAAAAACGGACTCAAGGACCCGGTGAAGACCGCGGTCATCTTTACTGAACTCGCTGAAGACAGGAACCTCCCCCAGACGCTGAAACGGGCAGCCCTCATCGGGAAAGCAGTTAATGCAACCCGATCCCTGGTCAACCAGCCGCCAAGCCATCTCTACCCGGAGTCGTTCGCAGAGGCGGCGAAGGAGCTCTCCAAGGGCCTGCCCGTCAAAGTCACGGTCTGGGACGAAAAGCGCCTGGAAAAGGAAGGGTTCGGCGGCATCATGGGGGTAGGCAAAGGCTCTACCCGCCAGCCGCGGCTGGTCAAAGTCGAATATTCGCCCGCGAAGGCGACGGCCAAAATTGCCTTGGTGGGCAAAGGCATCACTTTCGACACCGGCGGAATCTCCATCAAGCCGGCCCTGGGTATGGGTGACATGAAGAGCGATATGGCCGGCGCCGCCGTCGTACTTAACACAGTTTTGGCGCTCGCAGGCCTGGGCGTCCCCGTCAAGGCAACGGCATGGCTGTGCATTGCCGAGAACATGCCGTCCGGCGCTGCCACCCGTCCCGCGGACGTCCTGAAGATGTTTGGCGGCAAGACCGTTGAAGTGCTGAACACCGATGCCGAGGGCCGCCTCGTGATGGCCGACGGTATTGTGGCGGCAAGCCAGGAGTACCCGGACGCCATCATTGACGTGGCGACGTTGACCGGAGCACAACTGATCGCACTCGGTAACCGCACGGCCGGCGTCATGGGAGCGGACAGCGTCACCGCTCCGCTGAAGGCCGCCGCCGACCGCGCCGGCGAGCTGCTCTGGCCGATGCCGCTGCCCGAAGAACTCCGCCCGAGCCTGGACTCCCAGGTTGCTGACCTCGCCAACATCGGTGAACGTCATGGCGGCATGATGACCGCGGCGGTGTTCCTGCAGGAATTCGTCGGAAAAGGCAAGGACGGGGAGCCCATTCCGTGGGCCCACATCGACATTGCCGGCCCGTCCTTTAACAACGGCAGCCCGTATGGCTACACCCCCAAACAGGGCACCGGCTGCACAGTCCGAACCTTGGTTGCGTATGCGGAAGATCTCCTGGCTGCCTCAGCCTAGCTGCATTGCTGATCCGGACACGCTCATGAAAAACGCCGGAGCGTCTCTAAAAGTGAGGCGCCAAGCTAAAAGATTCATGTTGTTAGGATCAGAAGTCCGCCGGCAGCCACGGGGCGGGTAACTTCCCCGGAGAAACGCTTCTTACAGAGTTGAGGTCAATAAATGGTCCTTCAGGATCGCGCCAAAGCAACCCGTGAGGCGATCATTGCAGGGGCAGCTGCCGTCTTCGAAGAGCACGGCTACGGTAATGCCAGCCTGACGCAGGTGTCCCAGGCCGCCAAGGTGACAAAGGGAGCCCTCTACTTTCATTTTCAGAGCAAGGAAGACCTTGCCCGTGCAGTGATCGAGGAACAGCACCGGATCGTTCTCGCGGAGGGTCAGGCCATCCTGGCTGAAAGTCGTCCGGCACTGACAACGATGATCCTGATGTGCCGGGCCTTCGGGCTCAAGCTCATTCATGAACCAGTAGTCAGGGCGGGCATCCGGCTCACGCTGGAAGCGACTGCGTTCGGTCAACCTGTGCGCGGACCGTATGAAGACTGGATTGAAGCCATGGGACAGCTGGCAGAACGGGCCAGGGAGGAAAAGCAGATCCGCTCCTCCGTGACTTCCGCCGCTTTTGCGCGCTATTTGGTCGCTTCTTTCACAGGAGTGCAGATGGTATCCGGCATCTTGACCGACAGGCGCGACGTCATGCAACGCATCGAAGAGATGTGGTCCATCCTTTTGCCCGGAATTATGCACGAGGACTATGACGAGGACCCCATGACTCTCGCGGGCCTTATCTCAGCTGAATAACGATCCAGCTAAACCGGTCAACCATATTGTTTTACCGGCCGGTTACGCATATTCTCGTCTAGGTACCAATGATTCCCGGCCAGCCATGATGGGGGGCCTGGAACGAAGTCTGTGTGCCGGCGCGAGCTTTGGGGGGCGTCGGCAACGCCTGGATCAAGCCGGGCTGTACCGCGATCCGCCTTCGTCGCGGGTCTGCCGGCGGGCATGCCACTGATGGCCCCGCCACTCAGCAGACCCGCGACAGGTGTGTCATCAGGTCATGCATTGCCGGTGTTGAAGATTCCCGGCCCTGATGCCTTCGCCACAAAGCTGCGTGACACTGACCACAAGCGCTCCACAAACGCCACTCCAAGGTGGAGCATGGATAAGTGGTTCGCTAAGGTGAACTTTGGTAGTCACAAATGCAAGAGAACCTGCCTGCTGGCATAATCACGGCAGAACAAGTTCCAAGACCAGATGATGCGTACTCTCGCGTCATCGTTCACGCGAGGGAGCGTTTTAGTGGCCGATCAGGCAACTGCGCAAGAATTCGACATCCTGGTACTCGGTGGCGGCAGCGGCGGATACGCCACCGCCCTGCGTGCCGTTCAGCTCGGCTTCACTGTTGGGCTGGTTGAAAAAGCCAAGCTCGGCGGAACCTGCCTCCACAACGGGTGTATTCCCACCAAGGCACTCCTGCACTCCGCCGAACTGGCAGATCATGCCCGCGATGCCTCGAAGTACGGGGTCAACGTGACCCTTGACAGTATCGACATGACTGCGGTCAACGCCTACAAAGACGGCATCATCGCCGGAAAATTCAAAGGTCTGCAGGGACTCATCAAGTCCAAGGGAATCACCGTAATCGAGGGTGAAGGCAAGCTCCAGGGCACCGACACCATCGTCGTGAACGGAACGGCCTACAAGGGCAAGAACATCGTGCTGGCCACCGGCTCGTACTCCCGTTCCCTGCCGGGGCTGGAAATTGGCGGACGTGTTATCACCTCCGACGAAGCCCTGACCATGGACTACATCCCCAAGAGCGTCATCGTCCTGGGCGGCGGCGTCATCGGCGTCGAGTTCGCCTCTGTCTGGAAGTCGTTCGGCGTTGACGTAACCATCGTCGAAGGTTTGCCTTCCTTGGTTCCCAATGAGGACGCGGCCATCGTCAAGCACCTTGAGCGTGCATTCAAGAAACGCGGCATCAAGTTCTCCACCGGCATCTTCTTCCAGGGAGTCGAGCAGGACGAAAACGGCGTTAAGGTCACCCTGGTCGATGGCAAAACCTTTGAGGCCGAACTGCTCCTCGTAGCAGTCGGCCGCGGACCGGTTACCGCCAACCTCGGCTATGAGGACGCCGGCGTCACCATCGATCGCGGTTTTGTCATCACGAACGAGCGCCTGCACACGGGCGTCGGCAACATCTACGCCATTGGCGACATTGTGCCCGGCGTGCAGTTGGCCCACCGCGGTTACCAGCAGGGTATTTTCGTGGCCGAGGAAATCGCAGGACTGAAGCCGGTGATCGTCGAGGATGTGAACATCCCCAAGGTCACATATTGCGATCCCGAAATCGCGACTGTGGGCTACACGGAAAAGGCCGCCAAGGAGAAGTTCGGCGACGACCAGGTCCAGACCCAGGAATACAACCTTGCCGGTAACGGCAAGAGCTCCATCCTCGGCACTACCGGCATCGTCAAGCTGGTCCGCCAGAAGGACGGTCCGGTCGTCGGTGTCCACATGATCGGTGCGCGCATGGGCGAGCAGGTCGGCGAGGCCCAGCTGATCGTGAACTGGGAAGCCTACCCGGAGGACGTGGCCCAGCTGGTACACGCCCACCCGACGCAGAATGAGTCACTGGGCGAGGCCCATCTCGCTCTGGCAGGCAAGCCCCTTCACGGCTAGTCATCCCGCAAGGCAACAGGGTTTGGTGCACCCGGCAGTAACTGCTGCGTGCACTAAGCTCGAACAACGCAGCAGCAACCATCCGCACTAAAGATCAATAAGGAGAACGGGGACGATATGTCTGAATCCGTTAACTTGCCCGCCCTCGGTGAGAGCGTCACTGAAGGAACCGTTACGCGCTGGCTTAAGCAGGTAGGTGACCGGGTAGAAGTGGACGAGCCGCTGCTCGAAGTATCCACTGACAAAGTAGACACCGAAATCCCTTCTCCGATCGCCGGTGTGATCGAGGAAATTCTCGTTGCCGAAGACGAGACCGCCGAAGTGGGTGCACCCCTGGTCCGTATTGGGGACGGCTCTTCTTCGAACGGCGCTGTGGCTCCGTCCGCCGCTGAGGAAGCGCCCGCTGCAGAGGAAGCACCTGCCGCAGAACCAGAGGCTCCTGCCGCTGAAGCTCAGGCAGCGCCTGCGGCTGAGGCGCCGGCCGCTGAGTCTGCACCGGCTGCCGGCGGCGAGGGCCATGAAGTCACTCTTCCGGCCTTGGGTGAAAGCGTCACTGAGGGTACGGTGACCCGCTGGCTCAAGGCAATCGGCGATAGCGTCGAAGTTGACGAGCCGCTGCTCGAAGTCTCCACGGACAAGGTGGACACCGAAATTCCGTCGCCGGTGGCGGGAACTCTTCAGGAAATCCGTGTTAATGAGGACGAGACTGCTGAGGTCGGTGCAGTCCTGGCTGTTATCGGTTCTGGTGCCCCGGCTGCGTCACAGGCCCCCGCTGCCCCGGCTCCGGCTCAGGCTTCGGCACCTGCTGCTGAGGCCAAGCAGGAGGCACCTGCCCCGGCTCCAGCACCCGCCGCCGAAGCCAAGCAGGAGGCACCTGCTGCTGCAGCAGCAGCTCCTGCTGCCCCCGCTTCGGCTCCTGCTGCTGCGGCAACCACGGAGCCGTCGGCTGCGGAGTCCGGCTACGTGACTCCCCTGGTCCGCAAGCTTGCCAACCAGCAGGGTGTGGACATTTCTTCACTCACCGGAACAGGCGTCGGAGGCCGAATCCGCAAGCAGGACGTTTTGGCCGCAGCAGAAGCCAAGGCTGCCAGCGCTGCGCCGGCTGCCCAGGCTGCCAGTGCGCCACAGGCAGCGCCCGCCGCAGCTGCCCCGTCAGCCGCCTCGGCTGCCGCTGCTTCGCTGCGCGGTACGGTACAGAAGGCGCCCCGCATCCGCCAGGTCATCGCCCGGCGTATGCGCGAGTCGCTTGATGTTTCGACCCAGCTGACCCAGGTCCACGAGGTGGACATGACGAAGGTTGCGAAGCTCCGGCTCAAGGCCAAGAACTCCTTCCAGGCTCAGAACGGCGTAAAGCTGACGTTCCTGCCTTTCATCGCCAAGGCTGTAGCCGAGGCGCTGAAGCAGCACCCGAAGCTCAATGCCGCCTACGACGAGGAAAAGCAGGAAATCACGTACCACAACGCCGAGCACCTGGCGATTGCGGTGGACACCGACAAGGGCCTCCTGGTTCCTGTCATTTCCGACGCCGGCAACCTGAACCTCGCCGGACTTGCCGGCAAGATCGCCGACGTTGCTGACCGTACCCGCAACGGCAAGATCGGCCCGGACGAGCTCTCCGGCGGAACGTTCAGCATCACGAACATCGGATCTGTCGGCGCACTGTTCGACACCCCGATCATCAATCAGCCGCAGGTCGGCATCCTGGGCACAGGTGCCATCGTCAAGCGGCCAGTGGTGGTCACTGATGAGAACGGCGATGACTCACTGGCCATCCGCTCCATGATGTACCTCTCCCTGACGTACGATCACCGACTGGTGGATGGAGCAGATGCAGGACGTTTCCTGCAGACCTTGAAGGCGCGCCTCGAATCGGGTGCCTTCGAGTCCGACCTAGGGCTCTAAAACCTCAGAAGGACTGACAACAGATCAACGACGGCGGCGGCCCGGGCAACGGTGGAAAAATCCATTCGGAAGCCCGGGCCGCCGTCGTTGTTTGGGCCGCCAGGTTCCGGCTGCGAAACGCGCGGCCGCCTTACTACAGGCTGTAGAACTCTGTGGCTAGACTGATGCCATGAACATCGTCTATGACATCATGGTCTTCCTTCACATCGTTGGCGCCGCAATGATCGTCGGCATCTGGATCGGCAACATGAAGAAGCCAACGGTCCATCCGCGTCAGTTCGACGGAGCGGCATTGCAGCTCCTCACAGGCATCGTGATGATGGGTCTCATCCCTGCCTTGGGCAAGGACGTTATCTACGCGAAAATCGGCGTCAAGATCGTTATCGCCCTTGTAGTGGCCGTCCTCGCTTTCATCGGTAGCCGCAAGTTCAAGAAGGGCGAGCCTGTCAGCAAGGGATTGGCCCACAGCGTGGGCGGACTTGCCCTCCTTAACGTCGCCATCGCCACTCTCTGGAACTAGCGCTTACTTTCCGGGCATGTCTCCCGTGCCTGTCCCCGGTTTGGGGCCGCCCCGGTATAGGGTAGGGCGGCATGGGACTGCGACTTGTTCAGGTGAATTTCAAGGCCCGGGATGACTCAGCGCTCGGTCGGTTTTGGGCGGAAGCGCTCGGATGGGGCGTTTCCAGCGACGGACCCGGGGTAACCAACGTTGAACCCGGCGGCTTCGACTGGCCGGACCCCGCCGCCGTTTGTGTCGACGTCGTCACCGTCCCGGACCCCGAAACCGTGAAGTACCGTGTGCACCTCGATCTCGCCACGACGTCTGCTGCCCACCACGCGGAGCTGGTCGAGCGCCTGTTGGCGCTCGGTGCGACGCCGGCCGACGTGGGCCAGGGTGACGTGCCCTGGACGGTCCTGGCTGATCCGGAGGGCAACGTGTTCTGCGTACTTGAGCCCCGTTCGATCTACCGCAACACCGGGCCCATCGCCGCAGTGGTGGTCAGCTGCACCGATCCCCGCGCCATGGCCGGTTTCTGGAGCCAGGCGACGGATTGGAACCTGCATGAGGTCAGCGAGGATCGGGCCCGGCTGCGTTCGGCTATGGGTGTCGGACCGTATCTGGAGTTCATTCGCACCGACAACAACGCCGTGTGGAACCGTATCCATCTGGACCTGAAGCCGTACCCAGGTGACGATCAAGCGGCTGAAGTGGCACGGCTGCGGGCTCTCGGTGCAACGGACGCCGACGTCGGGCAGGGTGACGTGCCGTGGATGTGCCTCGCTGACTCGGAAGGCAACGAGTTCTGCGTCCTCACCCCGGGCTGACCAGGGATTCATGTCCACAGCTTATTCAGCCACAATCCTCTGACAGCGGACACTGGTGCACTTCGACTCCGGAATCCATAGGATTGACCCGGAGGGAAAAGGCCAAGGCCTGACCCGGTACCAATTCAAGCTGAGGAGCGGACATGGCAGCAACACGCAACGCACACACTGTATGGAACGGCGACCTGATGACAGGTTCGGGCGCAACAACACTGGATAGCTCCGGACTGGGCACTTTCGACGTCACCTGGAAGGCCCGAACCGAAGAGGCCGAGGGCAAGACCAGCCCCGAGGAACTGATTGCCGCAGCGCACTCGTCATGCTTCTCCATGGCCTTCAGCAATATGCTTGCCAAGGCCGGCCACACCCCCGATGAGCTGTACACCACGGCTGCCGTAACGTTCGTGCCCGGCACCGGAATCACGGGAAGCCACCTCACCGTCAACGCCAGGATTCCGGGCATCTCCGAAGAAGAGTTCCAGAAGATCGCCGGCGAAGCCAAGACCGGCTGCCCCGTTTCCGGCGCGCTGGCCAGTATCGATATTTCCCTGGACGCGACGCTCGCCGCTTCCTGATCTCAACAGCCATCACGAAGCTTTCTGAGCCGAAAGTGGCTTAGCAGCAACGCATCGGCTTGTGACAGCCCAAAGGCCCCGTCGGACTGATAGTCAGGAAAGCCTGATATCAGCCCGACGGGGCCTTCAGCGTTGATAGGAAGTCAGTCTGTAAGCTTCCGGGCAGGCAAGGGAGCAGGGACCACGCGCCGGTAGCCTTCGCGAAGCGGCGGACGGTCTGTAGGAAGCTCCTGGATCATTTCCTTGAGTGCTCCGATGCCGTATTCCAGCTGCGGATCGCGGCCGGCCGCATAGGCGTGGGGCGGGAACGTCACCTCAATGTCCGGAGTAACGCCGAAGTTCTCGATATCCCAACCGACTCCGCCGCTGAACCAGGTGGCATACCGGGGCTGGGTCACGCCGGTCCCGTCGGCGAGCGTAAAGCGGTTATCGATGCCCACGACCCCACCCCATGTCCGGGTGCCGATAACCGGTCCGATTCCCCGCAGCTTCGAAACCTGGGTGATGATGTCGCCGTCGGAACCGGCAAACTCGTCAGCGAGGATCACCACGGGCCCGCGCGGGGCATGGTGAGGGTAGGTTCGGGGTTTCTCCCCACGAGGCATGCTCCAACCCGTAACCTTGCGCCCGATGAGTTCAGCAACCAGTTGTGATGTGTGTCCGCCCCGGTTCCGGCGAACATCCACGATCAGCCCGTCAAGGGCCGTTTCAGTGTCCAGATCGCGGTGCAGTTGTGCCCATCCATTCGGCATCATGTCCGGAATATGGAGGTACCCAAATGTAGCGTCTGAGGCCTCCCTGACTGTCCGGCGGTTGGCAGTTACCCATTCCTGGTAGCGCAGCCGCTCCTCGTCCTTCACGGGAACCACAGCGATCCGCCGCTGCTGTCCTGCGGCGTCACCATGGCCGGCGCCGTTGAGGATGGTCAGCTCGACAGCCCGTCCGGCGGCGCCCACCAGCTGAACGGCCGGCGTGAGCGTCTCGGAAAGTTCCACGCCGTCGATGGCCAGGATGACGTCGCCTGCTTTAGCGTCGGCTCCTGGACGTGTCAACGGTGAGGTAGCCAGGGGATCCGAAGATTCACTGGCAAGGATCCGGGTTATTTCCCATCCCTGTCCTGTAAAGGCGAGATCGGCGCCGAGGCGGCCCTGACCGTTGCTGCCATTTTCGGTCAAAGCGGCCGGACGCACGTAGGCGTGTGACGTGCCAAGTTCACCATGGAGTTCCCACAGGAGGTCCACGAGATCATCATGGGACCCCAGGCGGTCAACTATGGGGCGATACCGGCTATGCACAGAGTCCCAGTCCTGGCCCGCCATGTCCTCGGCCCAGAAGAAGTCGCGCTGCAGGCGCCACGCCTCATCAAAGGCCTGCGCCCAAACACTCACGGGATCCATGAGGACACGGATCCGACCCAGATCCACCGTGACCAGTTTGCCGGAATCTTCATCCGCCTTGGCCCCGGAAGGCGCCACCTTGACGGCTTTCTCGTGGACGAATACCAGCTTCTTCCGGTCTCCGGACAGGGTGTAACGGTCCAGCGAATCGACAATCGTAGAGTCCTTGCGGGTGGTCAGGTCAAAACGCACCAACCGCGGTGCGGGCTTCTTGTCGTCGACGGTTGCCCTGCCATCCCCCGTTGCCCCGGCCAGAGGACTGTCCATCCAGAGCAACGCGCCTTCGGTTGCCGAGAGGGCTGAATAGTTCCCTTGCGGAACGGGGACGCTGATGACACGGTGAGCCAACCCTTCCGCGTCCACCCTGACCTCCGCAGCCTCCGCACCTTCCGCCTTCTGATCGCCGTCATCATCCGGCGCTTCGGCTCCGCCCAGGAAGTCAACTGTCGGCCCAAAAGGCGAAGGTGTGTCGGCTGCGAGCGCCACAAGGTAAGGCTTGATGGGACTCGGAAAGGACAGATCGAAGGAATGTCCGTCGTAAACGGGGTCAAAGCTGCGATTGGAAAGGAAAGCGAGGAACTTGCAGTCAGGAGTGAACGACGGCGACTCGTCCCGGAAGCGCCCATCAGTGACACTGATGACTTCCATGCGATCCGTCGAAACGCGGGCCATCCTGATCCTGCTCCGGGATCCAAAGGAAGTCACGGGTTCGGACCACCCCAGCCAGCGGGAGTCCGGCGACCAGCACAAGTCTTCAATACTGCCCTCACCGATGCTGGTGACGAGAGACAAAGAACCGGCACGGGTGTCAGCAAGGTAGACGTCACCAAAGGCCGTACCGACGGCAAGCCATCGCCCGTCCGGGCTGGCCTCCAGAGCGCTGGCACGCGTGGGCTTCGGGAAGTCCATGCGCAAAGCCTGAGCCGCGGTGACGTTCGATGCGGCGGACGACGGGGCAGGCCCGCTTGCAACATCAGCGTCCTCAAAAGCGTCGTCCCTGACCCCATCAGTTGCCTGGCCGGCAGGAGGGCTTTCGGGACCTGCCCCAGCCTGGTGGTTCAGGCCGGCAGCCGATACAGGGCTGGGCAACGCCGTTCCCTGGTGTTGCCCTGGAGTGGGCTTGGTGGGCTTAATCCCCGCAGGGGCGGGGACGAGCAGGCCAGCGATTGCCTTCACGTAGAGGGCCTCCACCCCGCCATGATCAGCAACATAGGCGATCCGCCCATCAGCGAGCGGCCGTGGCAGCCGTCCACGCACTCCGGGGGTAGCTTCGAGTATTCGCGAGGGGCCGTCTTTGTGCCGCAGCCAGTGAATGGTTCCGTGGGTCTCAACAGCGCTTGAAGTTCCCGTGAGGTCCGGAATCACTT
Source organism: Arthrobacter rhizosphaerae (assembly GCF_023062595.1). Taxonomy (GTDB): domain Bacteria; phylum Actinomycetota; class Actinomycetes; order Actinomycetales; family Micrococcaceae; genus Arthrobacter; species Arthrobacter rhizosphaerae. Next base: position 125,474 of record NZ_JALLAN010000008.1, read on the forward strand.
CGCCAAGATGCTTCGCCGCCTTAAGGAGGGAGCTTCGGCGCGACTGGGAGGCGGAGCCCAGGGAGATGTCCAGCCTCACGGCCTCTGAGGCAAGGTCCGGCAGAACCCACAGTTCGCCCGCCGATTCGAAAATGATGCGCTTTCCATCAGTGGCGGCGTGGCGGGCGTAGAAGTCCTCGTGGTCTGTGTGCCTGCGAAGGTCAGTGCCGTTGGGCAGCACTGAATATAGGTTCCCGTACCCTTCGTGGTCTGACAGGAATGCGATCCTTCCATCGACCCACATCGGATCAGTGAGGTTCCCGTCAATCTCAGGGAGAAGCCGTTCGAACTCGCCGTTTCCGTCGTCATCGATCCACAGCTTGCCCGCTGTTCCGCCACGGTACCTCTTCCACCAAGCAGGCTCCCGCGACAGCACGCTGGCCAGCACGACCGGCCGTTCGTCCCCGATTTCCGGGCCAAAGGCCACGGATTCCACTGGCCCGAACGGGAGCTCCTCCGCCCAGCCCCCATCCACCGGCACACTGTAGGCGTGCGTGTGACGCCCTTCAGCCTGGCGGAAAGCGCTCGTGACGACAACTTCGCCCGTTGCCGTAAATCCCTTGACGCGTGTGGTGGCGTGTCCGAAATACGTCAATTGGCGGTAACCGCCGCCGTCGACGTCGGAAGTGACCACCTCCGGGTTGGTACCCTGCACCACTGTCCAGACAAGCCGCTTGCCGTCCGGAGTGAACCGGGGATTGCGGGCGGGCAATTGAAGAGACGAGACCCGCCAGGCGCGGCCTCCTCCCAGGGGTGCAATCCAGACGTCGTCCTCGGCCACAAAGGTGATCAGGTCGCCGTGCAGATGCGGAAAACGTAAATAGCTCGAAGAGGTCATCAGTTGATCATAGTCAAAGTACTGCCCTCCAACTGTCATGGACTGACACACCTCCCACAGGCGTCTCCCGTGGTGAGATTGGACATGCAGATAGTGATTTCAGGTGCTTCAGGGCTGATTGGAAAAGCGGTAACCCGGGGCCTCCGCGGGGACGGCCACAAGGTTCTGACCCTCGTTCGGAGGCCGCCCACCTCTGCCTCGGAAAGACAATGGGATCCTCAGGCGGGTGTTCTCGACACCGCGGCCCTTGAGGGCGCCGACGCCGTCATCAATCTTTCGGGCGCGGGTATCGGTGACAGGCTATGGACCCGTGCGAGGATCCGGGAATTATCTCGCTCCCGGATCCTGCCCACCCAAACCCTTGTGCACGGAATGAAACAGCTGGAGTCACCGCCATCCGTCTTCATCAGCCAGTCGGCATCCGGCTACTACGGGGATGCCGGCCGGGCGATCCTGAACGAGGAGTCACCGGCCGGAACAGGAGTCCTGGCAGGGCTGTGCCTGGAGTGGGAGGCCGCGGCCAACGAGGCCCCGCCAGGTATCCGCGTCATCACACCACGGACGGGGGTGGTGCTCAGCCCTGTGGGAGGAGCCCTCGGCAAGCTGCTTCCACTCTTGAGGCTCGGGCTGGGCGGCCCCTTGGGTAACGGGCGGCAGTACTGGCCCTGGATCACGCTTCCCGACGTTGTGTCCGCCTTTTCGTTCCTCCTGCAGGCGCCGCTCGCGGGACCCGTCAATGTGGCGGCACCGCACAGTGCCCAGCTCCACTCCCTTATTTCCCACCTCGCGGCCGGGCTGAACCGGCCGGCGCTTTTGAAGATTCCGGCGCCGCTCCTGCGCCTCGTCATGGGCCAACTGGCGGACGAGCTCCTACTGGCAAGCCAGCGGCTCGATCCTGTTGTCCTCACATCAGCAGGTTTCCAATGGAAACATCCATCGCTGACCACTGCAGCCCCGTGGATCACAGGCCGTCAGGAGGGCGGCAGGATCTCCTGAATACGCCATCGGCCGTTCTCCAGCAGCAAGACCAGCCGAAGTTTCTCCTCGCCGCGCGCTGTCACATCCGCTACCAAGGCACCTGAAGAGTCCAGTTCCTGATAGGCGGATGTGGACGCGGTAATACTAAGGACTGCGCGATCCGCCGTGCTTCCGTGTTCAGTAGCTACCTTGGACAGCATGGTGTTGAAACCTGCCAGCCTGTGGCCGGATTTCTCGAGCACCGCAGCAGTCCTGGCATCAGCCTCCGCCGCACTGGAACCAGTGGCGTTTACTGCACTCAGCAGTTCGAGCCGGCCGGTGCTGAATGCTGTTGAACGCAACCAGGCCAACCCCTGCGCCGCCTGCTCGGGCACCCCCGAATCGATCCGTTCACGGATCTCCAACGGGATGTCGGCAGGAAGATCTCCGGGGACACCCGCGAAAGTGTCTGCGTCCGGGCTTGCCCCATCTCTGCCTCCACCGGTCTGAGGCGCAACATGCCGTGCTCCCGTCTGCAACCCAGAGGCCGTGCCGAAACCTTCGGCCAGCCACCAGTTGACACCCGAACCGGTCAACAGCAGCATCAGGGCCAGGCTGGCACCAGTAAGGAGTCCGGGCCGCCTTCGCCTGCGACGTGTACGCAGGGTGCGCCGTGTTTCCTGGCTGTCGCTGGCCCTTCCCGGCGAGCTTGTTCGGGAGGACAAACGACCTGGGGATCCGGAGGCAGGGGCTGGTCCTGCCGGGTGCCCTGCGGACCGGCGCCTCCACTCCCGGTAACGCCGTCTCCAGTCCCCGTACCCCATAAAACGGACCAAAGGATCATCCTGAGGCGGCAAGCTCCGGCGCGTCAGCAGCTCCGGAATAATAGTGGGGTGGACGGACGCGGAAAGATCGACCGGTACAGCTTCCGCGCTTCGATACACCGCGGTAGCGAATTCACGGGCGGTGGGGCGCTGACGCCGCTCATCATTAAGTGCCGCCTCCAGCGCCGCCGCAAGCTCGGGCGGGGCACCCTGCACTAAAAGCGTCAGAGGGGGCCTGCGGGATGTCTTCGGGGGCGGGTTTCCGGTCAGGCAGTACCAACCCACCGCGGCGAGGGAATACACATCCCGCTCCGGCTGCAGTCCTGCCCTGAGGGGGTCGTCCGCCGCAGGATCTACAAAGCCAAAGGTGCCGTGCCCGGAAACTGCTACGGCATCACCGACCATCTTGCTCACACCGAGGTCTGCCAGCAGAGGCTTACCCTGCCCGGAGAACAGGATGTTGCCCGGTGAGACGTCCGAGTGCGTGAAGCCCTGGCCGTGGAGGTATGCCAAAGCCTGGGCCATCGGCGTCAGGATGGTGACCGTTTCGCCGATTGTGAGCTTGCCCCGGGTGGAAACCAGTTCCACGAGGGAGCCACCGGCGGCGAAATCCATGACGAGACCCAAGGCGCCGCCGCCACCCCCTCCCAGCCTGACGACGTCGTGCGCCTTAACGAGGTGCGGGTGATCCAAGGCCGAGAGGATCCGGATCTCGCGGCGGATGGATTCCTCCGTGGAGAAGTCATCGGAACCGGTCTCCATACATTTCAGGGCAAAGCTGCGGCGCGTCGATTTCTCGCTGACGAGCCAGACGGCAGCTGATCCGCCCTTGCCCAGCTCGCGTCCCACCTCGTACCCGGGCACAGACGGCCTGATATCCCGATTGTCAACGGCAGCCGGGAATGGAGCCGGTCCAGGCCCTTCCCCGCCATTTTCCGAGTTGATCTCCGGTCCGCCGTCCTGGAATTCATCCATAGTCAAGGAATAGCCGATTCCGCGGGATCCCGCAGAAGTTATCCACAGACCCTCTCCTGCGGTGAGAGGTTAAGCACAGAACCGGGCACGACGGCGGACGGGGTCTAAGCTGTTAGGCATGACTCTTGAGTTTTCCCAGCTGGGTCTGGCCCCGGATTTCGTTGACTACACGCGTGCTTGGGAAATCCAGCGCGAACTCCACGACAACGTCGTCGCCGGCAAAGCACCCAGCACAGTCCTCCTCCTCGAGCACTCCCCCGTCTACACGGCGGGAAAGCGCACCGAGGAACATGAGCGTCCCTTCGATGGAACACCGGTGGTTCCGGTGGACCGCGGGGGCAAGCTCACCTGGCATGGCCCCGGCCAACTGGTGGGCTACCCCATCATCAAGCTGAAGAACCCTGCAGGTATCCGCGACTATGTGGAACGCCTTGAAGCAGTGATCATCGCCGTTCTGTCCGACTATGGCCTCAAGGTGGAACGGATCAAGGGGCGGGCAGGGGTTTGGATCGACCAGGACGAGAAGGGCCCGGCCCGAAAAATCGCCGCGATCGGCATCCGCGTCAGCGATGGCGTCACCATGCACGGCTTCGCTATCAACTGCAACAACGATCTGGCACCTTACGGCCAGATCATCGCCTGCGGCATCACCGACGCAGGCGTGACCACCATCGCCCAGGAGATCGGCAGAGATGTGGCTCCGGCGGATCTCGTTTCGCGGATCACTGAAGAACTGCGCAAGAATGAAGACGCCCTAGTTGCGATTCCCGAAGGAGCTCTACTGTGACACTGGCACCAGAAGGCCGGAAAATGCTGCGAATCGAGCAGCGCAACTCGGCCACACCGGTGGAGCGGAAACCGGAGTGGATCAAAGCCAAGGTCCAGATGGGGCCGGAATTCGTCAACCTCAAGAACCTGGTGAAGAAGGAAGGCCTCCACACCGTCTGCGAAGAAGCAGGCTGCCCCAACATTTTCGAATGCTGGGAAGACAAGGAAGCCACCTTCCTGATTGGCGGCTCCGAGTGCACCCGGCGCTGCGATTTCTGTCAGATCGACACAGGGAAGCCGTCGCCGGTTGACATCTTCGAACCCACCAAGGTTGCACGCTCGGTCCAGTCGATGCAGTTGCGCTACGCGACGGTCACCGGCGTCGCCCGCGACGACCTTGCAGATGAAGGTGTCTGGCTGTACGCGGAAACAGTACGCAAGATCCACGAACTCAACCCGGGCACCGGCGTCGAGCTCCTCATCCCGGACTTCTCCGGAAAGCCGGAGCACATTGAGGCGATCTGCGATTCCAAGCCCGAAGTGTTTGCGCACAACGTGGAGACAGTGCCGAGGATTTTCAAACGCATCCGGCCGGCTTTCCGTTATGACCGTTCCCTGGACGTCATCACGCAGGGCCGCAAGCTGGGTATGGTCACCAAATCGAACCTCATCCTCGGAATGGGCGAAACACGGGAAGAGATTTCCGAGGCCCTCAAGGATCTGCACGACGCCGGCTGCGACCTCATCACCATCACGCAGTACCTGCGGCCAAGCGAACGCCACCTTCCGGTAGACCGCTGGGTCAAGCCGCAGGAGTTTGTAGACCTGCAGCAGGAAGCAGATGAGATCGGCTTCCTGGGAGTCATGAGCGGCCCGCTGGTGCGCTCCTCCTACCGCGCCGGCCGTCTCTGGGCAACCGCAATGCGGAAAAAGGGCTGGGAAATCCCGGCCGAGCTCGCCCACATCGAGAGCTCAGGCAGCACTCGCCAGGAAGCCAGCTCACTCATCGCGGCCCGTTCCTAGAACTCCCGCTCCTGGAACTATCGGCCAGTGGCTTCGGGCCGGAAGCCGGGCTTCCCGGCGTCCGGCCCTCAGCGGTCAATCACGTAGAATTGAGGCACTATGGCGAAATCCCCTGATTCCAGCAATACCACTCCGGCACCCTCCGACGAGCCGAAGCGTGGCCTCTTTTCACGTAAGCCCAAGGCAGCGAAGGTCAAGAAGCCAAGCCGTCTGAAGCAGATCGGCGAGGTCTTCCAAATGACCCGGCGCCACGACCCCATGGTGCCGTGGCTGATGCTGCTGGTTTTCCTCGGAGTCGTTGCTGTCAGCTTCCTGGTCGGTTTCTGGCTGGAGAACTGGGTGACCGGCCTCATCATCGGCATCCCTCTCGGTTTGCTTGGGGCCACGCTGATCCTTTCCCGCCGCGCCGAGCGCGCGGCGTTTGCGCAGATTGAGAACCAGCCCGGGGCCTCAGGTGCCGCGTTGGGCACGCTCAAGCGCGGATGGATCACGGAAGAGCAGCCCGTAGCTGTCAACCCAAGGACGCAGGACGCTGTCTTCCGGGCCATTGGACGCCCAGGCGTCGTGTTGGTCAGCGAAGGACCCACCCATCGGGTGAAGCCGCTGATCGAGGCCGAGCGTAAGAAGCTCGCACGCATTCTTCCCAACGTTCCTGTGCATGTGATCCAGAGCGGCCGGGGCGAGGGTCAGGTACCCCTCAGCGAAGTCGCAAAGAAAATGGGGAAGCTGAACAAGGAGCTCACCAAGATCGAGGTCAGCGCCGTTTCCAAGCGGATTGCGTCGCTGGGAAACCGACTCCCGATTCCGAAGGGCATCGATCCCTACAAAGCACGTCCTGACCGCAAAGCAGCACGCGGCCGCTAGCAAGAAATGCAACGCCCCGGTGAACGGCCACTAGGCCACTACCGGGGCGTTTCCTTTCGTGGCGGCAACACCTCGCGTCACTTCTGCGCATCACCTGTGAATGCGTCACTTGTGAACGCATAAACCTTGAATCGGAGAATCTGCCATGAAACTGCCCTCAACATCTGCCGTTATCCGGATCTTCAAAATACTTGCGGTGGCGGAAGCGTTCAGCTGGGCCGCCCTGCTGATCGGGATGTTCCTCAAATGGGTGCTGAGGATCACTGAGTTGGGAGTTGAGATAGCCGGACCAATCCATGGTGCTCTGTTCATCGCCTACGGAGTCGCCGCGCTGGTCCTCTGGCGCCTGCAGCGCTGGCAGTTTCTCGTGGCGCTCTTCGCGGGCCTTTCCGCAGTTCTGCCTTTTGCCACGTTGGTGTTTGAACGATGGGCCGCCGGGCGCGGTTATCTGACGGCTTCAGCGGAGACTTCCCAGGCAGCGGACGAACTACAGGAAGCCCGGGCCTGACCGGCCCTGCTGACCGCCTATGCTGTGTGTGGGATTGGCGGATGCTTGGCGGAAGGGCGGCCCTTACAGGCGGACGAGTACCGTGTTCATCGCCTTGTCATGCAGGCCTCGCTGATCAGGGTCAAAGATTACGGCGGGAATCACGAGGCACAGCAACACGGCCCGGACCAGTGCCGGTAAGGGACCCGCGGGGCCACCGTCCAGCTTGGTGACGTGGATTCCGGCGATGCGATGGCCAATGCTGTAGCCCAGAGTGCCCACCAGCAGGATCTGCTCCACCGCGAAGACGGCCAGCGTGGCCCAAGGATTTTCGGCGAAGGCGAAGTTGCTGATGAGGAGGGCGATTCCCCAATCGATGCAGATCGCGAGGATCCGCCGTCCAGCACGGGCAATCGAACCCGGGCCTGACTCCGGCAGTCCAAGCCGTTCCCCAGGATATTTGGACGTTCCCGATGTATCGGGCCCACTGAGCCATGAACCTATGTCTTTGCGATCAACCACTGAACAAGACTATCGGCTTTCGGGCGCCCGGCTTCCGCCACATACCCCTCAACACCGCGCACTCGCCTTGCCCGCCACGTCCCTCCACAGCTCACAGTGTGGAACCGTGTAGGCCACAGTGTGGACACCTAGTAGCGTTTACATAGCAGGCGCTTCTGTAACCTGCCCGAAACAAAGCGGACACAGGCGAGAAATCCCGTATCCCTAGGGTGGTAACAGTTGCTAGCGAGCTATGAGCGGGGAGGGCGATTCGCTTTCCCCGCTGTTGTATTGCGCTGGACCGTTTGGCTTTCCAGCCAGTTATTCCACATGCATAAGGAGCATAGATGTTCAAGACTGCGGACGAAGTCCTCAAGTTCATCAAGGACGAAGATATTAAATTCGTTGATATCCGCTTCACCGACCTCCCTGGCGTCCAGCAGCACTTCAATGTGCCGGCCAAGAGCGTTGACGCGGACTTCTTCGTCAACGGGCAGCTCTTCGACGGGTCTTCCATCCGCGGCTTCCAGGGCATTGCTGAGTCCGACATGCAGCTCATCCCCGATGTCACCACTGCCTTCCTGGACACGTTCCGCATGGAGAAGACCCTTGCGTTGAACTTCTCCATCGTGAACCCGCGCACCGGTGATCCTTACCACCGTGACCCGCGCGGCGTGGCTGAAAAAGCCGAGGCATACCTGGCCTCCACCGGCATCGCAGACACCGCGTTCTTTGCTCCCGAAGCCGAGTTCTTCGTTTTCGATAACGTCCAGTACCAGTCCTCCCCGCAGGGCAGCTTCTACAAGATCGACTCTGAGGAAGCCCACTGGAACACCGGTCGTGAAGAAGAAGGCGGGAACCTCGGTTACAAGACCCCGGTCAAGGGCGGTTACTTCCCGGTTTCCCCCACCGACAAGCAGGCTGACCTGCGTGACGCCATGTGTGTTGCGCTGGATGAAGCAGGCCTTGAGGTCGAGCGCAGCCACCACGAGGTCGGCTCCGCTGGTCAGGCTGAGATCAACTACAAGTTCACCACGCTGACCCACGCAGCAGATGACCTTCAGAAGTTCAAGTACGTCGTCAAGAACACCGCTGATGCCTGGGGCAAGTCCGTAACCTTCATGCCCAAGCCGGTGTTTGCCGACAACGGTTCAGGCATGCACTGCCACCAGTCCCTGTGGAACAACGGCGACCCGCTGTTCTACGACGAGAAGGGTTATGCCGGCCTCTCTGACACCGCCCGCTGGTACATTGGTGGTCTGCTGAAGCACGCTTCGGCTGTCCTGGCGTTCACCAACCCCACGGTGAACTCCTACCGTCGTCTGGTCAAGGGCTTCGAGGCTCCGGTCAACATGGTGTACTCGCAGGGTAACCGCTCAGCCGGTATCCGTATCCCCATCACGGGCACCAACCCCAAGGCCAAGCGTATCGAGTTCCGCGCTCCGGACCCCTCATCGAACCCCTACCTGGCATTCGCTGCCCAACTGATGGCCGGTATCGATGGCATCCGCAACCGCATTGAACCGCCTGCTCCGATCGACAAGGACCTTTACGAGCTCCCGGCCGAGGAAGCCAAGGACATCCCGAAGGCTCCCGGCACGCTTGAAGAAGCACTGACCGCGCTGGCTGAGGACAACGAGTTCCTGCAGGCCGGCGGCGTCTTCACCCAGGACCTGATCGACACCTGGATTGAATACAAGTACGAGTACGAAATCCGCCCGCTTTCCCTGCGCCCGAACCCGTACGAGTTCGAGCTCTACTACGGCGTGTAGCTAGCACACGCGGCCAAATCCGCGTTACTCCGCAGGTAGTCCTCAATAACCTGCCTACAGCACAGGGCCGGCCCAGGTTTCACCACTTTGGGCCGGCCCTTTGTCGTCTAGCGTTGCACCCCCACTATTGGCACGGCTTGGGCGGACGTGGGGCTTTTTCGTGTTTCCGGAATTAGACTGCGTGCATGGCTCGAATGACGCCGCAGGAAGCGACCGCAGTGAACATCTTGCTGGGCTACTTCGCCGGCAGGCCGGAACTACCGCCGCGTGAAATCGTGCGGTCCCTTGAGATCCTGGCGAACCGGGCACATAACCGCTTGCAAGGCGGCTGGGATGAGGTAGCGGTGCGCCGGCAGTGGCCATACGCTTACGAAGACGACGTCCGTGAACCAGAGAGCTCAGTACCGCCCCCTGACGGCGAGGCTTGAGCTGGTTCTCGGTGTTACTGATTGGCTGTAACTGCTGACGGGCCCGTGACTTTCGTTACCGTAGCTGTCGCTAAACCTCCAAGCGTCTGCAGATGCGCTCACCGCTCCATTCTGCACAGGAAAAACTGGTTCGTAAGAGCGTTTCCACGCGTTCCAGGTATGCATTCCACACAGTGTTGCCCTCAACCGGAACAGCACTCGGTGATACGACGATCACACTTGCCTTGGGTAGGCATTGGACCACGTCCTCAAGAGCCTGCGGGGAATCAAACGGGTACTGGTGGAATCGGGGACATGCCAGCTTCCAATTTCCCAAGCCATAGGCATGGCCACGATCGTCATTCTGGCCTACGCGCGCGTACGTCCCATGTTGGCCGACTGACAAGATGGCTTGCGTTTCCGGCGGCACTTCACGAAGAGCCCTGAGCGACTGTGGAGCGGATAGAACCGAGTTCACGTACTGTGACGGCGGAACCGGCCCCGAAAGCACGATTGCAAGGCAGATAAATGCGGCGACGGGGAGACCCGCCTGAACATTGAAAACAGCCTCGAAATGCCGCACAACCTCAATAGCAACAAGAATGGCCGGTACATAAAGGACCTGGGCGTGGTGCGTCCATAATCCGGTCAAACCCAAGACCGCCAGCGCCGCCAGCAGAGACGCGCCGACGCACGCCCAGTGGACCACGCTCTGTTGATCCGGACCGGGGCTGCCGCTCCGGCGCCAACTGACAAACATCCAGGCGGAGGCCAACAGCATGGTTGCCAGGATGGTGCCGCTGCCAAGTGACTGCGATCGCAGCAGGTGCTCAATTATGGGGTTCCCCTGTCCCTCGATCACGCCCCCTTGTGAATAGGTGACGTTACGAACCAGCGACTCCACGTACGGAATCAGTTCCCCGCGAGCATGGAGCACAGACAGAATGGCGGATGTAAAAAGGGCGAAGGCAGCGCCTGACCTCAGCGCTGCGAACCATTTCCGGCGGACCGCGATGATGGTAAAAAGCAGTAAGAACGCGATGGGCATCATAACGATCTTCAGGAACGTCAGGATTGCGAGCAATGCACCCGCAACCGCGTACCGGCCGGAAAGGGCGGAAGCCATGATCAGCAGTGTCAGTGCCGTTCCTGGCAGGTGGGTGAATCCGGGTACATATAGGCTGCCCGTCAGAATGAGAGGCGTCATTGTGAAGGCGATGAACAGGGCGCTCCGCGATTCGCAGCCCCGCCATCTAGCCAGGATGTGTACAGCCAATGCGGCACACGCTATCCAGGCAACCTCAAGAAGGACGTCAGCGTAGGGTGAGATCAGCCTTCCCAAGGCGATGCTGTAGTAGAACAGGGGGTCCTTGTTGTCCCAGACGTCCCGATACAGTACGTCTCCGGCCAGAATGCGTTCGGCGACTGAAACAAATATTCCCCGGTCAAAGCGCAGATGCGGGATGAACGTCGGAAGCAAGGCCAGCCAGACGATGAGTACCGAAACAGGTACCCAGACCCCCAAGGAAGCCAGGTAGGCCCTCGTCCGCGTTGCTTTGCTTTCCTCGGTCTCGGTCGTTATCACGCGGTTATTCTCCTCTGCCTGGCACCGTCGAATCATAGCCTTTTCACGAGGGGGTCAGACTGCGTGGCACGTCCTTCCGGACGTTGCACGGCTCCAAAAGCACGATACATGGTCCGCTGAGGACCTGCCGCGCCGCCAAGATAAGCGCCGTGATCTGAGAATCCTGCTTTCCGATAAGCGGCCTGTCCGGCGGGATTGCCCTCGTTCACTGAAAGTACGACGCCGGCCTCACCGCCGCCCAGCTTCGCTGACAATCGCCCGGCTTCCCGGAAGGCCGCCTGTGCTGCAAGCGTTCCCAGTCCCCTGCCTTGGTCCTCCCGGCGGATAAGGAAGCCCCGAAGCAGCCAGGCTGACCGGTCGTCTGTCCAACCGGCCAGCCGTGCCGCGCCCGACTGAAGCGTCAGCACTCCGACTGCACGGCCCTCAGACTCTACGATGTAGGGAAATCGCGATTCTTCCGCCAGCCCCGCCAGCATCATCCGCAACGGGTCTCCAACGAAGTCGGACTGACCGGGCGCCAATTCCAGTTGGGCTGCTTCTCCCAACTGAATAGCCTGCCCGTCTGCATCGAGGCTCTTCAGCGGGATAAGCCATACAAAAGAGTGCATGCCTCTCAGATTACCGAACGGGGGCCTGCACCTGCCGCCGTCGTCCGCGTTGGAAGCTATTCCTCCGCAGACTCAGCAGGAGGACCTGCGGGGTCCATCCACATGACTTCCCAGAGGTGGCCGTCCGGGTCCTGGAAGCTGTGGTTGTACATGAATCCATAGTCCTGGACCTCCTGGGATGGAGTTCCACCAGCTGCAAGGGCCTTCCTTATGGTTTCGTCCACGGCTTCACGGCTGTCGACTGAGAAGGCCATGATGGCTTCAGTGGTGTCCGTGCTGTCAGCAATGTTCTTGGACGTAAACGTCTTGAAGAAGCCCTCCACGAGCAGCATGACGAAGGCGTTGTCGTTGATGATAATGCAGGTGGCATTCTCATCGGTGAAATCAGGATTGAAGGTAAATCCGAGCGAGCTGAAAAACTCGACGCTCCGGTTAAGGTCCTTGACGGGAAGATTCAGATAAATTTGGGTTGCCATCCGCTCAAACTAGCACCCTGCATTGTGTGTGTCAGCCCTTTCGCCGCCCTTGGCGGGCGTCCGGGATGCCCTGCGAAAACCTCTCGCCTACTGCCCGTAAAACAGTCTCTCAAAGACTCCACGGGCCAGCCTGCTCACGCGCAGGTAGTCCTCTTCCAAGGCAGCTGCGTTGCCTGGCTCGTAGCCGCACCAACGAGCCACCGCTTCAAGGTCCCGCCGGGACGAGGGCAGGAGGTCTGAAGCCCTGCCGTTCCAGATCACGTTGGCTGATCTGATCCGGCTCGCAAGACGCCACGCCTTCATCAGCAGTTCGGCGTCATTCTTTCCGATCAGCTGAAGGGACCCGGCCGCCTCCAACGCCTTGATGGTGGACGTAGTCCGGAGTCCGGGATGTTTGGCGGCGTGCTGTAGCTGGAGCAATTGAACAAGCCATTCCACATCACTCAACCCGCCGCGGCCCAGTTTGAGGTGCCTGGCGGGGTCCGCTCCCCTCGGCAGCCGCTCGGACTCAACTCTTGCCTTCACCCGGCGGATTTCGCGCACGTCCTGCTCCGAGAGCGACTCCGGATAGCGGATGGGGTTGATGAGGCCCACGAAATCGGCGGCAAGTTGGTCGTCTCCCGCAATTGGCCGAGCGCGCAGGAGCGCCTGGGCTTCCCAGATCAGGGACCACCTGCGGTAGTACTCGGCGTAGGAGTCCAGCGATCTGACCATCGCCCCGCTCTTACCCTCCGGGCGAAGATCGGCATCGACCTGGAGAACCCGTTCAGCCATAATCGCCGGCTTCAGAGGCTGCGTCAGGAGGCTGGAGATATGGCCCACGATCTGGGCAGCCTGCAGCTGGGCTTCCTTTTCCGGAACGCCGGGCAGCCCGCGGTGAACATACATGACGTCGGCATCGGAGCCATATCCGATCTCACGTCCGCCCTGGCGGCCCATGGCCACCACCAGGACTCTTGTCTTCAGAGCGCCTTGGGAGGATACGATGCCTTCGGCCACCCGGACCGCCCCGACGATGGCAGCCCTGTCTGTGTCGGCCAGTGCGACACTCACCTGGTCCTGGTCCAGGAGCCCTGCGCTGTCCGCGATCGCCGTGCGCAGGATTTCCCGTCGGCGGATCAGCCGGATCAGCCGCATGGCATTCTCGGGATCTGAATGCCTGGACATCTTGGAGGTGATTTCCTGCCACTGTGCATCGAATCCGAGCGGTGCAAGGTCCCTTTCCGAGCCCAGCCAGGCTACGGATTCCGGCGAAACCTCCAGCAGGTCAGCGATCAGCCTGGAGTTAGACAGCACATGGCACAGCCGTTCGGCAGCGGCCGTGGAGTCACGCAGCATGCCAAGGTACCAGTGAGTGGTGCCGAGTGTCTCGCTGATGCGACGGAAACCCAGCAGACCGGCGTCGGGATCGACGCCTTCCGCGAGCCAACCGAGGAGGATGGGGAGCAGATGGCGCTGGAGCGCCGCGCGGCGGCTGACCCCGGCAGTCAGCGCCTCAATGTGCCGCATAGCTCCCTGGGGATCGAGATAACCCAATGCTGCAAGCCGTGCCTGCGCCGCCTCCGGTGTGAGCCGGGCGTCTTCACTGCTGAGCTTCGCTGCCGTGTTCAGCAGGGGCCGGTAGAAGATGCGGTCATGGAGTTCGCGCACTGACCGCTTGGTTTGGTGCCAGGCCGCCAGCAGGGTGTCCGGGTGAGGACGTTCGCGGGAAAACGGACCCAGCATCGCCTTGGCAAGGGACCTCAGCGCTTCCTCCCGCACCGGCATCAGGTGGGTGCGGCGCAACTGGAACAGTTGGATGCGGTGCTCAAGAACCCGCAGATAACGGTAGGCGTGATCGAATCCTGCGGCGTCAGAACGGCCAATGTAGCCGCCGGCGGACAAAGCCGCGATCGCAGATGTCGTATCCCGGCGCCTGAGTGTCTCATCGGATTTACCGTGCACCAGTTGCAGAAGCTGCACAGTGAATTCGACGTCGCGCAGGCCACCCCGCCCAAGCTTGATTTGCCGTAGTTCCTCTGCAGGCGGGATGTGCTCGGTAACCCTGCGGCGCATCGCCTGGACAGACTCGACGAAACCGTCACGTCCCGCGGAAGCCCAGATGAGCGGCGCCACGGCCGCCTCATATTTCGCACCGAGTTCGGTATCCCCGGCAATAGTCCTTGCCTTCAGGAGCGCCTGGAACTCCCAGCTTTGGGCCCAGCGCGCATAGTAGCTCTCGTGGGAGGCCAGAGTGCGGACAAGCGGACCTGATTTCCCCTCAGGCCGCAGGTTCGCGTCCACCTCCCATAGTCCAGGTTCACGTCCCACCGAGGAAATCGCCCGCGATATTCCCGTGGCCAGGGCGGTGCCTATGGTGTTGGAACGGGCATCATCCAGGGATCCCGCCTCGATGACGTAAATGACGTCGACGTCGGAAATGTAGTTAAGTTCCCGCGCCCCGCACTTGCCCATTCCGATGACTGCAAGGCCGACGTTAGCGACATCGGCCGAGCCGTACTGTTCCGCCGCTTCTGCCCTGGAAACAGCGAGGGCCGCCTCGATGGCGGCACCGGCAAGATCAGCCAGTTCCCCTCCGGCAGCCGGCATGAAATCGAGGGGATCCGCTGCGCAGAGGTCCTTGATTGCGAGGTCCACCACTCCCCGGCGATAGGCAGTGCGAAGCGCCTCATACGCCTCCGCCCCTGTTAAAGCCGCAACAGGCCGGTCCGACTTGGTGTCCGCCTGCACGGAGCACAGCAGACGCTCACGGAGTTCGTCAGCATCAGCAGCTACCGGTTCAGGGCTGACCCGCACGTTGAAGGCGCCCAGGTGCTCCGGATGGCGGATCAGGAATTCCCCCAGAGCCTCTGAGGCCCCGAGGACCCGGTAGAGGGCTTCGCTGGTGTCCGGATCGGCGGAGGCAAGGGTTTTCAGCTCCGGATGCTTCTCCAGCAGCCGGACGAGGGATTGAAGCGCAGTGTCCGGGCTTGCGGACAGGTGGAATCCGGCAAACAGGACGTCCTGGTGAATGCCTTCCAACTCCCGCATAGCCAGGAAACGCTCGGCCTTTTCCAGGTCGCTGAAGCCGGTGGAAATCAGCCGACGGGCAAGGCTCATCGCGACGCCCTACAGAATACCGAGATTGCGCTGCAGCTCGTAGGGGGTCACCTGGAGACGGTAATCCTGCCACTCAGCACGCTTGTTCCGGAGGAAGTACTCAAAAACCTGTTCCCCAAGGATCTGAGGCATCAGTTCTGAATCTTCCATGCTTCGGATGGCGTCGTGGAGACTTGCCGGAAGAGGATCGTGTCCCATGGCGCGGCGTTCTGCCGAACTCAACGACCAGATGTCGTCCTCCGCTGCAGCCGGCAGTTCGTATCCTTCTTCGATCCCCTTCAGTCCCGCGCCGAGCAGCACAGCGTACGCCAGGTAAGGGTTGGCCGCGGAGTCTATTCCGCGGTATTCGATCCTTGCCGACTGGCCCTTACCGGGCTTGTACAGGGGAACGCGGACCAGGGCCGAACGGTTGTTGTGGCCCCAGCTGAGGTAACTGGGCGCTTCTCCCCCGCCCCAGAGCCGCTTGTAGGAGTTGACGAACTGGTTGGTGATGGCAGTGAACTCCGGCGCATGCTTGAGGATGCCTGCGATGAACTGCCGTGCGGTTTTGGACAGCTGGAATTCTGCACCGGCCTCATAGAAGGCATTGGTATCGCCTTCAAACAGCGAAAAGTGCGTGTGCATGCCGGAACCCGGGTGGTCGGTGAAAGGCTTGGGCATGAACGTGGCGTACGTGCCCTGCTGCAGCGCTACTTCCTTGATAACCGTCCGGAAGGTCATGATGTTGTCCGCGGTCTGCAGGGCATCTGCATACCGAAGGTCGATTTCGTTCTGGCCCGGACCTGCTTCGTGGTGGCTGAATTCGACCGAAATACCCACCGATTCCAGCATGGTCACAGCGGTGCGCCTGAAGTCCTGCGCCACGCCGCCCGGGACGTGGTCAAAGTAGCCGCCCTCGTCCACGGGGACAGGGGCGCCGTCAGGGCCGGGCTCCTGTGACTTGAGGAGATAAAACTCAATCTCGGGATGCGTGTAGCAGGTGAAACCCATGTCCGCGGCCTTCGCGAGAGTCCGTTTGAGGACGTTGCGAGGATCAGCGGCAGATGGTTCGCCGTCAGGCGTCAGGACATCGCAGAACATCCTTGAGGTCTGCTCCGTCTCGCCACGCCACGGCAGGATCTGGAAAGTTGAAGGATCCGGCTGCGCCAGCATGTCCGATTCGAAAACGCGCGCGAGGCCTTCAATTGCTGATCCGTCGAAGCCGAGGCCTTCTTCAAAGGCGCCCTCAACCTCGGCGGGAGCGAGGGCCACAGATTTAAGCGAACCCACGACGTCGGTGAACCAGAGGCGCACGAATCGAACGTCACGCTCTTCGATCGTCCGCAGGACAAACTCTTGCTGGCGGTCCATGATGGCCTCTTCTCCGGTTCAACGTGCATGCCCCGGGTGTCTCGGAAGCCGGCGGCAGTCTCACGATTCACTTTACTAAGCATTCCAGCCGGATGTTGGAGCCAGTGCCCCGCGTAACACAGCGTTAACACGTAAAGCCTTTATAAGTCACCGATCCGGGGTGTAAGTCGGATATTCCGGGCCACAGGAACCTAACGCACCGCACCATGTGTGACTCTTTTCACCCTGTCTGCGGCTACGGGCCGGTAGCTAGGACGCTTGGTATCGCATTACGCTCTAGCCATGGCCACAAGCAGCAGCTCCGATTCCAGCATGCCCACAGAAGTACCTGCCCCGTACGGAAACGGGCCTGTCCCTTCTGTCGCGCCATCCGCGGAAACGGCCCCCAAGCGGCTTCCGAAGGTTCGAACGCACCATCTGCAGCAGGCAAAGAATGAAGGCCGGCGCTTTGCCATGCTCACCGCCTACGAGCAGTACGCGGCGGAGATCTTCGATGAAGCCGGCATCGAGGTACTCCTGGTGGGTGATTCTGCGTCGAACAACGTCTTTGGAAACGAAACCAGCCTTCCCGTGACAGTGGATGAGCTCCTCTCGCTCTGCCGCGCCGTTGCGCGGTCCGCAAAGCGTGCCCTTGTGGTGGCTGATCTCCCGTTCGGCAGCTACGAAGTTTCTCCTCAGCAGGCTGTGGCCACCGGCGTGCGCTTCCTCAAGGAAGGGCTTGCCCATGGCGTAAAGATTGAGGGCGGGAAGTTCTACGCCGAAACGGTGCGGGCGATGGTCCAGGCCGGAATTCCCGTCATGGCGCACATCGGCTTTACGCCCCAAAGCGAGCATGCGTTGGGCGGCTACCGTGTGCAGGGGCGCGGCGACGACGCAAAGCGCCTCATCGAGGACGCAACCGCATTGGCTGAGGCGGGTGCCTTCTGCGTACTTATGGAAATGGTTCCTGCCGATACTGCCGCCGCGGTGGACGCGGCTGTGGATGTGCCGACTATTGGCATCGGCGCCGGCAATGCCACCACTGGGCAGGTCCTGGTGTGGCAGGACATGGCCGGATTACGGGGCGGCCGGATGGCAAAGTTCGTCAAGCAGTACGCCGATATCCGGACCACCTTGAGCGATGCGGCCCGTGCGTACGGTGATGATGTCCGCTCCGGCCAATTCCCAGGACCGGAACACAGCTTCTAGCCGAGGTGTCAGTCCTCTTCGTCCTTCTCCCACGCTTCATTGCGGGCACGTACCTTCTCCAGTGCGTGTTCGGCCTCTTCTCGTGTCTTGTATGGACCAATCAATTGACTCCAGTCAGACATCGCGTCCTCTTCCACCTCGTGGGTGTTGACGTTGTACCAGTATTCGGTCATGGTTCCCTCCCCGCATCTGCTCCGCATGGCTCCGTTGCTTGGCAGCCTCATAACCCTGATCGGTGCCGCTTTCCGTTGACGGTTCTGTTCCGTTTCCGGTTCTGTTACATTGCCGATTCTGTTACTTGGCCCGCGACGGCGCCTTATATGATCAATCTATGCCTTCCCTAGCCTCGACTGCACCCATCGGAACCCTCATCCCGGGAACCGTGAGTCCCCAGCTGCCGGTTCCGGCGTCCATACCCCGGCCCGAGTATGTTGGGAAGCCCGGGCCCGCGAAGTTCACGGGGTCGGAGATCAAGTCGGCTGAGACCATCGAGAAGATCCGCGTTGCCAGCCGCATCGCTGCCCAGGCCATCGTCGAGGTGGGCAAGCATATCCGGCCCGGCGTCACCACCGATGAGCTGGACAGGGTCGGTCACGAATTCCTCGTGGACCACCATGCGTACCCGTCAACGCTGGGTTACCGTGGCTTCCCCAAGTCCTTATGCTCATCGCTTAACGAAGTCATCTGCCACGGCATCCCGGATACCACCCTCGTGGAGAACGGCGACATCCTCAATATCGATATCACCGCCTACATCGACGGCGTTCACGGCGATACCAACTACACCTTCCTGGTGGGGGACGTCGACGAGGAATCACGACTCCTGGTGGAACGTACGAGGGAATCACTGAACCGAGCCATCAAGGCTGTAGCCCCAGGCCGTGAGATCAATGTCATCGGCCGGGCCATCCAGTCATATGCAAAGCGGTTCGGCTACGGTGTGGTTAGGGATTTCACCGGCCACGGCGTCGGTGAAGCATTCCATACAGGCCTCATCATTCCGCACTACGATGCCGCTCCCGCCTACAACACGGTGATCGAGACGGGCATGGTGTTCACGATCGAGCCCATGCTCACTCTTGGGACTGTGGAGTGGGACATGTGGGAGGACGACTGGACCGTGGTGACCCGCGACCGCAAACGCACCGCACAGTTTGAGCACACGCTCCTGGTGACTGAGACCGGCGCGGAAATCCTGACACTACCCTGATAGCCAGCAGCACTTCAGCCGCCGAGCTGATCCCCTAGCCCGCAACCAGCCACGAACGGAAGCCCATTGGCCAAGAAGGACGACAAAACCGTGAAAAATGCCCCGCTCATCGGAATCGACATTGGGGGCACCGGAATCAAGGGCGGCGTCGTCGACCTTAAGAAGGGCAAACTCCTGGGCGATCGGGTCCGTATCCCTACGCCCCAACCTGCCACACCGGCCGCCGTGGCCGAGGTCGTTGCCCAGGTGGTCCAGGAACTCTCCACACAGCCCCATGCCCCGGCCCCTGACTCCCCCGTTGGTGTCACCTTTCCCGGCATCATCCAGCACGGCATGGTGCTGTCGGCAGCCAACGTCGATAAATCCTGGCTCAATACCGATATCGACGGCATGCTGACTGCCCGCCTGGGCCGGCCCGTGGAAGTGATCAACGATGCTGATGCCGCAGGTCTTGCTGAAGCACGCTTTGGAGCCGGCGAAAACGTCAAGGGCACCGTCCTGGTCATTACCTTGGGTACCGGAATTGGTTCAGCCTTCATCTTCAACGGGAAACTGGTCCCCAATGCCGAACTGGGGCACTTGGAGATTGATGGTTTTGACGCCGAAACGAAAGCTTCCGCTGTTGCCCGTGAGAGGGACGGACTGAGCTGGGAGGAGTACAGCGTGCTGCTGCAGCGCTACTTCTCCCATGTTGAGTTCCTCTTTTCCCCGGAACTGTTCATCGTCGGCGGAGGAATCTCGAAGCGGTCGGATGAGTACCTGCCCAGGCTGAAATTGCGCACCCCGATCGTTCCGGCGGTGCTGAAGAATGATGCAGGCATTGTTGGCGCAGCAGTCGAAATTGCCCTGAAGCACAAGCTCGTCAAGTAGTGGCCGGTGGTGGCCGCGGCTTCCCCTCCGCGGCCGCCACCGGAGTCTATAGCTGGCTGGTCTCGGCGCTCTTTCCTTGGGCGCTTTTCGCTTCCACTTCCGCTTCATGGCGGAGCAGGGAAATGGCGGACTCGAAGTCCTCCAGTGATTCAAAAGCCTGATACACGCTGGCGAACCGCAGGTAGGCCACCTTGTCCAACTTCTGGAGGGGGCTCAGGATGGCCAGTCCCACTTCGTGGGCATCGATTTCGGCTGCGCCCGAGGCGCGGATGGTCTCCTCGACTTCCTGCGCCAACATGGCCAGGTCATCCTCGGTCACAGGACGACCCTGGCAGGCTTTGCGGACGCCGTTGATCACTTTGCTCCGGCTAAAAGGCTCGCCGACGCCGGAACGCTTGATCACGGACAGGCTTGTTGTCTCCACCGTAGTGAACCGGCGTCCGCATTCGGGGCACTGACGACGACGGCGGATGGCGGAGCCGTCGTCGGCCATCCGGCTGTCGACCACGCGGGAATCAGGGTTACGGCAAAACGGACAGTACACGTTTGGTTCTCCCCTCGTCCGCCTTCAGTTTACGACTACATCTAGCGGAATAACAAGCCTGTAATTACTACATGTGGTACAAGCAATGGCCTTTGGCTGACTGATTCGGCCCTTTGGACTAGTCCCGGAAGCGTGCCGTTACGGCCTGCCCGTGGGCGGGCAGGTCCTCTGCATCCGACAAGCTAAGGATGTGCCCACTCACATCGTGCAGAGCGGATTTGGTGTAGTTGATCACCTGAATGGCGCGCAGGAACGTGGTGACGTTAAGGCCGGAAGAGAATGCGGCCGTGCCACTGGTCGGCAGGACGTGGTTTGAGCCGGCACAGTAATCACCCAGGCTTACCGGGCTGTAATCACCCACGAAAATCGCCCCCGCGTTCCGGATGCGGGCCGCTACGGAGGGCGCATCATCCGTCATGATCTCCAGGTGTTCCGCAGCGTAGGCGTCGCACACGGCAACTCCTTGCCCGATGTCGTCGACAAGAACTACTCCCGACTGTGGACCTGAGAGCGCCTCCCGTACACGGTCGCTGTGCTTTGTGGCGGCGGCCTGCAACTCAAGTTCTGCACGGACTGCGTCCGCGAGGGGTTCTGAATCAGTAATGAGTACGGATGCGGCCTTGGGGTCGTGTTCGGCCTGGCTGATCAGGTCCGCCGCCACGAGGGCTGCAGTGGCGGCGGAGTCTGCGAGAATGGCAATTTCCGTGGTTCCGGCCTCGGAGTCAATCCCGACAACTCCCTTCACCAGGCGCTTTGCCGTAGCCACGAAGATGTTTCCAGGCCCGGTCACCACATCCACCGGATCGAGTGCAGGCCCTGCGGGTCCGCCAGGAATTCCGTAGGCGAAGGCAGCGATGGCCTGGGCACCACCGATCGCATACACCTCATCGATGCCCAACAAAGCCGCTGCCGCGAGAATCGTAGGGTGCGGCAGCCCGCCGAAATCCTTCTGGGGCGGCGAGGCAAGTGCGATTGACTCGACTCCAGCCGCCAGCGCAGGCACAACGTTCATGATCACTGAAGACGGGTAGACGGCGAGCCCGCCTGGAACATACAGGCCCACCCTGGCAACCGGGACCCAGTTCTGGCTTACCACTGCCCCCTCGCCAAGCTCGACGTCGATGTCGGCCGGCCGCTGGGCCTGCGCAAACCGGCGTGCCCGGCTGATGGACTCCTGCAGGGCCGACCTGACCTCTGGATCCAGATTCTCCAGTGCGCGCTGCAATTCCTCGGCCGGGACTCTGGGATGCCCCTGCTCAACGCCGTCGAATGACCTGGCAAGGTCCCTGAGGGCATCAAATCCCCTGCTTCGGACATCGCTGATGATTTCGAGCACTTTCTGCTCGGCGTCGTCGGCTGTGCTACCTTGCGCACGGGGCATGGCCGTACGTAACTCCGCCAAGGAGAGCATCTGACCACGGAGATCAACGCTGCGGAAATTCAGGATCGGCGAAGGGGAACCCGGGGCGGTGTCTGGAGAAGAGGTCACCCGAGTATTTTACGGGCTATCTTCGGCTGGGCCGCGCCGGCGATACGGACGGAGACACAAATGCCGAAAAGTCTCAGTCGGGAATCTCTGCCGGCCGTCGTATCAGACTCACGAGATTGACCACAAAGACCGCCAGGGCCGTGGCGGCAGGCCACACAAGAAGCACCGGGTACGACCTCAGTGAGAATGCGATGCTGGGATTAGCAGATGCATCCTCTGCCGTACCCCACCATTCTGAGGCAAGGATCCCCACCCGCCAGGCGATCACCGCCGCAACCGCTCCACACACCAGGGCAATCATGATGGTCCGGACGGTGGGCCCATCTTTCCCGGAGATCAGCACTCCGGTCAGGCATCCGGCCAAGAGGAGGAGTCCAGCCAGGATCAGGTCCCTGGGAAGCCATCCGAGGGTGTTCATCCCGGATGCCAGCTCGGGATTTCCGCTCAACAAATTAAGGCCGCTCGGGGCAAGCAGCCACCAGGCCACGCCAAGCGGGATCCCGGAAAGCAGAATGACCGCTGGCCCGATGACCCCGAGCCACCTTCGGGGACCCGGGATGGGCGTCGCTGGCTGATTCATGAGGGAAACGCTAACAAAGGATGGCCCTCTTGCAACAACCGGTGGCGCGACGATTGCTGGCGGAACGATCGCCAGCAGGGCCGGATAGGCTGGGAATCGGGATTTTTACGTTCAGCAGCAGGGAGTTCGATCAAAGTGGCCCCAAATGAGGCAGCCTTCGAGGGCATGTTCCGGGAAATGTTCCGCCGGCACGCTGCCGGTGTGTCCATTATCACCGTCAACTACAACGGCGTTCCGTTCGGATTCACGGCAACCTCGGTCGCTTCGCTCTCTGCCAAACCGCCCCGTTTCACCTTCAACATGGCCCGCAGCTCCAGGTCCTGGCCCGCGGTGGCTAACACTTCGCACATCGGGCTGCACATGCTCGGACTTGAAAACCAGGCCCTGGCCGACCGGTTCGCTCGAACCAAGGACCGCTTCGAAGGCGATCATTGGGCGCTCGGACCTCACGAGGTGCCTATTCTAAAGGATGTGACGGGCTGGCTGATCGGCAAGATCCAGATGCGGCTCTCCTTCGAGAACAATGCCGTCGTGGTGGTTGAGGTCGTGGACGGCCAGGTGGGCGAGGACGGCTCTCCGCTGCTCTATCACTCGGGCGGGTACGGCCAACCGGTCCCCTTGGACTATGAGATCTGATCTGGACTCTCCGCTCAGTTGTCCAGGCAGGTTGGCCCCAGCAGCACCTTCAGGTCGCCGAACAAGGACGGTGTCGGGTTGACCCGGAGGTGAACCGGAAGGCCCATCACCTCTACCCGTGTGTCCCCTTGCAGAAGCAGCCGCACCTCGGATGTTCCGCGGTGCGTCCGCAACACATCGCCGAGTTCGGTGACAACGGCTTCGGTTGCTTTGTGGGTCTGCATAGTGATGACCACGGGACCGTTCATGTTGTCGCTAAGGTCGGGAACGGACAGCTCCATGCAGTTCAGCGTGACAGCACCGTCGTCGCGTTTCTGCAGCCGGCCCTTGACCACAACGATCAGGTCTTCGGCGAGCACCGAGGCGATGGGGCCGTACACCTGGCCGAAGAACATCACCTCCATGGATCCGCCGAGGTCTTCGACTTCAGCACGGGCGTAGGCATTTCCGCTGGCTTTGGCTATGCGCCGGCTCAGGGAAGTGATCATGCCAGCGATGGTGATAATTGCGCCATCGTTCGGTCCGTCCTCGCCGATCACTGATGTAATCGTCTGGTCCGCGTGTTGGCTCAGCAAACCCTCCAGCCCTTGCAAAGGGTGATCCGAGACGTAGAGGCCCAGCATGTCCCGTTCAAAGGAAAGCTTGTCCTTCTTTTCCCACTCCGGCAGGTCAGGAATCTCGGTGGTGAGGGAGGCTTCGGGCTCCTGGTCCTCAAAGCCGGCAAAAAGGTCGAATTGGCCTATCGCCTCGTTGCGCTTCAGGGTGATGACGGAATCGATGGCCTCTTCATGGATCATGGCCAGCGCACGTCGGGGATGCCCCAGTGAGTCAAACGCCCCGGCCTTGATCAGCGACTCGATGGTCCGCTTGTTGCACACTACGGCCGGTACCTTGAGCAGATAGTCCTTGAATGAGGTGAAGGCCCCCTCCGCTTCACGAGCACTCACCATGGCCTCAACGACGTTGACGCCGACATTCCGGATGGCGGCCATGCCAAAGCGGATGTCTGTCCCTACCGGGGTGAAGTTCACGCTGGACTCGTTGACGTCCGGGGGCAGAACTGTGATGCCCATCTTCCGGCATTCGTTCAGGTACATCGCCAGTTTGTCCTTGTCATCACCGACGCTCGTGAGCAGGGCAGCCATGTATTCGGCGGGGTGATGGGCCTTGAGATAGGCCGTCCAGTAGGAGATAACCCCGTACGCGGCGGTGTGTGCCTTGTTGAACGCGTAGTCGGAGAAGGGAAGCAGGATGTCCCACAGCGCCTTGATGGCGGCGTCTGAATAGCCGTTGTCGCGCATGCCCTGGGAGAAGCCTTCGAACTGCTTGTCCAGTTCTTCCTTCTTCTTCTTTCCCATAGCGCGCCGGAGGAGGTCTGCCTGGCCAAGGGAGTACCCGGCCACCTTCTGGGCGATAGCCATGACCTGCTCCTGATACACGATCAGGCCATGTGTGGTGCCAAGGATTTCCGCCAGCGGCTCTTCGAGCTCTGCGTGGATCGGGGTGATCTCCTGGAGCCCGTTCTTGCGCAGCGCGTAGTTGGTGTGCGAGTTGGCGCCCATGGGTCCGGGCCGGTAGAGGGCCAACACCGCGGAGATGTCTTCGAAGTTGTCCGGCCGCATAAGTTTGAGCAGCGACCGCATTGGCCCGCCGTCGAGCTGGAACACACCGAGGGTGTCTCCGCGGGCCAGGAGTTCGTAGGAGGCCTTGTCCGTGAGTTCAAGGTCCTCCAGGACGAGGTCAATGCCCTTGTTGAGCTTGATGTTCTCCACGGCGTCGGTGATGATCGTGAGGTTCCGCAGCCCGAGGAAGTCCATCTTGATCAGGCCAAGGCCCTCACAGGTGGGGTAATCGAACTGGGTGATCACCTGGCCGTCCTGCTCCCGGCGCATGATCGGGATGATGTCTATCAACGGATCCGAGGACATGATGACGCCCGCAGCGTGGACGCCCCACTGCCGCTTCAGCCCTTCAAGCCCCAAGGCCATTTCGAAGACCTTCTGGGAGTCGGCGTCGGACTTCAGGAGTTCACGCAGCTCATCTGCTTCCGAATAGCGCTTGGCCTCAGGATTGTGCACGTCGGCCAGTGCAATACCTTTGCCCATCACATCCGGTGGCATGGCCTTGGTAAGCCGTTCACCGGTGGAGAAGGGGTAACCCAGTACGCGTGAGGAGTCCTTCAGGGCCTGCTTGGCCTTGATGGTGCCATAGGTGACAATCATGGCCACGCGTTCATCACCGTACTTCTCGGTGACGTACCTGATGACCTCGGACCGCCGCCGATCATCGAAGTCGACGTCGAAGTCGGGCATGGATACGCGGTCCGGGTTGAGGAACCGCTCGAAGATCAGGCTGTGCTCCAGCGGATCGATGTCCGTGATCCGCATTGCGTAGGCGGCCATGGAACCGGCACCGGAGCCGCGGCCCGGACCTACCCGGATGCCGTTGTTCTTGGCCCAGTTGATGAAGTCGGCCACCACCAGGAAGTAGCCGGGGAACCCCATCTGCACAATGACGCCGACCTCGTAGTCGGCCTGCCTGCGGACAGCGTCCGGGATACCTTTCGGGTACCGGTACTGCAGCCCGGCTTCGACCTCCTTGACGAACCAGGACTCCTCGTTCTCGCCTTCGGGAACGGGGAACCGCGGCATGAAGTTGGCCTTGGTATTGAACTCGACATCGCAGCGTTCCGCAATCAACAGGGTGTTGTCACAGGCCTCCGGGTGGTCGCTGAAGATGGCCCGCATCTCCTGGGGAGACTTGAGGTAGAACTCGTCGGCGTCGAACTTGAAGCGCTTGGGATCGGCCATAGTGGAACCCGACTGCACGCACAGCAGTGCCGCGTGGCTGGCTGAGTCCTCGGCGTGCGTGTAATGAAGGTCGTTGGTTGCCACCATGGGCAGGCCGAGTTCCTTGGCGAGCTTGATGAGGTCGCCCTGGATGGCCCGTTCGATGTCGAGGCCGTGGTCCATCAGTTCGCAGAAAAAATTCTCCGCACCGAAGATGTCCCGGAAATCGGACGCCGCCTGCTTGGCTTCCTGGTACAGGCCGAGCCGGAGTTTGGTCTGGACTTCGCCGGAGGGGCAGCCGGTGGTGGCGATCAGTCCCTGACCGTAGGTCTGAAGCAGGTCCCGGTCCATACGCGGCTTGTACAGATAGCCTTCCAGCGATGCCAGTGAGGACATACGGAACAGGTTATGCATGCCCTGGGTGCTTTCGGCCCACAGCGTCATGTGGGTGTACGAACCTGCGCCCGAGACGTCATTGCGCCCGCCATCGCCCCAGCGCACACGGGTTTTGTCCTGGCGTGCCGTACCGGGAGTCAGGTAGGCCTCCACGCCAATGATGGGCTTCACTCCCGAGTTGCGGGCCTTGTTCCAGAAGTCGAAGGCTCCGAAAACGAATCCATGGTCGGTAGTGGCCAGGGAGTTCATCCCCAGTTCCTTCGTGTGGCTGAAGAGGTCCCCAAGCCGTGCGGCACCGTCCAGCATCGAGTACTCGGTGTGGTTGTGGAGATGGACAAACGAGTCGTTGCTGGAAGTCACCGAATCATTCTAGTGCCGACGTCGGACAACCCGCTTCAGGCTTGGCCCGAGTCCAGGATCTCCAATGCGTGGGCCAGGTCCTGCGGGTACTCGCTGGTCACTGTAACCCGCTCCCCCGTCCGGGGATGATCGAACCCAAGCTGGCGGGCATGCAGCCACTGACGGGTCAGTCCCAGGGAGGCCGCGAGGCGGGGGTCGGCGCCGTACGTCAGATCTCCCGCGCAGGGATGCCGCAACGCTGAAAAGTGGACGCGGATCTGATGGGTGCGCCCTGTTTCGAGGTGTACTTCGACCAGCGAGGCCTTCCCGAACGCTTCGAGGACCTCATAGTGAGTGACAGAAGGACGCCCGTCCTCGATCACGGCGAAACGCCAGTCGTGGCCAGGGTGCCGGCCAATCGGTGCGTCGATGGTCCCGGCCAACGGGTCCGGGAGCCCCTGGACTACGGCATGGTAGACCTTGTCGACGGTTCGCTCCTTGAAGGCACGCTTCAGGGCTGTGTAGGCGTCTTCGGTCTTTGCCACCACCATCACTCCGGACGTTCCGACGTCGAGCCTGTGGACGATACCGGTCCGCTCGGGAGCACCGGACGTGGAGATCCTGTACCCGGCGCCGGCCAGGCCACCCACGACGGTTGGCCCCACCCATCCGGGAGACGGATGGGCGGCGACTCCTACGGGTTTGTCGATGACCACAAAGTCGTCATCGTCCAGCAGGATCTTCAGGCCTTCCACGGCTTCCTCCACGACTTCAAGCGGGTCCCGCCGTTCAGGCACGACGACGTCCAGCACTGTGCCGGGCTCGAGTTTGAGCGACTTTCCCACGGCCTTGCCTGCTGCCGTGACGTTCCCTTCGGCGATCAGGGTGGCGGCCAGCGAACGGGAGATGCCCATGAGCTTGGCAAGCCCGGCATCTACACGCGTCCCGGCGAGCTCAAGGGGAACAATGACGCGTTCAGGCACGGTGACTCGAGGATTTCTTGGTCTTGGTCTTGGTGTGGGTGTGGCGCGACCCGTCGAGGCCTATTCCTTTGAGGGTCAGGATGCAAATGATGGCCACAGCCGAAACCACTGCCGAGTCAGCGATGTTGAAGATCGCGAAATTGGGCAGCTGGATGAAATCCACGACGTGTCCCATGGCAAATGATGGTTCCCTGAGGACCCTGTCCGTCAGGTTGCCCAGTGCGCCTCCGAGCAGGAGCCCCAAGGCAAGTGCCCACCAGGCCGAACCCAGCCGCCGGAGCTGGAAAAGAATGGCGATCGAGACCACGGACATGATGATGGTGAAAACCCAGGTGACGTTCTCGCCGATGGAGAAGGCGGCCCCGGAATTTCGGATGTAGTACCAGTGAAGCAGCGGGGGCAGGACAGGGATGCGTTCGCCCTCCACCATCGTGCTGGTAACCCAGAGCTTGGTCAGCTGGTCAAAAACGTAGGCGAAAACAGCGAAACCGGCAAAGAGCGACATCAGGAGCAGTCGTCGCGGCCTGGGCTTGGCCGGGGACGGTTGCGCAGCGTCAGGGGCGAGTTCGTCAGTCATGAGGACTTTCATTGCGGTGCCAGCGAAAGCGCTGGGAGACGGGCCGTGGGTGTTGACCTGTCAGTTGCGGTCGGTGAGTTTCGGGTTAGTTGACACAATGGAAAAACCGGCGGCTAAGGAATCCCCAGCCACCGGCTTTCAGAATACTTCTAACAGACGCTAGTTGTTCGCTTCGACTTCCGGGGCCGCTACAGAACCTCGGGCATCCAGGTCGCGCAACTGGCCTTCGATGTAGGCCTTCAGGCGTGAACGGTAGTCCCGTTCGAATCCACGGAGCTGCTCAACCTTGCGCTCCAGCACGGACCGCTGCTGCTCGAGTGCCCCCAGAACCTTGCGGGACTTCTCCTGTGCGTCGTTGACCAGGCTGCTGGCTTCGATCTGTGCTTCTGCAATGATCTTGTCGCGCTGCTGCTCACCATCGGAAACGTGCTTGTCGTGCATCTGCTGAGCCATTGCCAGGAGTCCGGCAGCGGACTCGGCCGTGGGCGTGATCCCACCCGCACCAGGAGTGGCTACTGGGACGGCTGCCAATGCTGCGGCCTTCTCCGACTCCTGCTTGCGTGCTGCCTCAGCAGCCTTCGCCTCAGCCTCCGCCTTGGCGCGGGACTCGTCTTTGTCCGCCTTGACGGGGGCCGGCACCTTCTCTACGACGGGCGCCGCGACTGTCGACGTGGCAGGCGAGCCCGAACCGCCTTCTGCGAGCTTCTTACGAAGTTCGTCATTCTCCTGGTTCAGGCGCCGCAGTTCGACGACGATTTCGTCCAGGAAGTCGTCAACCTCGTCCTGGTCGTAGCCTTCGCGGAACTTGGTCGGCTGAAAGCGCTTGTTGACAACGTCTTCTGGCGTCAAAGCCATCTGGTCACCTCGTTGGTCTAGTTAGTCGGCGGCCTTCCGGCCGTCAAAACTACGGTACCTAAATATGGTCTCGTTCCTCTAATTCAACACGTCAATGTCAAACCAGAGTTTTTCCACGGCTTCGTGGCCCGATTCGGGGCCGCTTGCCAGCCGCAAGCTGTTATGAAAATTACGCGAAACCCCGGACGATTGCCATAGCGATGCTCACCGCAATGAACAACAGCAAAAAGCCCAGGTCCAGGGAGATCCCGCCGAGCCGCAAAGGCGGGATGAGCCGCCGCAGGAGGTTCAGGGGTGGGTCTGTGACAGAGTACACACCGTGGGCAGCAACGAGTGCAGCTCCGCGTGGCCGCCATTCCCGTGCGAACATCTGGACCCAGTCAAAGACCAGGCGGATGATCAACGCCACCAAAAAGAACAACAAAACCAGATAGACAAGACCGAAAACAATTCCCATGAGCTAACTCATATCTCCATGTTCATTCCGGAAACCGAGGCGTCCTGTAGAAGTCGTCTTGTCTATTTCAGCACAGATGCCAGACAGGCGGACCTGTCCGGCACCTGTCACAGGGGTGCTCTAGCTCTGGTTGAAGAAGCTGGCCTGGGTCTCACTGGCCTTCTTGTCGTCCCCGATGACCTCGATGTAAGAGGGCGACAGGAGGAAAACTTTGTTGGTGACCCGCTCGATACTCCCCCGGAGCCCGAAGACGAGGCCGGCAGAGAAATCAACGAGCCGCTTAGCGTCGCCCTCCCCCATGTCAGTGACGTTCATGATGACGGGGATACCGTCACGGAAGCTCTCACCGATGAGCTTGGCGTCGTTGTAGGACCGCGGATGGATCGTGGTGATCTGCCGGAGACCGGAGTTCTCTTCGCGACTCGATGCCGCGCGCTTAATAGGTGTCACTGGGGCACGGTACTCCTCTTCGGAGGCGTAGGACGCTTCCCGGGAGACCTCGCGGACAGGTGCCGGTGCGCGGCGTTCCTCGCGGTCATGCTCCATCGAATTGTCCTCACCCTTGTGCGATGTGTGATGCTCAGACTCGTAGTGTTCGTCGCCATCAGCGAGCCCAAGATAGATCATTGTCTTGCGCAGAGCGCCTGCCATGGTCGACTCCTTATCGTGTCCGTCAGCGGGCAGCTCAATTGACTTGACAGTACCGGAATCCCCGCCATTCTCATCCAGTACTTTGACGCTACCCCAACGCCGGACGCGAACCGAGAATATCCGAACCAATTCGGAGGTGTGTCGCCCCGAATTCTATTGCTGCTTCCAGGTCCTGGCTCATCCCGGCTGAAATGCCCGCCGCTCCGGTATGGACGGCGGTCATGGACGCAGAGATTGCGGCCAGTTTCTCGAAGGCTTTCCGAGGCTCACCGCCAAGTGGCGCCACGGCCATCAGGCCGGCCAATTCAAGGCCCTCAAGGTCGGCCAAGTAGTCGGCCAGGGACGCCACGTCAGCCGGAAGGGCACCGCCGCGGTGGCCTTGGGCATGCTCGTCGAGGTTGACTTGGATGAAGCACTTCAGTGGATCACGGCCGGAATTCTCAATCTGCACAGCAACAGCTTTGGCCAAGGCGCCCGCGATTTGAGGCCGGTCCACCGAATGGACTGCGTGGGCGTAGCGCACCACGGATTTGGCTTTGTTGCTCTGCAATTGCCCCACAAAATGCCAGCGCAGCCCCAGGTCTCCGAGCAGGCCGGATTTTTCCGTCGCCTCCTGGTCCCTGTTCTCTCCGACGTCCGTGACTCCCAGAGAGGCCAGGCGCCGCACATCTGCGGCGGGATGGAACTTGCTGATCACAATCAACTGGGGAGCGGTGGTGCGCCCCGCCGCCACTGTTGCATCCGCGATTCTCAGGTGAACGGCATTGAGTCGTTCGCTGAGTTCGGAGGTTCGAGGGTCGTTGACGTCCACTGAAGGATCAGTCATGCGTCCACACCAATCCTGCAAACCGCCCGGTCTCCCGGTTGCGGCGGTAGGAATACAGTGACGCGTTCTCCAGTGTGCATGGTCCCGCATATTCGATTGCGACGCCTTCAGCTTCCAGTTGGCTCCTGACGCCCGCCGGAAGGTCCAGCCCCGGCGTTCCCCATGAAGTTTGTGACCACGTCGCCGGTACCACAGCTGTCACGCTATCCCTCATGCTGCCGGGAACCTCATAGCATGAGCCGCAGATCGATGGTCCCACCCAGGCCCTGATATCCACTGCTCCGGCGTCGCGCATCTTTTGGATGGCAGCAGGCACGATCCCCGCGGCCACACCGGGGCGCCCAGCGTGGACGGCGGCGAGAATCGGCAAGGAGCCAGTACCCGCCGCGGGCTCGGCCACCATGACCACTGGGACACAATCTGCCACCATCACAGCCAGGGGCATTCCGCGGGAGACCAGACCATCGGCCGTAGGTCCGGCGGCGTCGTGTGCGGCACTACCGGTTTCCAAGATCAGGACGTCACTGCCATGTACTTGATTCATGTACTGGAAGTGCCGCGGTTTGATCCCCGACGCCGATTCCAGCAGGTCCCTGCGACGCCTGACTTCAGCAGGATCATCACCGACGTGCAACGCCAAGTTCCCGGCCGCGGCGTCGGTGAAGGCCACCCATGTGCCGGGGAGGACTTCATTTCGCCACGAAAACAATCAGAACACCTTCAAGAAATAGATGGGCGCCGGGTGCGCCACCGCGTCCCCATAGGCAGCCTAAGCCTATGTCACCTCGGGAAGTCAGGGTTACCTCAGGAAGTCAGCCTCACTTCAGGAAATCGGGCACGTCCAGGTCGTCAGAATGGCTCCCGGACAGGTCTGATTCCACAATGGAGGGGAGGTCGACGTCGAAACCTGAGTCAGCGGGCACAGCGGAGTGGCGCTGTTGACCCCAGTTGCTCAGGCCGGAAGCGCCGATCCCCGCGTGTACCGGCTGGGCTTGCACGGGGGAAGGAGTCTGGGCGGGCACTCCGACGGGCGCGGCAGCCGGCGCTGCCGGCCGCTGGGGAGCTGCCTGTGCAGGCGTCTGGTCCATGGAGGGCGACGTTGCCTTGACGTCATCAAAACCGGCAGCAATAACCGTGACGCGGGCTTCGTCCCCGAGCGCATCGTCGATGACCGCACCGAAGATGATGTTTGCTTCCGGGTGGGCAACCTCTTGGACGAGGCGGGCTGCTTCGTTGATCTCGAACAGCCCAAGATCGGAACCGCCCTGGATGGACAGCAGCACACCATGCGCACCGTCGATGGATGCCTCGAGCAGCGGTGACGCGATGGCGAGTTCTGCGGCTTTGACGGCACGGTCCTCGCCACGGGCGGAACCGATGCCCATGAGTGCGGACCCGGCGCCCTGCATGACGGACTTTACGTCCGCGAAGTCGAGGTTAATCAGGCCAGGCGTGGTGATCAGGTCGGTGATGCCCTGGACACCGGACAACAGGACCTGATCCGCCGAGCGGAAGGCATCCAGGACCGAAACGTTCCGGTCGCTGATGGAGAGCAGACGGTCGTTGGGAATGACGATCAGGGTATCGACCTCATCGCGGAGGGCATCAATTCCGGCTTCGGCCGAGCCTGCACGGCGGCGGCCTTCAAAAGTGAACGGGCGGGTGACAACGCCGATTGTCAGTGCACCGAGGGAACGGGCAATCCGCGCCACAACCGGGGCACCGCCTGTGCCTGTGCCGCCGCCTTCGCCGGCGGTCACGAAGACCATGTCCGCGCCGCGGATGACCTCTTCGATTTCATCAGCGTGATCTTCGGCAGCCTGCTTGCCGACCTCGGGGTTAGCCCCTGCGCCGAGGCCCCGTGTCAGTTCGCGTCCAACGTCAAGCTTGACGTCAGCATCACTCATGAGCAAGGCCTGGGCATCGGTGTTGATCGCGATGAATTCCACGCCGCGCAGACCTACCTCGATCATGCGGTTGACTGCGTTCACGCCACCGCCGCCGATGCCGACGACCTTGATGACGGCCAAGTAATTCTGCGGAGCTGCCACGTTACGTGTCCCTTGTTCGTGTCCTGATGCGAAACCTGATGGAGTCTAGCTTGAAACTTTCAACCTTAACCCTCGACCTGAGGGTTATAGTTATGTCAACTAACTCATGCCTGTGACGCTATTTCCTCTGCTTGCCACATTCAAATACCGCCACCGCGTGTCGTGGGAATACCCCCAAAATAGAGCTGTTTAACGGGTCACGGGGTGTCTGGGGACGCTGACGTCATAGACACGCACGGGGTTCTTCGGATCAGCCGGTGCCTTGAGCAAGGCCTCCAGCACTTTCGCTTTGAGCTCCTTCTCCCCCGCGTTTCCCCAGACAATGGTTTGCCCGTCAATCAGCTTGAGCTCAACGGCATCCGCGGACTTCGCCGAGGCATCTGAAAGCCTTGTCAGCACATCGGCCGGGAGGGCACCGAGCACAGCAGTGATGGCGTGGAACAGATCCTTCCCCATGGCCCCGCCGCCGCCGTCGATGACCGGCAATTGCACGCTGGACGGATCCGTGGTGCTGCTGAGCTGGACGCCCTCGATGTCCACCAGTTGATAAGTCCCGCCCTGTTTCAGGAGTGCGACAGGAACCCGCTCCTGAACCTGGACCAGCAGCCCGGAAGGAGGTCTTGCCTGCGCTGTAACAGCCTTGATCTGGACCAGGGGCTGCAGCAGCGCGCTGACCTCGGAGTCACTGACTTGCGGCAGGGGCCTGCCCTCCAGTGGTTTCAACGCCGCCTGGATCTGCTGGGTGGTCAGCATCTTCGTGCCCTGCACCGTAATGGTCCGGACAGCAAGCACCGGGGAGTAGATGGCGGCTGCAAGGAGCCCTGCCACCAATGCTGCAACGATGCTTGCCGCGATGATGATGTTCCGCCTGATCCGTCGCGCCCTGGGCTCTGGAAAGGTGAGCACATTGTCCGGGACGGCCGCCGAGGGCTGGTCTCCGAGGCCGCCCGCAGACTTGGATGCGGAAATGATCCCGCTGCGTAGCAGGTCAACACCACCTTGTGGCCTTCCCACTGCCAGCCTGCCCGAGGCTGGTTCGCCTGACGGGGTCGCGTCCGGGGCTGCTTTGCTGCCTGAGGGCTTGTAGGTTGGCCTCCGTGTGCTAGCCACTCAAAGCCTCCACGATGAGCGGGCCGTACGCAGTGACGTCCCCCGCGCCCGCAGTGAGGATGACGTCTCCGGGCTGGGCAGCGGCAGCCAATTGGGACACTGCTGTCCCTCCGGCCCCTACAAGCCTGCCGCCGGCTTGCAGGTACTGGGCAATCAGTTGGCTGCTGACTCCAGGGATAGGATCTTCGCGCGCCGGATAAATGTCCAGCACCAGGGCTGTGTCGGCCAGGTTGAGGGCTTCCGCAAACTCCCGGGCAAACTCCCGGGTGCGGGAGAACAAATGCGGTTGGAAGAGGACATGAACCTTGTGGTCTCCGGCAACAGAACGGGCGGCAGACAGGGCGGCCCGCACCTCCGTGGGGTGATGGGCGTAGTCATCGTAAACCCGGACGGCGCGGCCTTCGCCCTTGAATTCGAATCTCCGCGAGGCACCGGAGAAATCAGCGAGGGCCCTGGCTGCCAGCTCTGGTTCGACGCCAAGTTCACGAGCCACCGCAAAAGCCGCTGTCGCGTTCAGGGCATTGTGCAGCCCCGGAACCTTGAGGTCCAACCTGAAGCGTCCCTCGGGCGTGGACAACCAGATTCCATCCGGGCCTCCGTGGTGCAATCGGACCTCACAGTCCTCGGCGGTTCCGTAGATCAGGACCCTGGTAGTGGCTCCCGCCCTTATCCGATCCGCCAAGGCGCGCGCGCCGTCGTCGTCTCCGCAGACGATCAACAAGCCATCAGCCGGAAGGAGCGCCGCGAAGCGGTCAAAGGATTCGTAGACTGCCTCGGCTGTGCCGTAATGGTCCAGGTGGTCTGCTTCCACGTTGGTGACCACGGCGATCCTTGGCCGGTAGTTCAGGAAGGAGCCATCCGATTCGTCCGCCTCTGCAACGAAGATTTTGGATTTCCCGTGGGCGGCATTCACGCCGAGGGACGGTACGTTGGCACCGATTGCATAAGACGGGTCCAGCCCTGCCCCCTGGAGCAATACGGTCACCATGGAGGTAGTGGTCGATTTTCCGTGGGTGCCTGCAACCGTCACCACGTTATCGTCAGCCATCAGCGCGGCCAGGGCCTGCGAACGGTGCAGGACGGCGATGCCCCGGTTGCGTGCGGCCGCAAGCTCGGGATTGTCCTCACGGATGGCGGATCCGGCG
Source organism: Arthrobacter rhizosphaerae (assembly GCF_023062595.1). Lineage (GTDB taxonomy): Bacteria > Actinomycetota > Actinomycetes > Actinomycetales > Micrococcaceae > Arthrobacter > Arthrobacter rhizosphaerae. The sequence goes on from NZ_JALLAN010000008.1 coordinate 160,743, forward strand.
ACCACAGTTTCTGCGTCCCCGAGATTTGACGAGTCATACCCGACGGCGATGCGCGCCCCTGCAGCTGCCAACTCCGCCATCACCGGAAGGTCCTTGGCGTCGGATCCGCTGACCGCTACCCCACGGGCAACCATGATCCGGGCAACGGCGGACATTCCAACTCCTCCGATGCCGATGAAATGGACCTTGCCGAGGGAGTCCTGCGTCCGCGGCTCTGTCATTGGTCCAGGCAAAATCATTGGTTTACCGCTTCCAGGATGAGGCCGGCCATAAGCTGGTCGGCGTTTCTGATACCAAGTCGTTCAGCCTGTGCTGCCATCCGGGCAAGGCGTTCCTTGTCAGACAGCAACGGAATGATCTCCTTGCTGACCCACCCGGGCGTGAAAGACCTATCGTTCACCAAGAGCGCCGCACCGGCATTCACCAGCCCGGAGGCATTCAGGGCCTGTTCACCGTTTCCGATGGGCAAGGGAACGAATACAGCCGGCAAGCCCACGGCGGCAACCTCGCAAACAGTGGCGGCTCCGGCGCGGGCAAGGAGCAGATCCGCTGCAGCATAAATGGACTCCATACCGTCCACGTATTCGAGCTGCCGGTAACCCGCTGCCTTCAATGGACCTCCGTCCGGATCCTGCAGGGACTTTCCCCTGCCGGTGATGTGGAGCGTCTGGATGCCGGCATCCGCCAAGGCCGTGAGCGAGGCTGCGATGGTGCGGTTGATGCTTTGGGCACCCAGGGAACCACCGGTCACGATCAGGGTAGGGCGCTCCGGGTCCAGCCCAAGCGACATCCTCGCCGCCTTTTGCGCTGATGCCCGGTCAAGCCCGGCAATCTCCGGACGCATCGGCATCCCGACGTGCCGCGCACCCTGCAGCATAGTCCGCTCGAAAGCCACTCCAACATGCGTGCTGAGCCGGGCCCCGATGCGGTTCGCCAGTCCAGGTCGTGTGTTGGCTTCATGCAGGACGATCGGCACCCTGCGCCGCCAGGCAGCGAGATACATCGGCGTGCAGACATAACCGCCGACCCCCACCACAACGTCGGCCCGGGCATCGTCAAGTATTTTGCCCGCTTGCCGTACAGCGGCAGCCAGCCGCGCAGGCAGGCGAAGGAGGTCCAGCGACGGCCTGCGCGGAAACGGCACGCGATCGATGGTCGCAAGTTCAAACCCCGCAGCAGGGACAAGCCGCGTTTCCATACCGGTCGGCGTTCCGACGGCGAGAATCCTGGCTTCCGGACGGACCTTCCGTAGCGCGTTCGCGATGGCAAGGAGCGGGTTAACATGCCCGGCCGTTCCACCGCCGGCCAGGACCACGGAAAGTGAGGGGGACTTCGGGTTCATTGGAATGCTATTTCCGCTTTCGTGGGGAGTCTTTGCGTCCGGCCTTTGCCCGGCCCGGAAGCAGCCGCTTCGACTGGATGCCGGGTGCCATCTGGGCCCTGGCCAACGACAAGACTACGCCGATCGCACACAGGGACATCAACAATGCGGAGCCACCATAGGAAATGAAGGGCAGGGGCACGCCGATCACGGGAGCCAGGCCCGTAACTACGGCCATGTTGACTGTCGCCTGTCCCAACAGCCACACCATGATAGTTCCGGCCAGTACCCGGTGGAACAGGTCCTCCTGGGCAACCACAACCCGATAGATGGCTGCGCCGAGAATGGCGAAGAGGATCAGGACGACCAGGGTTCCGACGAGTCCCAGTTCTTCTCCGATGATGGCAAAAATAAAGTCGTTGTGTGCTTCCGGGATCCAGCTGTATTTTTGCCTGCTCTGGCCGAGTCCTACTCCAAGCCAACCGCCGGAGGCCAGGCCGTAGAGGCCGTTTGTGGACTGGTAGTTGGCATCACTGCCATTGGTGCAGGCCCCACCCGTCCACCAGGAGGTGATACGGCACATGCGGTTGGAGCTGGTTATGGCCATAACGGCGGTTCCTGCGGCAGCTACCAATCCAGCAAAGCCGAAAAGGTAAAGCGGTACGCCTGCAAAAAAGAGCGCGGCAGCAGTAATCATCATGATGATCATGGCTGTCCCGAGGTCATTGCCCAGCACAACCAGGCCGATGATGATGCCGGCCAGCGGCACAGCGGGGATCAGCGCGTGCTGCCAATGGCGAAGGAGCTTCCTTTTCATGGCCAACACGGTGGCCATCCAGAGAGCCAACGCGAGCTTGGCGGCTTCGGATGGCTGGAAAGTTATGCCGCCAAGATCAATCCAGTTTTTGTTGCCGTTGACTTCGTCGCCAATGACCTGGACCAGGACCAGGAGAACCAGGGCGATCCCCACTCCCGGCCAGGCGAAGCGCTTGAGCCAGACGACGTTAACGCGCGAAAGGATAAACATGAAGAACAACCCGATGACGGCGAACATGCCCTGCTTGAGGGCAGCCGAGTACGGTGATTCGCCAGCCGCGATCGCTTCAACGCTCGAGGCAGACAGGACCATCATGATGCCGATGGCGGTAAGGGCAAGTGTGGACCCCAGGATCAGGTAGTACGTTGAACCGTTGCGGGACGTACCGGTCCCCTCAAGTACTGACCAGAAACGACGGTATCCATTGCGGACTTTGACGGGAAGGGTTGTCTTGGCCTTTCCTGCAGTCGAAGCCTGCGCTGAAGTCGTAGCCTGCCTTGCCGTCGGGGCCTGCCGCGGCTTTGCCCCGCCCGTAGTAGCGGCGGTGCGTGCTGGCGTGCTGGCCATTCTTACTCCTCGCCGGTCCGTGCCTGCCCCTCCACGAGCTCGCTAACGGCCTCGATGAAGGCGTCGCCACGGTGAGCGTAGGAAGAGAACTGATCCATGGAAGCAGCCGCCGGTGCCATGAGCACGGTATCGCCCGGTGAGGCGATCTGAGCCGCCGCCGCAACAGCCTTCGCCATCACGTACCTGCCTGAGTCCGGTCCGGAACCCGTGGAGGCACCACCTGCCCCGGCAGTCTGCGTAGTTTCAGTGTCGCCCGTTTCCGCCCTGATCACCGGAACATCCGCAGCGTGTCGCTCAAGGGCAGCGGAAAGGTCAGCCACATCCTCCCCTATGAGGACCACAGCTTTGAGGCGGTGCGAATTTTCGCGCACGAGGTCGTCATAGCTGACGCCCTTCGAGAGCCCGCCGGCAATCCAAACGACGTTCTGGAAAGCCGCGAGCGATGCCGCCGCGGCATGCGGGTTGGTGGCTTTGGAATCATTGATCCACAGGATATCGTCGTAACGGGCAACAAGCTGGATGCGGTGATCGCCGGGGATGTAGTTCCGAAGGCCCTGCCGGACCGCGGACGCGTCCAGGCCATAGGCCCGCACCAGTCCGGCGGCGGCCAGGGCATTTGCCACCATGTGGCGGGGCGCCACCGGGCCGAGATCTGAGCGGGCAGCAAGTTCCGCGGCACTGTCCTTGCGTTCAGCGATGAAGGCACGGTCTACCAGGAGCCCTTCGACCACCCCCAGCATGCTGACGGCAGGTGTTGTTGTGGTGAAACCCACGGCGCGACAGCCTTCAACGACGTCTGCGTTTTCGACCATCCGTTCCGTTTCGACCTGCTCGGCATTGTAGATACAGGCCACCCGGGTCCGCTCATAGACCTTTGCCTTGTCAGCGAGGTACGAATCGTAGGAGCCGTGCCAGTCGACGTGGTCTTCGGCTACGTTGAGGCACACGCTTGCCAGAGGCGACACGGACTCGCTCCAGTGCAGCTGGAAGCTGGAGAGCTCGACAGCCAGGACGTCGTATTCCACAGGGTCCCGGAGGGCGTCAAGGATCGGCGTTCCGACATTTCCGACGGCGATTGCCTTCAGCCCTGCAGCCTGCAACATCGACTCGGTCAGTCCAACCGTGGTGGTCTTACCGTTGGTGCCCGTGATGGCGAGCCACTCCGCCGTCTTGCGCCCTGCACGTTCACGTACGCGCCAGGCGAGTTCGACGTCGCCCCAGACTGGAATGTGCGCACGTGCAGCAGCCGCCAAGAGGGCCTGGTCAGGCCTCCAGCCGGGCGAGGTAACGATGAGGTCAGGCACCGCGCCATCCACCCTGGGGATGGACTGAACTGCCGCATCACCGAGGAGGACGTCGACAGCCCCGACGATCTTCAGAGTGTCAGCCTGGGCCTGTGCCTTTGCGCTCGTCGAGGCATCTACTACGACTACCCGTGCACCCAGCTCTATGAGGGTGTCTGCGGCCGCAAAACCGGAAACGCCTATGCCGGTGACGACTACATGGAGCCCGGCCCAGTCCGAATCCCAACTGACGAGTCCCTTGAGCCGCAGCAGATTCGCTGATCGGGCCGCGGGGTCTAAGCCACGAATCAACGCGTTCACAGCAGCACGACCCATTCTGCGTAGAAGATTCCCAAACCAGCGGCCACGCATAGGCCTCCCAGTATCCAGAACCGGACCACAACAGTGACCTCGGCCCATCCTTTGAGTTCGAAATGGTGCTGCAGCGGAGCCATCTTGAAGAAGCGCTTGCCTTTGGTGGCCTTGAAATAGCCCACCTGGATGATCACTGACAGTGTGATGAGGACAAACAGACCTCCAATGAAGGCCAGGAGAAGCTCAGTCCGGGAGAGGATCGCGAAGCCTGCCACCGCTCCACCAATGGCGAGGGATCCCGTGTCTCCCATAAAGATCTTGGCCGGGGAGGTGTTCCACCACAGGAAGCCAACCAGTGCAGCGCTCATGATGGCGGCGAGGAGCGCCAGATCCAGGGGATCTCGGACCGAATAGCAACCCGCGCCGGCTTGCCGCGGTGAGCCGCAGGCCTGGTTGCTTTGCCAGATACCCATGACGGTATAGGCGCCAAAGACCATGACGGAAGCTCCTGCGGCCAGCCCATCCAGCCCATCCGTCAGGTTGACCCCGTTGGTCGCCGCCGTCACGATCAGGTTCGACCAGATCACGAAGAGAATGGCGCCGATGACCGTGCCACCAAAGGCAAGGTTCAACCACGGGATGTCCCGTACCAGAGAAATGTGGGTTGATGCAGGGGTGACGCCGTCTGCATCCGGAAATCCCAGTGCCATGACCGCGAAGGCGACGCCTACCACGCCCTGGCCTATGAGTTTGGCGGCAGGGTTCAGGCCAAGGCTCCGCTGCTTTGAAATCTTGATGTAGTCATCCAGGAAACCGACGAGGCCCATGCCCACGGCAAGGAACAGGAGCAGGAGCGCAGAGGCGGAGGGCCCGGGGGAACGCGGATTCATCATCCACATGATGAGGTGTGTCAGCCCGTAGCTCAGGATGACCGCAAAGACCACCACCGTTCCGCCCATCGTGGGTGTGCCACGCTTGGTGTGGTGTGACGTGGGTCCGTCATCCCTGATGAACTGGCCGTAGCTCTTGTGGACGAGCAGGCGGATGAACAGCGGGGTACCCACCAATGCGAACAGGAGGGCAAGGCCAGCACCGATCAGCAGTGCAATCACAGCAGTTCGCTCCCTTCATTGGTGGTTGGAGTGGCAGTTGCCGCGGCATGTGGAGGTAATGCTATCCGATCGCCCAAGTGCCTCAGCCCGATACTGTTGGAGGACTTGAAGAGGACGAGGTCCCCGGGCCGGAGTTCAGACTGGAGCAGATCGTAGGCTTCATCAGCTGTCTCGGTGAAAACACATTCATCTCCCCAAGATCCCTCCTGTACCGCTGAAACATAAAGCGAGCGGGCCTCTCTGCCAACCACGACAAGGCGGGAGATGTTCAACCGCACCACTTGGGTACCCACGGCAGTGTGTTCACGGATCGAGTCGGGCCCGAGCTCAAGCATGGCCCCAAGGACAGCCCAGGTGCGGCGCCCCTGCCCCAGGTCCGCAAGGGTCCTCAATGCCGCCCGCATGGATTCAGGGTTGGCGTTGTAGGCGTCATTGATGATGGTCACGCCATCGGGACGCTCCGTGCGTTCCATCCGCCACCGGCTGACGGCAGTCTGTGAACTGAGGGAACGGGCTATCTTCGGCCCTGGAATCCCTGCGGCGTGGGCTGCAGTGGCCGCGGCCAGCAGGTTGCCGACGTGATGTGCCCCGATCAGCCGGCTTGACACCGGAAGCCCCTGGCTTTCGCCAGGAAGAAACAGTTGGAACTCAGGATTTCCCGCGCTGCTGGTTTCGGCGTTGGCCGCCTGCACGTCTGCCTTCCTGCCCTGCCGCTCCGGCTGCGCCGAGAACCCCAGGACAGACGAGGACGTCCGGCTCTCCATGGCAGCCACCCGTGGATCATCGAGGTTGATCACGCCGATCCCGGTGGCCTCGAGTGCTTCCAGCAGCTCCCCCTTGGCCTTCGCAATGTTCTCTACGCCGCCAAATTCTCCCGCGTGGGCAGTTCCAACCCCCAGGACCACCCCGATGTCCGGGCGCACCATATCCGCGAGGTAGCGGATATGCCCGACGCCGGTGGCCCCCATCTCGATGACGAGGTACCGGGTTTCATACCCGGCTTTGAACACGGTGAGGGGAACGCCGACTTCCCCGTTGTAGGAGCCCTGCGGCGCTATGGTCTCGCCTTCGGCGGCAAGGATTCCCGCAAGCAGGTCCTTTGTGGTGGTCTTGCCCGCTGAGCCGGTAATGCCGATGACCGTCAGTCCGGTGCCCTCGGCCTCACGGTGCGCACGGATTCGGCGCACGGCCTCCGCGGCCAGCGCCCCCATGGCCAGCACTGCGTCCGAGACAATGACGGCGGGATAAGGCTCGCCAGAGGCCTCGGCCACGTCACGCTCCACGAGCGTGAGTACAGCTCCACGGTCAAAGGCCGCACCAACGTAGTCATGCCCGTCCGCGACTTCCCCCGGCTTGGCGACGTAGAGGGACCCGGGGGTGGCTTCACGGGAGTCCGTCACGACAGAAAGGGGCTTAATGGAGGGATCGGCGGCGAGGCGGCCGTTTGTTATGTTGGCAATTTCAGCCGCAGTAAATGAAATCATCTCGGTTTAGGACTCTATCCGCTGGTCTTCGAGAACCGAGAATCCACGGGCTGTCAAGGCGGCGCGGAGTTCCTCCCGGTCGTCGAGTGCGAGATTGACCCCTTGGACTTCCTGCCAGACCTCATGGCCCCGGCCTGCAATGAGGATGGTGTCCTCGGGCCGGGCGAGTTCAACCGCCTGCCTTATGGCCACGTCACGGGGAAAGCTCTCCATGACGGTGCAACCCAGCCCTTCTGCATCTTTCGCCGCTGCTGCACCGGCAAGGACGTCGGCCCGGATTCCGGCTGCATCTTCGTCATGGGGGTCGTCATCCGTGACTATGACAATGTCCGACGAACGGGCCGCAATGGCACCCATCGTCGGCCTTTTGCCTTTGTCCCTTTGCCCCGTTGCCCCGAAAACCACTATCAGCCGTGCGTCGGTGGTAGCAGGGCGTAACGCCTCCAAGGCACGTAAAAGGGCATCGGGGTTGTGGGCAAAGTCCACGACGGCGGCCGGCGACGACGCTACGAGCTGCATGCGGCCGGGAACAGAAGTGCTGAAGGGGTCGGCGGCGTCCAGCGCCTGCTGCAGTCGTTCCTCGTCCACACCGGATTGGAGCACCATGATGGTGGCCAGTGCCGCATTGGACACGTTGAAGGTGCCGGGCAATCCGGTGTGCACCCGGATCTCCCGGCCATCCCGGTGCCGGAGCCTGAAGTCTGTACCAAGTCCTCTGGGAACGGCTTCCACCACACTCCAGTCAGCATCGGCGGTCTCGTGGCCAACATGCGTAGAGAGAGTGACAACCGGGATCCCTGCGGTTCCCGCGAGCCGCCGGCCCCATTCATCGTCCACGGTGACGACACCGGCAGTAGCATGCGCGGATCCGAACAGCTGTGCTTTGGTGAGGAAGTAATCCTCCATGGTGCCGTGGAGATCCAGGTGATCCTGGGTGAGGTTCGTAAACCCGGCGACGTCGAAGATGACGCCGTCGACCCGGTGGAACGAAATGGCATGCGAGGAGACTTCCATGGAAACTGCATCCAGCCCCCGCTCCCGCATCAACGCGAGGAGCGCATGCACGTCGGTCGATTCCGGGGTGGTGAGCAAACTGGGGATGGGATCGCCGCCGGCAAGGATCTCAATGGTTCCGATCAGCCCGGGCGTCTTGCCAAGGCTTCTGAGAAGGGCATTGATGAAGTAGGTCGTCGTAGTCTTGCCGTTGGTCCCGGTCACTCCGAAGAGGGTGGGGGTGCCCTCTTTCCCTGCGCCGGTCCCGTACACGTGAGCCGCAAGCTTGCCCACCAGCGAGCGGGGATCCTGGGCGATCAGTACCGGCACTTCAATGTCTGTCGACAGTGCGAGCTGCCGCGCACCGGCGTCGTCCGTTATGACAGCCACAGCTCCTGTGGAAACGGCCTGGCCGACAAAATCGGCTCCGTGCCGGGTGGCACCAGGCAATGCCACATAGACGTCTCCCGGTTCCACTGTCCTTGAGTTGAGGGAAATGCCGGTGACGAGGATCGGCGCGGAGGCCTCGGGGACCACAACGCCCATTTCCTCGCCCAGGTTTCCAAGCGCCACCGCGGTGACAGAGGAGGGACGGAATGAGCCGCGTGTCGTGCTTTGCCGGCCTGTGTCGTCCCTGTCTGTGTTGTCCCGATCGGGAGCATTCTGGCCAGTGTTGGCGGCATGGGCATTGAGCTCTGACAAGTGGATCTCCGTTGGTGCTAGTTGATCACACCCCGGGCGAGAGAGTGTGCCCCCAAATACATGCGGTCGTGGACGTGCTACTTGGCGTACTGCGGCAGCCGGGCAGGTTCGCCGGTGGATGGCGGGACGTTGTAGGTCCGCAGCGTCTGGCTCATCACAGAACGGAACACCGGACCATTGGTGATTCCATAGATGCTGCCCTTGGGCCGTTGCAGGACCACTTCAACAATAAACCGCGGATTGTCCATCGGCGCCATTCCGACCATGGACGCCGTGTAGCCGCAATAGCCGGACTTTCCATCGTCACATGGTGATTCCGAGGTTCCGGTCTTGGCGCCGACGCGGTAGCCGTCGATGGCGGCATCTTTGATCTGGCCCTCGGTTACGGCGCTTTCGAGGATGTCCCGGACCTGTTGGGCCGTCTGCTTGGAAACAACTTCCCGTGCCGGTTTGGCGGGCACTTTTTCCTCAGTGCCGTCTGGACTGAGGTAACTGTCGATAAGCCTTGGCTGCAGCATCACTCCGTCGTTGGCGATCGCCTGATAAGCGCGGACGGTCTGAAGGGTCGACTGCGAGACGCCCTGCCCGAACAGAACCGTGTACTGCTGCCGGTCATCCCATTGGTCAGCAGGGGTCAGTATGCCCTTGGCTTCTGCGGGAAGTCCGATTTCAGGAGCCTCACCGATGCCGAATTTCTTCAGCCAGTCGTAGCGTTCCTGCCGGGTCAGGCGTTGTCCTGCCATCACTGTTCCTGTGTTCATCGACCAGCCGAGGATTCCGGCCAGCGTCCGGTCCTCGGTGCCGTGGTCAAAGGAATCGTTGAACGTCTGCCCGTCCACGCTGTACGACGGCGGAATGGTGAACTTTTCGAGGGGGCTGGACTTACCTTCGTCGATGAGGGCGGCGGCGGTGATCATCTTCTCCACTGAACCTGGCTCATACGCAGCCGTAACCGACCTGACACCTCGGTCCTTGGCATCAACCTTTCCAGGATCGTTAGGATCCGGAGCGTTCGTATCAGCCATCGCCACGATGTTGCCGGTCTTGATGTCCAGGACAGTGAGGACTCCCCACTCCGCACTGAGCTTGTCAGTCTGGCTTTGGATCGCCTGCTGGGCAAAGTACTGGAGGTCTGAGTTGAGAGTGAGTTTGATGTCCTTGCCGTCCTGGGCAGGGGTGAACTGGTCCACGCCAACGGGGATCCTCAATCCATCGGCTCCAATTTCAAAGAGCCGCTTACCCGGAGTGCCTTTCAGGATGTCATCCTGCGTCTGCTCCAGGCCCGCCTGCCCTGTTGTTCCGTCTTTAAGGAATCCAACAATTCCGCCCGCCACTGACCCGTTCGGATAGACACGTTTGCTGGTTCCTTCGGTTACGATTCCCGGAATCCGCAGCTTGGAAATCCTGTCTTCGACATCAGGCTTCAAATCCTTGGCGACTATGTAGTAGGGCTTCTCCCCCGTCAGCTGCTTTTTGAGCTCCTCTGAATCCTTGCCCAGGACGGCGGCGAGCTCGGAGATGCCCTGATCCCGGGACACGTCCACATACTTTTCCTCGCCGCTTACGGTTTCGAGGCGGGGGAACGACTGCGTTTTCGTATTGACCCGCTGGTCCACCACCACGTTGTAGCGGATGACGCTGCTGGCCAGGACAGTACCGTTGGCATCCAGTATGCTTCCGCGCTCAGCTGGAAGCACCGTCGGCTTGAGTCTGTTGTTCAGCGCAGCCTGGGCCAATCCCCCGGCGTCCAGGCCCTGAACCAGGAACAACTTTCCACCCACCACAAGAAGCAGCGAGAGCATCAGGCCCAGACCCAACCGCAGGCGCCTCGTAGGGCTCGCCACTTTCTTGGCTGCCGACTTGCCGGTGCTTCGCGCCACAATCGAATCCTTGCTGGTCATCCGTGGGTGGTCTGGGCTTGCCCCGGGCCGGAATGTTCTATTGGCCGGGCGTCTTCTGCTGCGGCGCCGGCACCGATCCTCCGTGAAGCTCTGCCGCGGGAGCGGCAGCAACCGGAGCAGGAGGCGTTACGGTCTGGGCGGGCGGTCCCGCAGGGGCTGCAGAGGCGGAACCGGATGCATTTGACGCTTCTTCCTGTTTCCGGACCGCGAGCGGCTCATTCGCACTGGCGGGCGGAACGACAGCAAGCTGACCGGCAACTGCAGGGGCGGCAATGACAGCGCCAGGATTCGCCCCCTTGGCAGCCGGCAATGCTTTTCCGGAAACACTGAGGTTAGACAAGTCAATCTGGCCTTTGCCTGACGACGCGACCATGCCCAGTTCCGTGGCCTTGGCAGCCAGGTTCTGTGGGGCATCGTAATTCTGAACCTGCTGTGTCAGATCCTGGTTCTGCTTCATCAGGCTGGACTGCTCACTTTTGAGCTGCACCAGCTGATACTGCGATGTCGAGACCGAGATGTTCAGCACGAGGACCACCATGAGCGCAGCGGCCAGCAACGCGAAGCAGAATACGACGAATGGGGCACGTCGTTTGGACGGCGTGGAGCGTACAAGGGACAAGGGGGTCCGGGGTTTGGTTCCTTGGCCTGGCGTCAGCGCCCTGGGTCCAAAGGCGTGGGCAGAGCTGCCGGAGACAAGTGGAAAGTTCTTGGCTGCTGCCGTGCTCATGCTGATCTCCTGGCTCTAATACGTTCTACGGCGCGCAACCGGGCTGAGGCCGCACGCGGGTTCTCGGCTATCTCATCCGCAGTGGGCACTTCGGTGCCCTTTGTCAGGGTCTTGAGCTCAGCTTTGTGCTGTTCGAGCTCGACTGGAAAGCCGAGTGGCGCTGACGACTTCGAACCTGCCTGAAAGACTGCCTTAACGATCTTGTCTTCCAGGGAGTGATAAGACATGACCACTACCCGTCCCCCCATAGCAATGGCTTCCACAGCGGCCGGAACAGCACGTTCAAGCACTTCCAGCTCCTCATTGACCTCAATTCGGAGCGCCTGGAATGTTCTCTTGGCGGGGTGACCGCCTGATTTTGCGGCAGCCGAGGGCACCACGGACCGGATCTGCTCGACCAGTTGCCCCGTGGTCTCAAATGGCTTTTCTGTCCGCGCCGCCACAATCCGGTTCGCGATCCGGCCGGCGAATTTTTCTTCGCCCCATTTGCGGATGATCCGCACCAGATCCTCTTCGCTGTAGCCGTTGACGATGTCGGCTGCGGTCTGGCCGCGGCTGGTGTCCATACGCATGTCCAGCGGGGCGTCAAAGGAGTACGCGAATCCACGTTCCCGTTCGTCGAGCTGCAGTGACGAAACTCCCAAGTCCATCAATATCCCATGGACTTCCGCCACACCGAGGTCCTGCAGAACCTCAGGAATCTCATCGTAGACAGCATGGACGAGGTCAGTGCGGGAAGAGAATGGTTTCAGCCGCTCGCCCGCAAGAGCCAGTGCCTCCTCGTCCCTGTCGATGCCAATCAGATGGAGGTCAGGATAGCGCTGCAACATCGCTTCCGAATGCCCGCCCATCCCGAGGGTTGCATCGATCGCGATGGGCGTCTCTCCGCGCTGCCGTGCTGCTTCGAATCCAGGAGCCAGCAAATTGATGCACCGGTCCCTCAGGACCGGCACATGGCGTTCGGACGTCGGTTTCGCCTGGTCTGGATCAGTCATACCTTCGTCCTTCCTTGCCATGGTCCTTGCGTGGCACTTCTTGAGCCAGATCCCCATCCGCGCCTATCGTGCTGTCCGCCTGGCTTCGGGGAAGTAAGCCAGGAGGACCATCCGATGGGCGGCTGGAGATCTCGTTCAAGAAACGCGATCGGTCGCTCGAGCCGGCAGCTCGAGCCCGGGATCTAGAGAATTCCCGGAATTGGGTCGTCGGTTTCTGAGAAGGAGGTCTCCTTCTCAGCCAGGTACTCGTTCCAGGCTTGGGCATCCCAGATCTCAGCACGGGATCCGGCTCCAATGACCGCCAGTTCCCTGCCGAGCCCTGCATATGCCCGGAGTGCGGGAGGAATAGTCACGCGCCCCTGCTTGTCAGGTACCTCGTCCGAGGCTCCAGAGAGAAAGACCCGGATGTAGTCACGAGCCTGCTTGGAGGAGATGGGCGCCTCCCGCATTTGCTCGTGAATTCTTCCGAACTCCCGCTCACTGAAGACGTAGATGCAACGTTCCTGGCCTCGAGTGAGAACCAAGCCGCTGGCAAGCTCCTCACGGAACTTCGCTGGGAGGATGATGCGCCCCTTTTCGTCCAGACGCGGTGAGTGCGTGCCAAGAAACACCTGGCCCCACCGCCCGTCTGTCGTCGGAAGCTGCACGTCCCCTGTGCTGCCACTACCCTCTTACATCCTCCACTTTACTCCACATTCCCCCACAGTCAACGCAACGCGGCTCGATCCAACGCTCTTGTCAAGGGCAACTTCCGCGGAAATCCGAGGTTTTACCTGCATGGGGAGAAGTGGAGGGACAATAACCCTTCCGAAGGCAGGAGGCCTTAAAAGCAAAAGGACCCGGCTCTGCGGGTCCTTTATCTTGCCTTCACCCCTGGTGCCTTACGCGGTGTGGGGGGAAGTGGGGAGTCAGCGTTGGTCAGGTATCGCCACGTCGCCGCTCGTCCCACCTTTCCTCCAGGCCATTCATGAACGAGCTGCGGGGTTTGCCAGGCTTTCGGCCTGGACGCCCCTTCGCGCCGCCTCCGGATGATCTCCGCATGGTGGCGAAGTAAACACCGGCTCCCATCACGACGAACCCAAGGACGCCGACGAAAATCATCTGCAATGAAACTCCGACTAACAGCAGCAGAACACCGGCGAGGGTAGCCAGCACGCCAATTACCATGTGCCGGGTAGACCATGTTCTGCCAGGATCCGAGCCCATGGAACTGGCAAACTTCGGATCGTCCTCATGCAGCTGCTTCTCCAGCTGCTCCAGCAGCTTCTGTTCGTGCTCCGAGAGCGGCATCACGACCTCCTTAAGTCGGCCAGCGTCGGGACTGTTCGCGGCCCTTGCCTCATATCCCACAACGTCCAACGTGCGTCTGAGGTTCCCGGGCACCTTCGGTGGTGAATTCCGGGAACATCCAGTTGTTCGAGGGAGCTGTCAGGGGGTTCAGGCTGAGAGTTCAATATGTCCAGACGTTCGAAATCTATGTACCTCTAAGGATAGTTTGTTGGGGCCGGTTCTGAAAGATACCGGCGGGGCGCCTGTGCCAGTGGAAGGCTTCTGGCAAGGCCGATCAGCCCGGATGATCCTCGGGGCCAAGGAGCCGCGCCGGAAGGAGCGATTTATTGCCGAATTTCCGGGTTACGCGATCCAGCGCCTGCTCTGCCGAACGCCAGTTGTCTTCCCGCCGGTCCAGGCTGAGTTGTAATGCCGTCTGCCCTGTCTCCTCGAGGTGTTCAGCACGCACCCCTATGAGCCGGACGGACATAGGACGATTGCCGAGCGAATCCAGCAATTGGCCCGCGACACCATAGAGAAGTTGGGCACTGTCTATGGGGGTGGTCACGCTTCGGCTGCGGCTAATGGTGGAGAAGTCAGCAAACCGGAGTTTCAAGGCCACTGTCCTGGCCACCAGACCCGCTGTGCGCAATCGGGTTGCCGTCCGGTGTGAAAGCCTAAGCAACTCGCGCCGCAGCACGGCGTCGTCGGCGGTATCTTCGGCGAAAGTCTCCTCCGCACCGATGCTCTTTTCCACTCTCACCGGGGTTACCGCTCGCGGATCGATTCCCCAGGACAAGCGGTGGACGTGTTCTCCGGATACCCCCAAAACCTTTTTGAGCGACTGAACCGGAGTTGCTGCCACGTCAGCGACCGTCCTGATGCCCATCCGGGCCAGGACCTCCACTGACTTTGCCCCCACTCCCCACAATGCATCCACGGGGAGGCTGTGAAGGTACGGGATGGTCTCCTCCGGTGTGATGAGGAGGAGCCCGTCCGGTTTGCATCGCGTCGAGGCTATCTTTGCAACGAACTTGCTGGCGGCAATTCCGACGGAAGCGGTAATACCCAACTCATCCCTGACCCGGCGTCGGATAAGTTCACCGATATCCCGGGGTGAGCCGAGACGCCGGATGGCCCCGCCTACATCCAGAAAGGCCTCATCGACACTCAGCGGCTCCACAAGCTGGGTGATGGATTCGAAAATTCCCATCAGCTCTGCTGAAACTTCGTAGTAGAGCTTATGGCGCGGCTCGATGATGACCGCACGGGGACACATTCTCTGGGCCACCACCATAGGCATGGCGGACTTGATCCCAAATGCCCGGGCCTCATAAGAGGCTGACAGCACAACGGACCGGTCGGCAGGATGCCCGACGATCACCGGTTTTCCCACGAGTTCAGGCCGGCTCCGGAGTTCGACAGAAACAAAAAAGGCGTCCATGTCAACATGCATAATGCTGCTGCGCCGGAGCTCCCGAAGAGCTGCTTCGGGCGGTTGAAGGTTCTTATCCGGCAGCACAGCTCAATCCTAGTCCCGGGGACTGACTAAACTGGAGGCTGAATCCGGCGTCGACCCTAGAAGGAGTACCTGTGAAGGGTATGGGAAAGCTGAAACCAACAGGCCTTGCACTATTGGCAGCCGCAACACTGCTCACTACGGCAGCATGCACTCCCACGGCTCCAGGTAATGGCTCGTCTCCCGAGCCCTCCGCCTCGAACCAAAGCGCTACGGGATCAGCCACTGCAACAGCATCCGCTCCTACCTCCCCGGATCCGTCCGCTTCACCCTCACCCTCGGCAACGGTCGGAGCTCTTGTGGAGGGCTTTCCCTCAAAACTGCTGCCGCTGATGCCTGGAGCAAAAGTGGTTTCGAGCAGTTTTGATAAGACGGGCACCCCTGCGACTGCGGCCATAGTCGGCAGTGTTGGCGCCCCGGCCGCTGATGTCCTAACCTTCTACACGAAGGAGTTGGAAGCGCAGGGCTTCAAAGCCGTCCCTGGGGAGTCGGTAGAAACAGTAACTTCCAAAGACTTCCTCAGAGGTGAGAACGAAACGATCAATGTGGCGGTGGTTCACAACGGAGGAGTATCTACCTTCACGATCGGCGCTAACGTCTCCCCTGAGTCCGCCAAGTGACGACAGCTGAACAGCTGCGCCTGGAGCAAACGGCCTATGTCGCCGCCGTCGCCGGCAAGCTGAATGACTTCCTGACCTCGCGGCAAAACATCATGTCCACTATTTCCCAGGACATCGACCCGCTCATGGGCTCCATCGCGAACCTGGTGACGGGCGGCAAACGCCTGCGGGCGCTGATGTGCTATTGGGGTTGGCGTGGGGCCGGCGGAAATGCCTCGGCCTCAGAAGTTGTCACCGCCGGATCGGCCCTCGAGCTGTTCCAGGCCGCCGCCTTGATCCATGACGACATCATCGACCGGTCCGATACCCGGCGAGGCGGACCCAGTGTCCACCGCCGCTTCACCCAACTGCACGCAGATCAGGGCTGGTCGCTGGACAGCGAACGCTTTGGACACGCTGCGGCCATTCTCACCGGCGATCTCTGCTTGTCCTTCAGCGAAGAGTCGTTTACAGACATCGGGGAACGTGCTGCCTCGGGAAGTCAGGCCCGGCTGATCTTCAACCTGATGCGGGCTGAAGTTATGGCCGGTCAATACCTGGACATCCTGGAAGAAGTGGCGGGACCGGTGCGCGACCGTGCAGGCGCCGTGACCCGGGCTCAATCAATCATCAGGTTCAAATCCGCCAAGTACTCCACAGAACATCCGTTGGCCCTGGGTGGTGCTTTGGCGGGGGCCTCCGAGGAATTGCTCCGCGGGTACTCGGCCTTCGCACTCCCGCTGGGAGAGGCATTTCAGTTACGCGATGACGTCCTGGGCGTTTTCGGGGATCCTGCGACTACAGGAAAACCGGCCGGAGACGATTTGAAGGAAGGCAAACGGACCGTGTTGGTCGCATTCGCCTTGGATCTCGCCACACCTCAGGAATCGGCCTTCATCGATTCATGCCTTGGCCGGCCCGACCTTACTGATGAAGACATTGCGGAGATCCGGCGCATCATTGTGGATTGCGGGGCATTGCAGGCAACCGAAGTGCTTATTGACGAGTTTGGGTCCGCAGCCTTCGCGGCCTTGGATCTGCTCCCCTTGGAGGACCTACCCAAGACCGCATTGCGGAAACTCGCCGAAGCCACGGTCAGCCGGGCAGCCTGAGTCGGATTACACCCAGGCCGCTCCGGCCTCGAGGGCAGTTACCAGGCCATCGTCTGGGCCCTGCGGCGGATCTCCGTCTTACGGCCTTCGCGCAGCGCGTCAATCGGCCTGCCACGAAGGGATTCGTCGGGGGTGAACAACCAGGTAATAAGCTCTTCGTCTGAATATCCGGCATCAGACAAAACGAGGATAGTTCCCTTCAGGCTTTCAACGGCGTGGCCATCCTGAATAAATGCGGCAGGAACAGAGCGGATTCGCCGATCCCCCACTCTTAGGGCGGCCAATGCTTTTTCATCGAGCAGGCCATGCACTTTGGTAATTGACACATCAAGCAGCTGCGCCACATCGGGCAAGGGCAGCCATTCGCCTACGAGGCTTTCTACATTACTCACGGATCAAGGTTGCCATGGCAGGCGGCACTGCGCCTAGTCAGGTAGCACCTGACGTGGACTGACGTGTACCGATGGCGCGGCTTTTCCCGGCGACACTCCCGGAATTCCCCACTAAACGAATTTCCTTCAATTCTTGTGCTAATTGACAATTCGTGAGAGATTCACATTGATCACATTAGTAACAGCACTATCATTAGTCACAGAAGTATCACAGGTAACACAGGCCTAGCAGTATAAAAGCCGCCTAGAAGAGGATTTCCCATGACGACGTCTCCATCGCCAAAGCAGCAGCCAAGGACGAGCTTCCCGGTGCTTGCCGCTACCACGGCTGCCCTGCCTGCCGTCGTCCTTTCTTCTTTGGCACTCGCCCAACCAGCCGCTGCAGAATCCCGGCCCAAAGCGATTCCCGCTACTCTGGCCGCGGCAATGCAAGCGCAAGCTGTCGCCGCCCAGGAAAAGGCGTTGGCATCGAGGGCCGGCACCATTCCCGCTGCGGCCGTTTCGACTACTGTTCCCGCTGCGTTCCGCCCGGCCCAGCAAGAGGCTCCTGCCGAATATACGGTGGCAAGGGGTGACACGATCAGTGCAATTGCCGGTCGGTACAACCTGAACACGTTCGCCGTTCTTGCATTGAACAATCTGCAGCCGAATACCATCATTTATCCCGGGCAGAAGATCAAGCTCAACGGCACTGCTTCCCCTGCACCCACACCCAAAGCACCCGCTCCCGCCCCTGCCCCGGGCACGGCGGGCGGAAGTGTTTATGGTGTAAAGTCCGGCGACACCCTCAGCGCCATCGCGGCGAAACACGGGGTAAGGCTGTCCGATCTCATCTCCTGGAACGGGCTCAGCATGACTTCGATCATCTATCCGGGCCAGAAGGTTAAAGTGGGGGCCGGCACTCCCGCACCTGCGCCGGCAACCCCGGCTCCCGCACCTGCTCCCGCTCCGGCAGCACCTTCCAGCCCGGGTTCCTATACCGTCAAAGCGGGCGACACGTTGTCGGCCATTGCTGCCAAGCACGGCGTGAAGCTTTCGGACATTCTTTCGGCAAACAAACTGACAATGAGCAGTGTCATCTATCCCGGCAACAAACTGGCGATTCCGGGGGCGGCCGTGCAGCCGGCGGGGAACGTCACACCCGTGACCCCCTTGGTCCCCAGCACCTTCCTCGGATTCACCTATCCGCCTGCCGTGGTCAGTTCCGCCAATGAGAACAAGGCTCTCCTGAACGCGTCTCCCGTGCCGTCGAGGGAGCAGATGCGCTCGATCGTTGCTGATACTGCCCGCCGGATGGGCGTGGATCCCTCGTTGGCTCTCGCCTTCGCCCACCAGGAGTCAGGATTCGACCAGCGGGCAGTCTCACCGGCCAACGCCATCGGAACCATGCAGGTCATACCGTCGTCGGGGCAGTGGGCGTCGGATCTGGTGGGTAGAAAGCTCAACCTGCTGGATCCCTATGACAATGCGACAGCCGGTGTGGCAATCATCCGCCAGCTGATAAAGACCAGCAAAGACCTCGACCATGCCATCGCGGGCTACTACCAGGGTCAGTACTCCGTCAGTAAGAACGGAATGTACGAGGACACCAAGAGCTACGTCGCCTCCATCAAAGCTCATCAGAAGAACTTCTCCTAGTTCCTCCAGGGTTTGATCAGCCCTGGGCACTTCAGATGGAAAGGGGTCCGGGTCGCATGTCGATTCGGCCCCTTTCTTCGCACCAATTAGGATCGTAGGGTGCAAGAACATGGGTCGGGCAATCTCGTAGGAACGCTGGTGGACAATCGCTACCGCGTGAAGTCCCGGCTGGCGCGCGGCGGAATGTCCACGGTTTACGTGGCCACCGACCAGAGGCTGGAGCGGGACGTAGCCCTTAAAGTGCTGCACCCGCACTTCGTCAGTGACGACACTTTTCTTGACAGGCTCGCGCGTGAAGCCAAGGCAGCTGCAAAACTGTCCCATCCTCATGTAGTCGGCGTTCTTGATCAAGGCACCGACGGCCAGACAGCCTACCTGGTGATGGAATACATCAAGGGCCATACCCTGCGTGACGTCCTCAACGAAAAGGGCGCACTCTCCCCACGGCTGGCTTTGGCACTGATCGATCCGGTAGCGGAAGGACTGGCCGCCGCCCACTCGGCAGGCTTGATCCACCGCGACATCAAGCCGGAAAACGTTCTGATTGCCGACGACGGCCGTATCAAGGTCGGTGATTTCGGACTCGCGCGGGCCGTCACGACGTCGACCAGCACCGGAACCCTTATCGGCACCGTCGCCTACCTCTCCCCCGAGCTGGTGTTGGGCAAGCCTGCCGATGCCCGCAGCGACATCTATTCTGTCGGAATCATGCTCTACGAAATGCTCACCGGCAAGCAGCCGTTCGAGGGCGATGTTCCCATCCAGGTGGCCTACCAGCATGTCCACGGGACAGTTGAGCCGCCATCAGTCCAAGTTCCCGGCCTGGCATCGGAAGTGGATGAGCTTGTCCAGTGGTGCACCGCAAGCGACCCGGAGAACCGGCCAGTGGACGGAAATGCCCTGCTGTCCGAGTTGCGGCACATCCGGACCAATTTGAGTGACGCTGAACTGGATCTCCAGCCGCCGGCGGCACACAAGGAGAACCCCTCCGCCGCATCAGCAGTGAAGGAACCAGGGCCCCGGCAAGAAGCGACGGAAGTGGTAATCGGGGCCGCTGAGCCGACCGAAATTATCGCCCGCACGAACAATCCCACCAGTGTGCTTCCGGCCAATATCGCGCGTACTGCTTCGTTCCAGGCGCCCGGGGGCGCCGGGTTGACTGATGAGTCCGGACTTCCCCTACAGCCGCTGAGCAAGCGTGAGCAAAGGAAGCTGGAACGCAACGATGAGCGTGCCCGCAACCGCGCCGCAGCCACTCCCGTCCGCAGCTTGCGGGAAGGGGATCCGCGACGCCGCGGGGCGTTGTGGATCGTGGTTCTGGTCATTGCTGCTTTGCTCGCCACTGGCGCCGGGTGGTTCTTCGGCATGGGCCCAGGTTCGCCTGGCACCATTCCGGAACTAGCCAACAAGACGGTGGCGGAGGCGCAGCAGTTGCTTGGCGCTGCAGGTTTTCAATCGAACACCAAGGACGTGTTCGACGACGACGTCCCTTCCGGATTGGTGGTTGGATCTGATCCCGAAGCGGGGAAGGAGATCCGCAAATTTCAGCCTGTTGCCCTGTTCGTCTCCAAAGGACCCCAACTGTTCCCCCTTGCGGAGATGACCGGAAAGTCACTGGACCAGGCAAAGTCAGCCCTCAACGAGGCCGAGATGGCCTTGGGCCCTATCACCGAGAAGTTTGACGAGACCGCCCCGGCAGGAATCGTCCTGGCGCAGGACCCTGCCGCCGGAACTGCCGTAAGAAGGGGAACGCCTGTCAGTTTCACCGTTTCCAAGGGGCCCCAGCCCATCCCAGTGCCCGATGTACGGGGGAAATCGCAGGACGACGCCGTGAAGACCCTCGAGGCAGCTGGTCTGAAGGCGGTTATTGCGCCTGAGACAGTGAACGACAGAAGCGTACCCAAGGGAGCCGTAGCGGCTCAGACACCGGCCTCGGGAACTTTGACGAAGGGTCAGTCTGTAACGCTCACTGTTTCTAAGGGACCGAAGCTTGTGCAAGTGCCAAGTTTCATCGGCAAGCAGGCCGATGTCGCTCGTGAAGCCCTCAGGAAGCTGGGCTTCGAGGTCCGGATCAACAACGTCCTCGGCGGTTTTTTTGGCACCGTGAGAGATCAGGACCCGGTCAACACTGAAGTTCCCGAGGGCTCTGTGGTGACACTTACCGTGGTCTAGCCGCACGGGGCCATGCACTTGCTACCGCTTGGACAGTGAACCCGCCACAAGGAACGCCATCTCGAGGGACTGCATGTGGTTCAGACGGGGATCGCACACCGACTCATAGCGGTCCAGGAAAGCTTCCTGATCAATGGGGTCCGCACCACCGAGGCACTCCGCGACGTCGTCGCCCGTCATTTCGACATGGAGGCCGCCGGGAATGGTGCCGAGGCTGTGGTGAACCTCGAAGAATCCGCGGACCTCGTCAATAACGTCGTCGAAGTTGCGGGTCTTGTAGCCGTTGGGAGATGTGACTGTGTTCCCGTGCATGGGGTCGGTAACCCAAAGGACCTGGGCGCCGGAGGCAGTAACCTTCTCGACCACTGCAGGAAGCTTTTCGCGGATATTACCTGCGCCCATCCGGGTGATGAAGGTCAGCCTGCCAGGTTCGCGGTTCGGGTCCAGCTTGTCGATGAGCCTAAGGGCGTCATCACCGGAGGTGGACGGGCCAAGCTTCACACCAATGGGGTTACGGACCCGCGACAGGAAGTCGATGTGGGCGTGATCGAGCTCGCGGGTGCGCTCACCGATCCAGAGGAAGTGAGCTGAAGTGTCGTACGGCAGGCCTGTCCTTGAATCGATGCGGGTCAACGCCCGTTCGTAGTCGAGGAGCAGCGCCTCATGGCTGGCGAAGAACTCCACCCGTTTGAGGGCCTCGAAGTCGGCACCGCACGAGGCCATGAACTGGATTGCCCGGTCGATGTCCCGCGCGAGGGACTCGTAGCGTGCGTGGGCCGGGTTCTCCGTGAATCCTTTGTTCCAGTGGTGAACCAGGCGGAGATCTGCAAACCCGCCCTGGGTAAAGGCACGGATCAGGTTCAGCGTCGAAGCAGACGTGTGATAGGCCTTGAGCATGCGGCTGGCATCGTGGCCGCGGGACTCAGGAGTGAAGTCATAACCGTTGACGATGTCTCCGCGGTAGGCCGGAAGCGTGACGCCGTCGCGCGTTTCATCATTGGATGAACGGGGTTTGGCAAACTGGCCGGCCATGCGGCCCATTTTGATGACGGGAAGCGCAGCACCGTAAGTGAGCACCACAGCCATCTGAAGGATGGTTTTCACCCGCGCGCTGATCTTGTCCGCCGTCGCCGCCTCGAAGGTCTCAGCGCAGTCGCCTCCCTGGAGGAGGAACGCCTTACCTTGGGCCGCGGCAGCCAGCCGCTCACGAAGGATGTCCACTTCACCGGCGAAAACCAGGGGTGGCAGCACTGACAGTTCCCCGACCGAGGCGTCGAACACCGCCTTGTCCTGCCAGCTGGGCTGCTGGGAAACCGGCAGGTTCCGCCAGTTGTCCAGTCCGGGGTAGTCAGCAGCACCGCTCTGGGCAGTGGCCGTCATTGCGCTCCCCGGCAATGATGCGCCGGAGAAAGCTGCGCCGGAAACAGTGGCTCCGGAAACAGGGGAAGCAGATTTTGAAGATAGCTCAGTCACACTACAAGAGTAGTGGCCGCTGAACTGATCGGGGCACAACAAACGTCATTCGCACCGAGAGTACCGTCACACTTTTGCTTCGCCCGGTGCAGTGTCACCGGTGCCGTCGTCCTTGCCATCATGCATGCTGTCTGCTGTGCCGGCATCAGTGCTGTCCGGGGTGTTATCCGCTGTGCCGTCGTCGTCGCCCTTTTCCTTGGCCTTTGCGGCGAGCGCGAGCTTCACGGTGGCGGCGTACTCATCCACGTATTCCTGCCCCGAAAGCCTCATCAGCTCGTACATGATCTCGTCTGTGACTGAGCGCTGAATGAGCCGGTCTTCCTCCAGGCCGTAGTAGCGGCTGAAATCCAGCGGCTCCCCGAAGATCATGCCGATCCGGCGGATGTGCGGCATTCTCTTGCCTATCGGCTGCACTTTGTCAGTGCCGATCATGGCAACGGGGATAACCGGAACCCGGGCCTGGAGCGCCAGCCTTGCGACACCAACCTTGCCGCGATACAGCTTCCCATCGGGGCTGCGGGTGCCTTCGGGATAGATCCCCAGGAGCCCGCCACGGGTGAGGACATCCATCCCTGCGTTGAGGGATAGTGCGGATGCTGCGCCGCCTGACCTGTCCATGGGCAACTGGTTGGTAAGCCGGAAAAACAATGCGGTGAGCTTTCCCTTCAGCCCGGTACCGGTAAAGTACTCCGATTTAGCAAGGAAGATCACCGGCCGCGGAACCATCAACGGCATAAAGATAGAGTCGGAAAACGACAAATGGTTTGAAGCCAGAATGGCCGCGCCTTCGTGGGGAATGTTGTCCAGACCCTTCACCCAGGGACGGAACAGCAGCCTCAGAACCGGACCCAGAAAGATCCTCTTCATGATCCAATAGAACACGTGTCGTACCTCTCCGGAGGGCAGCCGGCCAACCCTGCTCCGGGTGTGACCGGGACTTCAGTGCAACCCTACTCTAGTGAGATTTATCCCCAACAGTGACACGATGGGCACATGACAGAAAGCAGCCATCCGCCGGTGCCGGCGGCTTTCAGCTACCCGGGTCACGGCCCCAATGCGAGAATCGGCATTGCTATCTGTCACGGCTTCACGGGCAGCCCTCTCAGCGTCCTGCCCTGGGCCGAGCACCTCGCCGCACAGGGCTTCGCGGTCTCGGTTCCCTTGCTTCCCGGGCATGGCACGCATTGGCAGGACCTTGCCCGCTCCGGCTGGCGGGACTGGTACGGCAGCTACGAAGCCGCCTATCTTGAACTGGCGGCCCGCACGGACGCCTGCTTTGTGGCGGGGCTGTCCATGGGCGGCGCCATCGCCCTGTTAGTGGCATCCCGCCACACTGTGAAAGGCGTCGCGGTAGTTAATCCCGGCCTGAGTTTCTATGACCGCCGGGCACGCTACGTGGGCATTCTCAAGTACTTCCAGCCAACCACCGTTCCGATTGAAGAAGAGAATCCGACGGCGGCAGCAACTCAGGACGGCGACTACTCGCGCACACCCCTCGCTGCGGTGCACCAGCTGAGGAAGCTTTTCACCTCCGCCATCCGGGGGCTGCCGCGGATCACAGCACCTGCGTTGGTGTTCAAGTCCGAGAAGGACGTTGTGGTGCCGCCTTCCTCCCTCCAAATGATCCGGCGCCGTTTGGGGACACAGCGCCTTGAGGTGGTCCCTCTGGCAGGCAGCGGGCATGTGGCTACACTCGACGTTGACGCCCCTGTGATCTTCGAACGGTCAGTGAAGTTTTTCCTGGAGAATGCCGCAAAGGAAGTATCCTCGGAGACATCATGAGCAGCTTCCCGGATCACAGCCCGTTTATCAGCCCCTTTACCGGTGATGGACCCCGAGTGGGAGTTGCGCTTTCCCACGGCTTCACCGGCAGTCCTCATGGCGTGCGCGCCTGGGCCACTGCCTTGGCTGAACAGGGGTATGCCGTCAGGATCCCCCTTCTGCCCGGTCACGGGACAAGCTGGCAGGAGTTGGCCCGGACACGCTGGCAGGCCTGGCATGCTGCCTATGATGAGGCCTACCGGGAGCTCGCCGCTGAGTGCGACTATGTCTTCACTGCGGGGCTGTCCATGGGCGGTGCGTTAGCCCTGCGTGTTGCTGCAACGCGGCCTGTGGCCGGCACCATCCTCGTTAATCCCGGACTCGTCATTGACGATCCGAGGGCCCCGCTTGCCGGCATTCTCAAGTTCGTGCTCAAGAGCACCCCTGCGATTGCCAATGACATTCTGAAACCCGGAATCGACGAAGGTGCCTATGCCCGCACACCGGTGGCCGCTGCCCACGAACTGAACAGGATGTTCAAGGACACGGTCCGGCTCCTGCCTCGAATAACAGCCCCGGTCCGCGTGTTCCGCTCCACCGTTGACCATGTGGTCTCCGATACCAGCATTTCAGCGCTAAGGCGTGGACTGACGCATGCTTCGTTGGAGCTGACCATGCTGGAGAACAGTTACCACGTTGCTACCCTTGACCACGACGCCGACAAAATCTTCCGTGGTTCGGCTGCTTTTATCAGGGACGTCCTCCAGGCTTCCAACGAGCGAACATCCCCCCGCGCACCTGAAGGGCAGCTTCCATGACAAAACCTGATGCCAACTCGCCGGATCCGGGAACGAACCCGGACGACGCGGCATGGCTGGATCTGGTGTCGAGGCTGGAGCATGGTGACACAGAGCCGCCCAAGACCACAGGCAACGACGGCAATGGACCTACCCGGCCGTTTAGCGACTTTGACCCGTTGGGGCTCTCCGGCACTGCGCCCACGGAGCCGTCCGCCAATGAACGCCGGCTGGCCGCTGAGGCTGCGGGTCACAACGGCGAAGCGGATATGCCGGAGCCACATGGTCCCCGCGATTACGACGTAGAAGATGAGGATCACGGTTTCGTACCTGAGGATCCGCCTAGCCTTGCCGGCGTCGATCCCTTGACCATGCTGGCATGGGTGGGCGCCATAGGCGGCCCGGTCGCCCTGTTGCTCGCCGCAATGTTCTGGCGTTCCGCACCGCTTCTGGCGATTCTGGGAATCGTTGCAGTATTCGTTGTTTCGGTGATCTACCTGATCATGAAGCTACCCACGGATAAAGACGAATACGACGACGGCGCCCGGGTCTAGTCAGGTACCCGTATCCAGGGAAGTACCAGGGCCCGCATAACTCCTAGCCGTGCATGCGGCTGCTGACCCGCGAAAGGTCGGCCGCGCCAATCAACCCTGCGTTGGGCCCCAAGGCAGCCAAGGCAATTTCTGCGGCGGGCCGGAACCCCCTGCCGGTGAGGTTTCGGGCGAAGGCTTTGCGGGCAGGCGCCACCAGTAGCTCACCGGCATCGCACAGGCCGCCGCCGATCACGAACTTCCCGGGATCGAGGGCAGCAGCCAGGTTTGCCAGGCCCAACCCCAGCCATTCCCCCACGTCCTCCAAAAGCTCGCGGGAAGTGGCATCTCCGGATTTAGCCAGGTCAGTGACAATGACGCCGGTGATGTCTTCCACTGCACCGTCCACAGCCTTCAAAAGTTCCTGGGCCACCGGGGAATTAGCAGCCGCCAGTTCCCTGGCCTCGCGTCCCAAGGCGTTTCCGGAAGCATACTGCTCCCAGCAGCCCCGGTTTCCGCACTCACAACGGTGGCCACCCGGCATGATGATCTGATGTCCGAACTCCCCCGCCACGCCGAACCTCCCGCGTTCGACCCGCCCGTCCATCACCATGGCCCCGCCGATTCCTGTTCCCAGGGTGATGCAGACCAGCCGGCTCTGGCCCTGCCCCGCACCGAACCGCCACTCGGCCCAGGCGGCAGCATCGGCATCGTTAGTCAGCAGAACAGGCCGTCTGAGGAGCCTCTGGAGGTTCTCCCTCACCGGCTCATTCCGCCAGGCGAGATGGGGACTGAAGAGTACCGTCCCGCCGTCGAGGTCCATCCAGCCGGCGGCCCCGATACCTACCGAACGGATCCGATGACCCCGTCCCAGTTCCTCCACCAGCTCAACGATCACGTGCTCAACGGCCCGTGGATCATTACCGGGAGTGGAACGTCGCGCCTGGCTGAGGATCCTGCCCTCCGCATCCACGACGCCGGCCGCTACTTTTGTTCCTCCGATGTCCACGCCGATGGCCAGGCCCCGACGGCCGAGCCTCAGATGTTCCCGCAACCCAAGGCCGGAGATGCCCGAAAGGACTGAATCCTGACGGTACGGCTTTGGACTCCGCCAGGCTGCCGTCCTGCGATAGGGTCTGGACGAGGGGGCGGGCGGGACTGAATGCATGGGTCCACTCTATTAGCCCTGAATCCCACGGCGCGCAGACCACGCTGCCCTGCCCCGTCATGGCGTTAATCATAAAGTTACCCGCCAGTAGGATAAATAGCGCCCACTCTTGAGGGGCTCGTATTAGTCTTAGATCACCCCCTTGCGGGCTTATGGATATCAAAGGAGCTATCGTGCGCGAATACAGTGTTCCGCCCCTGGTGAATGTGCCGACCGAAAGCAACATCACCGACCTCGTGCTGCGTCAGGCAGCCAAGGCATCGAACCCCTCGCTGTTTTCGCGTCTCGATTCCGCGGGGCAGTGGCAGGACATCAAGGCAAAGGACTTCCTGACAGACGTCTCGGCCCTCGCGAAGGGCCTCATCGCCAGCGGAGTAGGCGCCGGGGACCGCGTAGGAATCATGTCGCGCACACGGTATGAATGGGCGCTCGTGGATTTTGCTATCTGGTTCGCCGGCGGTATTTCAGTTCCCATCTACGAAACGTCGTCACCTTCACAAGTTGCCTGGAATCTGGGTGACTCCGGAGCCGTTGCAGCGTTTGGCGAAGCCGCGCACCACGAGGACATCATCCGGCAGGCGGCCTCTTCCGAAGGCCTGACCGCGCTGACGCACGTGTGGCAGCTTGAAGGGCGTGGCCTTGACGAGCTTCGTGCGGCAGGCACCGCCGTCAGCGATGCGGACCTTGAGGCCCGCCGCAGCCAGGCACACCTGAACGATATCGCCACCATTATCTATACCTCCGGAACAACCGGCCGGCCGAAGGGTTGCGAGCTGACCCACGGCAACTTCGTGGAGCTTTCAGAGAATGCACTGGCCACCTCGATAAGCACGATCGTGAACGAGAACGCCAAGACGATCATGTTCCTGCCCTTGGCGCACGTCTTTGCGCGGTTTATCTCCGTCCTGGCCGTGGCTGCCGGCGCTACTGTCGCCCACACGCCTGACATCAAGCACCTGCTCCCCGATCTGCAGAGCTACCAGCCCACCTTTATCCTGGCCGTCCCCCGGGTCTTTGAGAAGGTGTACAACTCCGCACTGACCAAGGCAGAGGACGGCGGCAAGGGCGCCATCTTCCACAGGGCTGCGGACACCGCAATCAAGTATTCGCGTGCCCGGCAGGAGGGCTCCGTTGGTTTGGGTCTCAAACTCCAGCACGCCCTGTTCGACAAACTCGTCTACAGCAAGCTTCGGGCAGCCATGGGCGGGCACGTGGCACACGCTGTCTCCGGCGGTGGCCCGCTCGGTGAGCGCCTGGGGCACTTCTTCCAGGGCATCGGCCTCCAGATTCTTGAAGGATACGGTCTCACGGAGACCACTGCCCCTGTCTCGGTCAACACGCCCGATCTGATCAAGATTGGCACCGTGGGCGTGCCGATTCCGGGGAATACAGTGAAAATTGCCGACGACGGCGAGATCCTCGTCAAGGGCGTCTGTGTTATGCGCGGCTACTACAAGCGCGAAGACCTCGCTGCCGAGACCTTCGTGGACGGTTGGTTCCGCACGGGTGATATCGGTCAACTCGATGAGCAGGGCTTCCTGACCATCACCGGACGCAAGAAGGAAATCATTGTCACGGCTGGTGGCAAGAACGTTGTTCCGGCAATGCTCGAGGACCAGATCCGGGCCGATGCCCTTGTTTCACAGGTACTTGTGGTGGGAGACAACCGGCCGTTCATTGGAGCTCTGGTGACCTTGGATGAGGAAGCACTGCCTGGCTGGCTCCAGCGCCATGGCCTGCCCGCGACCACCACGCTCCAGGAGGCAACCGAGAACCCTGTAATCAGGGCAGCCGTCCAGGAACTGATCAACCATGCCAACGCCTCGGTTTCGCAGGCCGAAGCCATCAAGTCCTTCCGGATCGTTCCCTCAGACTTCACAGAGGCTTCAGGACACCTGACTCCTTCCATGAAGGTCAAGCGGGCCCAGGTCATGAAGGACTTCGATTCTGTCATCGACGAGATGTACGCTGCTCCTCGCCCGACTCACGCATAAACGGTAAGTTCATGCGTTAGCGTCAGTCTGCGCGGGCGGGGAGCCCGCGCGGACTGACGCTACCGCATAAGAGGGATGCAGCTCAGCTTTGCTGGAGCTCCTCCACGACCAGCGCCGCCAGTTCAACTGCGGCTGCCCTTGTGGCAGGCCGCAGTTGGCGGAGATCGATCTTGGATCCCTCTGCCAGGTGACGGTCGTGGGGAATCCGCACCACGTTCTTAACCCGGGACAGGAAATGCTGTTCTATCTCGTCCACGTTGACCAGGGTTCCGGCTCCAGCAGCCATGTTGATCACCACCGTGGCCTTGGCCACCAGGTCATGGCGTCCATGGGCTTCGAGCCAGGACAGTGTTTCCGAGGCAAGCCTGGCTTCGTCTACGCTTCCGCCTGAAACCAACACCACGGCGTCGGCTTTCTCCAGTGTTCCCTTCATCACGGAGTGGACCATGCCGGTGCCGGAGTCGGTCAGAACGATCGAATAGTAGCGGCCAAGGATGTCGGTCACTGCCCTGTAGTCCGCATCGTCGAACGCGTGGGCCACCATCGGGTCGGCGTCGGAAGCGAGGATGTCCAGGCGCGAACCGTCCCGGGCTGTGTAATTGGACAGCTGGGCGAAGGAGTCCACGGTAAAACGGTCCTTGACGAGTTGGCGTGCGGTGAAATCCGCTCGTCCAGGTGAGCGGTCCGACAATGTGCCACGGTCAGGATTTGCGTCCAAAGCGATAACGCGGTCCTCCCGCAGCTCGGCCAGGACCATTCCCAGGAGCGTGGTGACGGTTGTTTTACCGACGCCGCCCTTGCGGGAGAGCACAGGAACGTAGCGGGTTCTTTCCCCGAGGCGTGCGGCGATGCGGTGCTCCGTAGCCCTTTGGATGCGGACCCTGTCCGAGTCGCCAAGATTGACGTAACCGAGTGTCGCCTTGTAGAGCCAGAGACGCCAGCCGCCCACAGGCTCAGCTGCAGTCTTATTCAGGAGGCGGTCAGCGGTCAGAGATGCTGCTGACTCCGGCCCCTCTGCCCTTTCCCTCCGCTCGCTGATGGGATTGTTCCGCTCCCCAGGGGAACCGTCGTCAGGGGTCTCCGCAGGCGGGCTCTCCGCAGGCGGGGCTTCCGCTGGCGGGGCTTCCAAGGAGGTGTTTGCCGCAGGGGCTACTTCACTTGTGACCTGCTGGAAGGGGCCGGCGGTGACAGAGGGCATTCCCCCGGAGGTGGTCGCCGGAACGGACATTGGGGTGAAGGACCCGAGGGAATCGGCGGACGAAATCTCGTGGCCTTCCGCTACGGTCACTACAGAGATCTCATCCTCCTGCATAGGGGTGAGAGCCGGCGAAGCTGCCGGTTCCGATTGTCCCTCAACAAGCGAGGAAGCCTCCGGTTCGGAGGACGTCCCAGCTTCTGGTGCGGAGACGGGTGGCGATGACGTTTCGGGCGCCACGGTTGAAGCAACATCCTCGGTGGCAGCCGGAATGGGCTCTGGCTTAGGCGGCAGTTTTGCAGGAGGTTTGGCCGGCGGTTTCTGGGGAGCGGCGGCTTTGCTCCTTGGACTCCGGACAGGCCGGGGAGTTGGCTTGGGCGTGTTCGTCTCAGTCATGACTTCCCTTTTGGTTTGGAACAGGCTGTGGGGGCGGTACAAGAACCGCCCCCACAGTCTTCCGTCAGCCCCAGCTTAACCCGTACACGCTCCGGATTGGGGCTGCGATTCGCTCTTTATCCTTACTCGACGACCAGCAGCAAATCTCCGCCCTGCACCTGCTCAATGCTGTTGATCGCAACGCGGGACACGGTACCGGCCAGCGGGGTGGTGATCGAGGCTTCCATTTTCATGGCCTCGATGGTTGCAACGGTGTCGCCTGCCTTGACCTCGTCCCCCGGCTTGGCAGTAAGGGTCACAGCGCCGGCAAACGGAGCCGCTATTTGCCCTGGCTGTGAAGTGTCCGCTTTTTCGGCTGCCTTGACGTTGCTCACCACCGAGCGGTCACGGACCACGACGGGCCTGGATTGGCCGTTCAGGGTGCACATCACCGTGCGCATTCCCTTTTCGTCAGGTTCCGAGACTGCTTCCAGGGAGGCAATCAACCGCACGCCCTTCTCCAGCTGGATCACATGCTCCTCACCCCGCTGCAGCCCGTACAGGTAGTCACGGGTATCAAGGACCGACAGGTTGCCGTAGCTATCGACGCTCTTGAGGTAGTCCTTGGTCGGGCCCTCAAAAAGAAGCCTGTTCAGAGTCTGCTGGCGGGTCTGGGAGTCGGACTGCAAAGCTGCACTGTCAGCAGCGCTCAGCTCCGCATCCCTGACCTTGATGCTGCGCCCCTGGAGCGCCTTGGTCCGGAAGGGTTCGGGCCAGCCTCCCGGCGGATCTCCGAGCTCGCCGGAAAGGAATCCGATGACGGAGTCAGGAATGTCGTAGTTCTGAGGGTTCTCGTTGAAGTCCGCGGGGTCCGCATTAAGCCCCACGAGGTGCAGCGCAAGATCCCCGACAACCTTGGATGAGGGAGTCACCTTGACGAGACGGCCCAGGATCCGGTCGGCGGCGGTGTACATGTCCTCAATGGCTTCGAAACGTTCTCCAAGCCCCAGAGCCATGGCCTGCTGCCGCAGGTTCGAAAGCTGCCCGCCAGGTATCTCATGCTGGTAGACGCGCCCTGTGGGGCCGGGCAGTCCCGACTCGAAGGGCGCGTAAACGCGACGCACGGCTTCCCAGTAAGGTTCCAGCGAGCTCACCTTGGCCAGGTCCAGCCCGGTATCGCGCGGTGTGTGCGCGAGGGCCGCCACGAGGGCTGACGCAGAGGGCTGGCTTGTTGTTCCCGCAAGCGATGCAGAGGCGACATCAACGGCGTCGACCCCTGCCTCCACGGCCGCCAGCAACGTGGCGAGCTGGCCGCCTGCAGTGTCATGGGTGTGCAAGTGGACCGGGAGGCCGAACCGTTCCCGGAGCGCCGTTACGAGGCGTGCAGCAGCGGCGGGACGCAGCAGGCCGGCCATATCCTTGATCGCCAGGATGTGGGCGCCGGCGTCGACGATCTTCCCGGCCAGGTCCAGGTAGTAATCCAGCGTGTACAGCTGCTCATCCGGATCCAGCATGTCACCGGTGTAGCAGAGGGCAACTTCAGCAACAGCGGTGCCCGTGGCCCGCACCGCCTTGATGGCAGGAGCCATCTGGCTGACGTCGTTGAGCGCATCGAAAATTCGGAAGATATCAATTCCCGTTGCGGCAGCTTCGTTGACGAACGCCACCGTCACTTCTTCCGGATACGGTGTGTAGCCCACTGTATTCCTGCCGCGCAACAGCATCTGGAGACAGATGTTGGGCAGCGCCTTCCGCAGGGCTGCAAGCCGCTCCCAGGGATCCTCACCGAGGAACCGGAGCGCCACATCGTAGGTAGCGCCACCCCATGCCTCGACAGATAGCAGTTGGGGCAAAAGCTCCGAGACGGCGGGCCCCGCGGCTACAAGGTCCCGGGTCCGGACGCGTGTGGCCAGCAGGGACTGGTGGGCATCACGGAAGGTTGTGTCCGTGACAGCTACAGGCTGCTGGGCGCGGAGCTCGGCAGCAAATCCCTCAGGCCCGAGTTCCAGCAGCCGCTGACGGGAGCCAGCCGGGAACGTTGACCCTGATACAACAGGAAGCTTGGACGCCGGATCCGAGTGGACGGTTAGCTCCCCATGGGGTTTGTTGACAGTGACGTCGGCAAGCCACGTGAGGAGCTTGGTTCCGCGGTCCGCTGATACGCGGGATTTCAGGAGCTCGGGACGTTCGTCGATGAACGATGTCACCACGTTGCCCGCAACAAAGTCCGGGTCCTCGAGGACCGCCTGCAGGAAGGAGATGTTCGTAGAAACGCCCCGGATGCGGAATTCCGCGAGAGAGCGCTTGGCCCGCGCCACCGCAGCAGGATAATCTCGCCCCCGGCAGGTGAGCTTTACGAGCATGGAGTCGAAGTGCGGACTGATCTCCGCACCCGAGTACACCGTGCCGCCGTCGAGCCTTACACCGGCGCCGCCGGCAGAGCGGTAGCCGGTAATCTTCCCGACGTCGGGCCGGAACCCGTTGGCCGGATCTTCAGTGGTAATCCTGCACTGGAGGGCGGCACCCTTGAGCTGCACGGTGTCTTGGGAGAGACCAAGGTCAGCCAGGGTCTCTCCTGACGCGATCCGCATCTGGGCCTGAACGAGGTCGACGTCCGTGACCTCTTCCGTGACCGTGTGCTCCACCTGGATGCGGGGGTTCATTTCGATGAAAACGTGCTGGCCGGCCCGCTCACCTACCGTATCCACGAGGAACTCAACCGTACCGGCATTAACGTAATTGAGCGCTTTGGCGAACTTGACGGCGTCACGGTAAAGAGCCTGCCGGATCCCTTCGTCAAGGTTCGGTGCCGGAGCGATTTCGATGACCTTCTGGTGCCGCCGCTGGATGGAGCAGTCACGTTCGAAGAGGTGCATGACGTTCCCCTCCGCGTCGGCCAGGATCTGCACCTCGATGTGGCGGGGGCGCAGGACAGCCTGCTCGAGGAACATCGTAGGATCGCCAAAAGCGGCGTCCGCTTCCCGCATGGCTGCCTGCAACGCCTCCGGGAGCGCGTCACGGGTGTCCACCCGGCGCATGCCTCGTCCGCCGCCTCCTGCCACGGCCTTGGCAAAGATGGGGAACCCGATCTCGTCGGCCGCGGCGATGAGTTCGTCAACGTCCTTCGAGGGTGCACTGGATTTCAGCACCGGCACGCCAGCGTCCCGTGCTGCCTGGAGTGCTGCCACCTTGTTTCCTGCGAGTTCAAGAACTTCAGCCGGTGGGCCTACGAAAGTGATTCCCGCTGCTTCAGCTGCGCGCGCCAAGTCAGGGTTCTCAGAAAGGAAGCC
Organism: Arthrobacter rhizosphaerae; assembly: GCF_023062595.1. Lineage (GTDB taxonomy): Bacteria > Actinomycetota > Actinomycetes > Actinomycetales > Micrococcaceae > Arthrobacter > Arthrobacter rhizosphaerae. The sequence goes on from NZ_JALLAN010000008.1 coordinate 194,244, forward strand.
GTAGCCGGGGTAGATGGCATCCGCACCGGACTCCTTGGCCACACGGACGATTTCATCAACATCGAGATACGCCCGTACAGGGTGGCCCTCTTCGCCGATCAGATACGCTTCGCCCGCCTTTTGGCGGTGAATCGAGTTGCGGTCTTCATACGGGAATACAGCAACTGTCTTGGCTCCCAGCTCATAGCCGGCGCGGAAGGCGCGGATAGCGATTTCACCGCGGTTTGCCACCAGAATCTTCGAAAACATACTTCTCCTGCATCATCGCGGGTGTATCGGTAGGTGGTCACAGTGTCTAAGACGCTTGCGTTCAAAGACAAATCATTGTGTCCGCTATCACAGAATTATCCGTCATGTCGGACTCCCCCTGAAGCGGAACAGCCAGCGGAAGCTCGGTGAACTACCGGGATCAGGACTCTTCCCGCCATCGGCGACGGATAAAGCAGGATTTGACTCAAGGTCAACATATGATGAGTTGGGCGGCGTACGAACGCCCCGGGCTTCGGGATACGCCGAGGCCGACTCTACCCCAACACGGCAACCGGCGTTAGGTATTGGTTTTTCAGTGCAAGTAGTCAGCATCAGCAGCCTCAAAGGCGGTGTCGGTAAGACATCCGTTACCACCGGACTGGCGTCTGCGGCACTCGCCGCCGGCATCCCGACCCTCGTTGTGGATCTTGATCCCCACGCCGACGCCAGCACAGCCCTGGGCGTCCAGCCCGACGGTCAGCTGGACATCGGCAGGATGCTCAAGAGTCCCAGACGAGCCCGGCTGGGGGATAACGTCGTGCCCAGCGGCTGGCTCAAGCGCACCTCCGTCAATGGTTCCCCTGCGCCCGTTCTGGATGTAGCCGTCGGTTCCGCTTACACCGGGATCTACGACCGTCCTGACCTGGGCCGGCGCGATCTGCGAAGGCTTTCGCATGTCCTGGCCACGGCGGACAACTATGAGCTTGTCCTGGTCGACTGCCCGCCCTCACTCAATGGCCTCACACGGATGGCTTGGTCAGCCAGCGACAAGGTAACCCTCGTGGCAGAACCCGGATTGTTCTCTGTCGCCGGAACCGAGCGCACCATGCGTGCCATCCAGCTGTTCCGGCAGGAATTTGCCCCGGGGCTCTCCCCCGCCGGCATTGTCGCCAACAGGGTCCGCAGCGGATCATCAGAACATGCCTTCCGCCTGGCCGAGATGCAGAGCATGTTCGGCAAGCTCCTGCTGACCCCTCATATTCCGGAACAGGCCAACTGGCAGCAGATCCAGGGAGCGGCCCACGCTGTCCACCATTGGCCGGGAGATTCCGCCAAGAACTCCTCAGCCCTCTACGACTCCCTGCTGCAGAACCTGTTGTCCGCCGGGAACGACCCCCAGGGGCGCGGCAAGCGTTAGGTACTCCCCGCATACGCCGGCAAACGCCGGCTGAGCGATAGATGATTTAGCGAACGACGGCGGAGGCCGCCTTCCTGTTGGAAGGCGGCCTCCGTCTTTGCTGTCTACATTAATCCGAGCGGTTCAGGTGTCAGCTCAGTCAACTGATTTTCCGGGCGGCCCGGCGCTTGCTGAGTTCGTCGTCGGGAAAGGACTCCGTGGCATGTTCACTGGGCAGCGCCGCGAGGCTCCCTTCCACTTCGCGCCAGACGCGGCCTACCGCTATGCCAAATACACCTTGTCCGCCCTGGACGAGATCGATAACTTCGTCGGCGGAGGTACATTCGTAAACGCTGGCGCCGTCGCTCATGAGAGTGATCTGCGCGAGGTCTTCGACGCCCCGCTCGCGCAGATGTTCAACTGCGGTGCGTATCTGCTGAAGGGAGACTCCTGTGTCCAGTAGTCGCTTGACCACCTTGAGAACCAGGATGTCGCGGAAGCCGTAAAGTCGTTGGGAGCCCGAACCTGCGGCGCCCCGCACTGCCGGCTCCACCAATCCTGTGCGCGCCCAGTAGTCCAGCTGACGGTATGTGATCCCCGCTGCCTTGCATGCGGTGGGGCCACGGTAACCTGCATCTTCGTCAAGGACGGGAAGGTCCTCGGTGAAGAGGAGGCCCTGGGCACCGCTTGCGGGCAGGGCAACGCCAGCCGTTGAGGGCTGTTTCAGCTCGCCTGCTTCGCCTTTAGGACTCACGTGGACACTCCTTGTCATATGCTCCCCTAAGGAAGTTGCAACACAGCGGCACGAACAAAAATCCATCCGTGTAATTCTGCCGAGGCTGCACATTCCAGTGTGACTTGCGCGGCTGCTGTATGCAATGGGAACTTGTATCTTCGACGTTAGGCCTGTGGAGGCGCGAGGTCAAAGATGTAGGGGTGTTTGGAAGGGCGTGTCGAAACTTTCAGGCTGAGCTTTAACCTTAGCGTGGCCTCAGCCGTCGAAATCCTCGGGCTCCACGTCATCCAGGAACTCGCGGAAGCGCCGCAATTCCCGCTCCTCGTCTACCGTCGGCCCTGGATCGGTCTCTTCACCGTCGTCATGCTCAGTGATCCGGACGCCTGCCTCCTCCATCACGGAGTCGGCGCACCAGATGCGGCATTTGGCCCTCAAAGCCAAAGCCAAAGCATCCGAGGCCCGGGAGCTGACGGTGCTGCCATTCTCGAACTGAAGCTGGCCATAGAAGATGTTGTCCTCAACGGCGACGATGTTGACACTGACGATGCTGTGGCCGAGGGTCTCCACGACGTCAATGAGGAGATCGTGGGTCATGGGGCGCGGTGGGACCACGCCTTGCTGAGCCAAGGCGATGGCGCTGGCCTCCGGAGTTCCGATCCAGATGGGAACATGGCGTTCCCCATGGATCTCCCGCAGGAGAACCAGTGGCTGATTCGAGGGAAGCTCAATCCTCACCCCGACGATCTCTACTTCTATCATCAGATGTCCATCCGGGAGATTCGATCCTGAACAAGCGCCCGGTGCAAGGACAGGCAGATGTCGCTGATCTCACGGGCCGCTTCGGCCGCGCGTGCCTGCGATGCGGCATCCTTGCGTGAAGTGAGGGTTGCAACGGCCCGCTCCACCAGTCCGAATTCCCGTTCGGCGGCGGCCTGGAAGGGGCGGAGGTGCCTTGGTTCCAGCCCGTGGCTCTCCAGTTGGACGCAAGCCCGCGCTACCTGGAGGGCGTGTTCATCGAAGGTGCCGTTGACGTGCGAAATGAGCCCGAAGCTCAGCAGTGACTGAAGAAGCGGAACGCTTGCTCCTGACTCCGCCCGCAGCTGTTCTTCGCTGAGCCTGCGCACGCGTGTCTGGAGCTCAGCTGCCAGGTCGTCCGAAACGATACGGGGCGAAACATTCACGCCGGGAGGCAGGTTATCCGGACGCTCCCCCCGGTCTATGGCATCAAGATAATCCTTGATCACTTTCAGCGGCAGGTACTGGTCGCGCTGCAGGGCAAGAACGAACCGCAACCGTTCGACGTCTCCGTCTGAATACTGCCGGTAACCGGCGGGAGTCCGCTGCGGATTAATCAGGCCCTTTTCCTCAAGGAACCTGATTTTAGACGCAGTCATATTGGGAAAGTCATCGCTCAGCTGCGCCAGCACTTCCCCAATATTCAGGACTTGCGGTCCCCGCCGTTCCGGCTGTGCCATGGCCACAGGCAACTACTCCGTAATCAGCCCTGGCCTGCGCGGGCAGGGCTCAGGTAGAACGTAAGACGGAACTTGCCAATCTGGACTTCGTTTCCGGACCTAAGCTCCACGGCGTCGACCCGGTCATGGTTAACGTAGGTTCCGTTGAGGCTGCCGGTATCAACCACCTCGAAACTGCGATCGGTACGGCGGAATTCCACATGCCGGCGTGAGACGGTGACGTCGTCGAGGAAAATATCGGCATCAGGGTGGCGCCCCGCCGTGGTGACATCCGAGTCGAGCAGGAATCTGGCGCCCGCGTTTGGACCGCTGTGTGCTACGAGCAGGGCAGAACCGAAAGGCAGCGCCTCGACGGCGGCCCGCTCCTCACGCGACAGTTGCGGAGCAATAGCTGGCTCATCGCGGACAGGCGTGAGATTGATGGAGGTGGTTTCCGACGACTTCGTCTCACCCTTACCGAAAATACCTCTGGCTCGGTGACGTTCATGGCCAACCATGGTTCCTCCTCATCCGTTGCAGCCGCCCCGCCTGCAAACAACCCGTCTCGTCCGGAAATGCCTGGCACATCCGGTCTGCGGCGCGTCGTCCGGCCGTTGATTACTCAATCGAACATCCAAATCAATGGTTCGAATCAGACGTTCATCGAAGTTCAATGGCCGGACGTCGCTGCCCAGTAATCTTTAGCCTACCTGTTGTTCGTACTCGGCTGCACTGAGTAGCGAATCAACGGCGTCGGGTTCCGCAAGCTTCACTTCGATCAACCAGCCATCTCCGTAAGGATCTGAATTGATCAAGGCGGAATCTGTGTCGAGTGATTCGTTGCGGGCAACCACTTCGCCCGTAACCGGCGCGTAAATGTCGCTGACGCTCTTGGTCGATTCGACTTCACCCACGACGTCGTTCGCCCTGACCGTGGTTCCTACCTCGGGCATCTGCGCGAACACGACGTCGCCTAGTGCGTCCTGGGCGAAGTCCGTGATTCCCACGCGCACAACGCCGTCGGCATTGGGCGCCGAGACCCATTCGTGTTCTGCAGTATAGGAGAGGTCTTCGGGGATGTTGCTCATCAGGGGGCCTTTCATCGGGTCAAACTCCAATGTCAACGGAAGCCTGCTGAACAAGCCGCCGCTGAAAGTATAGGCACATCAATCCCTCCGAAGGCCGCTGATTTTGCCACCTCCCTGTGGCACAGTGGTGACATGCCAGAACTCCCCGAAGTGGCCGGGCTGAGCGCCTTCCTGGACTCCCAGCTTCGTGGAGCCGTGATGACGCAGCTTCAGATTGTCTCGTTCGCCGTTCTCAAGACGGCCGATCCGCCTTACTCCACCCTGGAGGGCCGGGAGATTCAGGGCGTGCAACGGTACGGGAAGTTCATCAGCATCGATGCCGGCAACGTATTTCTTGTCTTCCACTTGGCGAAGGCAGGCTGGCTGCGGTACACGGAGTCCCCCACTTCAACCCAGCTCCGCATGGGAAAAGGGCATATCGCGGCGCGCTTCGCCCTGACACGCGGACCCGATATGCACATCGGGATCGACCTGACTGAGGCAGGGACACGGAAAAGTCTGGCCGTCTACGTTGTCCGGGATCCTTTTGACGTTCCTGGGATCGCCACACTCGGGCCGGATCCGCTGAGCCCATCCTTCGATATCGAGACTTTTGCCGCGATATTGGCGCCGAATCCGCACCAGATCAAGGGGTTGCTACGGAACCAGGGCACTATTGCCGGCATCGGGAACGCCTACAGCGACGAGATCCTGCACGCCGCCAGGATCTCACCCTTCGCTGTCGCCAAGTCCCTGGACCGGGCTACAGTCCAGGTGCTCTATGACGCCATCCACGCAGTGCTGGGAGCCGCCGTAGCGGAGGCCGCCGGCAAAGCTCCAAACGAGCTCAAGGACGCCAAACGAAGCACAATGCGGGTCCATGGCCGGGCCGGCCAGGTATGCCCCGTGTGCGGTGACACTGTCCGGGAGGTTTCTTTCGCGGACACGGCACTGCAATATTGCCCTACCTGCCAAACCAAGGGGAAAATTTTAGCGGACCGCCGCACCTCAAAGTTCCTGAAGTAGGCAAACAAAAACCCCGCCGATCCGGTAAAGGATCGACGGGGTTTTTTGGTTGGTCGGGCTGACAGGATTTGAACCTGCGACCCCTTGACCCCCAGTCAAGTGCGCTACCAAGCTGCGCTACAGCCCGTCAGTTCCGCCGTTCTCCGCTTCGATGAGATCTGAGAATTTCATCTAAGCAGTCCGGCCGAACCACCTCCAAAAGCTTACACGATTCCGGAGGGTGCCTGTGACACCGAAGGGGCATCACAGGCCTTGTGTGTCCAAATTAACGCTTCTTGCCACGCTTTTCGCGGACACGCATGTTGACCTCGATGGGAGTTCCTTCGAAGCCGAACGTTTCACGCAGCCGGCGGGTGATGAAGCGGCGGTATCCGGGGTCCAGGAACCCGGTGGTGAAGAGCACGAACTTCGGCGGACGGCTCGACGCCTGGGTGCCGAAGAGGATGCGGGGCTGCTTGCCGCCGCGGACCGGGTGCGGGTGTGCCGCGACGAGCTCACCGAGGAAGGCGTTGAGCCTGCCTGTGGGGATACGCTTGTCCCAGCTCTCAAGGGCAACGTCAAGGGCAGGCACCAGCTTGTCCTTATGCCACCCGGTTTTTGCAGAGATGTTCACACGCGGGGCCCAGGCCACATGAGCGAGGTCCTGGTCGATTTCGCGTTCCAGGTACTTCCGGCGCTCGTCATCCAGCAGATCCCACTTGTTGAAGGCAAGGACCAGGGCACGGCCGGACTCGATGGCCAACTGCAGGATGCGGACGTCCTGCTCGCTGAGCACCTCATCCACGGCCAGGAGCACGACGGCGACCTCCGCCTTCTCAAGCGCCGCCTGGGTACGCAGGGATGCGTAAAAATCCGCTCCCTGGGCCATGTGCTGCCGGCGGCGGATGCCAGCGGTGTCGACGAAACGCCAGGTGCGGCCGCCGAGCTCGATGAATTCGTCGACGGGGTCGCGGGTGGTGCCGGCAGTGTTGTCCACCACTACCCGTTCCGAACCGGCCAGTTTGTTGAGCAGGGAGGATTTGCCGACGTTTGGCCGGCCGATCAGCGCAACCCGGCGGGGGCCGCCGGAGCGCTCAAGGCCCTCGATGGTGGAAAACTCAGGAAGGGTGTCCATCACGTGGTCAAGGAGATCCGCCACACCGCGGCCATGGAGCGCTGAGACCGGGTAAGGCTCGCCGAATCCCAGGCCCCAGAGTGTTGATGAGTCTGCTTCCTGTGCGAAGTCATCCACTTTGTTGGCCACCATAATGACCGGCTTCTTGCTCTTCCTGAGCATCTTCATGACGCCTTCATCGGTGGCTGTGGCACCGACCGCGGAATCAACCACGAAGAGCACGGCGTCAGCAAGCTCCACTGCCATCTCTGCCTGCTCTGCAACCCTGGCGTGGATGCCGCGGGCATCGTGCTCCCAGCCGCCGGTATCCACAATGGTGAAGTTACGGCCGTTCCAGTGGGCCGAGTACATCACGCGGTCACGGGTTACTCCGGGTGTGTCCTCGACTACGGCCTCACGGCGGCCAAGGATCCTGTTGACCAGCGTGGATTTGCCCACGTTCGGGCGGCCGATAATGGCAAGCACGGGATCCAGCTTGACGGGTCCGTCAAAGTCGTCATCCGCGTAGAGCCCGTCAAGGAGGGCCGCGTCTTCCTCATCAAGGTCGTAGTCCTCCAGGCCGGCCCGAAGGGAGGCCGCGCGGACCTCCGCCTCGTCGTCGTCCAGAGCTGCAAGGTTCTCCGCCACCTGGTCTGTGCCGGTGGGCGTGTATTCGTCTTCGCCGGCGCCAAAATTGCCGGAGGTTTGAGTCGTATCGCTCATTGCACTTTCCTTAGTGGTGGTCTGCCGGCGTCCCGGCTACTGCTTCATAACGTTTTTGCGGGGAATCCGCGAGGGGCAGAGGCTGCCCGCTGACTTGAATTGCTTGCTGGATGTGCTGCGCCAACGCAGCACGGATCTCGGTTCCCGCCCTGTCCATTGAAACACGCCCCGTCTCGCCGGGTTTGCGGGTGACGTGGAGGGGATCACCGAAATGGACATGAAGTTGCCTGCGCGGCCGGGGCAAGGCGTTGAGGTGCTCGCCCCTGATCCTGGTGCCGAGAATTGCAACGGGCACAACCGTTGCACCGGAATTGAGCGCCAGCCATGCCACACCGTTATTGATCGAGGACGCTGAGCCACTCCCCCGGGTTCCTTCGGGAAGTATGCCGACGCACCGCCCGGCGTCGAGCACGTTCTTGCTGAGCTGGAGCGCCTGTCGGTCACCCGAGCGGTCAACCGGCAACTGGCCGGACGCGCGGAGAACCTGCCCGAGGAAGCCCGTGAACAACTCCTTCTTGACGAGGATGTGCATGGGCCGTGGGGCCGCACCGAACATCAGCGGCCCGTCGAGGAAGCTGATGTGGTTGGCCGCAAAAATCACCGGGCCGGTCACCGGAACCTTGGCGCGGCCACGGACTGAGGTGCAGTAAAGGACATGGGTGATGAACCAACCAACGGGACGGCTCCATGCCATGCTCAGACCGACCCGAAGTCCGGGCTTAGTCACGGTTGATTACCTTGGTGACGATGGCGAGGGCTGCATCCACGGTCCCGTCAAAGTCCAGGTCGGAGGAATCGAGGGTCACAACACCGTCGGCCGCCTGGGTGAAGTTCACAACTGTGGAATCCTTGGCATCACGATGCGTCACCTGGGCGGCAAGCTCCTGCTCATTCTGGGTGCCTCCGAGCTGGATGCCACGGCGGCGAAGCCTGGCTTCTTCGCTGGCGGTGAGAAGCATCCGCACTTCGGCTCCCGGTGCCACAACGGTAGTGATGTCCCGGCCTTCCACCACAATGCGCCGGTTGTGCTGTTCGATGAGTTCACGCTGGCGCCGGATCAGTTCGGTGCGGGCACCAAGGGTGGTTGCCACAGTGCTGACAGCCGCGGAAATAGCCGGCTCCCGGATCGCGTGAGTCACCTCCGCACCGCCAACCCTGACGTATTCCTCGAGCGGGCTTGTGCTGATTTCCAGAGGCAGCTCCTCGGCTGCCTGCTCCACAGCCGCACGGTCCTCCAGATCGATTCCCTGGTCAAGGCAGTACCAGGTAAGTGCCCGGTACATTGCGCCGGTATCCAAATAGGCAAGGCGGAGCCGACGTGCCACTTCCCGGCTCACACTTGACTTGCCCGAACCTGAAGGACCGTCGATAGCCACGACAAGGCCCCGGCCCTGCCGCAGCATGGGCAATGTATCGATGAGTTCCTGTGTCATTACTGAAGTACCCGCCATCCGCGGTCGTTGAGCGCCTCAATCAGCAAATCATGCTTGTTTGGCAGAACGGACAATTCCACCATGCCAACATTCTGCCCTGAAGAATGGTCCAGGCGCAGGTCCTCGAGGTTAACGCCGATCTCGCCGATCTCGGTGAGGAGGCGCGCGATTTGGCCGGGCCGGTCATCCACAAGGACAGTGAGCCACGAATACGCCTGCGGCGGGCCGCCGTGTTTACCTGGAATCCGGGATTGCCCGGCGTTGCCCTCGCTGATCAATTGCGCCAGGTCCAGCCGTGCGCCGGGAGCGAGTGGATCCTCGAGAGTCCCGATGAGCCTGTTGAGGTCTTCACGGACCCCGTGGAGGATTTCCACCACTTTCTCCGCATTCGCACCAAGGATCTGAACCCACAGGGTGGGATCGCTCGCTGCTATGCGGGTGGTGTCTCGCAGACCGTTGCCCGCCAGTGACAGGGCGTGCAGGGGGATGCCTTGCAGGCGGCTGGCCAGCAGCGACGACATCACCTGAGGCAGGTGGGAAACCAACGCCACAGCTTCGTCGTGTTCTTGAGCGTCGAATTGGGAAACAATGGCGCCAAGATCCGTCGCCAGGGCATGGGCTGTCAGGAGAGAATCGGGCAGGGTTTCCTCAGAAGGGCACAGGACCCAAGGCATGGAGGTAAACAGTTCACCCCTTGCCGCAACAGGCCCGGCTTTCTCCCGCCCGGCCATGGGATGCGTTCCCACGTACCTGCCCATGTCCGCGCCACGGCGACGCAGCTCCTGCTGGATCCCTGCTTTGACGCTGGCGATGTCGATGACGACTGCCCCGGGGTAGTCCCCCAGGGCGCGCTCGACGACGTCGGCCGTTACGTCGGGAGGAGCAGCCACCACCACCAGTTCGGGCTGCTCCGTTCCCAGTCCGGACAGGGGAAGCCCCGCCCCGATGTCAACGGCAACTGCCTGGTTGGTGGGTGACGGATCGGACAGGAAAACGGGGACGCCGCGGCCACGTAGGCCGAGGCCGATGCTGGCACCGAGCAGCCCGGTACCAATCACCACCACGGGGCCATTCAGGTGGCCGCGCCCGTGAGTACCGAATGCCGACATTCCTTAGAGCCCCACTGATGCCAGCAGGTGGCCGACTTCCTGCTTGCCCAGGTTCCGGATACTGCCCTGGCGCTGGTCGCCCAGACCGATCGGACCAACCTTGACCCGGACAAGCCGGAGAACCGGGAAGCCCACGGCATCGAAGAGCCGGCGCACAATCCGGTTCTTTCCGGAGTGCAGCACCACTTCGATCAGCACGTGGCCGGGCGTGGAATCCACCAGCTTAAAGGAATCAACAGAAGCAATGCCGTCCTCAAGCTCAACGCCGGCCCGTAATTGGGCGCCCACTCCCTGGGGGAAGGGCCCCCGCACCTGGACGAGGTACGTCTTGGGCACTTCGTAGGAGGGGTGCGTCAGGCGGTTCGCCAGCTCGCCGTCGTTGGTCAGCAGCAGCAGACCCTCGGTGGCGACGTCGAGGCGGCCGACGTGGAACAGGCGTTCGCCGTGGTTGTTACGGACAAAATCACTGATGCACGGACGTCCGTCGGGATCCTCCATTGTGGAGACAACGCCCTTGGGCTTGTTGAACACCATGTACACGAGGGATTCATCGAGCTGGATGCGCAGGCCGTCCACGTGGATGACCGCAGTCTTGGGATCGACGCGGACGCCGAGTTCGGTAACCACCTGGCCGTCAACTTCCACGCGGCCTTCAGCGATCATCTCCTCGCAGACCCGTCTGGAGGCGACGCCAGCCTGAGCCATGACCTTTTGCAGCCTGATGCCGTCGGCATCGTGAAGTTCTGACTGGGGTACTTCGTTGCGCGGGCCGCGCCTGCGTGCAGGCTTCCGCACCGGTCCAAGGTTCTGGCCGAAGCGTTCGCTGCCGAAGGCGCGCGGGCCTGCGGAATTCTGCGCGCCGGTCCGAGGCTTCGGCTTCAGCGCTCCGGGTGTGCCGGGAGTTTTTCCTGCCCCTGGCTTCCGTGCGGCAGGCTTCCTGGCCGAGGGCTTAGCACCGGTCTTCCAGTCGCCGGACTTGGCTGCGTCAGTTCCCCTGCCCGCCGGGGCGCCGTCCGTGGGCTGCTCATCGGGGTCGATGAAGCGCTCCTCGCGGGGCTTGGGGTGCTTAAAGGGCCGGTCTCCGCCGCCCTTGGAAAAATCGCGTTGGCCAGCATTTCGCTGTGCCCCTGTGCGCGGTCCTGCAGTGCGTCCTGAACTGTTACGTCCTGAACTGCTACGTGGTGAACCCTGGCGTCCCGCCTGTGTCATGACCCGTCCTTCGTTAATGTGGCCGCGCTGTGTATCTCTGTTCAACACACTAGCCAGCCGTGCAGAATAATTCTGCCCTTGTGGTTACTCTCCCGCAGGCCTCAGCGGCCTACATTCTTCCGGCATCATAAAACTCTTCTATGCCTTCAAGCCCCGGAAGATGGGGTGAAAGCTGAGGCAACTCAGCCACCGAGCCGATTCCCATGCGTTCCAGGAAAAACGACGTTGTGCGGTACAGGATGGCCCCGGACTCGGGGTCGTTTCCTGACTCCTCAATCAGTCCGCGTTGGGTGAGTGTCCGCACGACGGAGTCAACATTAACCCCACGAATTGCAGACACCCTTGCCCGTGAGACGGGCTGGCGGTAAGCGATGACGGCGAGCGTCTCAAGCGCCGCCTGCGTCAGCCTGGCTGTCTGTCCTTCAAGTACAAAGCTGCCGACCAGATCGGCGAACTCAGCGCGTGAATAGATCCGCCAGCCTCCGGCGATACTCCGCAATTCAAAACCCCGGGGGCTGGTGCCGAAGCCAGCATCGCTGGCATCGTCCATGTCCGGGGCTTTAACAGTATAGCCGTTATACTCGCGCTGCAGTTCCGTCAGGAGCTGTTCGACGACGTCGACGGTCAGGTTGAGCCCGGCGGCAAGCTCAGTGGGGGTGGCCGGCTGGTCGATGACCATCAAAACGGCTTCGAGCGCTGCACGGGCACCGCCTGGGAGTTTTGACAGGTCGTTTCCGGTCTCTTCGGGTGCCGCGACCGGTTCATTCAAGGTTGTTCCTCATATTCTTCGCTCAGATTCTCGCTGCTCCAGGAAGCAGCATCAGCGGTCCAATGAACTGTCAGGTCCCCCAGCGGCTGGAGCTGGTCGAATCCGACCGCCTTGTCACGGTACAACTCAAGCAGCGCCAGGAACCGGGCAACCACCACCAGGGTGGACTCGGCGTCGGAAATCAGGGCCCTGAACGACAACGGCTTTCCTTGCTGCAGCTTCAGCCCGATGATCTCCGCCTGCTCTTTCACACTCACAGTGGAGCCGTGAAGGTGGCCCAGGCCCACCTGGGTCACGGGGGCATCCTTTGGCTTCAGAGCCGATTGCGCCAGGGCAGCGAACTGCTGAGGGGTATGCCGCCAGACGAGTTCAGGAAGCAACGCCGCAAAATGGCTCTCAAGTGCCACCTGGCGGGGGTAGCGGCCTGCTTCCAGTTCCAGCGTTGAATTGATAAGGCCGGCGACCTCCTTGAAGGCCTTGTACTGGAGGAGCCGGGCGAACAAAAGGTCCCTCGCCTCAAGCAGGGCGATATCCTCGTCATCCTCGACTTCTCCGGCCGGAAGGAGCCTGGCCGCCTTGAGGTCAAGAAGCGTTGCCGCTATCACCAGGAATTCACTGGCCTCATCCAGCGCCCATTCCTCGCCGAGCTTCTGCAGTCCCCGGATGTATTTGATGAACTCATCGGTGACCGTTGCCAGCGCCACCTCCGTGATATCCAGCTGATGCTTGGAAATAAGGCCGAGGAGGAGGTCGAAAGGGCCTGTGAAATTCGCGAGCCGCACCTCGAAGCCCGGCTTTTTAGCTACGCCCGTCTCCGCAACATCGACTGCAGTGGTCATTGCTGACTAGGGCGCGCCGCCGCGCGAGATCAGTTCTTTGGCCAGGTTCCGGTATGCATCGGCGCCTATGTGGTTGCCTGCGTAACTGGTGATGGGTTCTGCGGCTACGGTTGCATCGGCGAACTTGATGGAACGCTTGATGACGGTTTCGAAGACTTTGTCCCCGAAGGCTTCCACCAGCCGCGTGATGACCTCACGGCTGTGCAGGGTCCGGGCGTCGTACATCGTGGCCAGCACACCGTCCACCTGGAGCCTGGGGTTCAGCCGGTCCTGCACCTTGTCGATCGTTTCCACCAGCAGGGCCACAGCGCGCAGCGCAAAGAACTCACAGATCAGGGGGATGATAACGCCATGGGCTGCCGTGAGGGCATTCACGGTAAGCAAGCCGAGGGAGGGCTGGCAGTCGATGAGAACGACGTCGTAGTCATCCTCAACGCTCTTCAGCGCCCGGTCCAGAACCTGTTCACGGGCGACTTCATTAACCAGCTGGACCTCGGCCGCCGAGAGATCGATGTTTGCCGGAAGCAGGTGAACGTTCTCCACGCCTGTCTGGTGAATGGCATCGCGGATGTCCACCTTGCGGTCCATGAGCACGTTATAGACGGTCAGGTCGAGCTCATGCGGGTTGACGCCCAGGCCCGCGGACAAGGCGCCCTGGGGATCGAAGTCCACGAGGAGGACACGCCGCCCGTATTCTGCCAGAGCCGCAGCGAGATTGATGGTGGACGTGGTTTTGCCCACCCCGCCCTTCTGGTTCACCATGGCTATAACGCGCGCCGGCCCGTGCGATGACAGCGGTGCGGGTTCCGGAAACTCACGGTGGGGGCGTCCTGTGGGACCCATGACCGCGTCTTCCAGATCGAGGTCCATGCCTTCCAGAGTTGCTGAACCGTGTTCGCTGCTCACGTATCTATCCACACTTTCGATGACGGTGATTATTGCCGGTGCATATTTCCGGTGATTATTGCGCTGATCTCTTGCCGCTGGCTTCCCAGCGCCGATCCTGCTTCTTCCCAAGGTTACAGCGCCGGGCTTGGTATTCAACGGACCCCGACACGCTCCCTTGCCCGTGCCTTTACCTTCTGGTAAAGCTTGAAGGCTTCGCTTTGAAAACGGAAACCGCCCGCACAGCGGTTGCTGTGCGGGCGGTTCCGTATGTGATGTTGAAGGGTGTTGCGGGGAGGCCTAGACGGTGGCCGGAACGGCCTGTGCCTTGGTCTCCTCGACTTCGTGGTGATGGGCGATCATGGTCGTCTCGTCGAACGGCTCTTCACCGGAGAGCACACGCTCAACCTGGCCGCCGTCGATCTCCTTGACCCACGTTCCGATGAGCACCGTGGCCACGGCATTACCGGTGAAGTTGGTCAGGGCGCGGGCTTCGGACATAAAGCGGTCGATGCCGACGATCATGCCGACGCCACCCAGCAGCTCGGGCTTGTGTGCCTGCAGCCCTGCTGCCAGCGTGGCCAGACCGGCACCGGTCACACCTGCTGCACCCTTGGAAGCGATGATCATGAAGATCAGCAGTGAGACCTGGGCTCCGAGGTCCAGCGGTGTTCCCATGGCGTTGGCAACGAACAGTGACGCCATGGTCAGGTAGATAGCGGTGCCGTCGAGGTTGAAGGAGTACCCCGTCGGGACCGTGACGCCCACAACCGGCTTGGAAATACCCAGGTGCTCCAACTTGGCGATGAGGCGAGGAAGCGCCGCTTCGGAGGAGGACGTGGAGAAGATCAGCAGGTATTCGCGGCCCAGGTACTTCATGAGCCGGAAGATGTTGACGCCTGCAACAGCCTGCAGCAGACCGCCCAGGATCACAACGATGAAGAGTGCGCAGGTGACGTAGAAGGCCGCCATGAGCGTGAACATGCTCACGATTGCTGCGAAGCCGGTAGCACCGACCACAGCAGCGATGGCGCCGAAAGCACCGACCGGGGCGAGCCACATGATCATGATGAGGATCCGGAACACAACCGCCTGGCCGTGGCCGATTGCCTTGAGAACCGGAGCACCCTGGGCACCCATCTTCTGCAGTGCGAAACCGACGAGGATCGCGGCAAAGAGAGTGGGCAGGACCGGAATGTCGCCCGGAATGATGCCCAGGAGGAAGGCGACAGTGCTGTCTACTTCAGCCTTCTTGTTGGGGTCGTACGGCGCCAGCTTCAGGCCCTCGCCCGGGTGGATCAGGTTGCCCACTACCAGGCCGATGCCCAGCGCGAAGGTCGACATGATGACGAAGTAGCCAAGAGCCAGTCCGCCGACCTTTCCGACCGTGGCTGCTTTGGCGATGGAACCGATCCCCAGCACAATGGTGCAGAAGATAATCGGGGCGATCATCATTTTGATCAGCTTGATGAAGCCATCACCCAGCGGCTTGAGCGATTTTCCTACTTCGGGAAACAGCAAACCGACGAGTGCGCCCAGGATAACGGCGGCGATGACGGCAATGTAAAGGTAATGGGATTTGTCCAGCCCCTTGCGGGCGGCCTTGGCAGGCGCTGCTGACTCTCCTCTTTGAGAAGCCATGATGTGTCTCCTTTGGATAATCTGGAAGACGTTCGGCACAGTCTCTGAGCTCTTCACGTCGGTCCGGTGTGATATCCATCATTGGGTACATAGTGATCTGGCTCACCGTTGCGTTCATATTGGTCATGAAAGGTACCCATGAGGCACAAATGGAGCATTGCCCGCAGGCTGTTCGTGGCGCACCTGCTGTTTGTGCTTGCCCTCACCGCGATCGTCGGCACGGCAACGTTCCTTGACGCGCGTGATCATGCCTATGCAGAGGCGGGACGGCGGATGGCGGGAGTGGCGACAGCGATTGCCGACAACCCTCTGGTCCTGGACGCCGCAGCCACACCGGATCCTACAAGCACGCTTCAGCCATATGCGCTCAACGTCATGCGGGACGCCGGCGCTGATTTCATCACCATCATGGCTCCTGACCGGACAAGGTGGACCCATCCCCGGAACGAAGAAATCGGACGACCCTACATTGGCTCAATTGACGCCGCACTTGCCGGGAATGTCTATACCGAGGTCACGGCGGGGACACTGGGCCCATCAGTGCGCACCATTGCGCCCGTCAAGGACGCTGCCGGGAACGTCAAGGCCCTGGTTTCGGCCGGCGTGACGGTACGGACCGTGGATGTCGCGGTTTCCGGGCGCCTGCCAGCCGTCCTGGCGATCGCTTTCGCACTCCTGGTGGGCGGTTCGGTGGCGTCCTGGCTTCTCGGAAGGTACCTCCGCAGGGTTACCCGGGGGTGGGGACCCGAACAACTCGCGCAACTCTTCGCGTACTACGAATCCGTGCTTCATTCAGTCCGCGAAGGAGTCATCCTCATTGACAGCAAGGGAAAAGTGGTCATGTACAACGACCAGGCTGCCGAGCTCCTGGGGCTGGCCCCACGGGAGACCGACGGCGACCCGAGCGATCCGCCGTCGCTCTCTGAGCTGCCGTTGGCGTCAAGCCTGCAGACACTGTTCGAATCGGGAAGGCTGGCCCACGACGAAATCCATCTGACCGGCTCCCGCATTCTGGTGGTCAACCAGGGGCCGGCACTTGGACCACCAACCCAAGGCCGCCAGCGCGACGAGGTCTTCGGCACAGTTGCAACCATCCGTGACAGGACGGAGATTGAGTCCCTTGGTTCGGAGCTGGAAACCATGCGGACGTTGTCTGCCGCGCTTCGTTCCCAGACCCACGAGCACGCCAACCGGCTGCATACACTGGTCTCCCTGATGGAACTGGGACGAACAGAAGACGCGCTGGATTTTGCCACAAAAGACCTCGAACTCAGCCAGAAGCTAACTGATGAGTTGGTTGATTCCGTTGAGGAGCCTGTGCTCAGCGCCCTGGTCATGGGTAAAGCAGCGGAGGCACACGAGCGCGGCGTCGAACTGGTTCTCGAGGCGAAGGGGTCAACGGAACTTGCGGGCCTCGCCATCCAGGATCTGGTAACCATCCTCGGAAACCTGTTGGATAACGCTATTGATGCCGCCGCTGAGGCCCCCTCCCCCAAACGTGTGGAGCTTGCCCTGCACTCCACCGGGGAGAGTCTTGAGATCACGGTGCAGGATACTGGTAGCGGAGTTGATCCACGATCTGTGGATGACGTTTTCAGTTACGGTTTCAGTACCAAGGCACCCGGCAAGTACGGTCGGGGCATTGGACTGGCACTGGTCCGTCAGGCAGTCCAGCGTTTGGGTGGAACGTTGACCATCACCAACCCGGGCGGTGCGCTGTTCCGCGTTGTTCTGCCGTCCGGTACTAAGGAGCAGTTTTGAGCGATATCCGCGTGCTCGTCGTCGAAGACGAGCCAATCGCCTCCGCCGCACATGCCGCCTATGTGCAACGCCTCGACGGATTCTCTCTCGCGGGGACTGCCCCGGACGGACAGTCTGCCCTCCGGCTCCTGGCGGAGTTTTCCGCCGCCGGGAACCCGGTGGAGCTGGTGCTGCTGGACATGAATCTGCCGGATCTTCATGGACTGGATATTGCGCGCCGGATGCGGTCGTCCGGCCTGTTTGCCGACATCATCGCCATAACCGCCGTACGGGAGCTCAACATAGTACGCAGCGCCGTCGCAATCGGAGTGGTCCAGTACCTGATCAAGCCCTTCACGTACGCCACCTTCGCCGAGAAGCTGACCAACTACCGGCTGTTCCGGGAGCAGCTGGCATCATCCGACGACGGAAAAAACAAAACCGGCGCTTCCCAGAGCGACGTCGACCAGGCCTTCGCGAGTTTGCGGACGCCGTCGGAACTCCAATTACCGAAGGGCCTGTCCGTATCCACTTTGGACGCGGTCAAGGACTTTCTTCGCAAGGAAGATGCGGCAGTATCTGCCAGCGAAGTAATGGATGAGCTGGGAATGTCCCGCGTGACTGCGCGGCGCTACCTTGAGTACCTGGCGGACGCGGGATCGGTATCGCGAGCGCCCAGATACGGAGCACCCGGCAGACCCGAGA
Organism: Arthrobacter rhizosphaerae; assembly: GCF_023062595.1. Classification (GTDB taxonomy): domain Bacteria; phylum Actinomycetota; class Actinomycetes; order Actinomycetales; family Micrococcaceae; genus Arthrobacter; species Arthrobacter rhizosphaerae. The sequence goes on from NZ_JALLAN010000008.1 coordinate 212,039, forward strand.
ACGAGTATCGCTGGACCCGCGCCTGACCTATCTAAGCGCGCTCCTCTGTATACAGAAACTCTTCCCAGCTGGATAAATCTGCATGATTCTCCCGATCGAGGCAGTCCGTGTATACACTGAGGGTGGGACCAGGATGACGGCGAGGTGATGATGCGGGCGAGCGATCGGGCTTATGCGACCCTGCGCGACGACATCATCGAGTGGCGCCTTCGTCCAGGCACAGTGCTTGCAGAAGTCGAGCAGTCGGAGCGCCTGGGCATCTCGCGGACGCCCCTTCGGGAAGCGCTGGGCCGCCTCACTGCGGAGGGGCTCACGACGGCGTCGGGCGGGCGGGGCGTCGTCGTCACCGACATTTCACTGGACGATATCGACCAGCTGTTCGAACTGCGGGAAACGCTGGAAGGACGGGCCGCCGCCCTCGCTGCCGAACGTGGTGACGCCTTGACGTTTCAGAAACTCCACCACGAGTTCCTTCAGGCTCCCGCCCTTATTCAGGCCGATGACCCTGCACGACACGAGTACTACGACCTCGTGGGACGTCTTGATTCAGCGATCGACTCAGCCATTTCCAATACCTACCTCGCACAGGCCATGCGCAGTTTGCGCGTCCACCTGGTGCGTGTCCGGCGGCTTGCAGCCGACGACGCCGGCCGGCTTACCTCGGCCGCTGCCGAGCACGCGGCCATCGCCGAGGCTATCGCCGCAGGCAATCCCCGCCTGGCTGAAGCAGCCACCATGCTCCACCTGCACCGCAGTCTCTCCCACGTCAAAGCCACGCATACACCGCACTAGAAGGAGCCCCATGGTCAAGGAACACCACGTCCGCGTTTACCGGAGCGAGGAAAAGCTGCCCCGCGAAGAGCAGTTGGCCCACAAGATCGCCGTGGTCGCGGCCGATCCCGTCGCTGTGACCAATGACGTTACAGCCATGGTGATCAACAGGATCATCGACAATGCCTCCGTCGCAATCGCCTCTTTGAACAGGGCCCCCATTGTGGCCGCAAGGGCGCAGGCACTGACCCACGCTCCAAGTACCGGAGGCAAGGGCGCGAAAGTCTTCGGGATCGGTGAGCGGGTCTCCCCGGAGTGGGCTGCCTGGGCCAACGGCGTGGCTGTTCGCGAACTCGATTACCACGACACGTTCCTGGCCGCCGATTATTCGCATCCGGGCGACAACATCCCGCCCATCCTGGCCGTGGCACAGCATGTCGGTTCCAGCGGCCAGGATCTGATCCGCGGGATCGCCACCGGGTATGAAATCCAGGTCAACCTGGTGAAGGCGATCTGCCTCCACAAACACAAAATTGACCACGTCGCGCACCTCGGCCCCTCGGCCGCTGCCGGCATCGGTACCCTGCTCGGGCTCGACGTCGAGACCATCTTCCAGTCCGTGGGCCAGGCACTCCACACCACCACCGCCACACGCCAGTCCCGCAAGGGCGAAATCTCCACTTGGAAGGCGCACGCCCCCGCCTTCGCCGGCAAGATGGCAGTCGAGGCCGTGGATCGTTCCATGCGGGGGCAGACCTCCCCGGTGCCGATCTATGAAGGGGAAGACGGCGTCATTGCCTGGATGCTCGATGGCCCCGAGGCCTCCTACAGCGTGCCGTTGCCCGAGGCCGGTGAAGCCAAGCGCGCCATCCTTGACACCTACACCAAGGAACATTCGGCTGAATACCAGGCCCAGGCATGGATAGACCTGGCACGGAAACTTCACGCTGAGCACCCTGAAGTAACCAACCCGGCGAACGTGAAATCAGTGTTGATCAAGACCAGCCATCACACGCACTTTGTGATCGGTTCCGGAGCCAACGATCCGCAGAAGTACAGCCCGGATGCCAGCCGCGAAACCCTGGACCACTCCATCCCGTATATCTTCACGGTGGCACTGCAGGACGGCAGCTGGCACCATGTGGATTCCTACACACCGGAGCGGGCACGACGCGCGGACACCGTTGACCTGTGGCAAAAGGTCAGCACCATCGAGGACCCCGAGTGGACGCGCCGCTACCACTCCCAGGACATTGCGGAAAAGGCGTTCGGCGGGTCTGTGGAAATCACCCTCAACGACGGATCCGTGGTCACCGATCAGATCGCCGTGGCTGACGCCCATCCGCTGGGCGCCCGGCCGTTTGCCCGCGAGCAGTACATCAACAAGTTCCGCACCCTCGCCGCAGGGCTGGTGGAGGAAAAGGAGATCGACCGTTTCCTCGACGCCGCTGCAAGGCTCCCGGAACTGGCCGCCGGAGAACTGGACCAGCTGAACATCGCTGCGGCTCGCGGTGTCATTGACTTCGCCGCGGCACCGAAGGGACTGTTCTAAGTGCTGTACTCCCACACCACCCCCGAGCAGAAACGGATCAGACTCCGTGAACTGTTAGGCTCCGGGTCCATTCAGCAGTTTCCCGGAGCCTTCAACCCGCTCTCGGCCCGGCTGATCGAGGAGAAGGGCTTTGCCGGCGTGTACATCTCCGGTGCCGTGCTGGCCAATGACCTCGGCTTGCCTGATATCGGCCTCACCACCCTGACGGAAGTTGCGACGCGGGCGGGCCAAATTGCCCGGATGACGGAGCTGCCGGCCATTGTGGACGTGGACACGGGTTTCGGCGAGCCAATGAATGTTGCCCGTACTGTCCAGGAGCTGGAAAATGCAGGCCTGGCCGGGTGCCACATCGAAGACCAGTTCAACCCGAAACGGTGCGGACACCTGGATGGAAAGAATGTGGTGGACCTGGACACAGCCACGAAGAGGATCCGTGCCGCAGCGGATGCCCGGCGTGATCCGAACTTCCTGATTATGGCCCGCACGGACATCCGGGCAACTGACGGCCTTGAGGCTGCCCAGGAGCGGGCTGTGGCCCTGGTTGAAGCCGGTGCCGACGCGATCTTCCCGGAAGCCATGAAGGACCTGGGCGAGTTCAAGGCCATCCGCGAGGCAGTGGATGTGCCGATCCTGGCCAATATGACTGAGTTCGGCAAGAGCCCGCTGTTCACGGTTGACCAACTGCAGGCCGTGGGAGTGAACATGGTGATCTATCCCGTCACTCTCCTCCGTAGTGCCATGGGTGCCGCGGAGCGTACGCTGGAGACGATCAAGGCTGACGGCACGCAGGAGGCACAGGTGGAGAGCATGCTCACCAGAGCGCGACTGTACGACCTTGTCGACTACGAGGCCTACAACCGCTTCGACACCGGTGTGTTCAACTTCCAGATTCCCGGAAAGAACTGACACCCAGATCCCGAAGGATTTGCCGGCCCAGGAGGGCCAACAGCGTCTCAAAGAAACAAAGGAGTTTTCAGCATGGCTGCAGAAGAGATCAAAAAGGGCCTCGCCGGCGTCGTGGTGGACACCACTGCCGTCTCAAAGGTAAATCCGGACACCAATTCACTCCTGTACCGGGGATATCCGGTGCAGGAACTCGCGGCAAGGTGCAGCTTCGAGGAAGTGGCATACCTCCTCTGGAACGGGGAACTCCCCACGCCCGACGAACTCGCTGAGTTCACGGCAAGGGAGCGCGCGGGCAGGGCACTGGATCCGATAGTCAAACAGGTCATCGATGCACTGCCCACCACTTCTCACCCCATGGACGTATGCCGCACCGCCACCTCGGTGATGGGTGCCCGCCACAGCCTTGCCGAGGATTCGTCCCGGGAAGCCAACATGACCAAGGCCATCGACCTCTTTGCCGCCATGCCGGCGGTGGTCGCCTACGATCAGCGGCGGCGCCACGGCCAGGCGCTCGTAGGGCCGCGGGACGATCTGGGCTACTCGGCGAATTTCCTCTGGATGGCCTTCGGCGAAGAGTCAGTCCCGGAGGTTGTGGAGGCGTTCAACGTCTCGATGATCCTGTATGCCGAGCACTCCTTCAACGCCTCCACGTTCACCGGGCGCGTCATCACGTCCACGCTGTCCGATCTTCATTCTGCCGTCACAGGTGCGATCGGCGCCCTCAAGGGCCCGCTTCACGGCGGTGCCAACGAAGCCGTCATGCACACGTTCGATGAAATCGGCATCCGTCCCGAGGAGTCACTGGAAGAAGCTGCGGCCAGGGCTAAAACGTGGATGGAAAACGCCCTCGCCCAAAAGAAAAAGGTCATGGGCTTTGGCCACCGCGTGTACAAGCACGGTGATTCCCGTGTGCCCACGATGAAGGCAGCGCTCGACAAAATGATCGCCCACTATGGCCGGCCGGAGCTTCTGGGCCTCTACAACGGGCTTGAGTCAGCAATGGAAGAGGCCAAGGCCATCAAACCGAACCTTGACTACCCGGCAGGGCCTACCTACCACCTCATGGGCTTCGATACCGCCACGTTCACTCCCCTGTTCGTGGCCAGCCGCATCACCGGCTGGACCGCGCACATTATGGAGCAGGTGGAATCCAACTCCCTGATCCGTCCGCTGAGCCTGTATAACGGTGCTGAGGAACGGCACGTCCCCTAATTCCCTGCAGCGTACGACGGCGGGCCGGCCACCTTTCGAAGGTGACCGGCCCGCCGCTTTTCCTTAACCCTGTGCCGGCATCTTGAGGCTCAGGATCATGTTCTTAAGCTTCTTGTACTCCGGAGTCTCCATGTAGGCCTTGGCTTCGGCCATACTTTGGAACACCGGCTCGTCCGGGCCTTTCGATGCCCGGTCCGCGAAGGACAGCGTGCCCCTGGGCGTCCCGGTGACCACGGAGTACATCAGGCAGCTGTCGGAGAGCTGCCCGCTGGACTTGTCCACCAGGCCCACCTGGTAGCTGAAGCCCTTCCCCACTGATGTTTGATCCAGGACGCGGTAGGAGAACCTGGCCCCTGCAGCGAACGCCCATTGTTCAGTGAGGGCCAGCGTTCCCGTATCCAGCTCAGTTGCTTTATATGTTTCCGGTCCGCAGGCGCCTCCGAGTCCGCCGCCTGCTCCGTGGTAGAGGCTTGCCACCGTCTTTCCGGTCTCGTCTGACACCTGGATTCCGACGGCGGGGAAATCCGGAGTGCCTGCCGCAACCTCCTGAGCCGTCCATCCAGCGGGCAGTTTGAAGGAGGCATCTGCAGCCGCGCTTACATAGTTCCCGGACGTTGGCTTCAAGGACAACGAAACCAGCATGCGTTTGATGTACTGATATTCTTGGCTGCCCATGTACGCTTTCGCCTCGGCCAAGGTATCGAAGGTGAGCGGTGCGTCCTGGCCGTCCTGCTTCAGAGACATCGTGTCTCCGAAGCTGACAAGGGGGACATTCTCGGGCCCGACGATAGTGTTGTAGAGAACACAAGATGTGGCTTCGGGCGCCACGTCAGCATCATTCAATGCCATGGTTCCATAGACCTTGTCGGACTGGATGACCCGGAAAGCAAATTCTGAAGGTCCCCCTCCCGGCTTCTTCGCCGCTTTTTGCGGGATGTCCAATACCACTGCATCCAAGGTGGAGACGGGCTTGGCGACGGGGCAGTCGTAACCGACGGCCAGATCGTAAAACATTTGCAGCGTCGACACCTTTTTCCCCGCCTCGTTCGTGATGGTGATGGTGTTGTAGGGGGCACCTGCGATCATATGGGGATTTTCCGTCACTCCCCAGCCGACCGGAAGCTCGAAGGTGGCCTGCCCTGTTGCGTCAGTAAAGGTAGTCCAGGCGACGGGTGCCGCCGTTGGTGTGGGGGTTGGAGTTGGCGAGGCGGAGGCGGACGGCGTGGGTGTCGGCGTGGGCGTCGCGTATTCACTTGCCGCTTCGACAGAAGAGGTGTTCGCCGGGGCCGGTGCAGTTGTCAGCGAACCCAGATTGGCGGTCACCAGCACACCGGCGGTCACGGCAGCGGCGGCGATGGTCAGCAGGCCAGCAAGCCTTGCACGACGGCGACGGGCCTCGTCCAGGGAAGCGACCGGAGGGAGTCTATCGGTAAATGCTGCCGGCTCCGAAAACATCCGGCGCAGGGCCTCTTCCCCGTCCGGGACGGGGTGCGGATCCGATTTCATCGGGTCCGTACCTGAAATCAAATTCCTGATCGGATCCATGTTAGGCGCCCATCTTCTGTGTGACGGATTCGGTGCTGGCGGGTAGGAGCTTCCGGAACGCGCTTCGCGCACGGTGCAGCCGGACCTTGGCGGCGGATTCACTGCATCCCAAAACGGCGGCGATTTCCGCCATGGTCAGAGCGTCCCAATAGGCGAGCTGGAGAACATCCCTGTCCTTGTCACGCAAGGCATCCATAGCGTCTTGAATGGCAGCGTTGCCGTCATCCGCAACGGAGTGTATTCGGGCGTTGTGTTTCAGCTTGTCCTGCAGGGCCTGCTGCCGCTCGCGGCTGCGGTAGGCATTTCCAATAAGATTCCGGGCAATGGTCAGTAACCAGGTGACCGCCACCTCGACGGTCTCGTCCTGCTTCTGCCAGGCAACCCGAAACACATCCGCGGCCAGTTCCTGCGCCAACTCAGGATCGTTCACTCTTCGCTGGACAAACTTGTACACGCGCGGATAGTTGTCCTTGTGAAGGGCGATAAACGCCAATTCGCGCTCTGAAAGCACGCTTCCCCCCTGTGAAACGTAGTGTCCTGACCCGCAGGCTGAATGTATAGTTTCCGGCCCGCCGTGGATGGTTACAAAAACTCGGAAATCGTCACCGCAGATTGAACTGTCTCGTTGTCAGGATTCAGCGTCACCACAACGTTGACCTCACCCTTCGTGAGCGCCAGCGGAAGCCAGTGTTCGGCGTCGGCCCACATCCGCTCCAGCGGCAGGGAGTCAAGCAGAAACCACTCGGGGATGATTTCCATGCTTTCCTCCGGCTCACCTTGCCAGGTGCGCGTCGTAAAGAGGATGGCGGACATGTTCCAGAGAGGACGGGCCGGAAAGACAAAGTCGACTCTGCCTGCAGGCCGCAGATCGGACTCGAGAACGGTAATTCCGGTTTCCTCGTAAACCTCGCGGCACACAGCTTCGGCAGCCGACTCTCCGGCTTCGATATGGCCACCCACTCCGACGATCTTTCCGGTCCCGAAGCCGGTCTTCTTGAGCCCCAGCAGCACCTCTGTGCCCACTCCCTCAAGATCGCGGAGGAGGAAGCAGAGCGTAACAGGCGCGGAAGTCATATCCCCAACAATATCCCCGGGCTAGCCGAGTGCGCGGGGATGCGCCGCTGCGTAGATCTCGCGCAGCGTATCCGCTGTCACCAGCGTGTACACCTGAGTGGTGGTAACCGAAGCATGGCCCAGAAGTTCCTGGACCACTCGCACGTCCGCCCCGCCTTCCAGCAGATGGGTCGCGAAGGAGTGGCGGAGCGTGTGCGGTGAAACATCTTTGGTGATCCGGGCTTTCTCTGCCGCTGCTTTGAGAATGGTCCAGGCGCTCTGCCTGCTGATCCGCCCTCCCCTCGCGTTCAGGAACAAAGCTGGAGTCCCTTTCCCCTTGCCCGCCAGGAGGGGGCGTCCCCGGACCAGGTAAGAATCCAGTGCCCGCGCGCCGAAGGAACCCAGAGGTACCAGGCGTTCCTTGGATCCCTTGCCGAAAAGACGCACGATCGCTGGCCCTTCGTCCGCTCCTTCGAGGGAGATGTCATCGACGTCGAGCCCCACGGCCTCGCTGATGCGGGCACCGGTGGAGTACAGGAACTCAAGGAGCGCGCGGTCGCGGAGGCCTGTGGGAGAGTCCGTTGCGGCAGCCTCAAGGATCCGCGTTACTTCTCCCACGCTGATGGCCTTGGGCAGCCGCCTGCCGGGCATAGGCGGGTGCACATCACTTGCCGGGTCCGCCGTCGTCGTGCCTTCAAGCGCCCAGAACTTATGCAATACGCGTACGGCAACCACGGTCCGTGCGGCGGAACGCACACCGAGCACCGATCCCCCGTCAGAGCCGTCCGAGAGTGACTGCACGAACGCCGTCACGTGGCGCCGCGTCACATCCCCCGGGCGTGCAACGCCGGCTGATGCAAGGTAATTGGCGTACCTGGAAAGATCCCGTCGGTAAGCCGACAGCGTGTTCACAGCGAGTCCGCGTTCCACCCCCATGTGCTGCAGATAATCGGTGATACCCCGATCGATGGCTGACGGCGTCCGCGGCGTCGGTGAGGAACTGTCAGGCGTGTCCGCCGCTTCAACCGTCGCAGTGTCGGTCATCAGCGCTGGCTGGGGTGAGCCGGCCACGGCGCATCGGCCGGACGGAGGTGCTGGAAGTCATTGCCCCTGGCAGCCGCAGCGGCCAGAATCCCGACGACGGCGGAAGGGTTGTGAAGGCGGCCGTCCAGTACGGCCTCAACGGCATCGTCCAGGGACGTCCAGTGCAGTTCGATTTCGGCTTCCTCGTCAGTGCGGACGTGGAGTTCGTGGTGGGGTACAGCGGTGAGGTCGCGGGCCAGGTAGATGCGGATGGCTTCACTCGAGGAACCGGGAGAATTGAAGAAATCAACGAGGACGTTCCAGGTTTCCGCCGCGAGATCCGCCTCTTCGGCCAGCTCACGCGCAGCGCCCACAACGAAGTCCTCGCCATGAACGTCCAGCAGCCCTGCCGGAATCTCCCAAAGCTCCATTCCCACCGGGTGCCTGTACTGCTTGATCAGCAGCACCTCACCGGCGTCGTTCATGGGCAATACTGCCACCGCGCCGGGGTGGTCGATGTAATCCCGGGTGAGCGCATCGCCGTCGTCAGTCAGTTTGAAGCTGTCACTGACAACATCCCAGATGCGGCCCTCGTAGACGGTCCGGGACGACAAAAGACGGCGCGGACTCGGTACATCCGAAACCTGCCGTGCAGCGTTGGGGGTTTCAGATATATGAGGCATCGCGCCGTCCTTTGGTCGTGCTGGCTTACTTGGCCGGCACCACGCTGTCCGCTTTTTCCTTGCGGACCGGTGCCTCAGCACCCACTGTATTACGTTTTGTGGTGGCTCCCTGCTGGTGCTCCAGCGCGGCCTTGACCAGACCCGCAAAGAGCGGGTGAGGGCGGGTGGGCCGTGAGCTCAGCTCGGGGTGGGCCTGCGTGGCCACGTAGTACGGATGCGTCTCGCGGGGCAGTTCAACGAACTCCACGAGCTTGCCGTCCGGAGACGTGCCTGAGAAGACGAGCCCTTCAGCAGCAATCTGCGCACGGTATTTGTTGTTGACCTCGTAGCGGTGGCGGTGACGTTCGCTGACGGTGGTGGCGCCGTAGGTCTCTGCGATAACGGAGCCCTCGTCCAGCTTGGCCTCATACAACCCCAGCCGCATCGTACCGCCAAGGTCGCCCTTGCCTTCAACGATGTCCAGCTGCTCTTCCATGGTGGCAATGACAGGATGCTTGGAGTCAGGTTCAAACTCGCTGGAGGAAGCGCCTTCCAGCCCGACCACGTTGCGAGCATATTCGATCACCATGCACTGCAGTCCCAGGCAGAGGCCCAGTACCGGCAGCTTGGTCTGGCGTGCGAACGTCAGGGCCCCCAGCTTGCCTTCGAGGCCGCGGATTCCGAAGCCGCCAGGAACACAGATGGCATCGACGCCGGCGAGGGAGGTGATTGCACCCTCTTGCGTCTCGCACTCGTCTGACGGGACCCAACGGATCTTCACCTTGGTGTTGTTCGCAAACCCGCCTGCGCGGAGGGCCTCGGTGACTGAAAGGTAAGCGTCCGGCAGGTCAATGTACTTGCCCACCAGCGCAACTTCGACCTCGTGCTTAGGGTTGTGGACGGCTTCCAGCAGCTTGTCCCAGCTGGTCCAGTCCACGTCCTTGAACGGCAGATCAAGTGCCCGCACAATGTACGAGTCCAGGCCCTGGGAATGGAGGGTCTTGGGAATGTCGTAGATGCTGGGGGCATCCGGGGCACCGATGACGGCGTCAATATCGACGTCGCACATGCGGCCGATCTTTTCGCGCATTGGCTGCGGCACCTCGCGATCGGATCGGATCACGATAGCCTCAGGCTGGATACCGATGGAGCGCAGTGCGGCAACCGAGTGCTGCGTTGGTTTCGTCTTCAGTTCCTGGGAGGGACCGATGTACGGAACCAGGGAGACGTGGAGGAAGAAAACGTTGCCACGGCCGATGTCCTGCCGTACTTGGCGTGCTGACTCCAGGAACGGCTGGGACTCAATGTCGCCGACGGTACCGCCGATTTCGGTGATGATGACGTCAGGTGCATTTTTGCCTTCGGACGGCAGCCGCATGCGGCGTTTGATTTCGTCCGTGATGTGAGGAATGACCTGGACTGTGTCACCCAAGTATTCGCCGCGGCGTTCCTTCGCGATGACGGTGGAGTAGATCTGGCCCGTGGTGACGTTGGCCGAGCCTTCAAGGTTTTCATCCAGGAAGCGCTCGTAGTGTCCAATATCGAGGTCTGTCTCGGCGCCGTCGTCGGTGACAAAAACCTCACCGTGCTGGAACGGGTTCATTGTGCCGGGATCCACGTTCAGATAGGGATCCAGCTTTTGCATTGTTACAGACAAACCACGTGCCCGCAGCAGGTGTCCGAGGCTTGAAGCCGTCAGTCCCTTACCGAGCGAGGACGCCACACCACCGGTGACGAAGATGTGTTTGGTCGTCTTGGACGAGCCCGGGAACCGGGAATTTACACGGGAATTTGATCGCTGCACCACGGAATTCGAGCCTATCATCAATTGCGCCTTCCACGGGTCCATCCGGTTGTTCCCCCAAAGCCTCAAGTCTCGCCTGTTTAGGCCGCTACGATCAAGGGGTGACGACGCCGGATCCCGTAAACCAGCCCACTGAAACCAGCCAGACCCCCGCTCCCTCTCCGTCTTTCGTGTCGTTGGCCCTCGCCTCGATTCCGGTGCCGGACTATGCCGATGTGATTGTTCTCCCAGTGCCTGCAGGAAGCCCAGTGGAACCACGGCTTTGGGCAGAGACGATCTTTTCAGGCGCCGTGGTCCCACTCTGGGTCAAGTGGCTGATGGGCATCCGCCAAACTTTGGTGGCCTTGATTGGAGTCAAGCCATCTCCCACGGGCATCTTCGCCGTGTCCGGGGTTGTTGGTGAGGAAGCCCTCATCAGCGCCGACGACAAGCATCTTGATTTCCGTTGCGGAGTGGCCCTTGATGCTTCACGAATGCTGCTGAGGGTCACCACGGCCGTGCGGCTCAAGGGATGGCGGGGCCGTCTCTATTTCCTGCCTGTGAGGCTTCTGCATCCGCTCGTGGTGCACGCCATGATGGCCAGGGCCATCCGAGTGCTGACTCCCCGCTAGACACTGCTTCCTGTTAGGCCTGCTTCCTGTTAGGCCTGCAGGGGCAGGAGACGGGCGTCTTCCAGGAGTTCCTTCGCGTGGGCTTGTGCCGACTCGGAATCCTCCTGGCCCGCCAGCATCCTCGCAAGCTCCTTGATCCGTTCGGATGCGTCCAGCAACTGAACATCACTGGATGTAAATCCCGTGGCAGTGGCGCCGTCGGAGCCGCGTACAGAGGTTTTGGTGACCCTGATGTGCTGGTCGGCGAAAGCCGCCACCTGGGGCAAGTGGGTCACTACCAGCACCTGGACATGCTTGGCCAGCATGGCCAGCCGACGCCCGATTTCGACGGCGGCGCGACCGCCAACGCCCGCATCGACTTCATCGAACACGAACGTCGGCACAGGATCGACCGCAGCCAGCACCACCTCGATGGCCAGCATCACCCTGGAGAGTTCGCCGCCGGAGGCGCCCTTGCCGAGGGGCCGTGCAGGGGCGCCGGCATGCGGCTGGAGCAGGAACGAAATCTCATCCACGCCAAAGGGGCCAAGTTGTCCGCCCGCCTCGAGGTTGATCACCAGCGTGGCATCCGCCATGGCCAGCGCTTTCAGCTCCGAACTGACACGGGCGGAAAGGTCTTTGGCTGCCTTGGCCCTGATCTTGCTGATGGCGGCCGCCTGTTTCTTCAGGTCAGCCTCCGTGCGGACAACCTCAGCATCGAGAGCCTCGATACGCGTGGAATCGTCCTGGAGTTCGTCGAACCTGGTCCGGGCGTTTTCGGCCCAGACCAGGACCTCGTCGATGCTTGGTGCATATTTGCGGACCAGCTTGGCTAGTGCAGCACGACGGTCCTCGATCTCCGCGAGCCGCTCCGGGCCCTCCGAGTCCAGCCCGGCCTGGTAGCTCGCCAGCTCTGTGGCGATGTCGTTGAGCAGGAAGCCGACTTCGGCAAGCCGGGCAGCGGCCGCACCCAGCTCGGCGTCGTGCTCCGCGACGTGCTCCAAAGTGCGCTTCGCTGCATCCACCATGGTGGTTGCGTCACCGGAATCCCCAAAGTCCTCCGCGATGAGCGCTTGGTGGGCGGTATTCGCGGCAATCCTGAGCTCTTCCACGTTGGCCAGTTTCACGGCCTCGGCCTTGAGGGACTCGTCCTCACCTGGTTGGGGATCCACCTCATCAATCTCCGTCAAGGCGATCTCCAGTGACTCGGCCTCACGCAGCCTGTCGCGGGCGGCGCTGCGCAGCGTGTCCAGCTCCGCCTGGATGGACTTCCAGTGGCTGTAGAGCGCCTGGTAGGTGGCGAGTGGAGCGGCGAGAGAGTCGCCCGCAAACTTATCCAGGGCACCGCGCTGGGCGGTAGCGCCCTTCAACCGGATCTGATCCGACTGGCCGTGAACCACCACGAGGGTTTCGCCGATTTCGGCGAGGACGCCCACAGGGGCTGCCCGACCGCCGAGGAAAGCACGGCTGCGGCCGTCGGCTCCCAGGCGCCGGGCGAGGATAAGCTCAGTGCCGCCGTCGAACTCCTCCACGTCTGCGCCGGCTTCCACCGCGCGGGCAACGGCAGGATGCTCATTCGCCAGCTTCAGCACCGCCTCAGCGGTGGCGCTTTTTGCCCCGCTCCGGACGGCACCGGCGTCGGATCTTGCCCCTAGCAGGAGGCCGACGGCGGTGACCACCATGGTTTTGCCCGCACCGGTTTCGCCCGTCACCACACTCAACCCCGGGCCAAGCGGCAAAGTGGCGTCCGTGATGACTCCGAGATCGCGGATTCTCAGTTCTTCAAGCACGATTCACCTCGCAGTGGTGGGGTCGGGGGCGGCCGGCGGTTCTTCCGGACGTTCTGCCGAAGAATTTGCCGGCCGGGATGCCGGGGTCGACGGCGTGGGGGGCAACGGCATCGGCTTGGGGGTACGGACAATGGGAATGGGTCCGGTGTGAACGGATTCCCCTTTTGGTACGGGCCCCCTCCAGCCGTGGATTGGCAATTCGAACTTCCGGACCAGCCGCCCTGAGAATGGCGTGGGGTGGGTGCGGGCCAGACGTACGGGGGTGGCGGACCGTGTAACCTCCACACGGGCACCCGGCGGGAGGTCAACAGAGCGCCGCCCGTCGCACCAGAGAACTCCCTGCGCGTCTGTCCGGCCCAGAACTTCGACGGCGAGTCTCGAGCGGGGCGAAACGACCAACGGTTTGGCAAAGAGGGCGTGGGCGCTGATCGGAACAATCACGAGAGCCTCCACCTCTGGCCACACCACCGGTCCTCCGGCGGAGAAGGCGTAGGCGGTGGAACCCGTAGGGGTTGCCAGCACAATACCGTCACACCCGAAGGTGGTCAGCGGGCGTTCATCCACTTCCGTAACCACTTCCAGCATCCGCTCCCGGTTGCCTTTTTCTATGGCGGCTTCGTTGAGCGCCCACGTGTGCCAGATCTTTTGTCCGCGGACCCAGACCTGAACATCGATCGTCATTCGCTCTTCGACGGTGTACTGCCTGCTGGCAATCCATTCGACAGTCTGGGCAAGGTCTGCCCGCTCGCTTTCAGCAAGGAAACCAACGTGCCCCAGGTTTACGCCCAGTAGCGGCACGTCCACTTCGCGGACGAGTTCAGCTGCCCGCAGAATGGTTCCGTCTCCGCCGAGGACCATGACAAGTTCAACATCGGGCAGCTGGATGTGATCGTGGAGAACCTCAACAGGGTGTTCCAGCCGGCCGAAGTAGCGCTCCATGTCGCCTAGCTCCGATTCCTGCATTACGGGCACAATCCCGGAGGAATGCAGCTGTTCGCAAGCCTCCCATGCAGCTTTCAGTGATTCCTCGCGGCCGGTGTGGGCAAGGACCAGTACACGCCTGCTCATCGGGTTCCGCTTTCTAGTGGTTCTTCAAAGGACTCGGCCAAATACTTCCAAGCAACGCGGCAACAGCTGCGTCATGCCCTTCGATCTTAGGCAAGTCTGGAACCATCCGGCGTTTTATCCACAGGAAGTATTCAACGTTTCCGTCCTGTCCGGGCAAGGGACTGGCTGCCAGCCCCCGCAATTCCAGTCCTGACTCTGCTGCTGCCGTCGCTACTTTAGTTACTGCGCGGCGCCGTTCCAGCTCGGAATTGACCACACCGGTGCGGCCAAGCCTGTCCTTCCCAATCTCGAACTGGGGTTTGACCATGAGCACCAGGTCCCCGCCGGGCTCTGTACAGGCAGCCAGCGGTTCAACCACCAGGGTGAGGGAGATAAAGGACAAATCGGCCACAGTCAGTTGGGCTGGGCCGCCGATATCATCAGCCTTCATGTATCGGACATTGAGTCCTTCGTGAACGTCCACACGGGGATCGGACCTCAGCTGCGGCACCAGCTGTCCATGCCCGACGTCGACTGCCACTACACGTGCCGCACCCTGCCTCAGCAGCACCTCCGTGAAGCCGCCCGTGGACGCTCCTGCGTCGAGGCAGCGTTTTCCATGGACGGAAATTTCAGGGAAAGCCTTGAGCGCGCCAGCCAGCTTATGGGCTGCACGGCTGACGTAAAGGTCTTCCGCCGCCTCAACCACGCTTAGTTCCGTTTGTTCCTCAACCTGGAGGGAAGCCTTTGACAGGGTAGTCCCGCCAGAGCTCACCTTTCCTTCGACGATAAGCCGCGCGGCATGGGTACGCGATCTTGCCAGCCCCCGGGCCACAAGCATTTGGTCCAGTCGGGTCATGGGCGGGTATCGTCCGACGACGAGTCACCGTTCAGTGCCTCAGCATTCAGCGCCCCCAGCAGGGCATCGTGCAGTTCGGCGTAGACAGTTCCGTGCTCGGCCACTTCCAGGTCAGGCAATTTCGACAGCAGACCCAGGGCCTCGTCCACGTCCCGGTCAGTCATCCCTGGACCAGTGGTGCCCTGCCCGGAGGTGCTATGGCCGAAGGCGCCCTGCACCCGGGGTGCCTGCGGCCAGCGGACCGCAGTATGGTCAACTGGGTTTGGCGGTTGGTTCAGCTCGGTCATTTCACCAGTCTAATGATCAAGCCATTCGAGGTCTGGCACCATTGCTGTTGTGGCTCCGGGGTTCGCAGCCCACCATGCTGCGCAGGCGGCCCGCCAGGAATCCACGTCCGCGCGGTCACCGCTGATAGTGACTGTGTTCCCGTCAACGCGCGCGCGGGATCCGCGGCAATGGTACGTCCCGTCACGACCGTCCACTTCCGGGTAGGGCTCATAAAGCTCAGATAACGTGTTGATGAGATAGCCAGGCCGTTCCTCAGCGCGGGCTGCCAGGATGGATTCCCGGGTATCGACGCCCGTCAGGACGGCGACAGTGGCAAACCCGGCCCGGTTGCCGCCGAGGATGTCAGTGTCCAGGCGGTCACCGACGACGAGCGGACGCTCAGAGCCAAGCCGTTTGGCAGCGGCATGGAACAAGGGAGCCTCCGGCTTGCCCGCGACCAGCGGCTTCTGCCCAGTGGCCGATGCCACGGCTGCAACCAAGGTACCGTTCCCGGGCGCGATCCCCCGGGCCTGCGGGATGGACATGTCTGTGTTCGTTGCCACCCAGAGCGCGCCGCCCGCGACCACGTACGATGCCTCGGCAAGATCCTTCCAGGCGATTTCAGGATTAAACCCCTGAACCACCGCCACAGGGTGTTCCAAGGCACTATGCACCGGGATGAGTCCGACGAGTTCCAGCTCATGCGCAAGGGCACGGCTACCCGTCACGAGGACCCGGGAGCCGGCCGGAAGCATGCCCGAAAGAAGCTCTGCTGCCGCTTGTGATGAACTCACCACTTGCTGGTCCTCAGCCGGAGCACCCAGTTCACGCAGATGTGCTGCCACCTGGGCAGGAGTCCGGGAGGCATTGTTGGTGACATAACCCAGGCGCAGGCCTTCCCCTTCAAGCTTCCCGAGAGCCTCTACGGCACCGGGGATTGCGTGGGGTCCGGCATACACCACGCCGTCCAGATCCGACAGCAGGGCGTCGAACATCGAGATGAGTGAAGCGGAAGGCATGCGGGCTAGTCCTCTGTGCGGTTCACTGGGTCGGATTCATCCACTGTTTCCGTCCCGGCAGCCTCGGCCGCTTCGACTTCTTCTTCGACTGAATCTTCATCCGATTCTGCGTCGTCCGACTCAAAGTAGTCAGACTCGGCGTCATCTGAGCCTTCGTCAAGTTCTGCAGGTGCAGACGCTGTTGCCGCCGGCCTCAGTTCAGCATCAGCTGCCTTGCCAGTGCCCTCCGCAACCTCCGTCGTCCCGAGGTTTTGCCTGGCCTGCAGGCGGCGCAATTCCTCGTCCTGCCGGGCTTCCTCTTCCTCGTCCCAGCCAAGATCGATGATGTCGGGCTCCTCCGAAGCGCCAAGCCCGAGGGCGTTCTCGGCCACCACAGCCTGGCGCTGCCACTTCCCGGCTTCTTCGCCGCGACCAACTGCGGCCAAAGCATCCGCATATGCCCTGAACAGACGCGGGCTGTAGGAAAATGCCCGGTTCATGTCCAGCTGGGGGATCTCCAGCTCAGCCACAGCAGCGTCCAACTGGCCCAGGTCAGAGCGGGCGCCTGCGGCCACGATGGCCAGCTCGACCTTGCCGGGCGCGTCCAGGTCCTTGGCTTCCTCGGACCGTACGACGTCCAAAGCCCTGTCCGGCCTTCCCAGGCCCCGCTCACAATCTGCCATCACCGGAAGATGCACGTTAGAACCACTGATGCGCCGGTATGTCCGGAATTCCCGCAACGCCTCGCCATAATGACCTGCCGCATAGGCCGTGAGTCCTACGGCCTCGCGCACAGCTGAAAGCCTTCCGCCCCGACGGCTGGCAGCCAAGGCATGCTGGAAGGCCAATTCGGGCTCGTCATCGATGAGCCGCCCGGCCATCACCAAGTGCCGTGCAACCCACTCGGCGCTGTTGGCCTCGAGTGTCTTGATTTCGTGCTTGGTGGCCCGGTCAAGTTCCTGACCTGTGACATCTTCGTCGATTTGAGGTGAACGTTCCCGATCGGGACGGTTGGCGCTGCGCAGGTCACGGGCGTTCGGTACGCGTACCGGACGGTCCTCACCCTCGTCGCGTCGGCCAAACTGGCGGGGGCCCGAGTCTCCACGGTCGAAGGTCCTGGGCGCACGATCCTGGCGGTCGCCAAAGGGTTTGCGGTTTTCGCCACCGCCAAAGCTGCGGCGCTCACCGTCACCCTCACGACGTGGACGATCACCAAACGGCGGCTTACGATCCCGATCCCCAAACGGCGGCTTACGATCCCGGTCACCAAACGGCGGCTTACGATCCCGGTCACCCTGGGGGCGCTGGCGGTCGCCAAACGGCGGACGCGAGCCCTGGCCGTCACGATCCCCACCGCCAAAGCTGCGGCGCTCACCGTCACCCTCACGACGTGGACGATCACCAAACGGCGGCTTACGATCCCGATCCCCACCACTGAACGGTTTACGATCCCGGTCACCGCCACTGAAACTACGGCGCTCACCGTCACCCTCACGACGCGGACGATCACCAAACGGCGGCTTACGATCCCGATCACCCTGCGGGCGCTGGCGGTCGCCAAACGGCGGCTTACGATCCCCACCGCTGAACGGCTTACGATCGGCGTCGCCCTGCGGGCGCTGGCGGTCGCCAAACGGCGGACGCGAGCCCTGGCCGTCACGATCTTCTCGGGAACGGAATCCACGTGGGTCCCCGCCCGAATTATTGGTGCCCCGGAAAGGGCCACCCGAACCCCGCCCGCTGGAACCGCCGCGATCTTTTCCGCCGCGGTTTCCGCCGTTGTGCTCAGCCATTATGGAGTCCTCCTATTGCGAGCTGACCACTGGCGCAATCGCAGCCGCTCTTCTCGGTGTTCGTCGTTCTACGCAACCCGAATTTCAAGCGCTTCGAAGTCCGTACATCTCATGCAATTCTAGGCGAGGGATGACTAGGTGGTCGCCGCTGGCCGAACCGCTGGCCAAACAGTGACCATCATCATAACCAGCAACTCCAAACCTTTGTGTCCACGAGCATCTTTTGCCCTCGGCCCGCCCCACAAGGTTCGTGCTGTTGAGCACACAAGCCGGCAATCCGTGAGGTCCCGGGTTGCCCCGAAAACCCCCCGACGCTCCTTCAGGTTTCGCGGATTGCGGCCGGACGCTCCCTCACATCCTGCGGGTTCCGGCGTGGAGGGGTCTCCGACAAAGGGTCGGGAGGTGAGGGAGGGTCCCCGGTAAACGGTCGGAAGGTGAGGGAGGGTCCCCGGTAAACGGTCGGAAGGTGAGGGAGGGTCCCCGGTAAACGGTCGGAAGGTGAGGGAGGGTCCCCGGTTAAGGGTCGGGAGGTGAGGGAGGGTTTGGTTTGGTTGGTGTGTGGGTGTTGTTTTAAATGGGGAGAGCCCCGACCAGTTCCCTGGTTCGGGGCTCTCGACCTTAATGGTTGTCCGGCGGTGACCTACTCTCCCACACCCTCCCGGGTGCAGTACCATCGGCGCTGTGGGTCTTAGCTTCCGGGTTCGGAATGGGACCGGGCGTTTCCCCCACGCTATGACCGCCGTAACCCTGTGT
>NZ_JALLAN010000009.1 GCF_023062595.1 Arthrobacter rhizosphaerae
GAAAATCCTGGACCTGGGCCGCGAAAACTTCGCAGGCGGCAATGCGTCCGTCTTTAATATGGCTAAACAGGGGCCTCCGCCTCCGAGGGTTCCCTGGCCGAGCGAAGCGAGGCGAGGGAGGCGGTGGGGATGGAGCTTTGAATCAGATGTTGAACCCGAGGGCGCGCATCTGGTCCTTGCCGTCATCGGTGATCCGTTCGGGACCCCATGGCGGCATCCACACCCAATTCAGACGCCATTCGTCCACAACACCGTCCAGTGCCTTGCCGACCTGCTCCTCGAGCACGTCCGTCAGCGGGCACGCAGCGGTGGTGAGCGTCATATCGATCAGCAGTGCGCCGTCGTCGTCGGAGTATTTCAACCCGTAGAGCAGTCCGAGGTCGACAATGTTAACCCCGAGCTCCGGGTCAATGACGTCCTTGAGGGCCTCTTCGACATCCTCAAGGCCCGTCCGGGCGGTATTGATTTCGGTCATGACTGGTCCTTACTAGGCCTGTGCTGCTGCTGCCGCGGCTGCGATGCTCGCTGCCCCGGCGCCTTTAGCGTAGCGGTCGTAGCCTTCTTCTTCGAGTCGGTCGGCCAATTCCGGGCCGCCCTCTTCGACTACCTGTCCGTCAACGAACACGTGGACGAAGTCCGGCTTGATGTAGCGCAGGATCCGTGTGTAGTGCGTGATGAGCAGGGTACCCATGTTGCCCTCGGCGTGAGCGCGGTTGACGCCCTCTGACACGACCTTGAGTGCGTCGACGTCGAGACCTGAGTCGGTTTCGTCGAGGATGGCGAAGCGCGGCTTGAAGAGTTCCAGCTGGAGGATCTCGACGCGCTTCTTCTCGCCACCGGAGAAGCCCTCGTTGACGTTGCGCTGCGTGAAGTCAGCATCGATGCGGAGCTGGGCCATTGCAGCCTTGACGTCCTTGGTCCAGTGACGCAGGGACGGTGCTTCGCCGTCGATTGCGGTCTTCGCGGTGCGCAGGAAGTTGGTCATGCTGACGCCGGGGACCTCCACCGGGTACTGCATGGCCAGGAAGAGGCCTGCCCTGGCGCGCTCGTCGACACTCATGGCCAGCACGTCTTCGCCGTCGAGGGTGATGGTGCCGCCCGTGACGTTGTAGCGGGGGTGGCCGGCAATGGTGGAGGCCAGCGTGGACTTGCCCGAGCCGTTGGGGCCCATGATGGCGTGGGTCTCGCCGGTCTTGATGGTCAGGCTGACGCCCTTCAGGATCTCTTTGGTGCCCTGTTCGGTGTCAATGCTGACGTGCAGGTCCTTGATCTCAAGAGTAGACATGTGTCTTGTTCTCCTCTGCACCATGCCCTCCGGCTGCGGTGCTGTTTCTTGGCTAGAAGTTTTTAATGTGCGGTTGGCGATTAGCTGAAGTTCGGGGCTTCGGCGCCATTGAGTACGTTGCTGAAGTCCACATAGACGTCGTCGCCATCGATGGTGACCGCGAAAACCGGCACCGGGTCGTAGGCAGGCAGCTGAAGTGGCTCTCCTGTACGGAGATCGAACTGGGATCCGTGACCCCAGCACTCGATCATGCAACCTTCGACTTCACCCTCCGAAAGGGAGACGTCCGCATGCGAGCAGGTATCGCCAATCGCGTGGATGTCACCCATCGAGTCCTTCACGATGGCGACGGGGTAATCGTCGATCAGGATCCGCAGTGCCTGCTTGAGTTTGATCTCACTGGCGCTGCAGACGAGGTCACCCTTCGGCTGTTCAGTCATGTGGTGGTTTCCGTACCCGTTCAGTTATTGGTAGCGGCGAGCTCGCGCTCGACCGCGGCAGTGAGGCGCTCCTCGAGCGCCGGAACCTTGATCTTCTGGATGATTTCGTTCAGGAAGCCTCGAACCACCAGGCGGCGGGCGACCTCTTCCGAGATTCCGCGTGCCATCAGGTAGAACAGGTGCTCGTCGTCGAAACGTCCGGTGGCGCTTGCGTGCCCCGCACCCTCGATCAGTCCGGTCTCAATTTCCAGGTTCGGAACAGAGTCGGCGCGGGCGCCATCCGTCAATACCAGGTTGCGGTTGGCCTCGTAGGTGTCCGTGCCTTCTGCTTCCTTACGGATGAGGACGTCGCCTACCCAGACGGTGTGGGCATTCTTGCCCTGCAGCGCACCCTTATACAGAACATTGGACTTGCAGTTGGCCACAGAGTGGTCAACGAACAGCCGCTGCTCAAGGTGCTGGCCGGCGTCGGCGAAGTACAGGCCCAGCAGTTCAACTTCGGCGCCGGTGGCAGTGAAGCGCGCTGACGGGGTCATGCGCACCAGGTCGCCACCCAGGCTCACCACGATGTGCTTGAACTTCGCGTCGCGGCCAAGCTTTGCCTGCTGTGAGGACGCGTGCACTGAATCGTCATGCCATTCCTGGAGGGAAATGACAGTGAGGTCAGCGCCGTCCCCCACCAGGATTTCGACGTTCTGCGAGACAACGGCGGTGCCTTGGTGATCAAGGACTACCACGGCCTTGGAGAACTTCTTCGCTTCGATGACGATGTGCTGTGCAGACGCCTCGGTGCCCTGGCCGGTGATCAGAACACTGATTTCATCCGTTACCTGAGCTTCAGCGGGCACCGTGATGACAGTTGCCTCAGTGAAGTTTTCCCAGGCATTGGCGGAGACCCTGTCCTCAGGAATCGCTGCGGAACCGATGCGCTTGTCGTTGCGGTCAACCGTTTCCACCAGGACTCCCAACGGCGCTGTGACAAGCACCTCGGGAGCAGTTCCGGTCAAGGCGTCCGTGTGGAGCCCGCGGAGGCGCTTCAGCGGTGTGAAGCGCCAGTCTTCCTCCATGCCCGTGAGCGGCTTGAAGTCGGCAAGGTTGTAGGACGTCAGGCGTCCGGCGCGTGAGCTGTCGGGAATCCCGACGCCGCCACCATGTGAGTGGCTCTTGGCGGAAGCTCCGGCCAACGGGGCCTTGGATTCAGCGGAATTGATGGGAGAAAGGCTCTCGCCCTCTTCGGTGAAACCGTTGATGAACGGCTGGGCTGACGGCGCGCCAATGCGTGCCTTTTCAGTAGTGATATCAGTCATCGTTAACCGACGGATCCTTCCATCTGCAGTTCAATCAAGCGGTTCAGCTCGAGGGCGTATTCCATCGGCAGTTCACGGGCAATCGGTTCGATGAAGCCACGGACGATCATCGCCATGGCTTCGTCCTCACGCATACCGCGGGACATCAGGTAGAAGAGCTGTTCTTCACTGACCCGGGAAACCGTTGCTTCGTGTCCCATAACGACGTCGTCTTCACGGATGTCGATGTACGGGTAGGTGTCCGAGCGGCTGATGGTGTCCACCAGCAGGGCGTCACAGCGGACGGTGTTCGCGGAGTGCTTGGCACCTTCGCGCACCTGGACCAGACCACGGTAGGCCGCACGGCCTCCACCACGGGCCACGGACTTGGACACAATCGAGCTCTTGGTGTTGGGCGCGATGTGGACCATCTTGGAGCCGGTGTCCTGGTGCTGGCCCTCGCCTGCGAAAGCGATGGACAGGGTTTCACCCTTGGCATGCTCGCCCACAAGGTAAACGGCGGGGTACTTCATGGTCACCTTGGAACCGATGTTGCCATCGATCCACTCCATGGTGGCGCCCTCTTCGCAGATGGCGCGCTTGGTGACCAGGTTGTACACGTTGTTGGACCAGTTCTGGATGGTCGTGTAGCGGACGCGGGCGCCCTTCTTCACGATGATCTCCACAACAGCCGAGTGCAGCGAGTCCGAGGTGTAAATCGGCGCGGTGCAGCCCTCAATGTAGTGAACATAGGAGTCTTCGTCCGCGATAATCAGGGTGCGTTCGAACTGGCCCATGTTTTCCGTGTTGATACGGAAGTATGCCTGGAGGGGGATGTCTACGTGGACGCCCTTGGGCACGTACACGAAGGAACCGCCCGACCAGACGGCAGTGTTCAGGGACGCGAACTTGTTGTCACCCACGGGAATGATGGTGCCGAAGTACTCCTGGAAGATCTCAGGGTGCTCCCGCAGTGCAGTATCGGTATCAAGGAAGATGACGCCCTGCTTTTCAAGGTCTTCACGCAGCTGGTGGTAGACGACCTCGGACTCGTACTGGGCGGCGACGCCGGAGACCAGCCGCTGCTTTTCGGCCTCGGGGATGCCGAGCTTGTCATACGTGTTCTTGATGTCGTCCGGCAGGTCCTCCCAGCTGGTGGCCTGCTTCTCGGTGGATCGCACGAAGTACTTGATGTTGTCGAAGTCGATGCCCGACAGGTCCGCACCCCAGGTGGGCATGGGCTTGCGGTCGAAGTACTTCAGGCCCTTGAGGCGGAGGTCCAGCATCCACTGGGGCTCGCTCTTTTTCTCCGAAATGTCCCGGACAACGTCCTCATTGATTCCACGGCGGGCGTTGGCGCCGACGTCGTTCTTGTCGGACCAGCCGTACTCGTAGTTGCCGATTCCGTGGAGCTCGGGATTCTTTTCCAGAATCTCCGAAATCACAGTAGAGTCAGCAACCTTTTTCTCTGATAGTTGGTCCGTCATCACGGCCTTTCTTGCAGATGGTTGGATACTTCGTCCGGGTTTTCCGGCAATACTTCTGAGGTCCCGGGTGCTGCGGGTGTTTCCCGCCCCTGAACCGCCGGTCGACCCGTAGGTATGTGGGTAGTACAAACATGCCCCCCGCGGGCCAACGTGGAGAGGCGGCGCACGTCAACGCCTACCAGCCGGGAAAAAACTTCGGTTTCCACGTCGCAGAACACCGGGAACTGGGCAGCGAGCTGTTGAACCGGGCAGTGGCCCTGGCAGAGCTGGACGCTGGAGAGCGCGGCGGGAAGGGGCGCCTTGGCTTCGATGGAAGCTGCGGATGAAACGTAACCGTCCCTGGAGAGGGCCGCGGACAGGGCCCGCGCCCTTGCAGTGATATCAGCCCCGGCTGCTTCAACTTCCGGAGCATAGCGGCGTTCCATATCGGAGAAACGCTCGACGGCGAACTCCCGGACTGCTTCCGAGCCAGCCATGTTCTCGAGCTGCTTGAGTGCAGAGCTTGCAATATTCAGGTAGTCGTCGCCGAGGCTCGACTGGCCCTGTGAGCTCAGAACATAACGGCGGGCGGGACGGCCTGCACCGGCGCCAGCCCTGGCCACGCGCTTTACTTCGATCACTCCCCTGCGGGCGAGGTGATCAAGGTGGCGGCGGACTGCAGCCGGGGTGAAGCCCAGGAGGTCGCCAAGCTCAGCGGCACTCACCGGTCCATGCTCCAGAACGGCGTTCAGAACGCGGTCGCGTGTACGCTCCTCAGCCTCGGCAGTTGCCGACGCCGGAACAGGGTGGAGCACCGCCGGCACGCCTGCTGGCGCGCTGCGGCTGATCAAGCGCGCAGAAGTGGATGAGCTCATGGAATACACAACATAATGATGTCGTAATTTAGTCCCGGCATCCAGTAAGGCTAGGCTCGCCTGCTCGCTGCCTCATTGTGATCTCGGACACCCCGGAACCCGGACTGAGTGCACTGCTACTACATCACGTAGAATGCTTTGGTGCAATCCCCCCAATCCACTGTTCTGTCCATAGACGGGTTAGTCAAGGACGTTGGTCCGCTCCCGGCCCTGGATGGCAAGATGCTCCGGATAGTGGGTGGCCTGTCCCTCGTGGCCGAACGCGGCAAGGTCACTGCCCTCCTGGGCGCCAACGGCGCTGGCAAAACCACCACGATTGAATGCGCACAAGGCCTTCAAAAACGCACTGGTGGAACTATCTCGCTGCTGGGGCAGGATCCGGATACAGCAGATGCAGGCCTTCGTTCCCGGGTAGGTGTGATGCTGCAGGATGGCGGACTGCCGCCGTCGGCCCGACCTATCCCGTTGCTCCGCCACATAGCGGGAATGTACCGGAACCCCTGGCCTCTGGACGAACTGATTCAGCGGCTGGGAATCGATACCTTCAGCAGGACCAGCGTGCGCCGTCTTTCCGGTGGGCAGAAGCAGCGCCTCGCCCTCGCTGCCGCCCTGGTGGGCCGGCCCGAGGTGCTTTTCCTTGACGAGCCAAGCGCAGGCCTGGATCCGCAGTCGCGCAACATCGTCTTTGAACTCATCACCGAACTGCGTTCGGCGGGGATGGGAATCATCCTTACAACCCACCTCATGGACGACGCACAGCGTCTCGCCGACTACGTCTACATCATTGACGCCGGAAGGAACGTGGCCGAGGGAACCGTGGCGCAACTGCTGCAGCGGAACGTTTCGCCTGACCCGAGCCAACCTCACATCCGCACCCTCCTGTTCGAGGCGAGGCCAGGCCTGGACTTCACCGGTGTTTTTGCTCCCGGAATCGATGTCAGGGAGAGCAGGGCCGGCAGCTACTCCGCCACAGGTGCGCTCAGCCCGGAGGACCTTGCTGCTCTAACAACCTGGTGGGCAGCGCGCGGCATCATGCCAGGATCCCTGAGCCTGGAAGCCCGCAGCCTCGAAGATGTATTCCTCGACATTTCCGGAAGGGATATCCGATGAACGCGACGCTCGGAGGCGCCCCTGCGCCGTTGTTCAAGCGGATTGCCCTGCAGGGCGGCTATGAAGCCCTGACGATGGTCCGGAACGGTGAACAACTGATTCTTGCCATCGTGCTGCCGCTCCTGGCCTTGGTAGGACTGACCGTCACGCCCCTGCTGGACGGCCTGGGCGGCAGCCGGGTCGACGTCGCGGTGCCGGGCATCCTTGCTCTGTGCGCCATGTCCACCGGTTTCACGGGTCAAGGCATTGCGACCGGATTCGACCGCCGTTACGGCGTGTTGCGGTTCCTGTCCACCACCCCGCTGGGCCGGACGGGACTCATCGCAGGAAAGATCCTTGCGGTGCTGGCAGTCCTTGCTCTGCAGGTACTGGTGATTGGTTCAGTGGCCGCGATCCTGGGCTGGCAGCCCAATCCGGCAGGACTACTACCCGGCCTTCTCCTCCTTGTAATGGGTGGAGCGGCCTTCACGGCCCTGGGCCTGCTGGTCGCGGGCACGGTCCGACCCGAAGCAACACTGGCCATCACCAACCTGCTCTGGATTCTGCTCGGCGCCCTTGGCGGCATCGTGATCCCCGCCGAACGGCTTCCCGGCGCGGCTCAGCACCTGGTGCACTTTCTGCCCTCCGGCGCCCTTGGTGAGGCCTTGAGGGACGCACTGGTGCATGGCGCCGTCAACGCCCCGGCCGTTCTTGTCCTGCTGCTGTGGACGGCTGTCGCCGGCGTAGCGGCCACCCGTTGGTTCAAGTGGAATTGAGAAAACTGTGAGCACGGCGTCGCGCCTCCCCGGGATCGTGTCCCGGTTTACTTCCAAGCTCCCCGCATCCGTTGACAGAACAGTGCTCCGCCTCGCGGTCCTGTCCCTCATCGGCCAGACGATTCTGGTGGTGACCGGAGGAGCCGTACGCCTCACATCCTCAGGACTGGGCTGCCCCACGTGGCCGCGTTGCACCGCAGATTCTCTGGTCAACACTCCCGAAATGGGACTGCACGGCTTCATCGAGTTCGGCAATAGACTTCTCACCTTCGCCCTGGCGGCCGTTGCGGCCCTGATGCTGGTGTATCTGTGGAACCTGCGCAAGGAACGTCGTGACTTGTTCCTCCTCGCCCTCGGACTGCTGGCCAGCATCCCGGCGCAGGCCATCATCGGTGGAATCACTGTCCTCACCCAGCTCAACCCCTGGGTTGTCGGCCTGCATTTCCTCGTGTCCATGGGGCTGGTGGTGCTGGCAACATTGCTGGTTAACCGGGCTTATGGCAGGACGGGCCGGTTCCGCTCAATACAGTTGGCCCCCCTGCCTGGCGTGGCCCGCCCGCTGATGGCCGCCGTCGCACTTTTCTCTGCTGTTGCTGTTTGCCTGGGAGTTGTCGTGACAGGGGCCGGGCCGCACGCCGGCGATGCCGATGCCCCGCGCAACAACCTCGATTGGGATTTGTTCTCGCACATCCATGCCGTCCCGGCGTACCTGATCACCGCAGGCTCCGTGGTTGCGCTGTACCTCGTATTGCGGGAAAGGATCAACGGTCCCTTCCGTTCCGCCGTTTTCCTGCTGCTCTCGGTCACCGTGCTGCAGGCAGTCATTGGCTTCAGCCAGTACTACAACGGGATCCCAGCGCTCCTGGTTGGCACACACATGCTCGGCGCGGCGCTGCTGATTATCGCCGCAACCAACGCAGCGGACCTCGCCCGCTCAAGCCCGGTCAAATAACACCGGACGCTCCCTCAGATCCCGCCCGCAAACACGAGACGCTCCCTCAGATCCCGCCCGCAAACACGAGACGCGCCCTCAGATCCCGCCAAAGCGTTTGTCGTTAGACGGCGGGACGTGAGGGAGCGTTCGGTGAAAACCTGCGAAACGTGAGGGAGCGTTTGTGCTTTAGCGGCGGGACGTGAGGGAGCGTTCGGTGAAAACCTGCGAAACGTGAGGGAGCGTTCGGTGAAAACCTGCGAAACGTGAGGGAGCGTTCGGTGAAAACCTGCGAAACGTGAGGGAGCGTCCGGTGAGGCTAGCCGCCCATGATCGGCGAGCCGACGAACGGATCGATGGCCAGGGCGATAAAGAGCAGGGTGAGGTAGCTGATGGAGCCGTGGAAAACCTTCATGGCACCCTTGTTCGAAACGTCTCCGGCCTGAGCCCTGGTATAGAGGGCGTGGGATTCGTAGAGGAACCATGCGCCTGCGAGTACGGCGGTTGCTGTGTAGACCCAGCCGGCGCCACCTGCGGGGACCATGAGCAGCGAACAGACCACCATGGCCCACGCGTAGAGGACCACCTGGACTGAAACCACGCGGGCCCCGGCGATGGCACCAAGCATGGGCACGTTGGCGTTCCGGTAGTCCTCGCCGTACCGCATGGAGAGCGGCCAGTAGTGCGGCGGGGTCCACAGGAAAATCACCATAAAGAGCACGACGGCGGGCCACTCAACGGTGTTGGTGACGGCGGCCCAGGCAATGAGGACGGGAAAGCACCCAGCAGCCCCGCCCCACACAATGTTCTGGGCCGTGCGCCGCTTCAGGATCATGGTGTAAATGACCACGTAGAAAAGGATGGCGCCGAGGCCGAGCCAGGCGGACAACGGGTTTGCGCCGAACCAGAGGATGGCAATCGCAGCGGCACCCAGGAGGGAAGCGAAAACCAGAGCTTCGCGGGGGGTGACCTCTCCCGTGACGAGAGGCCTCTTCTCAGTCCGGTGCATGAGTTTGTCGATGTCGCGGTCAATGTAGCAGTTGAAGGCGCCTGCACTGCCGGCGGCGAAGGCACCGCCAACCAGCGTCGCCAGGATGAGCCCGACAGATGGAAAGCCGCGCTCTGCATAGATCATGGTGGGGAGGGTGCTGACCAGGAGAAGTTCAATGACTCTTGGTTTTGTGAGGGCCAGGTACGCCTTGGCTTTGCGGGCGATGCCTGCCTTCCCCGGAAGCCGGGCAGCGTTGAGAGGCGTATCGGTTGTACTCACGTTGCAGTCACTCTGTTCTGTCTGGCTGTGTGTGGCGGTTTATTTCCGGTGGACCTCCACGGCGGGACCCGCAAAAACGGGCCTGCGCACCCCTTCGGCGGCCTTCGAATATCATACCGTGGAGCCACAGCCGGCATTGTTCACTGAGCATTACCCCGGCGTCGTTTGTTTTGCCTACGGCTTTGTCTGCGGCTTTCCTGCGAGTTTCCTAATGATTCCGGGACGTTAACTGATTCTCACAACCTCCCTGCTATACGGTGATTCATATAAGGAAAATTCAGTCCACTTAGTGAGATTCACGCTGACCAGAGTGTGGATTAGGGCTAAGCTGTCAGCAGATCAGCACGCAAGGGGTAGCGCTGGAAAGCGTATTCCCCCCTCTGCCATGCGACTGAAGTTAGATCAACGTTTCAATGGTGAACGGCTGGTACACACTGCAGCAGGCGCCATCAACTGCCCTGCTCCGGCCTGACCAGTACCAATTGCCGTCAGCACAGAGAGGGGCCCGGTTTTCGTGCCACATTTGGAAGAGCAAGAACTGTCATGGACCAGCTTGGACCAACGCGCCGTGGATACCGTCAGGGTATTGGCCGCGGACGCCGTGGAGAAGGTGGGCAATGGCCACCCCGGGACGGCCATGAGTTTGGCCCCCGCCGCATACCTTCTCTTCCAGAAGCTGATGCGCCACGATCCCCGAAATCCTGACTGGCTGGGACGCGACCGTTTCATCCTGTCACCGGGCCACACATCGCTGACGCTGTACATCCAGCTGTTCCTTTCGGGCTACGGCCTGGAGCTCAAGGACCTTGAAGCACTGCGTACCTGGGGTTCGCTGACCCCTGGGCACCCGGAGTACAAGCACACCGCCGGCGTGGAGATCACCACCGGGCCGCTGGGCCAGGGCCTGGCATCCTCCGTCGGGTTCGCATACTCGCAGCGCCGCATGCGCGGCCTGTTCGACGCCGATGCTGCCGCCGGCACCAGCCCGTTCGACCACACCATCTGGGTTATCGCGTCCGACGGCGACCTCCAGGAAGGCGTGACCTCCGAGGCCTCCTCGCTGGCCGGTCACCAGGAACTGGGCAACCTCGTTGTTATCTACGATGAGAACCACATCTCCATCGAGGACGACACCGACATCTCCTTCACCGAGGACGTGCTGAAGCGGTACGAGTCCTACGGCTGGCACACCCAGCGTGTTGACTGGACCAAGACCGGCGAATACAAGGAAGACGTGCAGGAGCTGTACTCGGCACTGCTCACCGCGAAGGCCGAAACGTCGAAGCCTTCCATCATTTCGCTGCGCACCATCATCGGCTACCCCGCTCCGAAGAAGCAGAATACGGGCAAGATCCATGGTTCGGCCCTGGGCGCTGAGGAAGTGGCCGGACTCAAAGAGGTCCTGGGCTTCGACCCCGCCAAGTCCTTTGACGTCGACCAGGAAGTCCTGGCCCACGCCCGCTCCGTAGTGGACCGCGGTGCCGAGGCCCGCAAGGAATGGGAAGAATCCTTCAACGCCTGGCAGGCAGCCAACCCGGAAAACGCCGCTCTGCTGGAGCGTGTCGAATCCCGCGAACTGCCTGAGGGCCTGGACGCCGCGCTTCCCGTCTTCCCGGCCGGCAAGGACGTTTCCACCCGCGCAGCCTCCGGAAAAGTGCTCAACGCGCTTGGCCCGGTCATGCCGGAACTGTGGGGCGGCTCCGCTGACCTTGCCGAATCCAATAACACCACGATCGAGGGCTCGCCGTCGTTCATTCCCGCGTCCAAGCAGACTGACGCCTGGTCCGGCAACCCGTACGGCCGCGTGCTCCACTTCGGTATCCGGGAGCATGCCGCGGCGTCAATCGTGAACGGCATTGCCCTCCACGGCAAGACCCGTGCCTTCTCGGGTACGTTCCTGATCTTCAGCGACTACCAGCGTCCGGCTATCCGCCTCGGTGCCCTCATGGGCGTTCCCTCGTTGTACGTCTGGACCCACGACTCCATCGGTCTGGGTGAAGACGGTCCCACCCACCAGCCTGTGGAACAGCTCGCCTCACTGCGCGCCATCGTTGGCCTGGACGTAGTCCGTCCCGGCGACGCGAACGAGGTTGCTGCGGCATGGAAGACCATGCTGGAGAACCACGAGAACCCGGCCGGCATCGTGCTGACCCGCCAGAACATTCCCACGTACGCCCGTGGCGAAGGCACCGCCGACGGCGACACCTTCGGTTCGACGGCGGGAGTCGCCAAGGGCGGTTACGTCCTGGCCGAGGCTTCGAAAGACGGCGCAACGGTCCCGGCAGACGTTATCCTCATCGGCACCGGCTCCGAGGTCCAGCTGGCCGTCCAGGCCCGCGAAGCCCTTCAGGCCGAAGGCATCGCTGCCCGCGTTGTCTCCATGCCCTGTGTCGAGTGGTTCAACAAGCAGGATGCCGCCTACCGCGAATCCGTGTTGCCCGCCGCCGTCAAGGCCCGGGTCTCCGTTGAAGCCGGGCTCGCCCTGGGCTGGAGGGAGTTCGTCGGCGACGCCGGGCGCTCCGTCTCGCTCGAGCACTATGGCGCTTCCGCTGACTACAAGCGCCTTTTCCAGGAGTTCGGCATCACTGCGGAGGCTGTTGCCGCCGCCGCCAAGGACTCCCTCGCTGGCCTGCAGGCCTGAATTCGAATTCCAGGAGATAAGAAAATGACTACCCCCACACAGCAGCTGTCCGACGCCGGAGTTTCCATCTGGCTTGATGACCTTTCCCGCGGACGTCTGGAAACAGGCACCCTGCAGAAGCTCATCGACGAGAAGAACGTTGTCGGCGTCACCACCAACCCGTCCATCTTCCACGCCGCCATCACCACCGGCACGGACTACGACGCCACGATCGCCGCGCAGGCAGCTGCCGGCGCCTCGATCGAAGAGACCATCTTCGAAATCACCACCACCGACGTCGCCGACGCCTGCGACCTGTTCGCTCCGGTCGCCGCAGCAAGCAACGGTGTTGACGGCCGCGTCTCCATCGAGGTGGACCCCCGCCTCGCCTGGGACACCGCAGGAACCGTGGCCGAGGCCCAGCACCTGTACAAGAAGGTCAACAAGGACAACGTCCACATCAAAATCCCGGCAACCCTTGAGGGCCTCGAAGCCATTACCACCACCCTGGCCGCGGGCATCAGCGTGAACGTGACGCTGATTTTCTCCCTCGAGCGATACCGCGCTGTCATCAACGCGTTCCAGTCAGGCCTGGAGCAGGCCAAGGACAACGGCCACGACCTCTCCAAGATCCACTCTGTGGCATCGTTCTTCGTCTCCCGCGTCGACTCCGAAATCGACAAGCGCCTCGACGCCATCGGCACCGAGGAGGCCAAGGCACTCAAGGGCAAGGCCGGCGTCGCGAACGCCCGCCTGGCCTACCAGGTCTACGAAGAGCTGTTCTCCACCGAGCGCTGGGCCTTGCTGGCCGACGCCGGAGCCCTCCCCCAGCGCCCGCTGTGGGCCTCCACCGGCGTGAAGGACCCGGCCTACCCGGACACCCTCTACGTTACCGAACTCGTCGCCCCCGGCGTTGTGAACACCATGCCGGAGAAAACCCTCGACGCCACGTTCGACCACGGAGTCATCACCGGTGACACCATCACCGGCCGCTACGACGAGGCCAACGCGACCCTTGACGCCCTGGATGCCCTGGGCATCTCCTACAACGAGGTCGTCGCGCTCCTCGAGTCCGAAGGACTCGACAAGTTCGTCGCCAGCTGGAAGGAACTGCTGGCCGACGTCGAGGGCGCCCTCGCCGCCGCACGGAAGGCTTCCTAGTCCACCATGAGCACACTCAGCTACGACGCCACCGGCGCAGCACGCCAAGCTCTTGAACACCACGTCCCTACCCTTGTTGAGGATCGGATAGCGAGCCGCCTTTTTGCAAAGGACCACACCCTGTGGGGTCCTGATGCTGAAGCCGAATCCGCCATTCGCCTGGGTTGGGTCGAGGCCGCCACCGTTTCACAAGCACTGGTCGCCCCCATCCTGGAACTCCGGGACGCACTTCGCGCAGAGGGCATAACCCGGATCGTTCTCTGTGGCATGGGCGGCTCCTCGCTGGCTCCGGAGGTTATGGCAGGAACTGCAGGCGTCGAGCTGAGTGTGCTCGACAGCACCGACCCTGAACAGGTCAGTGCTGTCCTCGCCGACAGGCTCACCGAAACCGCTGTTGTAGTCTCTTCCAAGTCAGGTTCAACGCTTGAGACCGACTCCCAGCGGCGCATTTTCGAGCAGGCCTTTACTGAGGCCGGACTCGATGCGAAGAGCCGGATCATCATCGTTACCGACCCCGGTTCCCCGCTCGATAAGGCTTCCCGCGAAGCGGGTTACCGGCAGGTGTTCAACGCGGATCCCAATGTGGGCGGGCGTTACTCCGCCCTTACTGCGTTCGGGCTCGTTCCCTGCGGACTGGCCGGCGTAGACATCCAGGCCTTCCTCGACGAAGCCGAGGAAGCCGCGGAAATCCTCAACGACGACGCCCCTGAAAACATCGGCCTTGCGCTCGGCGCTGCCCTCGGCGGCACCACGCCTTTGCGGAACAAGATTGTCATCGCCGAGGACGGGTCAGGAATTGTCGGTTTCGCCGACTGGGCTGAGCAGCTGATCGCAGAGTCCACCGGCAAGCTTGGGACTGGCGTCCTTCCAGTGGTGGCAGGACCCACATCGCCTGAGGTCACTGGCGGAGCCGACGACGTCCTGGTGGTGCGGCTCGTGGCCGCGGATGCCGACGTCGAACTCGGGGAAAACGAAGTTGCAATCGCCGGCGGTCTCCCCACCCAAATGATGGTGTGGGAATTCGCAACGGCGGTTGCCGGCCGGCTCCTGGGGATCAACCCCTTCGACCAGCCCGACGTCGAGGCCGCCAAGGTGGCCGCCCGCGGTCTCCTGGACGCACAGCCGGAACCTACCCCGGCCAGTTTCGTCGACGGCGCCATTGAGGTTCGCGGCGGGGAGTGGCTCGGCGGGTCTGCGACGGCCGCCGACGCTGTTACATCCCTGCTTTCCCAGCTGGGCGACGACGGCTACCTCAGCGTGCAGGCATATTTTGACCGTCTGGCCTTCGCGTCCCTCGAGACCGTCCGTGACCAGCTGGCAGCCCTGAGCGGCCGTCCTGTCACCTTCGGCTGGGGACCACGGTTCCTGCACTCCACAGGCCAGTTCCACAAGGGAGGACCCGCGATCGGTGCCTTCCTGCAGGTTACGGCCGCAGCCGCAAAGGATCTCCCCATCCCGGAGCGCCCGTTCACATTCGGCGAACTGATTTCGGCGCAGGCAGCCGGCGACGCGCAGGTGCTGAGCGAGCACGGCCGTCCGGTCCTTCGCCTCCACCTCACGGATCGTGCAGCCGGTGTGCAGCAGCTGCAGGAGACCATTGCTGCGCTGGCCGGCCAGGCCGCGTTCCGACTCGAAAGCTAAGGCACCGAGCTACCATGCCAGAAACTGAAAACGGCGGCAGAAGGCCGGCTCCATCGTCGCGTGGGGGCATGCGTAATCCTCTCCGGGATCCGCGTGACCGCCGTCTGAACCGGATTGCCGGGCCGTCCTCCCTGGTGCTTTTCGGAGTGACCGGAGACCTCGCCCGCAAGAAGCTGATGCCGGCCGTCTACGACCTCGCCAACCGCGGGCTTCTCCCGCCAAGCTTCGCCTTGGTGGGGTTCGCCCGCCGTCAGTGGGAGAACGAAGACTTTGCCGCAGAAGTGAAGGAGTCGGTCAAGGCCTACTCCCGCACACCCTTTGATGAAGCCGTCTGGAACCAGCTGTCAGAAGGCATCCGTTTCGTGCAGGGTGAATTCGACGACGACGCGGCTTTTGAGCGGCTCGGCGACGTCATTGATGAGCTCGATGCACAACGCGGAACCCGCGGCAATCATGCGTTCTACCTCTCGATTCCGCCGAAAGCATTCGAGCAGGTGTGCCGGCAGCTGTCCAAGCATGGACTGGCTCAGGCAGCCGGGGACAATTGGCGTCGTGTGGTCATTGAGAAGCCGTTCGGGCACGATCTCGAATCCGCGCGGCAGCTCAATGACATTGTGGAGTCGGTGTTTCCGCAGGACGCCGTCTTCAGGATCGACCACTACCTCGGTAAGGAGACGGTGCAGAACATCCTGGCATTGCGTTTCGCGAACCAGCTGTTCGAACCGTTGTGGAACGCGAACTATGTGGACCACGTCCAGATCACCATGGCAGAGGACATTGGTACCGGCGGCCGGGCGGGGTATTACGACGGCGTCGGGGCAGCCCGGGACGTCATCCAGAACCACCTGCTGCAGCTCCTTGCTCTCACGGCCATGGAAGAGCCCATTTCCTTTAACGCCGATGATCTGCGCGCCGAAAAGGAAAAGGTCCTCGCTGCTGTCAAACTGCCCGACGATCTTTCAACGCATTCAGCGCGTGGCCAGTTCGCCGGTGGCTGGCAGGGCGGGGAACAGGTCCTGGGGTACCTGGAGGAAGACGGTATCCCTGCCGATTCCACCACTGAGACCTTTGCGGCAATCCGCGTGGACATCAACACCCGCCGCTGGAGCGGCGTTCCGTTCTATCTCCGTGCCGGAAAACGCCTGGGCCGGCGGGTCACCGAGATCGCCGTCGTCTTCAAGCGTGCACCCAACCTCCTGTTCCGCGACCATGCAGAGGACGATTTCGGTCAGAATGCCGTGGTCATACGTGTCCAACCGGACGAGGGCGCCACTATCCGCTTCGGCTCCAAGGTCCCCGGCACTCAGATGGAGGTCCGGGATGTCACTATGGACTTCGGCTACGGCCATGCCTTCACAGAGTCCAGCCCGGAAGCCTACGAGCGGCTGATCCTGGACGTACTGCTGGGCGAGCCGCCGCTCTTCCCGCGCCATCAGGAAGTGGAACTGTCCTGGAAGATCCTGGATCCCTTCGAAGAGTACTGGGAGGGCCTGAACGAACAGCCTGAGCCGTACGCCCCCGGGAGTTGGGGACCTGCTTCGGCAGATGAACTGCTTGCCCGCGACGGACGAACCTGGAGAAGGCCATGATCGTAGATCTTCCCGACACAACCACCTCGAAAATATCCAAGAAGATCATGTCCCTGCGCGAGCAGGGCGGCGTCATCGCCTTGGGCCGGGTGCTGACGCTCGTCGTCGTCACCAAATCAGGGCTCGAGGAAGAAGCCATCGAGGCAGCCAACGAAGCCAGCCGGGAACACCCCTGCCGGATCATTGTGCTCGCAGACGCAGGAGCCTCCGCCCCGACCAGGCTGGACGCCCAGATCCGTGTCGGTGGGGACGCCGGAGCCTCCGAGGTCATTGTGCTGCGGGGCTTTGGAGAACTGGCCGAGGAAAGCGAATCACTGGTGGCGGCCCTGCTTCTGCCGGACGCCCCCATCGTCGCGTGGTGGCCGCATGGTGCGCCAAAGAGCGCCTGCGACACTTCAATCGGCAGAATTGCGCACCGCAGGATTACTGACTCCGCCAACGAGCCCGATCCTGCGACGGCCCTGGAGAACATCCGCAGAACATACAAGGCGGGCGATACGGACCTCGCCTGGACCCGTCTCACCAACTGGCGGATCCAGCTGGCGGCAGTCCTGGACCAGGTGGATTCTTCTCCCGTCACGGCCATCGCGGTCGAGGGTGCCTCCGATTCCCCCAGCACGCTGCTCCTCGCGGCGTGGCTTACGCTGGCGCTGGACGCACCCGTCACCATCGTTGCCGATCCCGCGGGGACAGGCATCCGGCGCGTCCGGCTCAGCAGGGCAAGCGGGGATGTGCAGCTGTTCAGGCCGGGCCTGTCCGTCGCGGAACTCACCCAGCCAGGGCAGCCCGCACAGCGGATCTCCCTCCCCCGCCGGAGCCTCCAGGACTGCCTCGCCGAGGAACTCCGCCGCCTGGATCCCGACGATGTGTTCGGTGAAGTGATTACTATTGGACTTCCACTGACTAATCTAAGGAGTGTCCATCCAAGTGAGCGCTGAGCCCAGAGTAAGTATTCATCCTGACTCCTCGGTATTGATGGCGGCGATCGCTGCCCGCCTCATCACCAAGCTTGTGGACGTTCAGGACCGATACGGCGAGGCCACGGTTGTACTCACCGGAGGCACGGTGGGCATCGGTACCCTCAAGGCTGTTGCCGACTCCGCCGCTGCCCCGGCTGTCAACTGGTCCAAGGTCAACTTCTGGTGGGGTGACGAACGCTTTGTAGCCGCCGACGACGACGACCGGAACACCCGCCAAGCACATGCGGCCCTCTTGTCGCACATCGGAGTGGATCCTGAACGGGTCCACGAGCCCGGTTCCGCCGATCAGTTTGGAACACCGGAGGAAGCGGCTGAAGACTATGCACGCAGGCTGGCAGAAGCCGCCGCCGCGGAGCATGCAGCAGATACCTCCGATGATCGCCCGGACACCCCACGAAAACTTCCACGCTTCGATATCCTCCTGCTGGGGGTTGGACCTGATGCCCACATTGCGTCGCTGTTCCCCGAGCAGGCAGGGATCAGGGAGAAGGAACTCACTGTAGTGGGTGTCCGGAATTCACCCAAGCCTCCGCCGCAGCGTATTTCCTTGACGCTGCCTGCCATCAACACGGCGGCCGAAGTCTGGATGGTGGTTGCAGGCGAGGACAAGGCCGGAGCCGTTGGCTTGGCCTTGGCCGGCGCCAATCCGGTGCAGGTCCCGGCGGCTGGTCCCGCCGGCCGCTCCCGGACTCTGTGGCTCATCGATGAGAACGCCGCTTCGCGGGTTCCGGAGCAACTAATCCGGAAGAGCCCCGCCAGCGCGTAGCCTTTCAAGCGCTCCAGCCAGGACGTCTTCGGCGTCTTGGCTGGAGCGTCGTTCTTTAACGTATTCCAGATGGCTTTTGTAGCCGTCCTCCGGCTCCTCCAACGGTGCTTCCGGCTGAAACTGGCCACGGGTCGCCGTCCCGCCGCATCGGCGGCAGTCCCAAACGACTGGGATCTGATCCTCCGGGAGCTTAACAAAAACAGGCCGCGTCTCGTGTCCTTTGGAGCACCAATAGGAGACACGCATACGCGGCAGGCTGTCACCGACGGCATTTCCGGGCTGGTTCTTGGGGGCGAAGCCCTCCGCGGCACCGGCGCGGGTGCCCCTGAAGCCTGAAGCAGCATGCACCATCGGGAACTCCTGGTTACTCGGCTGGACGACTTATAAAACGTCAACAGCCATAGTTTAGGCGGAGTTCCCGATGGTGTCAGTGGCAGCGGGTGGTGAAGATGTGTGAAGAGGCGAAAGCCCAGCTGTGCCTAGGAGTCTCCGCCAGCTGTGAAACGCATCAGCAGGCCCAACGCAATGATGACTACTCCCCAGGTGACACCGAGGATGACCGTGAAGCGGTTCAAGTTGCGCTCGGCCACTCCTGACGAGCTGAGTCCGGAGCTCATACCGCCACCGAACATGTCCGACAGACCGCCGCCCCGTCCTTTATGGAGGAGGATGAGCAACGTCAGCAGGAGGCTGGTGATGCCCAGGAGGATCTGCAGAATGACATGAAGAACGTCCACGACGGCCTTTCAGAAGATGGAAATTGCGGGAGCTTGCCTGTGTCCGGACTAATCCGTCAGCAGGTGACTCTCGAACCTGACAATATTAGCAAACTCGGCGGGATCAAGGCTTGCGCCGCCCACCAACACGCCGTCGACGTCGGTCTCGTTCAGGATGGCTGCAACATTGTTGGCCTTGACCGAACCGCCATAGAGGAGCCGGATCTTGGCCGCGACGTCGTCACCGAAGATGGTGGCAAGTTCGGCTCGGATTGCGGCGCACATTTCCTGCGCATCCTCCGGGCCGGCAACTTCGCCGGTTCCAATGGCCCAGACGGGCTCATACGCTACAACCAGTTCGGCGGCCTGCTCGGGTGAGAGCCCTTCGACGTCCGCACGAAGTTGCTCAAGCGTGTGGCTGACGTGGGTGCCGGCTTGGCGGATATCCAGGCCCTCACCGACGCACAGGATCGGAACGAGGCCGTGACGGTAAGCCGCCTTGACCTTGTCATTCAGGACAACGTCGGATTCGTTGTGGACAGTGCGTCGTTCGCTGTGGCCCACCAGGACGTACTTGCAGCCGAGCTTCTTAAGGAACTGGCCGGAGATGTCGCCAGTATAGGCACCCGAGTCGAACTGGGACAGATCCTGGCCACCGTACGCTACTTCCAGCTCGTCGCCCTGGACGAGGGTCTGGACGCCGCGAAGGTCGGTGAACGGAGGAAACACCGCCACCTCGACCCTGTTGTAGTCGTGCTTGGCATCCGAAAGGGTCCATGCCAGCTTCTGCAGCAAGGTGATGCCCTGGACGTGGTCCATGTTCATCTTCCAGTTGCCTGCAATCAAGGGCGTGCGGTCGAAGGTGCCATTCATTGACGTTGTCACGTTTTCTCCAAAAGTCATGGTCATGTAAACGGCCGGCAGGGCACCCACTGGTGCCCTGCCGGCCGGAGCGAAATCAGCGGTCCAGAACGCTCAGGCCGGGGAGTTCCTTGCCCTCAAGGTATTCCAGGCTGGCGCCACCGCCAGTGGAAATGTGACCGAACTGGCTGTCCTCGAAACCGAGGGTACGCACGGCGGCTGCGGAGTCGCCGCCACCGACGACGGTGAATGCATCCGTTCCGGTCAAGGCTTCGGCGATCGCCCGGGTTCCCGACGCAAATGCCTCAAACTCAAAGACGCCCATGGGTCCGTTCCAGAAAACGGTCTTGGCGCCCTTGATGCGATCAGCGAATGCAGCTGCAGAGTCAGGGCCTATATCCAGGCCAATACCTTGCGTTCCGAAACTGCTGCTTTCGATGGCGTCGGCAGGCACGGTCTGGTGCTCGGCATCAGCGGCGAATTTGCTTGCGACGACAACATCGCTTGGAACCACGAATTCGGTTCCAGCATCCGCTGCCCGCCTCAGGTACTCCTGGACAACCGGAATCTGGTCTTCTTCCAGAAGACTGCCGGCGACCTTGTGGCCCTCGGCGGCCAGGAAGGTGAAGAGCATGCCGCCACCTACCAGGATGGTGTCAGCCTTGCCGATGAGGTTGTCGATCACTGCGAGCTTGTCCGAAACCTTCGAGCCGCCCAAAACTACAACGTAAGGCCGCTGCGTGTCAGTGGTGAGCTTCCGGAGGACTTCCACTTCGGTGTGGACGAGGTCGCCCTGATACGACGGGAGCCGGGTGGCGACGTCGTAAACGCTGGCATGCTTGCGGTGCACGGCACCGAAGGCATCATCGACGAACGCGCCGTTGTCGCCGGTAAGTGCGACAAGCTCGTCCGCGAAGGCTCCGCGCTCGGCGTCGTCCTTGCTGGTCTCGCGGGCATCAAAGCGTACGTTCTCAAGGACGAGTACTTCGCCGTCCTGCAAGGAGGCAGCCAACTGCCTGGCGGACTGCCCGACAGTATCTTCTGCGAGCGTGACGTTGAAGGAAGCAATCCCGGCAAGCCGCGTTACTGCGGGCTTAAGGGAATACTTCTCTTCTGGAGCGCCCTTGGGGCGGCCAAGGTGGGCTGTTACCAGCACGCGGGCACCGGCGTCCGTGAGCTTTGCCAGGACCGGAAGGGAGGCCTTGATACGGCCATCGTCAGTCACTGTAGAGCCGTCGAGCGGCACATTCAGGTCACTTCTGACAAGAATGTACCGCCCTCGGACACCTTCAGCGATCAGTTCGTTGAGGGTGTGAAATGTCATGTAGCTAACCCTAGCCCAGCTTCGCTGCTACGAGCTCCGTGAGGTCCACGAGGCGGTTGGAGTAGCCCCATTCGTTGTCATACCAGGAAACAACCTTGACCTGGTTGCCAATAACCTTCGTCAGGCCAGAGTCGAAAATGGACGAAGCGGGGTCTCCAACGATGTCCGACGAAACGATCGGCTCGTCCGTGTAGGTCAGGATTCCCTGCAGCTCGTCGGACTCAGCAGCCTTCTTCAGGGCCGCGTTTACTTCCTCGACCGTGGTCTCGCGGGAGACGGTGACGGTGAGGTCCGTAGCGGAGCCTGTGGGAACCGGGACGCGGATGGCGTAGCCGTCGAGCTTGCCCTTGAGCTCCGGCAGGACAAGGCCGATTGCCTTGGCAGCGCCGGTGGAGGTAGGAACCATGTTGACGGCGGCGGCGCGGGCGCGGCGGAGGTCGTTGTGGGGGCCGTCCTGCAGGTTCTGGTCAGCGGTGTAGGCGTGGATGGTGGTCATCAGGCCGCGCTCGATGCCGAAGGCGTCGTTGATGACCTTGGCCAGCGGGCCAAGGCAGTTGGTGGTGCAGGAAGCGTTGGAGATGATGTTGTGGTTCGCGGAGTCGTAGAGTCCGTCGTTAACACCCATCACGATGGTGATGTCCTCATCAGAGGCAGGCGCGGAGATGAGTACCTTCTTGGCGCCGGCATCGATGTGCTTCTGAGCGGCGGCGGCCTTCGTGAAGAAGCCGGTGGATTCGATAACGATGTCAACGCCGAGCTCTCCCCACGGGAGGTTGGCGGGATCGCGCTCGGCCAGCACCTTGATGGCGTTGCCGTTGACGATGATGTTGCCGTCCTTGACCTCAACGGATTCCTTCAGCCGGCCGCCGACGGAATCGTACTTGAGCAGGTGGGCGAGTGCTTCGGGGCTGGTGAGGTCGTTGACTGCAACAATCTCGAGGTCAGCGCCCTGCGCCAGTGCTGCGCGGAAGTAGTTGCGGCCGATGCGGCCAAAGCCATTAATACCAATACGGGTCGTCACTTGTAGTCTCCTTGGTGCTCTTGCAAGCACACCTAATTGAGTCGGGCGTTCAAAGCCAACTAACAGATCCCGCACGCCATTGGGCAGAGATGATTACCAGATCGGAGGGCGACCAGCCACATTGCTGAAGGCTAACCGCCTTCCGTGATCCATCTTACGTTTAAGAAGGTCGGCCCCCGCAAGTGCGAAGGCCGACCTTCCACGATTCGGTCAGAATCAACCTAAATGTGAAGTTTGTTACAGGCGCGTGTAGTCCTGATCACGCGCCGATGGTGATGAGGCCGGTTGCGTTGGCGCGTGCGCCCTCGAACCGCTTGGCCACATCTGCCCAGTTGACGATGTTCCAGAACGCCTTGACGTAGTCAGCCTTGACGTTCACATAGTCCAGGTAGAAGGCATGCTCCCACATGTCCAGCATCAGCAGCGGGGTGGTGCCCAGCGCAACGTTGCCCTGCTGATCGTAAAGCTGCTCAATGACAAGGTTGCCCCCAATGGGCTCGTAGGCCAGGAAGCCCCAACCTGAGCCCTGAAGCCCCAGGGCGGCGGCGGAGAACTGGGCACGGAAGGCGTCAAACGATCCGAAGGCGTCGTCAATTGCCGCTGCGAGCTCGCCTTCTGGCTTGTCGCCACCGTCCGGGGAGAGGTTGTTCCAGAACACGGAGTGGTTTACGTGCCCGCCGGTGTGGAAGGCCAGGTCCTTGGAGAGCCTGTTGATGTTGGCGAAGTCACCCTTGTCCCGGGCATCAGCAAGCTGGGCCAGTGCGTTGTTCGCGCCAGCCACGTACGCGGCGTGGTGCTTGCTGTGGTGCAGCTCCATGATTCGGGCGGAGATATGGGGCTCCAGCGCTGCATAGTCGTAGCTGAGTTCGGGCAGTACGTACTCGGTCACAAAATCCTCCAATGTCGTGGACGGTTGTCCGGTTCGGTAACTCTCGGATTGTGCATCCGGATGGCTGTGCACCCGGAAAACTGCGGTGGCTGACCCCTGACGTTCCGGTGGCCTCCCGAGGGGCATAACCTCCGGTCGCTTCAGGGTATTTCCATCGTCCGTTCTTGATTCTAGGGGCGGCCCTACTCGTCCAGCATTTCAGGCGTCACATTGGCTTCTGTCCCCGGTATACCCAAGTCAAGCGCCTTTTTGTCCGCCATAGCCAACAAGCGGCGGATTCTTCCGGCGATCGCGTCCTTGGTCATGGGCGGGTCTGCAAGCCGTCCCAGTTCGTCCAGGCTGGCCTGTTTGTGAGCGACCCGGAGCTCGCCGGCGTACTTCAAATGGTCCGGGACATCGTCCCCGAGAATCTCGAGTGCGCGGTCTACCCTGGCGCCAGCTGCAACAGCCGCCTGGGCTGAACGCCGAAGATTCGCGTCATCGAAGTTGGCGAGCCGGTTGGCCGTTGCCCGGACTTCCTTACGCATCCGCCGTTCTTCCCAGACCATCAGGGCGTCATGGGCGCCCATGCGGGTCAGGAGTGCTGCGATCGTATCGCCGTCGCGGATCACCACGCGGTCCACTCCCCTGACCTCGCGGGCCTTGGCCTGGATATTGAGCCGCCGCGCCGCGCCAACAAGCGCCAGTGCTGATTCGGGTCCCGGGCAGGTGACCTCCATAGACGAGGACCGGCCCGGTTCCGTCAGGGATCCGTGCGCCAGGAAAGCACCCCGCCACACAGCTTCTGCGTCGGCCGCTGAGCCGTTGACAACCGCAGAGGGCAACCCCCGAACGGGGCGTCCGCGGGCGTCCAGAAGGCCTGTCTGGCGGGCGAGGGCTTCGCCATCCCGCACCACCCTGACCACGTAGCGGTTCCCGCGGCGAAGGCCACCGCCGGACACAACGATGATTTCACTCTGGTGGCCATAAACCTCAGCGATGGCTGCACGCAGTCGCCGGGCAGTTGACGCCAGATCAACCTCGGCCTCTATCACGATCCGGCCCGAGATGATGTGGAGTCCCCCGGCGAAGCGCAGCATTGCTGACACCTCGGCCTTGCGTACCGAGGACTTCTTGATGTCCAAACGGGACAGTTCTTCCTTGACCGATGCTGTCAGTGCCATGAGGCCTTCCTAACTGTTCCCGAAAATATCGTTGTACGCCGTTGCCAATCGAAGCGGGTCATGGATCGGACGGCGGCTCGACGCCCCTACTTTACCCAAGACCACCTCGGCCCCCAGCATCCCGGCCGCTTCCTCGAAATCCTTGACATCCGGCACTGATGCGGGGTCAGCAAGCACAACATCAACTGTGAACTCCGGAGCATAGGTGCGCAGGACCTTGAGATGGTCAGCAGCAGACATTCCCGACGTTTCCTTCGTGTCCGTCGCCAGGTTCATCGTCAGGCACCGCTTTGCCGGTGTATCGCACAAAGCCTGGCGCATTTCGGGCAACAAGAGGTGGGGAAGGACGGAGGTGTACCAGGATCCGGGCCCGAGGACCACCCAATCAGCAAGTTCAATCGCCATCAGTGCCTCGGTGCAGGCGGGTGCGCCTTCGGGCAGCAGACGGACCCGGTCCAGTGAACCGGCGACGGCACAATTGGCCTGACCGTGGACGGTGTGCACGACGGTGGTGCCGTCCGGAGCCTGAACCCGGACATCGCCTTCGATGGTCAGGGGCACACTTGACATGGGGAGGACCTGCCCCCGGGCCCCGAGCAAGGCGCCTGCCCACTTAAGCCCGGCGACGGTGTCCCCCAGGAGTTCCCACAGGGTCACGATGAGCAGATTTCCCATGGCGTGGCTGTCGAGCGAACCGCCTGTGCCGTTGACGGGGCTGAAGCGGTGCTGCATGACGTCGCGCCATGTACGGCCCCAGTCGGTATCATCACACAGGGCGGAGAGCGCCATGCGGAGGTCCCCCGGGGGGAGTACACCGTACTCCTCGCGGAGCCGCCCCGAGGATCCGCCGTCGTCAGCAACGGTTACAACGGCCGTGAGCTCGGAGGTCAGGAGCCGGAGTGCGGACAGCGACGCGGACAGTCCGTGGCCGCCGCCCAGCGCGACCACCGTGGGGCCCTTTTGCTGGGCTCCCGTGCCGCCGGCTGGCGGCACCAAAGGCAAGGGACCGGTAAGCAGACCCATTATTCGCGGCCCAGGTCCCGGTGCGTCGTCGTCACGGTCACCCTGGGATACTGGGCAAGCTTTTTGGAAAGTTCGACGGCGACCGCCACCGAGCGGTGTTTGCCTCCAGTGCAGCCGACGGCAATGGTGGCATAGTGCTTGTTCTCCCTCCGATAGCCGTCCAGGACCGGTTCCAAGGCCAGAACGTAGCGATCCACAAAGTTTTTCACGCCATCGGCCTCCAGGACGTAGTCGCTCACGTCTTCGTCCAGTCCGGTGTGGGGCCGTAGATTCGGCACCCAATGGGGGTTGGGAATGAAGCGGGCGTCGGCGACGAAGTTGGCATCGACAGGGAGGCCGTACTTGAACCCGAAGCTCATAACGTTGAGGCGAAGGGCCACCGGACCAGTTTCGCTGAACAGCTCCGTGATGGCAGTGGCGAGCCCGTGGACGTTGAATTCGGAGGTGTCCAGGACGACGTCGGAGGAGTCCCGCAGTTCCTGCAGAATCTCCCGCTCAGCGGCGATGCCGTCAAGGATCCTGCCTCCGCCCTGGAGCGGGTGGGGCCGCCGTCCCTGTTCAAAACGCCTGACCAGCACGTTGTCATTGGCATCGAGGAACAACACCCGGAACGTGACGCCGCTCGCCTCCAGCGCCCCAAGGGCGCTGCGGATGTTCGCGAAAAGGGCCTTGCTGCGGACGTCCATGACCACAGCGAGCTTGGGGATGG
This sequence comes from Arthrobacter rhizosphaerae, assembly GCF_023062595.1. GTDB lineage: Bacteria > Actinomycetota > Actinomycetes > Actinomycetales > Micrococcaceae > Arthrobacter > Arthrobacter rhizosphaerae. The sequence continues at coordinate 25,882 of NZ_JALLAN010000009.1, forward strand.
ACTGGGGTGCATGCGACACGAGCTCAGCCAGGGTTCCGAGCATCTGCGGAGGCAAGTTCTCCACCACATACCAGCCATGGTCCTCCAGGGCGTCAGCGGCGGTACTCCTGCCCGCACCCGACATGCCGGTGACCACCAGCAATTCCGCTTCCACAGGCTTGACCGGCGAGGATCCGTCCTGTTCAGCTTCGGATCCTGTCGTCGACTTTGCCATCAGTTCAGCCCCATTTCTGCTGCGCGGGTGAAGCGCAGCTGCACGTATGTTTGTCCCGTCCTTACCCTAGCCAAGATTCCGTGGCCGGGCTAAGTTTCGAGGATTTCCCCGGTGGTCATGTTCACTGCAGGCGCGACGGCGTCCCCGGCCCCGTCCGCTCCGGTAAAGTGCGTCACTATTGCCTCCGCCAACGACGGACCGATCCCCTTGGCAGCTGTCAGTTCCGTCGCCGTAGCCGCCTTGATCTTTTTGACGGAACCAAACTCGGCCAGGAGTGCCTTTCGCTTGGACTCCCCCAAGCCGGGAACACTGTCCAGTGCGGAGAGTGTCATGGCCTTGCCACGCTTCTGCCGATGGAAGGAAATTGCGAACCGGTGTGCCTCGTCGCGGATGCGCTGAAGCAGGTAGAGGCCTTCCGACGTGCGGGGAAGAATCACGGGGAAATCGCTGTCCGGGAGCCAGACTTCTTCCAGCCGTTTCGCCAGTCCGACGACGTAGACGTCATCGATGCCAAGGTCGGATAAGGCGCGCGCTGCGGCATTCACTTGAGGCTTTCCGCCGTCTACCACCACCAGGTTGGGAGGGTAGGCGAATTTGGCCCGCGGCACCGGTGTGGTGGTGTCGAGCACTGCTGCTTCAGCCATCGCATTGACGGCGGCCTGGTGTCCGGGTAGCTCAGCAGCTTCCACCTGGGCCGTTTTGTCCTGGAGGTAATGCCGGAACCTGCGGGTCAGGACGTCATGCATCGCCGCGGTATCGTCAGCAGCTGCCGGCCCGGTAACAGCGAACTTGCGGTAGTCGGATTTTTTTGGCAGTCCGTCCTCCACCACCACCATCGAGGCCACAACATTGGTTCCCTGGACGTGGGAAACGTCAAAACACTCGATGCGGAGCAGGGCAACTGGCAAATCCAGGGCTTCCTGCAGTTCCTGCAACGCCAGGGAACGGTTGGTGAGGTCCCCGGCACGGCGGGACTTATGCAGCTTGAGCGCCTGCTCTGCGTTCTCCCTGACGGTTGACATCAGGGCGGCCTTGTCGCCGCGCTGGGGAACCCGGATATCGACTCTGGCCCCGCGAAGTCCGCCCAGCCACAAAGCCAGATCCTCGCTGTTGCTTGGCGCTTCGGGTACGAGCACCTCCCGGGGGATCCGCCCCTCGCTTTCGCCGTCTTCGCCGTAGACCTGTTGGAGCAGATGCTCTACCAGGTCAGGAGTCGTGGAATCCTCGACCTTGTCCACCACCCAGCCACGCTGGCCACGAACACGTCCTCCGCGGATGTGGAACACCTGGACGGCGGCCTCGAGTTCGTCTTCATGGAGTGCAAAAATGTCGGCATTGGTGTCCTCCGCAAGGACAACGGCGTTCCGCTCGAAGACCTTCCTCAGGGCGATGATGTCATCGCGCAGCCGGGCCGCACGCTCGTAATCCAGCTCTGCAACTGCCGCAGCCATGTCCTTTTCAAGCCGTGAAATGAACTTCTTGGCTTCGCCGCCCATAAAGGCGCAGAAATCCTCCGCCAGCGCCCGGTGTTCCTCCGGAGTAACCCGGCCTACGCAGGGCGCCGCGCATTTATCGATGTAGCCAAGCAGGCAAGGGCGCCCGCTGGCCTGGGCACGTTTCAGGACGCCTGCGCTGCAGCTGCGCACCGGAAAGACCCGCAGCAGCGTGTCCATGGTTTCGCGAATGGCTCCGGCGGTGTAGGGCCCGAAATAGCGGGTCCCTTTTCGCCTCTCGCCCCTCAGGACCTGAACGCGCGGATACTTTTCCCCCATGGTGACGGCGAGGTAGGGATACGTTTTGTCGTCCCGGAGGACCACGTTGAACCGGGGCTTGAACTCTTTGATCCAGGTGTATTCAAGCTGCAGGGACTCCAGTTCGCTGCCTACCACTGTCCATTCGACGCTGCTCGCCGCAAACACCATGGCATGGGTCTTTGGAAGCAGGCCACCGGGATTCGCGAAGTACGAATTCAACCGTGCACGCAGATTCTTGGCCTTGCCGACGTAGATGATCCGCCCATTGGGGTCCCGGAACCGGTAAACGCCGGGATTGGTCGGAATTTCGCCCGTCTGTGGACGGTAACTTGCTGGATCTGCCACTAAACCAGTCTACTGAGACGCCGCGACAACGAAGTCAACCGCACGTCCGCCAGAGGCTGCTACGCCAACGGCTTAAGGGTTGGAGGGCCCCGTCGGGTCCGTCCGCTCAGTCGGTGATCTTGCTTTGGTTGTAGCCGGAGGCCCGCTCCTGGCCGCTCAGTGCGGCGATGGCGTCCATGATGGTATCGGTGACTTGCCGCCGGGCCGGAAGTGAGTGGTCCGGACCTGTCTTTTCGAAGTACAGGGGTTCCCCCACCTTCATGGTGAAGTGCTGGGGTTTGACCGCGTTGCGGCCGGCAGGTTGAAGGTGTTGGGTTCCGATCAGCCCTACCGGAATAACGGGAGCGCCCGTGGTCAAAGCCAACCAGCCCACTCCCGTGCGTCCCCGGTACAGAATGCCGTCGCGGGAGCGTGTTCCCTCCGGGTAGATTCCGATTCCTTTTCCGGATTCGAGGATGTCCAACAGCGTCTTCAGCGCCTGGACACTCGCGGCCTGTTCCCCACGCTCCACCGGGATGGAGCCGACGGCTTCAAAGAAAGACTTCATGACCCGGCCCTTGACGCCGCCGGTTGTAAAGTATTCTGCCTTCGCAAAAAAGGCCACAGGGCGGGGCATCAACGCCTGGACAATGACACTGTCCAGGAAGGATAAGTGATTGGGTGCCACAATAAACGGGCCGTCAGCCGGAACGTTTTCCAGCCCGATAACTGTGGGACGGCACGACCCTGAAATGAGGCCTCGGGTGGTCCACCGGATTGCATCAAACAATGCCATCGTTGTGCACCTCATTCAGAATGGCTGTCCGGACTTCGTCCAGTCTGTGGATGGTGGCGGCAAGCGCAGCCGAGTCGTCGACGATGACCATTGCGCCTGCCTCCTGCAGTTCGCCATCCAGGGCGAACCCCCATCCAACGCCGATGCAGTCCAGTCCGTTGGCCAGGGCGCCTGCCACGTCCTGGGCGCGGTCACCGACCATTACTGCTGATTGCGTTCCGAGGTCCGCCAGTGCGGCGGCGACAATTGCGTTCTTTCCCCGTGGACCCGAGTGTTCAAGGGTTTCGTCTGCGGCCGAACCCCTCGTGGATTTGAAGAATTCAGCGATGCCGTGATGCTCGAGCACTATCCGCGCCAGTCCCTCTGGCTTTTGGGTGGCAACAGCAATGGGCCTGCCTGCTGAAGCATAAGCTTCGACCAAGTCGCCGATGCCCGGATACAGCCGGCCTTGCGCAATGCCACGGTCCAGGTAATACGCCCGATACAGCCTGATGGCTTCCGGGAGCAGCCCTTCGGGAACCCCGGCTACGTTCAACAGAGAATCACTCAGCTTCGGACCGATCATCGCTTTGAGCTGGTCCGGTTCCGGAACCTCAAGGTTAAGCTCGGTCAAAGCGGCGGCGATGCCGTCGGTGATACCACCGGCAGGATCGACAAGAGTGCCGTCCAGGTCGAAGATTACAGGCACTGTTGAATGGGTCACCGGCTTAGTTTCTCACGACTCCGCACGAGCCTGAAACTCGCATTCCACGTACGGAATATATCTCAGCTCTGCCCCATGCCGAAGAGCCGCTGGCTGAGCACCCCGGGGCGTTACCCGAGTATCTCGGCCAGGAAGGTGGCGGTGTAACTGTCCTTCGACCGTGCAACCTGCTCCGGAGTGCCCGTGGCGATGACCTGCCCGCCGCCGGAACCGCCGTCGGGGCCAAGGTCCACAATCCAGTCGGCACTCTTGATGACATCGAGGTTGTGCTCGATGGTAATCACCGTGTTGCCTTTATCCACGAGGCCCTGGAGCACCAGGAGGAGCTTACGGATGTCCTCGAAGTGGAGTCCGGTGGTGGGCTCATCAAGGACATAGACACTGCGGCCGTTTGACCTTTTCTGGAGCTCTGCGGCCAGCTTGACACGCTGGGCCTCGCCGCCGGACAGCGTGGTTGCCGGCTGCCCCAGGCGGACATAGCCGAGGCCGACGTCCACCAGGGTGTTCAGATGCCTGGCAATAGGCGAGAAGGCTGCAAAGAACTCAGCGCCCTCTTCGATGGACATGTTCAGTACGTCCGCGATGGTCTTGCCCTTGTAGTGGACTTCCAGCGTTTCCCGGTTGTAGCGGGCTCCGTGGCAAACTTCGCAGGGCACGTAGACGTCCGGGAGGAAGTTCATCTCGATCTTGAGCGTTCCATCGCCGGAGCACGCCTCGCAGCGTCCGCCTTTGACGTTGAAGGAGAACCGGCCGGGCATGTAACCCCGGACCTTGGCTTCCGTGGTCTCGGCGAACAGCTTGCGGATGTTGTCGAACACTCCCGTGTATGTCGCGGGGTTGGAACGCGGTGTGCGGCCGATGGGGCTTTGGTCCACGTGCACAACTTTGTCGAGGTGCTCAAGGCCCTGGACGCTCTTGTGCCTGCCGGCGACCTGCTTGGCGCCATTGAGTTTATTGGCCAGCACCTTGTAGAGGATTTCGTTAACCAGGGTGGACTTTCCTGAGCCGCTGACTCCGGTGACCGCAGTCATCAGTCCGAGAGGGAACGCTGCATCAACGTTCACCAGGTTGTTTTCCTTGGCCCCGATGACCTTCAGTTCCCGCTTCTTGTCGTATTTCCGGCGTTTCTTCGGAATGTCGATGGATTTGCGTCCGGAGAGGTAGTCACCGGTCAGCGACTTCCTGTTTTCCAGCAGGGCAGTGTATGAACCGGAGTGAACCACCTGGCCGCCGTGTTCGCCGGCGCCTGGCCCGATGTCCACTATCCAGTCCGCTTCCTGAATGGTGTCCTCATCATGCTCAACGACGATCAGGGTGTTTCCAAGATCGCGGAGCCTGGTGAGGGTCTCGATGAGCCTGCGGTTGTCCCGCTGGTGGAGCCCGATGGAGGGCTCATCAAGGACGTAAAGTACCCCCACAAGGCCCGAGCCGATCTGAGTGGCGAGACGGATACGCTGCGCCTCGCCGCCGGACAGGGTGGCAGAGGGCCGTTCAAGGTTGAGGTATTCGAGGCCGACGTCGAGAAGGAATGTCAGCCGGGCCTGGATTTCCTTCAGCACCTGATGGGCGATTTGGGCTTCACGGCCGGTGAGAACCAGGTTGTTGAGAAAGTGTGCACATTCCCGCATAGGCAGGGCTGCGACGTCAGCAATGGACTTGCCATTAATGAGCACGGACAGCGATGCAGGGTTGAGGCGTGCGCCGTTGCAGGCAGGGCAAGGGATCTGCCGCATGTACTCTTCGTAGCGGTCACGGGCCCAGTCGGAGTCCGTCTCGCCATGCTTGCGGTGCACGTACTGGATGGCTCCCTCAAAACCTGTGCTGTATTTCCGTTCGCGGCCAAAGCGGTTGCGGTACTGCACGACGACGTTGTGGTCCTTGCCGTGCAGGACGGTTTGCCGTACCTCGGAGGAGAGATCTTCCCAGGCCGTGTCCATGGAGAAGCCCAGTTCGTGGGACAGGCCCTCAAGCAGCCGGTTCCAGTATTCCGTGGTGGCTGTACCGAGCGACCAGGGTGCGATGGCGCCCTGGGACAGTGACAGCTCGGAGTTCGGGACGATCAGGTCCTCATCGACTTCAAGCTTGGTCCCGATGCCGCTGCACGCAGAACAGGCCCCGAAGGGGTTGTTGAAGGAGAACGACCGTGGCTCGATTTCGTCGATGGCCAACGGGTGTTCGTTCGGGCAGGCTAGGTGCTCGGAAAAGGCCCGAAGCCGGCCGTCATCCTTTGGATCAAGGTCCACAAATTCGGCCAGGACCCTGCCTTCAGCGAGCCCCAGGGCCGTTTCGATGGAATCAGTGAGGCGCTGGCTGATGCCTTCCTTGACCACGAGCCGGTCAACGACGACTTCGATGGTGTGCTTGAACTGCTTCCCGAGCTTTGGCGGATCACTCAGCTGCACGAGCTCGCCATCAACACGTGCGCGTGAATAGCCTTTCGCTGTGAGCTCTTTGAAGAGTTCAACGAACTCGCCTTTGCGACCACGGACTACCGGAGCCAACACCTGGAACCGCGTGCCCTCCCCCAGTTCGAGCAACTGGTCCACGATCTGCTGGGGAGTCTGCTTTGTAACAGGCTCGCCGCAGGTGGGGCAATACGGACGGCCCACCCTGGCCCACAACAAGCGCATGTAGTCGTAGATTTCTGTAATGGTGCCCACCGTTGACCGGGGGTTTTTGCTCGTTGACTTCTGATCGATGGAGACGGCGGGAGACAGGCCCTCAATGAAGTCAACATCCGGCTTGTCTACCTGGCCCAGGAACTGGCGGGCGTACGCGGAGAGCGACTCGACATACCGCCGCTGCCCTTCGGCGAAAATGGTGTCAAAGGCCAGCGAGGATTTTCCCGAGCCCGAGAGGCCGGTGAAAACGATCATCGCGTCCCTGGGCAGATCCAGGTCCACGTTCTGCAGATTGTGTTCCCGGGCGCCCTTGACTATGAGGCGCGACAGGTCCGGACGGAGCGGCGTGGCATGGGTGAGCGGCGCGACGGCAGAGTGGACATCAACGGCTGGATCTTCAGCTACGGCTTTAGGCACCCACTAATGCTAATCGAAAACTTCTTCGAATTTCCATGACCTGTCATTATTCCGCATCGTAGGCTGCAGCCAGCAACTGCACGGCGGCAGCAAAGCTCGCCCCCTGGGCTTTTGCCCTTGACGCATACTCGGCGGCAGCCTCGGACAGGGAGCTCCAGGCGTCATCGCGTGCACACACCACTGTGCCGTTCCTGCCGCGCGTCGCCACCACACCTGCGGCCTCAAGTTCCTTGTACGCCCTTGCCACGGTATGCGGCGCGACTCCCAGCTCCGCGGCAAGGTTCCGCACCGCCGGAAGTTTCGTTCCGGGCGCGAGCTTCCCTGCATCGGCCCGCTCAATGACGTTCAGCCGTAGTTGCTCGAAGAGCGGCACCGAGCTGCTGTGGTTGGGTTTCCACGTTCCGGGGAACGCTTCGGCGGCAGTCACAGTGGTATCTCCATGATGAGAATTAGACCAGCGTCCTTCTGCCTGAACAAGCCGGTATCCCTGCCCTCTGAAGAGAAACGTCCGGCCCCCTGGCCAGGAAACTCAGGCGGGCTTGTGCGCAACCGCGAAGATCCTTCGGAACGGGAGCACCGTTCCGTGGCCGGTAATGGGATACGCCTTGTCAAGCAAAGCGGAGTATTCGGCCTCAAACTCCAGCGCCTCAGTGGGCGGCAGCGCCGCCAGCACGGGCCTGAGCCCGGTACCCCGAACCCATTCCAGGACGGCATTTTCCCCCTGAAGCACCTGGTAATAGGTGGTTTCCCAAGCGTCAGCCTCACAGCCGGCGTCGAGCATCACCTCGAGGTATTCATCCGGTTCTCCCACGGCGTCGTTGTGGCGCAGAATCCCCGAGAGCCTGTCAGCCCAGTCCGCCGATTCGGCAAGTTCGCGCATCAGGGTATGGGACGGGGCGTTGAAATTGCCCGGGACCTGCAGGGCAAACCACGCCCCGGGTTCAAGGGCATCCAGCCACTTCTTCAAAAGTCCCACGTGACCGGGCACCCACTGGAGAGCGGCATTGGTAACCACAACGTCCGTCCCGGAAGACGGCACCCATTCCGCGATCCCGCCCAGACTGAAGGTGAGGTTGGGCAGCACGGTGTCGGCTGTGGCATGGCGCAGCATTTCTACGGAGGAATCCAGCCCGATCACTTCCGCCTTGGGCCAGCGTTCAGCGAGGGTTGCCGTAAGGTTGCCCGGCCCGCACCCCAGATCCACCACCAGTCGAGGTTTCCCGGCCCGGATGCGTCCTACCAGATCAAAGAACGGCCTGTTGCGGTAGTCGCCGAATTGCACGTATCTCGCCGGATCCCACTTCATAAGTGCCTCGCTCCCCAATTGTTCCGTCCCAGCGAGCGTAGCAGCGGGCACTAAGCTGGAAGGCAATGAAACTCGTTGATCAGCTTCCCGTCCCCTCCGCACTTACTTCCACAGGAGCAGGTCCGGATGCAGACGTGCTGTACAGCCGCTTTGTGGACTGGACGGAAAGCCGCGGCCTGGCCCTCTATGAGGCCCAGGATGAAGCCATCATGGAGCTTGCGGCCGGCGCCAACGTCATCCTGGCCACGCCAACCGGATCCGGAAAATCCCTCGTTGCGATCGCCGCCCACTTCCAGTCCATGGCGCGGGGCGAACGGAGCTACTACACGGCACCGATCAAGGCCCTGGTTTCGGAAAAGTTCTTCGCACTCTGCGAGATTTTCGGGGCAGAGAATGTTGGCATGATCACCGGGGACTCGGGTGTGAACCAGGACGCCCCCATCATCTGCTGTACAGCAGAAATCCTCGCGAATATCGCCTTGCGGGAGGGTGCGTCAGCAGATCTGGGTGCCGTCATCATGGACGAGTTCCACTTTTACTCCGACCCTCAACGCGGGTGGGCGTGGCAGGTTCCGCTCCTGGAGCTGCCCCAGGCCCGGTTCCTGCTGATGTCTGCAACCCTGGGTGATGTCAGTCGCTTTGAGGACTGCCTGACGGAACTGACTGGGCGCCCGACGACGACCGTCAGTTCCGCTGAACGTCCCATTCCGCTGCACTACTACTACCAGCAGACCCCTGTTCACGAGACGCTGGAAGAGCTGCTTTCCACCAAGCAGGTGCCCGTCTACGTGGTCCATTTCAGCCAGTTGGAAGCGATTGACCGGGCGCAGAACCTCATGAGCATTAACGTCTGTACAAGGGACGAAAAGGACAAGATTGCCGAGCTGATCGCGAACTTCCGTTTTGCTGCAGGTTTCGGAAAAACGCTCAACCGCCTGGTGCGGCACGGGATCGGCGTACATCATGCCGGCATGCTTCCGAAGTACCGGCGCCTTGTTGAGCAGCTTGCGCAGGCCGGACTGTTGAAAGTCATCTGCGGCACCGACACCTTGGGAGTCGGAATCAACGTCCCCATCCGCACGGTGCTCCTGACCGCGCTCAGCAAGTACGACGGCGTCCGCACCCGCCTGCTCAACTCCCGCGAGTTCCATCAGATAGCGGGCAGGGCGGGCAGGGCAGGTTACGACACGGCCGGCACGGTAGTCGTCCAGGCACCCGAACATGTCACCGAGAACATCAAAGCCATGGCCAAGGCAACAGCGAAGTTCGGGGATGACCAGAAGAAGCTCCGGCAGGTTGTTAAACGGAAACCGCCGGAAGGATTCGTCTCCTGGGGTGAACCCACCTACAAGCGCCTTGTCGAATCTGTTCCTGATCCACTGACGTCAAGTTTCGCCGTGACCCATGCGATGCTGATGAACCTGATGGAACGGCCCGGCGATCCCTTCACAGCAACCCGGCGCCTCCTGACGGAAAATCACGAGCCGAGGTCGTCCCAGCTGCAGCTCATGAAGAAGGCCCTCGGTATTTACCGGGAGCTGCTGGCCGCGGGTGTGGTGGAACGCATCCCTGAACACGAACAGGGTCCGGACGGCAGGAGTGTCCGGCTCACAGTGCACCTGCAGGCCAACTTTGCCCTGAACCAGCCGCTCTCCCCGTTCGCCCTCGCAGCCCTTGAACTGCTTGACCCGGAGTCGCCGTCGTACGCCCTTGACGTGGTGTCCGTCATCGAAGCGACACTGGAGAAGCCCCGCCAGATCCTGTCCGCCCAGCAGAAGAAGGCACGCGGCGAAGCCGTGGCCGCCATGAAGGCTGACGGCATTGACTACGACCAGCGCATGGCCATGCTGGAGGACGTGAGCTACCCGCAGCCTCTTGCGGAGATCCTGGGCGAGGCCTTCGACGTTTATCGCAAGGCGGCACCGTGGGTTGGCGATTTCGAACTCGCACCCAAGTCGGTGGTGCGGGACATGTATGAACGCGCCATGAACTTCGGTGAATTCGTCCAGTTCTACGGGCTGGCCCGTTCCGAGGGCATTGTGCTCCGCTACCTCGCAGACGGTTACAAGGCGCTGCGCCAGACAGTGCCGCAGGATGCGTTGAGGGAGGACCTGGAGGATCTCATCGCCTGGCTCGGTGAGCTGGTCCGCCAGGTGGACTCCAGCCTGTTGGACGAATGGGAGGAGCTCACCTCCGGCGCCGCGCCCACTCCTCACGACGCTCCCCCGCCTCCGCCTCCGTCCTTGACCTCGAACATCCGGGCCTTCCGGGTTATGGTCCGGAACGAGATGTTCCGCCGGGTGGAGCTATTCGCGGATGAGGCCGCCAGCGCCCTTGGGGAGCTCGACGCCGGCACCGGCTGGGACGCCGAGCGTTGGGAGGATGTCCTGGACGACTACTTCGACGAACACGACGACATCGGAACCGGCCCGGACGCCCGCGGCCCTGGACTCCTCATCATCACCGAGGAACCGGGGGTCTGGAAGGTCAGGCAGATCTTTGACGATCCCGCCGGGAACCACGACTGGGGTATTTCGGCCGAAGTGGACCTCGCTGCTTCGGACGAAACGGGGACAGCTGTTGTCCGGGTGACGGACGTCAACAGGCTCTGATCGCCCTAGTATGCTCGGATAATGAGTGTAATCAGGCCCGCCACGGCAAGCGACGTTCCCGCCATCCTGCAAATGATCCACGACCTGGCCATTTATGAAAAAGAACCCGACGCCGTCCGGAACACTCCGGAGATGCTCACTGCGGCGCTCTTCTGCGAGCAGCCGAGCGTGTTCGCCACGATGGCTGAAAACGAGGCCGGCGATGTGCAGGGGTTCGCTGTCTGGTTCCTGAACTACTCCACGTGGGAGGGGGTCCACGGCATCTACCTTGAGGATCTGTACGTCACCCCGGACTCACGGGGCGAGGGTCACGGCAAGGCGCTGCTGCAGTACCTGGCTGATACCGCCGTCGAACGCGGCTACGCACGCGTGGAATGGAGCGTGCTCGACTGGAATGAGCCCTCCATCAACTTTTATCGGAAACTCGGGGCCGTGCCCATGGACGGATGGTCCACATTCCGGCTCACGGGCAGTGCTTTGGAAGCCTTTGCCCGGCAGGAAGCCAGGGTCGGTGGCTAAGCCCGCGCCCACTGTCCCGCACCTGATCAAGGCGCGGCACGAATTCCGTGGCATGCGGACCACCGAGCACTTTTTTGAGCTTCCGCTCGACCACTGTCGCAACGGCAATAACGGCGAAACGATTACCGTGTTTGCAAGGGAATATGTCTCGTCAGACCACAGTCCGGAAGCTGCCGCGGAGTTGCCCTGGCTGGTCTACTTCCAGGGCGGGCCGGGGGGCCGCGGCAACCGATTCACCTCGCTGGGCGGGTGGAGCAAAGCCGCAGCCAGGGACTTCCGCATCCTGATGCTGGATCAGAGGGGAACAGGGCTCTCCTCCCCGATTGACCGGAAAACTCTGCCGCTGCGCGGAAATGCCCAGGACCAGGCTGAGTACCTGACGCATTTCAGGGCGGATTCCATCGTGGCGGATGCCGAAGCAATCCGGCTTGCCCTCGGTTCAGGTCCCTGGACTGTTTATGGGCAGAGTTACGGCGGCTTCTGCGCGCTGACCTACCTCTCCCAGGCATCTGCCGGTCTGCGCGAGGTTCTCATCACTGGAGGGCTTCCGCCCTTGTCCGGCCCGGCTGAACGCGTCTACCGGGCAACGTTCCCGCGGGTAGCCGCCCGGAATGCCGAGTATTTCAACCGGTACCCCGAGGACCGTGAGGTGCTGCAACGTATCGCACGGCATCTGGCACGTGTGGATGAGAGGCTCCCGAGTGGGGAACGCCTCAGCGTGGAACGTCTCCAGATGGTGGGCTCCTTCCTTGGCGGCAATACCCGGATTGATGCGCTCCACCATCTTTTGGAAGATGCGTTTTCGCCCACGCCTGATGGCGACCGTTTGTCCGATACTTTTCTGGAGCAGGTGTATTCCCTGGTTTCGAGGGCTTCAGGGCCTCTGTACGCCCTGATGCATGAGTCGATTTATGGGCAGGGTGAGGCAACGGACTGGGCCGCCTGGCGCGTCCTTAAGGAATTTCCGGAGTTCCTGCCTGATGCCGAGCCTGTCCTCCTCACCGGGGAAATGGTGTATCCGTGGTATTTCGAGCAGGACCAGTCGTTGGTGCCGCTGCGTACTGTGGCGGAGCTCCTGGCCCGGAAAAGCGACTGGAAGCCGCTGTATGATCCCGTCCGTCTGGCGGCCAACGCCATACCTGTCGCTGCCGCCGTGTACACGGAGGACATCTATGTGGACAGGGAGCTTTCGTTGGAAACGGCGGCAGCGGTGCGTGGACTTCAGGTCTGGGAATCCCCGGATTTCCACCACGATGGCATTGCCGACGACGGCGAAGCGATCTTCGGCCGACTCCTCGGCATGGTCCGGTCTGTTCGGCCCGCCGCTTTGTCAGCCATCCGCACCTGATCCACCGGGAAGATTTCGGCCGGGCTGTTTCCGCCGGGTATATGGCAGGCTGGGATTCCTACCCTGAGGCGACCTTGCTGCCGCCCTGAATCCTTGTCCGCTCGGCGAGGATTCTGGCAACGGCGGCGGCAAGCACGGCCGCGGCCACCAGCCCACCAACCATGTTGAGTCCCTGATACCCCACCCAGCTCAGGACCAGGCCTGAGAAAGCTCCGCCCACGGCGCCGGCCATGCCCATGAGCATGTCGGACGTCCCTTGCACGACGATCCGCTCCCCCGGGCTGACACTCTCGGCCAGCAGGGTTGATCCTGCGATGCTTGCAGCGGACCAGCCGAGCCCCAGAAGGACCAATCCGATGGCGACTGACGTTGTGGAGGCATGCCCGAGCCCCGAAACCACTACGGCTGCCACAAGGGTCAGATAGCCCAAGGCGATGGTTTGGATCCGCCCGGCCTTATCGGTCAGCCACCCCATAACAGGCGACAGAGCAAACATGCCTGCGATGTGCAGGGAGATTGTGATGCCGATGATCACCAGGACATCCCCGCCGGCTGAATGATCCGTATGGGAGACGCCCGGTCCGGCCACCAGGTCCTGCAGGTGCAGGGGCGTCATGGACATCACCCCTACCATCACCGCATGAGCACCCACTACAGCGGCCAGGGCAAGGATTGCGGCCGGTGAGCTGCGCACCGCACGCAGCCCCCTGGCCAGTGAACCGCGCTTGGCAGTCCCCGGTGTCCGTTGCCCGGCGGAAGGCGGAGCGGCAGGCTGTGCAGTGCCCACCGTTTGGACAGTGTCGGCCTCGGCCAATTGCCGGGCAAGGAGCAGCGGGTCCGGACGGAGCCCCACCAGCAGCAGGATGGCGGCAAGAAGGAGCCCTGCGGCCGAAATAACAAATGGCCCCGCAATAGGCGGCAAACCCAGTGCCTGGCCGACAACTGCCCCTGGCTGGATCAGGTTGGGCCCGGCAACGGCCCCGATGGTTATGGCCCAGACAACGGCTGAGAGGGCCCGGCCGCGGTGTTCGGAGTCCGCAAGGTCGACGGCGGCGAATCTGGCCTGAAGGTTTGAGGCTGCGCCCACTCCCACGCCGGCAGCACCGAGGATCAGCAGCAGGAAAATCCCGGTCACCACGGAGAGCACCATCAGCAGGGTTCCTGCCAGGGCAGTGGCAAGCCCCGAGACGAGACCGATCCGCCGTCCCCGGTGGTCGGCGAGTGACGCCAGCGGTAAGGCCGCCAGCGCAGCGGCGAGGGTCATTACAGTTGCGACAGATCCTGCCCAGGCGTTTGACCCGGACAGGTCCACTGCAAGCAGGGAGCCTATAGACACCGTGGCTCCGGTGACAATTGCGCTAAGAAGTTGTGCCGATCCGAGGATCCAGACGGTGCGGCGCTGTACCTGTATGACGCTCGGTTCGGCCTTGGAGGAGGTAGCCATTCTCAGAGCATAGACCGCGGGGGTACAACCTGACAGGGCGCCCGGCGTGCAATCGGCACGCCCGTTGAAAACAAACAACCCCGGCCACGAGAGTGGCCGGGGTTGGCGTTGAGTTTCAGTGCTGTGGCGCGTGGCCCCTAGTCGACGTCGCTCAGGCTTTTCCGGGAGTCTTCCTCGAGGCGGGCATCCAGCTTTGCCTTGGTTGCCTTGGAGCTGACCAGGCTGGCGATGACCGCAACCACGATGGTGCCCACGATCACTGCGAGGGAGACGTACGTGGGGATCTCGGGTGCCCATTCGATGTGGTGGCCGCCGTTGATGAACGGAAGTTCGTTGACGTGCATAGCGTGGAGAATAAGCTTGACGCCAATGAATGCCAGGATTACCGAGAGCGCGTGCTTGAGGTAGATGAGCCTGTTCATCAGCCCGCCGAGCAGGAAGTAGAGCTGCCGGAGTCCCATCAGGGCGAAGATGTTGGCCGTGAAGACGATAAACGCGCTCTGGGTCAGGCCGAAGATAGCGGGGATGGAGTCTACTGCGAACAGCAGGTCCGTCATGCCGATGGTCACGAACACGATGAGCATCGGCGTGAAGACCTTCTTGCCGTCAACTACGGTACGGAGCTTGCCGCCGTCGAACTTCTCGGACATGGGGAGCACCTTGCGGATCCGGGCGATGAGCGGGTTCTCCGTCTCTTCCTCATCTTCACCGTTGTCCGTGGCCTGCTTCCAGGCGGTCCACAGCAGGAATGCGCCGAAGATGTAGAACACCCAGCTGAACTGTTCGATCACGATGGCGCCGAGGAGGATGAAGATGCCTCGCAGGATAAGGGCGATGATGATGCCCACCATGAGGACTTCCTGCTGGTACTTCCGAGGTACAGAGAAGCGGGCCATGATGATGATGAAGACGAAGAGGTTATCGATACTGAGGCTGTATTCCGTTACCCAACCTGCCACGAACTGGCCGCCGAATTCCGGGCCCGCAAACGCGAACATGCATCCGGCGAAAACGAGGGCCAACGCGACGTAGAAGGTGACCCAGAGGCCGGCTTCCTTCATCGAGGGTTCATGCGGCCGCTTGACCACCAGCAGCAGGTCGAAAAGCAGGATGACACCGAGGACGATGAAGGAACCGATCTCAAACCAGACGGGAAGTGTGGGCACGGGTGCTACCTTTCGCAGGGTACAAAAAAACGGTGTAAGTCTCTCCGGCTGACCGCGCACTTGGTGCTGAATGGCCGCCCGCTACACCCGGCAAGGCGTCTGTGCCTTGCGTGTTGACGTTCGTAGCGCTTGGGATACTCCCCTACGTCAGAACAACTTTACCCTACCGCTCCGCGTGCCCGTCACCCGGACGTGATCTTTGGGCAACGTACGTGACCTAAACGTTACCTGGGCGGGTGTTGAGGAGCGTCGCTAGGCGTGTCCGGCGGCCTGCATCTGGCGCAGTTCCTTCTTCAGGTCCCCTACTTCGTCGCGGATGCGTGCTGCCAGTTCGAACTGCAATTCAGCCGCCGCCGCATGCATCTGCTCAGTCAGCTGCTCGATCAAACCGACAAGATCCTCAGCCGGAGCAGCAGCCAATCCGTCCGTCCTGACAACGGCAGGACCTTTGCCGGAAGGCTTTCCACGCTTGGCCCCCTTCGCCAGGCGGTTGTTGTTCAACAGTTCCTGGGTGTCGGCGTCTTCCTTGGCAAGCTGGTCGGTAATGTCCGCGATCTTCTTGCGCAGAGGCTGAGGATCGATGCCTTGTTCTGTGTTGTAGGCCACCTGGATTTCCCGGCGCCGGTTCGTTTCGTCGATTGCCTTCGCCATGGAATCGGTGATGCGATCCGCGTACATGTGGACCTGACCGGAAACGTTACGGGCCGCGCGGCCAATCGTCTGGATGAGCGAGGTGGCGGAGCGAAGGAAGCCTTCCTTGTCCGCGTCCAGGATGCTCACCAAGGACACCTCGGGCAGGTCCAGGCCTTCGCGCAGGAGATTGATGCCCACCAGGACGTCGAAACTGCCCATCCGCAACTCCCGCAAGAGCTCGACACGCCGGAGGGTGTCGACGTCCGAGTGAAGGTACTGGACCTTGACGCCATGACCCAGCAGGTAGTCGGTGAGGTCCTCGGCCATCCGTTTGGTCAAGGTGGTGACCAGCACCCTTTCGTTCTTCTCCACCCGGGTATTGATTTCGCCGAGGAGATCGTCGATCTGGCCCTTGGTCGGCTTGACGATAACTTCCGGATCGATCAGGCCGGTGGGGCGGATGATCTGCTGCACGTAGCCGTCGGCCTTCCCGAGTTCGTACTTACCGGGAGTGGCGGACAGGTAGACCGTCTGGCCGACACGTTCGAGGAATTCGTCCCATTTCAGGGGTCGGTTGTCCATAGCCGACGGCAACCTGAATCCGAAGTCCACCAGGTTCCTCTTGCGCGACATATCGCCCTCGTACATCGCGCCGATCTGGGGCACCGTGACGTGGGATTCATCGATAACCAGCAGGAAGTCATCGGGGAAGTAGTCAAGCAGGCAATGGGGAGCGGTCCCGCGGGCGCGGCCGTCAATGTGAGCGGAGTAGTTCTCGATGCCGTTGCAGAAGCCCATCTGCTGCATCATTTCAAGATCATAAGTGGTGCGCATGCGAAGCCGTTGAGCCTCCACCAGCTTGTTCTGGCTCTCCAGTAACTGCAGCCGTTCCGCGAGTTCGTCTTCGATCCGCTTGATTGCCCGGGCCATTCGCTCAGGGCCCGCAACATAGTGCGAGGCAGGGAAGACATACATTTCCTCTTCGTCCCGGATCACCTCTCCGGTCAGCGGATGCAGGGTGTGAACGGCCTCGATCTCATCGCCAAAAAATTCTATCCGGATGGCCAGTTCCTCGTACATCGGAATGATCTCCACGGTATCGCCCCGGACCCGGAACGTGCCGCGGTGGAAGTCCATGTCGTTGCGCGCGTACTGCATGGAAACGAACTTCCGGAGGAGGTCGTCGCGGTTCATTTCGGCACCTCTGCGGAGCGTCACCATCCCGGCGATGTATTCCTCAGGGGTGCCCAGGCCGTAGATGCAGGAAACCGTGGCCACAACGATCACGTCCCGACGGGTCAGCAGGGCGTTGGTGGCGGAGTGCCGGAGCCGTTCAACTTCCTCGTTGATCGAAGAGTCCTTCTCGATGAAGGTGTCCGTCTGCGCCACATAGGCCTCGGGCTGGTAGTAGTCGTAGTAGGAGACGAAATACTCCACCGCATTGTTCGGCAGCAGTTCGCGGAATTCGTTGGCGAGCTGGGCCGCGAGCGTCTTGTTCTGCACCATCACCAGGGTGGGCCGCTGTACCTGTTCGATCAGCCACGCCGTGGTGGCGCTCTTGCCGGTACCCGTCGCGCCGAGCAGCACAACGTCCTTCTCGCCGTTCCTGATGCGCTCCGTCAGTTCAGCAATCGCTGCCGGCTGATCACCGGCTGGCTTGAATTCACTGATGACCTCGAAAGGGGCCACGACACGGTTGATTTCCTGCGCAAGACTCATGAATCTAATCTACCGCCGGCCACGGACATGGGAAGTACGCCCTAGGACAGCCGCTGTCCGCAATCTAGGTGTTCACGCTTGAAGCGTACGACGGCGGCCTCCAGCCGGTGCGTTTAACCCACCGCTCCATCCCGGGGTCTGCGACCTCCGTGAACCAGGCTTCCTTGTCCACCGCATAGCCAACCGTGGACGTGTCGTTCGCATGGAGGGCTGCTACCCTCCGCTTCTCGGCGCGGTAGGCCTCCAGTGCTGCCGCGTCAGCTGTGAGCCAGTCTCGGAAGCACAGTGCGTACCGCCATCCTGGCGAGCCGACGGCACGAATGTGCAGGTTAACATCCCGTCCCGGATCAGCGTTGCCGTGGAGTCTTTTCCGCCACTCGGACGGATGCGGGGAGGAAGGCCGGGGATGGTCCGCAAGGACATCGGGAAAAGGCGGAAAACCAGCGGCCGCAAGCACTGGAGAAATTCGGTCGGCAGTCTCCAGGTCTTCCACCGCGAGTTGAAGATCGATGACGTCCTTCGCTTCCAGGCCAGGGATGGCAGTGGAACCGATGTGGTCCAGGGCTACAACATCATCGGGTGCCGCTGCCTTGATGCGGTCCATCAGCAGGGTAGCCTGCCTGCTCCAGTCCGGGTGGGGCGCCACGAGGACTGGTCCGCCCCTGCGCGGAGCCCTAAGTCCTTGCACCAGGTTCTTTGCGAAGGGAACAAGCCTTTCCCCCCACAAGCGGTCCACCTGCTGCAGGAGCGCCTCAGGGGGGCCGGAGTTGTCCAATACGACGTCTGCTGCGGCCAGCCGGACTCCCCTGGATGCCTGGGCCGCCATCCGGGCCACTGCTTCCCGCTCGGTCATCTGGCGGTACTCCATCATGCGGCTGACGCGCACATCATCCGGAGCATCGACAACTATCACCAGATGGAAACCCGGCCCCTGGCCACTCTCGACGAGGAGGGGGATGTCCTGAACCACAACCGCCCCGTGGGGCGCTGCGGTTGCCATCGCGGCGGCCTCTTCCCGGACAAGGGGATGAACGATGCCGTTCAACACTGCCAACTTTTGCGGATCGCCGAAGACGACGGCGGCCAGCCGTGCCCTGTCAAGCCGGCCCTCCTCCCCCAGCATGCCGGGGCCGAACGCCTCCACCACCCGGGCCAGGCCCTGGGTTCCGGGTTCAACCACTTCACGGGCCAGCGCATCGGCGTCAATGACAACCGCTCCGAGTTCCCGCAATCGTGTTGCCACCAGTGACTTCCCGGAGGCGATTCCGCCCGTCAATCCAATCTTCAGCACTCCACCAGACTAAACTGATGCAGTGCTGAACGACGCTGATCCAGTGGAAAGCAGGGCAACGGCCTACGCAACACTGCCGCAAGGACGTGATTTCCGCTCGGAACTCGAAATCCGCCACTCACGGTTCATCACTGTTCTTCGGCGCACGGACAGTGAGGACGCTGCCCGCACCCTTGTTGCAGAACTCCGAAAAGAGTTTCACGATGCCCGGCACCACTGCTCGGCCTTCGTGCTGGGTGCCGATCGCACCATCCAGCGATCCAATGACGACGGCGAGCCCTCCGGATCCGCCGGCATCCCTATGCTGGAGGCATTGCTGAAACGGGAGACCGCACCAGGCGGTACAGACCTCAGCGACGTAACCGCCGTCGTCGTCCGGTATTTCGGGGGCATCCTCCTGGGGACGGGCGGATTGGTCCGCGCCTATTCTGACTCGGTCTCATCAGCCTTGGACAACGCTCCGCTGGTGCAGCGCCAAAGGCTGAGGCTCTGCAGCGTTACCGTTGCTCATGCCCAAGCCGGCCGATTGGAAAATGAACTCCGCACCGCCGGCTATCTCCTCGCACCGACCCGCTATGAGGCCTCCGCGGCTGTTCTGACGCTGGCGTTGAAGGATGATCCCCGAACGGTTTCCGAAGCAGCAGACCGCCTGGCTACACTCACCTCCGGCGCAGCCACACTCGTTCGCTCCGGCACGGAGTGGGTCGATGGATGACTACAAATCATCAGCTTGCTTGTTATTTTCGCCCTGAATAATGTTGGTCGAGTAAGGCATTACCCTCACCCATCTGGAGGAGAAACATGTCAACGCACAACATTTCCGGAAAGAAAGTGGCGTTCCTGCTGACGGACGGTGTGGAGCAGATCGAACTCACCAGTCCCTGGAACGCGGTCAAGGAAGCCGGTGGCATTCCCACCCTCGTTGCTCCCAAAAGCGGCTCCGTGCAGGGGTTCCAGGGGACGGAGAAAGGTGACACGTTCGACGTCGACACCACTGTGGCGGAGGCGGAGGCGTCGGATTTTGATGCCCTTGTCCTTCCTGGCGGCGTGATCAACGCCGATCACCTCCGAATGGACAAGGATGCGCAGGCTTTTGCCCGGAACTTTTTCGAACAGCACAAGCCAGCGGCAGCGATCTGCCATGGGCCGTGGCTGCTGATCGACGCCGGAGTGGTCCGCGGGCGTAACCTCACCTCGTACCGCAGCCTGCAAACGGACCTGTTGAACGCAGGCGCGGAGTGGATGGATGAAGAAGTGGTGGTCGACAACGGCCTCGTGACGAGCAGGACTCCTGATGACCTGCCGGCCTTCAACCACAAGCTCCTGGAGGAGATTGCCGAAGGAAAGCATTCGGGCCAGACCGTCTGATCCGAAACTCCAAGGGTTTAACGAAAGGTGGCCGCCCCCAATGGGGACGGCCACCTTTCGTTACTGGATCAGCTCACTATCGTGTGCCGGCCAGCGGGACAGACTAGTTGCCCGTGAGCTTCTCGCGCAGTGCTGCGAGAGCCTCATCCGAAGCAAGGGTGCCGGCGTTGTTGTTGTTCTCGGCGGCAGCCGGCTCGGAGGAGTAGCTCGTGGTGCCTGAGTCACTTTCACCGGACGTTGCGGCAGCAGCGTCGTCGGCAGCGTGCTGGGCAACCTGCTTCTTGTGTGCTTCCCAGCGGGTCTGGGCATCAGCGTACTGCTGCTCCCAGGCTGCGCGCTGGTTCTCGTAGCCTTCAAGCCACTCGTTGGACTCCGGGTCGAAGCCCTCCGGGTACTTGTAGTTGCCCTCTTCGTCGTACTCAGCGGCCATGCCGTAGAGAGCCGGATCGAATTCGGTGCTCTCGGCGTCCACGCCCTCGTTAGCCTGCTTGAGGGAGAGGGAGATGCGGCGGCGCTCGAGGTCGATGTCGATGACCTTGACGAACAGCTCGTCGCCAACGGAGACAACCTGCTCAGCCAGTTCAACGTGGCGGACTGCAAGCTCGGAGATGTGAACCAGACCCTCGATGCCGTCTTCGACGCGAACGAACGCACCGAACGGAACCAGCTTGGTGACCTTACCCGGCACAACCTGCCCAAGGGCGTGGGTGCGGGCGAAGGTCTGCCACGGGTCTTCCTGCGTAGCCTTGAGCGACAGGGAAACACGCTCGCGGTCCAGGTCGACCTCGAGAACCTCGACGGTGACTTCCTGGCCAACTTCGACAACCTCGGACGGGTGGTCGATGTGCTTCCAGGACAGCTCGGAAACGTGAACGAGGCCGTCTACGCCGCCAAGATCCACGAATGCACCGAAGTTGACGATGGAGGAAACGACGCCGGGACGGACCTGGCCCTTTTCCAGCTTGTTGAGGAACGTGGAGCGGACCTCGGACTGGGTCTGCTCGAGCCATGCACGGCGGGAAAGCACAACGTTGTTGCGGTTCTTGTCCAGCTCGATGATCTTGGCTTCGATCTGCTGACCGATGTACGGAGCAAGGTCGCGCACACGGCGCATCTCGACGAGGGACGCCGGCAGGAAGCCGCGCAGACCGATGTCGAGGATAAGACCACCCTTGACAACCTCGATGACGGTACCGGTGACGACACCGTCTTCTTCCTTGACCTTCTCGATGTCGCCCCAGGCGCGCTCGTACTGAGCACGCTTCTTGGAGAGAATCAGGCGGCCTTCTTTGTCTTCCTTGGTGAGCACCAGGGCTTCGACCTGATCGCCGACGGAGACGACGTCTCCGGGATCAACATCGTGCTTGATGGAAAGCTCGCGGGAGGGGATGACACCTTCGGTCTTGTAACCGATGTCGAGCAGAACTTCGTCGCGGTCGACCTTGACGACGGTACCTTCGACGAGGTCTCCGTCGTTGAAGTACTTGATGGTGGCGTCGACTGCTGCGAGGAAGTCCTCAGCGGTACCGATGTCGTTAATTGCGACTACGGGGGTACCGGGCTTCTCGGTGGAGGTGATGGTCATGTAGTAGGGGCTCCGTTGTGGATAGTTAGTCGGTCAGGCAAACCGCCAGGCACGCGTTATGGAACGCATAGCTGGAAGACGGCAGAACACGCGGAACTGCCGGGTCATCCTGATTTTGTGGATTCTAGATACGTGCACGTAGTACACGCCCGTTTATTCTAGTCGTACCCGCCAAGCAGGGTCAAAGCGTGCAGCACGGATCAGGCCCGGACTCCCCGCTCGGCGGCACCCGCGGCGATCCAACGGAATCGCTCCCAGGGGCGTACGGCAGGTACCGGCTTTAGAAGTGCGTCATGCAGTGCGTCGAGCGCTCGACAGCAAACATTTGCCGGGCCTTTAGTGCCGCCCCGGGGATTTTCTCCGTGATTCTTCCGGCGGCAGTCAGCGTTACCGGGCAAACGGCCCCCAGATAGATGGAACCAAGTTCGGCAACATCCAGGGTGAGCTCCGGTGACTGGTCCTCCCCGGCGTTAGTGAGGCTGGCTTCTCCATCCCGAACCTCCAGACGGTAGGTGCCGGAGGCGAAACCCAAGGTGTCAGAGACTTCGAAAACGAGCGTGCCGTCAGCCGAGTAGCGGCGGGCCGTCAGCGCACCCGCGACGTCGAGGATGCGAAGCCAGAGCATGTCCCTGTGGTCCGAAGACTCAATGCAGCGCGGATCCTCAAGTGCCCAGCCCAGGGGATCATCCACCGGGGCTTCCTCCCAGCTGATGCGCTCGACCAGATCGATGGCGCCCAGGAATTTCCACAGATCCAGGTAGGCGGCATCGGAACCCGCTACCAGATCGACAATGTTCACGGTGTAGGGCTTTGCCTCCCAGCCCGCAAACTTGTACGAGACGTAGCCGTCAACCTCGCCGTCGGAGTTGTAATGGAGAGCGCACCTGATGCCCTGGTCTTCCGAACCGTCCTGACCGAAGGCGCCCGAGACCCTCTGGCGGTAAGACTCTTGACGCATTATCGATCCCGGCGTGGCTTGATGAGATTGGGCGAACACCCTGGGTGCAACCTCCAGCAGCACCTTTCGGTCCGCGATCTCCACTGTTCCTGCAGGCTCGTGGCGCAATTGGAACCGGGGGCCGGTGTCCACTTTGATGCTGCGCTCGAATGTGGCCACCCCGTATCCAAAGCGCCGGTAGATGGACCCTTCGGAGGCCGTCAGCGCGGCCATGACCTGCCCCTGTGTCTTGGCTGAAGCCAGGTCCTCCGTCATCATCTGGCGCAAGAGCCCTCGGCGGCGGTGGGTTCCCCGGACGGTGACCGCGGTAACCAGTCGTGTGTCCAGTTGCCTTCCATAGCCGGTGTTCAGCGTCTTGAGGAGGCTCCCGAATGTTGCCACCGGGATATCAGCTGCCAGGGAATGGGGCAGAACGGAACCGGTCTGGTAAACACCCGTCAACTCGCGGTCGTCGGACCGGTACATGGAAAAGATCTTGTCCACGAACTCCGCGCTGCGGCGGTTGTCGTAAAAACCATCCTCGACTGCCCGCATCCAGTCCGTGCTTCTTGAATAGTCGGGCGAGTCCTTTTCGGCAACCCGGAAACGCCTTACTTCATACTTCTCTCCCACGTGATTCTCCCCAAGTTAGGTCTACTGGCCGGCGCACGATCGACGCGCGCCGGCCATCTCAAATGCCTGCTGCTGGTTGTTGTCTCAGTGCCCGGCTTCGTACCAGCTCGAGCCCACGCCGATCTGCACGTCCAAGGGAACGGTCAGCTGGGCTGCTGCACCCATTTGCTCTGTCACAAGCTTCTCCACCGCAGCCCGTTCGCCATTTGCTACCTCCAGGACGAGCTCATCATGGACCTGCAACAGCATTCGTGACTTGAGCCCCTGCGCCTCGAGTTCGGAATGCACGCCAAGCATGGCCCGCTTGATGATGTCCGCTGCCGATCCCTGGATAGGCGAGTTCAGTGCGATGCGCTCCGCATTCTCGCGAAGCTGGCGGTCCGTGCTGGTCAGGTCCGGCAGGTAGCGGCGCCGTCCTTCGATGGTTGCTGTATAGCCGTCGACCCTTGCCTGGTCCACGACGCCCCGAAGATAGTCGCGCACGGCGCCGAACCGGTCGAAGTAATCCTTCATCAGCGTCCGTGCCTCATCGACGGAAATCTCCAGCTGTTTGGAGAGCCCGAAGGACGTCAACCCGTAGGCCAGGCCGTAAGACATGGCCTTGACCTTTGAACGCATGGCACTGGTGACTTCTTCGGTAGGGACATGGAAGATGTTGGAGCCAACAAACCGGTGCAGGTCTTCACCTTCCTTATAGGCCTGAATGAGGCCAGCATCGCCCGAGAGGTGCGCCATGATTCGCATCTCGATCTGCGAATAATCGGCGGAGAGCAGGCAATCATAGCCGTCGCTGACCACGAAGATGCCACGGACCCGCCGGCCTTCCTCGCTGCGGATGGGGATGTTCTGCAGGTTGGGGTTGTTTGACGAGATCCGGCCCGTAGCTGCAACGTTTTGCGCGTAGGTGGTATGGATCCTGCCGTCGTCCGTGACGGACTTCTTGAGTGATTCCAGCATCTGGCGTAGCTTCGAGGACTCGCGGTGGGCCATGAGCTGAACCAGGAACTCGTGCCCCGTCTTCTCCAGCAGGTTCTTCAGCGAGGCCGCGTCCGTGGTGTAACCGGACTTGATCTTCTTGGTCTTCGGCAGCTGGAGTTCCTCGAACAGGACAGTCTGGAGCTGCTTCGGCGACCCGAGATTCACCTCGTGCCCGATCGCTGCGAACGCCAGCTCCTGGGCGTTGTCAATCACTTTGGAGAGATCGGCCAGCTGCTCCTCGAGGCGCGGCATATCGATGGCAATGCCAGCCAGCTCCATGTCGGCGAGGACCCGGCTGACGGGCAGCTCCAGGGTGGTCAGCAGGTCCTCGGCCTTACGCTCTTTCAGTTCTGATTCGAAATGACGGCTCAGAGCCTGGACCACCGCGGCCGCTTGGACGAGGGCACCCGACGCGGCGGCGTCGTCGCCGTCGAAGGACAGCTCAAGCTGGCCCGCCTTGGCGGTCTCGGGCGAGATGCTGATGTTGAGGTGATGCTGGGCCAGTTCGGAGAGCTCATAGGTGCGGCGGTCCGGCTGGATGAGATAGCCGGAAATCGACGTGTCATCCACCACCCCTTCCAAGCCCAGGCCACGGCTGGACAGGGCCTTTAACGCAGCCTTGTAGCCGTGCATGACCTTCGGGGCTTGCGCGTCCCGGAGCCATTCCGCGAGGACGTTTTCGGCTTCAGCGTCCTGGGACGCGAGGTCGATGTAGACGGCGGCGTCATCACGGACGATGGCCAGGGCTGCTGCGTCCTCGCCGATCCTGCCGGGCACCAGGTCGACGGCGACGGCGGACCGCGTGCCTGCCCCGGACGCCAGGAAGGCGCTCAGCTCCGTCGCACCGGCCGGGGTGGTGAAGTCAGGCGTGTCGATGCTCTCGCGCTCAGCGGATTCCAGTTCTTCGCTGCTGTAAAGCGCAAAAAGCCGGGTGCGGATGGTCTTGAATTCAAGGTCGTCGAACAGTTGCTCCAGAGCGGCCTCGTCCGGGCGCGGTTCCGCAAGATCGTCCAGCGTCAGCGGGAGATCAAGGTCTGTATGGAGCCTGTTCAGCCGCCGGTTCCGTTTGACGGCCTCCACGTTTTCCCGGAGCGCGTCCCCAACCTTGCCGCCGATGGCGTCCGCGTTTTCCAGGACCCCTTCGAGCCCGCCGTAGAGGTTGATCCATTTGGCTGCCGTCTTGGGGCCCACTCCTGGAATGCCTGGAAGGTTGTCCGCGGACTCCCCAACCAAGGCGGCCAGGTCCGAGTACTGCGGGGGCGTCACAAAGTACTTCTCCTGAATGGCAGCGGTGTCGAGCCGCGGAATATCGCTAACGCCCTTCCTGGGGTAGAGCACAAAAACGTTGTCGGTGATGAGTTGGAATGCGTCACGGTCGCCCGTCACCAGGAGCACCTCGTAACCGGCCTTTTCACCCATTGCAGCGAGTGTTGCCAAAATATCGTCAGCTTCATAGCCCGGCATTTTGATGGTCTTGATGCCCCATGCCTGCATGACCTTGTCGATGAGGTCGATCTGGCCGCTCATCTCCATGGGAGTTTCATTGCGGCCGCCCTTGTACTCGCTGTACTCGGCCTTACGGTGGGTGGTCTCATCCGATACGTCAAAGGCTACGGCCACGTGGGTGGGCTTCTGTTCCTTGATCAGGTTGATGAGCATTGACGTGAATCCATGGATGGCGTTGGTGTGCTGCCCATTTGCCGTAGAGAACTTGTCCGCCGGCAAGGCGAAGAAAGCCCGGAAGGCCATCGAGTGCCCGTCCAGGACCAGCAGTCGCGGTTGGTCGGTGATAGGAATCACTGGCGCTTCCGTGGCCGAAACCGAACGGTCACCGGGGGGCGGGACCTTCACGTCCTGCAAGGCAGCGTCAGTGGGCAGGGCTGCGTCTGCACCAGCGTTGGTCTTCACGGCGGCGTCGTCCTGAAGGTCAGCGGTTTCGAACGGGAAGGGGGCCGGTTTGGTAGTTTCACTCACAGGTGCCAGCCTAGTTGGCATGATGGACAATTTCACGCCCCACCGGTTTGCGGACGAACTGACCTCAGCCGGAATCCCCGAGGAACTGCATGATTGGCTCGGCGGCTACGGAATCGGTGCCTTGGTGGTCAAGATGGGCATCCGCTTCGTCGAGATGAGTCCGGAACGCACCGTGGCCACGATGCCAGTGGAGGGCAACACCCAGGTGGCCGGCATCCTGCACGGAGGGGCGCACGTTGTCCTCGCCGAGACCCTGGGATCCTTTGCAGCAGGAATGCATGCGGGTCCCGGCAGGCAGGCGCTGGGAATTGAGGTCGGCGCTACCCATCACCGGTCCATCTCCGCTGGCACCGTGACTGGAACGTGTACCGCCATCCACTTGGGCCGCACGCTCACCACCCACGAGATCGTGATGACAGACGAGCAGGGCCGGAGACTGTCAACCGCCCGCATCACCAACCTCATTCGGGATATTGACGGCTGATCAGTGACTGAACCGGTACCGCAATTCCATTACCCCACGCCCCAGGGCGGCTGAAGAGACCAGCTCCAGGGGTGGCGTCGGCTTCCGCAGCGGCAGGACCGGCTTGCCATCCCCAAGAATCAGGGGGATGACCGAAACAATCAGTTCATCCAGCAGCCCGGCATCGGCGAATTGCGCTGCGAGGTTACCGCCACCCACCACCCACACGTTCTTGCCTTCGGCATCTGCCTTCAGGTCAGCGACGAAAGTTCTGACGTCGCCGTGGGCAAAGGTAATATCAGCGTCTTTCGGAACCGTTCCCTCGTGATGGGTGAAAATCCAACAGGGCATGTTGGGGTAAGGCCATTTGCCGGGTTCGTGCGCCAGCAGCCAGCGGTAGGTTTCCCCTCCCATGACGATGCAGCCGACGCCCTCCATAAAGGAGTCGTAGCTTTCTTTCCCGCCTTCGAAACCGTCGAACTGCAGCAACCAGGCAAGGTCATCGTCGGGCGTGGCGATATAACCGTCAAGGGAGGCGCCAACGTAGTACTGGAGACTCGACATGGCCCCAGCCTAATCACTTCCGGTCAGGCTTCAAATACTGCGCATCAACCCTTTGACGCGGTACCCCTGCCGCCTGAATTTATTTGCTGAAATAGGGAATGATCAGGTAGAGCCCAAAGAGAACTGCGAGGCCGCAGAGTCCGAAACAGACGTAGGCAAGAGGCTGAACCCAGCGGGGGGCTTCGGGAGCAACATCTCCGGCAATGGCTGTCAGGCGAACACCCAGGGAATAGAGCCCTACAACTGTGATAGCGGCCACCAGGGTGGCTCCGCCCACCATCAAAAGTTCCAACCACTTCATTTCTGGCCGCCCCTCTTCTTGTTAGCGCGTGCTGCCGCTGCCGCCTTCTTCTTTTGGAACCGCACGGCGTGACCGGCTTCCTCAACCTCCACGGCGTTGTGATGGCCGACGTGGGATTTGCGCGATTCGAAGTACATCAGCAGCACTGAGGCAAATCCCGCCGCTCCGGCAATGACCACACCGACGACGCCGGTACCGACCAGCCAGGCCGTCAGGGCGCCCATGATGCCTGCCGCCGGGAGGGTAAACAGCCAACCGACGGCGATTTTTCCCGCAGTCGCCCATCTGACCGAGGTTCCCTTGCGGCCAAGCCCTGAGCCGATGACAGACCCCGAAGCCACCTGCGTGGTGGACAATGCGAATCCGAGGTGCGATGAAGCCAGAATGGCTGAGGCCGTGCTGGTTTCAGCGGCGAACCCCTGCGCAGGCTTAACATCGGTCAGCCCTGAACCCATGGTCCTGATGATCCGCCAACCGCCGGCGTAGGTGCCTATTGCAATGGCGAAGGCACAGGCAGCAATAACCCAGAACTGCGGCCCGGAACCCGTGGGCTGGGTTCCTGCAGCGATCAGCACCAAGGTGATTATGCCCATGGTCTTCTGGGCATCGTTGGTTCCGTGGGCGAGTGCCACCAGGCTGGACGTGAAAATCTGCCCTGTGCGGAAGCCCCCGCGCTTCTGCGTCAGCTTGTCCCCTGTTTCGGGATCATGCCTGGAGGTCAGCGCATAGGCCAGA
Organism: Arthrobacter rhizosphaerae; assembly: GCF_023062595.1. Lineage (GTDB taxonomy): Bacteria > Actinomycetota > Actinomycetes > Actinomycetales > Micrococcaceae > Arthrobacter > Arthrobacter rhizosphaerae. The sequence continues at coordinate 54,287 of NZ_JALLAN010000009.1, forward strand.
CGGGTACAGACATAAGCCACTGCTCCTGCGATAACCGGGGCAAAAATCGCCGGAAGGATCACTTTTTGCATCAGCGATTCAAAGTTGATCGAATGCAGCCCGATGCCGGCGATCGCGGCCCCGATCAGGCCGCCGAAGAGGGCATGTGAGGAACTGGACGGCAGGCCTTTGAGCCAGGTAATCATGTTCCAGAGAATGGCTCCCATGAGCCCGGCAAAGATGATCTCCGGAGTGATTTGAACGCCTTCGGAGCCTTCCCTGATAATTCCGCCGGAAACAGTCTTAGCCACCTCGGTGGAGAGGAACGCACCCACGAGGTTCAGAACCGCCGCCAACGCCACGGCCGTCTTGGGCTTGATGGCCCCGGTAGCAATCGGAGTGGCCATGGCATTCGCCGTGTCATGAAAGCCGTTGGTGAAGTCGAAAAAAAGTGCCAGCGCTATAACCAGCGCCACCATGAAGGTGATATCCACCTGTTGCCCAATCTGCAGAGTCGACGGTCAGCAGTTCCACTCCCCGTTGCCCGAAGCCGAACAGCACAGTTCACGGGAAGTTAACCGTGGGGTTGTGCGGTGTTCAGCAAAGCAGGCTTGAAACCCTATAGATCGTACGCGTCAACGGCATCAGGACAAAACATGGGCGGCGAAGCCATTGTGCGCCCATTCTCCGCGGGCGTACCGTGACGTTGCTGGGGCTTATCGAAGGAGAAACGAACATGTTAAACGCTCACCCGGCCAGATTCCGTGCCATGGCCGTTTTAGCTGCCGTGACTGCCCTTGCCACTGCCAATACCGGCCCTGCCACAGCGGCTCCCGGCGGTGGAGGAGCAGCCATACCGCTCAATGTGGGACAGGAAACCACCGGTTCCGATACCGGCGCCCATGGATTCTTCAGCTACGACATTGTCAATGGGGAATTTTGCTACACGCTGTCCGTCGAAGACCTGTCAGCACCGGTAGCGGCAGCCCATATCCATGTGGGGGCCCGTAAGGTTGCTGGCCCTATAGTCATTCCTCTTGAAATCGGGACGGGAACTACCTGGACGGAGACCGCTTGCGTCCCTGCGGACGCCACGGTGTTGGCGGCTCTTGAGGCAGACCCCCGGGCCTACTACGTCAATGTGCATACGCCAACGTTCCCCGGCGGAGAGATCAGGGGACAGCTGAAGTAGTAGCGGAACACCGCCCTAGTCGTCGTGGCCGACTTTGTGGAGCCTGGTCACGACGGTAGGGCAAGGAACCCGCACGAGGACGGCGTGAGCGGTTGATCCGAGGACGAGCCTGGCAAACGCTCCACGCCCCCGGCTTCCGATAACAAGGACCCGCGCCGTCGCTGCGTGTTTTACCAATGCCTGGGCAGGGTCCAGGTCCTTTACCAGCCGCTGATGCACCACGAGGTCCGGAAAGGAGATCCGCAGGCCGGCGACGGACTCCGCGAGTACGATTTTCTCCTCTTCCTCAATCACCTTGTCCAAACCACTGGACGGAGTCTCCCGCTCAATCCACCGGACAGGCCGGTTCACGGCAAGCACTGCCGTCAGCTCATCGCCCCCGCGGTCCGCCTCAGCGGCAGCAAAGGAGACAGCCTGCAGGGACTCCTCCGACCCGTCGACGCCCACAACCACGCCCGGCCTCCCCGGTACGAATTCCCGGGGAACCACCACTACCGGGCAGTCCGATGCCGATACGATCTGGAGCGCACGGTCAGTTGCCGGACCGCCGTCGGGCCACTGCCGTGTGTGGGAACCGATAACGATCATGGCTGCTCCAGGAGACATTTCTCTCAGCACCGCTCCGGGGCTGCCGTAATGCAGCTGGACCTGGACGTCGACGTCGGGTGCCTTAAGGGCAGCATCCGCCTCAACTGTCTTCAGCAGTTCCGCTCCTCTGTCCCTGATCAGATCGTGATACTGGAACTCAGGGGAAATCCACCGGTCGTCGGCAGCATGCACAGCTATCACCGAAAGGCGGAGGGTGGAGGCCCGCTCCAATGCCCATGCCATGGCCGCGTCGCTTGCCGCAGACCCGTTGATCCCAACGACTATTGGCTTCCTCATTATTTTCCTGATTTCTGGAGGTGCCTTCCCGATCTAAGGGCGCGACTAAAAGCCGCTGGGCTCCGTTTCGAATTCCGGCCCGACGGGTGGACCCTCGTGGTGGAGCGGGCGCAGTGCCCCAGTATGTTCCAGCCAGATAAGCGCGTCATAGCGGGCGCCCATCACGGTCGGAACATAGTTGGCGTGCTCATTTTCCGGACTGTAGACCACGCCTATGGCCCGGTGGCCAAGCCTCCGGGATAACCACGGCCCGGGACGGTCCCTGCCGAATTCCAGGACGGCTGGCACGCCCAGGCAATGGTGCAGCAGGTACTCATGACTTCCAGTCCGGGCCTCCGGCACCCTGACAACCTGTTCACGGGATCCCCAGTCGTCGGCGGCAACCACCGTACCGCCGTAACCAGCGAACCCGACCAGCAGGACGCGGTCCGCTCCGTACCGTTCGCGGATCAACTGGCCAACGTTGACGAGACCGGTACGTGCCATATCGGTCGCCCTGGCATCCCCGATGTGAGAGTTATGCTCCCAGATGATCCCTTTCGACGCCGGATCCAGGTGCTGACGGAGCCGCTCGATGGTATCCACCATGTGGTGGTCACGGATGTTCCACGAGTCACGGCTACCGCTGACCATGGTGCGGTAGTAGTGCTCGGCGTTTGCGGCCACTTCGGCATTCTGCAAGGCGCCAAAAGCGTCGTCGTCGTGATGGTCTATGGCTGCGAGCGCGTGCTTCCGTACTTCCTCAAGCAGCGCGACGACGTCCGTTTCGCAGGTCTCGGGGACCAGCCGCGTGTTCCACGCGTATTCATGCGGATCCTCATGATGCGGCTGGAAACAACGCCAGGCGCGTTTTGCTGCAGGAACAGCTTCCGGAGCGCGCTCTTCCAGCCAGCCGATGGTCTCCCTCAGCGAGTCCCACAGCGAATAGACATCGAGGCCGTAAAAACCCACGCGTTCGGCCAGCGGACGTTCCATGTTCCAGCCGCGAAGCCAGTCCAGGAAACCAGCCACTTCCTCATTGGCCCACATCCACGTAGGCCACCTTTCAAAACCCGCCAGCAAGGCGTGCACTCCGACGTCGAGCCCGCTTTGCCCCTTGACCCAACGGTTGATCCGCCAGCAGTCCGGCCAGTCGCCTTCAACACCGATCCAGCTGTAGCCCTGCTCTTCGATCAGCCTGATGCTCAAGCGGGACCGCCACGTGTAGTACTCGTGCGTTCCGTGGGACGCTTCACCGATGGCCACCAGCTCACACGCCGCGGAGCGCCGCACCAGGCCGTCGAGATCGCGCAGGCCCGAGAGAGGGTGGGCAAGCGCAAGGATCTCCGCCGTAACTGCTGGGTTGACAGTGACGTCGGTCATCCTGGATCCCCTGTATTGGTTGTTTTCCATGATGTTCCCCGCTTGCCCTTCTCACTCCAGCTTCCCGCCACTACGGCCCTCCGTAAAGGGGCCGAGGCCACCGGAATTGAGGATCCCATGACATCCCTTTCCCGCTCATCCGGCGAGCAGTACTCTGGAGGAACCATCCGGAAGCCCATTGACATGACCGAAGTCACGGATCTGATCTCCAGCGCGCGAGCTGCCTTTCTCCGCAAGGACTGGGATACCGCCCGCCGCGGTATGCTCGCTGCCCGGAGCAGCTCCGAACTGGAGACTCCCGAGCTGGAGGTCCTCGCCGAATCCGGCTGGTGGCTGGGAATCGTGCCGGAGTCGCTCGCCCATTCGGAGGACGTCTACCGCCGCCTAAGTGGAACCGGTGATTACTCTGCCGCCGCTATGAAAGCCATCGAGTTGTCCTTGCAGTGGGCCACCCGGGGAGACATAGTTGTTGCTTCCGGTTGGATGAACCGTGCCAGGCGCCTGCTGCGGCAAAATCAGGAAACAGCCGAGTATGGCCATCTTCTGTATCTGGAAAGCTCCCAGTCGATGGATCTCGAGGATGATCCCGGCCCGGCCCGGGAGGCAGCGGAGGTGCTCGACCGCCTCGCCGAGCAGCTGCACAACCCCACTCTGGCCTGCTTCGCCCGTGTGCTCAACGGGCTGGCCCTGGTGCGGGGAGGACAGACGGAAACGGGCTTCAAGGAGCTCGACGAGGCCATGCTTTCTGTTCTGGCCGGAAACATTCCCCCCGTCTGGGCAGGAGACATCTACTGTACTGTTGTGCACCTGTGCCATATTCTTGGTGATTTTTCCCGAATGCGCGCTTGGAACAGTGCTTTGGGCCGCTGGACTGCCGGGCTGTCGGCCACCTTCATCTATGCCGGAGTCACCAGGATCCACGACCTCCAGTTGATCAGCGCGGCAGGCGATTGGGACACCGTGGAACGGGAGATAGGCACCCATAGTGATCAACTCGTGGATGCGCACGGCTGGATGGCCGGCGCCGGATATTACGAGTTAGGGGAAGTGAGACGCCTCCGGGGAAATGTCGAGGGTGCGTTCGCTGCCTACGCCAGTGCCAGGAGTACAGGCGTTGATCCGCAACCCGGAGAGGCACTCCTGCAAGACTCCGCCGGCGAACACGATCTCGCACTCAATCAGCTAAAGGCCGCGATCGGTGAAAGCGGCCCGATCGAGCGGGCACGCCTGCTTCTGCCGGCTATTGAACTCGCGCTTGCCCAAGACCGCAGGCCGCTGGCGGATACCTGGTCTGACGACCTCCAACGCATCGCCGCCAGGTACGGCTCGCCGGGGATCCAGGCGTGGGCCAGGCATGCCCACGGAGCAGTTCTTCTCGCTACAGGTCTGGCGGCTGAGGCGGTCCCCCACTTGGGTTCGGCAGCACGAACGTATCGTGAACAGCGTGTCCGCTACCGCACAGCAAAGATCCATGAGTTGTTGGCTGAATGCCGGCGGCAGCTGGACGAGCCGCACGCTGCCGACGCTGAGCTTGCAACTGCCCTGGCGATCTACCGCCAGCTTGGCGCCGACCCCGACACAGCCCGCCTTGAAGGTGGACCCACTCCGGGAGGACTGACGGCACGCGAAAGCGAGGTACTGTCGCTGGTCTGCAGCGGGGCGAGCAACCGGCAAGTGGCCCAGACACTGGTTATCAGCGAGAAAACGGTGGGGCGGCACCTCGCGAACATTTTCACCAAGATCGGCGTGGAAAGCCGGACCGCAGCTGCCGCGTGGGCCCGGGAACGCAACCTCCCGCCTCGGATCCCCGGCTGAGTCCTGGTCACCGGGCTGGTCAAGCCTCGGGTTGCCGGACCTAGCCAGCCCTTCCTGCACCATTCGCCCCATGCCCCGCAGGCAAAGATGAGGCAGATTCCCGACGCAATGACGGCGTGCGCCCGCGTACTTTCGGATTAACGGACTTGTCCGTCCGTACTGGAGCTGAGGAAGGATCATCATGACCACCTTTGAAGTACCAACAATCCAGGGTTCTGCCGGAACAGCTGAATCCGGGGCCAGCAGTGAGGCAACAGAGGCTGCCGCCGAGAGGCTGGTGGATATCCTTAACGATGGGGCAGCAGCGGTGCTCGCAAGCATTGGCCACCAGACAGGCCTTTTCGACACCCTCGCGACGCTGCCGGCTGCCACCAGTGAGCAGATTGCCGATGCAGCGGGATTGCAGGAGCGTTATGTGCGGGAATGGCTTGGCGGCATGGTTACTGCCGGACTCGTGGAGTATGAACCGGCTTCCCACACGTATCTGCTGGATCCCGCCGTCGCTCCTTCTGTGAGCGGTCCGGGTTCGGAGAACCTTGCCCGGACCCTGCAGTACGTCGCGTTGATGGGCGCGGTTTCCGGAAGGATCGCCGAAAGGTTCAAGGCCGGTGGTGGCCTTGGCTACGAGGACTACCCGGGCTTTGTCCGGCTACAGGCGGAGGAGAGTGGCTCTGTCCATGACGCTTCCCTGATCGACACCATCCTTCCCTTGTCAGGCTGCATAGACCGGCTGCGTACCGGAATCGACGTCGCGGACATTGCCTGCGGTTCCGGACACGCCGTCAACCTCATGGCCCAGGCGTTTCCCGCCAGCAACTTCACGGGGTACGACTTCTTTGAAGAAGGGCTAATTGCGGGACGCGCCGAAGCTTCCCGGCTGGGACTGGACAACGTCCGGTTCGAAACCCGTGACGCCGCAGCTCTGGACATCCATGACGGGTTTGACCTGATCACGGTCTTCGACGCCATACACGACCAGGCCCACCCCGCCACTGTCCTTCGCAATATCCACGAGGCGCTCCGCCCAGACGGGACGTTCCTGATGGTGGACATCAAGGCCTCCAGCAGCCTCGAGAAGAACTTTGAGCTCCCCTGGGCCACCTTCTTCTACGCGATCTCCACGACCCACTGCATGTCGGTTTCATTGTCACAGGGCGGCGATGGCCTCGGAACCGTCTGGGGTGTCGAACTGGCCGAATCCATGGTACGCGACGCAGGCTTTGGGCAGGTAGAGATCAAGGACCTGGAGGAGGACCCGTTCAACGCTTACTTTGTGGCCACAAAGGAGGCTACAGGGGTAGCCGGACACTAACGGCTAGGCGGGCGGCGCACCGGCGGCATTGACCAACCAGGGAACACCGAACTTGTCGGTGCACATCCCGAAGATGTCACCCCAAGGGGCGGGTTCGAACGGGACCGTCACCGTACCGTCTGCGGAGAGCCGGTCCCAGTAACCGCGCAGTTCAGCTTCGTCCTCACCGCTGAGGGACACAGAGAAGTTGTCACCGGGGTTGTAGTTCATGCCGTTGGGTGTGTCCGCGCCCATCAGCACCATTCCCGAATCACTGGTGAGCATGGCGTGCATGATCTTGTCCTGCTCACCAGGATCCTCGCTGGCCTGATACTCGCCGAAAGTACTCATGGTGAGTTCCCCGCCGAAGACTGACTGATAGTACGTCATGGCTTCCCGGGCGTTGTCGCGGAAGCCAAGGTAGGGGTTGAGTCGGGTTGGCATGGCATCTCCTTGGAAACTGATGGGGGCCCGGGGCGGAATCAAGCGGCGCAACGGGCTGGGAACACTTCATATGGTGCCCCAATTCATGTGCCGTTCCTAGACCCCACAGACACTTTTCCGGGGCTTGCCAGCTGGTTTTCAGTCCGCAGCTTTTTTCGCCCGGCTGGGCTGGACGCGCGGTGGTTCACCCGGCATTTTCGGATAGTCGGGAGGAAACGGCAGTTCGCCCAGACCGGCGTCGAGATCCCTCGCCCACCAGCCCAGGAGGGTATCGATTGTCCCCGGCTTTGAATGCATGTCCGCCCAGGGATCGCCGGTTGTCTTCAACCGCTCAGGAACGGTCAGGATAGTGAATTGCCTCGGATCGACACTTTCCAGCTCATCCCATTCAATAGGGCACGAGACCGGCGCATGAGCGAGGGGCCGCGGACTGTAGGCCCCGGCCATGGTGCGGTCACGGTTGGCCTGGTTGAAGTCCACGAAAACCTTCACGCCCCGCTCTTCCTTCCACCAGGCCGTAGTGACCTTATCCGGCATGCGGCGCTCAAGCTCGCGTGCCGCCGCTATGACCGCGTGCCGAACATCCAGGAATTCCCGGGTGGCCTCGATGGGCGCGAACACATGCAAGCCGCGGTTTCCGGACGTTTTGATGAACGCTGTAAGCCCGGCTTCCGCCAGGACCGTTTTCAGCTCGATCGCTGCCGGGACGGCGTCGTCGAAGTCCGTTCCGGGCTGAGGATCCAGATCGATCCGCAACTGGTCGGGGTTGTCCGAGTTGTCCGCCCGGGACGGCCAGGGGTGGAAAACGATGGTGTTCATCTGCGCGGCCCAGACAGCGGCCGCAGGTTCGTCGATGACCAGCTGAGGATGGGTCCGTGCGCTCGGATAGACCACCTTGACGGATCGAATAAAGTCGGGCGCCCCTTTCGGAGGATTCTTCGAGAAGAACTGTTCGCCGTCGATATTCTCGGAGAAACGCTGGAGCGTAATGGGACGTCCGCCGTTTGCAGCCACAAAGGCCTCCCCGACGTCCACCAGGTAGTTGGCCAGATCCAGCTTGGTGATACCAGGCTCCGGCCAGAGAACCCGGCTGGGACTCGATATCCGCATCTCCCGGGGACCGTTCGGACCGTCGACGGTGAGGGTGGTTGCTTCGCTCGCCATGGGAACAACCTACCCCGCAGAAGTATCCACGTCAGCAGATTCGGGCGTCTCTTCCGTGTGGACGGCAGACACTCTTCTGAATCGGGTACGCCCGAACCACGTGTTCAGGCATTATTGAGGAATGCCCGTCCCCCAGATCCCGCTGACCATCTCCGTCGGTGACAGTACAGTTTCCGCAGCGTACGGACGTCCTGACAGTCCCTTCGCCACGCTCGTGGTCGCTCACGGAGCCGGCGCCGGGATGGAACATCCGTTTATGGTCGGCTTCACCACCGCACTGGGCGATCAGGGGGTTGCCACGCTCCGCTTTAATTTCCCGTACCGCGAGGCCGGGAAAAAGTTCCCGGACAAACCGCCGACGGCGATCGCGGCCTGGCGGGCGGCCATGGATGTCGCTTCGCAACATTCGGAAGGTGAACCCCTATGGGCCGCGGGCAAGTCCTTTGGCGGGCGTATGGCGTCAATGGCGGTTGCCGAAGGAATGCAGGCCGCCGGATTAATTTACCTTGGCTACCCCCTGCATCCTCCCGGGAAGCCGGAGAAGATCCGGGACGAGCACCTCTATGGCCTCACGCTGCCCATGCTCTTCCTCCAGGGAACGGGTGACACGTTCGCGACGCCTGCCTTGCTTGAGTCTGTGGTCGCACGGATCGGCGACGCGGCAACGCTGAACTGGGTGGAGGGCGGGGACCACTCCTTCGCTGTCAAGGGCTTCAAACGCAGCCCGGAAGAAGTGGGGGCATCCCTGGCGAAGCCTGTGGCAGATTTCCTCCGCACCCATACCTGAGGTCTGCCCCCTGATGCTGGGGCGCGTGGCGGCTTCGGCGGGGTCAGGTTTTCACCGATGCGGGAATCGCGTTCGGAGGGACCGGATCATGGCGCAGGTACCGTCGGCGGAACCGTCCCGTGCCTGCCGTCAGGGCACGCAACTCGACGGCGTATTTCAGCAGCTCCTGGTCCGGAACCTCGGCACTGATCTCGGTCATGTCGTCCACCGACGTTGTTCCCGTCAGTCTCCCCCGCCGCGCCGACAAGTCACTCATCACTGCACCGACATAATCATCTGACACGCTGATGGTTACGGCTGACACCGGCTCAAGCAGTTGAATACGGGTGGCGGAGGCTGCCTCACGCAGGGCAAGCGCTCCGGCAGCCTGGAAGGCGGCATCTGATGAGTCAACGCTGTGGGTCTTGCCGCCCACGAGCGTGACGCGGATGTCCACGACCGGGAACCCGGCCGCCACCCCTTTTTGCATCTGGGTCCGGACACCCTTCTCCACAGACGTAATGAATGGCCCGGGGATCACGCCGCCAACTGTTTTGTCCACAAATTCGAAACCGGACCCGCGATCCAGTGGCTCCACCTCGACGTCGCAAACGGCGTATTGCCCGTGGCCACCGGACTGCTTGACATGCCTGCCGTGGCCAGCCGAGGGTGCCGCAAAGGTTTCGCGCAGCGGAGTCACGACCTCCACGGTCAGCAGCTTCACTCCCTGATCCCGCAACCGGTCCAGCACAACCTCCGCGTGGGCCTCCCCCATGCACCACAGGATCAGCTGGTGGGTTTCGGAGTTGCGTTCCACCCTAAGGGTCGGATCACCGGCCGCAACCTTGCCCAGGCTTTTCGCAAGGGCATCCTCGTCGCCATGGGAAGCCGCCTCAATGGCAACAGGCATCATGGGTTCGGGCATATCCCAGGCCTCCACCAGCAATGGCCGTTCACGCGAGGAGATGGTGTCCCCGGTTTCGGCGTTCCCGAGTTTGGCCAGCGCGCAAATGTCACCGGCAATGCAGAAAGGCACGGACCGCAGGGATGCGCCGATGGGAGCGTACAAGTGGGTGATGCGCTCGTCACTGTCGTGATCCAGATGGCCGCGATCCGCCAGCCCCCGCCCGCCGACGTGAATCGCCGAGTCCTCCCGCAGCGTGCCCGAGAAAATGCGCACGAGGCACACACGTCCCAGGAACGGATCGATGGTGGTCCTGACCACTTCGCCCACCAGCGGCCCCTGGGGATCGCAATTCAGCTCCACCGTGGAACTGCCATCAACCGTCCTGACAACCGGAAGCTCACGCTCTGCCCCCGACGGAAAACCGCCACGCAGGACCTCGAGCACTTCCAGCATCCCTACGCCCGATTCAGCGGCGGTTGCCAGCACTGGAAAGAAGGAACCACGGGCGACGGCGGTCTCCAGGTCGGCGACCAGGACCTCGAGGGGAACCTCTTCACCGGCCAGGTACCGGTCCATCAGCGTTTCGTCCTCGCTTTCGGCGATGATTCCTTCAATGAGCGCTCCGCGGGCCTCTTCTGCGACGGCCAGTTCGCCGTCGTCGACTTCCCGTACCTGGCGCTCCCCGCTGCCGTTGGCGTACGTCGAGACGGTCCTGGACAACAGGCCGAGCAGGCTGATGGATCCGCCTCCGGCGGGCAGCGGCAAATACAACGGCAGAACCGCATCGCCGAAGGCTCGCTGGCAGGCCGCCAAAGCTGCGTCGAAGTTGGCGCGCGGATGATCAAGCCGGCTGATCACCACTGCACGCGGCATCCCGGCGGCTTGGCATTCCCCCCAAAGCGCGATCGTGGCGGTGTCGATGTCGTCAACTGCTGAAACGACGAACAACACGGCGTCCGCGGCCCGGAGCCCTGCACGCAGCTCGCCAGTGAAATCGGGATAGCCGGGAGTGTCCAGCAGATTCACTTTAATGTCTTCGAAGACCACGGGCACGACGGCGAGCGCGACTGAGCGCTGCTGATGAATCTCGGAGGGGTCGGCGTCGCTCACGGTGGTACCGTCGGCTATCGATCCCATTCTGGTGATGGCACCGGTGGCGGCCAGCAGGCCCTCCACCAGCATCGTTTTTCCGGCACCTGAGTGCCCGACCAAGGCAACGTTGCGGATTTGTTCCGGATGTTCGGCCGGCGACCACGTGGAGGCGTCGGAGCGGCGCGGGTCCCCGTTGCCCCGGCCTGAACTCCTCGCCGGGCTCTTTGCTCCTTTTCCCGACATGTGTATCTCCTGCGTGTGTCCGTCCGCCTTTTGTCTTTGTTAAGGATTGGACACCCTCAGGTACCTGAACAGCAAGAGGGCCCGCGCAAGGCTTGGGCAAGGTGCGTCCCGGCTGTGGCTTCGGTTCCCTGAAAGCCTGCCACTGAGGAAGGTTTGCTGTTCTGGTGTGATCATTTCCGTTCGGAAGTGTGCTTTTTGTTGTTTCGAGGCAGACCGCAGGATTAGCTGTGGGCGGGACAAAACGGGTGCGACGACGCACCCGCGAAACAAGACCGCATGCACCTGGAGAACCAATCATGATCAGACCCAGAGTCCGGGCCGCCCTGGCCGCCTTCGTGACGGTGGCCACCGGCCATCTTGGTATTGCAACGGCGCATGCCACCGAGCTTCCACCTCCCGCCCCGCCCAGCACCTTCCTGCTCGCCTTCGGCTCAAACGCCGCGGGGCAGACGACTGTTCCTGAAAGCCTCGCCAGGGAACCACTGAAGGCCCTCGCCGCCGGAAACGGTCACACCATTGCCCTGACCAATGCTGGCCGGCTCGCAGCGTGGGGCAGCAACGTGCAGGGGCAGTCGACGGTACCGCTTATCGCTGACCGGAAGTTTATGGCGATTGCCGCCGGCGCCAGCCACTCCCTGGCCCTCAGCACTGACGGGAAAGTCATCTCTTGGGGCGGAAATACGTCCGGTCAGGCAACTGTTCCCGAAGCGGCCCGCACCGGAGTTGCTGCCATCTCAGCGGGTGGAAGCAACTCTCTGGCACTCAAAACGGACGGAACCCTGGTGAGCTGGGGTGACAACGCCTTTGCCCAGAACCAAATTCCCGCACCCTTGGCAGGACAAGCCATAAAGCAAATAGCCACGGGCGCCGGGTTCAACGTGGCGTTAACGGCCGAGGGCAAGGTGACGGCCTGGGGCAGGAGCGATTATGGACAGATCGAGCTTCCCCCAGCTCTGGGCACAGCGAACATCAAGGCCATTTCCGCCGGATTGACACACTCGCTGGCTCTCACTGATACAGGGGCAGTGCTGGCGTGGGGCTCGAACACCTACGGGCAGCTCAACGTGCCGGCTGAGCTTGGTTCCGAAAAGGTGACGGCAATCGCGGCTGGCGGCTACCACAGCCTCGTCTCCACCGAGTCAGGAAAAATCTTCGCCTGGGGCGAGAACAACGCGGCGCAAAGCACAGTTCCGGCGGGATACGGACCCAGGATCGTGGCGATGGCAGCCGGGGAAGCGCACAGCGTGGTCTTCACCCGGCCGGACGACGACGGCGACGCTGCCGCCGTCGTTCTTCCTGGTTCCCCAGCAGGCGGGGCACCGTTGGATCCGGCAACAGAGATGACCGGCTTCCTAACTGCAGGCGTCACTGCCGTGGCGTATCGCGCCATGCCGTATCTTGCGGGTGCAGCCCTGCTTCTGCTCGGAAGCTGTTTGCTGGCTACTTGCTCAAAGCGGCCCCGCCGCTCCAGGCGGGTTGTCGGTGCGGCGTTGACTGCCGCCGTCGGTGCGGCACTGCTGGTCCCGGCGTCACCGGCACTGGCCGAGGAACCCGTTTCCATGCCGAAGCCAAGCGTCGAACAGCTGGTGGCCACCAACGGCGTCCTGTACTTTGCCAACAGCGGCGCCACCGTGACCGACAAGGTGGCGCCCGAAGACACCATGGGGATCTACCAGTCCCGCTCGGACCAGGCCTTCGGGCCGGACGCCAAGACCGGCGGCAGCTGGGGCTTCGTTTCCGACGCCTACTCGAATCCCAAACGCAACACCAACAGCACCCTCGGTAAATACGACTCAATCCTGTATGACGCGCCGCCCGCAGGGTCGGTTCTTTCAAGCCGGGCGGTGAAGTACGACTTCGCGCTCCCCAATGGAAACTACGACGTCACCTTCGGCTTCAAGTTGCCCGGCGGCTGGGCCGGACGAACCTTGGACCTTATGGCGGAAGGGCAGGTCCTCGGGACGGCAGCCACGAGCGGCACCGCGCTGGAGAAGACCTTCAACGGCGTGGCCGTTAGCGACGGAATCCTCAACCTGCAGGCGCACAGCCAGGCGGGACGTACCAACTCGTTCCATGATCCGGCGCTGAACTTCATTGTGATCAGGCAGCCGTTGGACTACACGCCGGAACTACTGGCGGAGAAAATCCGTCAGGCGACGCTCACTCCGGAGCAGGCATCCCTGTATGCCGCCGACTCAGTAGCTGTCCTCAAGGAGAAGCTGGCGGCAGCACAGTCCCTGGTGGACGCGGGCTCCGCTGACATCTCCGCGAACAAGGCGGCCTACGAGGCTGTTGGTGCAGCCACGGCCGGGCTGCGGAAACTTGTCACCTACGATTCCTTCAACCCGGGCCAGCCTTGGCTCGATACCAATGGCCGCGCCATCCAGGGCCATGGAGGCCAGGTGATCCCGTCCAAAGACGCGCAGGGGCGGACCATCTACTACTGGTACGGGGAAGACCGTACTCAGGGCTATCAACCCATGGCCGGCCTTCACGGCTACTCCTCGTACGACCTCTACAACTGGAAGGACGAGGGACTGGTCCTGAAGACTGCGGAAACCCGGGCCCAACTGGACACGGACCCCTACTTCAGCGCTCTCTACGCCGACTACACCACGCATGAAAAGGATGCCGTCTTCAGGGATTTGGACAGCAAGGGTGTGGGCAACGCGGTGGGCCGCGCCATCGTCCTTGAGCGCCCCAAGGTGATGTACAACGAGTCAACCGGCAAGTGGGTTCTTTGGGTCCACACGGATGGACCGTCGACAACCTCGAATGCGCAGTATGCCAAGGCAACCGCCGGTGTCGCCGTCTCGGACACCCCGTTCGGCCCCTTCCGGTACGTGGACAGCTACCGCTTGGACCGCATTCCCGCGGACAACCCCAACAACCAGTACCCGTCGCAGCTCGGAATGGCCCGCGACATGAACCTCTTCAAGGACGATGACGGCACCGGCTACATCATCTATTCCAGCGAAGAGAACCGCACCATGTACGTGTCCCGGCTCAACTCCAGCTACATGTACCTGAACGTACCGTGGCACCGCTCGGTGGACGGGGTGGACTTCAGCCGCAACTTCCAGGGTGTTGCCCGTGAGGCGCCTGCCATGTTCAAGTACGACGGCACGTACTACCTGATCACCTCCGGCGCCACCGGCTGGGATCCCAACCCTGCACGGTACGCCACGTCCCCCACACCGATCGGGCCATGGACACAGCACGGCAGCCCAGCCGTCGGACCCGGCTCAGAGACAACCTTTCGCACGCAGAGCACCTCAGTGATCCCGATTGATCCTGCGGCAGGAAAATTCATCTACATGGGCGACCGGTGGATACCTTCGGACCTCGGCAACTCACCCATGGTGTGGCTGCCGCTCACGTTCGGAGCCAACGGGGACCTGAGTTTCCGATGGACGGACCGCTGGACCCTGGCCGACCTTGAAAACCGAGGCAAGTTCAGTGTGGACATGGCGATGCCAGCCAGTGTTCCGTTGGGTTCGGGATCCTCTGCGCTGCCCGCCACTGCGGTTGTCACCCAGAATGGAAGTTCGACGACGTCGGCAGTCACCTGGAGCGGCGCAGACTTCTCCGTACCGGGCTCGGCGACGGTGACTGCCACGTTCGCCTCCAACGGCCGCACTGCAAGCTACACCGTCCTGGTGGTGCCTTCCGGACTGGTCTACTTCGCCGATCCGGGGTCCACTGACACGCCTGACTACGCCGCGATCCGGGCGGCGGCATCGGAGGCTGGAGCACTCTCAAATTCGAGCAAGGACCAGCCTCTGGGAGCCGATCCCGGAACCGGCAAGACGTGGGGCTACGACAATCCAGGCACCGCCACGGTGGGCGGCGACAACATGTTCGGCACACTCCGGTATGTGACCAAGGAGTCCGCACGGAAGGACGTCAGCTACGTGTTCGGCGACCTTGAGGCTGGCGCCTACACCGTATACGTGGGGCTTTACGACCCCTGGGCACAATACGCGCCGAACCGGGCCGCACGGATCAGCATCAACGGCACCGTGGTTGATGCCAGCAGGCGGATCAGCGGAACCAACACCACAATGAAATACGCCGGGCACTCCTCTGACGGCGAAGGGAAACTCAAGGTGAATCTGGCGCCCACCACTGCCGACGACGTCCAGGTCAGCTGGATCATGGTGGTCAAGGGGTAGGAGCTATCCCCTAACCCGAACCCTCCCTCACCTTTCGCAACGAAATCCTGAACGCTCCCTCACATCTCGCAAACCAAACCCTCCCTCGTGGGAAGGTTTGTCGCGAAACGTGAGGGGGCGTTACCCAAAAACCCGCGAAACGTGAGGGAGCGTCCCCATTTAGGGCGCGAAACGTGAGGGAGCGTGGCCTACATCCTGGACTTCAGCTTCGCGGTAGCGGGCGCCGTCCACGGATCCTCGGGCCAGGGATGCTTCGGATAGCGCCCTCGCATTTCAGAGCGCACCTGCGTGTAAGGACCGGACCAAAAGGAAGCGAGGTCGTCCGTGACAGCCAGCGGCCGCCCGGCAGGCGAAAGCAGATGAAACAGGACCGCCACCTTGCCGCCTGCCAAGTGCGGTGTTTCTGCCCAGCCGAAGCACTCCTGCAGCTTGACGGCAACCACCGGCCGGCCGCCGTCGTCCCCCACATCCGGGTAGCTGATCCGAACCCGGGAACCGCTGGGTACTTCGAGCCACTCCGGCGCGAGCTCGCCCAGCCGCGCAGCTTCCGGCCATGGCAGCAGTTGCCGCAAGGGTTCCGTGATGTCGATTTTGTTCGTGGGCGTTCCAACGGCCAATGCTTCCAGTTCGGGCGCCAGCCATTCTTGCAGTCGTGCCAGCAGGGCCGGTTCGGATACATCGGGCCAGGGACTGCCCACTTCCCGGTGCAGCAAGGCGAGTCGACGACGCAATCCATCTGCCGCCGTCGACCATCCGATAGTTCCCAATCCTTCGTTCTTCAACGCCCGAGCAACGGCCGCCCGTCCCTCCTCCGGCGAGGGGCGCACCGGGGTCGATGACAACGTGATCGATCCCAGCCGGCGTTCCTTCCGGGCCGTCATGCGGCCCTGGCTGAGCTGCGCTTCTACCGTTTCGCTCAGGAGATGCCGGCCGGCGGCCTCCGCCAGTTCCTGGGACAGCGGTGCTGCGGAACGGATGACGGCGCCGGTACCGGCGGCGTCGCGGCCTTGGGCGCGCGACACCTCGGCTACTGCCAGCCATTCGTGTCCGGACAGCCCGCTGCCGGCAGGCAAACCCGCCCGGGTGCCCGATGAGAGCAGGTATCGCTCCGGACCTGGGCCCGGGACACGGCGCGCCAGACGATCCGGAAACGCAAGGGCGACGACGAACCCGACCGCTTCCGCCGCGCTCGCCGATGCAGCGTTCTCCGCCGTAAGGGCCTCAGGCACGACGCCGGGTGCTTCCTGACGAACGATGGTTTCCATCCGGCGGACGTCCTCGGCCCAGCGTCGGGCGGCCGGGTCCGTACCGTTCCGCAGCTCGGCGAGAAGCCGGGTGAGATCAGAGGCGGGTGCACGCTGGTCGCCTGAAACGACCGCGACGGTTTCTGCAGCCATCCGGCGGCCCACGGCAGCTGACCCGTCCAGCAGCGCGCGTCCTAGCCGGGGATCAGCGGGTATCCGTGCCAGCGTCTTGCCGAGGTCCGTGGCGTGACCATCGGATTCAATCGCGCCGAGTTCCCGGAGGACTTCCATGGCGTCATCCATCGCGGCTTGAGGCGCCGCATCAGGAAGCGCCAAGCCGCGGCCGCCCGGCGAGCCCCAACAGGCAAGTACCAGAGCGGCACCGGTCAGGTCAGCGACGGCGATCTCCGGAGTCTGGTGGGCAGGTGCGGCGCCGAAGGTCTTTTGGTCATAACACCTGACTACCCGGCCGGGTCCTTGGCGGGCCGCACGTCCGGCGCGCTGGTTCGCAGAGGCGCGGGAACATGACACAGTCACCAACCCCGTCATGCCGCGGTTTGCATCCCTTCGCGGTTCCCGGGAGAGCCCGGCATCGATCACCAGGCGGACCCCGGGCACGGTCAGGGACGATTCCGCGAGCGCCGTCGAAACGATAATCCGTGGGGGTTCGCCGGGTTTACGCCCGGAGACTGCCCGGTCCTGCTCCGTCGGGCTAACCTGCCCGTGAAGCTCCAGGACCTCGGCACTCCCCTTCCCGCGCAGCCGTGAGGCCACATACGAGACCTCCCAGGCCCCCGGCAGGAACACCAGCGCGTCGGTGTCCTTGCCTGTGGCAAGTGCCCGGCCGTGCGAGCCCGCGGCAGTGTCCGCCACGTGGTCCAGGAAAGCGCGGGTGATTCCCCTGTCGTCCAGCCGCGGCAAAGCCGCCGGTGCCCATTCCACTTCCAGGGGGTACAGCGCGGACGGACAGTCGACAACCGGGGCAGGCCCGCCGTCGTCGTGATTCCCTTCCTGGACATTTCCCAGCAGGGCGGCGAACCGGGGCGCGTCCAGCGTGGCGGACATCGCAACAAGCGTGAGGTCACCCCGGAGTTGCCGGACCTCTGCGAGCATGCCGAGCAGCAGGTCTGTTTCCAGGCCGCGCTCATGAACTTCATCAAGGATTACTGCGTCGGCCGACTCCAGCCCTGGGTCCGCGAGCAGGCGGCGCAGCAGGATCCCAGGCGTGACAAACTCGATCATCGTTTCGGGACCCGCCTGGCGTTCACCGCGGACGGTGTACCCGACGCGGTTCCCCACACGGCTGCCGTCCAATGAGGCAAGGCGCCGGGCCGCCGAGCGGGCAGCCACCCGCCGTGGCTGGGTGACCACGACATGAGGATGGCGGTGCCCCTGCGGCTGGCCTGTAACCCGAGCCGAGGCGAGGTTGGCGAGCAGCGGAGGAACGAGCGTGGTCTTGCCGGTACCCGGAGGCGCCTGCACCACGGCCGTCCCCGCCGGACCTCCCGCCCGCAGCTCTGTGGCAAGCTCCTCCAGAGATCCGGCAAAAACCAGGCCGGCGCCGATGGCAGCAAGATCGAAGGTCATCCGTCCATTGTGCCCGCAATCCCGGGCACCGATCCCAGCGGTACTGCCACATAGGCGACAATGGAGGTCATCCATCATGAAAGCGGGACCACCATTGATTCATCTCCAGCAGGACTCCGAAGGCTATATCCGGATGAACAGGCACTTCCCCGGCAGCGCAGCCATATCCATCACATTTAATGACGGGAGCGAGGAAGCAGTTGCCGGCACGAGGCTCAACGAGGCCTACGACGAAGCCCTGGCTGTGTACCGCGCCCAGAATCACCTGGACGCCAAGGGGTACTCCCGCGGCCCTAAGAAGAAGGTCCAAGCCGGTATCGATTTCGTCCCGGTTCACCCGGGTATGTCTAACTAGCTCGAAGTAGGGGGCGGGATTCCTGTGCAGGTCCTTCCGCGCATCACGGTAGAGGTTCCGGTCCTGAGCATCGGCCGCGGGCCCTCGGACTACGAGCACCTGGGCCGTTACGTCGACGCATTGCGCCGGCCGCAGGCGCTGCACATGACACTCCTGCATATCGGCATCCTGGAGGACTTCAGCCACGACGTCGCCGACTGGACCAAAGGGGTCACCGGTACAGAAGCTGCCACTCGCAAGACCGTGGCCTGGTTGCAGGCGCTGCCCGTCCTGGGGAGCTTCTCCGGATGGGCCGCAAGACTGATCGTACTGGGCGGTGGGAACGTGAGCGGCCTCGAAGTGGAAGTTCCCGCCTATGTGCATGACTTTCAGGTCTCCCTCGTCAAGGCGCTGCACGAATTGCTGGAGGAACTGCTCGTGGACAATGTCGACGACTTCATCCTCAGCTCCCGGGCACTTGGCTACCGGTACCCGCGTTGGACTCCCCATGTTGCCGTCGGCCGCCCAAAGACGAGGGGCGGTGAATCCTGGGAGATTGAACCTTTAGCCGTTGAGTTCGGCGAGTCGCGTATCAGGAACCGCCGCTTCCTCCCGCTGTTCGACGCCGGCCAGGGTACCTGACAACGCTCCCTCACCTTTCGCCGGTTTAGACGAGACCCTCCCTCACCTTCTGAATGAGCGTCGGGGGTTCAAGGGCGAAAGGTGAGGGAGCGTCGGAGGTTTAAGGGCGAAAGGTGAAGGAGCGTCGGAGGTTTAAGGGCGAAAGGTGAGGGAGCGTCGGAGGTTTAAGGGCGAAAGGTGAGGGAGCGTCGGCTTGGGGGGCTACTGCGGAGCCGGAGGCGTGATGCTGAATGTGGCCGTCTCGTCGCCAATATCGTCCTTAATCGTGATGTCGGTCTTGCCGTAATCTATGTCCCAGGTGACAATGCCATGGACTTTTTGACCGACTGCAAGCTCTTCCCCGAAAGGCAGATTGGCCTCGTCCGCGTTCAGGTAGAGCACTTCGCCGGTTTTGCCGGTTGGAGAGACTGCATCGAATTTGAAGGCGTTAGGTGACGTGGTCCCGGTCAGAGTCTCCCAGATGACTTCCAAGAGGAGGAATCCGCCGTTGGCCGGTACGGTGTCGGGCTGGGAAGCGATCCGCTTGGTGTAGAGGGCATCATTGACGGTGACCTTTGCCGTGTTGCCATCCGACATGGTCACCAGGATCTCGTTCTCCCCGGCGGACGTTCCCTTGGCGGCCGTGGTCGGAGCCGTCGAGGTCTTATCTGTGGTGTCGCGGGCGGCGGCAGACTGTGAGGCTTCAGCCTTTCCCACCTGCTCCGCTGCAATGCCCAGGGCTGCAAGGGACATCATCATGCTCATGGCGCCGACGATGACACCGAGAACCCAGACGGCGCCGGTGATTATCCACGCCTTCGCCTTGTGTTCCGGGTAGCCTTCGAGGGGGCGGCCGTCCTTGTCCCTGGCATTGCCGGTCAGGACAATGATCAGATCGACAATGGACCAGATTCCGAGTCCGCCGCCGGTCAGAAGTTTTGCAACGCCGGTGCCGATCTTTCCGAGGTAGAAGCGGTCTACGCCGAGGCCACCCAGCAGCATGGAGAGAATCCAGGTGGTGATGAAGGACTTCCCCGGACCCGCACTGTATGGGCCCTGTCCGTAGGGACCCGAATCGTAGCCGGGGTGGTAGGCGCCCTGCTGTTGGTACCCGCCCTGCTGCGGGGTGGGCCCAGTCTGGCTCGGATCACCGAATGTGGTTGGTGCGTAAGGGGGTGGCGGAGCGCCTGTCCCTGCATCGTTCTGTGACGGAGGAGGGGAACTGGGATAGCTCATAGATGTCCTTTGGTGAGTTGATAAAGGGTGCGACACGTATTAAGTCTCTCGATTAGAATAACCCACTTTTGAAGGGGATCCCGGCATGGCCTGAGCGTTCAAGGCGCGACACCTCACCGGAGCGGAACGGTGTTCCGAAGGCCCCGCAAAAAGCTTCCCGGGTGCCATTGGGCGCACCAAAGTCGCGGCTCCGGGCTTGTAGAAACCCGACAATATTCCGGCAGCGTAGGGAAACTAGCGTCGGGTGTGAGGCAAATCCACAGCCAGCGTAAAGGACCATCAATGACGATTCAGGCAAACCTCCCAACGAGCTATGAGATCCTGGCGACCGCCCGCAAGCAGGTCCTGGAGGAGGGCCGGGGCCTGACGCAGGAGCAGCTGGTGGATGTCCTGAGCCTTCCCGACGACGCCCTCCCCGCCGCTCTGCAACTGGCCCACGAAGTCCGGCTCAGGCACTGCGGCGAGGACGTGGAGGTGGAAGGCATCGTCTCCATCAAGACCGGGGGCTGCCCCGAGGACTGCCACTTCTGCAGCCAGTCCGGCCTGTTCGACTCTCCCGTGCGGGGCGTCTGGCTGGATATTCCGGAACTCGTCAAGGCCGCCAAGGAAACCGCTGCCACCGGTGCCACCGAGTTCTGCATCGTCGCCGCAGTCCGTGGACCTGACATTAAGCTCATGAACCAGATCAAGTTCGCGATCGACCGGATCAATGAAGCTGTGGACATCAATATCGCGTGCTCGCTGGGCATGTTGACACAGCGGCAGGTCGACCAGCTCAAGGACTGGGGGGTGCACCGCTACAACCACAACCTGGAAACCGCACGCAGCTACTTCGCGGAAGTGGTCACGACCCACAGCTACGAGGAGCGCCTGGAAACCTGCAATATGGTCAAAGCCGCCGGCATGGAACTGTGCTGCGGCGCCCTGATCGGCATGGGCGAATCCCTGGAACAACGCGCTGAACTCGCCGCCCAGCTCGCCGCGCTCGAACCGCACGAAGTCCCACTGAACTTCCTCAACCCCCGGCCTGGAACCCCGTTGGAGAACCAAGGCATCATGGACGGTAAAGACGCCCTCCGCGCTATCGCCGCGTTCCGACTGGCCATGCCCAGAACCGTGCTGCGCTATGCCGGCGGCCGCGAATTGACCCTCGGCGACCTCGGCACACGTGAAGGCCTGCTCGGCGGTATCAATGCCGTCATCGTCGGCAACTACCTCACCACGCTTGGCCGCCCTGCAACAGCGGACCTCAGCCTGTTGGTCGAGTTGAACATGCCCATCAAGGAACTCCAGAAGTCACTGTGAGCGCCGGAGTGTCCGCGCATTCAGACCGCATAGACCGAGCCACCAGCAGCTTTTGCGGGCACTGCGGGGAGCCCGACGACGGCGGCGCCGGGCCGGCGTCGGACCCTCACCTTCGCTGCCGGGAACAGCTGGAATTCGAGCCGCCCCGCTACTGCACGCACTGCCGCCGTCGGATGAAGGTTCAGGTGACCCCGCTTGGCTGGACCTCCCAGTGCACCCGCCATGGAGTGTTTGTCCAGTGAAAGGAAGCCCGGCACCGTGAGCCTGATAGAGAGAGACCGAGCACGGTTGTGGCACCCGTACGCCCCGGCTTGCGCCGACCTTCCGCTGTGGGAGGTCGAGGCAGCCGACGGCGTGCGACTGTCCCTACGGGCCGACGACGGCACCCGGCATCACGTCGTGGACGCCATGTCCTCATGGTGGTCGGCCATCCACGGGTACCGCCATCCGGTCCTGGATGCTGCTGCGAAGCGCCAACTGGACAGGTACAGCCACGTGATGTTTGGCGGCCTGACGCATGCCCCGGCCGTGGAATTGGCCGAGCGGCTGGTGGAGATGGCGCCTTCCGCACCCGGGAGTCCACGGTTGGAGAGGGTGTTCCTGGCGGATTCAGGTTCGGTTTCCGTGGAGGTGGCATTAAAACTGGCGGTGCAATTCCAGATGGCGTCCGGCAAGCCTTCCAGGCAACGGTTCCTGAGCATCCGCGGCGGATACCATGGCGACACCTTTGCTGCGATGGGAGTCTGCGACCCCGTCGATGGTATGCACGCCGCCTTCCCCGGGCTCCTGGCTGATAACGTATTCGCGCCCCGGCCTCCAACCGCAGCATCGGCGACTCCCGAAGCAGTGCAGGCCTGGGCGACGGAACTTCACGACCTGGCGGCTGAGCACTCCGAAGTGCTGGCCGCAGTCATCGTTGAACCGCTGCTTCAGGGGGCGGGCGGCATGCACGCCTATCCGGCCGAATGCCTTACGACACTGCGGAAGGTCGCGGACCAGCATGGGCTGCTCCTCATTTTCGATGAGATTGCCACCGGTTTTGGCCGCACCGGCGAACTCTTCGCGGCCGATCATGCCGCCGTCGTGCCGGACATCATGTGCGTGGGCAAGGCTCTGACCGGCGGATACTTGACTCTCGCCGCCATGATTTGCACCGCCGACGTGGCCGCAGTGGTTTCCGTTGGCAGCGCGGGGGCGCTCCTCCATGGGCCCACGTTCATGGGAAACCCGCTGGCCTGTGCGGTGGCTAATGCAAGCCTCGGCATCATCGACGACGGCAGTTGGCGGGCCGGCGTCGCCCGCATCGGGGCGGGCCTCGCATCAGGCCTGGCCCCGGCCCTGGCGCTGGACGCCGTCCGGGCTGTCCGCACCATCGGCGCAGTCGGAGTCATCGAACTGAGGGGCGCCGTCGACGTCGCTGCCGTCACCGCTGCTGCCATTCGCCACGGCGTTTGGCTGCGGCCGTTCCGGAACCTCGTCTACACCATGCCTCCCTACATCAGCACAGCATCGGAGATTGACCAGATCACCACAGGTATGACTGCCGCCGTTTCTGAGGTGCACGAAATTACAGCAGCCCGGCGAGGAGAAGCAGCATGACGGCTTCCATGACCCGGTGGCTGGAGCAGCAGGCAGAGGTACGGGACCGCCGAGGCCTGGTCCGGCGTCCCCTGCCCCGTGCTGCGGAGGAACGCTTCATTGACCTGGCCAGCAACGACTACCTGGGCCTCGCCCAGGACCCGCGTCTCACGGAGGCTGCCGCAGCAGCGGTTTCGCGCTGGGGAACCGGCGCCACCTCCTCCCGCCTCGTGGCAGGAACCATCCAGCTGCACCTGGACCTGGAGCAGGAACTGGCCCGCTTCGTTGGCATGGAGACTGCGTTGGTCTTCTCTTCCGGCTATCTCGCAAACATTGGCGTGATCACTGCGCTGGGCGGACCGGGAACCCTGATGGTGGCCGATGGCCATTGCCACGCGTCGATGCTGGACGGGTTCAGGCTCAGCCGTTCACGCACGGAATCCTTTAGGCACAACAGCCTGGAGGAAGTGGAAAAGCTTCTCGCCGATCGAACGGAACCCCGGGCAATCATCGCCATCGAATCCGTCTACAGCGTCCTCGGTGACATCGCCCCGCTCCTGGAGCTTCTGGCGCTGGCAGAGCAGTACGACGCGGTGTTGCTCATCGACGAGGCGCACAGCCTCGGTGTGACAGGCCGCGGTGATTTTCAGGGCAGAGGCTCGGTGGCCGGGACGGTTCTTGCGGGGCATCCGAATGTGGTGGTTACCGCGACCCTGTCCAAGGCCCTCGGCAGCCAGGGCGGTGCTGTCCTCGGTTCTCCCTTGCTGCGCGAGCACCTTGTTAACCGCTCGCGCACCTTCATCTTTGACACCGGACTTGCACCGGCGGCCGCCGCTGCTGCGCTGACCGCGGTGGAGATCATCCGGGATGAACCCTGGCGTGCGGAAGCCGTGCGAAGCAACGCTGCCGCCCTGATGGCGAACCTGGCCCCGGTGGCTGAAGGCCCGGGCACAGCCGTCAAATGTGTATCGGGTGCCGTCCAGTCCATCGTTATGCCTTCGGCGGCCGCGGCCGTGGCGGCCACCGAGGCCGCGCGCTCAGCTGGGGTTCGGATCGGCTGTTTCCGCCCGCCTTCCGTACCGGACGGGATTTCGAGGCTGCGCCTGACTGCCCGAGCCACCCTCACACCCGAGGAAATCGACCAGAGCTGCGCGGTGCTGCACGGCATTTTGGAGGAATGTTCATGAATCTGCCCACCGTCGTCCTGGTCACAGGAACCGATACCGGCGTGGGCAAGACAATGACGACGGCGGCCCTCGCGGCCGTCCTGCACGGAAAGGGGCGCAGCGTCGCTGTATACAAGCCCTGCCAGTCAGGTGCCTCCAATGGTGATTCCGACACAGCAGAAGTTGCCCGGCTCGCCGGGGCAGTGACAACAGAAACCGGAGTGATGCTGGGTGAGCCGCTTGCCCCGGTTGCCGCTGCCGCCGTCGATGGCACAGAACTCCCGGGGTTGGCCGTCCACGCCGAGAAGGTGAAAGAACTCGCTGAACGCCATGATCACGTCCTGGTTGAGGGTGCTGGCGGCCTGCTGGTGGCACTGGATTCCGACGGCGGCACGATGGCGGATCTCGGTTCGCTCCTCAAAGTTGATGCGGGGTTCGTGCTGGTGGTCCGCCCTGCACTCGGCACGCTGAACCACACAGCGCTGACCTTGGAAGCATTAGGAGTGAGGGGTCAGCAGGTTGTTGGCATAGTGCTCGGGAGCTGGCCCATCGACCCCGAATTCGTGCATCACAGTAACCGGCAGGTGCTCTCGTCGCTGCCGGTCCCCTTCCTTGGTTCCCTTCCCGAGAATGCCTCTGAACTGTCCCCGGCCGCGTTCCGTTCGGGAGCGGCCGCCTGGTTGAACGGACTGCCGTCATGAACCCCACACTGTTGACAACGGAAGTCCCGGGACAGGCGCGGTGCCCGTACCTCGTGGTGCGCGACCCGGAGGCTGTGCGGGAAGTGTTGCATCGGCCCGAGGACTTCAGCCCGGCAAACGCCCTCCTTGCAGTGACGCCGCTGACGGGGCCGGCCTTGCGGGTGCTGCAGCGCGTGCGCTTCGCGTTGCCCCCGGTGTTGGCCAGTAACGACACTGACACGCATGCCGGGATCCGCAAGATCGTGGCTGGCTTTTTTTCACCGGCCAAGGTTTCCGCCATGGAACCACGCATCAGGGAGTTGGCGCAGGAAGCCGCCGCGAAAGCTGCCGAGGAGCTCGCCAGGTCAGGCGAAACGGACCTCGTGCAAACTGTCGCAGCGTTTCCCCCGGCGGTGGTCATGCTCGAACTCCTCGGGCTGCCTGTGAAGGATCTTGAGGACATCAAGCGGTGGGGCGTTGACTCCATGGAACTGTTCTGGGGCTGGCCGTCCCCTGAACAGCAACTCCAGTTGGCTAAAAGTGCCGCCGAATTCTATGTCTGGCTGCGTCAGCTCGTCACCGATTCCCTGAACGCTCCAGGGCGCAACCTCTTCAAATCACTGGCCACTCACGGTTTGTCCGTGCCTGAGATGTGTTCGCTCGGTTATTTCCTGCTGATCGCCGGCCAGGAAACAACCACACAGCTAGTCAGCACTGCATTGTTCCGGCTTCTGGAGGGGTCCGACGTTGTTGAGGGGACCGGGCGCCTCGACGGTTCCCGGAGCTGGAAGGACGCCGCTTCTCCTGACGGCTCGCGATCCGTCATCAGCCATGTACTTGCGACTGAATCGTCTGTCCCTACCTGGCGGCGCGTCGCAGCCCTTGACACGAAGCTTGGAGACGATCTTGTCCCGGCCGGTGCCGAAATCCTGCTTGAACTGAGCGGCAACCTGATTACAGCCGATGCCGCGAGCCCGGTCCGGCCCCCGCGGAAGACCACGGGGCAGCCCTCAAAGGCATCCGCTCTGGTGTTTGGCTCGGGTGTCCATAGGTGCCTCGGAGCCAAACTCGCCGAACTGGAAGCGGCCATCATTGTCCAGGAGGCAGCAGAGGCACTGCCAGGAATAACTCTGCGGGATACCGATCCGGACTGGATCAGGTTCCTCTCCTTCCAGGCCCCTCGGACGGTGACCGTAGCGCGGGGCCAACCCTAGCTGGGCCAACCGCTAACGAGGCCAACTTAAGCAGACGGCGTGAGCAGGCCGCCTTCGGGCAGCTTCCTACTCCGATCGTGCCCGGACCATCCCTGCCAGCAGCCCAGGCCCTTCATTCAGCACCAGCTCGCGGAAGAGCCTCACCTGATCGGGTTCAGCATCGGGGCCGCCGCGCCGTTCCCGCCACGCCAGTCCAATTTCGCGGTACGCGAGCCCTGACTCCAACGGAACGTCCACCCACCCCAGGTTTCCGGTGTGAGGTGAAACATCCCGGGCTGGCTCCAACCCGTCGGGCGGCAGGATACTGACGCCCAGGCCCGCAGATACCAATCCCCTGACCGTATGGGAATCCTGGCTCTCAAACGCGATTCGGGGACGGAAGCCCGCTTCCCGGAACAGGGCGTCCGTGAGGGAGCGCAGGCCATATCCAGGTCCAAGAGCGACAAAGGGGTCCTGCCTGATGTCAGCAAGGCGTGCTCGACTCCGGCCCGCGAGAGGGTGTTGGTGGTGGACCACCAGCCGCAACGGTTCGCGGTACAGGGCAGCGGAACCGACAGTGCGACTGGGTGACGCCACCGGTGCGGTGAGGGCAAGGTCCGCGGTACCGGCGGCCAGCTCGGCAAGGCAGCCATCCCTCGCTCCCTGGCTTAGATCGAACGCTGTCTGCGGATAACGGCTCCGGAAGGCACTGATCAGCAGCGGCAGTGTGGCCTCGCCAAAGGTGTGCTGAAAGGACACCGCAATGCGGCCCCGCACCACCTCCGATTGATGGCGGACCACGTCAAGTCCCGTCCGGAATTCATCCAACGCTGCCTCGATGTATGGCAGTAGCGCCTTGGCTGCGGGGGTGAGCCGGACTCCACGGCCCTCGCGGATCAGCAGTTCCGTGCCCACGGCTGCGCTGGCCCTGGCCAGTGCGCGGCTGACGGTCGATTGAGGGATGCCCAGCAGTTCGGCGGTTTCGGTGACGTGCTGGGTCCGCCCCAATTCCACAAGGACGGGCAGGAGCGGCAGAAGCTGCACCAGTTGTTTATGTTCAACAGTCACGGCTTGCCGTCCTTTCCTTATCCAACACAGGGAATACGCAGGATGCCGGGCCCGCTTGATCAATCCGTATTTGCGATTGATTATATGAGAATCATGCATTGGATGCATCCTTTCGAGAAACCTAGTCTTGGTTCATGCCACACCTTCCGCCAGATGTCTCCGCCAACACCACTTCGAGTCACGTCCAGCCCTGGGACGGCCATGCCAAGGGTTCGCTCGGGTACCGAAAGGCCCTCGCCGGCCTGGCCTTCGTGGGCGTGGCCACGTTCGCCCAGCTCTACTCCACCCAGGCAGTGCTGCCCATCATGGCGTCGGACCTCCGCATCACGGCCGCGGAGGCGGCCTTGACGATCTCCCTGGCCACCGTGGGCTTGGCAATCACCGTCATCCCATGGTCGTTCCTGGCGGACAGGATCGGGAGGGTACGGGCCATGTCCATAGGCATCTGCGCGGCGACAGTCCTGGGACTGCTGGTTCCACTGGCCTCCACCTTCCCAGTGCTGCTGGGCCTGCGAATGCTCGAGGGGATGGCTTTGGGCGGCATTCCGGCGATCGCCATCGCCTACCTGAACGAGGAGGTTCACCGGGCCCATGCGGCCCTCGCCGCGGGAAGCTACGTGGCAGGCACGACCCTGGGAGGACTCGCTGGCCGGCTGGTGGCGGGTCCAGTCGGCGAGCTCTGGGGATGGCGGGCAGCAGCCTTGGCGGTGTCCATCCTGGCGACCGTGGCGGCGGTGCTTTTCCTGCTGCTGGTGCCCAGGGCGCGGGGTTTCACGGTGGCACCGGCGAGCGGCCTTCGGGGAGCATTGAAGACCCTTGCCGGTCATGGCCTCAACCCGCGCTTGTTGGTGCTCTATGTCCAGGCGTTCCTGCTGATGGGCGGCTTTGTAGCCGTCTACAACTACCTGGGATTCCGTTTGTCCGGGGAGCCCTTCAGCCTGCCGGCCACCGTCATCAGCCTGATTTTCCTCGCATACCTCTCAGGGACGGTCTCCTCGCGCTGGGCAGCAGGACTGACGCTGAGGTTCGGCCGCCGGAATGTCCTGTTGGCAGGAATCATCCTGATGGTCCTCGGGCTGGCGCTGACACTGACCCAATTACTGGTTCTTATCCTGGTGGGACTCCTCGTTTTTACCGGCGGCTTCTTTGCGGCCCACAGCATCGGGGCCGGCTGGACAGGCGCGATCGCCTCGTCGGGCAGGGCCCAGGCGGCATCGCTTTACAACCTTGCCTACTACCTCGGCTCCAGCCTCATCGGCTGGGCAGGCGGACTCGTTTTCCAGTCGTTGGGCTGGAATGCCCTCGCCCTGACCGTCATGGGACTAGCGTGTACGACGGCGGTAATCACCGCCGTCGTACACGCCCGTTCACATCGTGGAGGGATTGAGCACCGGTCTTGACCGCCCCCGCATGGCGGCGTAGACCTGTGTTCAACGGAAGACCGGCCCGTCAATGGGGCCGGTCCTGAGCAGAATCGCAGCCCCATGACCGAGCAGCTACCCCGTTCCCTATCCACGAATCCAGGCGTACCGCCCCAACCGGCGCCGCACGCAACACCCCCCACCCTGGGCCCCCTGACGGCCGAGGAATTGCAGCTGTCAGCCAGGAACCATTCAATGCCACTGGAGGCGCTGCAGAGAGACATCACTCCCCCGGGGCTGCATTACGTGCTCACCCACTTCGACATTCCCTTCGTCGACATCAACTCCTGGCACTTGCGGATCGGCGGAGCAGTGGAGCGGTCCGTGGAACTGAGTATGGCTGCATTGCGCAGGGACCCGATGATCAGCATCCCGGTGACGCTGGAGTGCGCCGGCAACGGTCGCTCCCTGCTCACTCCCCGGCCCCTCAGCCAGCCCTGGGTGCTTGAGGCGGTAGGAACAGCGGAATGGTCGGGAGTTCCGCTCGCCTATCTGCTGGCCCAGGCGGGGGTGGACTCGGACGCCGTCGAGGTGCTGTTCACGGGAATGGACGCGGGAGTCCAGGGAGGCGTTCCCCAACGTTACGCACGGAGCCTGCCCATCTCGGAAGCCATGCGTCCCGACGTTGTCCTCGCCTACGCCATGAACGGCAGCGAACTTCCGCCGCAGCACGGCTACCCGCTCAGGCTGGTGGTGCCGGGCTGGTACGGCATGACCAGCGTCAAGTGGCTCGAATCCATCCAGGTGCTGAGGCAGCCCTTTGAGGGCTTCCAGCAGGCTGTCGCGTACCGCTACCAGGAGGACGCGGACGACGCCGGCACACCGGTTTCGCGGATCCAGGTGCGTTCCCTGATGGTCCCGCCGGGCGTTCCCGACTTCTTCACGCGACGGCGGAATGTTCCGCACGGACCCGTGTTGCTGCAGGGCCGGGCATGGTCCGGGGAGGGTGCCGTGAAGCGCGTGGAAGTAGGGATCGATGGCAAGTGGAGCGACGCCCAGCTTAAACCGCCGGCCGGGCCTTTCGCCTGGTGCTCGTGGTCCTTGCCATGGGTGGCGGATCCTGGCGAACACGAGCTTTCCTGCCGGGCCACCGATTCAACGGGTGCCGTGCAGCCGCTTGAGCAGAATTGGAACTATCAGGGGCTGGCGAACAACCAGGTGCAGCGCATCGCAGTGACCGTTGATTAGCCCGGTTCGTCGGGAACACAAGTGACGGTTCGCAGCGCAGGCCTCCTGCTGTACCGGTGGAGCAAATCATCGGAGCTGGAAGTATGGAT
The DNA here is from genome assembly GCF_023062595.1 of Arthrobacter rhizosphaerae. Taxonomy (GTDB): domain Bacteria; phylum Actinomycetota; class Actinomycetes; order Actinomycetales; family Micrococcaceae; genus Arthrobacter; species Arthrobacter rhizosphaerae. The sequence continues at coordinate 84,312 of NZ_JALLAN010000009.1, forward strand.
TGCCCACATGGGCGGACCCTTCTGGGCCCGGAAGAAGGACCATTCGTGGTCCATTCCCAAGGGTGAGTACCTCGACGGGGAAAACCCCCTGGCGGCTGCGCTGCGCGAGTTTGCTGAGGAAATGGGCAGCCCCGCGCCGCCCGCTGATTACGTCGAACTTGGCGCCTTCCGGCAACCGTCGGGAAAGGTCATCACGGCCTTTACAGCGGAATCCGGGTTCGATCCCGAGCGGGTTGTGAGTAACACGTTCTCTTTGGAATGGCCTAAAGGATCCGGCAGAGTCCAGGAGTTTCCCGAGATCGACGAGGCGCGTTGGGTACGAGAGCCTGAGGCACGCTTGAAGCTGGTGAAGGGCCAACTGTCCATTCTCGACGCCCTGATCAGTCATGTTGGGGGAAGCGGCCCGTGAGGCTGACCTCCCGTCAGCGTGGCTCGGGGCTTTCGCCGTTCCCCACAGCCTCAATCCAGTCGATGGCCTCGTCCGAGAAATAGAAGCCGGAGGGACCGTTGTTGCCAACCCACCAGGCATCCGTTGCGGTGGAACCCCCCGCGTCAGTAATCTCGGCGACTACCTCCGGAGGGACGGCGTCACCGTTGTTATCGACCAGCCATTCCCGGGTTGAAGGCTTCAATTGCGGCCACCATTGCTCGATGCTCATGGCCAAAGTCTGCCACTTTGCCCATGAGTATTCGACTGCCACCGGCATCGCCCAAAACTGGGTCCTCCATCTCCTGATAGGGCAGCCAGGAATGTCTGGATAGTCTCAAGCCGTTGGCATATCGTTGGGGAACCGATCGCAGTCCGACCGGCGCAGCTCCGTAGCGGAGGTACATGATGGGCATTATTTCGTCCGGTTTTCATGGGAGACGCCAGACAGGCAATCCGGCGTTACCTCCAGGACAACACGAGACAGCCGACTTTCCTGTGCTGACAGCGGGCCCTGCACCTGACATCCCTATACAGGACTGGGAATTCTTCATTGTCACGGAGCAAGGCCGGAGGCAAGTGTGGTCGTGGGATGCTTTCATGGCCCTTCCGCAAGTCGAGATCCGGACCGACATCCACTGCGTGACAAGCTGGTCCAAGCTTGGGACGACGTGGCGCGGGGTTTCGCTGGACACCTTGTTCGAGGAGGTGGAAACAAGCTCCGAGTTCACCACCGCACACTCCTACGGTGGATATACAACCAACGTGCCGCTGCAGGACCTTCTGGATGGCCATGCTTGGGTCGCCTGGGAATTCGATGGACACCCGCTTGAACGCGCCCACGGAGGACCTGCCCGCCTCCTGGTGCCTCACTTGTACTTTTGGAAGAGCGCCAAGTGGATCAATGGCATCGAACTGACACAGGACGACGTTCCAGGCTTCTGGGAATCCAACGGCTACCACATGTACGGGGACCCCTGGCGGGAAGAGCGCTACTCATGAGGCAGAAGTCATGAGCACCTTGTGGCGCGTCGCGGACGTCGTCAGCGGGACGCCGGAAACTGAAACAGCCAGGACCATCGGACTGCGGGTGGACGGCCTGATGGGAAACCTCGCCGGCCAGCATATCGATATTCGCCTCACGGCAGACGACGGCTACACGGCTGTCCGATCCTACTCGGTGGCTACGGCCGGCATGGACGAGCTCCTCGAGATCACCGTTGACGAATTGACTAACGGGGAGGTCTCACCCTACCTGGTCAGGCACTTGGCGGTCGGGGACCGGCTGGAAATCCGTGGACCTGTGGGAGGCTGGTTCGTCTGGCGGCCGGCCAACCCGAACCCGGTTCAGCTGATTGCAGGAGGATCCGGCGTCGTGCCCCTCATGTCCATGATCCGGGCTCATGAGGCATCCCCGAATCCGTCACCATTCCGGCTGCTCTACTCGCTCAAATCACCGGAAGCGGCATTCTATCGGGAAGAACTGTTCATACTGGGCCGGGAATCCCCCAAACTCACGGTCGACTACGTCTACACGCGGGCGGTACCCCCGGGCTGGCCGACTGCTGCGAAACGGCTGTCGGCCGAAACACTGCTGGCGAAGATCCTCCCGGCGGAAGACACGCCCGACTTCTTCATCTGTGGTCAAACAGTCTTTGTTGAGACAGTCGCAGAATGGCTCGTGCAGGCAGGCTATCCGGCCGCGTCGATCAGGACTGAACGCTTCGGCGGAACGGGAGGGACCCCGTGACCGTCAACAACGGCTCATCTGCTCCGGGCGCTGAAGATCAGGGCGCCGAGGACCAGGACATCGCCGCAACCGCAGGCAATCCAATCCCCCATCTCGACGGGAATGCGGCAGCAGGTGCACTGTGGGAACTCTTCCGCATTGACATCATTGCAGCGATTGGACGCTGCAACCACTGCGGCAACATCCGGGCGTTCGGCGAGGCGTCAGTCTATGCCGACGGCCCGGGAATCGTTGTCCGCTGCAAGTCCTGTGAGGGTGTTCTGCTGCGCCTGGTGGAGACTCCCACCCAGTTCTGGCTCGATCTGAGCGGCCTCAGCTACTTGCAGATCGATCGCGAGGACTAGGCGGGAGCTCCCGTTCAGGCAACGCTTAGGGCGACGGTTCGAGTACCATTGCCGAGCCGCCCCCGCGGCGAACCGGCTCAGCCGCGGCAACCGTGCGACCGTCGGGCAGGAACTCGATAGCTGTCGCTGCGCCGATCTGTGCCGCCGAGGTGAACGCGTCACCCGACGGCGTGAACAGGTGCCCGTACGGCGTCAGCTGGCTTCCATACGCCGCGATGAACTCCGGTTCAGCCGTAACCTTTTCCGTGTTCCGTTGCGATGCACGCGGTGCCGCAAGAGCTTCCGGGGTGCTCATCCCCAGATCCACACGGTTCAGGATCGTCTGCAGGACCGTGGTGATGATCGTCGATCCACCGGGTGAGCCGAGTGCGAGGAAGGGCTTGCCATCCTGCAGGATGATGGTGGGCGACATCGAGGAGCGCGGGCGCTTACCTGGCTCGATTCGGTTGGGGTCCGTAGGACTGTACACGGTGGTGAAGTCGGTGAGCTCGTTGTTGAGGATGAACCCGCGGCCTGGCACCACGATGCCGGACCCGCCGGTCTGCTCGATCGTGAGGGTGTACTCAACCACGTTTCCCCACTTGTCAGAGACAGTCAGGTTGGTGGTGGAGATGTTCTCAGTGTCGCTCTCATCGGCAAGCGCCGCCGCAGGAGCCGGGCACACGCCGTCGTACCCGGTGACATCACCCGGTGCGACGGGCTTCGTTGCAGCCTCAAGGGGATTGAGCTTGCACGCGCGCTCCTTGCCGAAGACGGGATCGGTGAGCTCTGCCGTCGGGACGTCCACGAAAGCAGGGTCACCCACGTACTTGCCGCGGTCCGCGAATGCCAGGGCGCTGGCTTCGAGGTAGTGATGGTAGGCGGCAGGTTTGTCCGTCGATGAGAGGTCGAACTGGGCCAGGATGTTCAGCGACTCGCCCACCGTGGTGCCGCCGCTGCTGGAGGGAGCCATACCGTAGACGTCGTAGCCGCGGTAGTTCACATGCGTAGGCGCCTGGTCCAGAACGCGGTAGCCGGCAAGGTCTGCCGCAGTCATGCGGCCCACCGGGACGGGCAGCTTGGTGGTGGGCGACTTCGGCGGGTTCTGTACGGTGGCCGCGATCTGCTCTGCCAGAGGGCCGGTGTAGAAGGCGCTCATGCCGTCACGGGCCAGGAGACGGTAAGTCTCGGCGAGGTCATGGTTCTGGAAAACGGTGCCGACGGCGGGTGCGTCGCCACCGGGAAGGAAGAGTCCACTCGTTGAGGTGAACGCCTCGAAGCGGAGCTTGTTGTCGAGGGTCTGCTGCCGGAAGGTCTCGTCGACCACGAAACCGCGCGTAGCTACCTTGATCGCCGGTTTGAGGGCTTCGGAGAGCTTGACGGTGCCCCACCGCTCGAGCGCCCGCTCCCAAGTGGCCGGGGTGCCGGGGACACCGACGGAGACGCCGGACGTAACCAGCTCCGGAGTGAAGCGGTAGGGGCTGCCTGCCGGTTTGGCTGGCGTGATGGTAGCGGGATCAATGAATGCATTCTTCGGCATGGCGGCGGGCGCGGTTTCGCGGCCGTCAATCGTGCTGACCTCCCCGGTCTTCGCGTCGTAGAAAACGAAGTAGCCTCCGCCGCCGATTCCCGCGCTGTATGGCTCCGTAACGCCCAGGGTTGCGGCTGCGGCGACGGCTGCGTCCGCAGCATTCCCGCCCTTGCGGAGAACCTCGATTGCGGCAGCGGATGCCTCCGGGTCCACGGTGCTCACGGCGCCGCCGTACCCGGTTGCTGTTGCTGTCTTTTCAGTCTCCCGGGGATCGGCAAAAGCGGGGCTCCCGACCGCACCGCTCGTGACGCTCATAGCCAATACTGCCGTGACGGCAGCCAATCGACGTCTCACATAAGGCATGGTTTCTCCCGAGTCCGAATGATGCGAGTTGAAGGTGGGGGCCACGTTACTACGCGGCGGTGCGACACTCAACGGAGCCAGAAACCGGCCACCTGCGTGTCGCACCACCTGCAGTCAGGCTGCCTTCGGCCAGCGCATCAGGAAATTTCCAAGCTTTCGAAGGCTCCCCTCGTGAGAAGGCGCTGACTCCCCGAGCAGACCACAAGCCCCAGAAAGTAGGGCGCATCGCCGAAGCCAGGCAGGTCCTGCTCAGCCAGGTTTGTCCACGTGATGCCATCTCCTGAAACTGCCCCGGAGAAGACGGTCCCCGTCCGGGACAGGCGCACCCATGTCCCGAACGTGGCCGCGGTGATGGTGGCGCGTCCCGCCACCACGGGGCGACGGATGAATTCGCCGACTCCGGCCGGGGTGAGGACTGTCGCAGCCATGAGGTCGAACGGGGAAAGTGACTTCGACATAATGACGCCGATTCGTGAGCCCGATGCTGCATCTGTCCGGTCAGCAATGCGTACGGTGATCGTTTTGTCTCCCTGCACGGTTTGGTGCGCCACATGTGCAACCATGCCCTGGTTGTTGACGTTCAGCCCAGGTCCTGCACCGCGGAGGACCAGTTGCCCTTGATCTTCGTGAGCGACGCCTGACACATGAAAAGCCACAACACCCACAGGGCCGATCATCCGCTCGTCCAGCACCAGGTCGCCAAAATCTGCCGAGCTCCATGGGGAAGGCAGAGGCTTTCCTACCGTGATCCTGAGTGGTGATGACGACGAGCCCGCACCGACAGTGGACTCGAATACGCCCGCCAACCGGGGCACTCCTGAGACGGCACCTGTCTCGTCGTCAGCGATCAGCCCGGGCGGGAGATTCCGGGCCCAGTAGCGACCCGCCGGAGGCGTTGACCGGATCCGGTATTCAAAACCGGTTCCGAGCGTCGCGAAGGCCTCGGCGGGGCCACCCATCGCAGGTGCTGCTGCCTCGGGCATGGTGGCTGAGACAGCCTCGGTATCCGGCCCCTCACCGGAAAGGTTGGTCTTGGCCACCTTGAAATAGTAGAGACGGCCGGAAACGCCGGTGGGATCCGAATAGCGGAGACGCACGCCAAAGCCGACCGGACCGACGTCGCCCGCTATTGTCTTATAGTCGCCGGCAGGCGATTCTGAGCGTTTGACCACGTATCTTGCTGCGGGATCGTGGTCGCTCCAGGAAAGTTCAATCGCAGACAAGCCGGAGGCCGCTGAAAGCCCCTGCGCCGTTCCTCCTGGTTTTGGCACTGACCACCGGCCCACCGAGACATTATCGAACGTTGATGTTCCGGACTCCAGGTCCCCAAGACACGAGCAACTGGCGAGGCCGGCGTATATATCGCCTCGAAGATCCAGCTCCGTTGAGCCAACCTCCGTCCAGAACTTGCCGTCGGGGGAAATCGATCCCGTTACACGTTTTCCGGTGCGGACGATCCGTACCCAGTAGGGCATGCGCAGGCGGTAGCCGTCGCCTGCACCTTCAACGTAAGGGGCAGCCAAGGGAGTAGCCGATTCCGGCAGGGACCCGTGATCCATGATGGGAAAGCCGGCCTTGACGGTAATCGCCTGCTGCTGGGTGGGCGGCACGGGCACACTGCCGCTTCCTTGGCTGGGGCCAGCCGTTGTTGCTCTTGTTGTCCAGACGCCGCTCCAGGTGTGCAGCGGCAGGCCCTGAAGCAGCATCGCGGCATGCGCCGATCCTGCATCGAGGGATGACCGGATCATCACCCCCACCTTGGCGTACTGGGAGCTGAGGGGATGGACGATCCGGGCAATGACAGCCCCTTCGTCCGGGAGGCGGGTAAAGGTAAACCGGAAGCTGTCGGTATTTCCGGCGATGTCGCTTCCGTGGTCTTCGATGGTGAAGCGTTCGCCGTCGAAGTGCGCGTTCCCGGCGCCCGAGGTGGTGCCAATCGATGCGGATTCCCAGCCGGCAGGAAGTCCCGTTGTGCCCGCTACCGCCGCGGAATCTTCACTGCTTCCTGCCTCGTTCGCGGCTGTGACGGCGTAGTAGTAGGTGTGCCCGGACCGTGCTGTACGGTCTTCGTATTTCGTGTCCGGTACTTCGGAGGCAATCACGGTGAAGTCTCCGCCAAGGTTCTCAGTACGTTTGACGCTGTAACTATTGGAGGTTGCTCCACTGACGGGGTCCACGGAACCCACCCACGAAAGCGACACAGCGTCGCCGGTCCCAGATGCGCGCAAGCCGCTCGGAAGGCCGGGGACTGACGCAGGCATGCCGATCGGCGCAGCCGTCCGGGCAAAGGTCAGGGTTCCCCAGCCCGGGTCATCCTCGTGCCAGCCTTCGATCACCCTGGTCCCGCCAACCCCACGGAAGACTACGCCGCTTGTGCCCGGGGCGGAGAGTCCCAGACGGCTGACATAGTGCGAGTAGGCCAGCTCATAAATGGGCCGGAGCTGCCCGCGTCCTGTGGGCGAAATTGTTTGTTTGAAGTATTTGCCGGTGCGGTCCAGGTCTGCCACGAACGGAACGTCATTGAAACCGAGGTTGTAGCGGGCGTTGTATTCATAGCCCGCCAGGATCCGGTTGTCCGCCATACCGAAGAGGTTTACGCCTTGGTTCCAGGCAACCTGGGCACAGTATCCGAGCAGGCCCTGGCCAAGTTGTTCGTGGGGCTGATCCCGCCCGCTCTCCTGCCCCTGGCCGGATTCGTTGACCACGCGGTTTAGAACTGAGCCGTTACCCGAGCCATAGGCGGCGAAGCGCAGTCCATTCTCGAACATCACCCTGTCATCGCTCAGAATGGCTATTGCTAGGATGGTTTGCAATGCCGCATCATCCCAGTTCCCGTTGGCAAAGAGCGCATAGCCGGACAGGGATTCGTACCAGACAGTCCGCAGGGAATGCACACAGGCCTGAAAATCCTCCTCCGGCCAGCCGTCGTACCCTGAATGCCTCAGAAGCTCGGCGGCGTTCGCAAACTTGAAGCCTTGCAGTCCTGAGCCAAGCTGCCCATCGGCGCCGGTGATGGACTGTAGGCTTCGCGCCCAGGCATTCAGGATGTCGCGCGCTTTGTCAGCATGCCGACGGTCTCCTGTCAGAGTCCACATCAACGCGTTCTGGTAAGACGCTGCTGCATCCCCCACCGTCTGACCGGTGAAGTTTGAAGGGCCGCGTCCCCAGGATTGAATCTGGCCGGTGTTCTGGACGGCGTAGGAATACGAGGAACGCGGGTTTGCCGCCATGGCCAGAAAGCCGTCATAGATCGGGGACTCTTTGGCCGCCACGGCTTTCTTCATCCGCTCCAGGTCCTCGACGCGATGCAGAATGCCGGGGTGACTGAGGGTTGGCCCGGGGCCTGGCACCATGGACGGCTGGTGCCCGGCATTCAGCGACGGGTCTGCCTGTGCTGTGTCCATAAAGGCAAACTGGTAGACGCTGGCCGCCACGCCAGCCAGTCCTGCAGACTGCAGGAGACTGCGCCGGCTGAATTCAAACTTCTCTGTTTTCATTTAGTGGGTCCTTGGAGTGGGTTCAGGAGGGGGACGAGTCAGGCCTTTTTGAGGTGGGCGTTGGCCTGTTTGTCCATCTCCTCCTGAAGCTTGGCGACCCCGGCGCCGTCTGAGGCCTTCTTCAGTTTGTCCAGTTGGGAATCCACGTCGACGACGCCATAGAAGAGCGGGTTGGCGAACTGGGTGATGACGTTGGTCATGGCGGCAACCTGCTGCTTGACAGGGGTGGCGTCCGGGATGAAGGACGCGAAAGGATCGATGGTGAAGTTGTCGAAGTTCTGGGCCCATTCGAAGATCTTCTCCTCGGTGGCACTGATGCTGAGTGACTTCCGCTCCAGGCTTGCCCGCCAGGACAATGCGTACCCGGGGAAGGCGTAGTCGCTGAGGGGCTTGAACTTGTTGCCGTCGGCAGGTTCCCAGTCGGTGCCTTCGATGCCATAGGAGATGAGATCGTGGTTCTCCTTGATGGAGAGCCAGTCCTGCAACTGCAGGGTCCGGTCCAGATTGCCTCCCTTGGAATTGACCACCACCATGTTGTCCGCCTGGAACGTCTGGTTCGGCTTGGCGGACAACCCGTCCTTGAGCGGCATGATGTTGGCGAGGGCGGCAGTGGAAACAGCCTTCTGCAAGGTGCTGAGGGTGTTGCTGGACGTGCCGTCCGTCATTGCCCACCCCGCAGCGTACTTACCCGCTGTCCATTGACTCTTTAGGGTGGCGGCATCGGTGTTCAAGGCGTCCGCGTTGATGATGCCGTCGTTGTAGTACTTGCGGATCCTGTGGAGGGCCTCCACCACTCCTTCGTCGTCCCAGAAGGGAGTGGGAGCGGAGGACCCGGTCTTGGCGGCGTCCTTGGCAAGCATGAAGAACATGCCCTTGCCGCTGAATGCCCGGGCAATGGTGTCCGGATTTTCCCAGGAGGAGGCGTTGAACATACCCGTGGGCACCGGCAGCGCGTGGAGGTAGCCACTGTTCGAGGCTGCCCCGTATGCCACGGTGCCGTCGTTTTTCTGCTTCACTGCGTAGAAGAACTTCTCGAGTTGTTCAAAGTCAGTGATGGTGGAGAAGCCGAGGGTGTCGGCGAGGTCCTGGCGGATGACGAAGTGCTGGACGCGGGCGGCGCTGTTGACCTGCGGGATGCCCCACAGCTTGCCGTCCCAGCTGTTGGATTCCAGCAGCTTCTTGGGCAGGGTGGCGGACAGGTTCTTGTACTTGGGGATCTCGCTGGTGAGGTCGGCAAGTGATCCGCTCTGCTGCAACTGGGCCATGTTCAGCCAGAGCGCCTGCAGAGCAGAGTCGAACTTCTCCCCTGCAGTGAACTTCAGCAAGGACTGCTGCTGGTAGTTGGACCAGTTGATGAACTGGGCATCCAGCTCAAAGCCCAGTTCGCTCTTGAGCTTGCCGTTGACCTTGGCCAGAACCGCGTTCCAGGTGGCTGGGGCCGTACTGGGGAGCACCGCCGTCGAGGTTCCCGAAACAGGGCCCCCCGATGAACTGCCGGACGTGCCGCAGCCGGCCAGTGCCGCTGCAACGCCGAGGCCTCCGGCAAGGCCAAGAAAACCGCGGCGGGAAACTGCTGGGTTAGGGATCATGTGGTGCACTCCTTTGTACGCTGGCACCGGCGGGCCAGGGAATTTCTTTTAGTGGGTGATGAAGACGGAACGAGAGAAATTGATGGTGGAGCCTGCGACTCAGCCCTTGGTGGCGCCCAGGGTGAGTCCCTTGACGAAGTAACGCTGCGCGAAGGGATAGGCGAGCAGGATGGGGCCGATGGTCACCACTGTCAGGGCCAGGCGCAGCTGGTAAATCGGGGCCACGGAACCTGATCCGGGCAGCGTTGCTGCATTGGTCACGTTGGCGATGAGGTTCTGCAGCATCAGCTGGAGCGGGTATTTGTCCGGGTCGGAAATGAACAGCATCGCCGTGAACCACTCGTTCCAGTAGGACACGGCGTAGAACAGGCCGATGACGGCCAGGATCGGTTTGGACAACGGCAGAACGATCTCAAAGAACACCCGAAGCTCGCCGGCACCGTCCACTCTTGCGGAGTCGAGGATTTCCTCCGGGAGTTGACGGAAGAAGCTGACGGCTACGAACACCAGGAAGGGGGCCATCATGTGAGGAAGGATGACTGCGAACCAGTTGTTCTGCAGGTGGAGCACTTGGGTGACGAGCAGGTAGAGGGGCACCAGTCCCCCGGTAAAAAGCATTGGAAGGTACGCGAAAATCGTCAATGGCCGGCTGATCCGCGGCATGCCCCGGGCAATCACCCAGGACAAGGATGCCGTGGCGCTGAGTGAGAGCGCCGTGCCGATGAAGGTGATGAAGAGTGTGGCTGCGTAGCCCTCGAATACCGCCGTCCCGGAGAAAATTGCGACATAGGCGTCAAGTGAGAAAGGTTCAGGAAAGAAGCTGTAGCCGCTGCGGGCCAGCGTGGATTCCGCAGTCAGCGATCCGGCAACGATCATCCACAGCGGAATGAGGGCGAACAACCCAAAGACGGTGACGCCGACATAGCTCACTGCCGTGAAGGGTTCAACGCGTAGGCTCTTGCGGCGGCCGGGCCCAGACCTCACCGGGTGTCCGGTGACCGAGGTCTTTGGCTTGGCCAGTGCCCGTCGCTGTTGCCTGGGCATGGTCTGATCGGCTTCCACCGTGCCGGCCGGGATCATCTTCGGGGTTATCGATGTGCTCACAGGATGCTGCTTTCTTTCGAGTAGCGGCGCTGGATGAGCACTGCCGCCGTGACGAGGATGAACCCGACTACAGACTGGAACAGTCCAATAGCGGCCGTGGTGCCGAAGTCGCCGATGGTCCTCAGCGAACGGAAGACGTAGGTGTCGATCACGTCAGTGGTGGAGAACAACGTGCCGTTGTCGCCGATGATCGCGAAGATCGTGCCGAAGTCACCGTAGAAGATCCGTCCCACGCCGAGCACTATCAGGATGGCCGCCGTCGGCTTCAGCAGCGGCAGGGTGATGGACAGTGCCATCCGTGCCCGGCTGGCGCCATCGAGCATCGCAGCCTCATAAACATCCTCGGGGATGGCAGTGATGGCCGCGAGGAAGATCACCGACATGTACCCGCCCAGCTGCCAGACCTTCACGATGGTGAGGATCCAGGGCCAGGGACCCGGCTCGGTGTACCAGCTCACCTCCGGAAGACTGAAAAGCCCCAGAGCGTCATTGACCGCTCCCCCATGCCCGCCCGCGCCAGCGAGAATGACCTGCAGCATAATGCTGATGACAATCGGAGAGACGAAGTACGGGAAGAAGATCGCGGACTGCATGAACTTCTTAAAGATGCGGGCGCGCAGTTCATTGAGCATGATCGCCAGCGCAAGCCCGGCCCCAAGCGTCGCCGCAAGGAACAGAATGTTCAGCACCAGGGTGTTCAAAACAATCGCCGGAGCATCCCCGCTCTCAACGAAGTACTTGAAGTTATCCAAACCGCTCCAGGGACTGCCGAAAATGCCCTGACTAACGTCGAAATTCTTGAAAGCCACCACCAACCCGGCCATCGGGGCGTACGCAAACACCAGGAACCACGCAATTCCCGGAGCGGCCAGCAGCAGCAACACTCCGGAGCCCCGTGACCGCTGCCTGCGTTTGCGCGTTGTTTGCGGCTCTGCGGACGGGGCGCTCCGAGAAGGCGGCTCAGCCGCAGTAGGTCTCCCTTGTTGAGCCGTCATGCTCTCTTGCATGGCACTCTCCCTTGAATGTAGATGGTGAAGGTCGCGGAGGATCTGGATGTGGCAGTGGGGAAATCGTTATCCCGCGTAGCCTGCCAAACCCTTGCCGGGAAGGTAGGGGTGGGTTCAGCAACAGCGGAATGCGGCCAGATTCTCCTGGCATGAGATCCGCGTCACTGATATCGATATCAGGCTAAGCCATGCTCTTGGATAGCGCAATCCCAAACAGCGGGAAATTAAGGTTCTGTGACGGAGCCTGGCGAGAGCACCCTGCGGCGCACGCTGACAGGGGCTGTCGACTCGCGCTCCAGGAGGAGCGGCACAGCTGTGGAGTCCTGAACCGCCTCCGGGGCTGCCAGGCTCTGCTGCAGCAAACCGAAGGCCCTGTTGCCCAGGCCCTTGAAGTCCGGGGCAACCGTGCTCAGGGCGGGCCAAGTGAATTCGCTGAAAGGCTGATTGTCCCAGCCGACAATCGAAACGTCCTCGGGCACGCGGATTCCCTTCTCCAATAACGCCCGCATGGCAGCGAGAGCCAGGCCGTCATTGGAACAGAACACCGCAGTGATGTCAGGACTGGAGGCGATCCGAAGGCCCTGCTGGTACCCGGAGTGAGTGTCCCGGGAGGCTTCGAGTACGGCTGGAGGGGCGATCCCGGCGTCGGTCAGCGCGTCATGCCAGCCTTGGTATCGGCCTGAGAACTGGCTGAGGGGGAAGAGGCCAAGATGGTGGACGGTGCGGTGCCCAAGCCCCAACAGATGCTCTGTTGCTTGCCGCCCTGCAGCATATTCGTCGATGAAAGCGTAAGGGAAGCCTTTCTGGCCCGCCTGGAATCCTGACGCCGCAACAATAGGAACAGTTTTCGGCAACTGCCGGAGCACCTCCGCTGCCGAGGGGTCGAAGTCCAACACGATTATCCCGGCGAGTTGCTGCTGCAGGACGAGCTCCAGGGCGGCCTGAACATCCGAAGGGTCGGGAGATTTCACTGCGGATATGACGATCGTGTAGCTGGCAGCCTTGGCCGCTTCTTCAATTCCGGCAATCGTGTAGGCGTAACCATACGTTTCCGTGCTTGCGGCGAAAATGGCCACCATTGTCCGCTTGCCGCTCTTGAGTGCCCGTGCCAGCGGACTCGGATGGTATTGGAGTTCCTTAATCGCTTCCAGCACACGCTTGCGGCGCTCTTCGCTGACGGGGATGTTCCCGGTCAGTACACGGGAAACCGTCGGCACCGAAACCCCAGCCAACCTCGCGACGTCGGCAATGACTGGCACCCGCTCGTTCTTAGCTATCCTCATTGTTCCGCCCTGTGGTCCGGCTTCGATGTCTCAGCGAAAGGCTACCCGACTGGCGGTGATATCGATATCAAGGAGGCTTAATCGTCGCGCGCCTTCCGGGTTGCGGCGTCGTTGGCCTTCTGCAGCGCTTTGACCAACTGATCCTTGTCCATCTTTGAACGGCCGTTGATGTTCAGCTCCTGGGCGCGTTTGTAGAGGTGCTGCTTCGAGGCGTTCGCATCCACGCCTCCGGCGGTGGGTTCGGAGGAGTCGATACCTTCCTCCGCGCGTTTGTCGGAGGGCCCACGCTTCTCTTTCGGCTCCCAGTGGTCCCCCACCTTTTCGTAGCTGTGCTTTAACGATGCGAACGCTGCACGGGCTGCACGGCTCTCGTCATTGTCGTAGGTTTCGAGGGCGGAATCGTAGGTTTTGGCGAAGGTGTCCTGGGCTTTCTGCTCAGAGCGCTGCAGCGTCGAGGGAAGCTCTTCCTTGCGTGCGTGGTCGTTCTTGCCGGTTTTAGGCATGGCATCCACAGTCCTTTCATCAGCAAGCTGATTATCCGGATGCAACCAGCTTAGCCACCGACTCGCCCCGTCAGGCAGCCCCTCGCCAAACTGCATGATTCGTGCTGGGATGTTGCTAAGTCCGGTCCCTTCGAGCGGACCATTCACACGTCATCGCCCTGGAGGCGAGCATCATCCGGCTGAGGAGACAAATAAATGCCATCTATGGACGGACGGGTCGCGCTCGTGACGGGAGCCACCGGTGGCATCGGAAAAGCAATCGCGACGGCGTTGGCACGCGAAGGCGCGAGCGTTGTGGTTGTAGGGCGCACAACCGCCCGCGCGGAAGAATCCATAAGAGACATAGCCAGGAATGTTCCAACAGCGAAGCTTGAGCCGCTGGCCTGTGACCTCTCCAGCCAGGCATCAATCCGCTCCGCGGTAAGCGACTTCCTTTCCCGTCACGACAGGCTCGACGTACTGGTGAACGCTGCCGGGGTGTTCCGTAAGGAGCGGCAAATAACCCCCGACGGTCTCGAGATGACGTTCGCCACGAATGTAATGGCCTACTTCCTTCTCACTGACCTGCTGTTGGATGCGCTCAAAAGGGCAGCGTCCACGGACGGCGGGGTCGGTTCCCCAGCGTCCGGCCCACCTGAGGGCACTCTGAATACGTCCCGGGTGGTGAATATTGCGTCCCGGTACTCGAATACGAAGATCGACTTTGACGACCTCCAGAGCGCGAAAGGCAAGTACTCATACCTGCGTTCGACACCTCCGACGATGCTCGGACGCGTGCTCCTGACCCAGGAGTTCGCGGAACGGCTGAAGGGAACGGGGGTAGTTGTAAATGCAGTCCACCCCGGCCTGGTCAAGGACACCGCCCTTCTTCAGGATGTCGGCGGGCCGTTCCGCTGGCTAACCAACAAATTCGGCAAGCCGGCTGACAAGGCCGTCGACACTGCCATTTGGCTCGCGACGTCCCCTGAGGCGGCTGTGGTCTCCGGCAGGTTTTGGTCCAAGGGCAAGGAAATGCCTACGCCAGGGATGGGGTCAGATCCGGAAGCCCGAAAGCGGTTCTGGGACGCGTGTACCCGTCTGGCCAATCCCCGCTGAGCAGGCCCATCCGCCGTTATGTCAGGCAGTCGAGTTGCTCACAACGGCAACGCGGATGCTTTGAAGGGATTCTGCTGATTTGCCCGTGGATGGGGTGTATTCCAGACCGATTCCTCCCTGGTATCCGAGATCTTTGAGTGCGCGGATCTGCTTCTTCCAGTCAACCGAACCTGATCCCGGCTCGTGGCGGCCGGGGTGATCGGCCACTTGGACGTGGCCTATCAGGTCGATGGAACCAGTGAGAACTTCTGCGGGGTCCTCGTCCATCACCACCGAGTGGTAGAGGTCGTAGAGCATTTTGACGTTGGCCGACTCCACGTCGCGAAGGATCTCAAGCGCCAACGGGGTTGAACTGAGGTAGGTGCCGACGTGGTCAATCCGGTTGTTCAGGTTCTCGAGGACCAGGGTAACTCCAGCATCCTCCGCGTAGGGTGCCGCCGCCCGCAAAGCAGCGGTCAGAGCCTTCCTCTGCTCGACGTCAGTAGCAACTTCCCGGGTCTCCCCCGCCACCAGAACAAGGTTGGGAATCCCGAGCCGCTGCGCGATAGGCAAAGACTCCTGCACGGCCGTGACGAACTCGTCCTGCCGTGCGGGGTCAACAGCCTGGCTCTGGGGCTCGCTGACCATCGTGATGGTCGAGAGTCCTGTTTCTCCCAATGCCCGTTCCATCGCGTCTATGTCCTTGTTGCGCCAGAGCCAGAACTCAACCGCGTCGATGCCGGACTCTTTGACAGCCTTCAGCTGCGGAAGCGACATTGGCTCGCCGAACTCGCGGAAGAGCATCTCGGTGCATACCGATAGTTCATAACTCATTCGCTGCCCTTTTCTCCCTGTCTGGTGGAACCACCACTAGGAGATTATGCCAGCACAGGCAAAGAGCGCACCGGGCTCCGATCTCGCCCTGGAGAGGCATCCGCCACTTAGCATGGAAGAGGGCCGACGCGATGGAAGGGTTGAGTGGTGAAGAGCTACAGGTACGACGTCGAGATCGTCCACCTGCTCGTGTCTCCGGAGCACGCCTACTTCGGCCGGGCCAAGGACGGCGCAGCGGACGTCCCGACGGCGGATGCTGACCGGGTGGAACTCGTGGCCGGCAAAGGGATTGTCGGTGATCGGTTCTTCGGCAAGGCTGCGCACATGGATGCAGCAGTGACCCTGTTCGCCGTGGAGGCTCTCGAATCCATTGCCTCAGACCTCGGCGTGGGGCCGCTGGATCCGCTCCTGACGCGGCGCAATATCGTCCTCAGAGGCGCCGAGCTCGCCCCGCTTATCGGTGAGGAGTTCGCGTTGGAATCCCACGGAGCCCTGGTCCGGCTACGGGGCGGACGGCCTGCCCACCCTTGCGCCTGGATGGACAAGGTTTTAACGCCGGGAGCGCACGCGGCGATGCGGGGGCGTGGGGGCCTGCGCTGCCAGCCGCTTTCGGATGGCATCCTGCACCGTGGGCCGGCCACGCTGCTCAGCCCCGTGCCCCTCCAACCTGAGCTGGCCGGTACGGCCACCGTGCTGAGACCCACACGGTTGCCGTAACCCAGGGCTCTGACGCAAGCTGACTGCCCCTGATGTGTGTCAGGATCAGATATGCCTGACCGCCTGATGCTGCTCGACACTGCGTCGCTGTACTTCCGTGCCTTTTATGGCCTGCCCGATACGATCCGCCGCGGCGACGGCACCCCGGTGAACGCCGTTCGCGGTCTCCTGGACATGATCGCGCGGCTGACTACCGACTACGATGCGACCCACCTCGTTGCATGCTGGGACGATGACTGGCGCCCGCAGTGGCGCGTGGACCTCCTACCGACCTACAAGTCGCACCGGGTCGCCGAGGTGGTAGCGGGCGCTGCCGATGTTGAGGTGGTGCCGGACGCGCTTGAAGCGCAGCTTCCGCTGATTCGCCGGGTACTGGAGCTCGCCGGCATCGCCGTGGTGGGGGCTCCCGAGCATGAGGCCGACGACGTCATCGGCACCTATGCCAGCCACGCCGACCTTCCTGTCGACGTGGTGACCGGCGACCGCGACCTCTTCCAGGTAGTTGACGACGCCCGCCAGGTGCGCGTCATCTATACCGCCCGGGGGATGAAAAACCTGGAAGTCATTACGGAGATCGTCATCGTGGGCAAGTACCGTGTGCTGCCCCAGCAGTATGCCGACTACGCCACGCTCCGCGGCGACGCTTCCGACGGGTTGCCGGGCGTCGCCGGCATCGGCGAAAAAACTGCGGCCTCGCTGCTCAAAGAATATGGCACGCTCGAAGGGCTTTTGGAGGCGGCGTTAATTGCAGGAAGCGGGCTGTCAGCGCCGGTTCGCTCGAAGCTCGCCGCGGCCGCTGACTATCTCGTGGTGGCCCCAACCGTCGTTAACGTCGTGCGAGATCTCAAACTGCCGACGCTCGAGGAGGCGGGCGCGCAACTGCGTCCTGTCCTCGGTGATTCGCGCGTCGAACTGGAACGGCTCGCAACCGACTGGAACCTCGGTGGCTCAGTCAGACGGCTCCTCGAAGCCCTCGACCGGCGTCAGTGAGACTTTCGGCGTCCGCGTGCCAACTCCGGGAAAAGATCCCGGCCAAGAGCCGGTCGGATTCTGACTGGCCGACGACGTCGAAAGCCCCTCCGGTCACCAGCAGTTCATCGGCTCCAGTAGCCTCAGCCAGGCTTTCGAGCTGGCGCCGGACTTCCGCTGCGGTGCCGTATATCGACGTCGAGAGGCTGCTTTCGAGGGCAGTGTTCTCCCGGGGACTCAGCGTGCCCTCCTGGTCGTTGTCCACAGGCTCCAGGGCAGCGAATGAGCCTGTGGTCCGGGACCGCGCGAGCGCGATCGCTTCAGGCAGAAGCAGTTTCCTGGCATCATCCGGGCTCGGGCCCACAGCAACGTTGACGGCAACCATGACGAAGGGCTTGTCGAACCAGCGTGATGGACGGAAGCGCGCCCGGTACCTCTCCAAGGATGGTATCTTCCCGCTCTGATCGGTCTTGAATACCGCTGGCCCTCCCAAGACCACGGCAAGGCCGGCCCGAGCCGCAGTTTCGATCCCAGATCCCGTGGCCAGCACAAAAACCGGAGGGAGCGAAGCGTTCCGCGGGCGCACCGTAACGGACGCGGACCCGGACAGGTAGCCGAGGAGTTCGATCAGATCATCTTCAAACCGCTCCGCGTCCGCCTTCCCGCTCTTCAGGGCTTTCCGGACGGCCTGTGTGAAACCGACCGACCGGCCCAGGCCCAGATCGATCCGCCCGGGATAAAGTGCCTCAAGGGTTGCCGCCTGTTCTGCGACCACCAGCGGCTGGTGGTTGGGAAGCATAATCCCACCCGAACCGACTCGAATGGAATGGGTGCGGCCGGCAATTGCTGCCATCAGCACGGCGGGGACCGATCCGGCGATGCCAGGGACCGCATGGTGTTCTGCCACCCAAAATCGGTGGTATCCGAGTTCCTCGGCCAGCCGTGCGCGGTCCAACACCCGATGCAGGGCTTCGGAGGCGGAAAACCCCACCCTGCTGTTGGCGCGGTCGAGGATGGATATCCGTGCGGGTAGGAGCATATGAGGTTGAACCACCGTGGTCCCGGAGGAATTCCTCCTTCAATGGGAAAGCGTCCCAGGCGTGGCCTAAATGCTGGCTGAGAGCCCGTGCGATGAAACGGATCTGTTTACTCGATATTCCAGCTCGATCAGCCCTTTGTCGTACGGCTTCGCGCTCAGCAGGTTCAGTAGGGTGGGATCCTGGCCGGCGGGAAACACGCCCCGCCCCGACCCAATCGCGACGGGCATAACAACGAGCCGCACACCGTCAACTTCGCCGGCATCGAAGAACGCCTCGCTCAGCGTGAGGCTGCCCCAGAGAACTACGGTGCCCTCGATCTCACCCTTAATGCGGCGGATCGCGTCCACGGCATCGCCGGACTCGATGGTAGCTTCCTGGTACTCTCCCCACGGCGCCTTCTCGAGCTGCCGGGAGAACACAAAGCGGCGGAGCCCGTTCAAAGCCGGTGCAATGATTTCCCCCTCTGATGCAGGAGTTGGCCAGTACTCCACAAACATCCGGTAGGTGGATGCCCCGAGCACCATGGCGTCGACAGTTTGGAGCCAGCTGAGCTGGTTCTGGTCGAACTCCGCGGTGCCACCCTCGAGCAGTTCGTAGGCGTTGAACTCGTTGTTCGCGTTGGCTGCGAACCCATCGGCGGTCACGAACTGCTGGACAACCAGTTGTCCCATGTTCGGCTCCTTCCCTGCGTCGTTCGAGGGACACTACGCCGCGCCGGGACAACCTTCAACCCCTGCGAAAATGCCAATCGTTACCGGCCCTGGCAGAACGCCGCGGCGTCAAAGCAGCTGAGCGATCGCCGCCAGGTTCCCCTTGGCCCGGTAACAGCGGGCAGCTTCCGTCAGGGCTGCCTCACCGCCGGCAGGATCGCCGCGCGTGAAGCAAACACTGGCCACGATCCGATGCATGTCGCCGCGCAAGTTCGGCATCTCTGCCGGCGCCCATCGAAGTGCCTCGAGGGCAAGATCAAGCGCGCGGTCAGGGTCTCCCGAAGCCGCGACTGTCGCGGAAGCCGCTGCGCGGAGGGCCTGTGCCTCCACAGCTTCTGCCGGTGCAGTCGCCATTGCCATCGCGGCCAGCTCGGCAGCCTCGTCCAGGTGCCCCATCTCATGTAGCAGCAGCGACAGACGGGCGGCAGATTGAGTCAGGTTCTCGCGCTCGCCGGTACGCCGAGCATATTCGAGCCTGACCCGAAGGGCCGCCTCAGCCGAGTCAAGGTCGCAGGCGAGGAGCGCTGCCACTCCTCGGGCTGCCGCCACGAACATGTTGAGACGCGGCGCGTGCAGAGTCTCCTCCACCACCCGGTGGGCTCGGTCGAGCAGCTCCACGGACTCGTCGAAGCGGCGCTCCATCGCGCAGAGGACGCCCGTGTGAATCAGCAACCCGGGGTGCTCGATCCATGGGAGAGCCAGCGTCCCGATCTCGGACAGGCACCGGCGCGCAGGCGCAGGGCCGGTCGTCAGAACCTCTGCGAGCACCCAACGTGTAGCCATACGCTCCCGAACGCTACCGGCGCGGTCGGCGAGCTCGAGAGCGGCTCTTAGTGCCCACGCTGCGTCGGTGAGGCGCCCCTGCCTCTGCCGGACACAGCCTTGGAGAAAGATCGCGCGGCCGCGGCCGCCGTCGTCGCCCCGCAGGGAGTAAAACGACCCCGCCGCCGCCGCTTGCCCCTCGATCGATGACAACGACATCGGATCCGGGCTGAGGATCAATTGGATACGGGTGTGCTCGAGCGTGGCCGTCCGTGCGGCGACTTCGTCTCCGGCAATGTCGGCATCCCGGGCCAGCTCCAGCAGGAGTTGCTGTGCCTCTGCGAACCGGCCGAGCACGAGATCGACTTCGGCGAGGGTCTGGGTCAACGCGGGCCGCTCCGGATCGCTGCTTGCCATCATTTCCCGCGCCCGGGACAGCAGGTTCTGGGCAGCGCTCTCATCGGACCGGGCGACGGCGCGTCCCCCCGCGGCGGAAAGGTGGGCAACTGCCTGGGCTGCCAGGAACCCGTCATCGCTGCCGATGGCCCGAAGGCTGAGCACAGCCTGCTCCGAGTGGTAGCCCACCACTTCGTCGAACTCGGGTGGCCGCTGGCGCGGGCTATCCAGGAGCCACTGCGCATAACGCCGATGCAGCGCCACCCGGTCCAGATGCGTCATGGAGCGGTACGCAGCGAGCCGGATCAGCACGTGCCCGAAGCGGACAGTCCTGTCACTCCTGCCCGTCAGCAGCCTCCGGCGCTCAAGGACGGAGAGATGCCGCTCAACATATGTCGCTGCCTCGTCCGGCAAAAGGGCTGCCAGCGCGTCGCGGTCACAATCGTCTCCGACCACCGCGGCCACTCTGAGGAGATCCCGCTCGCCGGGTCCCAGCCGGTCAAGCCGTGCTGCGAGAAGGGCACGGAGTGACACAGGGAGTGCGTCGAGGTCTGCCTCTTCCTGCGCCGCGAGGAGCTGTTCGGCGAACAACGGATTGCCGCGGGCGCGGTCGACGATCGTACTGACAGCGGCATCGTCAATCCCGGGCGCCCGGTCCCGCAATAATGTCACCACGTCATCGGCGGGGAGCGGATCGAGTAATAGCGCCTCGGTCCAGTCGGGGCGCTGGTCCAGCAGCTCGGGACGGCCGAGACAGAGCACCAGCAGCCTGCCTTTCCCGGACCGGACTACCTGGTCGATGAGGTCGAGCAGCGTCGTTTCGGCCCAATGCAGGTCATCGAGAACCAGCACGAGGGGCTGCCCGGCGGAAAGCGCATCCAGCAGCCGGACGGCCGCACGCAACACAGCCGGCACAGTAACCGTGCCTGGGGCCAGACCCAGCCCGGCTGCCACCACCGCAGCGTCCTTGGGTGCGAGCTCCGCCAACACCGGCCAGCCTCTGTCCCCGGCGGCATCGAGGAGTGCTTCGCGGAGGGGGAGGAACGTGACGCCCTCGCCGTAGGGCGCACAGCGACCCCACGCCACCAGCGCTTCGCCATCCACGCTGCGCGCGAAATCTGCGGCGAGCCGCGTCTTGCCGATGCCGGCCTCGCCGACCACCGTCCACCGCCTCGGCTGTCCGGACCGGACGGCCGATCGGAAGGCAGCACGGATCCTTGCCAGTTCCTCCACCCGCCCCACCATCGCGGAGTCAAAGCGGAGCCTGGCGCCGGCGTCATCCATCATCCCGATGACGCGCCACGCCGCTCCCCCGCCATGGGGGACGGGCACCACCACGGCCGCACCCCGAACCAGCCGCAGCGTCCGTGGACCGATTACCACGTCACCGTCGCGTACCAGGCGCTGGAGCCGGAAGGCGGAGGTGACCGCTGGACCAGACACCATATCTGCGAGCGACCCGCCTGACCCACTCACCACAATGTCACCGGTTTCGACGACGATGCGCGCAGCATGGCGAACCACCGGTTCGTCGGCCGTCCCGATCTGGTCGCAGACCTCAGCAGCGGCACGAACCGCCCGCACGGCGTCGTCCTCGTGCGCGACGGGAAAACCGAAGAACGCGACCAGGATGCCACCCACGACAGGCTCCACACGCGCCCCATAGGTGCGAAGCACGCTGGCAGCCACCGCGTTCGCACGTGCGCCGGCCGCAGCCAGCGCCTCGGCGTCCACGGCCTCGGAATCCTCCGAGGCCGGCACGATCTCGAGGACGACCACCGTAACCATCCGGCGCTCATTGGGCAGCCAGCCTTCGGCGGAGGCCGGCATCGGGGGCCGCCTTCCGAGGGAGGGGTCTTGGCGGAGCACGGCGGCCTCGATCTCCCGCAGGCCGGGGCCCGGCTCGATGCCGAGCTCGTCCACGAGCAGATCCCGGGCGGTGCGGTACGCCGCGAGCGAGTCGGCCTGCCGGCCCGCGCGGTAAAGGGCGAGCATCTGAAGGCCACGCAGCCGTTCCCGGAATGGGTACTCGGCGACGAGCGGGTCGATCTCGGCCATCAGGCCCTGATCCCTGCCAAGCTCGAGGTCGGCTTCGATGCGCCCCTCGAGCGCGGCCAGCCGGAGCTCACCCAGGGCGGCTATGGTGCTCTGCGCGAACGGATGGTAGGTGAAATCCGCGAGCGCCGGTCCGCGCCAGAGTGCCAGCGCCTCCGCGAGTAGTTCGGAACGCAGCTCTGCCGGCTGGCCGGAGGCTTCGTCCACGAGGTGCTTGAAACGACCGGCATCGACGTCCCCCGGTTCGATGGCGAGCCGGTAGCCGTTTCCCTGGGTGACCAGCAGCTTCGGGTGACCCAAGTCCTGGCGGTCGGGTTCGAGCAGCTTGCGCAGCTTCAGGACATGCAGCTGCACAACGGTGCTCGCGGTCGGAGGGGGCTGTTCGCCCCACAGCTCGTCAACGAGACGCTCGGACGATACGGCGTCACCTGCATGCAGGACAAGCATCGCGAGGAGAGCACGGGCGCGGCCGGCCGGTACATCCAGGCGCCGGTCTCCGTCGCGAACCTCCATCGGTCCGAGGATGCAGAATTCCACCAACGAGCCTCCCCCGCCAGATCCCCTCGCACACCAATCTAGCACCGCGGAACCAGGCTTGACCGAGGCTTTGCCCAGGCCTTTAGCGAGGCTTTAGGGGCCGGGAAGATCCTAGAGGAAAGCGGTACCCAAAAGAAGAAAAAGAAGAAAGTAAGGAGAGACACCATGAACACAACATTCGTTTACGTCGGCAACTTTAGGATCAAGGAGGGAAAGGTTGAGGAAGCGAGGAAGCACCTGACTGAGCAAGCCGGGATCTTCGAGACCAACGAGCCGCGGCTCATCGCTTTCCATTTCTACATCGACGACGACACACGCCAGGTGACGAGCGTTCAAGTCCACCCGGACGCGGATTCCATGGCGGCCCACATGGAGCTGATCAGCAAGCACCTCGCTGCCGGCCTGGACTGGCTGGACGCTATCGAGCTCGAGCAGTACTACGGCGAAAAGTCGCCGCGCCTGGCTGAGCTCTTGGAGCCGTGGTCGGCCCCGGACATCCCCGAGCGCTACCTTCCGGAGCACCTTGCCGGCTTCAACCGCAGCACGGTCCGCTAAGGAGGGGTGATGATCATCATCGAGAGCAGCGAGTTGATCGGCCGGCCGGCCGATCAGGTGTTCGCCTTCGTATCCGACATACGCAACGATCCGCAGTGGCATACGGACATCCTCGACGCAGAGTACGACGCCTCGGGACCTGCCGGACCCGGTCCCGGCGCTACCTTCCATACGCGGTTCAAGCCGTTTATGGGACAGACCGAGGGGACGGGCACAGTCACTGTGTACGAACCTCCGCGCCGTGTGGTGCTTACCTCGCAGATGGGCAATATGAAGCCTGTCCTGACCCTCACTGTGGAGCCCGACGCCGGCGGCTCGCGGATCACCCGCCGCCTGGATATGGAGCCCACGGGGATGCTGCGGATCGTAGCGCCGTTCACCGGCGGCATGATGCGCAAACACAACGCCGGCTTCCTCACTAACCTCAAACGGGTCCTCGAGGCCGACAACTCCGAGGAACGCTGACCCGGAAGGGCCCAGGAGGCGTCGCGTTGCTTCCTGGGCCGCCAACACAGCCCGCTTTCCCTTGCAGCACCCCGCGCATCGGGCACAATGGGCATCATGGTGCGTTGGAGCGAGGAGAGAGTGGTCGGCGCCGCCCCGGACCAGGCCTCCTTGACGGCTGCCCGGAAACTGGCTCATCCGGGCCCGTGGTCCGATACCGGCAGCAACGATGTCCTGGTGTGGGGCAAGTGCCAGGGCAGCGGACGGACCCCGTACCAAGTGAGTGTGGACACTGCCACGCCCGCATATCGTTGCTCGTGCCCCAGCCGGAAGTTCCCGTGCAAGCACGCGCTGGCACTGCTTCTCCTCTGGGCAAGGGGGGAGGCGGCCGACGCCGGTGAGGAGACCGCTGACTTCGCGCAGGAATGGGCAAACCAGCGGGAGGACCGGGCCGCCGCCCGTGAACGCCGCTTGTCCGGGCAGCAGCCGGATCCTGTAGCCCAGGCCAAGCGGCTGGCTGACCGATTAGGGCTGATGGACGCTGGGATCGCGGACTTTTCCCGTTGGTTGACCGATCTGGTGCGGACGGGGCTGGCAGCAGCCCGCAACCAGCCGTACTCCTGGTGGGACGGTGTGGCTGCCCGCTTGGTCGACGCCCAACTCCCCGGACTCGCCGAGCAAGTGAGGGCGATGGGATCTGACGTGCATGCCCGCACTGACTGGGCCGATCATCTGCTTTTCCACGCGGGTCGCTGGTGGGCCCTGACCAAAGCGTGGGCGATGAGGGACCAAATGACCCCTGAAGAGTTTGCGGATCTCCGGGTGGCCCTGGGATGGGCAACGGCCACCGCCGGGGTTCAGGGCACCGAGGCCTTGCCAGGCCCCTGGCTGGTCCTTGGCGCACACCGGACTGACGACGGGCGGCTCCAGCAACAACGCACCTGGATCCGCGGACCCGGTGGAAGGGTCGCCGTCGTCCTCGACTTTGCAATGCAGGGTCAAGCACTCGCAACACCGCAACTGGCCGGGGCTGAGCTGGACGTCGCCGTCGCGCTGTACCCAGGCTCGGCACCGCCGCGGGCCATGTTCACCACGCCTGTTGCACCGCGTGGATTGGTCCGCAGCCTTGGTGAGGGCTGCAGCATTGCGCAGGCCTTGGAACAGGAATCGGCGGCCGTCGCTGCCTCGCCGTGGCGCGAGCGTTATCCGGTGCTGTTGAGCGGGGTCCGGGTTTCCGCCGCTGACCCCGGCTGGCTGCATGATGGATCTGGTGACGCCCTGCCTATTGTCGATGCGTCCCTGGATTCCTTGTTGGCACTTACCGGCGGCTATCCTGTCGACGTGTTCGGCGAACTGGAGGAGGGCCGCGTGCGGCCGCTGACCGTCGTCGTCGGCGAAGCGGTGATGACCCCATGAGCTGGCTGGCTGAGCTCCGGACCGCTGCGCTCCTCGGCACGGGACGGCACGAACCGCCGTCGCCGCCCGGAGATCTGGGGTTCCAGCCGCCGGATGGCCTGTCGCGGGAGGAGTCTTTGCTCGACCAGGCAGCCTTGGCCGACGTCGTCACCCGTGCACTTCGCCGGGCCAGCAGTATCGATAGAGCGATCGGCACCGCGGACCGGCACAATGAGGCTGCCCCACCGGACGATGCCCCGGAAGTTTCGGGCGACGCAGCCCGGTTGCTGGAACTGCTGCTCACCCAACCACCGGTCGGCCTGGAGCTCCGCGCGCAGCTGGTGACGGACTGGCTGCAGCTTGCTACGGAATCCCGACGGCGGGTCCCGCACCGCCTGCTCCCGGCACTGCTAACTCTCGCTAAGACTAAGCGGGGTATTGCGGAACATTTGTACCCCGCCATCGGAGCCCGGGGCCGCTGGCTTCAGGACATCATTCGGCCTGAAGAAGCGGCGGTGTCCCCCGGGAGCGTGACTGATTGGGCAGAGCTTGGCAGCGCGGATGCCGCCGTAGAACTCGAACGGCTCCGGCTCGCCGATCCTGGGGCCGCCCGCCGATTGTTGCGGACGCAGTGGGAGACCTTCAGCACGCGGGAACGCGCCGCCCACCTGGGCACCTTCGCAACAAACATCCAGGCGGAAGACGAAGACCTGCTTGAAAAAGCCTTGGATGACAAGGCAAAGAGTGTGAGGGAGGTGGCCGCGAGCCTGCTGGACCGGCTTCCCACCAGCGCCCGCGCCAGCAGGATGGCGGCCCGGTTGCGCCCGCTGCTGCGTGTCAAAGGATTGCTGCGCAAACAATTCGAGATCGATCTGCCTCCTGATCCGGATGCCGCAGCCTTGCGCGACGGCATCGCTCCGGATCCCCGCACCGGTGAACCGGACCGGCTCGGCCGCCTGGACACGATCATCAGAGGTGCTCCCCTCGACGTGTGGACGACAGTGACCGGCCGCAGTCCGGCAGCAACCCTTGCACTGCTCGAAGGCGAAACCCGGGTCATCAACGCGATTCTCGACACAGCTGTGCTTCGCGCCGACCTCGACTGGGTCCGTGCGCTGTTCAGCGTCCGGAAGGACGCGCGCTTACTGAACTGCCTGCCCCACCGCGAGCGCGAGCTCTCACTCGTGCGTTATATCCGCGACGGTGCGAATCCACTATCACTGGTCCCATTGCTGCGGGACATGCCAAGGCCATGGGCCCGGCCGCTGGCTGAAGAAGTGCTCAAGCTGGTTACTGCCAAGAACGCCGGCCAGCTGGCCGCGATGCTGGCCGGCTTCCTGTCGCAGGCGATTCCGCTCGACCTGGCCGATCAGTGCCGCGGCCTGCTGGAACGTTCAGACGAGGACGCAGCACGGCGCCGGGTGCTTCGTGATGTCGTACAGTACCAATCATTCCGACAATCACTGACGGAGGCCTTCCCATGACCGATGCCTACTCCCCTATGGACGTTCTTCGCGCCCACGCCGAGGACGCCTACGCCGAGGAACTCAGGGAGCTGGCCGCTGCGGACGACCGGCCCCGGCCCCCCAGCTGGCGCCTCTCGCCATGGGCAGTGGCCACCTACGTCCTTGGCGGCACCCTGCCGAACGGCGTCGAGATCAGTCCGAAATATCTGGGCTCGGCGCGCCTCGTGGAAATCGCTGTGGCATCTCTTGCCACGGACCGGGCACTGCTGCTGCTTGGGGTACCCGGCACTGCGAAGACCTGGCTGAGTGAGCACCTCGCCGCGGCCATTTCGGGTACGTCCACCCTCATAGTCCAAGGCACCGCGGGGACCCCGGAGGAGGCACTGCGGTACGGCTGGAACTATGCGCGGTTGCTGGCCGACGGCCCGTCGCGGGCAGCAATGGTCGCCGGGCCGGTGATGCGCGCGATGGAGACCGGAAGCCTCGTCCGGGTGGAGGAGCTCACCCGCATCCCCTCGGACGTGCAGGATTCCCTCATCACCATCCTCAGCGAGAAGATCCTGCCGATCCCTGAGCTGAATGCCGAAGTCCAGGCGCGCAAGGGATTCAACGTCATCGCCACGGCCAATAACCGGGACAAGGGAGTCAACGACCTCTCATCGGCACTGCGCCGCCGCTTCAACACCGTGGTGTTGCCGCTCCCGGACAGCCTGGACCAGGAAGTGGAGATCGTCACCACCCGGGTTCGCAGCCTCGGCACGGCCCTGGAGCTTCCGGCCGACCTGGCGGCACTCTCCGAGATCCGCCGGGTGGTCACCATCATGCGGGAACTGCGTGCCGGGGTAACGCAGGACCAGCGCACCACGCTGAAGTCGCCGTCGGCGACCCTTTCCACTGCGGAGGCTATCTCGGTGATGACAAACGGACTGTCCCTCGCCGCGCACTTCGGTGACGGAACCGTCAGGGCACCGGACGTGGCGGCAAGCCTGGTGGGCGCTGTGGTGAAGGATCCCGTGCAGGACCGGGTGATCTGGCAGGAATACCTGGAGACGATCGTGCGCAACCGACCGGACTGGAAAGACCTCTACCGGGCCTGCCGCGACCTTGAGACCTCGAACTGACCGCCGTCGAACCGACCTCTGACCTGACCAATGATACGAACTGATCCATGACAGACGTCCACGTCCTGGGGATCCGGCACCACGGTCCGGGTTCCGCCCACTCGGTCGCCGAAGCCCTCGCAACGCTCCGGCCGGATCTGGTGCTGGTTGAGGGCCCGCCGGAACTTGACCCGGTTCTGCCGCTGCTCTCCGATCCGGAGATGACGCCGCCCGTGGCAGGGCTGATCTACGTGGCCGACCAGCCGCGGCTCGCCTCGTTCTACCCGCTCGCGAGCTTCTCCCCTGAGTGGGTGGCCATCCGCTGGGCTTTGTCGACCGGAACAGAAGTGCGGGCAATAGACCTGCCCGCCGCCCACAGCTTCGCGCTGCACCTGACCGCTGCGCCCGCCACACCGCCCCCAGCAGAGAACGACGGCGGCACTTCCGTTGAAGACGCAGGTTCCGCTGTGGACGTGCAACAGCCGTACCGTCCCGACGCCATTGCGATGCTGGCGGAGGCTGCAGGTTACACCGACGCCGAGCGCTGGTGGGAGGACGCCATCGAACACCGGAACACAGGCCCCGTGGACCGGTTTGCTGCCATCACCGACGCCATTGCGGAAATCAGGGCGGCAGACAACAGGCCCAGTGACCACCCCGACGTGAGGGAGAACAACCTGCGGGAGGCCGCCATGCGAAGGCTGCTGCGGACCGCCATCAGGGAAGGGCGCGGAAGCATTGCCGTAGTGTGCGGTGCCCATCATGCCCCGGCGCTGGTCCCCGCTCACTTTCCCCCGGTTTCTGCCGACAACAAACTGCTTGCTGGTCTTCCCAAGGCGAAAGTTTCCGTCACGTGGGTGCCGTGGACCTCTGACCGGCTCAGTCTGCGCAGCGGATACGGGGCCGGCGTCACCGCACCGGGTTGGTATCAGCATCTCTTCGCCCACTGGACGGCGAAGGAGCCCAACGGAGATGTGGCCACGACCTGGCTGGTCCGGGTTGCCCGTACTCTGCGCAGGGAAAACCTCGACGCGTCCACAGCCTCCGTCGTCGAAGCCACCCGGATGGCGAATGCCCTGGCGGCCGTGCGTGGGCGGCCCAGCCCCGGACTCGCAGAACTGGACGATGCTGCTCAGGCCGTGCTCTGCGATGGCTCACCGCTGCCGCTGGCGCTGGTGCACCGGGAAGTCACCATCGGACTCGAACTTGGGAACGTGCCGGAGGCCGCCCCGACGGTTCCGCTGGCCGCAGATCTCGCTGCTGCTCAGCGCAGGCTGCGGCTAAAGCCCGGTGCGATGGAAGAGGTTGTGACCATCGACCTGCGCAAGCCGAATCAGCTGGCCCGCTCCGTACTGCTCCACAGGCTGGCACTGCTCGGTGTGGACTGGGGCGTACCCAGTGAAACCGGCCGGACCACAGGAACTTTCAAGGAGGCGTGGACACTCCGCTGGGAGCCGGAACTGTCCGTTGCCCTGGTGGAAGCCAGCCGCTACGGCACCACCCTCTCCTCTGCCGCCGCAGCGTACGTTTCCGAACGCGCCCAGCTCGCCACTGGCCTCACGGAGCTCAGCGACCTGCTCGCAAGCTGTCTCCTCGCCGACCTTCCCGACGGGATCAGCGGCGTGGTGTCCGTCCTCGCGGAGCGCACCGCCTTACAGCAGGATGTTCCGCCGCTGCTGGAAACCATTGCGCCTCTTGCCCGGACCTGCCGATACGGCAATGTCCGCGAAGTGGACGTGACGGAAGTGCGGAAGATTCTTGACACGACGGTGGTGCGGGCGTGTGTTGGCCTGCCGGTAGCCTGCGCGGGACTGGACGATGAAGCCGCTGCAGTGATGCGGCGGGCAATTGACGCAGCCCAATATGGCTTGTCACTGTTGCCGGAGCTGCCGCTGGACGACTGGCACCGGGCTCTCGCTGCCGTTTCAGGTTCGGACCGGGTCCATGGAGCTGTCGCCGGGCGCGCCTCCAGGCTGTTGCTGGACGCCGGCTTGGTCGACAGGGATCAGGTCGCGGCCAGGCTCAGCCGCCGGCTATCCATCGCCACTCCGGCGCCGGAAGCCGCCGCCTGGCTCGATGGGCTTCTATCAGGCGACGCCGTTCTGCTGATTCACGACCGGCGCCTCCTGCAGATCGTCGATGAATGGGTGGCAGGTGTGCAGGACGAGGTCTTCGATGACGTGTTGCCCCTGCTGCGCAGGACGTTCTCACTGTTCGGCCCGCCAGAACGGCGGGAGATCGGCGAACAGGTAAGCCGCGTCAATGATCTCAGGCAGACCGCAAACCCGATGGCACTTGACCTGGCAGGCGCGGGACCCGCTATCCGCACTATGGCCAGGTACCTCGGATGGGAGGCGAACCGTGACTGACACGAACCCTGATGGCCGCGACAGGCTCAGCCGCTGGCGGCTGGTGCTCGGCGGACATGGCGCCGACGGCGTCACAACGGCCGACGGCCAGAATGTGGCCCTCTCGGCCGTTGATCAGCTCCGTGACCGTGCCCTGGATGATCTGTACGGGCCTCCCAAAAAGGGGCCGGGAAGCCTCGGCGCATCCAGTCCCCGCGTGGCCCGCTGGCTCGGCGATATTCGTGGATATTTCCCTTCCTCTGTGGTCCAGGTGATGCAGGCCGACGCAATGGACAGGCTCGGCTTGCGGCAATTGCTCCTCGAACCGGAGATGCTGCGCACCGTACAGCCGGACGTCGGACTGGTCAGCACGCTGATCGGGCTAGGCCGGGTTATCCCCGAACATTCCCGCGAGACCGCCAGGACGGTGGTCCGGCAGGTGACCAGCCAACTCGAGGAACGGCTGCGCTCCAAGACCGTTCAAGCCGTCTCCGGAGCATTGAACAGGGCTGCACGGACGCGACGCCCCCGCCATCGGGACATCGACTGGAACCGCACCATCGCGGCCAACCTCAAGCACTATCAGCCCGAACATCGCACCATCGTGCCAGAGCGGCTGGTCGGGTATGCCAGGAGAAGCTCTGAAGTGCAGCGTGAGATCATCCTGTGCATTGACCAATCCGGGTCCATGGCCGAGTCGGTGGTGTACTCCAGCGTGTTCGGTGCAGTGCTCAGCTCACTTCGGTCGGTGCGCACACGGCTGGTGGTCTTCGACACGGAGGTTGTTGACCTGTCAGAGGACCTGGAGGATCCGGTGGATGTGCTCTTCGGCGTGCAACTCGGTGGCGGCACTGACATAAACCGGGCGCTCGCCTACTGCCAGGACCAGATCACCCAGCCGGCAGAGACGATCCTGGTGCTGATCAGTGATCTCTACGAGGGCGGAATAGCCGAGGAGATGCTGAGAAGGGCCGCCGCCATCGTGGGATCGGGAGCCACCATGATAGCCCTGCTGGCCCTAAGCGACAGCGGCCACCCGACGTTTGATGCGAACCATGCCGCCGCCTTGGCGGGGATCGGCGTCCCGGCATTCGCCTGCACGCCTGATCTGTTTCCGGAGATGATGGCCGCGGCCATCGAACGCCGGGATGTGGGCGAATGGGCAGCTGCCCACGACATCGTGACCAATCACGAAAGCCAGCAATGAGGGTCGTTACTTGTGGACGCCGGGTAACGGGCCGAGGATGATGAAGCCGTGACTGTTGATTTCTCTGCAAGCGCCAATATCCCCCGGCGGGCTACTACAGCCGACGCCGCGACAGTTGCCCGGTTGCTTCACGATTTCAATACAGAGTTCGATACTCCTACCCCCGGCCCGGACGCCTTGAAAAGGCGGCTGACGTACCTGTTGGCGGGCGACGATTTGGTTGCATTAGTCGTCGGGGAGCCGGCAACAGGACTCGCGGTGCTCAGCTTCCGGCCCAACGTCTGGTACGAAGGGCCCGTTGCGATCCTTGACGAGCTGTACGTCCGCCCCGACCAACGTGGTCAACGTCTGGGCAGCGCGCTTCTGACCGCCGCATGCGACCTGGTCCGACGTCGGGGTGGGGAATTGATGGAAATCAACGTCGACGGCGAGGATACCGACGCACGGCGTTTCTACGAGGCCCGGGGGTTCAGGAACACTGAACCGAATCGGACGGATCCGCTGCTTTACTACTTTCGAGAGCTATGAGCCCGCGTCCGGGCCCAACCTTGTACTGCTGGAGTTTCGTCCCGCCCCGCCTGCTGCGAGCTGCATGAGTGTGGAGTCGAAGTCGAGGTCCTGGGTGGTTTGCGCAGCCCTCGTGGCCCGCCCGGCGAACTCGTGTTGGTAGCCACTCCAGGCGGCATCCGAGATGGCGCGGCCAACGCCCGTCCTGATGACCTGCGCGAGTTCCTGTGCGGCGCGTTCGATCCGGTCGCCAAATGCCGGAGAACCCCAATCTTCGGGCGCTGCGAACACTGATGTGGGCAGGGTCAACGCACGGAAGTAGGCAAAGAGTGAGCGCAAATGATCGTCGACGACGAGCGCGTGGCGTGCCGTCCCTGCCGTGGCGGCGATCATCACGGGCTTTCCGATGAGAAGGTCACTGTCGATCAGATCCACGAAGGACTTCAGGAGACCGCTGATGCCGGCCTTATAGACGGGAGTCGACACAATTAATGCGTCGGCTTCGGAGAGAGATTTCATGGCCTCTTCGATGGTGCTGCCAGGGAAACCTGCGGTGGTGGCGCGGGCGATATCAAGTGCGAGTGGGGCCAGCTCTATCACGCGCACCTGCGCAGAGCGGCCCTGCTCAGCCAGCAGGGCGGTGGTTTTCCCGGCCAAGCGATCTGCCAGCATACGGGTCGACGACGGTTCACTGACTCCCGCGGTGACGACGACGAGGGAAACCGCTGCCGCGGTGGGGCTTGAGTCAGCGCTCATGGTTGTGGGGTCCGTTCTTCCGGGGCGGTTGAGTTATGTGGTGTTGCTGCGAGTTCCCGGCACAGATCCCGCAGCAAGGCGAGCTTGCCGGCGTCGAGCGTTCGGGTCATCGCGTCAGCGACCTGCATGGCGTGGCGTGCTCCAACTCTGCGCTGGAGGGCGGCACCGGCAGGCGTCAGCCGCATGCGGGATACGCGCTTATCGTCCGGATCAGGGAACCGCTGGACCAGGCCGCTCTTCTCCAGGCGGACGAACAGCCTGGACAATCCGGGCTGGGTCAGGAGTACGTCCTCACCCAGTTCGGTAATGCGTTTCCCTTCCGGTGCGGTCGACAGGGCATACAGGACGCCGTAGTCGCGAGGAGGAAGATCGGCCCAAACATCGCTTTGTTCAAGCTCTCTAACGATCGCTGTCTGCGCCCGGAAAAGCGCTTCCCAGGCCTCGTTGGCCAGGCGGGCATTGCGCGTCATCTTCAGGCCACCGTCGGGAAACGGGCGATCAGATCCGGGTCGCTGTCCTCGTAAGGCGAACTGCCGGTCAGGTTGTCACCGCGGTTGGCGCGGGGTTTTGGCTGACGGGGCGCCGCGGCGCCGTACTTGGCCCTGAGAAGGCTCTCGTGAGTGGGAGCATCGGGAACGCCCGGTGCACGCCGTGCGTCCATTTCCTTACGCAGCACGGGAACCACTTCAGTTCCGAGCAATTCGATCTGTTCGAGGACTTGCTCGATCGGGAGCCCGAACGCGTCAACGACCCACAACTGGCGCTGGTAGTCGCCGAAGCCCTCCTGGAAGGTCAGCGTCTTGTCGATCACCTGCTGGGGACTGCCCACGCTCATCGGAGTACTCTCCATGTAATCCTCAAGGTCATAACTGTGGCCGTAGATCGGGGAGCCCTCGAAGTACGGACGGAAGGTTCTGACGGCGTTCTGGGAGTTCTTCGCGATGAACGAATGGCCGCCCAGGCCCACAATCGCCTGTGCCGCAGTGCCGTGCCCGTAGTGCTCGAAGCGTTGCCGATACAGGTCCACGAGTGGCTTGAAGTGCAAGTTCGGAGCGAGCAGATTGTTCGCGAAGAAACCGTTGCCGTAGTAGGCAGCCTGTTCCGCGATCTCCGGGGTCCGGATCGAACCGTGCCAGACGAACGGCGGGACGTCATCGAGGGGGCGGGGCGTCGAGGTGAAGCCTTGGAGAGCACTGCGGAACCCGCCCTCCCAATCTACGACGTCCTCGCGCCACAAGCGGTGCAGGAGGTTGTAGTTCTCGAGCGCGAGCGGCAGGCCTTTGCGGATGTCCTTGCCGAACCACGGATACACGGGAACGGTGTTTCCGCGGCCGACCATCAGGTCCAGCCGCCCCTTGGCGATGTGCTGCAGCATGGCATAATCCTCGGCCAGCTTGACGGGATCGTTTGTAGTCATCAGCGTGACTGATGTGCTGAGGATGATCCGCTTCGTCAAGGCAGCGACCGCCGCGAGGAGTGTTGTGGGTGAGGACGACACAAACGGGGGGTTGTGGTGCTCCCCTACCGCGAAGACGTCAAGTCCAACCTCATCTGCCTTCTGCCCTATCCGCAGAAGTGCCTGGAGACGCTCTGCCTCGCTGGGGGTCTTCCCCGTAACCGGGTCCTTTGTAACGTCGCTTACCGAAAATATTCCGAACTGCATGATGTCCGCCTTTCATTGTCGTCAGGTACAACAACATGCGCAGTCATGTATTCCCAAGGCGTCGATCTTCGATAAGCGCTAGCCCGCAGCCGGGTCAGAAACGGTCTGGATTCCCCCAAGCGGTGTAGAGCCGTCCGTACTCTTCGGCGGTCACCGGCAGCACGACACCGTGGCAGGGGTCCGGCGGCAGCCGAAAGTCCTCGGAAGGAGTCCATTGGCCGCCGGCAAGGTTGGTCGTCTCGAAGGGAACGTAACGGCGTTCCGGCGTGAACTCGTCGAGCCACAGGAACCACTTGTCCTCAGTGTTCGACCCGTACACCAAGGGCCCCTCGCCCCGGCTGATCGCGTCGAGGCCGATGCCTTCGGCCAGCGGCTTCCAGTCGAGCGCGGTCAGTGATTCGGCGGTCTCCGAGAAGACAGACTTGCCGTGCGGGGCCTTTCCACTCCGGGCGCGTTCGTCTTTGACGAAGCGGTAATAGAGGCCTTCGTGGTCGATCACCGTGGCGTCAATCGTGGGCCATCCCCGGTCGATCCAGACGCGCGGCTCGGAGAACTCGCGGAAGTCGCGAGTGGCAGCGTACATGATCCGGTTGTAGCTCTCGCCTTCGTGTTCGGCGTTGTCATAGAGGGTCGAAGACCAGTGGACGAGGAAGGCGTCCTGCCCAGGATCCCAAACCGACTCCGGCGCCCAGGTGTTGCCTGCCTCGGGCGGCGCCACCTCGACGAGACGGCCTTCCCCCCAGTCCACCAGATCCGTCGACTCCCAGACCATGATCGAGCGGCTCCCCCTGCGCTGGAGTCGCTCCCAGTCGGCGCAATCGTGTACACGCAGGTCGGTCGCAACGAGGTAGAACCGGTCGCCTTCCGGCGAACGCACTATGTGCGGGTCACGGACGCCGCGTTCCCCCAAAGCCGAATACAGGACCGGCTTGCCTTCGTTGAGGTCATCGAAGTGCAACGGGTCGTTCCCATCGCTCAGGGCGAAGTGGATCTGCTCACCGTCGGCTGATTCGCGTTTGAAATGGACATAGAGGTACCCCGCGTACACACGGCTGGAACTCATCGGTCTGGACCACTCTTTTCTGTGTCAGGGTGTAGCCAATGTCGGCTGGGATTAGTGTTTCAGCTTGTGGCGGCGGTGAGCAGTACAGTTCACGGCCCATCCGGCGGAAGGATCGGCGCCGTCAGCACCTCGTCCCTGTCGCACACCAGCCGGCCTCCGGCAACACTCGCCCGGGCGACCTGGATGGACGTGCGGCGGTGAGCGTAGAGGCTGTCGCTCGCCGTTGCGCCTGTGGGCCGTCCTGGGTGGGTGAAGTAGAAGACGAAGGCATCATTGCCGACAACGACCACGTCGGCGTGGAGTCCGTTGCCGCCGTCGTCCTCACCCGAGCCGGAGTCGGCGAGGATACGATCCTGAATCTCCCAGGTGCGCAAATCGGTCGAACGGTGCACCCGCAGGCCGGCCCATTCATCGGTGAGCATCCAGTACGAGCCGCCGAGCCCGAAGACGTTCGGCCCCTCGTGAGGCAGGTTCTCCACGGCCGCTCCGCCCGGCGTCCACCTGTACAGGTCGGGGCTGTCGGCCGAGTAGGTGTGTGTGCCGTGGTCATCGTCCTTGAACCACATACGCCAGCCGCCATCCGGGAGCTGGACCACACAGGCGTCAATGACGTGCTCGGAATTGAGGTCAAGCGTGGACTGGTACTCCCAGCGCGCCAGATCCACGCTGGTGTAGTGGCGAATGGCCCCCGGGGCGCCCCACCTTGTGTGCACGCCCTCGATGTAACTCACGTACATGTGGTAGATCACGCCGTCGTCGACAACCTCGGGCGCCCAGAATGTGTTCCGGCCCCAGCCCGTCTCCAGTCCCTGTGCAGTACCGCGGTAGGACCATGTCGCACCGCCGTCGGCCGAGGCGGCGATCCCGATGTCGGTGCCGAACACCCAGGCGACGTCGTCGATCGGGGGCGCCAGGACGCGGCGGTTGGTGTAGAACATCCACCACTCCCCCGCGGCGCGGTTCCAGATCACAGTCGGGTCCGCGGCTCCATCCTGAAACGGGTCACGGAACAGCGGCTTCGGGATCTCGGTCATCGTTTCGCCTCCTCACCGCACCGCGAAGATCCGGGCGGCGGGACCGGCCGGAACCTTAATGACCGGCAGATCTTCATCCGTGCGGATCTTCCACTGTGGCAGGGTGACGGGATAGACCTGCTCGACGGTCCGCCCACGCAGGCCTGGCAGGGTGATCTCTGCCTCCCCACCGCGCGACCAAAGCGCCAGCAGCGACTCGGAACCGGCGTCCAATTGCAGCGCGATCACCTCGTCCTCCCATCCCGGGAGGCCGAGCGGCCATACGGGATGTGCCTTGGCGATGCGGTGGCGCCAATCGCTGTGGAGCGCAACTGCCTCGCGCACCAGCGCGAACCGCCCGGCGTCGAGCTCGCCCAGGAAACCGGAGAGATAGAGCCGGCCCATCACGCCCGCCGTCATGGCGAAGGCCGTCTCCTCAACGCTCATCGACGCGGCCGGGTACGCCCAGTTCCCGGCCTGCTCGGGGAGGACGCTCGCGGGCGCGGCAGCGGCGATCGCCGCGTACCGGCGGAAATCCTGCTGGTCGCTGGTGGACTGCAGGTGCGCGACGGACAGCAGGTTGTAGTCCATGCGCATTCCGCCCGAGGAGCAGCTCTCAAACAGGACTTCGGGGTGCCGCCCCTGGGTGTCGCTCAGCCAGTCACGGAAGGCCCGGGTGTGTCCCAGGAGCCCGGCCCCGGGCCCCTCAGCGTCCACGTCGGTGCCGACGCCCGAGTTGACGTTGTAGTCGAGCTTGAAGAACTTGATCCCGAACTCGCCCACGAGCCTGTCCACGGCCTCGTCCAGGTGCGCGCGCGCCGCAGGGTGCCGGAAGTCGAGCTGGAGATGCCCGGTCTCGCTGACACGCCGTCCGTGCCGCCGGAAGAATGCTTCCTCCGGCAGCCGCCGGGCCAGCGGGGCATCGACGCCGACGGCCTCGGGTTCGAGCCAGAGACCCGGGCGCATCCCCTTGGCGCGGATCGCGTCGATAACCGAGATCAGCCCGCCCGTGAACTTTCCGGGGGCCTCTCGCCAGTCGCCCGCGTCCGCCCACCAGTTGCCCGAGCCGAACCATCCGGCATCGATGCAGTAGTACTCCGCACCCGCTTTCGCCGCCGCCTCGATGAGCGGCAGCTCCTTCTCCGTGGATGGACCGGCCATGAGCGTGTTCATGAAATCGTTGTAGACCACCGGAAGGCCTGCATCGACCGGACGCATTTCGCGGATGGCACGGCGGTAATCCGTGAGCGCCGCGAAGGCAGCGTCCCGTCCGCCCTCGGCGACGCAGAACCCGGCGGGCGCCGTCGTAAACTCACCTCCGGGAGCCAGGCGTTCGGCGAACTGGTGATACAGATCAGTCGGACCGTACACGCCGACGGTGACCGTGCCCTCGGTCTGTGTCACCTCCCAATGCCAGCCCGCGCTGGTCTCCACCTGCCATGCGAAGGAGGGCCCGTCGGTGATGGCGAGGACTCCGGTGGGCAGGAACTCGCCGCTCGAAAAGGAACCATGGCTGGTCACCGCGAAGTTCCCGCGCGGTTGCCGGTTGTGGAACGCCGGGCTGATATCCGGCAACAGTTCGGAGAGTGGACGCTGATGCCAGCGTCCCTCGGCGAGCCATTCGCTTTCACCCCAGAGCACGTCGTACTCCCCCTCCGGGACGGCCACGAGTCCGGAGCTCACAGAGAGGAGCACGAGATCGGCCTCCGCGCCGTTGCGGACGGTGTGCTTGATCTGGACCCCTGGCCCTGCTGCCCGGAAAACACTGGTCACTTCAACGCCGCTCTCCTGATCACGCTGGCGAATCCGCAGCTCATCGCCCAGGGCTTTGTGACCGGCGTAGCGGAGACGGAGGCCGGCACCCCACAGCAGGAGGCTCTGGTTGAGGCGGGCGCGCTGCTCCCCGGCAGTGCTCACGTCTACGATCGGCGAGGTTGCCACCAACGACACGCCATCCGGGCCGGTCGCCCAGTGGATGAGCCGGACAGGGTGGTCATCGGCGTGGTCGAACCGCAGGTGCAACCCGGGGTGAGCCCACTCGATGACTGCTTCGAGGTGGGGCTGCTGAGGGTGGTTCACTGTCATTGGCTTACTCTCATTGGATAATTTTGTGCGGAAGAGTCAAGGAAACAAGCTAACCGGAGGCCCGGGTGACCACAACAGCTGGACGCCCAAAAGGTCGGATGGATTCAGACCCGCCCATAAACCCAATGAACCATTCTCCTGCTGCATCTTGTTTAAAGAGGCAGGTACTCGAACGGATAGATCATATGTATCAGGCCTCGGCGAATGCTTTCCAGTTACTTTAGCCGTGATGGTGAACGCAGGCAATCGATTTCCTCAGCCTGGTTAGCGGGACAAAAAACGTCTCTGCCGGGTGTTGGCAGTCCAGTAGTTGAAGGTCCGGACAGAAGATGCCGCCAGCCGCGAACTTTTTGCGGGACACTACGTGTATGGCCGAAAACAAGACCGTCCCGACCGGCGCAAGCGTCGAGGAGTTCCTATCTTCCGTTGAACATCCCACCCGCCGGGAGGACGGCTTTGCCCTTCTCCGGATCATGTCCGAGGCCACCGGGCAGGCCGCCGTCATGTGGGGTCCCAGCATTGTGGGCTTCGGGTACCACGTGGATACTGCAGTCCTGGAGCAGCTCGTCCGCACGGGCTACGAGTACGTCGTGACGGAACTTGATGTTTCACAACCCGGCGGGGGGCGGCGATGACTGACAATGGACCGGTGTTGGTGGTGGGCGGTACCGGCATGCTGGGCGGCCAGGTGGTCAACGAGCTGCTGGCACGCGGAAAAGAAGTACGCGCCCTGGTTCGTGTCGGCTCGGATGCGACCCGTCTGAAAGCCGCCGGGGCCACAATTGCCCGTGGCGACATGATGATCCCGGGTTCGCTGAGGCGGGCGATGGACGGCGTCGACTGCGTGATCACTACCGCGGCAGGATATACCCGGCATCGGAAGGGTGACACACCAGAAACCGACGTCATCGGCAACGCCAACCTTGTTGATGCAGCGAGCGCCACCAAGGTGCGTAGATTCGTCCTGACGAGCATCCTTACCTGCGACCAAACCCCCGGCGTTCCGCACTTCTGGCACAAGAAGCTGACCGAGGACCGGCTTGAAGCCCTGGGCGTACCATTCGTGGCTGTGCGGCCTGGCGCGTTCTTTGACCAGGTAACCCGTTTCGGTGGTGACCCCATCCGCAATGGACGCTTCAGATGGCTTGGCGACCCCCGAATCCCGCTCTCATTTGTGCTCACGGCAGACGTGGCGGGTTACCTGGCAACGGCAGTGGACGCCCCCGGCGTCGAGGGTCAACGAATCGATATCGGTTGGGACAGGCCGATCAGCATGCAACAGGTGGCCGGGATCGCCGGGCGGCTCGTCGGCAAGCGGATGAGGGTGCAGGCCATCCCCACCAGACTCGTCCGCACGATGAGCACCCTCCTTGGACCGATAAACCCCATGTTGAAGGATCTGGGTTCGATGATCGCCTGGTTCCAGAGCGGCCGCTACATTGCAGAGATCACCCGGCAACGGGAAGTCTTCGGCACAGTGCCGACCCCCGAAGATTCCATTGCCCGGCTGATCACAAGCCTCGGCCACTCAATCGAGCCACAAGCCTTGTAACTCAGTGCAACTTCCCCTGACCCCGAACACGGCCCATGGGAAGATTGGCGCATGGACCTGCATATCACTGGCGACTCCGCCGCCGACCAACTGCTCAGCAATGACGCCTTCGCACTCCTGGTCGGGATGCTCCTCGACCAACAGGTGACCATGGAATCCGCCTTTGCCGGACCCGAAAAGATCCGGACGCGCATCGGCTCAATGGCCCCAGCCGCAATCGCCGAATACGACCCAGCGGGCTTTGTTGAAGTTTTTAAGGAGCGCCCGGCCGTTCACCGCTTCCCGGGCTCTATGGCCGGCCGGGTCCAGGCGCTCGCCGAAACCATACAGCGGGACTGGGATGGGGACGCGGCTGCCATCTGGACCCGGGACGACCCGGATGGACGGGAAGTACTCCGCAGGCTGAAGGAATTGCCAGGGTTCGGCGAGCAGAAGGCGAAGATCTTCCTGGCGCTGCTCGGCAAGCAGCGCGGGCTTCAGGCAGAAGGCTGGCGGGAGGCGGCCGGTGCTTATGGCCAGCAGAACGCATATCTGTCTGTCGCCGACATCGTTGACCAGGAATCGCTGAAAAAAGTGCGAGCCAGCAAGCAGGCTGCAAAGGCCGCTGCCAAAGCCCCCAAGACGTGACGTGATAACTCCTTGGCTGTAATGAACCGCTGTCCAAGGAGCTGCTGGTTCGGTGCTTGCACCGCTGCCGGGGCAGAATGAACACGTGACTCTTACGACTTTCGCCCTCCTCCGCCATGGTCAAACAGATTGGAATGCGCAGCGCCGGCTGCAGGGATCCACCGATATCCCGCTGAACGACGTCGGCCGTGGCCAGGCACGCGACGCCGTCGCCGTCCTTTCCGGCTACGAATGGGACGCGATCGTATCCTCACCGCTGAGCCGTGCCGCTGAAACCGCCGATCTGATTGCCGCCGGGCTGGGGCAGCACGTGGCCCGGCGCGTACCCGAGCTCGCCGAACGGAGCTTCGGACCCGCGGAAGGCCTGTGCGCCGGCCCCGACCTGGACGCATTGCGCATCCCCGGTGGCTACCTCGGCGCAGAAAGCGAGGACGATGCCGCCGGCCGGGGGCTGGACGCCCTGGAAGCACTGGCCGAGGAATTTCCGGGCGGACGCGTCCTTATCATCGCTCACGGCACGCTCCTCCGTCTAAGCCTCAGCCGAGCCATCGGCCGCACCCTGCACAGCATCGACAACGCCACCCTGAACCTTGCCCACCATCACCCCGTTGACGGCTGGCAGCTTGAGTATTTCAACGGCCAGCAGATAACTGCCGGCGTCGCCAGCTGACGCACGGGGGTTTGCATCGGCATCCCGGAACCCTTGTCGGCTGTGACGTCCGCGCGTAACCTGTGAGCGAAACCGGTCGGCAGG
The DNA here is from genome assembly GCF_023062595.1 of Arthrobacter rhizosphaerae. Lineage (GTDB taxonomy): Bacteria > Actinomycetota > Actinomycetes > Actinomycetales > Micrococcaceae > Arthrobacter > Arthrobacter rhizosphaerae. Next base: position 125,318 of record NZ_JALLAN010000009.1, read on the forward strand.
AGGTCCAATCATGGCATCAACAGAGTCAAACAAAGAGACCGTGGCACGTCTTTTCGACGCCTTTCGGGCCGGTGACACGCAGGCCTTCGGCGAGGTGATCGTGAACGACTATAAACAACACAATCCCATGGCGGGGGATGGTTTACAGGCTGTTCAGAGTTTTTTCGAGCAGTTCGGTCCAGTCGACGTTGAAGTCCACCGTGTTATAGCGGAGGGCGACTTCGTCGTCGTCCATGCGCACTACAAAACGTTCAATTCTGCCGGCGTCGACATCTTCCGCTTCAACCACGACGGCAAAATCATCGAGCACTGGGATGTTCTCCAGGACGTTCCTGCCACGACGGCCAGCGGGAACGACATGTTCTCGCAACTCACCTGAGTTCAAGGCCACCGGGCATGGCACGCATTCAACGCATCCGTCCTGAAGGGCTTGTTTCAAGCCCCGCCTTCAGCCATGTGGCCATCGTGCCTCCCGGCGCCACCACCACCTACGTTGGGGGACAGAACGCCGTCGATGCCGAGGGTTCGCTCGTCGGTGAAGGCGACGTGGCCGTGCAGTCTGCCCGCGCCCTCGAAAACGCCAGAATAGCCCTCGCCGCGGCCGGAGCGACTTTCGCTGATGTCGTGCAATGGACGGTGCTCTTTGTGGACGGCGTCGATCTTGCAGCCGCCTACGGTGCGATTGCCTCGCAACTCGCCTTCGAGGAACCTGCTCTGGTCACCGGGGCGCGTGTCGCCGGGCTGGGCGTACCCGGCGCGCTCGTGGAGATCAGCGCGGTTGCCGCTGTTCTCCCGTGAAAGTGCGGCTATTCCTCGCTGGATTCAGGATTAGCGCATCGGCAAGAGAACCCGGACCTGCTCGCCGATCTGAGTGAGGATTTCGTCCACAGAGCTGGAAATGTTGATGGTGGCAGCCATGCTGACGAACATAATGGCCGAGATGATGTGCGCGAGCTTTGCGGCATCCCCGGGCTCGACGCGCGGGTCACGCCCCAACACACCAGCCATGGCTTCCTCAGTCTGAACGGTCAGGGTGAGGGCTTCGCGGTGGTGTGGTTCCTGAGGGTCACCGAACACCAGCTCCCGGAGGTATGTCCGGCCGTTGTCGACCTGTTTACGGTTGCACTCCACCACCGGACGGACGATCGCCATCACAGCCTCCAGTACATCGGGGATGCCCTCGGCGTTCGCCCTGCCCTTGACCAGTGCATCTGCGTAGGTGGAGTTCTGTACCAGCAGGAGCAGCTCAGCCTTGGTCTTGGCATAGAGGAACAGGGTGCCCGTGCCGATATCAGCTTTGTCGGCGATCTGCTGGGTAGTGACCTCATCCACACCAAACTCGGAGAAGAGCTCGAGGGCTGCTGCCGTGATGCGGTCGAGCTTGTGCTGTTTGTTCCGCTCACGCCGTCCAACCTGCTGGGGGGTGACTGACATTACGTTTCCTCCGGAAAAATGTCCTGATTTTGCTGGTTCGGGAGCATAGTCAGAACTGCTTTAGCTCGAATCTGTTGTCGGTTCATTCTTTCACGCAGTCATCCTCGTACCGAGTAAGACTGCGTGCGTCTACGCCTGGTAATGCGGGAGGATGCCGCCATCCTTCACATAGGTCAGCGCCGCGGTCACGTTGTAGGCATGGACGGCGCACGCTACCGACGCCAGGGAATCGGACATGTTCCTGACCGTGCTGCTTTCGAAGAACGCGGCGCGCGCTGGGCTATCTGCGAAGCCGAGGCTTATTGAGGCATGGAAGCGCTGGTCTTCAGGGTTGTCGTGGGCGACGTTAGGGGTGTCCCACAGCTTCTCGTTCCAAGGCATGAATACCTGGGTTCGGAGTTCTGTCAGCGCGCCCGGGTTCGCGAGTGCGGGCACCAGCTCGTCGGTGACGAACTTCCGGAAAGTCCGGGTGCCGATGCCCTCGCGTCTCCTGAGGTAGATCAGGGCCCGGGCGCCCGTTTTCTTACCGGGGCCTGCGACGTCGTACCAGCGGGCAGAGTTGGGCAGCCCGGCGTAAAGCAGGGTGCGTCGGAACACGTTTATCTCGTCCTGGTACGCGAGACGGGTCTGCTTCCGGCCCAGTAACGGAGAGAGCACGGAGGCGAAGGTAACTTCGGCGACGCCATCGATCCGCCGGTCTGTGGGGATGGCCGTCTCGAGCCCGGCGCTGGCCGGCCACAGCCCGGGATTGGTCTCGGCGAGGTGGATCTGGCGGTACTCATTGAACCCCGGGGTCGGCGAGATGATCTTGGAGTGGGGGCCCTTCCAATAGTCCATCCCCTGCTGCCGGGGCTGATCCGTGCGGATCCACAGCATGATTGATGATGCGAACGGCTTTTTCGTGTACGGAATCGTGTTGGACATTAGCTCGTCCTTTGTGGGTTTTCGGTGTGGTCAGTTGGTGAGGAACTCGACGGCGATCGGTGCGAACTTGTCGTGGAACTGGAAGATGCCGCCGTGGCCGGAGCCGGGGTAGATGATCAGCTCGGAGCCGTTGATGCGGCGGTGCAGGTCCTCTGACAGGACCGACGGGACCATCCGGTCGTTGTCTCCGTTGGCGATCAGGGTGGGCTGGGTGATCTTCGAGAGGTCTGCCGGCGTGCTTAGCCCCCATTTCTTGATCGCCTGCAGCTGGGTCCGGAAGGCTTTGATCGTGATAGGTGCGTCGCGATCTGCAGTGCGCTCCTCGAGTCGTTTCACGAACGCTTTCCCGGCCTGCTTGCCGGCGGCGTCGCGGTTGAAGAACAGGAATTCCTTGGCATCGGACCGGGTCAGGGTTGCGCGGAGAATGTCGTAATAAGTGGTTCCGATGACCTTGTGCATGTCTTTGCCACCCTTGGGGCCTGTTCCGGTGAGGACAAGCTTGCGGACCAGTTCCGGGTGCCTGGCAACCAGGGCCTGGGCGACCATGCCGCCGAGGGAGAAGGAAAACACATCGATTTTCTCGTATCCGAGGGCTGTGATGAAGGTGTAGGCGTCCTCGGCCATCGCTTCGATGCTGTCGGGCACCTGCCCGGTCGAGGCGCCGACGCCCTGGTTATTGAACGTGATGACGTGGCGGTTCTTCGCGATGGGATCGATGATCCGCGGGTCCCAGTTGTCCAGGGTTGCGGCCAGGTGGATGAAGAAGACGACCGGGATGCCGCCCTTGGGCCCAAGTTCACGGTAGGCGTAGCTCAAGCCTCCCGCATTGATGGTGCGGGCCGGTGCTTTGGCGTAAGAGGTGATGACGGGTTCATTCAAGGCAATCATGATGGTGCTCCTATGGGATGAGATGTGAGTTGTCTTTGTGGGAGGGGCGTGATCGCCTGGTTGCGGGCAGGGCTAGCGGTTGCTGATGACGGCCTTGCCGCGGATGCCGCCCTTGTCCAGGCCCTGAAGTGCCTGGACAGTCTGGTCGAAGGGGAAAACCCGTCCGACGATCGGGCGCAATGCACCGCTGTCGATGAGGGCGGTGATCTTGCGCAACTGGTCCCCGCTGGCGCGCATGAACAGGAACTCGTAGCTGACGCCCAGCTTCCTGGCCTGACGGCGGATGCCCGCGCTAAGGCCGCTGATGGCAAGGCGCAGCACGGGATTCAGTCCGGCTTCACGGGCAAAATCCGGGTCTGGGGGTCCGGAAATCCCGATTGCCTTACCGCCGGGCTTCAGCACGCGCAGGGATTTCTGAAGGGTCTCGCCGCCGAGGCTGTCCAGCACAAGGTCGTAACCGCTCAGGAGCTGTTCGAAGTCCTGGCTGCGGTAGTCGATGGCGATGTCTGCTCCAAGATCGCGCACGAAGTCCAGGTTTCCGGCACTTGCCGTGGTGGCGACCGTTGCACCGAGATGCTTCGCGAGCTGGATCGCTATCGAACCAACTCCCCCGGCGCCTGCGTGGATAAGGACCTTCTGTCCCGGCCGGACATTGCCGCGCTCAACCAGGGCCTGCCACGCCGTTAGGGCGACCAGGGGCAAGGAGCCGGCCTCCTCCATGGTGATGGATTCCGGCTTCAGAGCCAGATCAGCCTCATCGACCGCGATCCGTTCTGCAAACGTACCAATACGGTCCTGATCCGGGCGGGCGTAAACCTCGTCCCCCGGCTTGAAAGCGCGTACCGCGGCGCCCACACGGATGACCGTTCCGGCAACGTCATTGCCGGGAATCAAAGGCAGCTTGTACGGCAGGATCTGCTTGAACTCCCCCGCACGGATCTTCTCGTCGAGCACATTCAGACCTGCAGCCTGTACCCGCACGAGCACATCGCGCTCCCCCACTGTTGGCTCGGGGACATCCGATTCCTGCAGCGGACCCTTGTATTCCTTGATGACGAACGCTCTCATGCTGCCTGCTCCTGGTTGGTGGAAGTTGTGAATATGGGCATGCGGCCCAAATGTACGAGTTCACTCAATTATGAGTTCACTCATTTATTTTGTCAAGGGGGCAGCCAGCATCGACCTCAAAGAGAGGAAGCCTCTACCAATCGGCAGAGGCTTCCTCTATTGATTCAGGAATATCAGGTCACTCAATGCTCCCCCGGTCCACGATGAGGCCGGAGAGTTTATGGATTCCAGCAACGGGTGCGCCGGGGGTGATGAGTGTTTGGATGGCCGCACGCCCGAGCCCGTCCAGGTTCAAATCGACGCTGGAGAACGGTCGTCGCACATCCGCGCACAGCACGGACCAGTTATCGAACCCGATCAAGGCAACGTCTCCGGGTACGCGAAGCCCTCGCGCTTCCAGCGCATCCATTGCCCCGCGGGCAATCTGATCGTTACCGCAGACCAGCGCGTCGAATTCATTGGCTTCGTCGAGGAGTCGATGCACCGAGGACCAGCCCCAGGTTTCGTGCCAATCCCCCATCGCCGGCGCGCCCCCAATGAGTTCAAGTCCCGCTGCCGCTGCAGCCAGACGTGTGCCTTCGGCCCGGTCAATTGCAGCCAACGACTGCGCTGGACCTCCCAGATGCACAATCGCTCTTCGGCCGGCGCCGATGAGTCTTTCCGTGGCCAGCTTTGCGGATGCTGCGTTGTCGCAGACGAACGACGTGTCGGCAGGATCCTGCGACGGAGCGTAGACGTAGACGACGGGCACGACTGTCTGCAGACGCAGCGGCGGCCTGGGCTCGGGAGTATCGCCGACGAGTAGCAGTCCATCTACACGGCGGCTCAATAGCGCTTTGGCGTGTTGTAGTTCAAGCTCCGGATTTCCCCGCGAATTGGACAGCAGTACCGTGGACCTGTCGGCGGCCATGGCGCCTTCGGCTCCCATCATGATCGGGAGTGAAAATCGGCCTTCAAGATCACTGGTGATGATTCCAACAGACTGAGTTCGGCCGCCGAGCAGCCCGCGGGCCAGGAGATTCGGTGAAAACGAAAGCTCCTCGGCAGCCTCGAGAACGCGCACCTTCGTTGTCTCGGCGACGTCGTAGCGATTGCTCAACGCCTTTGAAGCGGTCGCTATTGAAACTCCCGCGGCAGCTGCCACATCTGCCAGCGTTGGGTTTTTGTGGGGTGCTGTGTCGGACGGTTGAGCTCCCATGAACACTTCCCTCTCTCTTGACAGCTGCAGATCCACGCTACTACATTTGGGCTTCGAAAAGCCTTTCGAAAAGCTTTTCGAACGGCTTTTTCATCATTAGAAGGATCAAAACCATGGCATCCCAAGCCATTGCCCGAACCGGGCGCCCCCTGTCGCCGCTGCCCCTCGCGGCTGTCGTTATAGATGACCATTTCTGGTCGCCCAAACGTGACGTCGTGCGCAGCCGGACCTTGCCCCAGCAGGAAGAGCAGATGCGGAAAGGTGGTCAGTTTGAAGCACTGAAGCTGGCCTGGAAGGCCGGTGAACCTGAGCCACACATCTTCTGGGAAAGCGACGTCGCCAAATGGATCGAAGCAGCAAGCCACTGCCTGGCCACTTCCCCGGATCCGGAACTCGAGGCTGCAGTGGACGAGGCGATCGAGCTTCTGGACGGCGCCCAGCAGGAGGACGGTTACCTTAACGTCTACTTCACTGTGGTTCGGCCTGGTGATCGGTTCACCGACTTGCGGGACGGGCACGAGCTGTACTGTGCCGGTCATCTTATTGAAGCCGGTGTTGCCCACTATCAGGCAACCGGCAAAACCAGTCTCCTGGGGATCGTCCGACGGTACGCCGACCTTATTGCCACGACATTCAGCCCTGGCGGGCCGTGTGAAGGCGGCTACGACGGGCATCCGGAAATCGAGCTCGCTCTGGTCAAGCTGTACCGTGCAACCGGGGAGCGCCGGTATCTCGAGCTGAGCCATCAGCTGATCACGAACCGGGGGCGGCAGCCGTTCTACTTCGACATTGAGTTGGAGCGCCGTGGCAACGAGGGCTACTTCGCCGGCTTCTTCCCGCAGCGGCCCGAGCAAGTCCAGCGTTTCCGGGAGTACAACCAGAGCCATAAGCCCGTCGCCATTCAGGACAAGGCGGTCGGGCATTCGGTACGGGCTGTTTACATGTATTCCGCTCTGACTGACCTTGCAGCCGAGTATGGTGACACCGAACTCGCCAAAGCATGCGACGTGCTCTGGGAGAACCTGACCAACAAAAAGCTCTACATCACCGGCGGCATCGGCTCGAACCACTCCATCGAGGGATTCGGCCCCGATTACGACCTCCCGAACGAAGATGCCTACGCTGAAACCTGCGCCGCCATCGGCCTTGTTCAGTGGGCCCAGAGGATGGCCAACACCCGTCACGACGGGCGCTACATCGACGTCCTGGAACGTGCCCTCTATAACGGCGTCTTAAGTGGCGCCTCAGCGGACGGAACGCGCTACTTTTACGGCAATCCGCTTGCAAGCAGCGGCAATGTGCATCGTCAGGAATGGTTCGGCGTAGCCTGCTGCCCTCCCAACCTGGCCAGGCTCCTGAGTGAACTCGGGCGCTACGCATACTCCCTGGGGAGCAACGAAGCGTTAATCAACCTGTTCATCGCGGGCACCGCACGATTCACACTGGACGTTGGCGACATCACCCTCCGCCAGATAACCGACTACCCACGACACGGCAAAACGGAAATTATCGTGAGTACACCCCAGGCCGCCGAGTTCACCCTTTCCGTCCGTATCCCGTCTTGGAGCAAACCGACGGTGACGCTCAACGGCCTGCCGCTGGACATCACGGGTGTCCGTAACGGTTATTTGTCCCTGACACGCACTTGGGATGACGGTGACACAGTGAGCCTGGACCTGAATCTTGCACCCCGACGGACGTGGGCCAACCCCAACATTGCCTCAACAACGGGCAAAGTGGCGCTGGCATGGGGGCCGCTTGTGTACTGCCTTGAAGGCGTCGATCACAACGTGCCCGTGCGCAGTATTACCCTGCCCCGATCCAGCGAGCTGAGGGCGGTCGCAGACGACCGCACCGGAGCCGTAACCCTTCACGCCGCTGCAACTGCCCTCAGTCCATCCCATGACGGGGAGCTTTATCCGACATCCCCGCCTGACGCGAAGCCAGTGGCGCTGACAGCCGTGCCTTATTTCTCCTGGGCGAACCGTGGCCAGGCAGACATGACCGTGTGGATCCATGAAACCGGCCTCCACACGTAGAAGGATAAGGAGGTGCGGGCCTCCGGGAAGAACCCGCACCAACCCTATTTGTTCTGACCGCATGGTCCACTGCTGGTTGGTCTGGCTGCTGCAGCTCCAGATCACCACGCGGGAGCCATTTGCAGTACTGGCCTGATTTACATCCAGGCATTTGCCCGACTGCTGCCCGACAAGCTCCCGGGTGACCTGGTTATAGGTCCACTTCTGGTTGGCGCCTCCCGTGCAGGACCATTGCTGCACGACGGCGCCGTTGGAGGTTGACTGGCCTTTGACGTCCAGGCACTTGCCGGAGTGGGCATTGACGAGCTGCCCAGAGGAGTCGAGAGTCCAGTTCTGGTTCATGCCGCCATCGCAGGTGTAGATATCAACCACTGCACCATCCCGGGTATCGAAGCCGAAGAGGTCCAGGCATTTACCGGATTGCGCCCCGAGGAGGGTCTTCGCCTGCGGCCGGAGCTCAGCCACAAGCTGCTTGGCCAGATCAACCGAACCACCCACCTGCAGGGCGATGTCCTGGCCTCAGAACTCATTTCACGGCGTTCCATGGGCCGTGCCGCAGGAACGCTCAGCAAGCTCTAAATGCGGATGCTTCCGTAACGCCCGTCTTGTGCGACGCTGGTTGCATGGATCTTGAGGTGTTGCCCGCGCTCACGATTCCCACCTCGGAACTCAGCTGGCGGTTCTCGCGTTCCTCCGGGCCTGGCGGTCAACACGTCAACACTTCCGATAGCCGCGTTGAACTCTCGTGGAACGTCGCCGCTTCTGCTGTGCTTTCGGACGCTCAACGCCTGATGCTGCTTACACGTCTCGAGCGACGCCTCGTCGACGGCGTGATCACCGTGACCGCTTCCGAGCGGCGCTCTCAGCTGCGCAATCGAGAGATCGCATTGACCAAGCTTTCCGACCTCGTAGCGGAAGGCCTTGCTCCCGAGGCAGTTCCCCGCCGGGCAACCAAACCCACGCGGGCATCGAACCGGCGGCGGCTGGCCGCAAAGGAACACCGCTCGACCACGAAGCAGCAACGGAAGCGGCCATCGGCAGAGTAGGCCGGGTGCACGTTGGGAATAGAAACTGAGGACACTCGGTTATGAGCATAGTCACCATTTCTCGAGCGGATTGTTTTGTTCATTCCACCCGGCAAAAACCGGTCAACGGTGGCAGATCAATCTCCGCAGCGGCTGCTGCGGAGACAACTTATAACCAGAAAGTTCGTGATATGCCTTCACTCAATGGAGCAGTCGTCCTGGTCACCGGAGCAAACGGCGGCATCGGAACCCACTTCGTGCACGATGCCCTCCCCCGCGGCGCCAGCAAGGTTTACGCCACTGCCCGTACCCCGCGTACCTGGGATGACGAGCGCATAGTCCCGCTCACGCTCGACGTTACCGACCCCGCTTCCATTCAGGCCGCTGTCGAGGCCGCAGGCGACGTCAATGTGTTGATCAACAATGCCGGCGCCTCCCCGGCCAGCTTCGGCATCCTTACGCACACCGATGAGGAAATCCGGAACAACGTGGAGACGAACTTCCTCGGCCCGCTGTTTCTCGCCCGCGCATTCGCACCGATCCTGTCAGCGCAGAACGACTCCGTCATCATCGACATCCATTCGGCAATGAGCTGGTACGCCGTAGGTGGCATCTACAGCGCCACCAAGGCTGCCCTCTGGTCGGCCACCAACTCGCTGCGCCTGGAACTCGCCCCCGAAGGAGTCCACGTGGTGGGCGTCCACGTCGGGTGGGTCGACACTGCCATGGCCGCGCACAGCACCGATCCCAAAACGGATCCGGCCGATCTTGTACGCACAGTATTGAATGCCGTCGAAGCCGGCCAGTACGAGGTTCTCGCCGACGAGCTGTCCGTGCAGCTCAAGGCCGGTCTCAGTGCACCCCTCGAGGCTCTGTACCCCCAACTGGCTCAAGCCTAGGAATACTGACGGCCGTGGTCATGATTCGCGCCCATGACCACGGCACAAAATTCTTCAATCGGTGCCGCTGCCCGGCGGACCGGTGAGGACTGTGGGGATGTACTCGAGCAGTTGGAGCCGGCCGTCGAAGGTCCTGCTGTCCACCATCTCAAGGGCGACGTCGGGATAGCCGTCATAGATCCGCTCCCGGCCGGTGCTGCCCGTGATGACCGGGAATACGACCAGCCGGAACCTGTCCACGAGGCCAGCAGTCAGCAATGACCGGCAGAGGCTGAGGCTGCCGAGGGTGCTCAAGGGTTTGGTCCCGGTCCGTTTCAGCTCCGCCACAGCCTCGACGGCGTCCCCAGTGACCAGCTCAGAGTTCGGCCAGGTCAGCGGCGCTTGGAGGGTGGAGGAGAATACGATCTTGGGCACGGCTGCAAGGCCGGTCAGGCTGGCGCCCTCGGTTTCGGAGAATGCCGAGTCCTCAGCCGCGGCCTGCTCTGACATGCCGGACATCAGCCGATAGGTGTTGGCTCCGAAAAGGAAGGTGTAGTTTTTCTCCGCTTCTTGCTTGAGCCAAGCCAGGTATTCAGGCCCTTCGAGGCCCCACCAACCCGGCCACCCCTCCGCCGAGGCATATCCGTCCAGGGAGATGATGAGATCGACCATCAGCTCCGATGATGCATCCGCCGTTGCCTCGCCCATGGCTATCTCCTCGCTCTTAATCGACGCCGGCCCGTACATCCGTGCGTCATTCCCACTTATTGATTACTCATCCAGCAGACTGGGAGTCCGCGTCCGCCGTTGGCTTCGCCTCGGCTGCTGCCTTCGCATACGAGGCCGAAACCCGGCGGTAGACCGGGGTCAGGAAGGCCAGCAACGCGGCCACTACCATGATGATCCCTGCGATCAGGAACACCAGGGCGATGCCGCGGGAGACGCCCTCGCCCAGCAGCGGGGCCAACTGGGTGGCGCCGTCGTCGGACCGCGCGTACGGGATGATCCAAAACTGGGCGATCGGCGCGATGAGGAACGCGGTGATTGGCGCTGCGGCGGACTCGAACGCCATGGCGAATCCGAACACCCGGCCCTGCCGTTGAAGCGGCACCACCTGTTGGATGACCGTCTGCTCGGCAGCCTCCACGACAGGGATAAGAACCAGGTACAACCAGATGCCTGCGATGTACAGCCATGCCCACTCCCGCACTGTGAATACAGCACCGAGGACCCCCATGACGACCACCGCGAAAAGCATGGTGCGCAACGGGTTGGCTCCAAGCCCGAACTTACCCACCAGCGCTCCGCCGATGATGAAGCCGGTGGACCCCAGCGCGAAGACGGCTCCCCAGATTTCAACCGGGAACATCTCCAGGCCATAGGGATCCATCAGCGCCATGTAGACGCCACCGATGAAGTTGTTGAATGTGGAGAACAGGATCAGCGCGAAGAGTCCGGCGATGGCCAACACGGCGGCGATGGAACCCCGCAGGTCGAACGCGCCGTGCGCGTCGGTGGTGGCCACCCGCACTTCCTCGGGCATGCGCAGGGTGAGCAGATGCGCGAAGGCCAGTATCGTGAGCACCACGGCGACGACCACCGTCCAGCCCATGCCCAGCAACCCGATGGACAGTCCGGAGAGCACCGAGGTGACAATAAAGGCCAGCCCCTGCACCATGCCAACCATACCGTTGGCGTTGGCCCGCCTGTCCGGATCGATGAGGATGGTGACAATGGTGGAAAGTGCCACGTTGCGCATGTTCTCAACCACGGCGCCGACGAGGATGATCAGCGTGAAGAGCCAGAACCACGGCTGTGTCAGGTCCAGCAGCTGCGCCGTTGGTGTCAGCAGGAACATCACTCCGGACAGCACGAACATCACCAGGGTGAAACCCGCGGCGAACCGCATCACGGCAAGTTTGCGGTATCGGTCCACGAACGTGCCGAAGCTGATGCTGGAAAGGGCAATCAGCAGCATATATGCACCGCCGACTACCCCAGTGGCGATTACGTTGCGCGTTTCCAGGTACACCCAGAACGTCAGCGCGAACCACAAGTAGCTCGTCGTGATGTTGGCCAGGGCTGTGTTCACCAGGATCCCGGCGAAGGTGCGGGAACGCTGTTCCGGACTTCGCAGCGAAGTGTCGACGGCGTCCGGATCAGTTAAGTGCGGGGATTCACCGTCCTCGACCTGCGTCGAAGTCAGGGCCGATTCCTCAGGGAGGACACGGTCGCTTTCTGGAGCTTCAGCGGCCTTGTTCCGGGCCGGTTCCTGCTCGGTCATGCGTCCCAGTGTAGTGACAACCACGAAGGGCCGACAGGGTCCGGACCTGACCAAAATTTATCCGGGGTAGGGTAATCAACCTCACAGCCGGCTCTGCTTACGGCCCGCCTTGGGCAGCGCAATGTGGACACAGTTTCCTATTTCGCCAGAGACCCAGCAAGCTAGATAGGGGCTCAGTTCAGGTGCGATCGTGACGCACCCCCGCAGCGCAGAAAGGCCCACAAGCCGTGGCAAGACCAGAACGGTCACACAATCCGTTGGTTCGCAAGTTCCTCAGGGGCAGCCCCAAGAACCATTCGGCTGCGAGAGGCCTCGGCGAGTTAAAACCTGTTGAACCGGCCGCTCGACGGAACGGGATGCCAGTCCTCGGCGAGGATCAGGTCTATGTGATCAAGTACGGAACGGATTACCACAGGGCGTGGTGCCGGGTTGTCGCCGAAGCATGGGACCAGGCACCCAGGGGCCTGCGCGTGACCCTGTTCGCTGACGTCGGCGAGCGAAACGGGTGCACGGGATGCGACGCGATCATGAAGAAGATCTCCTCGGTGCAGGAAAACGAAGGGCAACCCCACCCCTCACTGCAACTCCCGCCGTCGGACGCCTTGATCCCATTGAAAGTCATCGGGGTTGCCCATGGAATCCTGTTCCTGGCGGCAGGGCAGGAACATCAGGAACGCCTTAACGAGACCGCGGTGGAACCCGCCACCCCTCTGTCCGTGGACGGACGGCGTGACGGCATGGTGGTACGGCTGGATGCCACCCGCACCGAACCACTCCTGGTTGTCCAGTTGGATCCGCGGGCCACGGTAACGGACGGGCCGTACCAGATGCACCTGCGTCGCCCACTCCAGCGGTCGGCCACCAAACCCTATGCCGTTGAGTCCGTCGAACCGGCACCACGGGCGTAGGACTTCATCGGGGCCAACCCCGAGGCCGCTACCCCTGGCTGATATCGACGCCCGTGATCGGCGAACCTGCGCGTTCATAGACAAGAGAGACTGCGCCCTTCGGGAACGCCTTCGGCGGCTGCGCGAACCGGAACGCCGCCGGGACACCGGTGCCGTCCGCGAATAACCGCTTGCCTGATCCGAAGGTGAGCGGATAGAGAAAGAGGTTCAGCCGGTCGACGAGGTCAGCCTCGAGCAGCGACCGTGCGAGATGCCCGCTGCCGATCACGTGGATGTCCTCAAACCGCTCCTTCACAGCCGCCACCTCCGCCACGTCCGGCAGCGCAGTCGTGCCTTCCCATTTCGGCTCGGTGAGGGAACGTGAGACGACGAACTTAGGCAGCGCGTTGAATGTCACCGCAATCGGGTCGTCACCGCCCCTGGTGGGCCAGAATCCGGCGAAGATGTCGTAGGTTTTGCGTCCGAGCAGGAGGGCGTCCATGCGGTTGATGCCGGCGCCGATCGCCTCTCCGGTCTCGTCGTCGAAATAGGCGCCCTGCCAACCCCCGAATTCGAAGCCGCCCTCGCGATCCTCATCGGGACCGCCGGGCGCCTGATACACGCCGTCGAGGGTGATGAACAGGTCAACGGAGAGGATTCCCATGGTGTGCTCCTTCACGTGAACGGCGACCCGGTGCCGCCTCTGCCTGCGCGGGTCGATCCGGTGTCCTGAATCGACATCTTGAGTGCCAGATTAGCGACGAACGCCCGGCAGGTCGAGAGATTTGCTCGCTAGACCGTGGTTATGGTGCCGAGGGTGCCGCCGGCCGAAGTGTCGCGGGTTGCTTCTCCGGGAGGAGGGGCGCGAAGAACGCACCCAGCTCGGCCGTAGCCGTCAGTGGCAGGACGTTGGCCACATACTGGTCCGGGCGTACCACAACAACGACTCCGCCGCGGTGGAGGCCGCGCAGTTCGAAGATGTCGGCAGTGGGATCCGTTGCATAGACCTTCTCGTAGTCGGTGAGCTTGAACGGGCCAACCTGGGGCTTGAAGACCGCGGGGACGGCGCCGATGTCGATAGCGGCATGCTCCTGCTGGTAGATCACCTTCAGGTCGAACCAGGCGTCAGGATCCGCGCTCGACGGCGTTGCGGCCAGCGGCGATTCGGGCGAGCTCGCTATCCACTCGGCAAACTGTTCGGTAGGCGACGCTGTTCCCTTCTGATCAGATCCCGGCTTTCCGGACGGGGTGGCCGGATCGGCGAAGACGTAAATGCGCCAGCGTCCGTCCGCCGTCGCGTGATGGCCAAGGTGCATCGGGTTGGTGTCGCCAACGCGTACGACGGGCGCGGACTTGAAGCGTTTACCAATGGTGAAGCCCGCGGCCAGCTCTTGGTGCTTGGCAGTGGCCACCAGCACGGACGGAGCGTACTCGGTCATGAACCCGGCGGGGAACTCGGCGGTGCGCACGTAGAAGTCCTCGAGGTCAGAGGGGTGTTCAAACTCTTCGGGCTTTTTGGCCATCATGGTGGACCACTCTTTGTCGAAGTCGATGAGGTTCTTGGCCACCACCTGCCGCTCGGCGGAGTAGGTGGATAGCAGGGTTTCCGGACTCCGCCCCTCAAGCACGTGCCCCAGTTTCCAGGCGAGGTTGAAGCCGTCCTGCATGGACACGTTCATGCCCTGGCCGGCCTTTGCGCTGTGAGTGTGGCAGGCGTCGCCGGTGATGAAAACACGCGGTGTGCGCGTGCCGCGCTGCTCCGGGAGGACGTCGTCGAACCTGTCAGTGAGGCGGTGACCCACCTCGTAAACGCTGTGCCAGGCGACGTTTCGCACATCGAGCGTGTAGGGGTGCAGGATCTCGTTCGCCTTGTGGATGATTTGCTCGATGGTGGTGCTGCGCACGGCTCCTTTGTTGTTCGGGTCCACCTCGCCAAGGTCTACGTACATGCGGAAGAGGTGCCCGCCTTCGCGCGGGATCAGCAGGATGCTGCCGCCCGTTCCGGACTGAATGGCGCATTTCGTGCGGATGTCCGGGAAGTCCGTCACGGCGAGGGCATCCATCACTCCCCAGGCATGATTGGCCTGGTCTCCGGCGAGAGTGCAGCCGATCGACTCACGCACCTTGCTGCGCGCGCCGTCGGCACCGACGACGTACCTGGCCCGGACAGTGCGCTCCTGGCCCTCCTTGGGTCCGGCCGTGTGGAGAAGGGTCACGATGACGGGGTACTCCCCCTCGTCAGCGACCTCAAGACTGCGGAACTCAAAGCCATAATCGGGCACCATGCGCGTTGGCGAGTTCAGCATGAACTCCGCGAAGTAGTCCAGCACCCGGGCCTGGTTGACGATGAGGTGCGGGAATTCACTGATGCCGGCCTCATCGTCGACGGCACGGGCGGTCCTGACGATCCGGGACGGATCACTGGGATCGGGCTTCCAGAACGCCATTTCAGTGATGCGGTACGCCTCGGAGATGATGCGCTCTGCGAAGCCGAAAGCCTGGAAAGTCTCAACGCTCCGGGCCTGGATGCCATCAGCTTGCCCGATAGCGAGCCTCCCGGGGCGGCGCTCCACGATGCGGGTGGTGACGCCGGGGAACTGGGACAGTTGAGCAGCGGTGAGCATGCCGGCAGGTCCGGTGCCGACTATCAGCACGTCGACCTCATCCGGAAGCTCCGCAGGCCGATCAATGCCGACGCCGGCGGCTGGCTGGACCCGCGGGTCTCCGGATACGTAACCGTGATGGTGGAACTGCACGGGCTTTCCTCGCTTCACTGTGTGGCTGTTTGGATCAATGGTTTGTTCTATAATCGAACGCGTGTTTCGATAGTTGAAACATTGACTTGATCCAATACTGTACGGCACAGGTGACGCGAACAACAAGGGGATGCAGAACCGTGTGAGCAATCTCCTTCGCGGCCGAATTGCGTAGCTTTTAGCTTCTACCCGAGTGGCAGACCTTGGAATCTCGGGGCTGAAGGCGGCTGCCGAGGCCAAAAGTTACGCATTTACGTTCGCGGACGAGGGTGACGCGAACAACAAGGGGATGCAGATTCCTGCATCCCCTTGTATCCAGCGTCCGTTTTTACTGTGCTGCCAACTCCAATTCGGGCTCAATCACCGCCGATGGCGCACCGAGCGCAATGCTGCGGGTGGTAACCGCGGCGGCAAGGGCGTCGTCGTGCGTTACCAGCACCAGCGCACAGTCCAGCTTGTCCACCTGCTCCATCAGGCACATCATCGTCTCTTCCTGCGTGATGAGGTCCAGGCGGGAGGTGGGTTCGTCAGCGAAGACCAGAACTGGCTCCAGGAGCATTGACCGGATAATGGCGATCCGCTGCAGTTCCCCACCCGATATCTGCCCGGGCCTGCGGTGAAGCAGTTCGGGCGCAAGCCGCAGTGAGCCCATCAGTTCCTCAAGGCGTGCGTGGTCCAGTCCGTGCCGCCGCACAACGTCCCCCAGTGAGTCCGCAAGTGGTACACGCCCGGGAAAAGCCAGGGCGGGGTCCTGGTAGAGCTTTTGGAGCCGGCCCCGCTGCAGGAGCTCGGAGTGCTGGACAGTTCCGGTGTCGGGCGGGAGGAGCCGCAGCAGTACATTGCCCAGGGTTGTTTTTCCACTTCCGCTCGGGCCACTTAATGCAACCCGCTCCCCCGCTCTGACTTCAATGGACAGATCAGTGAAGAGCTCTTGGTCGCCGAATGATTTTCCGAGACCCGTACCCGACACCAGCAGGGTGCCCGAACTTTCGATGGACCCTCCATGCCGACCGTCGGCACGCTCGGTCCCCTCGGAGAGGTCCCTCATCCACTGATGCCTCCAGCGTGATGGTTCGGCGGCCAGCAGGCGGCGGGTATAGGGGTGAACGGGATTGGCGAGCACCTCGCCGGCTGCTCCCTTCTCTACGACATGCGCGTCCTTCATAACCAGGACTTCCCCGCCGAGCTCGCGGGCCAGATCAAGGTCATGGGTGATGGTCAGCAGGATGCCGCCACTCTTGATATGGCTTCTGAGCAGTTCCGCCAGCTCGGCCCGGGCGCGTTGATCCAGGCCCTTGGACGGCTCATCCGCGATGAGAACGGGAGCTCCGCCGATGGTTGCGGCGGCGAACGCCACCCTCTGAGCCATACCGCCTGAGAGTGTGTGCGGGAATGCTGCCGAAGCGTGCTTCAGGCCCAGGGAGGCCAGCAGGGCGTCAGCGGCGCGCCGGGCACCTTGTTTGTCCGTCCTGAAGGTAGGAGCGCCCTCCGCCACTTGCTCCCTGGTGCGCATTGTGGGGTCCAGGGCAAGCACAGGTTCCTGGGGAAGAAGGGACATGGTGCGCCCCCAGAGCCTGCGCCTGTTCGCCTGGTCGCTGACGTCGTAGACCTGGTCGTCCACAGCCAGGCTTCCCTGTGCTTTGAGGTTGTGCGGGAGCGTGCCCATGATTGCGTGGGCAAGCAGGGATTTTCCGGAACCGCTCTCCCCGACAATCGTTACGGGCTTTCCTGGCTCGAAGTCCAGTTGGCCGGTCTCGACGAGGACTTTGCCGGCGTGGCTGACTACGAGGTCGTTGAGGCGCAGGCTCATGCTGGGGACTCCTTGCTTCGCAGGCCCAGGAGCCCGATCAGGATGGTGGTGAGAACCAGGACGGGCGCCAACGCCATCCAGGGTGCTTCGTGGTAGAAGGGGAACGCCTCGGTAATCATCAAACCAAGCTCGGGCGTCGGCGGGCGGACACCGATCCCCACGAAGCCCAGCGTCGAGAGTGCGAGGATGGAGGATCCGACGCCGAAGGTCGCCATAGTGGTTAGCAGTGGGCGCAGCTCAGGCAAAAGGTGCCGTCGGATGACGTGGACCGGGCCTAGCTGGAACAGGCCAGCGGCTTCCACCGCCGGTCCGGCAAGGACCAGTCCGCTCCGGGCGCGGACCATACGGAAATACTCCACCCACTGCGCCAACGCCAGCCCCAGGCAGAGGGTCCAGAGGTCGCCGTTGGCTATCGCCGAGACAACGAGAACCACCAGCAGAGCCGGGAGCGCGATGAAGACCTCGGACAAGCCGTGCAGCACCGAATCAATCCAGCCGCCGCGCCAGGCGGCCGCTATGCCTGCGAGCGATCCGAAGAGCAGGGCAGCGCTCACACAAAGCACCGACATCACGAGGGAAAGCTGCGTGGCGTGGGCCAGCCGCGCAATAACACTGCGGCCCAGGTGGTCACGGCCAAGCGGTTCGCCGGCCCCTGGAGCCTCCAGGAACCTGGAAAGGTCCTGCACTGCATGTCCCGGCCAGATCAGCGGCCCGGCCACGGCGAATATGACCAGGACTGCCAGGAGCCCGGCTGAAACGAGCTGGGTTGCCGAACGATTAGCCAACCATTTCGGCCGTTTCGAGTCCCCGGCTGATGCGGGAAGAAGTTCTTGCATAGCGACGGCATTAGTCACAGTACTGCCTCCTTGTGGCGGGGGCGCGGATCCACAGCTGCTGTTGCGAGGTCAACGAGAGTGTTCATGGCGACCACAAGGAGCGCCAGCGCCAGTGCTGCGGCCTGGATCATGGGGATGTCCCGCCAGAAAATGGCGTGGACAAGTGCGTGGCCCAGACCTGGCCACGCGAAGAGGCTTTCAACCACCACAACACCTTCGATGAGAACCAGGACCTGAACGCCCACGTAGGCGATCAAAGTCACCCCGGTATTTCGGATGACGTGCCGCACGAACACAAGCCAGCTGCCGAGGCCTTTGGTGTCGGCAAAGCGGACATAGTCCGATTGCCGAATTTGCGCCATTGTGTCGCGGGTGACCCGCGCGAAGAGCCCGGAGAGACCGACGGCGAGCGTTGCTGCAGGAAGCACGATGTTTTTCGCTTCTCCATGACCCGCCGCGGGAAGCACGCCCAGATGGACGGCAAACAGGAGGATCAGGACCAGCCCGAGCAGGAACGGCGGCAGCGCGCGCGTGACAGACACCCAGACTGTGGTGAGTCGGTCAAGGATGCCGCCCGGGCGGGCAGCTGCCAGGGCTCCCGCCGTCGTCCCCACCATCAGTGCAAGAATCAGCGCAACAGCAGCCAGCTGCAGGCTGCTGGCAAGGTTGAGCCCAAGCTCCCCCGCCACGCTTGCCCCAGTGACCAGGGAGTTGCCGAGGTTCAGGGACACCAAGCCACCGAGCCAGTCCAGGAACTGGAGCCAGGCAGGCTGGTCAAGGCCCAGTTCAGCGCGGACACTGTCCGCTGACGCGGCCGTCACCTGGTCATACCCGTACCTGCCGGCGGCAATCCGGAAGGCGATGTCGCCGGGAAGGCTTTGAACCATAGCGAAACATGCGGTGGAGACAAGTACAACCACTCCCGCCGCTTGGAATGCCCGGCGGCCAAGAACCCGTGCAGTGGTGCCCAGGGCTGGATGGAGAGTGCGCCCGGCGGAGCTGCCGGGTTGGGTAGTCGCTTGGGTCATCGGTTTGGTAGTCAAAGAGACCATGCCCTCCCTTCCTACTTCTTCCAGGTCAAGTCGCTCAGACGCCATGAGCGCTCGAGCGGATCCAGGACGAGGCCTTCAACCCGAGGACTGACCACAGCGCTCTGCCGGTACCACGCCACAGGGATGACGGGCAGTTGGGTCTGCAGTATCTCGTTCACTTTCCGGCGGTTCTCCGCCGATTTGTCAACGTCTTTGCCGCTGGCCAGGGCGTTCAGGGCTTCGGTGAGGGCGGGATCATTCCATCCCATGGCCCCGAAGTCCGAACCGGCAGGCGCAAAATCCTCGGCCAGGGTTACCAGCGCATCGGGAACTAGTGCGTAGTTACGGGAGAACAGCGCTAATTCCAGCGAACCATCCTTGTGTCCGGCCGGAATCTCGCTGGAGTTGCCCACTTTCACGTCCAGGGCAATCCCCAGTTCCTTCAGCTTGGCTTGGATGGCTGTTGCCAGTATGGGCAGTTCGGGGCGGTCCGGGAAGGTGCGCAGGGTGACTGAAAACTTCTTGCCGTTGCGTTCCAGGATGCCGTCGCTGCCCGGAGCCCATCCGGCTTCAGCCAGCAGTTTCCGGGCTTCGGAGGGATTGTGGGTGAGTGGTGTGGCCGAGTCCTGGTGCCACTCCGGCAGCGAGGGCGGGAAGAGCTGGGTGGCTGCCATCTCGCGGTCCCGCAGCAATGCTGTGGCCATCGCTTCCCGGTCGAGGGCCAGGCTTAGGGCTCGCCGAACTTTCACGTCGCCCAGCATTTCGTGGCCGGCGTTGACCTTCAGCAGGATCGAGCGGGGCAGGGTTACGGCGGCAATGTCCAGCTTGCCTGCCTGCTTGATCCGTTGGAGGCTGGTGGGGTCCATCCCGAAAGTGACGTCGGACTGTGCGCTTTCGGCCATCAGTGCCCGGCTCTCAGATCTCCCCACGGCCTGGTATGTGACCTCGGAGATGGCTGGTTTTTTCCCCTGCCACTGCTCGAAGGCAGCGACGTCAATGTGGGCAGGCTGCTCGATATGCTTCACCCGATACGGGCCTGAACCTACTATCTTGGTTATCGATCGGTCCGTGCCGTAGGAGCTGGGCGCAAGAATCTGGGTGCTTGTGTGGGCCATGACCGCCGGCAGCGGCGCATACGGTTCCGTGAGATCCACTCGGACAGAGTCACCAACCGCAGAGATCCCCTTAACGGGAACCGTCGCCAGCGGAGTGCCGGCCTTGCCTTGTGCGATGTTCAGCGAGGCGGCTGCCGCTTCGGCTGTGACTGCGGTGCCGTCATGGAAGAGGGCTCCCGAGCGGAGCGTGAATCCCCAGGACAGCCCGTCAGCGGAAACATCCCACTTTTCGGCGAGTCCCGGTTGGAGGACGCCTTTGACATCTGCGTCAACCAGGGTTTCAGCCACCTGCAGACGGGTGAAGAAGCCACCGGCGGTAGACGGATCCAAGCTGTGCAGCTCGAACTGGCCCACCACCCTCAGCGGCTGCTCAGCTGCAGGACTGTCGTTTCCTGCCGCCGCGCACCCGGTCATCATCAATAACGCAATGGCGGACGCGCCCGCCACCCTCATCTTCTGCCAGCCCATTTTTCCAGTTCCTTCTGTATCGCAAATTCCCTATGGTTCGACCCATCACACTAGATGCAAACCATTATCATTAGCAATTCAGGTGCAAGTGGAGCGGAGGTCTGGAGGCAAAATGCAAGGAGGGCTCTGGTGGCCGACCGCAAGCCAGTCACAAAAGGCGTTAGCTTTGCGTCGAGTGCTGAGTTGATGCCCTTTTGAAGGTTCAGAAGGGCATCTGCCCAACAATCGACGGTGGTTGGGCCCACGCCGCCAGCCTGGCTGTGGGGCCACATCGGCGAAGGTCCCTGCCTGAGCTTGCGAAGGCTGGGAGCCGATGGGGACTTGCGAGGCGAGGGCGGCGGTGGGGACTAGTTGGAGGGGAAGTTGTAGGAGGCGCCGGAGGCGTGGGTGGGTTCTGTCCAGCGGGAGGTGACGACCTTGCCGCGGGTGTAGAAGGAGACGCCTTCGGGGCCGTAGATGTGTTTGTCCCCGAACAGTGAGGCCTTCCACCCGCCGAAGGAGTGGTGCGCGACCGGGACGGGCAGGGGCACGTTGATCCCGATCATGCCCACGTCCACCGAGCGCTGGAACTTCCGGGCATTCGCCCCGGAGGAAGTGAAGATCGCGGTGCCGTTCCCGTACGGGTTCGCGTTGATCAACGCGATCCCCTCTTCCAGGCTGTTGACGCGGACGACGACGAGGACAGGCCCGAAGATCTCCTCCGTGTACGCTGTCATCTCCTTCTTCACGTGGTCGATCACGGTGGGCCCGACCCAGAACCCGTCCTCGTGCCCGGAAACCACCAGATCCCGGCCATCGACCACCATCGCAGCCCCGGCCGTCTCGGCCTCGGTGACAATCCTGATGATCCTGTCCCGGGACTCCGGCGTGATCACAGGCCCCATCTCCGCCCCGGGCACGGTCCCGTTGCCCACCTTCACGGCCAGGGCCCGCTCCCCGACTTTTTTGACCAGCAGGTCAGCGGCGTCCCCGACGGCGACGGCGACGGAGATGGCCATGCAGCGTTCCCCGGCGGAGCCGAACGCGGCCGCGGCCAGGTGATCAGCGGCGTTATCCAGATCGGCGTCGGGCAACACGATGGCGTGGTTCTTCGCCCCGCCCAGCGCCTGCACCCGCTTACCGTGCTTCGTCGCGGTCTCGTGGACGTACTTCGCGATCGGGGTGGACCCGACAAACGAAATGCCGTCCACATCAGGGTGCGTCAACAACCCGTCGACCGTTTCCTTCCCGCCATGCAGGACCTGGAACACCCCGTCCGGCAACCCGGCGTCCTTCCACAGCTTCGCGAGCAGCATCGACGCCGACGGGTCCCGCTCCGAAGGCTTGAGGATAAACGCGTTCCCGGTCGCGATCGCCATCGGCGCCATCCACAACGGCACCATCACCGGGAAATTGAACGGCGTGATCCCCGCGACCACCCCCAACGGCTCCCGGAACGAAAACACATCAATCCCGGTGGACACCTGATCCGAATAATCCCCCTTCAGCAGCTCCGGAATACCGCACGCGAACTCCACCACCTCCAGGCCGCGCCCGATCTCCCCCTTCGCATCGGACAGGACCTTCCCGTGCTCGGCAGTGATCAACGCCGCCAGCTCATCGACATGGGACGCCACCAGCTCACGGAACCTGAACAACACCCCCGTGCGCTTCGCCAACGAAATATCACCCCACGAATCAGCAGCAACCCGCGCCGCAGCAACCGCCGCGTCCAGATCAGCACGGTTCGCCAACCGGAGCTCCCCCGAAACAGCTCCGGTCGCAGGATTGAAGACAGGACGCGTGAGGTCACCTTCGCCGGCCGTTTCAGCGCCATTGATGAAGTGATTGATGAGAGTGATTGTTGACGTTGTCATAACCAGTTCCTTTAGAAGATGAGAGTTGAAGCCGGTTGCGCAGTTCCCGTGGTACGTCAGCGGCTTTATGGTTCTGGGCAGCTCCACCCGTTAGGACATGCGGCGGAACAAACGGGCATTCCGTAAAACTCGAGTCCATGCTACTAAACAATAATTTAGTGCCACTAATTGCTAACAGTGTGAGCTCTACGGCAGGGCAATGTCAAGGGAACTGCCTGTCACCTTGACAGCTTCCAGGCGACGGAGCCAGACTGTTCCTGGCTATTCAGCTAAATTTTTGTTTAGTACGGGCAAACCGGAAGTCTCTCCCATGACCAGCGAAACTGATCTTTCTCAAGCACAACTCGGCCAACGGGTTCTCCAGTTTCGTTCTTTACGGCGTATGTCACTAAAGGAACTAGGCGAAGCAACGGGGACCACAGCCGGCTTTCTCAGCCAGCTTGAGCGCGGTCTGACGAATGCCAGTATCGGCGTGCTGCGGCGAATCGCAACCGCTTTAGGAATGACGCTTGCGGATTTGTTTGAGGAAGTGCCCGCAGGCTCACCACGATTGCTGCGCAGGGAAGCGCGCCCGGAACTGTCCACCAATGCGGGAATACACAAGTTTCTGATCTCACAGCGACCCCTGCGCCACCTCGAGGTCTATGCCGGAGAATTTGAGCCCGGAGCGTCGACCGGAGACGATCCCTATACGCACGGAGACTCACAGGAGATTCTCTACGTAGTATCGGGCGAGATTGTCATAGAGCTGGATGGAGAACCCCACTCAATGCAGCAGGGCGACAGTATCGACTACATGTCCTCGTTGCCCCACAGATTAACGAACACCAGCACTCTCCCGGCTGAGGTTCTGTGGATAGTCAGCCCGCCAACCAGTATCTAGCTGTGTGTGATGGCTCCTGGCGAAGATGAACACCCAAAGCAAGGGACCGGCGGCCGTGACGGCCGCCGGTCCCTTCGTATCTAACGAGTGCGTCTTCCCGTGCTCAATGCTCGTCGTAATGGCCTTCATGTTCAGCATGCCGGTGACCATCATGAATGTAGTCCACATGGTCTCCATGCTCCACCGTCTCATGGGCGCAGTCCGGGCCGCCATGTTGATGCTCCGCAAGGCTGTGCTCGGCGTGGACTTCCTCTGTCATTTCACTCATTTTCCGACTCCTTCGAATTGGTCAGGAAAAACCCTGCCGCGGCTTCTTCCTCTGTTGGGTTGACCACTACAGCAATACCTAAGCACCTTTACCGGGACCCCGCTAGCCTTGAAGGCTCCAGCGGGTCCTTCCGGCGAGCCAATTTTGGTTGTGGCGCAAAAGCTCTGGATGGGACATTCGATCGTTGCTAGCGTGGCGGCATGAACCCGTCGAAGACTCCGGCCGAGATCCTCAACATTGCGGGCACCGAGGTTCGCATCTCGAGTCCGGACAAGGTGGTGTTCCCCGAGCCTGGTCTGACCAAACTCGATCTGGTGAACTACTACCTCGCGGTCGCCGATGGTGCGCTGCGTGGTGCCGGCGGCCGACCCATGGTGCTCAAGCGCTTTCCGAAGGGGATCGACTCTGAGCCGTTCTTTCAAAAGCGCGTTCCCGAAAACCACCCCGACTTCATCGACACCACCACCCTGCAGTACGCGTCGGGGACGTCAGCGGAGGAGGCCGTCATCCGGGATGCCGCGGGCTTGGCGTGGGTGGTGAATCTTGGGTGCCTGGACCTCAACCCGCACCCCGTCCGCGCCGAGGACCTCGAGCACCCGGACGAGCTCCGGGTCGACCTCGATCCGATGCCGGGGGTCGACTGGTCCCAGATCGTCGACGTCGCCTATGTAGCGCGCGAGGTGCTCGACGACGTCGGGCTGGTGGGATGGCCCAAAACGAGCGGATCGCGGGGACTTCACATCCTGGTCCGCATCGCGCCGCAGTGGTCGTACCGCGACGTGCGGCTGGCCGCCGAGACCCTCGCCCGCGAGGTCGAAAACCGCGCCCCTGGCCTCGCCACCGCACGCTGGTGGAAGGAGGAACGCGGCGAGAGCGTGTTCGTCGACTTCAACCAGAACGCAAAGGACCGCACCGTGGCATCCGCATACTCTGTCCGGCCTCTTCCCGATGCCCGGGTTTCGACGCCGCTCTCGTGGGACGAGGTCCGCTCCACCCGGCCGGAAGAGTTCACGGTGGGCACAGTGCCCGCCCGCTTCGCCGCCCTGGGCGACCCTCACACCGGAATCGACGACGCCGTCGGCACCCTCGATGGGCTCCTCGCCTTGGCGGCCGAGCTGGGCCCCGCAGAGAAACCACCACGCAGTGGTGACAGCTCCGGCCGCCGGCAGTCCGTGATGCCTCTCATCGAAGTGGCCCGCACCAAGACCAAACCCGAGGCGCACGCAGCACTCGACGAATGGAAGGTCAGGCATGCGGACATCGTCCCGGCCCTGCATCCAGCCGACGTGCTCGTAGACGGGATGCGAGGATCGAGTTCCCTCTGGTACAGGGTGCGCGTAAACCTGCAGCATGTCCCCGAGACAGAGCGTCCGCCCCAGGAGGAACTCATCGCCGACTACAACCCCTGGGTAGGCAAGGAGTGGCCGGGGCGTCCCGGGTCCTGACCGGACCTTGCTACCCCTCGAGCCGAATTTCCTCGGGGTGGTGTGCCGCCAGACTTCCCAGCACGCGGAGAGCGTGGTCAGTTGAAGACCCGGGCTCGGCTGTGAAGCCAACGAACTGAAGACCCGGATCGGTCATGATCTGCATGGCTTCGTAACTGAGATCGAGATCGCCCACCTCCGGGTGATGGAAGAGTTTTTTGCCGGCAAGGTGTATCCGCATATCGTGGGCTTCCCAGAGCCGCGAGCGGCGCGTAATGAGGAACTCACCGATGTTGGCGACGGCGGTCATACTCTCAATGGGGTATCGGTGTGGACTAGACCCAGACCTCATATCCAGTCCGCTTATCGAAAAGCCTTCGGGTGTTGGCTCCGGCGGCCGCGATCCACAGGACTGAGTCGTCTGGGGCGGCCTGGTCCACAACCCCGGTCATGATGTGCTCGCCCAGCAGCCATACCTCCACGGTGTGGCCGGTCAGCCGGGCCCAGTCTTTACGCAATCCACGTCTGGCACCAATCCTGGTTGATCCCGTATCCAACATGAGTCCGCCCCTACCAGTCACCTGATTTACTTCACCCGATCAGCATTCGATGACGTTCACCGCAAGGCCGCCTCTGGAAGTCTCCTTGTACTTGTCCTTCATGTCCGCGCCGGTTTCCCTCATGGTCTTGATGGCCTTGTCGAGGGAAACCTTGTGGCTGCCATCGCCGTGCAGGGCCAGGCGGGCGGCATTGATGGCTTTGACGCTTGCGATCGCGTTCCGTTCAATGCACGGGATCTGCACCAGCCCGCCCACGGGATCGCAGGTCAGGCCGAGGTTGTGTTCGATTCCCACTTCGGCAGCGTTTTCCACCTGTTCGGGTGTCCCGCCGAGGATCTCGCAGAGTCCTGCGGCCGCCATGGAGCAGGCGGAACCAACCTCGCCTTGACAGCCCACTTCCGCGCCGGAGATGGAGGCATTGATCTTAAACAGAATTCCGACTGCACCCGCAGCCAGCAGGAAGCGGACCACTCCGTCGTCACTGGCTCCCGGGACAAACTTCACGTAGTAGTGCAGCACTGCCGGGACAATCCCGGCCGCGCCGTTGGTGGGCGCCGTGACGATCCGGCCGCCGGCGGCGTTCTCCTCGTTGACGGCCAGGGCAAACAGGTTGACCCATTCCATCGCCCGGAGCGGGTCGGTCACGCCGGTATCCGCCGTCAGGGTCTGGAATAACGACGGCGCCCGGCGCCTCACGTTCAAGCCGCCGGGAAGGATCCCTTCCGCCCCACAGCCGTTGTCCACGCACTGCCGCATAACGGCCCAGAGTCCCAGCAGCTTCTCCCGGGTTTCCGCTTCGCTGCGCCAGGTGAGCTCGTTGGCGAGCATCACGTCGGAGATGGACATCCCTTCGCGCTTGCAGATTGCCAGGAGTTCGTCGGCCGTGGTGAAGGGATACGGCAGTGGGGTGTCATCGGCTACGATGCGGTCGCCGGCGTCGGCATCTCCATCCACCACGAAGCCGCCACCAATCGAATAGAAGCTTCGTTCGCTGAGCACGTCACCGGCATGGTCCAGGGCACGGAACGTCATGCCGTTGGGGTGTGCCGGGAGGGACTTGCGCCGGTGCAGGACCACGTCCTCGTCCCAGTTGAAGTCCACCCGGTGGTCCCCGCCTACCCACAGCTCGGCATCGAGGGCGGCGGCAGCCACCTGATCATCAGCTGTGAAGGTGTCAACTGTTTCCGGGTCCAGCCCCTGGAAGCCCAGGACCACGGCTTTGTCCGAGCCGTGGCCGCGCCCCGTGGCACCAAGGGAGCCGAACAATTCGGCCTGGACGCGTTTGGTGGAGCTCAGGTGTCCGTCATCTTTGAGCCCGTCCGCAAACAGCTTGGCCGCCCGCATCGGGCCGACCGTGTGTGAGGACGACGGCCCGATGCCAACGGAAAACAGATCCAGGACGCTGAGGGCCATTAGGGGACCTCAGGCGAGGCATACTCCCGCATGGCATCCAGGAGCCAGCGGCCCAGGAATTCTGCAAATGAGGCGCGTGGGAAGATCCGGTAGCTCTCATCACCGGTCTTCCAGAGGACCACGGGGATGTGGCCGATCTCCGTGGACAACGCCGTTCCGGTTTTGAACCAGCGCGGGTGGAGGTCCAGGGAGCAACCCTTTTCCAGGACTGCTCTGGACCGCGGCCCGGTGAGTTCGAACGTGGTGCGGTTGGCGGAGAGGTCCACCACCTGTCCTGCGTCGTCGCCGAGGGCTTCCCTCAGGGCCTGGATGAGGTCACCGCCGAGGGACTCGTGGGCCTCCGAAGGGGCGACCACCAGGAATTCCTCGGGCCCGAGCCAGAGCACAGAGGTGTCGCCCGTGCCGCTCACGGCCCCGCACGTCGTGGGCAGACCGCCGGTAACCGATGCGATCCGCTCCCCTGCGTCTGTGTCCCGGGGAACCCTGAGGCCCACCATGGTCAGGAAGGTGATTTCGCGCAGTTCAACAGTGCCGGGCACGGAGCCGGCTTCAAATGCTGCGCTGAGCAGTTCAGCCGGACTGGTTCGGAGGGACAGGTTGGTCTCAGGGGAGGTTTTGGGTGCTGCTGTTTCAGCCATCTTTGCGGGTCCCTTCAGGGTCAAAAAGTACGGTTTCAGCCACAACAACATCCACGAGCTGGTTTCCGGCGGCGGCCACCAGGGTTTCGCCGATCCGGTTGCGGCCATTCTTGATCAACGCCAGGGCGAAGGACCTGCCCAGGGCCGCGCTGTGGTAGCTGGACGTGACAAATCCCTGCATGGGCACGGGGCCATAGGCCGGTGTCACGGGGATGCCCTTTTCCACCAACTGGGTGCCTTCCGGCAACCGGATGCTGCCATCAATGGGCAACACGCTGACCAGGTGCTTACGGTCCTCGCGCTTGGCATCGACCCGGGCGTACGAGCGCTTGCCGATGAAGTCCTTGGCCTTGGAGACGATCCAGTCCATCCCGGCGTCCTGAGGGGTGACGGTACCGTCGGTGTCCTGGCCAACGATCGGGTAGCCCTTTTCGGCGCGGAGCACGTGCATGGTCTCCGTGCCGTACGGGGTGATGTTGAATTCGGCCCCGGCAGCCGCAACGGACTCCCAGGTGTTCAGCCCGTACCAGGCCGGCACGTTGATCTCGTAGGCCAGCTCACCGGAGAAGGAGATCCGGCAGACCCGGGCGCGAACGCCCGAGGCGAGGGTGGTTTCGCGGAAGGTCATGAACGGGAATGCTTCTGCTTCCAGTCCCCCGTTTGCTGCTAGTTCCGGTGCCACCTTGGCGAGGACTGCACGGGATTTGGGCCCGACGACGGCAATGGTGCTCCACTGTTCGGTCACCGAGGTGCAGTGCACGTCCAGTTCCGGCCACTCGGTCTGCAGCCATTCCTCCAGCCAGTCCAGCACCTTCGCGGCGCCGCCGGTGGTGGTGGTCATGAAGAAGCGGTCCTCGTCCAGGCGCAGGGTCACGCCGTCGTCGAAGATCATGCCATCTGCCTGGCACATCACGCCGTAGCGGGCGGAACCGGGCGCGAGCTTCTTGAAAGCGTTGGTGTAGATCCGGTTGAGGAACTCGCCGGCGTCCTTGCCCCGGATTTCGATCTTGCCGAGCGTGGTGGCGTCCATGAAGCCCACGGATTCGCGGACGGCGGCGCATTCACGCAGCACGGCCTCGTCCATGTCCTCGCTGCCCTGCGGGTAGTACCAGGGACGCTTCCACTGTCCGACGTCTTCGAAGAGGGCGCCCTTGGCAACGTGCCACGGATGGATGGAGGTAACGCGGGCGGGGTCGAACAGTTCGCCGCGCTGGCGTCCGGCCAGGGCCGCGAACGCTACGGGAGTGAACGGAGCCCGATAGGTGGTGGTGCCGATGTCGCCGATGCCGCGGGATGCTTCCCCTGCATGCTTGAGTGCGGCGGCGATGACGCCGATAGCGTTGACGCCGGAGGTTTTGCCCTGGTCATTGGCGGTGCTGATGGAGGTGTAGCGCTTGATGTGCTCCACCGACCGCATTCCGGCTCCGGTGGAGCGCAGGACGTCGGCGACACTCTGGTCCCGCTGGAAGTCGACGAAGTGGTGGTGCCAGTCATCCGGAGTGCCGCTCTGCCCTGGAACCAGCCACAGCTGCCGGGTGGGGGCGGACGCCTTCGGCTCGCCAAGGGCAAGGGGCTCGTCGGCTGCGGCTGAATTTTCCGCGCTGAAGCCGGCAGCAATGGCAGCCTTCACACCAGCGAAGATGCCTTCGGCGACGCAATCCTGGAGTTCGAAGCTGCCGCGGCCGGAGCCAATTATCTGCTGGTTCGGGACAGCAGTGCTCGGCACAAAAGCCGCCAGGTCATCGTCCCAACGCAGCTTGCCCTGCCGCTGGGAGTGGAGGTGTACCAGCGGGCTCCAGCCGCCGGAGACCGCCAGCAGGTCGCAGGTGATTTCTTCAATTCCCGAGGTGAGTTCGCCGTCGTCGTTGATGCTGCGGACGGTAACGCCGTCAAGCCGGCCATCCGCTCCGGCGGCGGTGGCGGCCACCGCGCTGCCGATCAACACGCGCGTCCCGGCTTCGACGGCGGCAGCAGCCACCTCGGTGAGCTTGGGACGAGCGTCGACGATGGCGGCGATCCTGATGCCGGCGGCGCGCAGATCAGCGGCAAGGGTGTAGGCGCTGTCGTTGGTGGTGCTGATGACCACGCGCTGCCCGGGGGCCACCGCGTAGCGGTTGAGGTAGCTGCGAACGGCCGAGGCGAGCATGATGCCGGGACGGTCGTTGTTTTCGAAGACCAGCGGGCGTTCGTGGGCGCCAGGGGCCAGCACCACCTGGTTGGCGCGGATGTGCCAGATACGCTGCCTGGACACGCCGGGAGCAGCAGGGGTGGACAGGTGGTCAGTGCGGTTCTGGACGGCGATGACGTAGTTGGCATCGTAGGCGCCGAAGGCAGTGGTGCGGTTCAGGACGGTGGACTCGCCGCCGGAGACGAGCTCCGCTTCGACGTCCGCCACCCATTCAAGGGCCGGCTTGCCTTCGATGGTCTCAGCCAGTTCGGGGGCCGTGGAACCGGACAGCAGAGATCCGCCCAGTTCGGGCTGGTCGTCCAGCAGCATAACGCGGGCGCCAGTGCGGACGGCTTCGCGGGCTGCGGCCAGACCGGCGGGGCCGCCGCCGATCACCAGGACGTCGGTGTGGACGTACTTTTTGTCGTACTCCGCGCGGTCCTCTTCAGGATCCAGGCGGCCCAGGCCATTTAGCAGGCCGGCGTTCAGTCCGTCCACCAATGTGACCGTGGTAGCGGGAAGCATCGATTCGGCAACGTGGCCGGGGAATCGCGGTTCCACCTTGACCAAGGCGTTGGATTCCTCGACCCCGGCAGACATGATGCCGCGGGGCCGATCCTCGTAGAGGGAGTTGCCAACGGCAATCCGGCCGTTGGCGAGCAGAGCGGAGGCCAGGGTGTCCCCCGGGTGGCCCGTGAACTCCTCACCGTCCACAGTGAAACGCCAGGAAATGGTGCGGTCGATCCGGCCGCCGGCGGTGAGGCGTGCTTTCTGGGAAGTCACTTGGTTGCTCCTTCCGGGGCGGTAGTGCTGGGTGACGCGGTACCTGTGGCGGTGCTGGTTGCAGCGATGCTGGGCCCGGCAGTACCCGTTGTGGTGCTGTCCGGCGCGGTGCTGGCGGTTCCGGATTCGGCGGCTGGCGGCGCGGCTGCTGGCCGGGGCGTGCCCATCGCATAGACAGCCTGGATCTCGTAAGTGACCGTGTCCCTGAGCATGTTGAACCACTGGCGGCAACCGGTGCTGTGGAGCCAGCGTTCGGCGAAGGCGCCCTTGGTGTTGTCCCGATAGAACAGGAACTCGGCCCATTCGCGGTCGTTCAGTTCATTCGGGTTTTCCGGATAGGCCACGTGCGCCTGGCCGCCGTAATGGAACTCGGTTTCGTCGCGGGAGCCGCAGTTGGGGCATGAAATGAGAAGCATGACCGGACTCTCTTCTTAGTGGGCCACGGCGGCTGCGCCGTGTTCATCGATCAGGGCGCCGGTTTCGAACCGCTCCAGCGCGAACGGCTTGTTCAGGTGGTGCGGCGTTCCGGTGGCTATGGTGTGGGCAAAGGTGAGTCCGGCGGCAGGGGTACCCTTGAAGCCGCCGGTCCCCCAGCCGCAGTTGACGAACATGTTTTCGACCGGTGTGATGCCCACAATCGGGGAGGCGTCCAGGGTGGTATCAACGATTCCGCCCCAGGTCCGGAGCACATGGGCCCGCGCGAAGATCGGGAAAAGTTCGACGGCGGCCGCCATCTGGTGCTCGATCACGTGGAAGGACCCCCGCTGGCCGTAACCGTTGTAGGAGTCCACGCCCGCGCCCATCACCAGTTCGCCCTTGTGGGCCTGGGAAACGTAAACGTGCACGTGATTGGACATGACCACTGTGGGGTGGACCGGCTCGTGCAGTTCGGAGACCAGCGCCTGCAGCGGGTGGGACTGGATGGGGAGCCGGAAGCCTGCCATCTCGGCCAGGACGGAGCTGTGCCCGGCGGCGCAGAGGCCCACCTTTTCGGTGTTGATGGTGCCCTGGTTGGTCTTCACGCCCACCACGCGGTTACCGTCCTTGAGGAAGCCGGTGACTTCGCAGTTCTGGATGATGTCCACGCCCAGCTCGTCGCACTTGCGGGCGAAGGCCCAGGCCACGTGGTCGTGCTTGGCGATGCCGGCGCGAGGCTGGTACGTGGCGCCCATGACCGGGTAGCGGATGTTGTCGTTGATGTTCAGGATCGGGCAGAGTTCCTTGACCTGCTTAGGGTCCAGCCACTCAGCGTCCACGCCGTTGAGCTTGTTCGCCCCCACACGCCGCATGCTTTCGCGGACGTCGCCCAAGGTGTGGGCAAGGTTCATCACGCCTCGCTGGCTGAACAGGAAGTCGTACTCGAGCTCCTCCGGCAGGATTTCCCAGAGCTTGAGGGCGTGCTCGTAAATGGCCGCGCTCTCGTCCCAGAGGTAGTTGGACCGGATGATGGTGGTGTTCCTTGCCATGTTTCCGCCGGCCAGCCACCCCTTTTCGAGGACCGCAATATTGGTCATGCCGTGGTTTTTGGCGAGGAAGTATGCCGTGGCAAGTCCATGCCCGCCGCCGCCGACGATCACGGCATCGTAGGAGGACTTGGGCTCAGGGTTCCGCCAGAGGAAATCCGGGTGCTCCGGAAGCAAGTCGGCCATCATGCCACCTCGATCGCATCTGTGGAAAGGTTCGGGTAGAGCGGGAACTTGCCAGCCAGGATTTCAACCCGCTGCCGAAGTTCTGCCACTGTTTCGTCGCTGAAATCGTGCTTGAGGGCTGCAGCGATAATGTCTGCCACCTCGGTGAACTCGGCCTTTCCGAACCCACGCGTGGCCAGTGCCGGCGTGCCGATACGAAGCCCGGATGAAACCATGGGCGGACGCGGATCGAAGGGGACGGCGTTGCGGTTGACCGTGATCCCGATCCGGTGCAGGCGGTCTTCGCCCTGCTGGCCGTCCAGTTCCGAATTGCGAAGGTCAACAAGCACCAGGTGAACGTCGGTGCCGCCGCTGACCACGGTCACGCCGGACTCTGCAACGTCAGCAGTCAGCAGACGCTCGGCAATGATGCGGGCGCCTTCGAGGGTGCGTTCCTGGCGGTCACGGAACTCCGGCTCCGCGGCGAGCTTGAACGCAACTGCCTTCGCTGCAATGACGTGCTCCAACGGGCCGCCCTGCTGTCCCGGGAAGACCGCGGAGTTGACCTTCTTGGCGATGTCGGCGTCGTTGGTGAGGATTACGCCGCCACGCGGACCGCCAAGGGTCTTGTGTGTGGTGCTCGTAACGATGTGGGCGTGAGGGACGGGGTTGGGGTGGAGTCCTGCGGCCACGAGGCCGGCGAAATGTGCCATGTCCACCATCAGGTAGGCGCCCACCAGGTCCGCGATACGGCGGAATTCGGCGAAGTCCAACTGGCGGGAGTAGGCGGACCAGCCGGCGACGATCAGGCGGGGCTTGTTCTCTACGGCCAGGCGCTCCACTTCAGCCATGTCAATCAGCATGGTGTCCTCGCGGACACCGTACGGAACCACCTTGTAGAGCTTGCCGGAGAAGTTGATTCGCATCCCGTGCGTCAGATGGCCACCGTGGGCGAGGTTCAGGCCCAGGATGGTGTCACCCGGCTGGATCAGTGCGAACATGGCCGCGGCGTTGGCCTGCGCGCCGGAGTGCGGCTGTACGTTGGCGAATTCCGAGCCGAACAATGACTTGAGCCGGTCGATGGCGAGCTGCTCGACCACATCAACGTGTTCGCAGCCGCCGTAATACCTCTTGCCCGGGTAGCCCTCCGCGTACTTGTTGGTCAGTACCGATCCCTGTGCTTCCATGACGGCAGTCGGAGCAAAGTTTTCGGAGGCGATCATCTCCAGTGTGCCTTGCTGACGCAGGAGCTCCTGGTTCACGGCTGCGTGAATTGCAGGATCGGTCTCTGCGAGCGTGCGGGTCAGAACGTCGACCATCATGTCTCCTAGCTGTTGCCTAATATCCGGTTGATATATTAGTTGCGTAGCTCCCAGTATGCTACCGGTAGCTATGAGTGTCAACAGATTTTTACGGTCGGTCCAGAGACGCCGGAAGCGCGGCTTTGAGGGCCGCGCTTCGGGGTGAAAACTGGAGAGCTAAGGTTCGGGCTAGGTGAAAAGAGCCCTGCGGACGGCATCCTCGAAGCCACTGACGTGTGTTCTGGCGAGTTCCGCAGCCCGGGCCTCGTCCCCCTCGATCACCGCTCCGAGCAGTTCCACATGTTCATGGACGTGGTGGGCGAGATCCGGAAGGCGATCGAGCACCATGCACCAGATGCGCGTGGCCAGATTGTCATAACGGATCAGGACATCTTCCAGGTGGGGATTGCCTGCAGCGGCATAGATTCCCTGGTGCACACTTGCATCCAACCTCAGAGTTTCGACGACGGAGGCGGCCTGTGTATCGAATGACTCAACCGCCTCCATCACAGCGCGCAGCTTCTCCCGCTGCCCCGCTGTGGCAACCCGCGCGGCACGAGCGGCTGCGAGGGGTTCAAGCTGGGTCCGGATTTCCGAAATGAAAGCAAGGTCGGTTACCTCCACCCGCGTGGCGAAAGTTCCCCGGCGCGGGTACGAAACAACCAGCCGGTCAAGTTCAAGGCGCTTCAACGCTTCCCGCACGGGAGTGCGTCCCATGCCGAGGTCCCTGGCGAGGTGGTCATCATTGAGGAGATCGCCCGGTTTGATGTCGAGCATCAGCAGCCGATCGCGAATGCTCTCGTATGCCCCTTCCGCCAATGACTTTTTGGCGGCATCGTCCGCGACTGCCAAAACTTCTACTGCCATAACCGGACCCCTTTCCGTTCGAGCCAACAGGCTATTGACCTCGCCCACCGACCAGTATACGCTGATGCCAACCCTAATATATCAGTTCATGATTTGAGAATATATCTAAAGGAGTTGACATGGCTCTAGTGGCTACAGACTTATCAACCAGCACCCTGGCTCGGACGGAGCCCGGCTTGGAAGGCAAGGCCCAGAAGTTCGTGCTCACATTGTCGTGCGTCGAACGTGCCGGGATTGTCCAGGCGGTCACTACTTTCCTCTTCGAACGTGGCTTTAACATCGACGAGCACCAGCAGTTCGACGACGGGCTCCGCCAGACACTTCACCTGCGCACCGCATTCTCAGGTTCCCCTGAGTACACGCCGGAGAGGCTCCAGGCGGAGTTCAACGCCATCGCGGACCGGTTCGAGATGAAGTTCAGCTTCCATGACCAGACTAAGCAGCGCGTCCTGGTGATGGTCTCCAAGTTCGGGCACTGCCTGAATGACCTGATCTTCCGCTGGCGCGGTGGCAGCCTCGGCGGTGACATTGTCCTGATAGTTTCGAACCATGAAACCCACCGGGCAATGGCTGAGGCAGCGGGCCTCCCCTTCCTCTACGTCCCGGTGACGTCGGAGACGAAAGCAGCCGCCGAACAGCGCCTGCTTGATCTTATTGACGAATATGACATCGACCTCGTGGTACTGGCCCGCTATATGCAGGTGCTGTCCGACGACCTCTGCCGCTCCCTTGAGGGCCGCGCCATCAACATCCACCACTCCTTCCTCCCCGGATTCAAGGGTGCCCGCCCGTATCACCAGGCGTACGACCGCGGCGTCAAACTGGTGGGCGCTACCGCCCACTACGTGACGGCGGAGCTGGACGAGGGTCCCATCATCGAACAGGAAGTCATCCGGGTGGACCACAGCTATGGACCGACCGCCCTTTCGACAGTCGGGCAGGACGCGGAAGCCCTGGCGCTGTCCCGCGCCGTGCGGTGGCACTGCGAACACCGCGTGCTGCTGGATCAAACCAGCACTGTCGTGTTCCGCTAAGCACCGCCACCACATCAGCAGAGAAACACGAATACCAGCAGGAGAAACCACATGGCTTCAACGCCGAGCATTGTCATTATTGGAGCTGGAATCGTCGGCACGAACCTGGCCGATGAACTGGTCACGCGGGGCTGGAACAACATCACCGTACTGGACCAGGGACCCCTGAATATGCCGGGGGGCTCCACCTCCCACGCGCCGGGCCTCGTTTTCCAGACAAACCCTTCGAAGACCATGGCACTTTTCGCCAAGTACACGGTGGAAAAGCTCCTGTCCCTCACGGAGGACGGCCAAAACTGTTTCAACCAGGTGGGCGGCCTTGAAGTTGCTACCACGGAAACCCGTCTGGCAGACCTCAAGCGCAAGCTCGGTTACGCGCAGTCGTGGGGCATCGACGGCAAGATCCTCTCCCGCGAAGAGTGCAAGGAGCTCTACCCGCTGATCAACGAGGAAGACATCTTGGGCGGCCTCCATGTACCTACCGACGGCCTGGCCCTGGCTGCCCGGGCAGTCCAGTTGCTCATCAAGCGCACCGAAGCAGCCGGCGTGAAGTACATCGGCAACACCGAGGTGACCGGGATCGAACAGTCCAACCGCCGCGTCACCGGCGTCGAGACCGCCGACGGCGTGATCCCGGCGGACATCGTGGTTTCCTGCGCAGGCTTCTGGGGCGCCAAGGTGGGTGAGCTGATCGGGATGTCCGTCCCGCTCCTCCCGCTGGCCCACCAGTACGTCAAGACCACGCCGGTTCCCGCCCAGAAGGGCAAGAACGAACTGCCCAACGGCGCCCAGCTCCCCATCCTGCGCCACCAGGACCAGGACCTCTACTACCGCGAGCACGGAGAGCGCTACGGCATCGGCTCCTACGCACACCGACCCTTGCCCGTGGACCTGGACGAACTGGGCAGCTACGAGCCCAGTAGCATCAGCGAAGACAACATGCCTTCCCGCCTGGACTTCACCCTGGATGACTTCCTTCCCGCGTGGGAAGCAACCAAGCAGATCCTGCCGGCACTGCGTGAAAGCGAAATCGAGGATGGCTTCAACGGCATCTTCTCCTTCACCCCGGACGGCGGCTCCCTGGTGGGCGAGTCCAAGGAAGTGGACGGCTTCTTCGTTGCCGAGGCCGTGTGGGTCACACACTCCGCCGGCATCGCCCGTGCCGTGGCAGAGCTCCTCGTGGACGGAAAGTCGCAGATTGACCTCGGCGACTGCGATATCCACCGCTTCGAAGAGGTCCAGCTGACCCCCGAGTACGTCAGCGAGACCTCCCAGCAGAACTTCGTGGAAATCTACGATGTCCTGCACCCGCTGCAGCCCAAGCTCTCTCCGCGCAACCTTCGCGTCAGCCCCTTCCACGCCCGCCACAAGCAGCTGGGCGGCTTCTTCCTGGAGGGCGGCGGATGGGAGCGCCCCTACTGGTTCGAAGCCAACGCCGAACTGCTCAAGGAGATGCCTGACGAATGGCAGCCGCCGGCACGTGACGCCTGGTCCGGGATGTTCAGCTCGCCCATCGCCGCGGCCGAAGCCTGGAAGACCCGTACCGCAGTGGCCATGTACGACATGACTCCGCTCAAGCGCCTTGAGGTCTCCGGCCCCGGAGCCATGAAGCTGCTGCAGGAGCTGACCACCGCCGACATGACCAAGAAGCCGGGGGCCGTCACCTACACCCTCCTGCTGGACCACGCAGGCGGGATCCGAAGCGACATCACCGTGGCCCGCC
This sequence comes from Arthrobacter rhizosphaerae, assembly GCF_023062595.1. Taxonomy (GTDB): domain Bacteria; phylum Actinomycetota; class Actinomycetes; order Actinomycetales; family Micrococcaceae; genus Arthrobacter; species Arthrobacter rhizosphaerae. The sequence goes on from NZ_JALLAN010000009.1 coordinate 162,504, forward strand.
TGAGCGAAGACACCTTCCAGCTCGGAGCCAACGGAAACATCGACACCGCCTACTTTGAGCGTGCCGCACGCCACCAGACGGAAAGCGGGACCGCCAGCGACTGGGTCCAGGTTCGCGACACCACCGGCGGCACCTGCTGCATCGGCTTGTGGGGGCCCCTCGCCCGGGACCTCATCAGCACCGTCAGCAGCGACGATTTCTCCAACGACGGCCTGAAATACTTCCGGTCCAAGAAGGTGGTAATCGGCGGCGTCACCGTAACCGCAATGCGCCTGTCCTACGTGGGAGAGCTGGGCTGGGAACTGTACACAAGCGCAGACAACGGCCAGCGCCTGTGGGATGCACTATGGAAGGCCGGGCAGCCGTTCGGTGTCATCGCTGCCGGCCGCGCCGCCTTCAGCTCGCTCCGCCTGGAAAAGGGCTACCGCTCGTGGGGCACGGATATGACCACCGAGCATGACCCCCTGGAAGCCGGACTCGGCTTCGCCGTGAAGATGGCAAAGGAAAACTTCGTCGGAAAAGCAGCGCTGGAAGGGCGGACCGAGGAAAACTCCGCCCGCCGCCTGCGCTGCCTGACCATCGACGACGGCCGCAGCATCGTGCTGGGCAAGGAACCTGTCTTCTACAAGGACCAGGCAGTCGGCTACGTCACGAGCGCTGCTTACGGCTATACCGTAGCCAAACCCATCGCTTACGCGTACCTTCCCGCCGTCGTCTCATTGGGGGACTCGGTTGAAGTCGAGTACTTCGGCCGTCGCATCCAGGCCACCGTCACGGCGGATCCCCTGTACGATCCCTCGATGACCAGGCTCCGCGGCTAACAGCGCAGTCGACTCGAGCTTCAGCCCAGGAAGACACATGATCAGTTCAGAAACAATCAGCGGCTACCTCACCAGACTTGCCTCCCGCGAACCCACCCCGGGCGGCGGGGCAGCTGCGGCCATCCACGCCGCCCAGGGGGCGGCACTCGTCGGAATGGTGGCCAGGTACACCACTGGCACGAAATATGAGCAACATGCCGAACTCGTGGCACGCATCATCGCCTCTGCCGACAGGCTGGTGGTCGAGGCCCTGCGCCTCGCGGACGCCGACCAGCACGCGTTCCAGGGTGTCATCGATGCGTACAAGCTCCCCACCGGTACCGATGATCTCAAGGTCGCGCGAACGGCTGCCGTCCAGGATGCGCTCATCCTGGCCGCGAAAACGCCCGCGCAACTCATCCTCCTTGCCGGGGCTGTGGTGGATCTAGCCACGGAACTGTTCGAGGTGGCCAACAGCAACGTCATCAGCGACGTCGCAGCCGCCGTCGACGCAGCCCGTGCAGCTGCCACCACCGCCCGGGTAAACATCGACATCAATGTGGTTGCCATCAAGGACACCGAAGCCCGGGCCCGGCTGGCGGACCAGACCAATGGCCTTGAGGACAAAGTCATCCTGGCAGCCGACTCACTCGCAAAGCGCGTTCGCGAAAGGATCCTGGGTTGAGCACTACACTCCTCTCCGGGCGGACCTTGGCCAGGCTCATGCAGCAGAAGGCCCACGACGACGCCCGGAACCTCGAAGCCGAAGGCCTGCGCCCGACCCTTGCAGTTGTTGTGGCCACCGACGACGGCTCCACGCAGTGGTACGTCCGGTCAATCGAACGGGCTGCAGAAAGCGCCGGTGTCAGCTGCCGGATCGTGGACCTGGGCCACGATGCGACAGCACAGGTTTTGGCCGGTGTCCTGAAAGACCTCAGCAACGAGCCAACCGTGCACGGGATCATTTTGCAGACGCCGTTGCCACCCGGCGTTGATGCAGATGCCCTGGTTGGGCATATCGCTCCTGAAAAGGACATCGACGGCGCAAATCCAGTGAGCCTTGGCCACCTGGCTGTCGGCCAGCCCTCGTTCGCACCGGCCACGGCCCGGGCGGTCATCGAGATCCTTGACCACTTCGACATCCCGGTGGCGGGCCGGAACGTCGTCGTCATCGGACGCTCGGCCGTTGTTGGAAAGCCGCTGTCCCTGCTGCTGCTGGAACGCGACGCCGCGGTCACTATCTGCCACTCCAGGTCAGGGCCGCTGGAGAAATACACCAAGACGGCCGACGTCGTGATCGTTGCCGCCGGGCGCATCGGCCTGCTGAACAGCAGCCATATTTCCTCCGAGGCCGTAGTGATCGACGTCGGCACCAACGTCCTTCCGGACGGGTCCCTCGTAGGGGACGTGGATCAAGCCAGTGTCCGGGGCGTTGCTGCGGCACTGACGCCCGTCCCGGGCGGGGTCGGATCAGTCACCACGTCCCTGCTTCTTCTGCACACCGTCGAAGCCGCGCGGGAACAGTCGCGTGCCTTCGTCCGGGAAGGGGCCGCGTAGTGTCGGGTAAATGCAATTCATCGAGGCAGTCGCTGCTGTGAGGACGAAGAACGGAGAGCAATGAGCAACGAAGCTGTTGCACGGGTACGGCTGGAAGTTGTTCCATCTGCCGATCTCCTCAAGCAACTCTCCGCAGTTTTTGACACCAAGGGTTCAGTCAGCGTGACATGCCTCCCCCACCACGGGCCTGGACGGACCGTGGAAGCGTCGGTGAACCTGGCGCGCATGGGTTATCACACGGTTCCCCATCTCGCGGCGCGCAGCATTACCAACCAGGCAGAACTGCATTCGCTGCTGCTGCGGCTGCAGGATGCGGGTGTCTCTGAGCTTTTTCTTGTCGCCGGGGACCGGCGAACACCCGCAGGTCCCTACTTGTGGAGCGGACAACTTCTCGAGGCGGTCAAAGCGTATTCTTCCGACTTCTCCGTCGGCATTGCCGGCTACCCCGAAGGCCACCCGCAAATCAGCTACGAGAAACTCAGCAGCAGCCTGCACATGAAAGCACCTTTTGCGTCGTCTATAGTCACGCAGATGTGCTTCTCAGCCGAGGCGATCAGCCGGTACGTCAAGACAATCCGCAAGAGCGGCCCGGAGTTACCCGTCTGGGTTGGAGTCCCCGGCCCGGTCTCTGTCAGGAAGCTGATGTCCATGGGAGCACGCCTCGGGGTGGGCCGCTCGCTCAAGCTTGCCAGGGGGACAGGCCTGGCGGGAGCACTTATGCGAGGGGACGATTTCATGAGCTACGACAGCGGACGCCTGATTCGCGAGGTCCACCAGGAGTTGGCGGGCGATCCCCTCTTTGCCGGGTTCCACGTCTACACCTTCAACGACCTCAGCCGCTTGCCTGGCCTGCTGGAGGGTCTGCCGGCCCTGCAGCCCACCGCCACGCTGGCTCGGCGCAATGCCGCCACTCCACTGTTTCCTGCCAAGATCTGAAGGGAAGACCCATGGCTTCCAAAGCCCCCAAGCACAATATCGACGAGTCCGAACTGAGCGTGACGAAGCCGAAGTCCAAGGCCGTCGGCATCCCCGCGGTCGTTAACTCGCTGAAGATCTCCCTCGAGCAGATGGGTCCGCTGCGCAGCATCCAGACACTCATGGCTGTCAACCAGGTTGACGGCTTTGACTGCATGGGTTGCGCCTGGCCCGAACACGAAAAGCGCAATGCCGCGGAATTCTGCGAGAACGGCGCCAAGGCCGTAGCGGAAGAAGCCACACGCCGCCGCGTCACGCCTGAATTCTTCGCGCAGCACTCGATTGCTGACCTGAAGACGCGCGACGACTACTGGCTGGGTCAACAAGGCCGGCTGACGCATCCAATGTTGCTTGACGAAGGGGCAACCCACTACAGGCCGATCGGCTGGGACGACGCGTATCAGCTGATCGCCCAGGAGATCAGGGACATGGACCACCCCGACCAATCGGTTTTCTACACCTCCGGCAGGACGTCGAATGAGGCAGCCTTCGCCTACCAGCTGCTCGTTCGGGGCATCGGAACGAACAATTTGCCTGACTGCTCAAACATGTGTCACGAATCGTCCGGCTCAGCATTGGTCGAAACCATCGGCATCGGCAAAGGCTCCGTCAGCCTCACTGATGTGGAGACGGCGTCGCTGATTTTCGTGGCGGGGCAAAATCCCGGCACTAACCACCCCCGCATGCTCAGTGCGCTGGAGAAGGCAAAGAAAAACGGCGCCGTCATTGTCTCCGTGAATCCGCTTCCCGAGGCCGGGCTCCTTCGGTTCGAGAACCCGCAGACCATTTCCGGCATGGTGATGGGCACCGAACTGACTGACGACTTCCTGCAGATCCGCGCGGGTGGTGATCAGGCTCTCTTCCAGGGTCTTGGCAAGTACCTGATTGAAGCCGAAGCCCAGGGGCGCAACACCCCGGGTCTAAGCACGGTGCTGGACCATGAATTCATCAAGCACCACACCGTCGGCCTTGACGAATACCTGCGGTACCTCGAAAAGGCCGAATGGGACGACATCGTCGAAGCCACCGGACTGACATTGGAACAGATCAGGTCCACGGGCGAACGTCTGCTGGCCTCGAGCGCAACCATCGTCTGCTGGGCCATGGGCCTGACCCAGCACAAGCACTCGGTACCCACCCTCCGTGACGTGGTCAACGTCCTGCTTCTGCAAGGCAACATCGGCAAGCCCGGAGCCGGCGTCTGCCCTGTCCGCGGCCACTCCAACGTCCAGGGTGACAGGACCATGGGCATCTTCGAAAAGATGCCGGAGACTTTCCACGACAGGCTTGACGACGAATTCGGATTCCTCTCCCCCAGAGCCCACGGGTTCGACACCGTGGCTGCCATCCGCGCCATGCGGGACGGAAAGGTGCGCGTCTTTATCGGGATGGGTGGCAACTTCGTGCGGGCCGCCCCGGATTCAGAGGTCACGGAGCAGGCGCTGGCCAACACACGCCTGACGGTACAGATCTCCACAAAACTGAACCATTCCCACGTATCGACGGGCCGTCGCGCCCTGATTCTGCCAACGCTGGGACGCACTGAGAAGGACACCCAACGCACAGGCGACCAGAGAGTCACCGTGGAAGATTCCATGAGTGCGGTCCACGCCTCCCGCGGACGCCTTCAGCCCGCCAGCGAGCACCTGCACTCCGAAGTGGCCATTGTGTGCAACATCGCCCATAAGCTGTTCACGGACAGTGCAAACCTCCCGTTGCCCAACACCCCCAAAGCCGACTGGCTCTCTATGCGGGACGACTACTCGGTTATCAGGAAACATATCGAAGCCGTCCTCAGCGGTTTCGAGAATTTCGAGGAACGGATCCAGAACCCTGGCGGGTTCGTCCTTCCCCACCCGCCCCGGGACGCCAGGAAGTTCGACACTGCGACCGGCAAGGCCCACTTCACCGGCAACGAACTGGAATTCATCAGGGTCCCGGAGGGTCGGCTTGTCCTTCAGACGCTGCGCTCCCATGACCAGTACAACACCACGATCTACGGCAAGGATGACCGTTACCGGGGCATCCACGGCGGGCGCCGCGTCGTGCTGATCAACGCCGACGACATCACTGGGCTGGGTTTCACCGACGGGGACATGGTCCATCTCATCTCCGAGTTTCAGGGGACCGAACGCCGGGCCGAAAACTTCCGCATCGTTTCGTACTCCACGCCCAAGGGTTGCGCGGCGGCTTACTACCCGGAGACCAACGTCCTCGTGCCGCTTGACTCCGTAGCCGACACGAGCGGGACGCCCACCTCCAAGTCCGTCATCATCCGCCTCGAACGCGCCGAACCATGAGCTCCCGCCTGGCCACACCAACGATGGCCAAGGGCGTGGACGGGCCCAGGGTGGAACGGGCAGTCCGCGAATACCTTCTGGCTATGGGGGAGGACCCCGAACGGCCCGGACTGGTGGACACTCCAGCCCGCGTGGCCCGCGCCGCCGCGGAAACGTTTGGCGGGCTCCATGAGGATCCCCTGGCAGTCCTGGACAGAACCTTCGACCTGGGCCACGGTGAAATGGTCATCGTCAAGGACATCCCTTTCTATTCCACCTGCGAACACCACCTGGTGCCGTTCCATGGTGTGGCGCATGTGGGCTACATTCCGTCCGCAGAGGGACTCGTAACCGGCCTCAGCAAACTGGCCAGGCTGGTGGATGTGTTTGCGCGAAGGCCGCAGGTCCAGGAAAGACTTACCACCGAGGTGGTGGACGCGCTGGTCGCATCACTGCGTCCTCTGGGCGCAATTGTGGTGATCGAATGTGAACACCTGTGTATGTCCATGAGGGGCGTCCGTAAACCAGGAGCAAAGACCATCACCTCCGCAGTCCGCGGTGAACTACGCCTGCCGGCCGCCCGTGCCGAGGCTCTGAGCCTCATCCGCGGCCGCTAAAGAATCTCTGGACACAGCCGCCGGGCTACCTTACGATGTAACTGATATATCTTTAGTGGACATGCGAAAATATCAGTCTCTATGCATGTCGGTACGGCATCCCGTTGACAGCCTTCGCCTTCACGAAGGATGAACTGTCCCGTTCCCGTGAAGGGTGCTTCGGTGGTTAGAAACCTGGGGAGGTACACCGAAGCACCACTTTCGGGCGACGGGGCATCGCCGGCGATTTTCCGGACCAGTGCAGGGCAATCCAACATGGCAGGCCTGGCACCACAAACCCAGCACCACCCGCGTATCCAAAGGAGTGTCCATGTCAGGAAACAGAGCCGTAGCCTACAAGGAACCCGGCGTCGTCGAGATCATCAATACCGACTACCCGACGTTCGAACTTAAGGATGGACCCGGCGTCAATCCAGCCAATATCGGCCGGAAGGTCCCCCACGGTGTGGTCCTCCGCACGGTAACCACCAACATCTGCGGGTCCGACCAGCACATGGTGCGCGGCCGCACCACGGCGCCACGGGACTTGGTCCTGGGGCACGAAATCACCGGTGAGGTGGTGGAAGTTGGTCCTGATGTCGAATTCATCAAGGTCGGCGATATCGTCTCGGTGCCATTCAACATCTCCTGCGGCCGCTGCCGGAACTGCAAGGAACGCAAGACCGGTATCTGCCTGAACGTCAACCCCGACAGGCCCGGCAGCGCCTACGGCTATGTGGACATGGGAGGCTGGGTTGGCGGCCAGGCGGAGTACGTATTGGTCCCGTACGCTGACTGGAACCTCTTGAAGTTCCCCAACCGGGACCAGGCTCTGGAAAAAATCATGGATTTGACCATGCTCTCGGACATCTTCCCCACTGGCTTCCACGGAGCAGTCACGGCAGGAGTCGGCGTCGGTTCCACTGTGTACATCGCAGGCGCGGGTCCGGTGGGCCTCGCGGCGGCCGTCGGTGCGCAGTTGCTTGGCGCGGCAGTCGTCATTGTCGGTGACATCAACGAAGACCGCCTGGTTCAGGCCAGGTCCTTCGGATGCGAAACGGTGAATGTCTCCAAGGGAGACCCGAAGGACCAGATTGAGCAGATCCTTGGCGTGCCCGAAGTGGACTGTGGTGTGGACGCAGTCGGATTCGAAGCCCGCGGCCACGGCAGGGACGCCTCGCACGAAGCTCCGGCCACTGTGCTTAACTCCCTCATGGACATCACTGCCGCCGGTGGTGCCCTGGGCATCCCGGGACTCTACGTGACCGGTGACCCCGGGGGAATCGACGAGGCGGCCCAGCACGGATCCCTCTCGCTGTCGCTGGGCACCGGGTGGGCAAAATCTTTGTCCTTCACCACCGGCCAGTGCCCCGTGATGAAGTACAACCGCCAACTGATGATGGCCATCCTGCATGACAAGGTGCAGATCGCCAAGGCGGTGAACGCCCAGGCAATCACGCTTGATGAAGCGCCTCGCGGCTACGCGGAATTCGACGCCGGGTCGGCAACAAAATTCGTGCTGAACCCGAATGGATACGTCAAGGCGTAGCAGGCCGGTTGATGGCGCCGGGGAGTGTGGGGCAAGCACCGTACAGTGCGATCCTCACATTCCCCGGTCCCACTTTTCAGTGCATCAATACCTTCAGAAAAGGGGCACCGTTGCTCGCCCAGGAAATCACCACGAGCGGTCGCACATCGGAGCTGCTCTCAGCCTTGCGCCCTTCCGGACATGCCTCCCCCACGTGGTCCGAAGCCCGTCAGCTGGCTTTCGATTGCGCCGTCCCGCTCGCACCGGTGGAGGTCCCCCTCTCATCGGCAGCAGGCCGCATCCTGACCCGTGACGTCGCTGCCCTGCAGGAGCTCCCCCACTACGACTCCTCAGCTATGGACGGCTGGGCCATTAGCGGTTCCGGTCCATGGCTGCTTACCGGCAACAAGCATTTTCTGTCCCCCGGGCGGGCCCGCGTCATCGCCACCGGCGGGCTGGTTCCTGCCGGTGCGACGTCGATACTCCGCAAGGAAAGCGGCGAGATCCGCCAAGACGCTGCAGGCAACACTCTCCTGCGGCTCAACAACAATGCAAAACCTGGCGAGCCGGGCCAGGGCCGCCATATCCGTCCTGCCGGCGAAGAAGCTGCGGCCGGTGAAGTGCTGATCCCCGCCGGCACAGAACTGAACCCCGGCCATCTTGCGCTGGCAGCCGTGGCTGGCCATGACAACCTGCAAGTGCGGGGCAAGCCGGTGGTGGGAATCGTCTTGACCGGTTCCGAAGTAGTCACGGCGGGTGTTCCTAAACCAGGCCATGTCAGGGACGCTTTTGGTCCCCAGCTGGGCACAGTCGTTTCCCTTCTGGGCGGCATACCTGCCGGCTCCCTGCGCGTCGGTGATTCCTACGACGAGTGGCTCGCGGCTTTGGATGGCTCAGCAACATTTCCCGGGCCCCGGCCTGAGGTGACCATAACCACTGGTGGAACCGGGTGTTCCGGGACAGATCATTTTCGCGGCGCTATCGCCGCTCTCGGCGGCCAGCTGCTGCTGGATGGCATCGCCATGCGTCCCGGCCACCCGGCCGTCCTGGCCGGACTACCGGACGGCCGCTTCGTCGTCGGACTGCCAGGGAACCCCTTGGCGGCAATGATGGCCCTCATCAGTATTGGTGCGCCACTGCTGGATGCGCTGGGAGGAAGCTCCCTCGCCGCCGTTGGGCAGGTGACGTCGGCCGCTGACGTCGACCCCTGCCCCGGCGGTACTCGCCTGATTCCGTGCTGGTTCATCGAAGGTTTGGCCTTTCCTGCCTCGCATACCGGGCCCGGAATGATGCGCGGACTGGCCGCAGCTGACGGTGTCATGGCTGTCCCCCCTGGCGGAGTCCTTTGCGGCGAGCCGGTTCCCGTGCTCCCCCTCCCCTGGACACAGTCCAACGGGACGATCCTGTCCGCCACCCACCGAGTACGGAGCACCACATGGCACGCATGACTCAGCGCCGGAAGATCCATCGCTTCCATCTGGACGGATCGGGCACTGAATACCCGGTACGGGTCAAGGAGGACCTACTCGCCGCTGAGGAGCCCCTGGAAATCCGTATCGGCGGCCGCTCTTTCGCCGTCACAATGAGGACCCCCGGGGACGACTTTGACCTGGTGGCCGGGTTCCTGGTTTCGGAAGGCATCATCAGCTCCCACTCAGAGCTGGTATCACTGCGCTTTTGCACCGGAACTGCGGAGGGAGTACAGACGTATAACGTCATCGATGCCCAGCTGAGGCCCGATGTTCCCCTGCCCCAGACCATGCGGCACGTCTATACGTCAAGCTCCTGCGGCATCTGCGGGACAGACTCAATCGATTCCGTCCGAAAGACCCTTCGCTTTGACCCTGCCCATGACCCGCTGCGGATACCCGTGGATGTCCTCGCCGAACTCCCCGGGCGGCTTCGCGAGGCCCAGGCGGTGTTCGATAAGACGGGCGGCGTCCATGCGGCGGGGCTGTTCAAAGTGGACGGCACCAAAGCGGAGCTGCTCTGTCTCCGTGAGGATGTTGGACGCCATAACGCTGTAGACAAAGTTGTAGGTTGGGCGCTGCGCCAAAACCTCTTGCCTTTGAGCGGCACCGTCCTCCAGGTTTCGGGACGGGCCTCCTTCGAGCTTGTCCAGAAGGCCGCTATGGCGGGCATTCCTGTCTTGGCTGCGGTGAGCGCGCCCTCAAGCCTGGCCGCAGACCTCGCCGTCGAGACCGGGGTGACCTTGGTCGGCTTCAGCCGGGGGCACAGCCTGAATGTCTACGCCGGCCGGGAGAGGCTGGGCCGCCCGCAGAACGTGAGCAGCGAGGAGAGTTATGCCCGGCTTTGACGTCGTCCAAGCCGCAACTGTCAACGTACACATGCGGGAGGTGTAACAGGGGAATTGCGAGGGTCTAACCATTCCGGTCTAGGATCAAACACAAAGCGGGTGTTATCAGCCTCTTGTTTGGCCACAGAAAGACGTAGGTGTGGATCATGGCCACAAATGACCTTGACGCCCAAAAAAATTCAAACGGGCAGGCCGGTGGCGTGCAGTCCGTTGACCGTGCCCTGCAGATCCTCGAGATCCTCGCACGTGACGGACACGCTGGCGTGAGCGACATCGCCGAGGAAATGGGCGTTCACAAGTCCACCGTCTTTCGGCTGCTCGAATCCCTTGCCGGCCCAGAGATGGTCCAGCAGAACAGCGGACGCGGCAAGTATCAGCTTGGCTTCGGCATTCTTCGCCTCGCCGCATCCATCCCGGCCCGCCTCAGCCTGGTGCGGGAGGCCAGGCCGATCCTGGAAGATCTTGCGCACCAGAGCAAGGAAACGGTCAACCTCGCAGTCCTGCGCTCAGGCTACGCCGTCAACGTCGACCAGGCACTGGGACCCTCCAGCCTGGCCACGCACGACTGGGTGGGCGGCCTGACCCCGCTCCATGCCACGTCCAGTGGCAAGGTTTTTCTGGCAGCGCTGACCGCTGATGAGCGGCGGCGGATCCTTGACGAGGTCGGCTTGTCCGCCAGGACACCGCGGACCATCACCCGACGGGAAGTACTGGAAAAGCAGTTGCTGGATGTAGCCCACAACGGGTACGCGGAGTCGAGAGAGGAACTCGAGATCGGCTTGAACGCTGTTGCTGTTCCGGTCTATAACCACGTGGCCGCGGTCATTGGATCAGTGAGCATTTCGGGACCGGCGTTCCGCTTCGACACCGAAAAGCTCCCGGAGCTCATCACGGACCTACGTGATGCAGGATTCCGGATCAGCGAGAAAATGGGCTATACGCAAAGGTGAGCCCGCCCTTATGGGCTACGGGTCACGTTGCCTTCGGGTGTAGCCGACCGAGAAGTCTGCTTGCGTCTCCACTAGTTCACTCGCAGGATGCTGAGTTCGCTCCCGCAGGACGCTGAATTGCTTATTACGCAACAGCTATCATCATATGCAACAGTGTTATGCATACCATGTTTAGTGTCAAGGTGTGGTCAGGGCTTCAGAAATATCTTGACATTGAGTGTGACGAGGGGCACTCTGTTGCTTAGGGCGAATCCTGTTGATCCATACGGAACCCACTGCAGGTTCCGTCTACAGCATTCGTCACCTGATCCCCACCCAGACCATGGAGAGGCAAGATGCACAAGGCCTGCCCACTCAGTGAACTCGCGCCAGGGGAGGCGCTCCGGCTTGATTCGGCGCCGCCGATTGCCGTTTTTCATACTGAGGACGGCAAACTCTCCGCCATCGATGACACCTGCACACATCAGGATGCATCCTTGGTAGATGGATATGTAGAGGATTGCCGGGTGGAATGGCCCCTGCATGCCTCCCGGTTCAACCTGCAAACAGGAAAAATCGACGCACCGCCAGCCAAACTGCCCGTCCGGACCCCCAAGGAAGCCCCAACCTTCCTCCCGGCCTGACAGTCAACGGCCACACCCAAAACAAGCAGTCCATGACTCCCAAGCAAAGGACGAAATCATGGCTATAAACAGTGACATCAAACCCCCCAAGAAACCTCCCGTTAGCGAAAGCGAGGCGGAGAGCCTGATAATCGAGGAACTGGCTTCAGAGGACGGTATCGAAGCAGTCGTGCTCATTCCTGAGGATGGAACGCCAAGTACTCTGCCGGATTCAGAAGAATACGACCAGATCCTGGAAGAGCTTCGCAATGCCAAAACCGAGCAGGCCGTTTCGGCACGCCGGAAGACGAAACTTACCCTGGACAAAGTCACCTTTGGGATCACAGGCGCCATTGCCGTCGCCTTCGTGATCTGGGGATTCGTTGGCCGGGACAGCCTCTCCGCCTCCTCGACGGGTGCCCTGAACTGGGTTATGGAGTACACGGGATGGCTCTTTATGCTCCTGGCCTCGCTCTTCGTCATCTTTGTGCTCTGGCTGGCCTTGGGCAAGTTCGGCAACATCCCGCTGGGCAAGGACGGCGAGAAGCCTGAATTCCGCACCGTCTCCTGGGTTGCGATGATGTTTGCCGCCGGCATGGGCATCGGGTTGATGTTCTACGGCGTGGCCGAGCCTCTCTACCACTACGTTTCGCCCCCGCCGGGAACCGTTGACGGCAGCACCCCGGCTGCCATCCAGACTGCAATGGCCACCTCAATCTTCCACTGGACGCTGCACCCCTGGGCCATGTACGCCGTCGTGGGCATAGCGATGGCCTACGGAACTTACCGGTTGGGCCGCAAACAGCTGATCTCCGCCGCCTTCACATCGCTGTTCGGCATCCGAGTGGTTGAAGGTCCGGTCGGGAAGTTTATTAACATTCTTGCCATTTTCGCGACACTCTTCGGCACTGCGGCATCGCTGGGCCTTGGCGCCCTGCAAATCGGCAGCGGCATGACGTCCAACGGCTGGATGGGAGAAATCGGCACTCCGGTGCTCGTGGTCATCGTGGCCGTCCTCACAGCCTGTTTCGTCGCCTCGGCCGTTTCCGGCATCAGCCGCGGAATCCAGTGGCTCTCCAACATCAACATGGTGCTGGCCGTAGTCCTGGCTCTGATCGTCTTCGTGGCAGGACCCACCCTTTTCATTCTCAACCTGATCCCCGCAGCAGTCGGCGACTACGCCAGGGACCTCGCGGAGATGTCTTCCAGGACCGAAGCCGTCGGCGACGAGGCTCTGCGCACCTGGATGTCCGGCTGGACCATCTTCTACTGGGCCTGGTGGGTATCCTGGACGCCCTTTGTGGGCATGTTCATTGCCCGCATCAGCCGCGGACGCACCATCCGGCAGTTTGTCACCGGCGTGCTGCTGGTTCCCAGCGTTGTCAGTGTGATCTGGTTCGGCATCTTCGGCGGCACCGCGTTCCATGTGCAGCAGGAAGCCGACAAGGCCGGCACGCCCGGCCTTGTGACAATGGTCGACGGCGTCCCGTCCGTTAGCTTCGACGGGGCCCTTTTCGACCTGATCAAGAACCTGGGCATGCCCGCCTGGGCCGTCGCGGCCGTCATCGTCCTGGCGATGGTCCTGGTAGGGATCTTCTTTATCACCGGCGCAGACGCAGCCTCCATCGTGATGGGATCGCTCAGCTCCAACGGTGCCGAGGAACCCCGCCGCGGAGTGGTCATTTTCTGGGGCACCCTCACCGGGGCCGTCGCCGCCGTCATGCTCCTGGCGGGCGGAGACGTGCCCTCCGAAGCCCTGTCCGGGCTCCAACGCATCACCATCGTCGCCGCCCTTCCCTTCGTGGTGGTGATGCTGCTGCTCTGCTTCGCCCTCGTCAAGGACCTCCGCCGCGACCCGCTGGCACTGCGGCAACGGCTGGCCACCAACGTGATGGAACGTGCCATCCGTACGGGCGTGGAGCAACACGGCCATGTCCAGTTCGACCTCGTTACCAGGCATGAACACCACGACGGCTGTTCGGACGGGGCACCCTGCCCGGGGAACGACAGAAGCAACTAAATACGGCGGCCGAAGATCCTGGCCCTCCGGTGTCAGGATCTTCGGCCTCCCCTTGTCCTCTTGCCTTTAGAAGAACGGAAGCTAATGCACGACTCCCAGCAAAAAGAAAAGGTCCTTCGCATATCAGGTGAAGGCAACACCTCGTTCACCGTCAGCCTCGAAGGTGCCGAACCCGTTACAGTCCGCCTGGAAATCGATTCGAAGTGCACCTGTCATGAGGATGGCCGTGCGGTCAGCCGCCCAGGATCATACATCGATACCGAGGTACTCGGCTAACTCAATTAGTACCCCTCCCCGGTGTTATCCCGGCGCCCCGCAGGATTTTCTGCGGGGCGCTTGCATGTCCAATTACGGAGTCGGGTGCGCTACCCACTGGACCAAGGTGCTGCCCGCCAAACGGTGGTGCCAAGCGCGCGACCGGGGCAGACTGGGGCTGTGAGCGAACCATGGGTGCTGCATGTGGATCTTGACCAGTTCATTGCAGCCGTAGAAGTGCTGCGCCGGCCCGAGCTTGCAGGGAAGGCAGTGATCGTTGGGGGTCGCGGCGATCCGACGGAACGGGCGGTAGTGTCGACGGCGTCCTATGAAGCCAGGGTATACGGCGTCGGTTCAGGAATGCCGCTCCGCATTGCCGCACGGAAGGTGCCCCACGCCGTCATCCTGCCTGTCGACGCCGATGCCTACCTGGCCGCGTCCGAAAAAGTGATGTCGGTTCTCCGCTCCCAACCGGGCGCTACAGTCCAGGTGCTCGGCTGGGACGAAGCGTTCGTTGGCGTGTTGGTGGAGGATCCCGAGGCGTACGCCCGGCAACTGCAGCACGCCGTCCTTGAGAAGACCCGGTTGCACTGCAGCGTCGGCATCGGTGACACCTTGGTCCGCGCCAAGGTGGCCACGACGTTCGGCAAGCCTGCCGGCGTCTTCCGCCTCACCGACGCTAACTGGCTCAACGTCATGGGGAGCCGGCCGACAATCGAGCTGTGGGGCGTTGGGACGAAAGTGTCGCGGCGCCTTGCCACACTCGGTATCGAGACGGTCGCACAGCTTGCCGCGTCCAACCCGGATGACCTTGTCCCCGAGTTCGGCCCGAAGATGGGTCCCTGGTATGCGCAGCTCGGGCGGGGTGACGGCGCCCGGACAGTCGATGACACACCCTGGGTGGCCCGCGGGCACAGCCGGGAAACCACGTTCCAGCGGGACCTGACCGAATCCGGGCAGATTGACGACGCCGTCAGGGAGTTGGTGGCGCAGGTTCTGGAAGACGTCGCGGCCGAAGGGCGGCCGGTGATCGGGCTGACCCTCAAGGTCCGCTACGCCCCGTTCTTCACCAAGACATACGGCCGGAAGATTCCCGAGACATCGGACCCGGCAGAAGTCCTCGCGCGCACGCTCGACCTCGCGGCGAAGATCGAGCCTGATCGCCCCATCAGGCTCCTCGGGCTGCGGGCAGAAATGGCCATGCCCGAAGACTCCCGGCAGGGGCATACCCCGACCCGCAGCGGATGGTGACGGGGCGGCCGCAGCCCCTCAGCGACGCTAAGCAAACGCAAATCCGAAATTCACCGACGGTGTGTTGAAAGATCACCAGCCCCTCCTGGCTGCTGGAGCCTGCTCCATGACGCGACCTGATCCTGCTGCAGCGCCGGAGACGCGAACGGGCCGCACCCTGAATGAGGGTGCGGCCCGTTAGCCCAGCGTGAGGTCCGACGACGATCAGTCGAAGCCGTGGCAGTAAACCTTGCGGATGGTCTCGGTGACCTCCCAGCGGCCCGTCCAGCCCTTGGGCTGCACGACCACGTCGCCGGCAGACACTTCGTAAACGTTGCCGGTGGCGTTGTCAGTGACGGTCACGCGGCCGCTCACGATGTAGCAGACCTCGGTGTCCTCGCGAGGGGTTATGTTCCAGCCGCCGGGCTGGCACTCCCAGACACCGGTCTTGACCTCGGTGTCGAACTTCAGGATTGCCGTCTTGGGGTCACCTGAGTCGTAGCCGGCGCGGTAGCCGTTAGGCTCGAGCTCGCCCTGAACCTCAGCTGCGGGGACGTATACGTATGGACGCATGATTTTTCCTTCCGAGTGGATCGTGAATTGTTGACAATTCTACTCTATTGGATCAGCGCGCGTCTATCGCATTCCCGGTTCGAAACCCACTCTTGGCATCGATGCGCTCGGCAGCGTCCCCGGTGCCGGCGCAGAGCTCGCTGAGGCTGTACGCAACGCCGTTGCCCACGAGGACGTGCCGGCTGCGCTGAAGCTCCAGGGCGACAACTACAAGCTGGTGGCTCTCTCTAACGCGGACAACAGCTTCCTCGACATCAGCATTCCCAAGCTCGGCGCGGAGTGGCACGCCGTGTTTACCGCTGAGCAGGCCGGGACCTACAAGCCGCGCCTCCAGGCGTTTGAGTACATGCTTGACCGGCTCAATGCGACCCCGGAGGACTTCCTCCACGTCTCATCACACCCGCTCTACGACCACATCCCGATGTACAACATGGGTTTCCGGGACCTTGTAATGCTGGACCGTAACGCTGAACCGTTCGCTCCGGGCTACGACGTCTTGACACGTCCTTCTTCCCCAACCTGGAACCGAACTAATTTCCCGCAGTTCCTGATACTTCTCTGAGTGGGTTCTTGCAGCTCTGGATACAACCCTCCCCAGATCAAATCAGCACGGTCGAGATCGGCTCTCCAAAATTTGAAAAGACCGTTGACAACCTCCCGACTGGGGGCGTATCGTCGACAATCGACGCAGTAAACCAATGTCTCGTCGACAATCGACGAAACATCAATAACTGGAGGATGAAATGGCATTCGAATTCGAAACCAAGCCCAAGTTCGCTACGTTCGACATGAACGGAACGCTGATTAAGTTCGCTATCAACGATGCGATCCGTGAGGTATTGGGTGACCGGTTGCCGGCTGAGATCGCCGATGAGTACCTGCGGGCCTGCAAGGCGTACCGCATCGATGAGTGCACGGGCGAGTACAAGCCGTTCCACCAGATCGTTGCCGACTCGATGGAACGCGCCTCGCGTCGGCTCGGTCTGGAGTTCCGTGCGGCCGATGCACGGGCAGTCTACGAGAAAGTCCCCTCTTTTCAGCCGTACCCGGGTGTCACCGAGGCACTGAACCGCCTGGCTGAGGAAGTCCCGCTGGTCATCATCACCAACAGCGACACCGCCCATGCTGAGCTCCTCGCAGCGAACCTCAAGGCCCCGTTCGAGGTCATCATCAGCGCCGAGGAGATGGGCATGTACAAGCCGCGGCTCGGTGCATTTGAGTACATGTTCGACAAGCTTGGCGTGACACCGGATGAGATCGTGCACGTCTCTGCGAGCCCGATGTACGACCACCGCCCCGCGGCCATCATGGACATCAAGAACAAGGTGTATGTCGACCGCGGCTTCGAGCACGACGAGCACTGGCTCGGCTACGAGCGGATCACCGACATCGCCGATCTCCCCGTCCTCTTCGGCCTGCCGCGTCCCGCAGCCTCCTAAGGGAGACCTGTACAGATGAGTCTGCCACTGCCTCAAACCGTAAAGGGCGACTCGGCTTCAGATCGTCTTGAGGCCCTGGGTATGGAACTTCCCGTCCTGGCTGATAATGCGTACTACGTGGACCACCGGGCGGTGGATTCCAGTATCCATATCTCCGGCCAGCTGCCGTTCAAGGACGGTGTGCTGCTGGGACAGGGCGTTGTGGGCCGGGACGTGGACCTGGAGACGGCGCAGGAGCTCGCGCGCCATTGCGCGCTGAACTGCCTGGCTGCCGCTGTGCAGGCGGTAGGCGATCTGGACCGCGTCCGGATCGTGCAGATGTTGGTCTTCGTGGCCAGTGGACCGGACTTCGGTCTGCAGTCAAAGGTCGCCAACGCGGCCAGTGAGTTGCTCATCGAGGTGTTGGGCGAGAACGGACGGCACGCCCGCACCGCGATCGGAGTGGCCGGACTGCCGCTGAACACTCCGGTAGAGATCCAGATGATCTGCACGGCAGTTCAGTAAAGAGGTACGACGGCGGCCTTGTGCGACGGCGTGTTTGTTCGGGACCCGCTGCGGCGGGTCCCGAACATCCAGCATCCGAGGAAGCCAGCACCGCGGTCCTCGATTCATAAACAGAATTACAAGGAGTACAGCGTGAACCGCATTCAATCAGCACTCGAGGCTCTCCTCGAACGAATCGATACCCCCTCACCGATCGTGCTGGCCGACGTGATGCAGGAGAACATCGACCGCATGCAGGCCTTCGCTGACGCCCAGAACCTGGACGTCAGGCCACACGTCAAGACCCACAAATGCGTCGAAATCGGCCGGCGCCAGGTCAAGGCCGGGGCGGTGGGAATCACCGCGGGCAACGTGGGTGAGGCCGAGGTCTTCGCCACCGCCGGGTTCGAGGACATCTTCATCGCCTACCCGGTCTGGACAGCCGGAACGAAAGGGCCCAGGATCCGCAAACTGGCCGAAACCATCCGGCTGCGGGTTGGCGTCGATAACGTCGCAGCGATCAATGCCCTCGCCGACGCGATGGGGGACGAACCAGGGCTGCTGCAGGTCGTCATTGAGGTCGACTGCGGTGCCCGCCGTTCCGGAGCTGCCCCCGAGTCTGCAGGGGACCTCGCCCTTGCCGCCCGCAGACGCGGCCTGGTCCCGGCCGGCGTCTTCACCTATCCGGGCCACGGCAGCGCCGGTCCGGACGCCCGCAAGCGTGCCGCGGAGGACCAGGATGCCGCCCTTATTACTGCGGTGCGCAGCCTCACCGCAGCCGGGATCACCCCCGAGGTGGTCAGCGCCGGTTCCACACCCACCGTGGAATTCGCCACCAACAGCGTCATCACCGAAATCCGGCCCGGCGAGTACGTGTTCAACGACCTCAACAACACCAGGCTCGGGGCCTGCACCGAGGATCAGATCGCACTGTTCGTCGCCGGCACCGTGGTCAGCGACTGGGTCCCGGATCAGGTCATCCTCGATATCGGCACCAAAGCCCTCGGCCGTGAAGGCAACCCCGAAATCGGATACGGCGCCATTGCCGGCACCAACGCCGTCCTGTCCAAGCTCAACGAATACCACGGCTTCCTCCCCTTGCCCGGCGGAGACTTCCGCCCCGGCGTCGGGACGGTGCTTCCCGTGGTGCCCAACCATGTCTGCCCCGTCGTCGTGAACTTCGAGGAATACATCGTCACCGACAGCACCGGCACAACCCTGGAACGGTGGCCCGTCGACGCCCGCGGATTCCTCAACTGACCGATCCGGACGGGATGCGCCATCCCAGCCAGCCAGCAGCTCAACGACCGAACACCAAGAAGGAATGTCTGACATGAGACTTGATAAGACCACCGCCCTGGTCACCGGAGCCAACAGCGGAATCGGGGACGCAGTATGTTCCCAATTCCGCAATGAAGGTGCCCGGCTGCTCCTCACCGGCCGCAGAGAGCACCTCGACAGCGCCCAGCCCGAGGACCTGTACGTCCCGGGAGACCTCAATGACGAGGCGTTCGTCGAAAACCTCGCACGCCAGGCCGCTGAATCCTTCGGCACGGTCGACGTCGTCGTCCTCAACCACGGACTGCAGGTCAGCGGCCCGCTGACAGAGATGGCCTACGAGGATGCGAAGAACGTGCTGCACAGCAACCTGCTCAGCTCGTTCCTGGTCATGAAGCACTTCGCACCGCTGATGCCCGCCGCGGGCGGCTCGTTCGTCCTCGTCAGCTCCAGGCTCGGCATGGTCGGCAAGCCCGATGAAGTCCTGTACTCCGCAGCCAAGGGAGGCCTGATCATGCTCGCCAAGGGCGCGGCCATCGAATGGGCCTCACGCAACATCCGCGTCAACGTCGTCGCACCAGGGCTCACCGCCACGCCGATCATCGAAGCGTCGTTCCAGCGCAGGGAGGACCCCGAGGCATACCGCGCCCAGCGCGAGGGCCAGATCCCGCTCCAGCGTCTGGCCACCCCCGAAGAAATCGCCGACGCCATCCTCTTCATGGCCTCGAAGGAATCGTCCTACATCACCGGCGCGGTCCTGCCCGTCGACGGCGGATACACCGCAGCCTGAACACCACAACCGTTCCCAGACAAATAAGGACAACTCATGACAGCGCTTGCGGCAACACCCCGAAACGGAGATCTTGGCTTCTGGATGGCCGGACTCGCGGACACCAGGCCAACCTACTCCCGCTTCACCGGTCAGGACTCTGTAGACCTGGCAATCATCGGCGGCGGCTACACCGGCCTCTGGGCCGCCTACTTCGCCAAGAAACTCGAACCATCACTCAACGTCGCGGTGTTTGAGGCAGAACAGATCGGCTACGGCGCCTCCGGACGAAACGGCGGCTGGCTCTCAGCAATGCCCCCAGGAAACCGGGCCACCTTCGCACGTGCCTCCGGCGGAGGGCTGGACGCCAGCATTGCACTGCAGCAGGAGTTCGTCGCCGGCGTCGATTCCGTCCTGGACATTCTCCAGACCGAGGGCATCGATGCGGACCAGAACAAGGGCGGCGCGCTGGTCGCAGCCCACACCAAAGCGGGGCTGGGCCGGCTCGCGACCAGGCGCGACACCGACTGGAAGTACGGCCTGACCGAAGACGATGTCCACCTGCTCGACCGGAACGAATTCCAAAGCCAAATCAACATCTCCACCGTCCACGGCGGGCTCTTCTACAAGAATTGCGCGCGGATAAATCCGGCGAAACTTGTCTACGGTCTCGCTGAGACCCTGACCTCGATGGGGGTGAGCATCTACGAAGGCAGCCGGGTAGGCAGCATCGAGAACAAGACCCTCACTGTGAACAGCGGGCGGGTGACCGCGGCCAAGACGTTCATCTGCACCGAAGGGTATTCCGGAGAGTTGCTTGGCAGCAGGAGCCTGATACCGATCAATTCCTCGATGATCGTGACCAAGCCGCTCTCGGAAGAGGCATGGCAGCAGATCGGCTGGAACGGGCCGCAGTGCCTTAACGACTCCGCGCACACTTTCATCTATTCGCAGCGAACAGCGGACGGCCGCATCGCCATCGGCGGCCGCGGAGCACCCTACCGCTACGGCTCAGGCACAGGAGGCGCCGGTTTAACACCCCAGTCCACCATTGACCTGATCTCTACAAAGCTTCGCTCCTTCTTCCCCGGCATCCCCTTCGAAGTGGATCACGCCTGGTCCGGAGTCCTCGGGGTTACCCGTGACTGGAACGGCGGCGTGCACTGGGACCAGGCATCCGGGATCGGATCGTCCACCGGCTACGCCGGGCACGGCGTCACCGCAGCCTACGTCGGCGGCAGGACACTCGCGGAGCTCGCCTTCGAGCACAAAACGGAACGGACAACACTCCCCTGGGTCGGCTACCGCTCACGGAAGTGGGAACCGGAACCCCTCCGCTGGCTCGGTGTCCACGGCATGTACCGGCTCTTCGGACTTGCTGACCAGTGGGAAGAGCGCAGGGACTCCACCAAGACCTCCCTCCTGGCAAAATTCGGCAGCAGACTCGCCGGACTCCACGAATAACCCACAATCTTTCACCCGAACCCCCAGCCCGTTTAGAAGGAAGCACCATGAAAACCATCAACAAAGCCCAGATGGCGGCCGCAGGGCTTGCTGTCCTGCTGGCCCTGACTGCCTGTGGCGGCGCGGCCACCGGCACCCAGGCCACGGACCTGCCCAAGACACAGAACACCCGTGACATCTCAGAAGGTGTCCAGCCCGACGCAGCCGCGGTCGCGCTGCTGCCCGAGTCCTTCAAAACCAAGGGCGAAATCACCGTCGCAATGGACCTGAGCTCCCCGCCGATGACCTTCCTCGCTGAGGACAACAGCACCCCCATCGGGGTGAACCCGGACCTCGCCCGCCTCGTGGCCAAAAAACTCGGCCTGAAGCTGAAGTTCGAGAACACGGCGTTCGACACCATCATTCCCGGCATCGACGGCGGCCGCTACGACTTCACCGCCACCACCATGTCCGCCACCGAGGAACGCCTCAAGGTCCTGGACATGATCAACTACCTCAAGGGCGGCTCCGCCGTGGCAGTAGCCAAGGACAACCCCCTCAAACTCACGAACGACACCCTCTGCGGCAAGAACATCGGCGTGACCAAGGGCTCCACCCAGCAACTCAAGCACCTGCCCAACGTCTCCAAGTGGACCTGTGAGGAAAAGGGCCAGCCCGCCATCAACGGCATCACGCTGCCCAACGTCCAGGAAGCCCTCACCCAGCTCGACTCCAAGCGGATCGACGGGGTCTTCTACGACGCCAGCGCCCTGGCCTGGGCAGACGCCCAGCAGCCCAACCACTTCCACATCCTCGAACCCCGCATGGACACCCGCACCAACACCAACGTCGCCATGGGCCTGAAGAAGGGCTCACCGTTGACGCCGGCCCTGCAGGCAGCCATCCAGTCCGTGTTGGAAACCCCGGAATACAAGGAATCCCTGGAGTACTGGGGCCTCGGCGAATCAGCCATCACCGAAGCCGCAATCCGCTAATAGCCGTCCATCAGCAAATAACTACCGAAAGAAGCAAACCCGACATGGAACAGGTGCTCTAGACATGGACGGAAAACTGGCAGTCATCGGACTGGGCAGCATCGGAAGCATGGCGTTGTGGCAGGCATCGCACCTGACTGACTCCGTCACGGGATTCGAGGCGCAGTCACCTGCCCACGGCAGAAGTGCCGTGGGCGGTGATACCAGGCTCTTTCGGATGATCTACCGTGGAGTACCTGACCTGTACCCCATCCTGGAACGCTCACGTGATCTCTGGGCTGAACTGGAAGCAGAAACCGGACAGGACATCCTCACACGCTGCGGCGGACTGTCCATCGGCACTGCCGACGGCCCCTACATCCGCAGCCTTCTGGAAACCGCCCGAGCCAACGGGGCGGCCCACGAAGTCCTCAGCCGCGACGAAATGGCAGAACGCTACCCGCAGCACAACCTCCGCCCGGACGACTGCGCCGTCTACGATCCGAATGCAGGGGTCCTGCGCACCGACCGTGCCGTCACAGCGGCCGTTGCCGCAGCCCAGGCGAACGGTGCGACAGTCCACAGCAACACCCCGATCGACAGCATCACCGAAACCGGGGACGGCGTTGTTATCACCTCCGGAGAGAAGTCCTGGATCTTCGAGAACGTCATCGTCTCCTCCGGCGGCTGGTCCCAGCGGCTGATGCCCGACTACCTGAAGGCGGCAACCCAGACCAAGCGCGTCTTCCTGACCTGGTTCGTCGCCAGCGACGCGTCAGAGTTCTCGCCCGATAGGTTCCCTACTTTCAACCGGATGTATGAGGACAGTTCCATGTACGGTGCACCCGCCGTGGACGGGGTCACAGTCAAAGCCACCCTTGATGGCCGCGGCACAGTAACACCGGACCCCGACGGTTTCCCCAGGGAACTCTCAACAAGCGAAATCGCCGAGACTATCGAAACGATCTCTGAATTCATCCCCGGCCTCATCCCGACGATCGTCCGCTCCGATGCCTTTCCGGACCTCTACACCACGGACCGGAACCCGCTGCTGGGCTGGTTCAGCCAGTCAAGCAGGATTTACGGCGCCACAGGCTTCTCCGGCGGAGGGTTCAAGAACGCCACCGGCTACGGGCACATTGCCGCTTACGAAGCCCTCGGCAAGGGGACCGTCGATGGTCTGGATTTCGTCAGGCCCGAACGCTTCAAGACGAGTTAGACCAACCTGCAGCCACAACGGGCTGCACTATGCAGAAAGCGTGAGATGAGTGGGATGTCAATGGCGGCACCAGAAGAACTGTTTGCCCTGGAGGAAAGACCCACAGCACAGCTGATCGCTGATCATCTGCGTGAACAAATCGTCCAAGGATCCATCCGCCCCGGGCAACAGATCAATGAATACTTCCTGGCGAGCCAGCTCAACATGTCCAGAAGTCCTGTCAGGGAAGCGCTACAGCGTTTGTGCCAGGAAGGGATCCTCGTTTATCGGCGCAATCACGGAGTGTTCGTCTCCCAAATTGAGAGGCATGACCTGAGAGAGATCTACAAGGTTCGTGAGTCCCTCGAATCCGCTGCGGCCGGCAGGCTGTTGGATGGCAGCCTTAGGCAGATCAAAGCCACCTGCGTAGCGCTGAAGGAGATTGTGAATGAAATGGCCAAGCAGGTGGCCACTTCCGACCAGCAGGCAATTGCACGCCTTGAGCTGCAGTTCCACTCAGCCCTCGTTGCCGGCGCGGGTAATACGCGTTTCATCCGTATTTATAGGACACTCGCGGCTGAATCAAGAATGTGTAACCTCGACTTGGATTTGTCCCATGCACGGCTGGAGGTTCTGGTAGGGGAACATCAGAACATCGTGGACCTACTTGAGGCAGGCGACAGGGAAGGTCTCGTCAAGGCCATTAGGCGGCATAGGCAGACAGCCGTTGATGAACTTGTCGCAATTCAGCAGGCTGGAGGGCCCTAACCCTTAGGCTGAGACCCATAGCTGTATAATCGACAATCGACAAGAGGGGGAAATGATGGACGGCAAGTTCAAGTGGCAAGAACAGCGGACGACGACGCCGGACGGCGTATACCGCGTGCTGCGGACAGCCATCCTGGACGGAAGTGTGCCTCCGGGGGAACAGTTGCGCGAGACACACATCGCGGCCGATCTCGGAATCAGCCGGTCCCCTTTACGTGAGGCGCTGACCCGGCTTGAGGAAGAGGGGCTTGTCGTGAAGATCCCCTTCCGGGGATCCTTCGTTGTGGAGGTGAGTGCCCGCGACGTCGCTGAGATCGCTGCAATCCGTTTGCTCGTGGAGCCTTACGCTGCCGAGCTCTCGGCTCCGACTTTGCGGGGCGCTGAACAGCTTCGGTTGAAGCAAACCATCGAGGAACTTTACCGGGCAACGGACACGCACGATATCCCGGCCAGCGTTGATGCTCACCTCCGCTTCCACAGGCTCTTCTACGAATTTTCGGGGAACTCCGCCCTGCAGGCTCTTTGGAACGGTTGGGAGAACAAGCTGCGTCTCTACTTCGCAGTCGACCACCCTACCTATAGCGACCTCCATGAAATCGCCGTCGAGCACGAGAGACTGGCTGCGCTTGCTTTGGACGGCGACTTCGATGCCTTCCGCCAGGAGATGGGCGGCCAGTTCCGCAACGCGCTCAGCGCTGAAAGTCCACAGCAAACGTAGCTGCTGAATCGTCGGCGTCGAGAGTGGTCCGGCGTGTTTATTGTTGCCGCAGGGATGTCTTCCAACTGGAAGGCACCCCTGTTGTCATATACCGCCATAACCGAATTATTGCGAATCATTCTTGATAAGCTTGGAGGACATTCCCCCACCTCTGCACTAAGGATTCGTCATGTTCCCCGCCCTCCCAGTAGGCAGCAACAGATGAGGCCGACGGCGGCGCGAAAGTTGCGCCTGAAACCCACCCGGCGCCCTGCAAGAGTTGAGCCTGCCCCGCAGCTACTGCTGGCCAGCCCGCTCATCTTCAACATCGGCTTCTTTGCTGTTGTGCCGTTCCTCGCGGTCGCTATGCGGAACGACTTCGGCATGGGCGCGATGGCCATTGGAATCGTCCTTGGGGCGCGCACATTCGCCCAGCAGGGCATGTTCCTTTTCGGTGGGGTAATTGCTGACCGCTGGGGAGCACGGCAATCGATGATCGCCGGCTGCCTGGTGCGGATTACGGGCTTCCTGACGTTGGCCTGGGCCTCCGACTTTCCGCTGTTCCTGATCGGTGCCGTCGTTACCGGCATTGGCGGCGCACTGTTTTCACCCGCCCTTCAAAGCCTCGTGGCGGCAGCCTCCCAGGGAGGCGCTACGCAGAAGGCGGAAGCCGTGGAAGGCGCAACACAAGATGACACCGCTCGCCGCGGCAAGGGCAAGCACCACAACAGAGCATCGCTTTTTGCCTTGGTGGTGGTGTTCGGGGAGATAGGCACGGTTGTCGGTCCTCTATTGGGGTCCCTGCTGCTCCATACCGGCTTTGATACCGCCCTGCTGGCAGGGGCCGCCGTGTTCGCCGTCATGGCGCTGGTCTTTTGGCTGTTCATCCCCAAACCTCAAATCCAAGCACCCAAAGCCTCAACCGAATCGCCCGGCCACTCACAGACGTCGGGCCTTTGGTCCTGCCTCAGGGAGAAAAGGTTCATCGGGTTCGCTGCTTTTTACAGTGTCAATCTCCTGGCGGCCAACCAGCTCTATTTCGGCCTTCCCGTGGAACTGGAACGCAGCGGCGCGGGTGTCCAGGCTCTGGCGGTCGTCTTTGCATACGCGTCCGTCCTGACAATTACTCTTCAATGGCCTGTTGCACGGCTGATGCGCAAGGCCGGACCTAAAACCGCGCTCCCCCTCGGCTTTGCCCTCCAGTCCACGGGATTCGCTTCCGTCGCGGCCCTGGCGATCATCCCACCGCCAGCGGATCTGCCGATACTGCCTGCCCTCGTACTGGTGACGGGCCTTGCCTTCGGCAACATGTGCGTGACACCCATAGCGATGGGACTAGTACTCGAGTTTTCTGCCGGACGTCCCACCGGGGCGTATTACGGGCTGCTCGCCAGCGCCGGAGGGCTCGCCGTCGTCCTCGGCAACACCGCCCTGGCCCCACTTTACGAACTCGCGTACACGCCCTCAATCACTGCACCCGCTCCCTGGATTCTCCTGTCCCTGCTCGGAGCAATAACTGCAACGTTCATCCGCCGCTTCGTCCCCAAATCGCCCGCCCACGCCGCAATGATTCAGGACCTCGCGGATGCATGCCCGATGCAGAAAGGTGTCCAGGGTCTGGCCTCAAGGCGGCCCTCCGGAATGGCAGCCCCGCACACCGCACAAAATCCATAACTTCCGTCTGAAATCCGCTCAAGGGCGCCCTCGATCTGCTCCAGCCCCGCCCGGCTTTGCTCCAACAGCGCAGTAGCCTGGGAAAGCTCGAAAGCGATGGTGCTGCCTTCGGGATCATGCTCATCATCAACATTTGAGTTCTCCCGGGCCGCACTCACTGAGCCTATGTCTTGGCGGAGTGCCTTCAGGAGGGCATGCTTGCGGTCCCGCTCTCCCTCGAGAATGGCCCGGAAATGCGCCACGTCCACCATGGCCTGCAGGCTACCGCGAACACCCGGGCACCGTCGAGGATTACGGCATTCTGGACCAGATCAACCTGGGCCAACCGGGGGCTGACTGCGCAGACTGTTGAAAGTGCACTTGCAGTGCACTATTATGCATCTATGGATGAAAGCATAGCCTCTCTCGCGTCGGCAATCGGCTCCCGGGTCAAACAGGAACGTCAAGCCCGTCGCTGGACTCTGGATCAGTTGGCCGAAGCGGCAGGCGTAAGCCGTCGCATGATCATCAATGTGGAACAGGCAACAATGAACCCGAGTGTTGGCACCCTGTTGCGGATCAGCGATGCCCTAGGAGTGGGTCTCCCTGATTTGGTGCAGTCCCCCGAGTCCAAGGCCGTCAAGGTGATCCGGAAGGGTGAGGGGGCGGTTCTTTGGAGCAGCGAATCCGGCGGACGCGGCGTGCTCGTGGCCGGGACGGAACCTCCCGAAGTGGTTGAACTCTGGGATTGGATCCTTGGACCGGGCGACAAGCACGCCAGCGAGCCCCACACGCCCGGCACCAAGGAGCTCCTGCAGGTGCAGGAAGGGACGGTCGCAGTCACCGCAGCGGACCAAACGGTCGCCCTCGAGGCCGGTGATTCGATAACTTTCCCCGGGGACGTGGCCCACTCATACGCCAACAACACCACTGAACCGGCGAGGTTCTCGCTCGCAGTCTTCGAGCGTGGCGTGGGTTCACCGCACCGGGAGGCCGGCAATGAGTAACGCCGAAGCCCTCCATGAAATCCTCAGAGCAGCGCACGTCGAGCCCGCCGTATTCGAGCTTCGACCCGACTACCGCGCCCTGTTGATCGCTGTCGACGGACTCGTGCCGGGACCCAGCGACGATGCCGGCAACGCCTTGCTGGAGCAGGCGGAAGCGGCGGCCAAAGCGGCACTCGCCGAGCAGAAAGTGGAACACCTCCCGCACGTTGCTGCCTGGCGGGAGGCCTACCAGTCGTTTGGAGCCAAGCCAAACCGAACACGGAACAGCCTTGAGGCGCTGGTGCGCCGCGCTGACGCCGGGCTCCCCCGGGTCAACAGACTTACGGACCTCTACAACGCCGTCTCGGTGCTGCACCAGATTCCTCTCGGCGGCGAAGACCTTGCCCGCTACATCGGGGCACCCCGGCTTATCCGTGCAACGGGTCAAGAACCCTTCGACACAGTTGCAAGCGGAACGCCGCTGATTGAATACCCCGACCCAGGTGAGGTGGTCTGGTGTGATGACGACGGCGTGACCTGCCGCCGCTGGAACTGGCGTCAGGGCCGGCGCACCCAACTCCGGGACGAGACCACCACAGCCTTATTCATCCTCGACGCTCTCGAGCCAATGACCACCGAAGCCATCCTCGCCGCCGGTGAAGACCTCACAACACACATCGTCCGTCTTGGCCCCGGCGTCGTCACCGCCCAGCGCCTCGTCGAGGCCGCTCAGTGAAGCACACAACTTTCCGAAGGAAACCACAGCAATGAAGCGAACCCCTGACAAGCACAACCGGTCCTCCGTCCATGACTCCACCTGGGCAGTCCATGGAGGAAACAGCATCGACAAGGGTACCGGCGCGCTCCGCACGCCCTTGGTCATGGCAAATTCCTACGTGCTCCCCGATGACCCGTCCGCTATGGACTGGTCGAGTGTTGACGAGGGACTGGTCTACACAAGAAACGCCGGCGCCAACCAGGTGGCTCTTGAAACCAAGCTGGCGGCCATGGAGGGCGCCGAAGCAGCAGCCGCCTTCGCAACCGGTGTGGCAGCCCTGCACGGCGTCTTCTTCACCCTCCTGAAATCCGGCGATCACGTGGTGGTCTCCAATGTGACCTATGAAGCGGTGTACCGTCTGTTCGGGGAACTTCTTCCGGAAAAGTACGGCATCCAGGCGACGTTCGTTGATGCCGATGATCTCGAGGCAGTTCGGGTTGCCATCCGTTCCAACACGAAGCTCATCCATGCCGAAACCATTGCGAACCCGACAACGAAGGTGGCCAATGTCGCAGCACTTGCAGGCATCGCCAAAGACGCCGGCGTACTGCTGACCATCGACGCCACGTTCACGCCGGCACCCTTCTACCGCGCTCTTGACGACGGGGCCGATCTTGTCATCCACTCGCTGACCAAATACATCAACGGCCACGGTGATGCCATGGGCGGCGTGGTGACCGGGCGTCGCGAACTGGTCCAGCACATACGGCACGACGCCATTGTCGATGCCGGCGGCGTGATTTCCCCGTTCAACGCATGGATGATCATGCGCGGCTCCGTCACCTTGCCGCTGCGCCTCAAGCAGCAGTTCTCAAGCGCTGAAAAAGTCGCAGCCCTTCTGGAATCCGATCCGCGGATTGCCTACGTCCTCTACCCCGGATTGGCCTCCCACCCACAGCACGAGCTGGCCGGCAAACAGTTCGGTGGCCGCGGATACGGCGGCGTGCTCGCGTTCGCCGTCGAAGGAGACTCGAACACCCAAAACCGCTTCGTGAAAAACCTGCAGGTCATCACCTCCGCTGTATCCCTTGGACACGATGAAACGCTCATCGTGCACGTGGGCCCGGATGCGCGCGGAGGATCGGAAAATTACCCGGCCTCGTTCCACAAATACGGTCATTTGCGTCTTTCGATCGGCCTCGAGGACCCGGAAGACATCATTGACGACATCCTCAGCGCCCTGGACAAGACGTTCGGGGATCAGTAACGCCTGGACCTAAAGGCCAGCCGTCCCCTTCCGGCGGCGGTCAAGGACGGAAACGGTTACCGTCACGAGGATGAGTCCGGATGCCAGGAACAAAGGAAGCTGGGGAGCAGATGTGATCATTGCCCCTGCCAAGGCAGTACCGGCCGAGCCCGCGGTAATTTTCAAGGCGCCTATCCAGACAAACACCTGACCACGCGCCTCAGCAGGTGCGTACTCGCTACGGGCTGCCAGGGTTGCGGCGAAGAAGCAGGAGTTGAGTAGCCCGGCGAAAGCGTAGGCCACGATGGCCGCAGGGAATACTCCGGCGAGAGCTGCCCCGCAAAGGGCAGCACCCACGGCAGCACCGAGCCAGGTCATCAGCGGGTCTGCATCGGTTCTCATGGGCCGGATCATTACGCCTGCGGATCCGATCAGTCCGCCCAGACCGTAGGCAGCCGTCAGTAGCCCTGCCGCAGCCGGTTCAACCTGTAGTTCCCCCGTGGAGGCGACGGCGGTGATGGGCAACGCTGCGACAGACAGGGCGACGACGACGGTCAGGTAGAGCGTGCGCCGCAAGGGACCGCTTGCGACCATCATCAGCAGTGTCCGGCCCGGCCGGGGAACGTCTGAGGGAACTGCTGCAGGCGGCGAATAAGGCAAGAGTCTCACGACGGCGGCCGCGACAACCGTCGAGCCGGAGAGGATCAGTGCCGCCATGGCAGGATCTGCCCATGCCGAGACGGCCGCCACGAGCGCAGGCCCAATGGTGCCGCCGATGCCGTACGTGGCAACGTCCCACCCCTGAGCCCGGCGCTGGCTTGTTCTGTCACTGCCGGCGATAGCTGCCAGACGGCTGCTGATGCCACCTGTCAGGAGCGGGCCAACCAGCCCGGAGGCCAGGAGCAGTACGCCCGGCACTATGGGCGGTGTCACCGGGTACAGCAGGACAGCAGCAGCCAGGGTCACGCCATGCGCGATGCAGGCCAAGGCGATCACCGTTCGACCATCACGGGCGGTGTCCAGACGCCTGGCAATGAGGGGACCAAAGAGATGCGGGGCGGTGATGCACGCACCAAGGATCCCGGCCAGCCACCCAGGGGCGCCGCTTGTCGTCACCAGCAGGACGATGGCGACGACGGCACCGCCGTCCGCACTCCGCGCCAACGTCGCCGCCACGACGTAACGTGCAAGGCCTCCGGAAGCCGTGGACTTTCCTGCGTCCGTCCGGGTCCGGATTTTTCCAGGGAGAAGGCTCATTACCCGCTCCTCCTCGTCGCTGCCACAGGTTATGCCTCCAGCCCGCATTGGCGGATGGCTTGCGCAACTTTCTCCCGGCCATCGCTGTCCAGCCCGCGCAAAGGTCGCGGCAGCACTGAAGACTTTACGAGTCCGAGATCTTCTGCAAGGGCCGCAGTCACCCGGAGGCTGCCGTAGGT
This sequence comes from Arthrobacter rhizosphaerae, assembly GCF_023062595.1. Taxonomy (GTDB): domain Bacteria; phylum Actinomycetota; class Actinomycetes; order Actinomycetales; family Micrococcaceae; genus Arthrobacter; species Arthrobacter rhizosphaerae. The sequence goes on from NZ_JALLAN010000009.1 coordinate 193,274, forward strand.
TCGAAACAAAGACGTGACCGGTTCAAGCTCTGCCGAGGCTTGCAGAGCGAGATCGCGGCGACCGCCCAGGGCATGATCCACGATGGCCTTGGCCTGTTGGGGAAGCACCCCCGCAATTACTGAATACCAGACGTTGCAACCGGCCAGCAAAGCCTCCGCAGCAACCCAGTCCCCACTGATACCCACCGATGTCTCCTGCGGCAGCCGGGAGCGAAGCTTGCTGACCCGCGTCGAAACTTCTCCGGCAACCGGTGGCGGTATTTTTATGGCCGCTATTCCCGGGATCCTGGCGATGCGTGCGTGAAGATCGTCAGTGAAGGTGAAGCCGGTGGTACCCGGGTTGTCGTAGACGACGATGGGAAGGGCTGATTCAGCGGCAACATCCTCATACAGGCCGAATACTTCTGCATCGGTGAGCCGCTGGTAGGAGACGGGTGCCAGAAGCAGGGCAGATGCACCTGCGGTCTGCGCATCCCCTGCCAATGCGAGCACGTCCCTCGTGCGTAGTGCCCCTATACCGGCAAGGACGGGAACGCCGTTGGCCGCATCCACAGAAGCCTCCAGCACAGCCCGCCGTTCATTGCGGGACAAATAGGCATAGTTTCCCGTCGAGCCAAGGACACCCAGGGAGTCCACTCCGGCCTGGGCTGCGCGGGAAACCAGCAGAGCAACGGCTTTGAGATCGACATCTTCGCCCTGCATGGGCGTGAGGGGAAATGCACTGAGGCCGTTGAACACGGAGTCCTTCTTTCTTATGGCTGCGCAGCCGGGGCCAGAGCGCAACGTGAGGTAGTTACGGATTTCATGCTGCCAAAGGTTTTGGTCCTACACTAGGTCCAAGAATCACTAAGTCTGGAGGTCCAATGAGTGAAGCCGAAATCCCCATTGAACTGGACAGGGAAAGCAATGTTTCTTTGGCCGCACAGCTGGCAAGTCAGCTCCGGAAAGCCATCCTCGCCGGACTCCTCCAGCCCGAACACACCCTTCCTGCTACCCGCAGGATGGCCACAGGCTTGGGCATTTCACGTGGTGTGGTGGTTCGTGCGTTCGAGCAGCTGTCCGGGGAAGGGTTCCTCGAGAGCAGCGGAGCGGGCGGGACCAGGGTGGTTGTGCGCCCGGACATACAAAGCCCTCCCAGAAAGCAGCAGCATCCCAACCGCAGCCTGGACTCGGCTGACCTGATAGATCTGACTCCAGGACGGCCAGCCGGGTCACCGTTCAAAGACCGTGAATGGCGCAGTGCTTGGAAAAGGGCAGTATCGAAAGATGGATACTCGGATCTGCCGCCGGCGGTTGGGACATTGGTGTTGAGGGAAGCTGTCGCAGGACATCTGGCGGTGTCACGCGGACTCGCCGTCGAACCTGACGATGTCATTATCACGGCCGGAACCAGTGATGCGCTGCACCTGATTGTTTCCATGCTTCGCACCCGCGGAGACCGACCTCGCGTCCTGGTTGAGGATCCCGGTTACCCCAGAGCCCGTCGCGTCATGAGAGCCGCCGGCGCTCAGTTGCTGACCGTTCCGGTGGACGAGGACGGTCTGCGAACTTCACAACTGGCCGCGCTCAAGGAAATTCCGGACGCGGTTCTCATAACGCCCAGCCACCAGTATCCGCTGGGGGGCAGAATGGCCGTCCAGGATCGGCTGGGGCTCCTGAACTGGGCCGATCAACACAACGTGCTCGTTCTCGAGGATGACTACGACAGCGAATTCCGTCACAGCAGAATGCCCCTTCCTGCCATTGCATCCCTTCCCACAAATGCTGACGTAGTACTTCTGGGAACGTTTTCAAAGAACCTGAGCCCGTGGCTGCGATGTGGCTATCTGGTTGTTCGCGGCGACGCAGGTCGTGGGCTGAAAGCACTACGTGAGGCCATGGACACGCCTGTGGCAGGAGTATTGCAATCAGCCCTGGCGCACTACATCCAAGAGGGCGGGCTTTCACGCCACATCACACGCGCCCGCCGCGAGTACTCGCATCGCCGCGCCCTGGTTATTGACCGCCTCGGCCAACGCGGCAACCTGGAGCTCGGCGCCCTTGAGGGAGGGCTCCATGCAGTCATCCGTTTCCCAGAACCCAAGGCTGCCGTTGTGGCTGCGAAAGCCCTCCAGCAGGGAATCCGGGTGGTGCCTCTGGCTGACTATTACGCAGAACGGGCGCCAATGAACGGCCTCGTCATTGGATATGGTGCCGTCACTGACCTCCAACTGTCTGAAGCCCTCAATGTCCTGCGCAGCCTTCTCGACGCCAACCCATCAGCAGAAGATTAGCTGTCGCCGTCGTCAGTCCAGAAAGGTAGTCACAACCTCGCGCACCAGTTCAGTCCTCGCAAGCCCGAAAAAATGTGTTGTGCCGGGAAACACTGCGAGCTGCGACTCGGGCACTCCTTCAAAGTCGCCGTTCACATCTCCCCCGCGGAGCTGAAGGAAGCGCACCGCATGCTCGAGCTTGACCATGTCGCAATCGCCGACGGTGATCAGTGTGGGGGCGGCGATACCGCGGATTTCGTCATCACTCCACCCTGTGGTGCCCGCATCGTAGCCTCCGAGCTTGTCCAGCAGCCCCTGGAGATGCTCGTGGTCCGGGTGCGGCGAAACAGCCAGATAGCGCTGTTCCATTGGGGTACCGGCGATCATGTCGACTGTCATCGCGGCAACCGCTTCGGCGTTTCCGCCGCGGTCGCCGTCGGGGCGGAATGACACCGACGACACGATCAGTTTGCGCACAAGCTCCGGACGGTTGACCGCCAGGTGCAGTGCGACCGCGCCGCCGACGCTGAATCCAAACAGATCGACCTCGCGGACCTCCAGATGCGCAAGGAGCCCGATGACATCGGATGCCAGGTCACGCGTGTTCAGCGGACGGTCGATGTCGTTGGTCCGACCGTGACCTTGGAAGTCCGTGGCGATGACCCTGCGGCCCGCCGACAAGTTCGGAATCAACGCGCCAAACTGCTGCTCAATATCGAACAGTCCGCCATGCAAGAGCAACAGCGGGGTACCGCCGTCACCATGCAGCTCGTAGTACATCTGCATTCCGTTGACGGGGGCATACCCGCTTTCGGGAACTTCTGTCACTTCCGATTGCATCACCAGTCCTCGCCTCCGTTTCGGGCCATCCTAGTCCGGAGGCGGTCTCGGCGGCAGGGCCATCAGGCGCAACGGCGGGGGCGACCCTTGGTCTGGAACTGGGCCATCAGCCCTGCCATCCACGTCCTCGTCGTCCGGAGCTTGAAAGAGCCGGCGCTCGTCTATGAAGTTGGCTGCAGCGCGGATTCGAGCCTGAGGCCTTGGACTCCCCCAGCCGCCCCCGTCAATGCCCAGAACGCGGGGGTTCCGCTCAACGCGGGCATCACCTCTCCCTTGATGATGAACCTCGCGTCGCTTGGATCCCCGACGGCTGACCACCATCCGGTTGTCGGGCAGTGGTGACCTGTGCGTGATGGTTCGTCGAGAACGAGAGTCGAAGCAGCCGGGCGACGTTTCTTCATGACATTCCTTCAGTGAGAGGGCCGATAATTGCCGGCCTCGGTTGGTAATGCACATGGCCAGTTTAGCCGACTGTCAACAATCCACAATAGATCCGGGTGGTGATTTTTATTCCCTTAATAGGCAGTTGGATGCCCGTTGAAGTCGGCGCTCCGGGCAAAATCCAGGCCTGTCCCTCTCAATACGTGCGACACGATCACAAAAGTTTGTTGACAGTTGAACAGATGGCATTTAGATTCATAGTGAATCAAATAAACCACGCAGCTCGGTCGAACTGGTGCAGAAGGCGACGTTGACGGAGTTTTCCCACCCTCCCCCTGAACCAGACCCACCAGCCACCAAGGAGAAATCATGAGCAACACCCCCCAAACCATCCGCAAACCATCCCGGGCCATGATCAACGGCTTTGATCCCAACCGTCTCGGTGAACTCCCGGACCAGATGCAAAAGAACATCCGCCGCCGGGACCAGAGCCTCGGACCGAGCTACCGGCTCTTCTACGACACCCCCCTCGAAATCGTCCGTGGCAAGGGCGTCATCTTGTATGACCAGGAAGGCAATGACTACCTCGACGTCTACAACAACGTCCCCTCAGTCGGGCACGCCCACCCGAAAGTCATCTCCGCTGTCCACGAACAGATGCAGATACTGAACACCAACACCCGCTACGTCCAGGAATCGATCCTGGACTACTCGGAGCAGCTGCTCTCCACGTTCCCGGCCGAGCTTGGCCATGTCATGTTCACCTGCACCGGATCCGAAGCCAACGACCTCGCCATGCGCGTAGCCAAATATGCCACCGGGAACCAAGGCATCATCGTCACCTCCGGTGCCTACCACGGCCTGACAACCGAAGTAGCGTCCTTCTCGCCGTCCCTGGGTATCGGAGTGCCCCTGGGCGCAAACGTCCGCGTCATCGACGCCCCGGACGCCCTGCGCTTCTCCTCCGATCAAGGATCCCTCGAAGACCACCTCCGCAACCAGGTCCGCGCCGCCATCGCAGACCTCCACCGCCACGGCATCGGACTGGCAGCCTTCATCGCCGACAGCATCTTCTCCTCCGACGGCGTCTTCGACGGCCCCGCAGGCTTCCTGCGCCCCATCATCGAAGAAGTACACGCCGCCGGCGGCCTCTACATCGCCGACGAAGTACAACCCGGCTTCGGCCGCACCGGTGAGCAGTGGTGGGGCTTCCAACGCCACGGAATCACCCCCGACATCGTCACCATCGGCAAACCCATGGGTAACGGAATCCCCGTCGCGGCAGCGGTCTTCAAACCGGAACTCCTCGTAGAGTTCGGCAAGAACATCCGCTACTTCAACACCTTCGGCGGAAACTCCGTAGCCATCGCCGCCGCCCAGGCCGTCCTGGACGTCCTCCGCGAAGAATCACTGATAGAAAACGCCCACAAAGTCGGCGAAAAAATCATCACCGGACTCAAAGACCTCAGCCAAGGCCTGGACCAGGTCGCAGAAGTCCGCGGAAGCGGCTTCTTCATCGGCGTCGACCTCGTCACCGACCGGTCCTCGCTGACACCCAACAGCCAAGCCGCCGCCAGCATCGTGAACGCCCTCCGCGAAGACCGGATCCTCATCTCCGCCTGCGGCGCCCAAGGCAACGTCCTCAAACTCCGCCCCCCAATGCCCTTCTCCAACAACGACGCCGACCGCCTCCTCGAAGGAATGGGCCGCGCATTCAAAGCACTCCGCTAAACCAAACAGCGCCAGTACGCCCCGGAAATTTGTGCCCGTGCCGGGGCGTACTGCCCTTGGCCAGAATTAGCGGGAGCCGGCCAGGTCGTCCCAGCTCCGGTCTGAGACTCAATTAAGGTTGAGCTATGAGTAGCAACCCCACGGCGCGTGACTACAGCAAGGCGTCGGTGCTTGACGCCATTCTCTCAGAGGCGCCTTTGACGCGTACCAAGCTGATCGAGTTGACGCGTTTGAGCCAGCCGACGGTGTCCCGGAAGGTGGATGAGCTTCTTCTTGACGGATTCGTCGTTGAGCAGGGAGTCGATGCGGTAGTGCGCCGCGGTCGGCGCTCCACGTATTTGGATGTGCCCGGTACAGCGGGGCACATTGTCGGCATCGCTTTCGGGGCGCGAACCACCTGTGTCCTGGTGACGGACCTGAGAGGGCGCGAGTTGAGGCACGTGATTGTTCCCAGCCTTGAGGGGGGAGATGGCGCCACCACTGCCCAGTGGCTGGTCGACTTGATTGTGGAGACAAGTGATTCCGCACAGGGGCCATTGCGCCAAATCGTTGCCGCACTGCCCGGCCGTGTTGTCAACGGCAATCATTCGTCCGGAAGACCAGAATCAAGAAAGATTTTCATGGATTCGCTTCTCCAGAATTCTCTTGAAGATCGTTTGAAGGCTCCCGTGGTCCTTGAGAGCGATGCCAGTGCGTCCCTCCGGGGGATCCTGAAGGACGATACGAGTATAGGGAATGCTGCCTTGTTCATGCTTAGTACGGTGCTGAGCTTTGCAAGCTGTACTGATCATGAAATCGCTCAGGGGCGGACCCCTGCTTTCGGTAATCTGGGTGGTGTTCTCTTTTCCGGTGTCGGTGACGAAACCCTCGATGGGCTGTTGAGCACGAAAGGTCTCCTGGACTTCGCCAAGGCTCGGGGACTGGACCTGGACGGCGTCGAAGCGCTCTGGACCCAGACGCAGGAAGCGGAGTCCCGTGCGGAAGTGGTGGAGGCGTTTACGACGGCGATCGTGACCGCTGTCGGTGCCATTGCGGTTACCTTGGACCCGGAATCCGTGTATTTTGTGGGGCGCTTAAGTCCGCTAGTGGACGAAGTCCTGCCCGAGGCGCGCGCGCGACTCGCGCAAAGCCTTCCCATCGTCCCGGAAATCAGGGTTGAATCCCAAGTGGCCGGACTATCGGTGGCCCGGGGAGCAGCGTATGCGGGACTAGTCTTGGCCAAGACCCGGTTACGGGAATCGATGCTGGCCAGCTCTTAGTTCAGCGCATACGGGCGGACGAGTGCTCTCGACGCCAAGGGTTTCTACCACCTATCTTTAGTGTAGAGAAGTTGCACTGTTCAACAGTTGAATTATTACTGTTCAACTGTTGACATTGAACGAAAAGCAAGGTTTTATTGCTGTACGGAACGAGAGCTGAATCACAGCTCGGATGAAGCATCAAAGACAAACGCCGACCGCATGTTGCATCAGGACGCCGAGCGGCAAGGCATAGGAAAGACTGCACCTTCAGCCGGCACTTGCCGCTGAACCCATTGAAGGGAAGCACCATGAAGACCAGAAACACGATCCAGACGGCGGCCGCAGGGCTTGCTGTCCTGCTGGCCCTGACTGCCTGTGGCGGCGCGGCCACCGGCACCCGGGCAACGGACCTGCCCAAGACCCAGAACACCCGTGACATCTCAGAAGGTGTCCAGCCCGACGCAGCCGCGGTCGCACTGCTGCCCGAGTCCTTCAAAACCAAGGGCGAAATCACCGTCGCAATGGACCTGAGCTCCCCGCCGATGACCTTCCTGGCCGAAGACAACCAAACCCCCATCGGCCTCAACCCCGACCTCGCCCGCCTCGTCGCCAAAAAACTCGGCCTGAAGCTGAAGTTCGAGAACACGGCGTTCGACACCATCATTCCCGGCATCGACGGCGGCCGCTACGACTTCACCGCCACCACCATGTCCGCCACCGAGGAACGCCTCAAGGTCCTGGACATGATCAACTACCTCAAGGGCGGCTCCGCCGTGGCAGTAGCCAAGGACAACCCCCTCAAACTCACGAACGACACCCTCTGCGGCAAGAACATCGGCGTGACCAAGGGCTCCACCCAGCAACTCAAGCACCTGCCCAACGTCTCCAAGTGGACCTGTGAGGAAAAGGGCCAGCCCGCCATCAACGGCATCACGCTGCCCAACGTCCAGGAAGCCCTCACCCAGCTCGACTCCAAGCGGATCGACGGGGTCTTCTACGACGCCAGCGCCCTGGCCTGGGCCAACGAACAGCAGCCCAACCACTTCCACATCCTCGAACCCCGCATGGACACCCGCACCAACACCAACGTCGCCATGGGCCTGAAGAAGGGCTCACCGTTGACGCCGGCCCTGCAGGCAGCCATCCAGTCCGTCCTGGAAAGCCCCGAATACAAAGAAGCCCTCGAGCACTGGGGCCTCGGCGAATCAGCCATCACCGAAGCGGCGATCCGCTAGTGGGTGACCCTATGTTGAAAACGATTCCCCAAGGAAGCGGAACCACAATGACCGGGACGGATTCAGCGCTCAAGCCAAGGCTCAAGCGGCGCAGCACCTTCGAGTACGTCGCCTGGGTGGTGTGCAGCCTGATCGGCATCGGCATCCTGGCTTCGGTTTCGACGAACCCGAACTTCAGGTGGGGCGTTGTCGCCCAGTACTTCACCCACGACACAATCATCCGCGGGCTGATGCTCACACTCTTCCTGACCTTTGCCAGCATGGCCCTCGGAACGCTCCTGGGGCTGGGCCTGGCAATCATGAGGGGCTCGAAAATCAAGCCGATCGCGGCCACCGCGAATGTCTACATCACCATTTTCCGCGGCACCCCGGTCCTGGTGCAGCTGATCTTCTGGTTCAACGTCTCCGCGTTGTACCCGGACCTGTCCATCGGTATCCCGTTCACGGACATCGGCACCAAAATTGACACGAACGCCCTGATGGCACCCATCACCGCGGCCCTGGTCGGCCTGACCCTGAACGAGGCCGCTTACATGGCCGAGATCATCCGTGGCGGGTTCTCCTCGGTCGGCAAGGGCCAGATCGAAGCCGCTGACTCCCTGGGTATGAGCGGTGGGATGAAGATGCGCAAGGTCATCATCCCGCAGGCCATGCCCTCCATCATCCCGGCCACCGGTAACCAGGTCATCGGCATGTTCAAGGGAACCTCGCTCGTCAGTGTGCTCGGTGTCGCGGAACTGCTCCAAAGCGCCCAGCTGATCTACGCCCGCACCTACGAGACCATCCCGCTGCTTATCGTCGCCAGCCTCTGGTACCTCGTAATGACGCTGCTGCTGAGCTACCCGCAGTCCAAGCTCGAGCAGAAATACTCCCGCGCAACCTCCAGGCTTCCCCGGAAGGCGAAGAAAGCTGTTGTGCTGACCGAACCGGAAGAAGGTAACCTCCGATGAGCAACGACGGAACGATTCTTGCCCAGAAAATCCGGAAGTCCTTTGGGCCTAAAACAGTCCTCAAAGACATCAACCTGGAGATCGCCAGCGGAGAGATCTGCTGCATCATCGGCCCCAGCGGTTCCGGTAAATCCACCGTCCTGCGCTGCATCAACGGCCTGGAAACCGTGGACTCCGGAGTCCTGAAAGTTAACGGTGAGGACTTCGGCTACTACGAGACTGCCCACGCCTACCACGCGCACAGTCCCAAGAAGCTCGCCGAGCAGCGCACCAGGGTGGGGATGGTATTCCAGTCCTTCAACCTGTTCCCGAACATGACCGCGCTGGAAAACATCATGTCCGGGCCGGTCCTGGTCAAGGGTGCAGATAAGAAACAGGCAGCCAAGCGGGCGCACGAACTGCTCGCCAGCGTCGGCCTGGCCGGGTTCGGGGACTACTACCCGGCCCAGCTCTCCGGCGGGCAGCAGCAGCGCGTCGCCATCGCGCGGTCCCTTGCCATGGATCCGGAGATCATGCTCTTCGACGAGCCGACCTCAGCCCTGGACCCCGAAAAGGTCGGTGAAGTTCTCGCCGTCATGAAGGACCTCGCCAAAAAGGGCATGACCATGGTGGTTGTCACCCATGAAATGGGCTTCGCCCGCGAAGTGGCCGACTCCCTGATCTTCATGGACGATGGCTACATCGTCGAACGCGGTGACGCCCGGGAAGTCCTGTCCAACCCCCAGGAACCCCGCACCCAGGCCTTCCTGGAGCAGGTGCTCTAACCGTGGATGGAAAACTCGCCGTTATCGGCCTGGGCAGCATCGGAAGCATGGCGTTGTGGCAGGCCTCGCGCCTGTCCGATTCCGTCACCGGATTCGAAGCCGCGTCTCCCGCCCACGGCCGCAGTGCCGTGGGCGGGGACACCCGCCTGTTCCGCATGCTGTACCGCGGAGTGCCTGAGCTCTACCCCATCCTGGAACGCTCACGCGATCTCTGGGCTGAGCTGGAAGCCGAAACAGGCCAAAGCATCCTTACCAGGTGCGGCGGGCTCTCCATCGGCACCAAAGACGGGCCCTACATCCCGGTCTTGCTGGAAACCGCCAGGGCCAACGGCGCCGAACACGAAATCCTCAGCCGCGAGGAGATGGCCGAACGGTACCCGCAGCACAACCTCCGCGCGGACGACGTCGCCGTCTACGATCCGCACGCCGGCGCCCTGCGCACCGACCGTGCGGTCACGGCGGCCGTGGCCGCAGCGGAAGCCAACGGCGCAACAGTCCACAGCAACACCCCGATCGACAGCATCACCGAAACCGCCGACGGCGTCGTCATCACCTCAGGTGAGAAGTCCTGGACTTTCGAGAGTGTCATCATCTCCTCGGGCGGCTGGTCCCAGCGCCTGATGCCCGATTACCTGAAGGCCGCAACCCAGACCAAACGCGTATTCCTGACCTGGTTCGTCGCTAAAAACGGGGCCGAATTCACTTCCGAGAACTTCCCCGTCTTCATCCGGATCTCCGGGGACCGCTCCATGTATGGGGCGCCCGCCGTGGATGGGGTTACGGTCAAGGCAACCCTGGACGGTCGCGGCGGACCAACGCCGGACGCGGACGCCGTGCCCAGAGAACTGACTCCCGCAGAAATTACCGAGACCATCGAAACCGTCACGGAGTTTTTCCCCGGTCTGTTTCCCAACATCGTTCGGTCGGACGCCTTTCCAGACCTTTTCACCACGGACGGTCACCCCCTGCTCGGTAGGGTCAAAGAAGGAAGCAGGATCTACTGTGCTACTGGCTTCTCCGGTGGCGGCTTCAAAAATGCCACTGGATTCGGCGAAATCGCTGCACACGAAGCCCTCGGCAAACGATCTTTCGACGGCCTGGCGTTCGTGCGTCCCCAGCGATTCAAAACCAGCTGACCCGGTAGCCCCTTCCCTTCCATCATTGAAAGCGTGACATGAGCACTTCATTTGATCCCAGTACCCTCTACACCGACCTGTTCATAGATGGCGCCTGGCAGAAGGCCAGCAGCGGGGCGACGTTCCCTGTTGAGAACCCGGCCACAAATGAAGTCATTGCCCACGTCGCCGATGGTGGACCGGAAGATGCTGCCCTGGCCATCCAGGCCGCGGGCCGTGCCCAGGCATCGTGGGGCAAGTCCACTCCGCGGGAACGGGCGGACATTCTGCGCCGTGCCTTTGAGCTGGTCATCGCCAACACCGACCACCTCGCGGCGATCATGACCGCGGAGATGGGCAAACCCCTGGCCGAGGCGAAGGGTGAGGTGGTCTACGGGGCCGAAATGCTTC